>NZ_BBIU01000015.1 GCF_000730645.1 Pseudomonas parafulva NBRC 16636 = DSM 17004 | reverse complement strand
GCCAAAGCAGAATGCGATGAGCAAGGCCGCCGTGATACTGGCCGACATCACCCAGCCTTTCACATCCATGGCCACGAAGTCCGAGCGCAACTGGCGGTTGGCGCGGGCTTCCACCACGGCAATGGTCACGCAGGCGATCACCGTGAGCACCGCGTACACCATGGCAATGCCAAACTCCAGGTGTCGGCCGCCTTGCAGCAGGCTGCTGATGGCATTGATCAGCGCGTAGATGGCCACGCCGCTGAGCAGGATGCCGTTGAGCGCCAACACCATGGGTTCCAGGTGCCAGAAGCCCATGGTGAAACGCTCGCGCAGCTTGCGTGACATCTGCAGGCTGGTGGCATGCGCGGTGATCAGCCTGACCACCATCAGTGACAGCCCGCTCATGCTGGCGTCGACCAGCGAATACACACCATCGAACACGATGGAGAACGACCCGGACGCCAGGCCGAAGGCGATGCCGATGGTGGCGATGAACAGGGTCACAGCGATGGAGGTCCGTAACAGGCCCTGTTCGCTGGTGATGTCGAAGAAAGTGGATCTGCTTGGGTTTTGCATAATCAGTGTGCTCAGTAAAAACGTCGGTGCTGCGTTGCTTGCAAGGCCCCCTTTGCGAGGGCGCCGCCATGCCTGTGGGGGCGGGTTCACCCGCGAATCAGGTACATTGGCCCACAGGTTAGACGCGGAACTGTTCCATCAGCGCCTGTTGCTGGTTGGCAAGCTGGTTCAGCGACTGGCTGATGCGGGCTGACTCATCGGCTTGGCCGGCCAGCGACTCGGTCACATCGCGGATGCTGGCCACGTTGCGGTTCACCTCTTCGGCCACCGCGCTCTGCTCTTCTGCCGCCGAGGCGATCTGCAGGTTCATGTCGCTGATCACTGCCACCGCCTCACCAATACGCTGCAGGGCCGGTAACGCTCGCTCCATGCGCGCAGCGCTTTCCTGTGCCTGCTGCTGGCCGCCCTGCATGGCCCCCACCACGTCATGGGTACCTTGCTGCAAGCCTTCGATCACCTGGCGAATTTCATCGACCGACACCTGAGTGCGCTGGGCCAGCCCGCGCACTTCATCGGCTACCACCGCAAACCCACGGCCGGCCTCGCCCGCGCGGGCCGCTTCGATGGCAGCGTTGAGGGCCAGCAGGTTGGTCTGCTCGGCGATCGTGCGAATAACCTCCAGCACCGAGCCGATCTGCGCGCTGCGGTTTTCCAGTTCATGCGCTTCGGCCATGGCGGCGTTCATGCCGTCGGCCAGGCGGTCGATGCCCTGGCGGGTGCTGTCGATCAACTGCAACCCATCACGGCTCGCCTGGTCTGCAGCCCGCGCCGCCTCGGCCGCCTGCGAGGCGTTGTGGGCCACGTCCATCGCGGTGGCGCTCATTTCATTGGCTGCCGTGGCGACCTGCTCGATTTCCCGGTGCTGTTGTTGCATGCCATTGCTGGTCTGGGTGGCAATGGCTGCCGACTGGTCAGCTGTGGCGCGGGCCTGGTGCAGGGAGCCTTTGACCTGGGCAATGACCGGTTGCAGCTTGTCGAGGAAGCGGTTGAACGCGCCGGTGAGCAGGCCCAGCTCGTCCTCGCGGGCGTACTCCAGGCGCCGCGTCAGGTCACCTTCACCACTGGCGATGTCCTCCAGCCTGGCGGCTACAGCCAGGATGGGGCGTGTAACACCGCGCGCAGTCAGCCACACCAGCAGCAGGCCGATCAGTGCAGCAACCAGCCCGATCGTCAGGCTGGTGAGGTTGGCCTGCTGGCTGTGGGCCCCCAGGCGCTGGTTCAAGGCTACGGCCGGCGCCAGCAACACCGCTTGCGGCACCTCCAGCGTGACTTGCCACGGCGCGCTGCCTGGAATGGGCGCAAAGGGCTGCGTCACACGCATCACGCCGTCGGCTGCCGCTTGGGCAATCGGCTGGCCAAGCGTGTGCTCGTCGCGGCTGTTGCCGGCCAGCAAGCCGGCGGCGCTGGCAATGCTCACCTGGCCCTGGCCGTCGAACAACTCGCTGCGCCCGCTCAGGCTCAGTTGCTGCAAGGTTGCCAGGCCGATGTCCAGGCCTACGACGCCGACCACCTTGCCCCCTTCAAGCAATGGCAGGGCGATGCTGGTCATCAGCACCTGACTGCCGTTGACCTCATCGAGGTACGGCTCGAGCATGCAGGCCTTGGCTGTCTGCTGCGGGCAGGTCAGCCAGCGGTTTTTTGCCACGCCATTGGTGCCGATGCTGGTGTCGCCCAGCATCGACTCGGGCATGGCTTCCCGCTCCAGCATGCCAGGCTGCGGTTGCGACCAGTACAGCGAGAAGCGCCCTGCCTCATTGCTGCCAGATGCAGCATCGCCGCGGTGTTGGGTGTCCTGTTGGTCCAGGGCCTCTGGCTGGAATACCAGGTACAGGCCTATCACCTGCGGGTTGCCGGCCAGCGCAGTGCGCGCCTGCTGGGTGAGTGCGTCACGCAAGTCGCTGCCCCCGCGGGTCTTCAGGGCGCTCACCAGGCGGGCAAAGCCATTGGCGTACTGGTAGGTGTCCATGAAGTAGCGCTGAATGCGCAGTGCCTGGGTGTCGGCATGGGCCTGCAGGTTTTCCCGTGCGCTGTTGTCGAGCAGCTCGGTGCTGGTCTGGTTGACCAACGCCGCGCTGCGCCGCGCCTGGGCCAGGGATGTGGCCACCAGCACGGCAACGATGGCCAGCAGGCACAGCCCGGCAAGCAGGGTGATCTTCCACTGGATGGACAGGCGGCGCAGCAGCATGGGAAACCTCGTGAGTCATGGGGCAACGCCCGCGATCAGGCGCGGGCGTTGTGGTGGGGCAAGGGTCATTCGGCCACGTAGTTCGGGGGCGCTGCGCGGAACGCTTTGGTCAGCCAGGCCAGATACAGCAGCCCCAGTGTTGCCCACAGCCCGCCGAACAGCAGCGAATGCACGTTCAGGTCGAGCCACAGCGAGACGATGATGCAAAAGCCCGTGGTGGGCAGCACCAGGTACTTGAGCTGGTTGGCCAGGCCGCGACGGTTGCCCTCGCGCAGGTAGCAATGGTTGATCACCGACAGGTTGACGAAGCTGAACGCAACCAGCGCCCCGAAGTTGATGATGGACGTGGCGGTGACCAGGTCGAAGAAGATCGCCGACAGCGAAATCAGCCCCACCACCGCGATGTTCAGCACCGGGGTTTTGTAGCGCGAATGCAGGCGTGCAAAAACGCTGGGCGGGATTACCTTGTCGCGGCCCATCACGTAAAGCAGGCGTGACACGCTGGTTTGCGAGGCCAGGCCCGAAGCGATGGTGTTGATGACCGTGCACGCGATAAAGACCGACTGGAACAGCTTGCCGCCCACATACAGGGCAATTTCCGGCAGGGCAGCTTCCTGGTCATGGAAGCGTGCCATGGTCGGGAAGTAGGCCTGGATGAAGTACGACACAGTGATGAACACCAGGCCGCCGATCAGCGCGGTGAGGAAGATTGCCCGGGGGATGGTCTTGGCGGGGTCGCGGGTTTCTTCCGACAGGCAGGTCACGGCGTCGAAACCCAGAAACGAAAAGCACAGGATGGTCGCGCCAGCGGCCAGGGCGCTCAGCTGGGTTTGCTGGTCGGCGAACGGCAGCAGGCTCCAGGCCGTGCCCAGGCCTTCACCCTGGCCAAGGCCGCGTACGCACAGGTAAATGAACACGGCGATGATCGCCACCTGCACACCCACGAACAGCAGGTTGAAGTGTGCCACCAGGTTGACGCTGCGCATGTTGATCAGGCTGATGAGGGTGACAAAGCCGGCCACCCACAGCCATTGCGGTACCTCGGGGAACATGGCCGACAGGTAGAGCTTGGCCAGCAGTGCATTGACCATCGGCAGCAGCAGGTAATCCAGCAATGACGACCAGCCCACCAGAAAGCCTACGTGGGGGTTGATGGCGCGCTGGGTGTAGGTATAGGCCGACCCGGACTGCGGAAAGCGCTTTACCAGGGTGCCGTAGCTCACGGCGGTGAACAGGATGCCGGCCAGGGCCAGGATGTACGCACTGGGCACATGGCCGGCGGTGATGCCTGACACAATGCCAAAGGAGTCGAACACCGTCATGGGGGTGAGGTAGGCCAGGCCGATGATGATCACATGCCAGAGGCGCAGGGTCTTGCGGAGCTGGCCGTGGCCAGGGGTGCTGTGTTCAGGCTGCATGCTGGCGAGGCTCCTGCAGCAGGGCCTGGGCGGCGGGCACGGTCGATTGCGCATGCGGCAAGGGCGAGCGGATGGGCTCCATGTTGTTCACCTTTATGTTGGAGCGGCGAGGGGCGCGGTTGCGGCGCGCTGAGTGGTGAAAATAAAAAACGAAGGGTGACTGGGTGTCAAGTTAAACGTGACAGGAAGTGTCGTAATCGGAATATATATCGGGATAGACTACGAAGAACCCTCAATTTAATAGGGTTTTTAGCAAGTCGTACCCAATATGGGTGTTCGTAAAAATTAACGGGCAACCAGGGGTAATGGGACGGGTGGCTTCTCCGGCGTTTTCCGTTGGTTCGGAGCCAACAACCCCTGCCGCGCAATGCTACTCTTCGCATTCGACGCGGCCTTGATGCCGCCTGCACAACCCTTATGGACATCAATCGGTTCTATTCATGAAGAAATCAGTAGGCATTCTCTCCGGCTTGGCAGTCGCCATTGCCGTCGTAGTCATCGGTGGCGCCTGGTACACCGGCAAGCAGTTGCCGGCCGAGCTTGATGTCGCCCTGGCCCGCAGCAATGCGCAGTTGCAGAAGGCCCTGGTGACCACCGGTGGCACCATGACCATCGAGCGCGTTTCGCTCGAACAGCACTGGTTCATCAGCACCGCCCAGTACCGTCTCAAGGCACGGGATATCAATGTGGGTGAGGGCGAGGTGGCGAACTTCGACCTGGGTGTCACAGACCAGATCGAGCACGGCCCGTTCCCGTGGTCCAGGGTCAAGGCATTGAAGCTGATGCCGGTGATGGCGTTGAGCAACAGTACCCTGGACAAGGACGACGCTACTGCTGCCTGGTACGCCGCCGCCGGCGAACAGGTGCCATTAAGCGCCCAGACCAGCCTGGCCTACGGTGGTGGCGTGACCAGCCAGGTGCGCCTGGCGCCGGCCAAGGTCGACGAGGCCAATGGCAACAGCCTGGACTTCTCGGGCATGGACCTGGAGGTCAGCGGTGACCAGGAGGGTAAAGACTCTCGGTTCCACGGCCAGGCCGATCGGCTGGTCATGAAGCTGGTGCGTGACGACCAGCCGCCTGCCACCTTCGAGCTGCAGGGCCTGAAACTCGGCGGCAAGCTCGCGGCCACCGCGCATGACAATATCTACACGGGTAATGCCGACCTGTACCTGGCCGAAGCCAAGGTCACGCTGGGGCCACGGCAGCAAGTGCTGGTGATGAAGGGGCTGGAGCAGAACGCCCTGCAAACCCTTGAAAAGGGCGACAATGTCGGCGCTCGTGTCGAGTACAAGGTCGATGACATTACCTGGGATGGGCGTGCGGTCGGCAAGGGGCAGCTGGTCGTTAGCCTGAACTCGATCAACGCGCCCGCGCTGCAGGCTCTGTCCCTCTGGTACAAGGCGCACCTGCCGGAGTTCGAGGCAGCTTCCGCTGCAGGCCAGCCGGCGCCGCAAATCAACATGGATGCAGCCGAGAAAGCCAAGTTTCAGGCTGACTTGACCCAGCTGCTGGCGGCCAAGCCCAAAGTGGCCATCGAAGACCTGACCTTCAAGACGGCTAACGGCGAGAGCCACTTCAACCTGGCGATGGACTTTGCCGCCCCTGCCACATTCGACCAGCCATCGGACCAGCTGGCAAGGCAGATCATCACCCAGGTCAAGAGCAAACTGTCCCTGTCCAAGCCAATGCTGGGCGACCTTGCCACCCTGCAGGCGCTGCTGGACGGGCAGACCGACGCGCAGGCCATTGCCATGCAGTCGAGCCAGGCGGGTGAAATGGCCGGCATGATGGCGCTGCAGAGCGGCCTGGCTACCGTGCAGGGCAATGACGTGGTCAGTGCCTTGCACTATGCCGATGGCAAGGTCGATTTCAACGGCAAGAAAATGACCGTCGAAGAGTTCGCCATGCTGGTCACCACCCAGCTGGGAATGCTCACGCCAGACCGCTGAGTATTGGCCTGCCCGCAGTGTTCGCAGCTGGCCATGCTGGCTGCCGACACTGCTCTACCCACCCCGCAAAAACCGCTTTGGAAATCTCGGGTTTGGCTGTAGCCTTCGGCGTCCATAATAATCCGCGCCCGCAGAGGGCCGTGGCGGCCTGCGCGCCGTCCGGCACCCCTAGCCGAACTGCCAGGGCCGGGTGATACACTCGATTTGACGCGCGCAGGCGCCTGCAGGTCCAGCGATCATGACCCAGATTTCCGAACGCCTGTTGGTTCAGGCCCACCTCGACGCCAAGCAGCCTCACCCGCTCACCGCCGAGCAGGAGGCCGATTACCGTGCGGCCATTGCTGCCGAGCTGAAGGCGCAGAACGCCGTGCTGGTGGCCCATTACTACTGTGACCCGGTTATCCAGGCGCTGGCCGAAGAAACCGGCGGCTGCGTGTCCGATTCGCTCGAAATGGCCCGTTTTGGCAAGAACCACCCGGCCCAGACCGTGATCGTGGCCGGTGTGCGCTTTATGGGCGAGACGGCCAAGATCCTCACCCCGGAAAAGCGCGTGCTGATGCCCACCCTCGAGGCGACCTGCTCGCTCGACCTGGGCTGCCCGGTGGAGGAATTCTCGGCCTTCTGCGACAAGCACCCCGAACGCACCGTGGTGGTGTACGCCAACACGTCGGCCGCCGTGAAGGCTCGCGCCGACTGGGTGGTGACGTCCAGCTGCGCCCTGGAAATCGTAGAAAGCCTGATGGACAACGGCGAAACCATCATCTGGGGCCCGGACCAGCATTTGGGCCGCTACATCCAGAAGCAGACCGGCGCCGACATGTTGCTGTGGGATGGCGCCTGCATCGTGCACGAAGAGTTCAAGTCGCGTCAGCTGGCAGACATGAAAGCGTTGTACCCGGACGCGGCGATTCTGGTACACCCCGAGTCACCGGAGTCGGTGATCGAACTGGCCGATGCAGTGGGCTCCACCAGTCAGTTGATCAAGGCGGCTCAAACCCTGCCCAACAAGACCTTCATCGTGGCCACCGACCGTGGCATCTTCTACAAGATGCAGCAGTTGTGCCCGGACAAAGTGTTCGTGGAAGCGCCCACCGCCGGCAACGGCGCGGCGTGCCGCAGTTGTGCCCACTGCCCGTGGATGGCCATGAACACCTTGGAGCGCGTGCTTGATTGCCTGCGCAACAAGACCGGGGAAATCTTCGTTGACCCGGCCCTAGTGCCCAAGGCGATCAAACCCCTGAACCGCATGCTGGACTTCACCCAGGCAGCACGCCTGAAACTCTCCGGCAATGCCTGACGCCAGAGCGCGTCGTCTTCTTCGCGGGTAAACCCGCTCCCGCAGCCGGTATGGGTCCCCAGAGGGTGTGCAGTACCATTAGGCGGTGCGATACCTGTGGGGGCCATGCAGGTGCAAGCCCTGTGGGAGCGGGTTCACCCGCGAAGGGGCCCTTAGCGGCCCATCATCTCCCTTACCATGCGCTGCTGCTCCATGATCTCGCGCTGACGCTGGTCGATCTGCGAGGCCAGCGGGAAATTCCCGCCCGCGCGGCGCTTGGCGTAATCAAGCTGCTGGATCGCCTGGTCGAAATCTCCCACCAGCGTGAAGTACTCAGCGCGCGCGCGGTGCAAGCCGATGGTGTTGCCCGACAAGCCGCGCACCTCGGCCATGTCGTACCAGATGTCCGGGTCGTCCGGGCGGCTTTTGATCAGGTCGTCGAGCACCTTCTCGGCTTCGACAGGTTTGTTCTGCTTCACCAGCAAATCGGCCCGTACCTGCTTGAGTGGGTAGTTGCCCGGGTACAAGCCCTGCATGCGCTCGGCCCGCTGTTGCGCATCGCTCAGGCGGTTGTTGGTGATGTCCAGGTCAATCTGCGCCAGGTTGTAGGTGATGTCGTTGGGGGCCTTGGCCAGCAAGGGCTTCAGCAGCTCCCGCGCTTCGTTCAGCTGGCCACCCTTGATCTGCGCCAGGGCAAGGCCATAGCGGGCGGCATCCAGTTTCGGGTCATCATCGAGCTGGGCGCGGAAACGCTTGGCTGCCAGGCCCGGCGTGCCCTCGTAGGTCAGCGCTACCCTGGCGCGGATCAACTGGTAACGCAGGCTGTCTTCCACCCCGCCTTTGGGCGCCTGTTCGGCACGGTTGCGGGTGTCGGCGATACGCGACTCGGTCACCGGGTGAGTGAGCAAGAACTCCGGCGGCTTGGCATCGTAGCGATACTGCCGCGCCAGGCGTTCGAACATGGTCGGCATATTGCGCGGGTCGTAGCCGGCCTTTTCCAGGTTCTGGATACCGATGCGGTCGGCTTCCTGCTCGTTCTGCCGCGAAAACCGGCGCTGCTCCTGAATGGCTGCCGCCTGGGTGCCGGCGATCATGCCGATACCCGCATCCCCGGCACCGCCCGCCGCCAGCACGATACCTGCCAGCAGCGCGGCCATCATCGGCAGCTGCATGCGTTGCTGGGCTTCCACGCCCCGGGCGAAGTGGCGTTGCGACAAGTGCGCCAGCTCGTGCGCCAGCACCGAGGCATACTCGCCCTCGGTTTGCGCATTGAGGAACAGCCCACCGTTGACACCCACAATGCCACCCGGGGCTGCGAAGGCGTTCAGCTCGCGGCTGTCGATGAGGATGAACTCCAGGCGCCGGTCCTGCAGTTGGCTGGTTTCGGCCAGGCGGTACACGCTGGTTTCCACGTAGTCCTTGAGCTGCGGGTCGTTCAGCTGGTTGACCTGCCCGCGCAGGAGGCTGAGCCAGGCGCGGCCCAGCTGGTGCTCCTGCTGCGGCGAGACGATCGCCGAACTGGCATCACCCAGCGAGGGCAGGTCGTCCGCGTGGCCAGGAAGGGCCAGCAGGCACGCCAGCGTCAGCAGGGTAGGGCGCAGTAAATTCATGCACGAGGCTCGCGTTGGTCAAAGATAGCTACTGTAGCGGGCTCACACGTTGGCGACCAGTGGCGCTATCCTTACCGGCCGATCAGCCAGCAGCCCGGCGTTGCCCTAGGAGAACCCTGCATGAGTACCCCCCTGACCTGTGATGCCGAGCTGGACGCCAGCGGGTTGAACTGCCCGTTACCGCTGCTCAAGGCCAAGATGGAACTCAACCGCCTGCCTGGCGGCGCGGTACTCAAGGTGATCGCCACCGATGCAGGCTCCCAGCGCGACTTCCGCACTTTCGCCCGGTTGGCCGGTCATACCCTGCTGCACGAAACGGCCGAGGCCGGTACTTATACCTACTGGCTGCGCAAGGCCTGAGTCTTCCCAAGGATCGTCAATGTTCAAAGTGCTTCGCGACTGGGTACAGCGCTACTTCTCGGATGAAGAGGCAGTGGTGCTGGCGGTGTTGCTGTTTCTGGCCTTCACGGCAGTGCTCACACTGGGTGGCATGCTGGCGCCGGTGCTGGCGGGTATGGTGCTGGCGTTTCTGATGCAAGGCCTGGTCAATGCCCTGGAGCGCCTGCGTGTGCCCACCCGGCTGGCGGTGATGCTGGTGTTCGCCCTGTTCATGGGGGCGTTGGCGGTGGTCATGCTGGTGCTGGTGCCCCTGCTGTGGCACCAGCTGATTACCCTGTTCAACGAACTGCCCGGCATGCTGGGCAAATGGCAGTCGTTGTTGCTGCTTTTGCCAGAGCGCTACCCGCACTTGGTATCGGACGAGCAGGTACTGCACGCCATCGAGTCGGTGCGTGGCGAAATCGGCAAGTTTGGCCAATGGGCGCTCACCTTCTCCCTGTCCAGCCTGCCGCTGCTGGTCAACGCCATGATTTACCTAGTGCTGGTGCCCATTCTGGTGTTCTTCTTCCTCAAGGACCGCGAACTGATCGGCCGCTGGGTCAGTGGCTACCTGCCGCGCCAGCGCACCCTGTTGAACCGGGTGGGCAGCGAGATGAACCGGCAGATTGCCAACTACATCCGGGGCAAGGGCATCGAGATTCTGATCTGCGGCATTGCCACCTACATTGCCTTCATCAGCCTGGGCCTGAACTATGCGGCGCTGCTGGCGCTGTTGGTGGGGCTGTCGGTGGTGGTGCCCTACGTGGGGGCGGTGGTGGTGACTGTGCCAGTGACGCTGATCGCGCTGTTCCAGTGGGGCTGGGGCGACCAGTTCATTTACCTGATGACCGTGTACGCCATCATCCAGGCGCTGGACGGCAACGTGCTTGTGCCGCTGCTGTTCTCCGAAGCGGTGAGCCTGCACCCGGTAGCGATCATTTGCGCGGTGTTGCTGTTTGGCGGGTTGTGGGGGTTCTGGGGGATTTTCTTCGCCATCCCGCTGGCGACCCTGATCAAGGCCGTGCTGGACGCCTGGCCCCGGCAGGAGCCCAGCGTTTCGCCGTTGCTCTGAACAGATCAGGGCTGCCAGGCAGCCCTGATCACTTTCAACCCTCGTTCAGCGCCTGGGCTGCCGCCAATACGGCATCCACGTGCCCTGGCACCTTCACCCCGCGCCATTCCTGGCGCAGCACACCGTTTTTGTCGATCAGGAAGGTACTGCGGTCCACGCCCAGGTATTCCTTGCCATACAGCTTCTTCAGCTTGATCACGTCGAACAGTTGGCACAGGGCCTCGTCCTTGTCGCTGATCAGCTCGAACGGAAAGCCCTGCTTGGCCTTGAAGTTCTCGTGCGATTGGATGCCATCGCGCGACACGCCGAACACTACGGTGTTGGCAGCGGCGAACGCCGGGTGCTGGTCGCGGAACCCCTGGCCTTCAGTGGTGCAGCCCGGGGTGCTGTCCTTCGGGTAGAAGTACACCACCACCTGCTGGCCCTTGAGCCCGGCCAGGCTCACGGTGTGGCCGCTGGTGGCCTGGGCCTGGAAGTCGGCAACGGGTTGGTCGAGTGCTACGGCCATCGGGGGCTTCCTTACATAGGGTTCTGGGGGCGCCACGGTTCGATCAGTGCATCCAGGTTCAGCGCGTCGGCAAAGTCCAGGAACTGGTCACGCAACCAGCTGATTTGGGTGCCGGCTGGCAGGATCACGGTGAACTGGGCATTGAGCATGCTGCTGCCAGTTTGCGGCGCCAGGTAGGTGTCGCACGTCATGGCTTCGAGCTCGACGCGGTGGTCGAGGAAGAACTGGCACAGCTCGTTGATGATGTCCGGGCGGTACGCGGCGCTCACGTAGGCCACGTACGGCAGCGCCTGTGGGCGCACTTCCTGGTCGGCACTGCGCACCACGTCCAGGGTCAGGCCGTGCTTCTTGCCAAGGCTGGGCAGCATGGCTTCGAGGCGCGCCAGGGCGTCCCAGCTGCCGCCTACCTGCAAGACCAGAGCGCTGGTCTCGCCGTGGCGGCTCAGGCGCGAGGTGACCACCGCGCAGCGGTTTTCGAAGGCGGCGCGGCTGAGCACGTTGGCCAGCTCCATGGGGTTGGGCCCCAAGGCGCTGATGACGAGGAATTGTTCGCGGACAGTGGGGGTGGACATGCAGCATTCCTAAAGCGATGAGCGGTCGGTGCAGGACGGGCGAAAGCCTCCTGCCGGCAGGGCCCGGGGCTCGCATGCGAGGCCATGAACGCTGGCGGGGAGCAAGGTCGACGGCCCGACGGGCCGTGCTGCACCGATCAAAGCATCAAGGGTAGCGAAATAAGCCGCTGAGGGGAATGCTCCGCCCGCCTGCTTCGCTTGTACAAGGCCGATGCCCCCAGTACCATTACCGCTCTCTTTTTCCGGCAGGAGCAGTTACATGATTGCGGGCAGTATGGTGGCATTGGTCACTCCCATGGATGCACAAGGGCGTCTTGACTGGGAAAGCCTCGACAAGCTTGTAGACTTCCACCTGGAAAACGGCACCCACGCCATCGTCGCCGTCGGTACCACCGGCGAGTCCGCCACGCTCGATGTCGAAGAGCACATCCTGGTCATCAAGCACGTGGTCGAGCGCGTCAAGCGCAGCAACCACCACGTGCCGGTCATCGCCGGCACCGGTGCCAACTCCACTGCCGAAGCGGTGCACCTGACCCAGAACGCCAAGAATGCCGGTGCCGATGCCTGCCTGCTGGTGGTGCCGTACTACAACAAGCCGACGCAAGAAGGCCTATACCAGCACTTCAAGCACGTTGCCGAAGCCGTCGACATCCCGCAGATCCTGTATAACGTACCTGGCCGCACTTCCTGCGACATGCAGGCTGACACCGTCATCCGCCTGTCGAAGGTCAAGAACATCATCGGCATCAAGGAAGCGACCGGCGACATGGCCCGCGCCAAGGCCATCCTGGAAGGCGTCGACAGCGACTTCATCGTGCTGTCCGGTGACGACCCGACTGCCGTCGAGCTGATCCTGATGGGCGGCAAGGGTAATATTTCCGTCACGGCCAACGTCGCCCCGCGCGAAATGGCCGACCTGTGCGAGGCCGCCCTTGCGGGCAATGCCGAGAAGGCCCGCGCAATCAACGACACGCTCATGCCCCTGCACAAAGACCTGTTCTGCGAGTCCAACCCGATCCCGGTCAAATGGGCGCTGGTTGAAATGGGCCTGATGAAAAAAGGCATTCGCCTGCCACTGACCTGGCTGAGCGAAGGCTGCCACGACAAAGTCCGTACTGCCCTGCGCCAGTCCGGCGTACTGGTTTAAGAGGAAGTACCCCGCATGAAGCGACTGGCTGGTCTTTCCGCCCTTGCCCTGATCATCTCCAGCACCAGTGGGTGTGGCTGGCTGTGGGGCGAAGATGGCTATTTCCGCGACCGCGGCAGCGATTACCTGCAGGCGCACCCCACTGCGCCCATGCAGCTGCCTTCGGACGTGAGCGGCGTCAAGCGCCTCGACCCCCTGCTGCCGATTCCACGCAACGTTGCCGACGACAGCGTCGCCGGCGAGTTCGTGGTGCCGCGCCCGCAACCCTTGACCGGCGGTGCCGGCCAGGCCACTGACTACAGCCTGCAGCGCAGCGGCACCAGCCGTTGGGTGCTGGCCCAGCATGCGCCAGCCGAAGTGTGGCCGGTGGCCCGTCAGTTCTTCGAGGACAACGGCTTCCGCATCGCTGAAGAGCGCCCGCAAACTGGCGAATTCAACACCACCTGGCAGCGCTTCGACGAGCTGTCGGCGTCCATGGGCCAACGCCTGGCCAGCACTGCCAGCAGCGCCAACAGCGACGTGCGCGTGCGGGTGCGTATCGAGCCAGGCGTGCAGCGCAACACCTCCGAGGTGTACGTGGTCAGCGTCGAGCGCCCGGCCGGCAGCAGCGCCGAGCCCGACTTCCCGTCCACCTCCACCAACACCGGCGCCGATGCGCTGCTGGTCGACGAACTGCTGGCCAGCATGAACCGCAGCGCCGAGAAAGGCGGTTCGGTGTCGCTGCTGGCAGAGCGCGACTTCGATGTGCCAAGCCGCGTCAGCCTCAGCGAAGACGGCAGCGGTAACCCGGTACTGTTCCTGGGTGCCGACCTGGACCGTGCCTGGTCCAGCGTGGGCCGTGCCCTGGAGCAGGGCGGCGAATGGCGTGTCGAAGACATCAACCGCAGCCTGGGCCTGTACTACATCAACCTGTCCGAAAAGCCTGAAGACAAGCAGAACCAGCCTGGCTTCTTTGGCCGCATGTTCGGCAGCGAGCCCACCAAGGAAGAGCGCGAAGCCCGTGCCGAGCGCTACCAGGTCCGCCTGAGCAAGGTGGGTGAGAGCGTGCAGGTTACTGTCGAGAAAAACATCAACACCGTGGCCCCGGCCGATGTCGCCCGCCGCGTGCTGAGCGCCATTCAGGACCACCTGGGCTAAGTGCGCTTCGCGGTACTCGGAAGCGGCAGCCAAGGGAACGGCACGCTGATCGCCAGTGGTGACACCTTCATCCTGGTCGACTGCGGGTTTTCCCTGCGTGAAACCGAGCGGCGCCTGGCGCTGCTCGGGGTCTCGGCAGCACAACTCAGTGCGGTGCTGGTTACCCACGAACATGCCGACCACGTGCATGGGGTGGGCCTGCTGTCACGGCGCTACAATGTACCGGTCTACCTCAGCCAGGGCACCTTGCGCGGTTTGCGCAAACCGGTGGAGGTGGCCGGTTTTCTCGCGTGTGGGCAAAGCCTGCAAATCGGTAGCCTCGAGGTTACCGCCGCGCGGGTCGAGCATGATGCCTATGAGCCGTTGCAGTACGTGGCCAGTGATGGCAAGCACCGGTTTGGCATGCTGACCGACCTTGGCTCGTACGATGCGCGGTTGCTGGAGCGTTACCATGGCCTGGATGCGTTGCTGATCGAGGCCAACCACTGCCGTGACATGTTGGCGCGCGGCCATTACCCGTACTTTCTCAAGCAGCGGGTAGGGGGCATGCAAGGGCATTTGAACAATCATCAGGCCGCAAGCCTGGTGCAGGAGTTGGGCTGGAGCAACCTGCAGCACCTGGTGCTGGCCCACCTCAGCAGCAAGAACAACCTGCCACACCTGGCCCGCCAGTGCTTCGTCGACACCCTTGGGTGCGACCCTGGCTGGCTCCAGGTGGCAAACCAGGAACACGGGCTCGACTGGCGCGAAATCGCCTAGCCCAACACCTCAAGCAAGCGGAGCCCAATCATGGAAAAACGCGACGAACTCTACCGCGGCAAGGCCAAATCGGTTTACAAGACCGACGACGCCGACCGCTTGATCCTGCTGTTCCGCAACGACACGTCGGCGTTCGACGGCAAGCGCATCGAGCAGCTCGACCGCAAAGGCATGGTGAACAACAAGTTCAACGCTTTCATCATGCAGAAACTGGAAGAAGCCGGCGTGCCGACCCAGTTCGACAAGCTGCTGGGCGACAACGAGTGCCTGGTGAAGAAGCTGGACATGATCCCTGTGGAATGCGTAGTGCGTAACTATGCTGCCGGCAGCCTGGTCAAGCGCCTGGGCGTGGAGGAGGGCATCAAGCTGGAGCCGTCCACCTTCGAGCTGTTCCTGAAAAACGACGAGAAGGGCGACCCCTTCATCAACGAATCCCACGTTGTCGCTTTCGGCTGGGGCACCGCCGAGCAGCTGGTCGAAATGAAAAAGCTGTCGCTCAAGGTCAACGAAGTGCTGAGCAAGCTGTTTGATGACGCCGGCCTGCTGCTGGTCGACTTCAAACTGGAATTCGGCGTATTCCACGGTCAGATCGTGCTGGGCGACGAGTTCAGCCCCGATGGCTGCCGCCTGTGGGACAAGGAAACCCGCAAGAAGATGGACAAGGACCGCTTCCGTCAGGGCCTGGGCGATGTGATCGAAGCGTATGAAGAAGTGGCCAAGCGCCTGGGCGTGCCGCTGTAACGCGCCAGTTCACGCAAGCACCTGATACCACGTGGTTTTTTAGAAAATAAAGGTTTGCGTTTTCAAAATTCGCTGGTATGATGCGCGGCATTGGAGAGATGCCGGAGTGGTCGAACGGGACGGATTCGAAATCCGTTGTACTGGCAACAGTACCTAGGGTTCAAATCCCTATCTCTCCGCCATACAAGATGAAGCCCCTATTAGCGAAAGCTTTCAGGGGCTTTTTCGTTTTTGGCTACTTTTTCATCATCCCCAGCTCAGCATCATCCAGCAGCGCCTTGGCCATGGCGCTGAGTGAGTGCGAGGCCCAGATCAACTTTTGGTTACCTTCCTCGGGGCGTCGGTTGGCATTTGGTATTTCTCTGGAATTTAGGATGTCTCTGCTGGCCTCTTCGCGGGTAAACCCGCTCCCACTGGGTGCGGGGGAGTGCCGGTGGTGCGGGGTAAACCGTCCCCAGCAACATTTTGTCTTGAACTCCCCACTGCACCTCGCGCTACAATGCGCCTTCTAGACCCTCTCACGCCCAGATCAAACGCCGTAATGAGTACGTGCGCCGGGTGGTGACCCTGTTCTGACATGGATTCGTTGGATGCCTCGCGCCTTACCGGTCCGGCTCTACGCCGCCCCTCTAAGATCCCCGCATAACGTCGCATGCTGCTGCCAGTGCCTGGCTGCGGTACGTCGCTGTGCGCACAGAAAATGGAGTTTTTCCCTTGCGTAACACATTCGTCGCCTCCCTTCTGGCCGTGGCCATCGCCTGTACCACGTCCTGCGCACAGCTTGGCATCAGCAAAGAGCAAGCGGGCACCGTTATCGGTGGCCTGGCCGGTGTGGCCATCGGTTCCACCATGGGCAGTGGCAACGGCAAGCTGGCCGCTGCGCTGATCGCAGGCGGTATCGGCGCATACGTGGGCAACCGCATCGGCAACATGCTCGACGAGAAGGACCAGCAGGCCTTGGCCCTGCGCACCCAAGAGGTGTTGAGCCAGCAGCAGGCCACGGCCAGTGCCCAGCCCGTAACCTGGAAGTCCGACCATTCCGGCGCCACCGCTCAGATCGTGCCGGGCAAGGAATACACCAAGACCAAGCAGGTTGAGGTCAAGCGCGCGCCGAAGATTCAGGCCGTACCGTCGATGAAGCTGATCAACGAACCCTACGTGACTGTCAGCGACAACCTGAACGTGCGTGCGGCCCCCAACCCGGCCGGGGAGAAGGTGGGCAGCCTGAAGAACCACACCGAATTCACCGCAGTGGGCTCCACCGGGGACTGGATCCTTGTCGGACGCAAGGGTGTGACCGTGGGTTACGTGCACAAGAACTATGTGGAGCCCAAGGCCCAGGCCGTGGCCAAGCGGGTAACTCCAGCGGTCAACTTGGATGAGCTGGACGTTGCCGCCAGCAAGGAAACCCAGGGCTTTGACCTGGATTCGCTGCAATCGCTGCCCACTCAGACGGTGGCCGCCGAAGCGGCCTGCCGCCCGGTTACCGTCAGCCTGAAATCGCAAAGCGGCCAGACCGAGCAAGAGCAGAGCACCTTCTGCAAACAAGCCAACGGCACCTGGGAACTGATCTGAGGAATTTCATGAAAAAGCACGCGCTTGCGCTGGCTGTGATCGGCGCTTGTGGTTTGGCACCACAGGCATTCGCCCATGAGCTGGCATTCTCTAAAAAGGACAACATCAAGGTCGAAGTGCCCGGGGATGCGGCGAACTGGTGCAAACCTGAGGTCCAGATGACCATCAGCCGCCCGGCCTGGGACAACCAGGACATGCTCTCAGGCCTGTTGACCAAGCTGCCGTTCGTGTTCGCCAAGGACTGCCCGACAGCCAAGGTAAACTGGAAGGCCGTTGATGCCAAAGGCGGGCTCTACGCCAGCGGCTCCGGCACGGCCAGCAACCTCGGCCTGGTGACCTTGGCCAAGGCACCTGCCGCCCCAGCCGAACCAGCACCACCTGCTCAGCCCGAAGCACCCGTCGCTGCCACTGCTCCTGCTGCTCCCGCCGCCGCGTCTGCGGGTGAGCCCGCCCCTGTCGAGGTACCACCGGCCAAGGTAGAACCTGCCCCGGCCCCTTCCGTTGCTGCCTCGCCAGTCACGGCCCCGGCGGCCGAGGCCCCCGCGCCAGCCCCGGCCGCTCCACCTGTCGCGCCGCCGGCTACCGCCGTCGCTGCGGCCCCCGTATCGGACTTTGGCCGGTCCGTGGTCCTGGAAAACCCCAAACTGATGCAGGTCACCGACGGCGGCGGGTGCAAGTGGGTGCTCAGCACGTCGATCATCAGCGATGGCGATACCTTGTCGTTTGGCACCACGCCAGCCATGCCATGCCCTGCATCCGGTTTTGGTGAGGGCAGCTTCGAGAAGATCAGCTGGAAAGCGGTGGGCACCTACCGTGGCGATAACTGGAACCGCGTGTACGTCCACCCGAGCGGTTTGATCTTTACCAAAGCCCTGGAGCCTGCGGTCAAGAACAAGGCCGTTTCCTATCTTGCAGCCGATGCCGACCAGGCTGTGTTTCTGCTTGGCGAAATTCCCGACCGGCAGATGAAGGTGTACCTGGCCTTCACCCGCAGTAGCTATGGTGTGCTGCGCCCTTTCGGTAGCGAACCCTACTACGTGGCGGTCACCCCGGACGAATCGTTCGCCCTGGATGCGGCCAAGTACAAAGAAACCGCGCTGGCGATTTTCGACCTGGTGAAGACACTGTCGCCGACCACCACGGACGTGGCCGACCTGTTGATCGTCAAAGACGTGTCGGCGGTTACCAACAGGATGTGGGGTAACGATGCGCAGAAAATCACCCGCAACCGTATCGGCATCAACCGCCAGGGGCTGTTCTTCGATGTACGCGACGGCACCAACTGGGCGGTGCAGCGCGAGCAGCAGCGTGTGCGTGAGCAGCGCCAGCGCCAGCAGGAACTCGCCCGTGTGCACACCCGTGTGCTGGAGCGCTACCAGCAGTTGCAGGACGGCATGCTCGAATTCAAGGGCCGCGAAACCGAAGCCCTGGCGCAGATGGCCGGTATCACGGTGCGCTTTGCATCGCCATTGGCCCAGCAAAACCCGTCGAGTTCGGCCCGGGTGACGCCAATGATGGTGCACGTCACCGGCAAGAAGGGTGACTTCTATACCCTGGACTTCCCCAGCAAGGGCCGCCTGGTGGCTGAAGAGGAGTACAGCGAGGGCTGGTACGTGGCACAGGTAGCCAACGCTACGCCGTACTACCCGCTGGATGACGGCCGCGCGATCCCTACCTACCGGGCCTACAGCGTGGGCGAGCCTGAGGCTTGCAAGCAGGACCGCTGCGCAGACAGGGTGTCGTTCGGCGCCGTGCTGGCCAAGGAGTTCCCCAACGCCGGCATCGATTTCAGCTGGACCCCAGAGGTCTCCCAAAAGTACGTGAACGACTGGAACAACGCTTCCGCCATGGTCCAGTGAGGGAAACACCATGATCAAACAGATGAACCACAAGCAACTGCTGATAGGCGGTGTGGCCGCTGCGGTACTGGTGCTCGGCGGTGGTTATGCGCTGATGGCCAACTCGGGCAAGAAGGCCGCCCTGGCTTACTACGACGATTTCAAGGAGCGTTATTTCCTCGAAGATGTGTTGTCGGAAGGGGAGGTGTCTTACTCGGCGTTCTCCGGCAACCTGACAGTGGCCGACCCCGAGATCCGCGTGGCGGCAGCGCAAACCAACGGCACCCAGCAGTTCATGCGGGGCCTCGCCGGCATGATGGAGTCGGTTCAGGGTGTGTCGGCCGGTGAAGGCCTGGCAGGCTGGACGAAATATCAGCTCAGTGCCAGCCGCGAGGGTGCCGGGGCGTACCTGAAGGCCGATGCGCTGAAACTGGCCCATGATGGCGACAACAAGGATGGCAGCATTCACATCCAGTTGCTGGGCATGCAGATGGCCAACCCCTTCGTTGCCACCAAGGGTGCCGAAGTTGTACTGGTGGCTGATGTGAGCGACGAAATCCAGCCGCGCGCCGAGCTTGCCGCCAACGGCCGGGCCACCCAGTCGAACTTTGCCTGGGGTACCAACATGGCCGTGCGCCAACCGGTGACCGGTGCGTTTCTGGTCAGCAGCACCGGTGAGTTTGGTACCACGGTCGACGTCGATTTCACCCTCAAACGCTCCAGTGATGGCGAGGGCTCCATGGAGTTGGTGGTCACCCACCGCAATGACGGTTCCAAGGTGGGTGAGATCGTGCGCAAAGCTGAGTTCCAGTCGCTGCCAGAGCTGGACGACGTTGAAACTCAGCTCAAAGGGGCGCTCAGTGCGATGCTGGTCGGGGCGTTGAGCCCCTACGGTGGCCAGGCCGTGTTGGCCGAAGCGGTCAGCGGTTTTGCCCGCAAGGCGAAGGTGCAGAACTACTCACTCACCTACAGCGGCTTCGAACCGCTGAAGGCAGCTTACGACAGTTATCTGCAACAGGTGCCCAAGGCCAAGTTCGCGGCGTTCTGTGATGAGGTGGGGCTGTCGATGTGGAGCAGTGACTTTGGTGCCAAGGGCAAGGACCACAGCGACTCGGAATGCGCCATCGCGCAAAAGCTGGTTGCAGATGGCAAGTTCGAAGAACAGTACACCTTCAAGGAAGGCAAAAGCCTGTTTGCCGCACTGTTTGTCAGCAAGGCCTATCAACTGGAAACCAACTAACCGATCAGCTGCTCATGGAAACAGTCTCGGGCATTTCTACTGCCCGAGACTGCTCGCATGAGCAAGTTTCTCTTCGAGCCCGCTATTTCGTCTGCTCGCGGCGGATTGCGATGAATGATGCCTCTGGATGATGTAACCCCCAGAGGCATCACCCAAGGTAGAAGCAGGTCTTGCCGACGGTGGTGGGGGCTTTTGGGGCGTCGGTTGGCATTGTGGTATTTCCCTGGAATTTGCGCTGGCTCTGCTGGCGCCTTCGCGGGTAAACCCGCTCCCACAGGGGGCGCGGGGTGTGCCTGCGATGGGGCCAGATCTGCTAGTGCAAGCTGTGTGGTTCGGCGGTTATCGGCGACCGCATCTGCAGTTGCATCAGTGCCGAATCGACCAGTTCCTGCACCGCCGCTGGACGTGCCGCATAGCCGGCTAATCCACAATCTCCTGCAACACCTGGCCCAGATCAAGCTCCATCGACAAGGCAATAAAACTCACCTTGTCATCCCTGCCCACCGGGTAAACGGTAGCCTCGCTGTCCGCCGGCAACACCACCTGATCGCCGCTTTCAAGCAGCTGTTGCGTGCCATCAGCCCGTTTGATCTGCAACCCACCCGACGTCGTAAACAGCAGCAGGTCATTGACCGGCGCAAGCTGCGCAGCCGTGCGCAGGTGGCGGTATTCCACGATCCAGCCATCAACCAGAAACGTCTTGCTCAACTCGTAGTTCAGCGAGCACTTCAGTGACAGGCTGCTCATGGCCGCTATCACCTCGTCGTGGGGCAGGCCCTTGGGCATGAGGCGCGCAAACTCGCTTAAATTTGCAAGTGTCACCTGTTTGCGTGCTTGGCTCATGCCGGTTTCCTTGTGAGTGGCGGGGTGCTGCGGGCGGGGTGCTGCGTTGGGCGGGTTCACGTCACGACCACAGCGTGATCGCGATGTGTGCGCCGATCCCGGCCGCCACGCTGAAAATCAGGCTGCGGGTGAAATAGGCAACCAGCGCCACCGGTATGGCGGCCAGCATGTCGGCGTTCACTGCCATCAGCGTGCCGTCCTTGGCCATCAGCAAGGCTGGCACGGTGATGCTGGCGATGATCGCCACAGGCAGGTATTCGATGACGTCGTTGAACACTTTGGGCGTGCGCTGCATCCTGAACAGCAGCGGCGTGGCGCGGGTCAGGTAGGTGATCGCCATCATCAGCGCCACCGCAGCGATCAGGTACTTTTCTTCAGGCATAAGCCAACTCCACAACCCACGGCAGTTGCCACGAATACATTGAGGGGGGAAGGGAAGAACGCGTTGAGCAGGCACGTGGTGGCTATCACTACCAGGGCAACCACCAGCTTGGGGCGGCTGTTGCACAGTGAAACCAGCACGTAGATCATCATGGCGGTCAGGGCGTAGTCCAGCTTGAACTGCGAGAACCGGTGCAGGGCGTCGGACGCCACTGCGCCCAGCAAGGCGCCGGCAATCCAGCTGGCATGGCACCAGGTATTGAACTGCAGCAGGTAGCCGGGCGGGGTGTATTTGCGGCCTTGCAGGCGCTGGCTGTGCAGGGCGAACGACTCGTCGGTCAGGCCGAACGCATACAGCAGCTTCTGGGTTTTGCTGATACCCAGCCCCTCGCTCTGCTTGGCCATGTACATGGCCATCAGCATGTGCCGCGAATTGATCAGCAGCGTCGATACCGCGATCGAAAGCAGCGGTGCGCCTGAGGTGATCAAGGCCAGTGCGGCAAACTGCGCCGCCCCGGCATACACGAACACGCACATGGCCACCGGCAGCCACAAGGGGAGCCCGGCGTTGATGCACATCACGCCGAATACGAAGCTCACCACGAAATAGCCGGTGATCACCGGCAATGCGTCGAAGAAGCTTTCCTTGCGCCATACCGGTTGCAATGCGAGGTCGGTCATAGGTCGACCTCGCAGGTGATTTCACCGCGTGTCTGGCTGAAGCCCTGTTTGTTCCAGAAGTGCATCGCCGAGGGGTTGGCCTCGTCGACGAACAGGAACACACGGCGGATGCCATGCTGGCGGAAGTCGTTGAGAATCGACGTGGTCAGCGATGTGCCGATGCGGCTGTGCCGGTAATCCGGTGACACGGCCAGGTGGTTGATGGTGCCGCGCGTACCCATCGCCCCACCGGCCACTGCGCCGATGATCGCCCCGCTGTGGTTCTCGGCCACGTAGCAGAAGGTGCTGTCCGAGCCCAGCAACCCCTTCAGCAAGTCTTCGTTCTGCCAGTCGCAGAACGACACTTCGTTGAACCGCTTGAGAAAGCTGACCAGCCGCGTGGCGTAGAACGGCGTAGCCTTCTTGATGGTCAGGCCGTTGATATGGTCGGGCGTGGCAACCTTGCGCGCTGCCAGCTCGAGGCTATTTGACAATGTCATGTTCGCTACCCGGGCGGGAGAAGGAGATGGCGATGATCTGCCGGTAGCCCATTTCCGATTCGCTGGGGTTGATGGCCGGGGTTACGTAGTGCTGCAGTTCGCGATCGAGGAAGTACGTGGTGTCGAGAATTTCCTGGTAGGTGCCCGAGTCGATCACGTTGGACTGTTTGTCGTAGACCTTGCTGGTGGCGCCTTCAACGTTGTGGCGGCCCCAGAAATGCACGCCGCTGAAGGGGTAGCCGTCGCAGTGGATACCTTCGGGGGTGATTTCGATTTGCGCGCCGGGTTTGATCTCGATGCGAATCTGGTGCACCTGGCACTGCCAGGTTACATCGTGCAGTTCTTCGGGCAGCACCGCCTTGTAGACGTCGAAGTCCAGTTTGATCAGGGCGCGCAGTACCGGCGAATTGAACACGTCGCTGGACACGTCCTCGAAGTGGCGCCGCATGCCGCCCACATACTGGTTGTGTTGCTCGGACTGCTCGTAGGCGCGGTGTTCCAGCTGTTGCAGCTCGCCGGTGACCGGGTTGAAGTCGAAGTCGCTGTAGCGGCGGTAGCGGGTGCCTTTTTCGGCCTGGCCGTAGTAGCGGTCGACACCCATGGTTTCCCAGCTCTTGGAAAACGACACGAAGTGGCCAAACCCGCCGTTCAGGGCAAAGTCGCTGCCCAGCACGTTCACCGTCTTGTTCTGGCGCAGGGCGTCATCAATGTTCCGTTTGAGTGTAAGCATTGGCATCTCTTCCAGTTGAAAAACTGGGCGCCAATCTAGCAGGCGAAATGATGGCAGAAACTTCACTTTTTTTTGAGGTGCCTCAACCGTCGCTTGCTGGCGGGCGACCGGCCGAGCAGACAGCGCAGGGGTTCTGCGGTATGCTCTCAGGCCTTGTTGCACGCGGGTTCGCGCGAGTGGTGGAGGGGAGTCGAATGGATATCAAGGTGCTTAAGAACATCGCCAATGTCGCCCGTACCGGGTCGATCACCGATGCGGCCGAGCAGGTACACGTCACCGTCCAGGCGCTGGCAGCGCAGTTGAAGAAGCTGGAGGACCATTGCGGCTTCAAGCTGTTCGACCGCACCAACAAAGGCGTGTCGTTGACCCAGGAAGGGGTGGGCATACTGCCCCACATGCTCGAAATCGTCCGGTCTTCCGAGCGTATGCAACTCAAGATCAAGCAGTTGCGTGAGCGCCAGAGCCAGCCGCTGCGCGTCGCCCTGAACAGTACCCTGTCGATGGAAATCAACCAGCAGGTAATGGCAGGCGTGGCCAGCAACCTGTCTGGCTGCAGCCCCATCTTCAGCTGCTCGGAGTCCCCCGACAACCTCACCAAGCTGGCCAAGGGCGAGGCTGACATGGTGGTCATCCTGGGGGACAGTGTGCCCGACGGTTTCTACTCGGTGTCGCTCAAGGGCCTGCGCATCGAAGTGGTGGCCTGTTCCGTCAGCGAGGGCACAGCGCCGTCCGTCGTGATCAAGCCGCTACCCGAATGCCCCTACTCGTCGATCTTTGCACGTTTCGCCGACCGCCAGAGCGGTGGCCTGGACGGTGCCACGGTGTTCCATTCCGGCAGTGAAATCGTCAGCGTGTCGATGATCAAGAGCTTTGGCGGCATGGGCGTGCTGTCGCGTGCAGTGGCCGAAACCAACGGGCTGTACGTATGGCCGGGCTATTCGGAGTTCCTCGACGTGTACCTGGTGATGAAGGAGCCTTGGATCGTCGAAGAAGAATTCCCGCAGTTCTGCCCGGTGCCTTCGCCCGTTTGCGGCTTCGATGCCATCAGCGCGTAACCCACGGGCCTGAGACAACCTGTCGCCTTGCACCCAGGCGGCCAATTTGTTTGTGCTGGCATTTCAGTTACAATCAGAAAAACGATTCAGTGACGTCGGTCAATACGACAAAAGCCAGAATCGTTTTCTGGTTCTCTGGCAGCCCGACAATGATCAATAACAAGCACGCGCTGAAGAACACGCTTTATCTGGGCCAGCCACAGGCCCTACTCCGTTCTCCTGACTGGAATTGATCAATGTTCAAGAAAGCTGGCAAGACCCTGCTGGGTCTGGCTGTCGCTGCAACTGTCATGCAAGCGCACGCCGCAGAAACCAAGAAAGTCGACGTGCTGCTGGTCGGCGGCGGCATCATGAGCTCCACCCTGGCGGTGTGGCTGCACGAGCTGGAGCCAAGCTGGTCGATGGAAATGGTCGAGCGCCTGGACGGCGTCGCCGAAGAAAGCTCCAACGGCTGGAACAACGCCGGCACCGGCCACTCCGCACTGGCCGAGCTGAACTACACCCCAGAAGACAAAGACGGCAACATCAACATCTCCAAGGCCATCGAAATCAACGAGGCCTTCCAGATTTCCCGTCAGTTCTGGTCCTGGCAGGTACGCCAGGGCGTGTTGAAGAACCCGCATTCGTTCATCAACACCACCCCGCACATGAGCTTCGTCTGGGGCGATGACAACATCAAGTTCCTGAAGAAGCGCTACGAAGCGCTGCAGGCAAGCCCGCTGTTCCGCCCAATGCAGTACTCCGAAGACCACGCGCAGATCGCCAAGTGGGTACCGCTGATGATGGAAGGGCGTGACCCGAACCAGAAGCTGGCCGTGACCTGGACCCCGATCGGTACCGACGTGAACTTCGGCGAGATCACCCGCCAGTTCGCCGCGCACCTGCAAACCCAGAAGGGCTTCGACCTGAAGCTGTCCAGCGAAGTGCAGGACATCAGCCGCAACAAGGACGGCTCCTGGCACGTCGAGTACAAGAACCTGAAGGACGGTACCAAGTCCGCCACCGACGCCAAGTTCCTGTTCATCGGTGCCGGCGGCGGCGCGCTCAAGCTGCTGCAGAAGTCGGGCATTCCTGAAGCCAAGGAATACGCAGGCTTCCCGGTAGGCGGCTCGTTCCTGGTGACCGAGAACCCCACCGTTGCCATGCAGCACATGGCCAAGGCCTACGGCATTGCCTCCACCGGCGCGCCACCCATGTCGGTACCGCACCTGGACACCCGCGTGCTGGACGGCAAGCGCGTGATCCTGTTTGGCCCATTTGCCACGTTCTCCACCAAGTTCCTGAAGAACGGTTCGTACCTGGACCTGCTGAGCAGCACCACGACGCACAACCTGTGGCCAATGACCCGCGTGGGCATCGATCAGTACCCCCTGGTCGAGTACCTCGCTGGCCAGCTGATGCTGTCTGACGATGACCGCTTCGCTGCCCTGCAGACCTACTTCCCGCATGCCAAGAAGGAAGACTGGAAACTGTGGCAAGCCGGCCAGCGCGTGCAGATCATCAAGCGCGATGAAGAGAAAGGCGGCGTGCTGAAGCTGGGTACCGAAGTGGTGGCCTCTCAGGACCGCACCATCGCCGGCCTGCTGGGCGCCTCGCCAGGTGCTTCCACCGCGGCGCCAATCATGCTGAACGTGCTGGAAACCGTGTTCAAGGAAAAGGTCGCTACCCCAGAGTGGCAGGCCAAGATCAAGGAAATCGTGCCGAGCTACGGCACCAAGCTGAACGATTCGGCAGCGGCCACCCAGAAAGAGTGGAACTACACCGCCGAAGTGCTGCAGCTTGAAAAACCGCCGGTGATCGACGAAAGCGTCGGTACCAGCGTTGCGGCGCCAGCCAAGCCGGTTGAAAGCAAGCCAGAGAACGACATGGCGCTGTAAGCAGCCGCGGTGTTGGGATCAGAAGCCACGGGGTTAACCCTGTGGCTTTTTTTTTGAGTGCGGCTTAATGCTGGCGCAGGATGCAGGCCAGCAAGCCGGGGAAGCGCTCGGCCAGCATTTCGCTGCGCAGCGAGTTCATGTGGGTGGTGCCCACATTGCGGGTGTACACCAGCCCTGCGTCACGCAGCACGCGAAAGTGGTGGGACATGCTCGATTTCGGCCGCCCGCCGTCCAGCTCGCCACAGCTGGCTTCCGCCACGCCTGCCAGGTGGCGCACGATCCCCAGGCGCACGGGGTCGCTCAAGGCGTACAGCACGCGTTCAAGAATAAGGTCATCAGCGGTGGGATGTTTGTAGGCTCGCATGGTCTGCATGATACCGGGGCTTTTCATTATTGCCATAGTTCGATTATGATCGAACTACCGTATTCAATGAACCTGGAGTTTTCCATGGCCGCGCTGTTCGAACCCTTCACCCTCAAAGACATCACCCTGCGCAACCGCATTGCCATTCCGCCGATGTGCCAATACATGGCCGAAGACGGCATCATCAATGACTGGCACCACGTGCACCTGGCGGGCATGGCTCGCGGTGGTGCTGGCCTGCTGGTCGTAGAAGCCACTGCCGTATCGCCGGAAGGCCGCATTACCCCCGGCTGCGCCGGCATCTGGAGCGACGCACATGCCCAGGCATTCGTGCCGGTGGTGCAGGCGATCAAGGCCGCAGGCGCGGTGCCCGGCATCCAGATTGCCCACGCCGGTCGCAAGGCCAGCGCCAATCGCCCTTGGGAGGGTGACGACCATATCGCCGCAGGCGACCCCCGGGGTTGGCAGACCATCGCGCCGTCGGCCATCGCCTTTGGTGCCAACTTGCCGAAAGTGCCCCAGGCCATGACCCTGGAGGACATCGCCCGGGTCAAGCAGGACTTCGTCGACGCCGCGCGCCGTGCCCGCGAGGCCGGCTTTGAATGGATCGAACTGCACTTCGCCCATGGTTACCTGGGCCAGAGCTTCTTTTCCGAGCACTCCAACCAGCGCACCGATGCCTACGGTGGCAGCTTCGACAACCGCAGCCGCTTCCTGCTGGAAACCCTGGCAGCCGTGCGCGAGGTGTGGCCTGAGCACCTGCCGCTCACCGCGCGTTTCGGGGTGCTGGAATATGACGGCCGCGACGAGCAAACCCTGGCCGAGTCGATCGAACTGGCGCGCCGCTTCAAGGCCGGTGGGCTTGACCTGCTGAGCGTCAGTGTCGGGTTCACCATCCCGGACACCAACATCCCGTGGGGCCCGGCGTTCATGGGGCCGATCGCCGAGCGCGTGCGCCGTGAGGCCCAGTTGCCGGTGACGTCGGCCTGGGGCTTTGGTACGCCGCAACTGGCTGAAGGCGCCCTGCAGGCCAACCAGCTGGACCTGGTTTCGGTCGGCCGCGCGCACCTGGCAGACCCACACTGGGCGTACTTCGCAGCCAAGGAGCTGGGGGTGGACAAGGCCTCGTGGACGCTACCGGCGCCTTACGCGCACTGGCTTGAGCGTTACCGTTAAGTGAGAGGTTGGGGGCTGCTGTGCAGCCCCTGGCAAGCTACAGGGTGCGGTGGCAGGGCGTGCCGGGGGATCAGCCCGCAGGGGCGGCCCTCGGCATCCACCACTTGCATCGCATCCAGGTGCTGATGGCGGTCAAACAT
The DNA here is from genome assembly GCF_000730645.1 of Pseudomonas parafulva NBRC 16636 = DSM 17004. GTDB lineage: Bacteria > Pseudomonadota > Gammaproteobacteria > Pseudomonadales > Pseudomonadaceae > Aquipseudomonas > Aquipseudomonas parafulva. The sequence continues at coordinate 8,386 of NZ_BBIU01000015.1, read as the reverse complement.
CTGCAGCAGGTGGGCTACCGTGGCGTTCAACCGCACGGTAGGTTGGCCGGGCGACAGGGCGTCGGCCAGTACAGGCAGGGCGTAACCGCCAGGTATGCCCACCGCCTGCGGCCGCCCAAGCAGGTAGCCTTGTACCAGGTCTACGCCCATCTCCATCAGCACCTGCAGTTCCTCCATCAGCTCGATTCCTTCAGCAATCACCTGTGCCTTGGACGCCCGCGCAATTTGCAGAATGGAGCCCACGAACTCGCGCTTGAGCGGGTCCAGGTGGATGCCATCGATAAAGTGGCGATCGATCTTCACGTACTCGGGGCGTAGCTCCGACCACAGCCGCAAGCTGGAATAGCCCGCGCCCAGGTCATCCAGGGCAATGGAAAAACCCATGTCCCGGTAGTGGTGCAGCGCGTTGGACAGCAGCTGGAAGTCGTCCGTAGGGGTGTGTTCGGTCAACTCGATCACCACCCGGCTTGGCGGCAGGCCGGCCTGTTCGAGCAGCTTCAGGGTCAGCCCAGAAGGGTAGTGCGGCTCCAGCAACGATTCCGGTGACACGTTGAGGAACAACTTGCCCTGCAGTTGCTGCTGGCTGAAGCACCGGCAAGCGCTTTCGCGGCAGGCGGCTTCCAGTTCTGTCAGCCGGCCGCCCTGGCGGGCAATGGCAAACAGGTTCAGGGGGGCATGCAGCGGGCTGTTTGAGGGGCCGCGGCTCAAGGCTTCGTGGCCGAACACCCGCGCTTCGCTCAAGCAGATGATGGGCTGGAACAGGCTGTGAATACTGCCGTGTGCCAGGATGGCACCCAAGGCACTGAGCTGTTCGGCAACGGTCATGAGGTGTCCTTGAAAATGAAAGGGCCGGGCATTCACATGCCCGGCCCATATTTCACGACAGCGCGATGACTGTTTGATGACAGCTGATTTTATTTAGCCATCATTCAGGCTTGCCCTATTTTTTGGCCATCTTGGTGCTTGCACTCAGGTAGTCGATCAGAATACGACCGGTCTCGGAGAGGTAGGCATCATCTTCTGGCTTGGTGTCTTCGTCCTCGGCGGGCAAGGCATCCTCGTCCACCTTTTTCAGCTCCTTCAGCGGCTCTTCACCCTTGGCCTTGCGGCGGATGTTTTCCAGCGCCAGTTGCTTGGCTTCCACTTCATCGTGGCGCGCTCGGCGCTCCTGCTCGTTCAGGCTGACGGTTTTTTCGTTCATCAGTTGCTGAGTCAAAGCCAGGCGGTCGCGGATATAGGTGAACTCTGCGTCCTTGTCGCTGCGCGCCTCATGCTGCGCCTTGAGCTGGGCCAGGTAAGGTTTGAACGGGTCGACGGCTGGCTTGATCACCGGGCGAATGGTGTCCCACGGCATGGCCTCGGGCAGTGCACTTTCGCCGATTTCCTTGGTGTCGATGATCGACGGGTAGTCGATGTCCGGCAGCACGCCCTGGTGCTGGGTGCTCTGCCCGGAGACCCGATAGAACTTCGCCAGGGTCAGTTTCAGCTCGCCATGGTTGAGCGGCTGGATGGTCTGTACGGTGCCTTTGCCGAAGGTCTGGCCGCCGATGATCAGGGCGCGGTGGTAGTCCTGCATGGCGCCGGCGAAAATCTCCGATGCCGAGGCGGACAAACGGTTGACCAGCAACGCCAGCGGGCCTTTGTAGAAGGCACCTGGGTTTTCGTCTTCAAGCACATCCACACGCCCGTCGCTGTTGCGTACCAGCACGGTCGGGCCTTTCTCGATGAACAGGCTGGTCAGTTCGGTGGCCTCTTGCAGCGAGCCGCCACCGTTGTTGCGCAAATCGATCACCACGCCGTCGACCTTTTCCTTCTGCAGTTCGGTCAGCAGCTTTTTCACGTCGCGGGTGGTGCTCTTGTACTCCGGGTCCCCTGCACGGTAGGCCTTGAAGTCCAGGTAGAACGCCGGGATCTCGATGATGCCCAGCTTGTAGTCGCGCCCGTCCTGCTTCAGCTTGAGCACCGATTTTTTCGCGGCCTGCTCTTCGAGCTTCACGGCTTCACGGGTGATCGACACGATCTTGCTGGTCTGGTCGCTGGGCGCGTTGCTGGCCGGGATGATTTCCAGCCGCACCACCGAACCTTTGGGGCCACGGATCAGCTTGACCACTTCGTCCAGGCGCCAGCCGACCACGTCGACCATTTCCTTGTTGCCCTGGGCCACGCCGATGATCTTGTCTGCCGGCGCAACCTGCTTGGTCTTGGCGGCGGGGCCTGCGGGCACCAGGCGCACGATCTTCACCTGGTCGTTGTCACTTTGCAGCACCGCACCGATGCCTTCGAGCGACAGGCTCATGTTGATGTCGAAGTTTTCGGCGTTATCCGGCGACAGGTAATTGGTGTGCGGGTCGTAGGACTGGGCGAAGGTGTTGATGTATGCCTGGAAGATATCCTCGGCACGGGTCTGGTCCAGGCGCGCCAGCTGGTTCTTGTAGCGCTTGATCAGGGTTTCCTGGATCTGCTTGGGGTCCTTGCCGGCGATCTTCTGGCGCAGCACTTCGTCCTTGACGCGCTTGCGCCACAGGTCGTCGAGCGCGGCCTGGTCTTTCAGCCACGGGGCATCCTTGCGGTCGATCAGCAAGGTTTCGTGGGTGGTGAAGTCGATCTTGTCCACGCCCTTGTTCAGCTCGGCCAGGGCGAAGTCCAGGCGCTGCTTCACGCGGTCCAGGTAACGTTTGTAGATGGTGAAGCCCGGTTCCAGGTTGCCGCTTTTCAGGAAGTCGTCGAACTGGGTCTTCCACTTGTCGAACTCGGCAATGTCTGCGGCCGTGAAGTAACTGCGTGCCGGGTCCAGCAGCTTGATGTAACTGTCATAGATGATGACCGAACGGGCGTCATCCAGCGGCGGCTTGCTGTAGTGGTGGCGTTTGAGCAGCTCGACCACGTTGAGGCTGGCGACGATTTCGTCGCGGTCGGGCTGCAGGCTGTCCCATTTGTTGGCGGCCGCCGCATTGCCGCCGAGCGCGAGGCTGCCAAGGCCAATCATGAATGCCAGGGCGGTGCTAGGTAGGTAATGCTTCATGCTGATTCGACGTGGGGGCAATTGATCACGCATAGTAGGCCGTCTTTTCCGTTCGCCGGTTCAATAAAAACCGGGCGCATACTGCAAAAAGCCTGGGCACGGGGTGGCCCAGGCTCGGTCATATGATTCAACTATGGAGGCACTGTGAAGGCATTGCAAGGCGTTGACGGACATGTGGCCTGGGTCGAAGCCGAACGCCCGGCTTGTGACGCGGGGCAGGTACGCATTCGGGTGGCTGCGGCAGGCTTGAACCGCGCCGATCTGCTGCAAATGAAAGGTTTGTACCCACCGCCGCCGGGTGCCAGCCCCTACATGGGCCTGGAGTGCGCTGGCGTGGTCGCCGAAGTGGGCGCTGGCGCCGACTGGCGTGTAGGCGACCGGGTGTGTGCCTTGCTGGCCAGCGGCGCCATGGCTGAAGAGGTGGTGGTGGATGCCCGCCATGTGCTGCCGGTGCCCGAGGGCCTGAGCCTGCACGAGGCGGCGGCGCTGCCGGAGGTGTATGCCACCGCCTGGTTGAACATCTTCCAGCTGGGGGCCGTGAAGGCCGGTGAGAAGGTGCTGGTGCACGCCGGTGCCAGTGGTGTGGGCTCGGCGGCCATCCAGCTGTGCAAGGCATTCGGCAACCCGGTGTGGGTCAGCGTTGGCTCGCAGGATCGCTTGAACCATTGCCAGGCACTGGGCGCGGCAGGCGGCGTGGTGCGTAACCAGAACCTGGATGAGCTGGAAGGCTTCGGCCCGTTCGACGTGATTCTCGACCCGGTGGGCGCCAGCTACGGCGAGCTCAACCTCAAGCTGCTGGCCCGGGATGGGCGCTGGGTGATCATCGGCGTCATGGGCGGGCGCAAATTCGAGGTGGACCTGGCGCAGGTGCTGGGCAAGCGTGCGCAGATTACCGGGTCTACGCTGCGCAACCGGGATGACGGGTTCAAGGCCGAGCTGCTGCGCGACCTGCAACAGCAAGTGTGGCCGCTGTTCAGCGAAAGGCGCTTGTCGCCGCTGCTGGTGGATACCTACGCGGTCGAGTTCGCCCAGTCGGCGTATGCCGAGCTGGAAGGCAACCAGGTGTCGGGTAAGCTGGTGATTGTGATAGACCCAAGCCTGGTTTAAGCAGGCCAGGCCCTTCTCGGGTAAACCCGCTCCCACAGTGATTAGGGCTGCCCCCAAATGAGCGGTCATTTGGGGGCGGGGCTGCTCGCGATGAGGCCGGTCAGCTCCAGGCCAGGACCGGCCAGCCGTTGGCCTGGGCATGCTCGCGCAGCGCCGGGTCCGGGTTTACGGCATAAGGGTGGTCCACCTTCATCAGCAAGGGCAGGTCATTGCGCGAATCGGAATAGAAACTCGCCCCTTCCAGGTTTTCCTGCTCCTGGTCCAGCCACGCCATCAGGCGGGTGATCTTGCCTTCGCGGTAGGTCAGCACACCGTGGGTGCTGCCGGTGTACACCCCGTTGTGCGCCTCCAGTTCGATCGCCAGGAACTCGTCCACCCCCAGGCGCGCCGCAATCGGCCCCACCAGGTGGTTGCCGCTGGCCGAAATGATCAATATGCGGTCACCGCGCTGGCGGTGCTCGGCAATACAGCGGCAGGCATCACCGAAGATGATCGGTTCTATCACGTCCTCGACCCACGGCTCCACCAGGTGCGCGACTTCTTCCAGGGTGCGCCCGGCGATGGGCTCCAGGCTGAATGCCATGTACTCCTCCATCCGCAGGTGGCCCTTGCCGTAGGCCTCCATCAGTTGCTGGTCGCGGCGCAGAAACGCCTCGCCATCCACCCAGCCCAGGCGGGCCATCTGCTCGCTCCACAGCGACGCGCAGTCGCCATGGATGAGGGTTTCGTCCAGATCGAAAATGGCCAATGCCATGTATGAATCTCCTTAAGCCACTTCCCTTAGCGCGGTCGGGTCGATCGACACGCTCACCCGTTGGCCGTCCGCGTGCAGGTCGGCCGGTGAGCGGTTCAGCACATCGACCACCAGTTCCACCTCGCGCACCTGCACACGATAGCGGATTACGTTGCCCAGCAGGCTATGGCTGCGCACTTCGGCATCCAGCTCGCCTTGCAGGCCCAGCGTGATGGACTCGGGGCGGATCGCCAGACGGCTGGCGACCGGGCGCTGCAGCAGGCGGCTGGCAGTGTCGGCATCAAGCAGGTTGTAGTTGCCGATAAAGCCTGCGGCAAACAGGTCGACCGGCGCGGTGTAGAGGGTTTCTGCATCGCCGCTCTGGACGATGCGGCCCTGGTTCATCAGGAAGATGCGGTCGGACATGGTCAGCGCCTCTTCCTGGTCGTGGGTGACGAAGATGGTGGTCAGGCCAAGCTCGCGCTGGATGGCGCGAATCTGTTCGCGCAGGTGCTTGCGGATGCGCGCATCCAGGGCCGAAAGCGGTTCATCCAGCAGCAACAGCCGCGGGCGGGTGACCAGCGAGCGGGCCAGGGCCACACGCTGGCACTGGCCACCCGAGAGCTGATGCGGGTAGCGCCCGGCAAAACTGCCCAGCTCTACCAGCTCCAGCGCCTCTCGCACACGCGCCAGGCGCTCATCGGGCTTGACCTTCTGCATGCGCAGGCCAAATGCCACGTTCTGCTCCACGGTCATGTTGGGGAACAGCGCGTAGCTCTGGAACACCATGCCGATGCCACGTTTTTGCGGGCTCAACGGCACGATATCGGTGCCATCGAGCAGGATCTGCCCGCTGTCCACCGGCGTCAGGCCGGCGATGCAGCGCAGCAGGGTCGACTTGCCGCACCCGGAGGGGCCCAGCAGGGTGACGAACTCACCCCGCTCGATGTGGCAGTCGATGTTGCTGAATACCGGGTTGCCGGCATAGCTTTTTTGCAGGTTCTGTACGCTGACGAAGCTCATGTCAGGTCTTGTCCTTGTTCAGGCGGTTGGCGACCCAGGTGAGTACCAGTACGAAGGCGAAGTACGAGATCACCAGTGCGCTGTTGAAATGGCCACTGCTGTTGCGCATGTTGTTCAGGTACACCTGCAAGGTTTCGTAGCGGGTGCCCACCAGCAGGTTGGCAAACACGAACTCGCCAAACAGGAACGAGAACGACAGCAGCAGCGCCACCATCAGGCCCTTGCGCAAGTTGGGCAGCACCACCAGCAAGGCTGCCTGCCAGGTACTGGCCCCCAGCAACTGGGCGGCGTCCATCAGGTCGCGCAGGTTGATGGCCTGCAGGTTGTTGGTGATGGCGCGGTACATGAAGGGCAGGGCGATGGTGAAGTAGCAGCCGATCAGGATCCACGGCGTGCCCACCATGGCCATCGGCCCGCTGCCGTACAGGTTCAGCAGCCCCACGGATGACACCACGGGCGGTACCGCGAAGGGCAGCAGGATAAGAATGTTCATCAGCGCATCAAGCCGGGGGAAGTGGTAGTGCACCACGAACAGCAGCGGCAGGATGACCACCACCGAGAGCACCAGCGCGCCCACGCACACCAGCAGCGACTGGCCGAATGCTGCCAGGAAACGCGGTTCGCTCCACAACGCCACGTACCATTTGAAGGTGAGGCCGCTGGGCAGCAACGTGGCTGACCAACTGGTGGCCAGCGAGTAGAGCAGGGTGCCGGCCAGGGGCAGCAGCAGGATGAGGAACAGCAGGTAGACCACCGCACGGTGGTACCACCCGGCGTTGTTGGCTTCAGCGCGCATGGTAGCTCCGTTTCAACAGCCATTGATGCACCACCGTGACCACCGTCATCAGCCCCACCAGCACCATCGCCAGGGCGCTGGCCAGGTTGGGGTCCAGGCTGATGTCACCGGCCACCAAACCGGCAATGCGGATGGGCAGTACGTTGAAGTTGCCGGTGGTCAGGGCGTAGACGGTAGCGTAGGCGCCCAGGGCATTGGCCAGTAGGATCACGAAGGTGCCCAGCAGTGCCGGGGTAAGCACCGGCAGGCCGATATGCCGCCAGTACTGCCAGTGGCTGGCACCCAGCAGCGCCGCCGACTCGCGCCAGTCTTCACGAAGTGCGTCGAAGGCGGGGTACAGCAGCAGTACACCGAGGGGGATCTGGAAGTAGGTGTACACCAGAATCAATCCGCCCTTGGAATAGATGCTGAAGTCCTCCAGCAGCCCGGCCTGTTTCAGCAGCAAGGTGAGCGCACCATTGAAGCCCAGCAGGATGATGAAGGCGAACGCCAGCGGCACACCGGAGAAGTTGCTGGTCATGTTGGCGAAGGCGCTGACGAAATCTCGCAGCCTTGAGTCCACCTGGCGCAGTGAATAAGCGCCCAAGGTGGCGATGACAATGCCGAACAGGCTCGACCAGAAGCTGATTTCCAGGCTGCGTTGCAGGGCCTGCAAGTAGAACTTGGAGGCAAACACCTTGCTGAAGTTGTCCAGGCCCCAGCCTGCATCCGACTGCAGGCTGCCGATCGCCACCCAGGCCAGCGGGGCAATCTGGAAAATAACGAAGACAATGGCGAAGGGCAGCAGGCAGAGCAGGGCGAGGTAGCGACTACGGGTGCCATTGTTCACTTGAGCAGCTCCCGGCACACAGGTTTGTCGTGAGCGGCGCCAAGCAGCTCGCAGATGGTCCCGCACAGTTCGGTCTGCAGCGGTTTGGCTGCCGGGTCAAGGCTGAAGGCGTCGCCGAACACGAACAGCGGGACCTCGCGCTCTTCGGTCAGCAGCCCATTGTGCGAGCGGTCGTTGTTCATGCCATGGTCGGCGGTAACCAGCACTTGGTAACCCTCTTCGAGCCAGCCAGGCAGGTAGTCAGCCAGCAGAATGTCGACGCTGCGGGCTGCGTTACGGTACTGGCTGCTGTCCAGGCCGTGATGGTGGCCGATATCGTCGATGCTCATCGGGTGTACCAGCAGAAAATTGGGGGCGTGGCGGCGGCGCAGGTATTCACCGTCGGCCAGCAGGTGCGAATCGGGGTAGCGGTCGTCCCAGTAGAACAGGCCATGCTGGATCGGCAGCTTGGGTGCGTGGGTATGGCGGTCGCGTTGGGGGTCGAAAGGTGAGCGGTTGTACAGCTCGCTCATCCAGTGATAGGCCGCAGCCGCGGTGCCCAGGTTGGCTTCGCGGGCGTAGTGGAACACGCTGCGCTGGTTGGACAGCCGGTTGACGTTGTTGTGCACGATGCCACTGTCGATGGGGGGCACCCCGGTAAGGATGCACTCGTACAGCGGCCGGGACAGCGACGGCAGCTCGCACTCCACCCGATAGAGCGCCGCACGGTCGGCCTCGACGTAGGCGTGCAGGTGCCCCATGGCATGGCGGGCGACCTGGAAGTTCAGGCCGTCGAGCAGGACCAGGATGACGTTGCGTTGCATGGTGACTCCAAAGGTGAACCGCGTTGGCCTCTTCGCGGGTGAACCCGCTCCCACAGGATCAACACAAGGCTAC
>NZ_BBIU01000016.1 GCF_000730645.1 Pseudomonas parafulva NBRC 16636 = DSM 17004 | reverse complement strand
ATCAAGATCAAGATCTACAGCAACAGCGAGCTGAAATAAGTGCGCAGTTTAATGGGTAATAAGACTGCTCGCAGGGCGAGGGCCGCTTTGCGGCCCCTTGGGCTGTTAGCCGTTACGGACTGCCGTGCGCGGATGGCGCCTGCGGCGTACGCCCTGGTAGGTCACTGCCAGCAGCACGAACCAGATAGGCGTGACTACCAGCGCCGAGCGGGTGTCGGCTTCCAGGCTGAGCAGCACCAGAATGAAAGCGAAGAACGCCAGGCATACGTAGCACATGAAGCGCCCGCCCGGCATCTTGTACTTCGAGGCCAGGTGCAGCGGTGCACGGTGCTTGCGGTAGCTCAGGTACGACAGCAGGATCAACGTCCAGACGAACATGAACAGCACCGCCGACACCGTGGTCACCAGGGTGAACGCCTCGATCACATTCGGCACCAGGTAGATCAGCACCGCACCCAGCAGCAGGCAGAGGCACGAGAAGTACAGGCCGTTGGCCGGCACTGCGCGGCGCGACAACTTCTCAAACGCTTTGGGGGCGTCGCCTTCCTGGGCTAGGCCAAACAGCATGCGGCTGGTGGAGAACACGCCGCTGTTCGCCGACGAGGCTGCCGAGGTCAGCACCACGAAATTGATGATGCTGGCTGCTGCCGGCAGGCCGGCCAGCACGAATAGCTCAACGAACGGGCTCTTGCCTGGCACCACGTCGCGCCATGGGGTAACGGCCATGATCGCGATCAGCGCAAGCACGTAGAACACGATGATGCGGATCGGGATGGAATTGATCGCCCGGGGCAGGGTGCGCTCGGGGTTCTTGGCTTCGGCGGCGGTGGTGCCCACCAGCTCGATGCCGACGAAGGCGAACACAGCGATCTGGAAGCCGGCGAAGAAGCCCATGACCCCGTGCGGGAACATCCCGGCGTCGTTCCACAGGTTGGCCAGTTGCGCAGTACGCCCGCTTGGCGAGGTGAAACCGGTGACCACCATGTACAGGCCGGTGGCGACCAGGCCGAGGATGGCGATGATCTTGATCAGCGCGAACCAGAACTCCATCTCGCCGAACAGCTTGACCGTGACCAGGTTCAGCGACAGCAGCACCGCCACGCAGGTCAGTGCGGGTATCCACTGGGGAAGGTCCGGGAACCAGAATTGCGTGTAGGCAGCGATGGCGACCACGTCGGCGATGCCAGTGACCACCCAGCAGAACCAGTACGTCCAGCCGGTGAAGTAGCCGGCCCAAGGGCCGAGCAGGTCGGCGGAAAAGTCGATGAACGATTTGTAGTTCAAGTTCGACAGCAGCAACTCGCCCATGGCACGCATGACGAAGAACAGCATGAAGCCGATGATCATGTAGACGAAGATGATCGACGGGCCGGCCAGGCTGATGGTCTTGCCCGAGCCCATGAACAGGCCGGTGCCGATGGCGCCACCGATGGCGATCAACTGGATGTGGCGGTTGGTGAGGTTGCGCTGCAGGTGCTGTTCTTCAGGTGGGTTGGGTACGGTTTGCGTCATAGGCTGCATTCCCTTGTAAAGGTCTGTCTTCTTGTCTGAGCTAGCCAGCTAGGCTAACACGCTCGTCCCATTTCGGGGCGCGACAGATCGACTCGACTTTTGGGTAGCAGGGAGGCGCAGAATGGTGCTGAAAAGTGTTCGGCGTGGCGAGGGCAGCGCTTGCGAGATCGAGCGCCGCCTGCGCGGCGCTCGGTTTCACAGGCGCAGACCCTGTTACGGCCAACCAGACAAATCACACACTGGCCAGGGCTTTGCGCCTCATTACCAGACTATCGACCACCCACAAGGCAATCATCGATATCCCCACCAACGGAAACAACACGCCGAGCACCAGCATCACCGCTACCGCCGCCTTCCAGCGTGGCAGGTCATGGCGCAAGGGGGGGACGCCCAGCCCGCCAGTAGGGCGGCGTTGCCACCACATCACCAACCCGCTCACCGAGCCCAGCAGAATCATCAGGCATATCAGCAGAATGATGACCTGGTTGACAGCACCAAACATTCGGCCTTCATGCAGCATCACGCCCAGCTCGGTGGCCCGTGCCACAGGGCTGTAGTCCTGCCAGCGCACGTCGGCCAGCACATTGCCGGTGTACTGGTCTACATGCAGGGTGGCGTCGTTGCGTGGGTCGTCGGCGAACACGGCCACGGTGAACACGCCCTCGGCGGTGGTGGGCAGGGTGATGCTGTAACCCGGCTCGACCTGGCGCGAAGTGGCGATATCCTCCACCTGCTGCACGCTGACCTGGGGGGCGGCGGGCATGTTCGACATACCGTGGTGGCCTGCGTGCTCGGCGTGGGCACCAGACTGCGGCATCGGCGTGTTCTCCATGGCCCATGGTACGGTCTGGCGGTGGGCGCTGTTCAGCGCACCCGCCTGCTGGTCCGATTTGGGCACGTCGTTCCACATGGCTGCCGGAAAACGGTTCCACAGTTCGGCATACTGCTTGCCCCACAGCCCGGTCCAGGTCATGCCACTGAGCAGCATCAGCAATAACAGGGCCGAGCCCCAGAAGCCGCTGACCGCATGCAGGTCGCGCCACAGCAACCGCCCACGGGCCGCCAACCGTGGCCACAGCACGCCACCGCCCTTGCGCCCGCGTGGCCACCACAAGTAAAGGCCCGACACCACCAGCACGATGCCCCAGCCTGCTGCGAGCTCCACCAGCCGGTCACCCACGGTGCCCACCATCAGTTCGCCATGCAGGGCGCGGGCAATGGCCTGCAGGTTGCGCTTGGCATCCTGCTCGCCCAGCACCTTGCCGCTGTACGGGTTGACGAAGACGTTCAGCTCGCGCCCGTCTTCATGCACAACAAACTGTGCGCTGCGTGTGGGGGTGGCAGGCGGCAGGTACTGGCCGACGTGCCCCTTGGGGTGGGCCTTGCGAACCTCGGCCAGCATCACGTCCGCACCTTGTCGGTGATGACCGGCTTCGACCACCATCAGGTCGCGGTACAGCAATGGGTCCAGTTGCGGCTTGAACAGGTAGATGATCCCGGTGATCGCCAGCAGGATCATGAATGGGGCCACGAACAGCCCCGCATAGAAATGCCAACGCCAGGCCAGGTTGTAGAATGAAACGCGTGTTCCTCTCATGGGAACCTCCCGTATGAACAGCCGTTGGGCGCAGCATTGCCGCGCCCTTTATTGTTGTCAGAAGCTGAAGTCGACCTTGGTCCAGAGCGTTCTGCCGGGTTCATTGACCGGCTGCGGGTCGCTGGCCGGGTAGCCGAAACCGGCATTGCCGGCCAGGTTCAGGTGCTCGGCGTAGGCTTTGTTGAACAGGTTGTCCACCCCGGCGCTCAGCTTGAGGTTCTTGCTCACCTTGTAGGCACCGTTCAGCGAGAACACGCCAAAGCCTGCGCTGGTGCCATAGTCCTTGCCCACCACGTTGCCCTGGTTGCGGGCGATGCGGTTTTGCTCGTCCACCAGGCGCCAGAGGGCACCGGCGCTCCAGGCGTCGCGGGTATAGGTGAGGCCCAGGCGGCTTTCCAGCGGTGGCATCTGCGGCAGCGCCTTGCCATCGCTGCTGTTCTTGCCCCAGGCATAGGCCAGCGTGGCGTCGGCCTTCCAGGTATCGGTCAGCTGGTACGCAGCACCCAGTTCGCCGCCCATGATGCGGGCGTCGATGTTCTGCGCCTGGGAGGTGGTCATGCCCATCATGCCGGTGCGGTAGTCGAACAGAATGTAGTCGCGCACCTGCCCCACGTAGCCTGAGGCCCAGGCTTCCAGGCGCTCGCCACGGTACTGGATACCGAAGTCGAGTTGGGTAGTCTTCTCAGGCTTGATGCCGTCGAAGGCATTGACAGCGCCGGCCGGTGCCCTCTTTGGCGAGAACAGCTCCCAATAGTCAGGGAACCGCTGGGCATGGCCCAGGCCGATGTAGGCAGTTGCCGGTAGCGATGCCAGGTCGTGCTCATAGCGGACGAAACCGCTGGGCAGGGTGTCGGCACGGGTGTCGTTTTCAGTGGCACTGCCCTTGCGGAAGTCGCGAGCCGAGGCCCGGTCCAGTCGGGCACCGGTGATCAGGCGGTCTTCACCGCTGACGTACCACGTCAGCTCGCCGAAGGCCCCATAGTTGTGGAAGTCGGCATCCTTGGTCCAGGGCTGGCCACGGTGTGCATCCACGCCCATGCCGCCACGCTTGCGGTGTTCGTTGGTCTGCGCGTCGATGCCGCTGATCAATTGCACGTCGGCCCAGCGCCAGGTGGCCTTGATACGCGCGCCAAGGGTGCGGCGGTCAACGTTGCTGACCATGGGCATGCCCATCATGCCTTTGCCTGACGGGGTGCGCAGGCTGTAGTTGTCCATCACGTGGTCGGCGTAGTTGTAGTAGACCTGGGCTTCGACCTTGTCGAGCACCTCACCCAGGTTGGACTTTTCGAAACGCAGGCCCAGGCTTTCGCGCTTGAACTGCGAGCCGTCCATGCCACGGCCGGCATAGCGGGCCTCGCCATCACCTTTGCCAGCGGTGAGTTCCAGCAGGGTGTCGGCGTCGGGCGTCCAGCCCAGGGCGACGTCGCCGTTCCATTTGTCCCAGCGCGACGGCACGTGGTGGCCGTTGCCGTCCTTGTAGTCACCGGAACGCGACTGGTTGCCCACAAAGCGGGCATAGGCCTGGCTGTTGCCGGCAGCGGCGTCCACCACCTTGTCGAAACGGCCATTGGAACCGGTCAAAAGGCTGGCGTTGACGCGGCTGCCCAGGGTGCCGAACTTTTCCGGCTCGCGTTCGAACAAAATGGTGCCTGCCGAGCCGCCTGGGCCCCAGATCACGCTTTGCGGGCCTTTGATCACCGTCAGGCGGTCATAGGTTTCCGGCGAGATATACGACGTTGGGGCGTCCATGCGGTTGGGGCAGGCGCCCAGCATCAGGCCGCCATTGGTGAGGATGTTCAGGCGTGAGCCGAACATGCCGCGCAGTACCGGGTCGCCATTGGTACCGCCGGCGCGTATGGCCGAGAAGCCCGGGATGGTCTTGAGGTAGTCGGCGCCGTCACTGGCGGGCACGGGCTGGCGCGGGTCCTTGGGGTTGGTGACCACGGTCAGGGGCGAACTGGGGGCCACGGCGGTGATCACCGTGGGGCTGAGCTCGGGGGCATCGATGAGGTGGCCTGCATGTGCGGGGTCGGCGGCCAGGGCCACGGGGGCCAGCAGCGAGCCGCAGAGCACGGCGATGGTCCCACGCAGGGATAGGGCAAAAACAGGGGTGCAGCCGTACATAATGATTCCAGTCGATCAGTCATAAGGGGGCGCGAAGCCTCGTGGCCTCGTACGCGAAAGGGTTTCAGACGCTGATCGGGAATGGCGGGGCGCGGCTGCGCGCACCGGGGAATACAGCCTGCCGGGCATGGCCCTGGTGCGTGGTCGCCGGGGTGGGGGAGGTGGGCGTAATGCCCGCAACACTGAGCGGGCTGAGAGTTTGTGGCAGTGCAGGGCAATTGAAGAGCAGGCTGCAATAGCCGCACTTCTCCCACATCACATGCAGCTGGCCGTCACTGCCCTGGCCGTGGTGGCCGTCACCATGATCGTGGGCAGCCGGCATCGGCATGTCCATGGGCATGTTCATGCTCATGGGCATGCCCGCCGAGTGGTCCATCGGCATCGACTGCGATATCAGCGGGCCGATGAAGATCATCCACATGGCGAACAGGCTCAGCCATCCGCCACCGACGCGCCTGCTATCAGGGCGGGTGGTACGGCGTGGGCTGTTGCGCGGCAGGCTCATGGCCAGTGCCTGTCAGCAGGTATCAGTGCTTGTGGGCTTCAGGCTGGCCCGCAGGGGCTTGCTGCTGCACGGCCACATCCACGGTGACGTCACCGGCCTTTTCGAAGTGCAGGGTCAGCGGGAAGCGTTTTCCGTCGGTGAGCAGGCTGCGGTCCTTGGGGTTCATCAGCATCACGTGGTAGGCACTGGGCGCGAACACCAGGTCTTGCCCTGCAGGCACCACCACGCTGGGCACCTGTTGCATCTTCATGGCACCGCTGGCGCCCATGGCGTGCTCGTGCAGTTGCGTGTCGTCGCTGATGGGGCTGTCGGCGCTTAGCAGGCGGTCGTCAGCCTTGCCATTGTTGTGCACCACGAAATACGCGGCGACATTGGGCGCATTGGGGGGGAGCTGCAGCGACCAGGGGTGGGCGATGTGCAGGTCGCCCACGCTGTATTCGTGAGCATTGGCGAAGGCAGCAGGCAGCAGCAGGGCGGCCGCGACAAGGGCGTGCTTGAGCATGGTGAATCTCCGAGATGATGATGTTCAGGCGCAACGCGTGAAGCAATCAGGCCAGCGGAGAGGCACGTGGGTTTAGCGCAGGCCAGAGCTGGCGTGGCGTGGGTGTGTATTGGGCTAGCGGTGACAGCGTTCCGGCCAAACGCACTGGCGGGCTGTGCAGTTGCAGGGGCGGGGTGGGCAGGGCAAGCAAGGGGGCTGCACCCGAGCAGCACCAGCAGTTCATCAGGCTGGCACTGTTGTCGCTTTGCGGGCCAAGGTCGATCTTGGCCAGGGCCTGGACATCGACGTTGGCCTTGTTGGCCATGCTGGAACAGAATGCCCCCCACAGCAGCTGCTCTGCCGGGCCCTTGGGCGCAGCAGAAGACAGCGGCATGGCCAGCAGGTTGAACAGCACTGCAAGGCAGGCTATCCAGGCAATGTGCCGACGTGGGGGCATGGAGAGATCCGGTCAGGAATCGTGGTGGCTATTGTAAGCGCGAGTATAGGCAAAAATGCCGGGGTGCGGTGACGTGACGCAGGGGCTTGGCGCCCCCGGTCGCCTCACACCTTGTTGCGGCCCATCAGCCCGCGCACGGTTTCCTGCAGGTCTGCTGGCAGCACCACCACCTTGGCATTGTTGCTGCTGGCCAGGTTTTCCATGGCACCGATGTAGCGCTCGCCCAGCAGGTACATGGCCGGTACGGTCTCGTTGCCCACCGCGTCCTTCACCATCGAGATGGACCGGGCAGACGCGTCGGCCAGGCTGATTTGCGCTTCGGCGTCCAGCCTGGCGGCCTGCAGGCGCGCTTCTGCTTCCAGAACCGCCGCCTGCTTGGCGCCTTCGGCGCGGGTGACGTCGGCCTTGCGCTCACGCTCGGCAGCCGCCTGGCGCTCCATGGCCAGCTGCATGTTCTCGGAAGGTTTGATGTCCTGGATTTCTACCGAACGAACGGTCACGCCCCAGTCTTCGGTCTGCTCCGACATGGCTTCGCGCAGGCGCGCCTTGATCTGCTCACGGCTGGACAGCGCTTCGTCCAGGTCCATGGCGCCGACGATGGCCCGCAGCGAAGTCATGGTCAGGCTGGTGACGGCAAACGCGTAGTTCTGCACCCCATAGGACGCCTTTTGCGGGTCGACGACCTTGGCGAAGCACAGCGCGTTGGCAACGATCACGGCGTTGTCACGGGTGATGATTTCCTGCTCTTGCACATCGAGGATGATGTCCTTGGTGGGCAGGCGGTAGGCAACCACGTCCATGTACGGGATGACGACATTCAGGCCGGGCTTGAGGGTGGTGTGGTAGCGGCCCAGCCGCTCGACCACCCATTCTTCACCCTGAGGCACGATACGTACCCCCTTGAACACGGTGATGAGTACGAACAGGGCGATGGCGCCGACGACGATGAGACTGGTCATGGTGACAAATTCCTTTTTTACGGATTCAGGCCCGGATGACCCGGGCGATGTTGCCCTCGATGGCGGTAAGGCGTACCCGTTCGCCGGCGGGGATGTCGCTGTCGGCGATGCAGACCCATTCCTCGTTGCCCAGGATGGGCTTCTGGAAGCGCACCCGGCCCTTGTGGAACTCGGACACGGCGGCTGTGAGCAGCCCGACTTCACCTATCACGCTGGCGGCTGTCCAGCGCACGTCCGGTTGCTTGCGCCGGAACACCTTGAACCAGAGTGCAGTGGTGGCCGAGGACAGTACGACCCACAGCAGCCCCTGCATGTCCAGTTGAAGGTCGGGGAATGCCAGTGCGATCAGCGACACCAGCACGGCGCCGATGCCGAACCAGAGGATGAAGAACGTTGGCAGGACCAGCTCGAGCAATATCAGCGCGATGCCGAACACCAGCCAGATCCACCATTGCATTTCCATATGGTTAGCGCCTTCCAGAGGGGGTGCCCGAGTTTACGGCAGCAGTGCCAATCCGGCCATGTCCAAACCGTCAGAAACATCGCCCACCATTGTAGGAGCGAGCGCAGCTCGCGATGGGCTGCGCCGCAGCCCAGGGGCCCGCAGTCAGTCCAGTCCCATCGCCGCCGCTAGCTCCGCCCCGCTATAAAACACCCGCTCCACCTCGGCCAGCACTGGCCGCTTCAGGATCAACACCGGCACACCCAGCGCCCGCGCTACCTCCAGCTTGGGCTCCGTGGCCAGGCTGCCGCTGTTCTTGCTGACCAGCACGTCGATACCCCGGCTGGTGAACAACGCCCGCTCATCCTCCAGCTGAAACGGCCCACGCGCACCTATCACTTCGCAGCGTGCGTTGCCCGGGCAGGCCTGCAGGGCGCGCAAGGTCCAGAACTGCGTCGGTGGAATCTCGTGCAGGTGGCGCAGGGGCTCACGGCCCAATGTGAACAGGGGGCGGCTGAACGGCGCCAGCTGGTTGATCAACGCTGCCCAGCCGTCCACTTCGCGCCAGTCGTCCCCCGCCTGCGCCTGCCAGGCCGGGCGGCGCAGGGCCCAGCAGGGGACACCGGCCATGCGTGCCGCGCTGGCAGCATTGGCGCTGATCTGCGCCGCGTACGGGTGGGTGGCATCGACCAGCAGTGTAATACCGGCTTCACGTAGGTAGCTGGCCAGTCCCGATGCACCGCCAAACCCACCCACCCGCACTTGGCAGTGCAGGTCGTCCGGCACACGGCCGATGCCGGCCAGGCTGTAGATGTGCTGCGGCCCCAGCAGCCGGGCGATGGCCAGGGCCTCGGTGATGCCGCCGAGCAACAGGATGCGCTGGCTCATTGGGCACCTGCCCGGCCGACGATGCCGCCCTGGCGATCAATGGCAACCACCTCTACCTGGACCTGGGCCGGTACCACGCTGCGGGCAAAAGCCAGCGCGTGGGCGCATACCGCATCGCCCAGTGGCACGCCTGCCCCATGGGCCATTGCCAGCGCCTGCTGGCTGGTGTTGGCGGCGATGATGGCGGCCTGCAGCGCAGAGTTGGCGCCCACTGCCGCTGCCCAGCCGGCCAGCTGCGGCAGGTCGATGCTGGAATGGCGGCTGTGCAAGTCCATGTGCCCGGCGGCCAGCTTGCTGATCTTGCCGAACCCCCCGCACAGGGTCAGGCGTGGCACCGGTACCTTGCGCAGGTGCTTGAGCACCGCGCCAACGAAGTCGCCCATCTCGATCAGGGCGATTTCCGGCAGCCCGTACACCCGGCGCATGGTGTCCTCGCTGGCGTTGCCGGTGCACGCAGCAATATGGGTATAGCCGTTGGTGTGGGCCACATCGATACCTTGGTGAATGGAGGCGATGTACGCTGCGCACGAGAAGGGGCGCACGATGCCGCTGGTGCCCAGGATGGACAGGCCACCCAGAATGCCCAGGCGCGGGTTCATGGTTTTCAGGGCCAACTGCTCGCCCCCCTGCACGTTCACCGTCACCTCGAAACCGCCCGCATAGCCGCATTCGGCACCTAGAGCGTGCAGGTGCTCGGTGATCATGCGCCGGGGCACAGGGTTGATGGCCGGCTCGCCCACCGCCAGCACCAGGCCTGGGCGGGTGACGGTGCCTACACCGGTACCGGCAACGAAGCGTGTGCCCGGCTCGGTCAGCAACCGTACCTGGCTGTAGAGCAGGGCGCCGTGGGTCACGTCTGGGTCGTCGCCTGCGTCTTTGAGCGTGCCGGCCTCCGCGCTGCCGTCGGCAAGGCGGCAGAACTCCAGGCGCATCTGCACCACCTTGCCCTTGGGCAGGGTGATGCTGACCGCATCGCTGGCCACCCCGGTCAGCAGCAGACGCGCGGCCGCCAGGCTGGTGGCGGTGGCGCAGCTGCCGGTGGTGAGGCCGCTGCGCAGGGGCGCGGGCTGCTCGCGGGTCTCTTCACGCATCAACGGGTTTTACCGCTTCGAGCAGGGTGATGGGCAGCGCCTGGCGCCACGTGTCGAATGCCCCCAGCGGCTGCGCGTGGGCCACATGGATGCGGGTCAGCTCGCCACCGTGCTGTTCGCGAAAATGCGCAAGGGCCAGCTCGCTTTGCAACGTCACCGCATTGGCCACCAGCCGCCCCCCAGGGCGCAGGCTTGCCCAGCACTGGGCCAGCATCCCTTCACGGGTGACGCCGCCGCCAATGAAGATGGCATCAGGTTGCTCCAGCCCTTGCAACGCTGCTGGCGCCTTGCCGCGCACCAGTTGCAGGCCTGGCACACCCAACGCATCGCGGTTGTGCTCGATCAGGCCCTGGCGGCCTTCGTCAGCCTCGATGGCCAGGGCCCGGCAGGCCGGGTGCGCGCGCATCCATTCGATGCCGATCGAGCCGCAACCTGCGCCCACGTCCCACAGCAACTCGCCGGGTTGCGGTGCCAGGCGGGCGAGGGTGATGGCCCGCACGTCGCGCTTGGTCAGTTGCCCGTCGTGGCGGTAGGCGGCATCGGGCAGCCCGGCCAGGCGGTGTAGCTGCGGGGTAGCGGGGCTGGCGATGCACTCGACAGCCACCAGGTTCAACGCGGCCGTCGCCGGGTGAGGCCAGCCTTGGGCGCTGCCTTCCAGCCTGCGCTCGGCGTCGCCGCCCAGGTGTTCGAACACCCGCAGCCGGCTGGGGCCGAAACCCCGCTCGCACAGCAGTGCGGCGATGGCGGCCGGGCTGTCGCCGTCGTTGCTCAAGACCAACAGCCGGTTGCCGCTGTGCAGATGGGCATTGAGCGCAGCCAGCGGCCTTGCCACCAGCGACACCACCTGCACCTCCTGCAGCGGCCAACCCAGGCGGGCGGCGGCCAGGGCGCAGGAGGAGGGCATCGACAGCACGTGCATTTCGCCCGGCTGCACCTGGCGTGCCAGGCTGGCCCCCACGCCGTAGAACATCGGGTCACCACTGGCCAGCACACAGACCTGCTCGCCACGCAGGGCCAGCACCGGCGCCAGCGAGAACGGGCTTGGCCAGCCCAGCCGCTCGCCTGCCACACAGCGGGGCAGCAGGGCCAGCTGGCGGGGGCTGCCGAAGATGCGCGCGGCGCCCAGCAGGGCGCGCCGGGCCTGCTTGCCAAGGCCAGTGAAGCCGTCTTCGCCGATGCCTACTACTGTCAGCCAGGGTGCCATGTGTTTCATTCCGCCATTGTTGAGGCTGCTGCTCGCCCCTGTGAGCGCGGTTTTACCCGCGAAGGGGGCGGGGTTTTCCAACCCAGTGCCAAGGGTGCTCGACCACCGGCTTTTCATGCCGGCAGACAAAGCAGGCATAATACCGCGCCTTCTACACTCAAGCGCAGTTTCACGGATTGCCGGACACCCCTTTGATGCAGGCTCGAACCCCACACCCTTCGCCCCGCCCCTCGGCCTGCCCTGGGCTGTGGCGCATCGTCAGTGCGCTGGATGGCGGCATCTGCCGCGTCAAACTGCCAGGCGGGCTGCTGCTGGCCGACCAGGCCGAAGCCGTGGCCGCTGCGGCTGAACGCTTTGCGGGCGGGGTGATCGAGGCCACCAACCGGGGCAACCTGCAGATCCGTGGTGTAGGCAGCGATCACCAGGGCCTGGTGCAGGCCCTGCTCGCTGCGGGCCTGGGCCCGCGCGAGGCAGCCGGTGACGATGTGCGCAACCTGATGCTCAGCCCCTTGGCCGGCCATGACCCGGCCATGCTGCTTGATGCCAGGCCGCTGGCCGGGCAGATCCTCGACCTGCTCGAAGGTACCCCGCGTTATCACCAGTTATCGGCCAAATTTGCCGTGCAACTGGACGCGGGTGAGCGCCTGGCCATGCTGGAACACCCCCATGACCTGTGGCTGTCTGCCCTGCACGTGGAGGGGCAAACCTGGCTGGCGTTCGGCCTGGCGAGCTGCCCGGCTGATGGCCAGGTGCTTGGCGCGGTGCCGGTGGCGCATGGCCTGGCATTGGTGCGTGGGGTGCTGGAGCGCTTTCTGGACCTGGCAACGCCGGCGCAGACGCGCATGCGCCACCTGCTGGGCGAGTGTCCACCTGCGGCGTTCGTCGACGGGCTTGGCCTGCCCATCCGCCGCGATGCTGCCGTGCTCGGCTGGCACCGCCAGCCCTGCCAAGTGTCGTGGCTGGGGCTGCTGCCCCAGGCGCACGGGCTGGCATTGGGTGTAGCCCCGCCCCAGGGCCGCCTGACGACGGCCATGCTGCGTGCAGCGGCCCAGGTGGCGCGCCAGCAGGGTGATGGCAGCCTGCGCATGAGCCCCTGGCAAAGCCTGGTGCTGACCAACCTCGACGCCAACGGCCACGAGCAGGCCCGGGCCACTCTGGCAGCGGCCGGCCTGATGTGCGACGGCCAGCAACCGCTGGCGCGCATCAGTGCCTGTACCGGCGCCAGCGGCTGCGCCAAAGCCAAGGCCGAAACCAAGGCCGATGCCGTGGCCCTGGCTGCCTTGCTGGGCCCGGGCGCCCCGGGCAGCGTGCACCTCAGTGGCTGCGAGCGTTCCTGCGCGGTGGCCCACGTTGCCCCGGTCACCTTGCTGGCGCGTGCCCCTGGCCGCTACGACCTGTATCTGCGCACCCCCCGTCAACCGGGGTTTGGCGCCTTGCGCGCCACCGACATTACCTTGAATGAAGCAGGCGCCATGCTCGCCCTGCCGACGGAGCACCTTGATGATTGACTACATCCGCGATGGTCAGGAGATCTATCGCAATTCCTTCCGGATCATCCGTGAGGAAGCACGGCTGGAGCGGATCCCCGCAGACCTCGAAAAGCTCGCTGTACGGGTGATCCATGCCTGCGGCATGGTCGACGCCATCGACGGCCTGCAATTTTCTGAAGGCGCAGGCCAGGCGGGGCGCCAGGCGCTACTGGGCGGTGCACCGATCCTCTGCGATGCGCACATGGTGGCTGAAGGCATTACCCGGGCGCGCCTGCCAGCCAACAACCCGGTCATCTGCACCCTGCGCGACCCCAGCGTTCCAGCGCTGGCCAAGGAAGCCGGCAATACCCGTTCAGCCGTCGCCCTGGAACTGTGGCGGCCGCACTTGGAAGGCAGCGTGGTGGTGATTGGCAATGCCCCCACTGCGCTGTTCTATTTGCTGGAAATGCTCGACGCCGGCGCCCCGCGCCCGGCGCTGATCCTGGGTTTCCCGGTAGGCTTCGTGGGCGCCGCTGAATCCAAGGCAATGCTCGCCGCCGACAGCCGCGGCGTTCCGTTCGTGATCATGCAAGGCCGCCTGGGGGGCAGTGCGATGGCCGCAGCTGCCGTCAACGCCCTGGCCACGGAGGTGGAATGATGGCCCCGCGTGGAAGGCTGATCGGCCTGGGTGTAGGCCCTGGCGACCCCGAGCTGATCACCCTCAAGGCTCTGCGTTTGCTGCGTGAGTCCCCAGTGGTGGGTTATTTCGTGGCCAAGGGCAAGCGCGGCAACGCCTTCGGCATCATCGAAGCGCACCTGCAGGCCGAGCAGACGCTGCTGCCACTGGTTTACCCGGTGACGACCGAGGTGCTGCCTGCCCCCCTGTCCTACGAGCAGGTGATCAGCGACTTCTACGACGAAGCCAGCGTGCAGGTTGCCGAGCACCTGGATGCCGGGCGCGACGTGGCGGTCATCTGCGAGGGCGACCCGTTCTTCTACGGCTCCTACATGTACCTGCATGATCGCCTGGCCCAGCGCTATGAAGCCGAGGTGGTCCCGGGCGTGTGCTCCATGCTCGGTGGCGCGTCGGTGCTGGGCGCGCCGCTGGTGTATCGCAACCAGAGTTTGTCTGTGCTCTCTGGCGTGTTGCCGGCAGAAGAGCTCAAGCGCCGCCTGGCCGACGCCGACGCGGCGGTGATCATGAAGCTTGGCCGCAACTTCCCCAAGGTGCGTCAGGTACTCGCCGAGCTTGGCCTGGACCGCCGTGCGCTGTACGTGGAACGGGCGACCATGGCCAACCAGAAGATCGTGCCGCTGGACGCGGTCGACCCGCAGTCGTCGCCGTACTTCTCGCTGATTATCGTGCCGGGTGAAAAATGGCAGGGGTGAACATGCACAGGGCACCGGCCATCGTCATTCTGGGGCCGGGCAGCCTGGCCACGGCGCAGCGCATCCAGCAGCGCTACCCCCAGGCGCGTATCCACGGCCTGGCCGGTCGCGTGCAGGGCGCCGATGCGTACTACACCGCGTTCGGCGATACCTTGCGTGGCTTGTATGAAGACGGCACGCCCCTCATTGCCCTGTGCGCTGCGGGTATCGTGATTCGCAGCCTTGCCGGCGCGCTTGGCGACAAGGACGACGAGCCGCCGGTGCTGGCCGTCGCCGAAGACGGCAGCGCCGTGGTGCCGTTGCTCGGGGGCCTGGCCGGGGTAAACCGGATGGCCCGGGAAATCGCCGAACAGTTGGGTGCCACACCGGCCATCACCACCAGCGGCGAGCTGCGCTTCGGTACCTGCCTGCTGAACCCGCCTGCGGGCTATGCACTGGCTGACCTGGAGCAGGGCAAGCGCTTTGTTTCCGACCTGCTGGCTGGCGAGCCCGTGCGCATAGCAGGCGAAGCGCCATGGTTGATACAGGCGCAGTTACCGGCCAGTGACGCGGCCACCCGTACCATTCATGTGGGCTGCGAGGCACGCCCGGCCAGCCGTGATGAACTGCTCATCCACCCGCGCTCGGTGGTGGCAGGCGTTGCCGGTGGCAGCTTGGCCAACCTGCCTGAAACGTTGCAGCAGGCGGGCATCGCGCCGCTTTCGCTGGCCTGTGTGCTGGCCGACGAGCAGGCCATGGCCGATGCCGATTTGCATCAAGCCGCACAGGCGCTTGGCGTGGCCCTGCGGTTCGCGCCAAGCCCAACAGGGCTGGCGAGTATGGTTGCAGCTGCCGTGCCCGGTGCCCGGCTGATCGAACAGCCGGGCCTGGTGATCGGTGTGGCGCCAGCGCCGGTCGATGTCGCCGGGGTTGGGCGCCGACGCGGCCGGCTGGCGGTGATCGGCCTGGGCCCCGGGGCAGCCGAGCTGATGGTGCCGGCAGTCAAGGCCGAGCTGGCACGGGCCGAGGATGTGCTGGGGTATGAGACCTATGTGCGCATGGCCGGCCCGTTCCGCGACGACCAGGTGGTGCACTGCACCGATAACCGTGAAGAAATGCAGCGTGCCCGCCATGCCTTCCGGCTGGCCGCCGAAGGCCGCTCGGTGGTGGTGGTGTCGTCGGGCGACCCCGGCGTGTTCGCCATGGCGGCGGCTGTACTCGAAGCACTGCACGCCTCCGACGACCCTGCGTGGCACCGGGTTGACTTGCAGATGCTGCCCGGCGTTTCGGCATGCCTTGCCACCGCCGCACAGGCTGGCGCGCCGCTGGGGCACGACTTCTGTGTGATGTCGCTATCGGACAACCTCAAGCCGTGGTCGATCATCGAGAAACGCCTCGACCTGGCTGCCCAGGCGGACCTGGTGCTGGCGTTCTACAACCCCATTTCCAAAGCCCGCCCTCACCAGCTGGGCACTGCATTGGAAGTGGTGCGTCGCCATCGCGAAGGGCGCACGCCTGTAGTCCTTGGCCGTGATATCGGTAGGCCGGGGCAGACACTGCGGGTAGTCACCCTGGACGAACTGGTGCCCGAAATGGTCGATATGCGCACCATGGTACTGGTTGGCTCGTCGACCACCTGCGTATTCCCGAGGGCTTCGGGCGGGGTCTGGGCCTATACCCCGCGCTGGTACCCCGGCGCCGGCTAGCTGCTCTGGAAACCCTTCAGCGCGCCGCGTTGCCGGCGTGCTGGATAAGGTGGTTACCCCTGATCTCAGGGGTAATCACCAAGGAGTTTGCAGATGTCCGATGCAACACAAGTCACAACCAACGATTCCGCCATCCTGGTCGAAGGCAACCTGCTGGCCTGCGGCGCAGGCATGTCCACGCAAAGCCGCCACGATGTGAAGAACGCCTTTCACTTCGCGACCCTGGTAGCTGATAAGGCCTTCGATGCGGAAAAACAGTCGCGCGAGTGGTACGACAAATTCGTCGACGTGATGCGCGACCTGGGCTTTACCATCCCCAAGCGCAGTTTCGAGCTGGAAACCTCGGCAGAGCTGTCGGTGACCGTGGGTGCAGTCGCCATCCGCGCCATCGGCGTGGCGGGCAATGCCATCCTCGGCGGCACCAAGCTCGGCGGCCTGGCCAAGCTGGCGTTCGACAAGCTCACCACCGTGCAGGATGACGCCAAGGTGGTCGACCATAAACGCCAGAACAAGGCCCGCGGCATGGTCGGCATGGCCGCCTGCATCGAAACCGCCAACAACGATGTAGTGATGGTGGTCAGTTGCGTCCAGGCCTCGGCACCCAAGCTGGATGATGACGTGCTGGGCATTCAGTGGAAGCTGGACAAGACCCATTACTACGCAGGCACCGCAGTGCTCACGCTGAACAACTTCGTCTACGACAAAGTGCGCGAAACCGTGGAAAACAAGCTCGGCGTCCGCAGCGTCGAGAACGTGCTGCAGTACGACATCTGATCGCCGGGCGGCGCTGTGACGGCGCCGCCTTTCCTGGGTTTACCGAAGAGACAACACCATGGATAAAGCAGACGAGCAGCTCATGCTGATCGGCGGCACGGCGCTGTTGTATGCACCGGCCGGGGCCGGGGTTGAGCGCCAGGCCGCCTTCGACTCGATACTGTACGCGCAGCTGGTTGCGAACAAGGAGGCAGGCTCGCGGTTTGCCGACCATGACGCCTGGTACGACGCCTACCGGGCGGCCCTTCGCCGGCTGGGCTGGATCAAGCTGGCCAGCACTTACGATCAGAGGCAGTTGGGGCAGCCGACCCGTAGCACGCGGCTGCAGCCCCTGGACGCCTGGCTCAAGGTGCGCTCGATTCAACAGCAAGCCGTATTGGCAGCCTTCGCTGCGGGTTTAGGTCAGTCAGCGGACGGGGTGGCGCATCTGAAGAAATTCTGCGTACAGGACCAGGCCGGTGGTTCGCAGGTGGTCATTGAGCTCGGGCTGCTCAAACCAGGCCCGGTGCTGGACCTGTGCAGCATTACCCTGCACACCGAAACGCCGCTCTCGGGCCTGTCGCTGGCACAGTTGCTGAGCGATCAGGTACTCAAGGGCGAGGCCGCGTTCAATGGCATTTCCCTGGCCCTGGACAACAAGCGTTTCCAGCACCAGCGCGAGGCGCTGCACGCCTTGATGCTAACCAAGGATGGCCAGGGCGAGTACCGATTCGACCCTCACGCACCGCAGACAGGAGCCGGCCATGAGTGAAGCTGCAGCTGCCGTGATTGGCGCGGGTGTCGTGTCTTTTCTGGATGGCGTGCCCGCCGCGCACAAGTACAAGGTGAAACTGGCATTGGCGCTGGCCGAGCGCGCAACCGAAGCGGCTCACCGGGAGGGCCTGGTGCAGGACTGGTTCGCCTATTACCGCAACCAACTGAAGTTCATGGGCTGGGATGCGCTGTCGCCCGAGCAGGTGCACTGGCCCGATCAACAGCGCACCAGGCAGGTGGACCAGGTGCTGGAAACCATTGCTGCAACCGCGGGTGAGCATTTCGCCACGGCCACGGGCATGGCCTTGCACAAGTTGGTGGCCAACCCCTCGGTGTTGCAGAAGCTGGAGCACTACGCACTGGAGCGTCAGCATTTCCAGCTGCTGCCGTGTGCGCCGGCCGGCGCCAACCGCGTTGATATGGTGATTTACCACGAAACGGATGTGCGCTCGGCATTCAGCGCAGGGTTCATCAACCGCAAGCGCAGCCACAAGCACGTGCGGGCGGAACTGGTGCGTTTCAACCTGCTGGCGTTCGAGCACAGTTTTCTACCGAAAGTGCAGGACCGCGTTGTGCAGCTGAGCCTGCAGCGTGTGCTTGACTACGCCTTTTGATACCCGGCCTACCTGTGGGGCCGGGTATGGCCCCCGCAGGTCAGCGGGGCGGTGCAGGGTCGGCTTTGGCTTCCCGCTGTCTGGCCCAGTACTGCACCACTTCGCGCAGATGTGAGAGCTCCACCGGCTTGGCCATGTGCCCGTCCATGCCCGCCAGTTTCGCGCGTTCCTTGTGCTCGGCGAGAATGTGCGCGGTCAGTGCCACCACCGGGGTGCGTGGGCGCTGATGGGCGGCTTCCCACTCACGCAACAGCTGAGTGGCGGAAAAACCATCCAGCACCGGCATTTCGCAGTCCATCAGCACCAGGTCGTAGCGCTTGGCTTTCATCGCCTGCAGGGCCTCTTCGCCGTTGGCGGCGGTGTCTGGCTCCAGGTTCAGCTTGCCAAGCATGCCGCGAATTACCTTGGTGGAAATGCTGTTGTCTTCGGCCACCAGCACCCGGAAATCACCGGGAAGCTCCAGCGCCTGGGGCTTGCCCAGCGCGGTGACGGACGACAGCTGGTCGCGGCCGCGCTGGGCTAGCTCTTCGGCCAGTGTCGTCTTGAGCGTGTAGCCGGCCACTGGCTTGGCGAGGATCCGCTTGACCCCGGCATTGCGCGCGATGATCTTGCTGGGCGCGTTGCTGATGCCGGTAAGCATGACCACCAGAATGTCGTGGTTCAGGCTGGGGTCTTCCTTGATCTTGGCCGCCAGCTGCATGCCGGTCATGCCCGGCATGTTCTGGTCCAGCAACACCGCGTCGAAGTAGTCGCGCAAGTGGGCCTTGGTGCGCAGCAGTGCCAGGGCCTCCTTGCCGGAAGGCACTGCGCTTACGTTCATGCCCCAGGCGCTGCATTGCTGCACCAGCACCTTGCGGCAGGTGTCGTTGTCGTCCACCACCAGCACCCGGGCATCGCGCAGCGGGCCGTCAAGGTCTGCCGGGGGCTGCTCCAGGGCGGAAGGGTCCAGCGGCAGGGTCAGCCACAGGGTGTTGCCGGTGCCGGTGCTGCTCTTGATGCCGAATTCACCCTGCATCAGCCCAATCAACTGTTTGGCGATCATCAGCCCAAGGTGGCCGCCCAGCTTGTTGCTGGACAGAAAATGATGGCTGTGCAACTTGGCCTGCAGCAGGGCTTCGCGCTCGGCAGCGGGCAGAGGCTCGCCGCTGTCCTGCACAGCGATGCGCAGGCGCGGTACTTCGCCGCGCTGGTCCAGGGCCACTACCAGCAGAATCTCGCCTTGGTCGGTGTTTTTGAGTGCGTTTTCCAGCAGGCTCGACAATGCCTGGCGCAGGCGCGTCGGGTCGCCACTGATCACCCGCGGGACCTGCGGCTGGGTGAAGCTGATCAGCTCGATATTCTGCTGCTCGGCCTTGGCCCGGAAGATATTCAGGCAGTCTTCGATCAGCGCGTTGAGGTCGAACTGCACATCATCCAGCTCGATCTGCCTGGATTCGAGCTTGGAGATGTCGAGGATCTCGTTGATCAGGGTGAGCAGTTCGTTACCGGCGCTGTGAATGGTCTGCACGTAGTCGCGCTGCTTCACCGACAGCGGCGTGCCCAGCAGCAGTTCGGTCATGCCCAGCACGCCGTTCATGGGGGTGCGGATCTCGTGGCTGATCTTGGCCAGGAATTCGGCCTTGGCATTGATTTCGGCATCGCTGGCGGCCAAGGCACGGCTGGCACTGAAGCGCTCTTCGTTCATGCGCCGCAGGCGGTCGCTGACGGCCAGGTTGAGCAGCAGCCCGCTGGCCACGGCCAGCCCCAGCAGAATGCACAGCAGCCAGGGTGTCGAGGTGCGCGTCAGCCCCAGCAGCGCAGGCAGCAGTACCAAGCCACCGACGTTGAACACGATCATGGCGACGCTGAACAGCCGGGCAGGCGCATAGCCCTTGTACCAGTAGTAGCTGCTGACCAGCAGCATGGTGACGCTGCCCAAAGCCATCAGGGCATACGTCATCAGGTTCAGCGGCAAGGTATCGACGAACAGCAGGATCAAGCCGCTGAGCGCCACGACCAGCATTTCGCCATTCAACAGCTTGTTCAGGCGCGCCGAATGGAAGGGGTAGAAGAACCGCTGAGTGAAATACAACCCCGCCAGGCCCGCCAGCACCAGCGTGAGGTAGGCCGCAGGGGTTTGTGCACTGTGCCACACGTGCCACCAGGGGCCGCTGAGGTTGAGCAGGATCAAACCGCTGAGCAGCATCAGGCTGTGGTAGAGCGCTAGCACCAGCGTGGTGCTCGAGCGGCTGTAGATGAAGCGGATGAGGTTGTGCAGGATCAGCATCACCAGCCCACCAAACAGCATGCCGAACAGCAGCGGCTGGTGCTGGCTGGCAGCCGCCTCGGCGGCGGGTTCCAGGCTGATGGCAGGGCGCAGCTGGTGTTCCGACACCAGCCGCAGGTAGATGTCCAGGGGTTGCGTGCTGTTGGGCAGGGGCAGCACGTGATCGCTGCCCCGCAGGGTGGGTTGTGCCGTACCCGCGTGGCGGCCGTGATGCAGCTGGCGCAACAGCTTGTCGCCCTGCAGGGCGTACAGGTCGAGGCCGGAAAGGTCCGGGGCGAATACCCGCAGCAGCTGTTCCTGAGTGCCGGGTTCCAGGCGGTAGTGCAACCACAGCGCCTGGTCGGCGGGGGCCGCATCCAGTTCGTCGAGCTCAAGGGGGCTGAACTGGTTGCGATAGCGTTCGGAGCGCACGTCGCTCAGTTGCAGGTTGGCATGTTCGTCGAGCAGCAGCGCCCACCCGCCATCATGCTCCGCCATGGCCGGTAGCACGCACAGCAGGGACAGCAAACTGATGAACAACGCTGAGGCAATCCGGAGCCGGCGCACTACGAAATCCCTTCTTAGCCGATGTGCGGGGTGATAACTATGCGCGGCGCGCCAAGCCGATGGCAAGGCCTGGCTGGGCCCTGCCGACGGGGCGGCTGCCGTGCGCCCGGGCCTCGCACTGCCCGGGCACAACGACGCAGCGATGCGGCTTAGTGCTGCTCGCCACGCTCGCGGGCAATGGCCCGGTAACCGATGTCGGTACGGTAGAAGCTGCCGTCCCACTTCACCTGCTCAGCCAGGCGGTAGGCCTGCTGCTGGGCGGCCTGCACCGTGTCACCCATGGCGGTGGCGCACAGCACGCGACCACCGGCAGTGACCACCTGGCCATCCTTGAGTGTGGTGCCTGCATGGAACACCTTGCCTTGCAGCTTGGCCGCTGCGTCCAGGCCGCTGATGGCCGCGCCTTTGGCGTAGTCGCCCGGGTAACCCCCGGCAGCCAGCACCACGCCCAGGCTCGGGCGTGGGTCCCACTGGGCCTCGACCTTGTCCAGCGCCTTGGCGAAGGCGGCTTCGATCAGCAACACCAGGCTCGATTCCAGGCGCAGCATGACGGGTTGGGTTTCTGGGTCGCCGAAGCGGCAGTTGAACTCGATGACCTTGGGGTTGCCCGCTTTGTCGATCATCAGACCGGCATACAGGAAACCGGTATACACGTTGCCTTCTTCGGCCATGCCGCGCACGGTCGGCCAGATGACCTGGTCCATCACGCGCTGGTGCACGTCGGCGGTCACCACAGGGGCAGGGGAGTAGGCACCCATGCCGCCGGTGTTCGGGCCGGTGTCCTGGTCGCCGACACGTTTGTGGTCCTGGCTGGTGGCCATGGGCAGCACGTTGTGGCCGTCGACCATCACGATGAAGCTGGCTTCCTCACCGTCGAGGAACTCTTCGATCACCACGCGCGAACCGGCTTCGCCGAAGGCATTGCCTGCGAGCATGTCACGCACGGCCTCTTCGGCTTCCTGCAGGGTCATGGCGACGATCACGCCTTTGCCCGCTGCCAGGCCGTCGGCCTTGATCACGATCGGTGCGCCTTTTTCCTGCAGATAGGCCAGGGCCGGCTCGATCTCGGTGAAGTTCTGGTAGTCGGCGGTCGGGATCTTGTGACGCGCCAGGAAGTCCTTGGTGAATGCCTTGGAGCCTTCCAGCTGGGCCGCGCCCTTGGTTGGGCCAAAGCAGTCCAGACCGCGGCTGCGGAACAGGTCCACCACGCCGATCACCAGAGGGGCTTCGGGGCCGACGATGGTCAGGTCGACATTCTTTTCTGCGAAGTCGGCCAGTTGCTCAAGAGCGCACACGTCGATGGCAACGTTTTCGCACTTGGCTTCAATGGCGGTGCCAGCGTTACCCGGGGCAACGAAGACCTTCTCGACGCGTGGGTCCTGGGCGACTTTCCAGGCCAGGGCGTGCTCACGGCCGCCGCTGCCAATGATCAAAACTTTCATGTCAAAACCTCGAAATCTGTCGAACGAGTGGCTTTGCCTCTCGCTGTACGAGGTCGCAATGAAGCAGGTAGATGCAAAGCGGGGCCGGTTCCGATGAGCGGAGTTGCCTTCTGGCAATGAGCATCAGCGGAACCGGCCCCAACGCAGCAGATGCCTGCTTCAGTGCGGCCGATTGCCGTAAATCAGTGGCGGAAGTGGCGCATTCCGGTGAACACCATGGCAATGCCGGCTTCATCAGCGGCAGCAATCACCTCGGCATCACGCATCGAGCCACCTGGCTGGATCACGGCGCTGATACCCACTTTAGCGGCATTGTCGATGCCATCACGGAACGGGAAGAACGCGTCCGATGCCATGACCGCGCCTTGCACCTGCAGGCCAGCATGCTCGGCCTTGATGGCAGCAATGCGCGCGGAGTTGACGCGGCTCATCTGGCCGGCACCCACGCCGATGGTCTGGCGCTGCTTGGCGTACACAATGGCGTTGGACTTGACGAACTTGGCCACTTTCCAGGCAAACACCAGGTCGTGGATTTCCTGTTCGGTCGGTGCGCGCTTGGTGACAATCTTGAGGTCATCGGCGCCGATCATGCCGATATCGCGGCTTTGTACTAGCAGGCCGCCGTTGACACGCTTGAAGTCCCAGCCGGCAGCACGCTCGGCTGGCCACTCGCCGCATTCCAGCAGGCGAACGTTCTGCTTGGCCGCCACCACGTCGCGGGCAGCCTGGGAGATTTTCGGTGCGATGATCACTTCGACGAACTGGCGCTCGACGATGGCCTTGGCGGTTTCGCCATCCAGCTCGCGGTTGAAGGCGATGATGCCGCCGAACGCCGACTCGGTGTCGGTGGCGTAGGCCAGCTCGTACGCCTGGCGGATGCCGCCTTCGTCTTCAGGCACCACGGCCACGCCGCACGGGTTGGCGTGCTTGACGATGACGCAGGCCGGTTTGACGAAGCTCTTCACGCATTCCAGCGCAGCGTCGGTGTCGGCCACGTTGTTGAACGACAGTTCCTTGCCCTGCAGCTGCACGGCGGTGGAGATGCTGGCTTCGCCTTTGTTGGCTTCTACGTAGAACGCCGCGCTCTGGTGCGGGTTCTCGCCGTAGCGCATTTCCTGGGCCTTGACGAACTGGCTGTTGAAGGTGCGCGGGAATTCGCTGCGCGCTTCGGTGCTCAGGGTGTCCTTGGCCTGGTCGATGGTGCCCATGTAGTTGGCGATCATGCCGTCGTAGGCGGCAGTGTGCTCGAAGGCCTTGAGCATCAGGTCGAAGCGCTGGGCGTAGGTCAGGCCACCCGCCTTTAGGCTGTCGAGAACGCTGGCGTAGTCGCCGGCATTGACCACGATGGCAACGTCCTTGTGGTTCTTGGCTGCCGAACGGACCATGGTCGGGCCGCCGATGTCGATGTTCTCGATGGCGGTCGGCAGGTCACAGCCAGGCTTGGCGATGGTGGCTTCGAACGGGTAGAGGTTGACGGCGACCAGGTCGATCGGCTTGATCCCGTGCTCGTTCATGATGGCGTCATCGGTGCCGCGACGGCCCAGGATGCCACCGTGAATTTTCGGGTGCAGGGTTTTCACCCGGCCATCCATCATTTCGGCGAAGCCGGTGTAGTCAGCCACTTCCACCGCGTTGACACCGTTGTCCTTGAGCAGCTTGTAGGTGCCGCCGGTGGACAGGATCTCGACACCGAGCTGTTGCAGCTCACGGGCGAATTCGAGGATACCGGTCTTGTCGGAGACGCTGATCAGGGCGCGGCGGACTGGCAGGCGGGTAGTCTGGTCGGTCATTTCGGGTTCCAAATAACGCGGTGGAGTCAGCAAAAAAGGCGTCTCTGTGAAGAGCCGCCTTTTCTGATTGGGATTCTGGCTTACAGCAAGTCGTACTGCTTGAGCTTCTTGCGCAGGGTGCCTCGGTTGAGCCCGAGCATCTCGCTGGCTTTGGTCTGGTTGCCCTTGACGTAGCTCATGACACTTTCGAGCAGGGGCGCCTCGACTTCGGAGAGCACCAGGTTGTACACGTCTGTGACGGTCGCGCCTTCCAGGTGGGCGAAGTAGTTGTGCAGCGCCTTCTCGACGCTGTCGCGAAGGGTCTGGCCCTCTTCGCTCGGCGTGTTCAGGTGCTGTTTCAGGTTGGCGTTGTCGCTCACGGGCGTTGTTCCACTCACAAAAGTCTCGGTCATCATCGTCATGCGGCCACCCCTTGTCCGTCCTCTGTCTCAAGGCTCTGTCGACGTTCGCTGAAATACGCGCGAACGTTGGCGCACTGCGCTTGTGTGTCTTCCAAAGCGTTGAACCGGGAGCGAAACTCCTTGCCGCCGGGTCGTGTTGCCAGGTACCAGCCTACGTGCTTGCGGGCGATACGCACGCCCATCACATCGCCATAGAAGGCATGCAGCGCAGCCAGGTGCTCCAGCAGGATGCGTTCCACTTCGTCCAGTTGCGGCGCTGGCAGGTGTTGCCCAGTGCGCAGGTAATGCTCGACCTCACGGAAGATCCAGGGCCGCCCCTGGGCAGCCCGGCCAATCAGCAAGCCGTCAACCCCCGTGGCGTCCAGCACTGCCCGGGCCTTTTCTGGCGAAGTGATATCGCCGTTGGCGAAGACCGGGATCGATACCGCCTGCTTGATGGCTGCGATGGTGTCGTATTCGGCTTCACCGGTGTACAGGTCGGCGCGTGTGCGGCCATGCACCGCAAGCGCCTGGATGCCAGCCTGTTCGGCAATTCTTGCCACGTTCAGGCCGTTCTTGTTCGCCCGGTCCCAACCGGTGCGGATCTTCAGGGTCACCGGAACATCCACCGCGGCGACTACCGCGTGCAGAATGTCGCTGACCAGTGCCTCATCTCTCAATAAAGCAGAGCCTGCAGCTTTGTTGCAGACTTTTTTCGCCGGGCAGCCCATGTTGATATCGATGATCTGCGCACCCGCCGCCACGTTGGCCTGGGCAGCTGCGGCCATCATCTGCGCATCACCCCCGGCGATCTGCACCGAACGGGGCTCGGGATCGCCTTCATGGATGCGGCGCAGGCTCGACTTGCGGCTGTTCCACAAGGACATGTCGCTGGACACCATTTCTGACACCACCATGCCTGCGCCCATACGCTGGCAAAGTGTTCGGAAAGGCTGGTCCGTGACCCCGGCCATGGGCGCGAGGATCAGGTTGTTGCGCAGTGTGTATGGGCCGATGCGTACCGCCGACATAGGTGATCCCTGTTGTGGGGCCGAATCTTGGAGTTCGAAAAAGGGTTGGCATGATACCCGCTCTCGATGACTGGATAAAGATGGATTTGGATAAAATCTGAGCAGTTGTCGGCTTCCGGCCTCGAGCTGCAAGTTGCAAGCTTCAAGCGGCAAGAGAAGGCGGCCGCGGTTTAGGCCTCGCTCGTCTTGTGGCTTGAAGCTTGCAGCTTGCCGCTTATTCCGGGGAACGGAAGCTGAGGCTGTAGTTGACGGCTTTCGGGCCTGGGTCGAGGATGTCCAGGGCGATGTGGATGGGGGTTTGGCTGGGCATTTCGCCGCGGCCCGCCAGTTCGCCAGACAGGTATTCACTGGGCTTGAAGCGCCGGCTGGCAATCAACTGGCCATTGAGGTCGGCGAAGCGCAGTTCCAGCAGCGGGAACGGCTGGGCGAAGGGGGCGCGGTTGTAGATGATTGCATCCACGATCAGGGCGCCCTTGAAGTCCGGGTGGCTGCGCACCACCAGGTTGCTGCTTTTGATGCGCGCGATATCGACCCGTGACGGCACCTGGCAGCCTACGGCAGGGCAGATGTTCTCGAACAGGGGGCGATACTGGTCCTGGCGGGCCAACTCGTCGAAGTGGAACCACACGTACTGCAAAGCCAGCAGGCCTGCGGCCAGCAGCGTCAGTATTGTCCACAGAATACGCTTGCCCCAGTTGGGGGCGGGCTTTTCCCAGCCCAGCTGCAGCGGGTCGTCCACCACGTCCACCAACGGCTCCTTGCGCCGTGGGCGCTCGGGCTTGCCGGACAGGCCGGGCTCCAGGCGCTCGCCTGCCACGGTGTGTGGGGTAGCGTCATCGTCGTCGCGGGCGGAAATGTGCAGTGCCGGCGGTTCGTCATCCAGGGCGCTCAGGCCCTGGATGGGAACATCGTCAGGGTCAGTGCGCATGGGCGGGTCGCGGTGCGGTTCATCCTCGATCACGACCCCGCGCTGCAGGGTGGGCTCATCGTCGGCGTCGAGGTCCAGGCTGCCTGTAAAGGTGGGTTCGGTACGCTCACCGGGCACCAGGCCTGGGGGCGGTGGTTCGCTTAGCAGCGGGGCGGCTGCGGCCTGTTGCGGCTCCAGCGGCTCGTCGGTGGCGGTACCAAACAGATCGTCTGCAGGGTCTTGTGCATGGGGCTCGTCGCGCCGTGCCTGCAAACCGCCGTCAGCATTGGCCGGGCGCGATTGCGGTGACTGCCCGCGGCGCTCCAGGCGCTCCAGTTCCATGTCCAGGTCGAGTTCGTCCAGGGCCTGGGTGGTGCGGGCCAGGGCGGCTTCTGGCGTATCGGCCGGCTCGCCCGCGACGGGCTCTACGGGCGCGGCAGCCACCACCGGTTGGCTGGCGGGCGCTGCTGCACCCTCGCTGTCGGCTGCGGGTGCCACCGGTGTGCTGCCTGCCTGGGCGCGGTTTTGCTCCAGCAGTTGCTTGGCGGCGTTGAACACCTGCAGGCATTGGCCGCAGCGCACCACGCCACGGGCCACGCTCAACTGGTGGTGAGTGACGCGAAAGCTGGTCTGGCAATGCGGGCACTGGGTGACGAAACTGTCGGTCATGCGGCAATCCGGAGGCTGTGCAGGGGACGGTTATGGGCGCGCTGGGCGGCGGCGACCACTGATACGCACCCAGCCGTCGCGAACGACGATGGGGTCGAGCTCGAAATCGGCAGCATAGGCGGCGGCCACTTCTTCGCCCTGTTCGGCGAGGATGCCCGATAATGCCAGCAGACCGCCTGGGCGAACCAGCCCGGACAACTGCGGTGCGAGCGAGACCAGCGGCCCGGCCAGGATGTTGGCGACCAGCACGTCGGCCTGCATGGCCGGCATGTGCTCAGGCAGGTAGAGTGCCAGCTTGTCATCGGCGATGCCGTTGCGCTGGGCGTTGTCCCGCGAGGCCTCGATGGCCTGCACGTCGATGTCGGTACCCACGGCTTCACGGGCCCCCAGCAGCAGGGCTGCAATGGCCAGGATGCCCGAGCCGCAGCCGAAGTCCAGTACCTGGGTGCCCTGCAGTTCCTGGCCATCCAGCCATTCCAGGCACAGCGCGGTGGTGGGGTGGGTGCCAGTGCCGAACGCCAGGCCCGGGTCGAGCAGCAGGTTGACGGCGTTTTTTTCCGGGGCGTCGTGCCAGCTGGGCACGATCCACAGGCGACGGCCGAAGCGCATCGGCTGGAAATTGTCCATCCAGCTGCGCTCCCAGTCCTGGTCCTCGATCACCTCGGCCTGGTGTTGCGGCAGCTCGTCGTCGGTCAGCAGGCGCAGGTGGGCGAACACCTGCTCGGGCTGGGTATCGGC
Source organism: Pseudomonas parafulva NBRC 16636 = DSM 17004 (assembly GCF_000730645.1). Classification (GTDB taxonomy): domain Bacteria; phylum Pseudomonadota; class Gammaproteobacteria; order Pseudomonadales; family Pseudomonadaceae; genus Aquipseudomonas; species Aquipseudomonas parafulva. Next base: position 199,516 of record NZ_BBIU01000016.1, on the reverse strand, counting down.
TTCGAACAGGGCCAGCAGGTGAGTATGCGACCACAGTGGCGTGGTGTTGAGGTCTGGCTCGAAGATCGGCTGATCTTCGGCGTCCATGAAGGTCACCGAAACTGCGCCCACTTCCAGCAGCGCATCTTCGTAGGTTTCGGCTTGTTCCGGGCTGATGGCCAGGCGTACTTGCAGCCAGGGCATGGCGGGCACCTTTGCTAAATCGACAGGGGCAGCCTGGGCTGCACAAAGGCAGGCAGTTTACGCGAGTGCAGAGGGTTTGTAGAGAAGCCTGGGATAGCCCCCGTGGTGCCTAGACGAAACACAGCGAAAGCGACTCCGCGATATAGGCAGGCTTTTCTTCACCCTCTATTTCCAGGGTGGCAATTGCCTTGAGCAACCACTGCCCCGGTTTCTTCTCCGTCACCCCGGCCAGGTCCACCTTCAACCGCACCTGGCTGCCTACCTTTACCGGCTGCATGAAGCGCACGCTGTCCAGCCCGTAGTTCACCACCATCTTCAGGCCCTGCGGCAGCACCAGGATGTCCTCGATCAGTGTGGGTATCAGGGACAAGGTGAGGAAGCCATGGGCGATGGTGCCGCCGAAAGGCGTTTGAGCGGCCTTCTGCGGGTCGACGTGAATGAACTGGAAGTCCCCGGTCGCTTCGGCGAACAGGTTGATACGCTGCTGGTCAATTTTCAGCCAGGCCGAATGGCCCAGTGGCTTGCCAACGTACTGCGACAGCGCTGTTACCGGTACCTGGGGCATCGCAATGTCTCCACTGTTGTAGTTGGTACGAAAGTGCAAGGTCAGCACGCACCCTGCGCTCAGTCAAGTTACGCAGGGTTCGATGACTACTGCAGGGGCATGCTTATAATGGGCCGCATGCCATAGGGAGATGCTTATGCTGTTGCGTGGTTTGACCTGGCTGGTGCTGTTCCAGCTGTTGGGTACGGCGCTCAATCACCTGCTGCTGCCGTTCTTGCCGGGGCCGATCCTGGGCCTGTTGCTGTTGCTGTGCTTCCTGATGGTGCGCGGCGAGGTGGGCGAGCCCCTGAACCTGGCGGCTGGTAGCCTGCTGCGGTACCTGCCGCTGCTGCTGGTGCCGCCTGCGGTAGGGGTGATGGTGTATGCCCGTGACATCGCCGATGACTTCTGGGCGATTGTGGGCGCGCTGTTGATTTCGTGCCTGCTCACCCTGGTGTTCGTCGGCGTGTTGATGCAGAAGCTCATCCATCGCCAGGCCAGGCGCGAGGAGCAGCCATGATGCTCGACTGGCAGGGCGCACTCGACGCCGTGGTGCATCATCCACTGTTCGGTATCGGCATCACCCTGGGTGCGTATCAACTGGTGCTGGCAGGGTACGAGAAGACGCGCTGGATTTTCCTGCAACCGGTGCTGGTGTCGATGGCCCTGGTAATCGGCGTGCTGCTTGTCTGTGGTATCGACTACCGCGAGTACCGCAAGAGCACTGAAATCATGAATATCCTGCTGGGCCCGGCTACGGTCGCCCTGGCGGTACCGCTGTTCCTGAACCTGCGGCGCATTCGTCAGCTGTTCTGGCCAACCTTTACTACGCTGGTACTCGGGGGGCTGTTCGCCACGCTGTGCTGCCTGCTGCTGGGCTGGTGGTTTGGTGCCGAACACATGATCCTGATGACCATGGCGCCCAAGTCGGTCACCTCGCCCATCGCCATGCTGGTGGCCGAACAGATCGGCGGCGTGGCGGCGCTGGCGGCGGTGTTCGTGCTGATCACCGGGGTGCTCGGGGCCATATTTGGCCCGGCCTTGCTGAGCCGCTGCGGTGTGCACAGCCCAGAAGCCCGTGGCATGTCGCTGGGGGTGACCGCCCACGCGGTCGGCACGTCGGTGGCTTTGCAGGAAAGTGACGAATGCGGCGCCTTTGCCGCGCTGGCGATGAGCCTGATGGGCGTGGCGACTGCGGTGTTCCTGCCGCTGGCTGTCAGCCTGGTGGCATGAGGACTTGAAATGACGTTACCGCTGTTTCCCCTCGATACCGTGCTGTTCCCGGGCTGCTTCCTGGACCTGCAGATATTCGAGGCCCGGTACCTGGACATGATCGGGCGCTGCATGAAGCAGGGCGAGGGCTTCGGTGTAGTGTGCATCGTCGAAGGTGAGCAGGTGGGCAAGGCACCGCCGGTGGTCGCCTCCATTGGTTGCGAAGCGGTGATCCGCGACTTCGCCCAGCAGGACAATGGCTTGCTCGGTATCCGGGTGGAAGGTGTGCGGCGTTTCACCCTGGATGCCACCGAGGTGCAGAAGGACCAGTTGCTGGTGGGGCAGGTGCAGTGGCTGTCAGAGGCGCCAGACAGCCCCTTGCAGGACGCGGACGACGACCTGCTGGCGCTGTTGGTGGCGCTGGGTGAACACCCCATGGTCGAAGCGCTGGACATGCCGCGCCCGGTAGACGGGCGGCAGGCGCTGGCCAACCAGCTGGCTTACCTGCTGCCGTTCATGGAAGAAGACAAGCTGGACTTGCTCAGCCTCGATTCGCCCCAGCAGCGGCTGGGCGAAATCCAGAAGCTGTTGGAGCGGATACAGGGCGAGCTGTTCGCCTAGGCTGCTGCCTCACGAATACTGATAGCGCAGCAGGGCGTGGGGGAACGAGTGGGTGGCAAAGTAGGCGAACAGGGCCAGGCATGCTGGCAGTATCAGCCACCATACCTTTTGCGGCAGTGGCGCCAAAGGCTGGCGATACTGCACCAGTGTCAGGCTTATCGCACACACGCAACAGGCCAGCAAGGCCCCTGCCAGAATGTCGGTGGGCCAGTGTGCACCCAGGTACACCCGCGACAGCGCGATCGACAAGGCAGGGATGCAGCCGATCACTACCCAGGTGAGGCGCATTCTCGGCGGTTGGCCGCGCCCGGCAAGCACTGCCATTACCAGAAAAAACGCGAACGAAGCAGAGCTGTGCCCGCTGGGCATGCTGTAGCTGGTCAGTGGGTCGGTCAGTACCTCCGGGCGGGCACGGGCGAACAGCCACTTCAGCGTACCGTTGGCGATGGCGGTGCCCATGAGCGCGCCGCCGGCGAAGAAGGCATGGCGCCACTGGCGGGCCAGCAATAGCAGCCCGGTCAGCAGCCCGCCCAGAAACAGCTGGGTACGGAAGTCTCCCAGGCGGGTCACCAGTACCACGGTGCCGTCATAGGCCTGGCTGCGGTGTTCCTGCACCAGCGTCAGCACCCCCTGGTCGAACGCGTGCAGGTAAGGCCACCCCAGGAACACACCGGTCAAGGCCAGCAGGCTGAGCCCGGCAATTACCCGGGTGCCGTGGCGGTGGTCCCGGATGCTGGTGCTCAGGCTCACCCCGATAATCACCGCCAGGGTGCCGGCGACGATGCCGGCTTGCAGCCAGAACCCCTCGGGCAACGGCAGGCGCATGGCTGCACCCGTGGCCCAGCCGGGCAGCAGATAGGCTACCGACCAGCCGGCGGCCGCCAGCAGGCTGACAGCAGCGAAGCGCAGCAGCGGCATGTCGAACATGCCGGCCACCATCGGCAGCATAGGCCGCAGCGGGCCGATGAAGCGGCCTACCAGCAGGCTGGCGATGCCGTAGCGCTGGAAGTAGGCTTCTGCGCCGCCGATCCACTCGGGGTGGTGGCGCAGCAAGGGTAGGCGCCGAATGTTCTGGTGAAAGTACTTGCCCACTGTGTAGGACAGTGCATCGCCGAGAAGGCCGCCGAGAAAACCCAGCAGCAGTGTTTCACCCAGGCTCAGGGCGCCATTACCGGCCAGCACTGCCACTGCAAACAGCAACACGGTACCCGGCACGATGATACCGGCGATGGCCAGGCATTCGATGCAGGCCACCACGAAAATCGCCAGGCCAAGCCATTGGGGGTTGGCACCCAGCCAGCCGGTGAGGCTGTCGAGCCATTGGTCCATGGTTCAGCTCCCTTGTTGCAGAGTAAAGAAGTCGCGGCCTTCGACTTGGCCGCGGCGTAACGGGTTCCGTGTGCAGAAGCGGGCGTACTCGGCGTCGACGAAGCGGTAGGGCAGGTGTTCGTCGCGGCCATGGGGGATGCCCAGGCGGGCGGCCTGGATCACCCGGGGTACTGGGCTGGCGCAGTCTTCCACATAGAGCCGCTGGGGGTCGAACCGCTGTGCGTCCCAGTGCGGCACTTTCAGGCCCAGTGCCTTGCACAGTAAGGTCTGGCCGGCGCATAGGCGCTCGGGCGGGCGCAGGTTGCCGCTGGCATCGGGGTTGTTGAGTTGCATCTGCGCCAGGCTGTCGGGGCCGGACAGGGCGTCCTGCCAGGGGTAGGCAGACTTGATCAGTACGGCGTTGCCGGGGCCCTGGGCACTGAAATTGAGCGAGTCGCCGCCACGGGCGTAGTACATGTAGATGTGGCCGCCCTCGAGAAACAGCGCCTTGCGCTTTTCGGTGTAGCCCAGCGAGGCGTGGCTGCCTTTGTCGGTGAGGTAGTAGGCCTCGGTTTCGATGATGCGGGCGGCCAGCCACAGGTTGCCTTGGCGGTGGCGGATGACCTTGCCCAGGAGGGCCTTGGCCAAGGCCTGGGCATCCTGGTCGAAGAAGCTGTCGGGCAGTGCTGGCATGCGGGCGGTTCGCGGGTGGGAAGGCGCAATGATAGCAATGAAATGCTTAATCGAGGCTGAACGCTGCAATCCAGGCCCACCCTTATTTCGACCATCCGCCACCCGCCGCTGGGCGTACACCTGCATGACAGTTATAATCAGCCGATTTCCCCTTCGACAAGACACCGAACCCATGACTGAGTCCGTTCTTGACTACATGACCCGCCTTGGTCGCGCCGCACGCGAAGCGTCCCGGGTGATCGGCCGTGCCACCACCGCGCAGAAAAACCGCGCGCTGCAAGCGGCTGCCGACGCTCTGGACGCCGGTCGTGCCGAACTCACGGCTGCCAATGAGCAGGACCTCGCCCAAGGCCGCGCCAATGGCCTGGAGCCGGCGCTGCTCGATCGCCTGGCGCTCACCCCTGCGCGCATCGATGGCATGATCACTGGCCTGCGTCAGGTGGCCGGCCTGCCCGACCCGGTCGGTGCCATCCGTGACATGAGCTACCGCCCGTCCGGTATTCAGGTAGGCAAGATGCGCGTCCCGCTGGGGGTGATCGGGATCATCTACGAATCGCGGCCGAACGTGACCATCGATGCGGCCAGCCTGTGCCTCAAGTCGGGTAACGCCACCATCCTGCGCGGCGGCTCCGAGGCCATTCATTCCAACCGCGCCATTGCTGCGTGCATTCAGCGTGGCCTGGCGGCTGCGGGGTTGCCAGCTGCCGTGGTGCAGGTGGTGGAAACCACCGATCGCGAAGCGGTGGGCGCGCTGATCAGCATGCCCGAGTTCGTCGATGTCATCGTGCCCCGTGGTGGGCGCGGGCTGATCGAGCGTATCAGCCGCGATGCCCGTGTGCCGGTCATCAAGCACCTGGACGGTATCTGCCATATCTACGTCAGCCAGCATGCCGACCTGGAGAAAGCCTGGCCTGTGGCGTTCAATGCCAAGACCTACCGTTATGGCATCTGCGGTGCCATGGAAACGCTGCTGGTCGACCAGCAGGTGGCGGCCCGCTTCCTGCCGGAAATGACCCGCCGCTTCCAGGACAAGGGCGTGCAGTTGCGCGGCTGCGAGCGCACGTGCGCATTGATTGACGCACAGGCCGCCACCGAGCAGGACTGGCACACCGAATACCTCGACGCAGTGCTCTCCATTCGTGTGGTCGACGGCCTGGACCAGGCCATCGAACATATCAACCACTACGGTTCGCACCACACCGACTCGATCCTCACCGAGCATCAAGGTGAAGCGCGCAGGTTCATGGCAGAAGTCGACTCGGCGTCGGTCATGCTCAATACCCCTACCTGCTTCGCTGACGGTTTCGAATACGGCCTGGGTGCTGAAATCGGCATTTCCACCGACAAGCTGCACGCGCGCGGTCCGGTTGGCCTGGAGGGCCTGACGTGCGAGAAGTACGTGGTCATCGGTGATGGCCAACTGCGTGGCCAGGAGTCCTGCTGAGTTGAGCAAGGCCCAGGCTACCCGGCGCGTCGGCATTCTTGGCGGCACCTTCGACCCCGTGCACATCGGCCACCTGCGCAGTGCGCTGGAAGTGGCCGAGTTCATGGGGCTGGATGAGCTGCGCCTGCTGCCCAACGCCCGGCCGCCGCACCGCGATACCCCGCAGGTGACCGCGCAGCATCGCCTGGCCATGGTGCAACGTGCTGTACAAGGTGTGCCAGGGCTGCGTGTGGATGCGCGCGAACTGGCACGAGACAAGCCGTCGTACACCATCGACACCCTGGAGTCGGTGCGCGCCGAACTGGCCGCTGACGACCAGCTGTTCCTGTTGCTGGGCTGGGATGCCTTTTGCGGGCTGCCTGGCTGGCACCGCTGGGACGAACTGCTGCAACACTGTCACATCCTGGTGCTGCAGCGCCCGGATGCCGACGTAGAACCCCCTGACGAGTTGCGCAACCTGCTGGCTGCGCGCTCCGAGAGCGATCCCACCGCCATGTCCGGCCCGGCGGGAAATATTTCGTTCGTCTGGCAGACGCCGCTCGCGGTGTCGGCTACACAGATCCGACAGCTGCTGGCCAGCGGCAGATCGGTGAGGTTCCTGGTGCCGGACGCCGTACTGGCCTACATCGAGGCGCACGAGCTGTATCGTGCACCCAACTGACGGCGCCCCTGGCGCCTCATTCAACGAGTTGAACGAGTTTTATATGAGCAAGCAGAAAACCAACGGCATCGCTGGCGAAGACCTGGTCAAACTGACCATCAGCGCACTGGAAGACGTGAAGGCACAAGATATCCAGGTCATCGACGTGCGTGAAAAGCACAGCCTGACCGACTACATGATCATCGCCACCGGTACCTCCAACCGCCAGATCAACGCGATGCTGGAAAAGGTCCGTGAAGCGGTCAAGAAAGAAGGCGCCCAGCCACTGGGTGAAGAAGGCAAGGGCGACAGCGATTGGGTGCTCCTGGACCTGAACGATGTCATCGTGCACATGATGACCGCCGCTGCCCGCCAGTTCTACGACCTGGAGCGCCTGTGGGTGGGTGCCGAGCAAAGCCGCGCCGCCGATGCCAAGCATCACAGCCCGGAAAACACCAGTGACTACTTCACCGACAAGCTCAAAGACCGCGAGTAAGGCGCCATGCGTCTGCGCCTGATCGCGGTCGGCTCGCGCATGCCGAAGTGGGTGGAGGAAGGCTGGCACGAATATGCCAAGCGCCTGCCTGCGGAGTTGTCGCTGGAGCTGGTGGAAATTCCGCTGAATACCCGCGGCAAGAATGCCGACGTCGCCCGCCTGATTCGTCAGGAGGGCGAGGCCATGCTCGGCAAGGTGCAGCAGGGCGAGCGCATCGTCACGCTCGAGGTGCATGGCAAGCCCTGGAGCACCGAGCAATTGGCAGGCGAGCTGGACCGCTGGCGGCTCGATGCACGCACGGTCAACCTGATGGTCGGTGGCCCGGAAGGCCTGGCGCCTGAGGTGTGTGCACGGGCCGAGCAACGCTGGTCATTGTCGCCGCTGACATTGCCGCACCCGTTGGTAAGGATACTCATCGGCGAGCAGATCTACCGCGCCTGGACGGTATTGTCCGGGCACCCTTACCACAAATGAACCTGTAAGCAGCCCGATGTCGCAGCCGATCCGCCTCAAGGACCACGAGAAAGACGCCCGTCTTGTGCGCAACCGCGTCGTGGTCGGCGCCGTGGCGGTCATGCTGCTGGTGTGCGTGCTGATTGCGCGGCTGTATTACCTGCAGATCATCCAGTACGACTACCATTCGACGCTGTCGGAGAACAACCGGGTGCATGTGCAGCCGATCCCGCCCACCCGCGGGCTGATCTTCGACCGCAACGGGGTGGTCGTCGCCGACAACCGCCCTAGCTTCAGTTTGTCCATGACCCGCGAACGTGCCGGCAACTGGCAGGAGGTGCTGGACAGCATCGTCGAGGTGCTGGAACTCACCCCCGACGACCGTGCCCTGTTCGAGAAGCGCATGCGCCAGGGCCGCCGGCCGTTCGAGCCGGTGCCCATCCTGTTCGAGTTGAACGAAGAGCAGATCGCCCGGGTGGCCGTGAACCAGTTTCGCCTGCCTGGGGTGGAGGTGGTTGCCCAACTGGTGCGGCATTACCCCCAGGGTGCGCACTTCGCCCACTCGGTAGGCTACGTGGGGCGCATCAACGAGAAAGAGCTGAAAACCCTCGACCCGGTGAACTACAGCGGTACCCATCACATCGGCAAGACCGGTGTCGAGCGGTTCTACGAAGATGCGTTGCACGGCCAGGTGGGCTATGAAGAGGTCGAGACCAACGCCCGTGGCCGTGTACTGCGGGTACTCAAGCGCACCGACCCCAAGCCGGGCAAGGACATTGTGCTGAGCCTGGACATCAAGCTGCAGGAAGCCGCCGAGGCTGCCCTGGCGGGCCGACGTGGCGCCGTGGTGGCGCTGGACCCGCGCACGGGCGAGGTGCTGGCCATGGTCAGCCAGCCGAGCTTCGACCCCAACCTGTTCGTTACCGGCATCAGCTTCAAGGCCTATGCCGAGCTGCGCGATTCGATCGACCGGCCACTGTTCAACCGCATTCTGCGTGGCCTTTACCCGCCGGGGTCGACCATCAAGCCTGCCGTGGCCATTGCCGGCCTGGACAGCGGCGTGGTCAACGCCAGCAGCCGGGTGTTCGACCCGGGGTACTACCAACTGCCCAATTACGACCACAAATACCGTAACTGGAACCGCACCGGCGACGGCTGGGTAGACCTGGACACCGCGATCATGCGTTCCAACGACACCTACTTCTATGACCTTGCGCACAAGATGGGCATCGACAGGCTGTCGAGCTACATGGGCAAGTTCGGCATCGGCCAGCGGGTGTCGCTGGACATGTTCGAGGAGTCTGCCGGGTTGATGCCGTCCCGCGAATGGAAACGCGCCACCCGCAGGCAGGCGTGGTTCCCGGGTGAAACCCTCATTCTGGGCATTGGCCAGGGCTACATGCAGGCAACGCCTCTGCAGCTGGCCCAGGCCACGGCGCTGATCGCCAACAAGGGGGTATGGAACCGCCCGCACCTGGCCAAGACCATCGAAGGCCAGCCACCGGTGGACGAAAACCCCATGGACAACATCGTGCTGCGCGACAAGGCCGACTGGGGCAGGGTTACCCACGGCATGGAGCAGGTGATGCATGGCGCCCGCGGCACCGCGCGCAAGGCAGCCCTCGGCGCCCAGTACCGCATTGCCGGCAAAAGCGGTACCGCCCAGGTAGTGGCCATCAAGCAGGGCGAGAAGTACGACCGCAACAAGCTTCAGGAGCGCCACCGCGACCACGCGCTGTTCGTCGCCTTTGCGCCGGCTGACGACCCGAAGATCGTGGTGTCGGTCATGGTCGAGAACGGCGAGTCGGGGTCGGGTGTGGCGGCGCCGGTGGTACGCCAGATCATGGATGCCTGGTTGCTCGATGAAAATGGGCGGCTCAAGCCTGAGCTCGCACCTGCCACCGTTACCCAGGAATCGCCCCTGTGATGAACAATTTCGACCGCATGCTCTCCAGCGAGGATGTGATGCGTCGCCGCGCCAGCTTCCTGCAGCGCATCCACGTTGACGGCCCTCTGCTGATCATTCTGCTCACCCTGGCGGCGGGCAGCCTGTTCGTGCTGTATTCGGCCAGTGGCAAGAACTGGGACCTGCTGCTCAAGCAGGCCACCTCGTTCGGCATCGGGCTGGTGTCCATGTTCGTCATCGCCCAACTGGAGCCGCGTTTCATGGCCCGCTGGGTGCCGCTGGCCTACCTCACGGGGGTGTTGCTGCTGGTGGTGGTGGACGTCATGGGCCATAACGCCATGGGTGCGACCCGCTGGATCAACATTCCGGGGGTCATACGCTTCCAGCCTTCGGAGTTCATGAAAATCATCATGCCGGCGACCATCGCCTGGTACCTGTCCAAGCGCACGCTGCCGCCCCATTTGAAGCACGTGGCCATCAGCCTGGTGCTGATCGGCGTGCCGTTCATCCTGATCGTGCGCCAGCCAGACCTGGGCACCGCGCTGCTGATTCTGGCATCCGGGGCTTTCGTGCTGTTCATGGGTGGCCTGCGCTGGCGCTGGATTCTCAGCGTGCTGGCCGCCACGGTGCCGGTGGCCGTGGCGATGTGGTTCTTCGTGATGCACGACTACCAGAAACAGCGCGTGCTGACCTTCCTGGACCCGGAGAGCGACCCCCTGGGTACCGGCTGGAACATCATCCAGTCCAAGGCGGCGATCGGCTCGGGCGGGGTATTTGGCAAAGGCTGGCTGCTGGGCACCCAGTCGCACCTGGACTTCCTGCCCGAAAGCCACACCGACTTCATCATCGCCGTGCTCGGCGAGGAATTCGGCCTGGTGGGTATTTGCCTGCTGTTGATCGTGTACCTGCTGCTGATCGGCCGCGGCCTGATGATCACCGCCCAGGCCCAGACCCTGTTCGGCAAGCTGCTGGCCGGCAGCCTGACCATGACATTCTTTGTATACGTATTCGTCAATATCGGCATGGTGAGCGGCCTTCTGCCGGTAGTAGGCGTACCGCTGCCCTTCATCAGCTATGGCGGAACTTCATTGGTGACGCTGCTGTCAGCGTTTGGCGTTTTGATGTCGATCCATACGCACCGCAAATGGATCGCACAGGTTTGAAAAAGGTGAAGAATTTGATGCAAGCAGTGCGTAACTGGGCTGCCCGTTGTGCGCCGTGGTTTGGTGCGGTGGGCCTGTTCGGCGCTGTACAGCTGGCCCATGCCGGCGACTATGAGCATTCGCCCCAGGTGGCCGAGCTGGTTGCCGAGATGAGCCGCGACTATGGCTTTGCCCCCGAGCAACTGATGGGCGTGTTCCGTGAAGTGCAGCGCAAGCAGTCGATTCTTGACGCCATTTCGCGGCCGGCCGAACGGGTCAAGCCGTGGAAGGAATACCGGCCGATGTTCCTCACCGATGCCCGCATCGCGCGGGGCGTGGACTTCTGGCGGCAGCATGAGGCGGTACTGGCGCGGGCCGAGCAGGAATATGGCGTGCCGGCGCAGTACATCGTCGCCATCATCGGCGTGGAAACCTTCTTTGGCCGCAACACCGGCAACTACCGGGTGATCGATGCCCTGTCGACCCTGGGCTTCGATTACCCGCCACGGGCGGAGTTCTTCCGCAAGGAATTGCGCGAGTTCTTGCTGCTGGCCCGCGATGAGCAGCTGGACCCGCTTACGCTGAAGGGCTCGTATGCCGGCGCCATGGGGCTGCCGCAGTTCATGCCGAGCAGCTTTCGCAACTACGCGGTGGACTTCGACGGCGACGGCCACATCAACATCTGGACCAACCCGGACGATGCGATTGGCAGCGTTGCCAGCTACTTCAAGCGCCATGGCTGGGTTGCCGGACAAGGCGTAGTCAGCCGTGCCACGGTGCAGGGTGAGCGTGCCGACCAGGGCCTGACCACCGGCATCGAACCGGCGAGCACAGTGGGGCAGTTGCGTGCCCTTGGCTGGTCGGTTCATGATGCGCTGCGTGACGATCTGCCAGTAACCGCCTTCCGCCTGGAGGGTGAAAACGGCCCTGAGTACTGGCTGGGCCTGAAGAACTTTTATGCGATCACTCGCTACAACCGCAGCGTGATGTATGCCATGGCGGTGCATCAGCTTTCGGAACAGCTGGTCCAAGCACGGGGCGTCAAGTAAATGCGCGCAATCATCTCTGCCACTTCTTTCAAGCTGTTCACCTGCCTGGCCGTCGGCCTGGTGCTGGCCAGCTGCTCCTCCAGCCGCCCGGCACCGCAAAGCAGCGGTGGTAATGTGGTGCGCAGCCAGCCTGGCCTTGACATCAACCGGGCGCACAAAGACGGCGCGCCCTGGTGGGATGTGGATGTCAACAAAATCCCGGACGCCACCCCCACCGTGCACACCGGCAACTACAAGGCCAACCCGTACACGGTGCTGGGCAAGACCTACTACCCGATGCAGGATGCGCGCAACTACCGCGCCGAGGGTACTGCGTCTTGGTACGGCACCAAGTTCCATGGCCAGAACACCGCCAACGGCGAGCTGTATGACCTGTACGGCATGAGCGCCGCGCACAAGACGTTGCCGCTGCCTGCCTATGTGCGGGTCACCAACCTGGCCAACGGCCGCAGCGTCATCCTGCGGGTAAATGACCGTGGCCCGTTCTACTCGGACCGCATCATCGACTTGTCGTATGCGGCTGCGAAAAAGCTTGGCTACGCCGAAACCGGCACCGCGCACGTGCGTGTGGAAGGCATCGACCCTCAGCAGTGGTGGGCCCAGCGTGGACAGACCCCGCCATTGGTGCTCAAGGAGCCGCAGGTAGCCCAGACCCAGGCCATGCCGGCCAACACCGGGCGTGTAGAGCAGTGGACCCCGCCGCCGCAGCAGCACGCGGCGCCTGTGGTGCCGGTGCAGGTGGGTGGCAACAACGTGCCGGGTGGCAACGCCGGCAGCTTCCTGCAGGTGGGGGCCTTCGCCAACCCGGACGCCGCCGAGCTGTTGCGCTCGAAGTTGAGCAGCATGGTCAGCGCGCCCGTGTTCATCAGCTCGATCGTACGCAACCAGCAGACCCTGCACCGCGTGCGCCTGGGGCCGATCAACAGCCAAGGTGAAATCCAGCAGGCGCAGAACAGCATCCGCCTGGCGAACTTGGGCCAGGCCAAGCTGGTCACAGACTGACCGGCGGGCGGCAGGCGGCACGCCGCCAGCTGCAAGCCGCAAGCTGCAAGCCGCAAGGAAAAGCCAATCTGCCTTTTCTTGCAGCTTGAAGCTTGCAGCTTGCCGCTTTTGTCATGAACTGCCGGTGCCGGCCATGTACAATGCCGGTTTTGCCCGCAGCGGCATGATGCCGCATCAGGCCGACGGCCATACAAGCAGAATGACGGGTGCTGGGCGCATGCGCTTGCCCAGGAAACATCTCAGACCATTAGCGATTTTCGAGAGACGGATGAATATCACCAACCTTGCCAAACGACTTTGCCTGCCCGTACTGCTGATGATCACGCCGGCCGCCTTCGCGGCCGAGCAGATGACCCCGGCACCACCCCAGTTGGCAGCCAAGTCCTATGTACTCATGGACGCGTCCAGCGGCAACGTGCTGGTCGAGAACAACGGTGACGAGCGCCTGCCGCCAGCCAGCCTGACCAAGCTGATGACCGCCTACATCGCCACCCTGGACATCCGTCGTGGCCAAATTGGTGAAAACGACCCCGTTACCGTCAGCGAGAACGCCTGGCGTACCGGTGGTTCGCGCATGTTCATCAAGGTGGGCAGCCAGGTCACCGTCAGCGACCTGCTGCACGGCATCATCATTCAGTCGGGCAACGACGCGTCTGTGGCCCTGTCCGAGCACATCGCCGGCAGCGAAGATGCCTTCGCCGACATGATGAACAAGACGGCTGCCGACCTGGGCATGACCAACAGCCACTTCATGAACCCCACCGGCCTGCCGAACCCAGAGCACTATTCCTCTGCCCACGACATGGCGACCCTGGCCCGTGCGATCATCAACGTCGACCCGGCCCACTACGCCATATACTCGCAAAAAGAGTTCTTCTGGAACAACATCAAGCAGCCTAACCGCAACCTGCTGCTGTGGCGCGACAAGACGGTCGACGGCCTGAAAACCGGCCACACCGAGGAAGCCGGCTACTGCATGGTGGCCTCCGCCGTACGTGACGGCCAGCGCCTGATTGCCGTGGTGTTCGGTACCAACAGCGAGCAGTCCCGCGCTGCTGAAACCCAGAAGCTGCTGACCTACGGCTTCCGCTTCTTCGAAACCCAGACCTTCTACCAGAAGGGTACCGAACTGGCCAAGGCCCCGGTGTGGAAGGGTGCTACCAGCGAAGTGAAGGCCGGCCTGGCAGAAGACCTGACCATGACCATGCCTAAAGGCCAGCTCAAGCGCCTGCAGGCTTCGATGACCATGAACCCGCAGCTGACTGCCCCCATCGCCAAAGGCGACGTGATTGGTAAGGTCGAAGTCAAACTGGACGACAAAGTGGTTCACAGCGCCGACCTGATCGCCCTCGATGGCGTCGAGGAAGGTGGTATCTTCCGCCGTATGTGGGATAGCATCCGCCTATTCTTCTTCGGGTTGTTCAACTGATACGTGACCTGCACGCCCCCGCGCAGCCGCGGGGGCGTTGTTGTTGCCACGGCTTGTGAGGCCGTTTCCGCCATGAGCGAACCAGACGTCAAATCCCATAAAATCGAATTCCCCTGCGCCGATTACCCGATCAAGGTCATTGGCGACACCGTTGTCGGCTTCAAGGACACCGTGATCGAAATCCTCAGCAAGTACGCCAAGGTCGATCTGTCCACGTTGGCCGAGCGGCAAAGCAAGGAAGGCAAGTACACCACCGTGCAGTTGCACATCGTGGCGGAAAGCGAAAACCAGCTGCACGATATCAACAGCGCCTTGCGCGCGACCGGCATCGTGAAAATGGTACTGTGATGCCCGGCTGTCTCGGTTTTCGCGAGCTTGGCCTGCAGCCCTATGAACCGGTGCTGGAGGCCATGCGGCGCTTTACCGAGCAGCGCGGCCCGGATACTCAGGACGAAGTCTGGCTGGTCGAGCACCCAGCGGTGTTCACCCAGGGCCAGGCTGGCAAGGCCGAGCACCTGCTGGTGCCGGGCGACATCCCGGTGGTGCAGACCGACCGCGGTGGCCAGGTGACCTACCATGGCCCCGGGCAACTGGTGGCCTACCTGCTGCTGGATGTGCGTCGGCTTGGGTTTGGTGTGCGTGACCTGGTGAGCCGCATCGAGCGCACCTTGATCGACTTGCTGGGCAGTTACGCCGTGCAGGCTGCCGCCAAGCCCGACGCGCCGGGTGTCTACGTCGACGGAGCCAAGATTGCCTCCCTCGGCCTGCGCATTCGCAACGGCCGTTCGTTTCATGGCCTTGCCCTGAACGTGGACATGGACCTTGCGCCATTCCGCCGAATCAACCCCTGCGGTTATGCGGGGCTGGCCATGACCCAGCTGCGTGACCTGGCAGGCCCGATCGAACTCGACGAGGTCAGGACGAGGCTGCGCGGACAGCTGGTCAAGCACCTCGACTACGCTGAGCAGACGACCCTCACGGGCGGAATCGACTGAATATGACTATTGTGCAAGAAGCCGTGCCGAACCTGATCCCTACCCAGGACGTCACCCCACGCCCGGCGCCAAAAAAGGTGGAAGCCGGGGTCAAGCTGCGGGGTGCCGAAAAAGTAGCCCGCATTCCGGTGAAGATCATCCCCACCGACGAGCTGCCGAAGAAGCCCGACTGGATTCGTGTGCGCATCCCGGTATCGCCCGAGGTGGACCGTATCAAGCAACTGCTGCGCAAGCACAAGCTGCACAGCGTCTGCGAAGAGGCCTCTTGCCCTAACCTGGGCGAGTGCTTCTCGGGCGGCACCGCCACCTTCATGATCATGGGCGACATCTGCACCCGTCGCTGCCCGTTCTGCGACGTGGGGCATGGTCGGCCGAAGCCACTGGATGTGGACGAGCCGAAGAACCTGGCCGTTGCCATCGCCGACCTGCGGCTCAAGTACGTGGTCATCACCTCCGTAGACCGTGATGACCTGCGTGACGGTGGTGCCCAGCACTTTGCCGACTGCATCCGCGAAATTCGTGCCCTGTCGCCGGGTGTGCAGCTGGAAACCCTGGTGCCGGACTACCGCGGCCGCATGGACGTTGCGCTGGAAATCACCGCGCAAGAGCCGCCAGACGTGTTCAACCATAACCTTGAAACCGTACCGCGCCTGTACAAGGCCGCGCGCCCCGGTTCGGACTACGACTGGTCCCTGGACCTGCTGCAGAAGTTCAAGCAGTTGGTGCCCCATGTACCGACCAAGTCGGGCCTGATGCTGGGCCTGGGTGAAACCGACGAAGAAGTCATCGAGGTGATGCACCGCATGCGCGAGCATGACATCGACATGCTCACCCTGGGCCAGTACCTGCAACCGTCCCGCAGCCACTTGCCGGTGCAGCGTTTCGTGCACCCGGATACCTTTGCCTGGTTCGCCGAGGAAGGCTACAAGATGGGCTTCAAGAACGTTGCGTCCGGGCCACTGGTGCGCTCGTCCTACCATGCCGACCAGCAGGCGCACGAAGCCAAGATCAAGCTCTGAGTTATAGCGTGTGCAAAAATGCCGGTGCGCCCTGGGGTAGCATCGGCATTTTTTTTGCGGCTCACAGGCCTTAAGCTGTCGGGCATACGCTATTCGGAGTTGCATGATGAACTGTGTTGAAGCCCTTGCCACTGCGTTGCCCAGGCCGGTCCGCCCGGGTAGCTGTTTTGCGGTGGTTGCCCCTGCGGGCCCGGCACGCCTGGACACGCAGAAGGCGATGCAGTGGTTTGCCGATCGCGGTTACCGCTGCCGTGTTTTCCCGGGCGCCATCCAGGCCGAGGGGTACCTGGCGGGCGCGGACAGCCAGCGGTTGCACGACCTGCAGGGTGCGTTTGCCGACCCTGAGGTCGATGCCATTTTGTGCATGCGCGGGGGCTACGGCAGTATGCGCCTGCTCGATCAGCTCGATTTCGAGCAGGTGCGGGGCAACCCTAAACCTTTGATCGGTTACAGCGACATCACGGCGCTGCACACCGCTTTCTACCGGCACACGGGGTTGATTACCTTCCACGGTGGCATGCTCAATGCCGACTTGCTGGGTGCCAAGCGGGCACCCACCGAGGCGTCGCTGTTGGCACAATTGGGCGGGCTGGTGAGGGCAGGGGAGCCGATCGTGCACCCAGCTGACTTCGCGCTGACGACCGTACTGCCAGGTGCTGCCAGCGGGCCGCTGCTGGGTGGCAACCTGTCGATGCTGGGCGCGACGATGGGCACGCTGGCGGAGCTAGACACCCAGGGCTGCATCCTGTTCATCGAAGACGTCAATGAGCCGCTCTACCGGGTTGATCGCCTGCTGACCCAGTTGCGTCTGGCGGGCAAGCTGCAGGGGGTGAAAGGGGTATTGGTGGGTGACTTTGCCGGCATCACCACGGCGGCGTTGACGCCGTTACTGCGTGATACATTTGCGCCGTTGGGTGTGCCGGTGCTGGCGGGGTGGCGCAGCGGCCACTGCGACCCCAACGTGTGCCTGCCGCTTGGCGCACGGGTGACCCTGGACAGCGATGCTCAGGCGCTGGTGCTGGAGCAGAACCTGTTCGAGGTGTGAGCGTGCCGGGGCTGCAGGGTAGCGCCGCAGCCCGGTAGCGTTACTGCTGGCGCAAGCTTTCGAGCAGCTTCTGGGTCGGGTAGCCGTCTGCCGGCCACCCCAGCTCTTGCTGGGCGGTGCGTATTGCCTTACGGGTATTGGCGCCGATGATGCCATCCGCGTTGCCCGCCTCATGCCCTCTGGCATTGAGCAGGTTTTGCAGCTCCACACGCTCGCTGCGGCTCAGGGGCAGGTCCTCTTTCGGCCAGCTACCGGCAATGAAACCCCAGCCGGTGAAGCGGTCACCCAACAGGCTCACTGCCAGCGCGTAAGCCGAAGAATTGTTGTACTTGAGAATGGCGCGGAAGTTGTCCAGCACCAGAAACGCGGGGCCTTTGGCACCTGCGGGCAGCAGCAGGGCTGCCGACAGCTGGTTGCTGCCGGCCGGCAATTGCGTGCCTGCGGGCAGTTTCACGCCCATCTCCAGCCATTCGGCTACCGGCTTGCGCTGGGTGCCGTCTGCCTGCCAGTAGTCGAAGCCGGCCGGCACCTGCACTTCGAAGCCCCATGGCTGACCGCGCTTCCAACCTGAGCTTTGCAGGTAGTGGGCCGTGGAGGCCAGCGCATCGGGTGTGCTGTTCCAGATGTCACGGCGGCCATCACCGTCGAAGTCCACGGCGTGGGTGTTGTAGGTGGTGGGGATGAACTGGGTCTGGCCCATGGCGCCGGCCCAGGAGCCACGCATGGCCTCTGGCTGGATATCGCCGTGCTGGATGATCTGCAGCGCGGCAATCAGCTGGTCCTGGGCGAACTGCGGGCGGCGGCCTTCGTAAGCCAAGGTGGCCAGTGAGCGGATAACGGACTTGTTGCCCTGGAACTGGCCGAAATTGCTCTCCATGCCCCAGACCGCAACCAGTACCTGGCGGTCCACGCCATAACGCTGCTCGATGCGGGTCAGCAGCTCGGCGTTCTGCTCCAACAGTTTTTTGCCGTTGCGCACCCGCAGAGGGGACAGCGCGCCCTCGAGGTACTCCCACACTGGTCGGCTGAACTCGGGCTGGCTGCGATCGGCCTTGATCACGTCCATGTCGGGTGTGACGCCAATGAAGGCGCGGTCGAACGTGGACGGGGCGATACCCGCTTGCAGGGCCTGTTGGCGGAAGCCTGCCTGCCATTGGGCGAAAGTTTGCAGGGGTTGGATATCGGTGCTGGTGTCAGGTGCAGCGCCAGGCACGTTCACCACAGGTGCCGGTTGCGCAGGTGCAAGCTGCAGTGCGTCGGCTGCCGTGGGCTTTTCGGCACACGCGACCAGCAGGATGAAGCTGGACGCCGCGATCAGCTGGCGGGTATCCCAACGAGGAAGAGGACGGAGGAGCATGCACAGATCCAGAATTACAGGTCAGGTGAAGACCATATCATGCCTGCAGCCCGGATGCTTTCATGCAGCCAAAAAGTAGGAAGCCTCCCAATCTCTCGATTGGAAGGCTTCGCGGCGGTAGCTGCCTTTGCCTTTTTCCGGTTGTTCCTGGCGGCAGCGGAACAGCGGTTGGGCGACGATGGACTTGGCCTTGTTGGGGCCGTGTTTTTTCGGCTTTTTGCTCATGGCGGAGCTCCCGGTGTGGGTGGGTTCGCGGCGCACTGTAGGGGTTGCAGCCGGGTGAGGCTAATTGATTGTGTTTATGGTCCGGCTTCAACCCGGGTGACCTGTTGCAAGGTGGCCTTCGCGCCTACAGGGGCGGCAGGGCGAGGCGTTGGCCAGCCATCAGCAGGCACAGCCGTGCCAGGCCGGGCCAGGGCGAGCCTTGGGCTTGCCCTTTGATCTGCGCATCGATGCGCTGGGCGTCCTGCAGCAATTGTGACCAGCGTTGCGCGGTCAGCCGTTGCAGGGCCTTGCTAACCAGCGGGCGGCGTTTGTCCCATACGGGCGGGCGCGCCTGGCTGAACGCTTTGTCCAGTGGCACACCCTGGCTGTATTGCTGGGCCAAGCCGGCCAGCAAGCGCAGCTCTCGCGCCAGGGCCCACAGAATTACCGGTGGCTCCACGCCTTCCCCGCGGAGCCCTTCGAGCATGCGCAATGCATGGGCCGCTTCGCCGTTGAGAATGGCATCGACCAGGCCAAACACATCGAAACGAGCGCTGTCGGCGACCGCGCCCTGGACGGTTTCAACCGTGATCTGGCTACCATCGGCCAGCAACTTGAGCTTTTCGATTTCCTGGGCGGCAGCCAACAGGTTGCCTTCGACACGGGCAGCAATGAGGTCCACTGCGTCACGCTGTGCGCTCAAGCCAGCCTGCTGCAGGCGCTGGTTGATCCACTGCGGCAACTGGTGCACGTCCACCGGCCAGATCTGGATGAACTGGCAGTGAGCGCCCTCGACCAGCGCCTTGCCCCACTTGGTCTTTTGCGCGCTGCCGTCCAGCTTGGGCAAGCTGATCAGCAGCAGGGTGTCTTCAGCAGGGTTGTTGCAGTACTCGATCAGCGCAGCGGCACCTTTGTCGCCCGGCTTGCCCGATGGCAGGCGCAGCTCCAGCAGGCGGCGTTGGGCGAACAGCGACAGGCTGGCCCCAGCCTGCAGCAGTGTGCCCCAATCGAAATTGGCATCGGCGCTGAACACCTGGCGCTCATCGAAGCCCTGCTGGCGGGCAGCATTGCGCACGGCATCGGCGGCCTCCTGGCACAGCAGCGGGTCATCGCCGCTGACTACGTAGACCGGGGCCAGAGTGCCTTGCAGGTGTTTGTTGAGCTGGGCGGGGGCGAGCTTCATGGGCGATGAGCAGGGCGCCCGAAGGCGCCCTGCACGGGCTTAGTTGCCCGGCACTTCCAATGGCGACTGCTGCGGCGTCTCGGCCTGCTGGCGGCGAGCAGCCTCCAGTGCTTCAGCTTCCGCCTTGGCGCGCGCGTCTGCCTTGCGCTGAAGCTCGTCCAACTGCGACGGCGTCAGGTTCTGCAGGCGCACCATCAGGGCGTTTACCAGGTCCCGGCGCATCTCGTCGCGGGCGCGCTTGGCGTCCTGCTCGGAGCCGGTGATGTTGGAGGCGTCACGCACATAGACTTTACGCACTTGCACCTTGTCGCTCAGCAGTTCCAGGTTGTTCAGGCCCTGGATGCTGTAGTCCAGCTCGGTGGTCAGCTCGAATTCAGCAGTGCGGTTGCCGCTGTTGTAGGTAACCGAGCGCTCGCGCTCCTGTTCGTTGGTCAGGGCCAGGCGGTACGGTGCGCCCGCGTGAACGTTCACGCCACTGCTTTCCAGCACCTGGCGTACCTGTACCACGGTCGGGCCATACGCGTTGCGCGCGCTGACGTCCATTTCCTTGATGTTCAGTTCGTTGGAACCGGTGCCGCGCAGCTGGAAACCGCAGGCACTGAGCATGACCGCCAGGCCGACTACCAGCAGATTGCGTTTGATCATGTTGATGCTCCCTCGTGAGCCTGTTCCGTCGGCCCGCAGTGGTTGCGGGCCGACGTTGCCATCAGTTGGCGACAATATTGACCAGTTTGCCCGGTACCACGATGACCTTGCGGATGGTCAGGCCATCGATGAAGCGCAGGACATTCTCGTTGCTGCGAGCGGCGGCTTCGACTTCCTCGCGGCTGGCGGCGGCCGGCATTTCGACCTGACCGCGCAGTTTGCCGTTGACCTGCACCACCAGGGTGATGCTGTCCTGCACCAGGGCAGCTTCGTCCACGGCCGGCCAGCCTGCGTCGATTACCGCCTGCTGGTGGCCCAGTTGCTGCCACAGCTCATGCGAGATGTGCGGGGTGATCGGTGCCAGCAGCAGGGTTACCGCTTCCAGGCCTTCGTGCAGCAAGGCGCGGTCCTGTTCGGTGGCCTGCGGGGCTTTTTCCAGTACGTTCATCACGGTCATCACCTGGGCGATGGCGGTGTTGAACTTGTGGAACTGGCCCACGTCGGTGCTGGCCTGCTTGATGGCGGCATGGATGGCGCGGCGGATGACCTTCTGCGCGTCGTCCAGGGCGGCGACGTCCAGCTTGCCCGGCAGGCCCTGGGCGACATGGGCCTGGGCCAGGCGCCAGACGCGGCGCAGGAAGCGACTGGCGCCCTCGACGCCGGAGTCGGACCACTCCAGGCTGGCATCAGGCGGCGAGGCGAACATCATGAACAGGCGGCAGGTGTCGGCGCCGTATTGGTCGATCATCGACTGCGGGTCAACGCCGTTGTTCTTCGACTTCGACATTTTCTCGGTGCCGCCGATTTCAACCGGCAGGCCGTCGGTTTTCAGGCGTGCGCCAATGATCTTGGCCTTGGCATCGCGCTCGATTTCGACGTCGGCCGGGTTGAACCAGTCCTTGCCGCCGTTGCTGGCCACACGGTAGTAGGTTTCGGCCACCACCATGCCCTGGGTCAGCAGGTTCTTGAACGGCTCATTGGAGGTGACCAGGCCTTCGTCGCGCATCAGCTTGTGGAAGAAGCGTGCGTAAAGCAGGTGCAGGATGGCGTGTTCGATACCACCGATGTACTGGTCGACCGGCAACCAGTGGTTGGCGGCTTTCGGGTCTACCATGCCGCCTTCGTAGTTGGGCGAGGCGTAGCGGGCGAAATACCAGGACGACTCGACGAAGGTGTCCATGGTGTCGGTTTCGCGCTTGGCCTCGGCGCCGCATTTAGGGCAGGTGCACGCGTAGAACTCAGGCATGCGCGCCAGCGGCGAGCCGGCACCGTCGGGTACCACGTTTTCTGGCAGGGTGACCGGCAATTGGTCTTCCGGCACTGGAACGTCGCCACAGGACGGGCAGTGGATGATCGGGATAGGGCAGCCCCAGTAGCGCTGGCGGCTGATACCCCAGTCGCGCAGGCGGAACTGGGTGCGTGACTTGCCCAGGTCCTTGCGCAGCAAGGCGGCTTCGATGGCATCGAAGGCGCCGGCGAAGTCCAGGCCATCGAATTCGCCGGAGTTGATCAGTTGGCCATGTTCGCCGTAGGCAGGCTGCCATTCGGTGCCCACTTCATCGCCTGCGCTGGTGCGCACCACAGCCTTGACCGGCAGGTTGTACTTGTGGGCGAACTCGAAGTCGCGCTCGTCGTGGGCCGGCACTGCCATGACGGCGCCGTCGCCGTAATGCATCAGCACGTAGTTGGCGACCCAGACCGGCAGCTTCTCGCCGGTGAGCGGGTGCTCCACCAGCAGGGAAGTGGCCATGCCTTTCTTCTCCTGGGTGGCCATGTCGGCCTCGGCAACGCTGCCGCCCTTGCATTCGTCGATGAACGCCTGCAGCGCCGGGTTGCCCTGCGCGGCCTGGGTGGCCAGCGGGTGCTCGGCGGCAACGGCAACGTAGGTGGCGCCCATAAGGGTGTCAGGGCGCGTGGTGAAGACCTTGAGCGCCCCTGCATGGCCAATGCTGGCCTGGTCGTACGGGAACTGCACTTCCATGCCGCGGGACTTGCCGATCCAGTTGCGCTGCATGGTCTTGACCTGCTCGGGCCAGCCCGGCAGTTCGTCGAGGCTTTCCAGCAGTTCGTCGGCGTAGTCGGTGATGCGGAAGTAGTACATCGGGATTTCGCGCTTTTCGATCAGCGCGCCCGAGCGCCAGCCACGGCCGTCGATGACCTGCTCGTTGGCCAGTACGGTCTGGTCAGCCGGGTCCCAGTTAACGGTGCCGTTCTTGCGGTAGATGATGCCTTTTTCGAACAGGCGGGTGAACAGCCACTGCTCCCAACGGTAGTAGTCAGGCTTGCAGGTGGTGACTTCACGGGCCCAGTCGATGGCCAGACCCAGGCTCTTGAGCTGGGTCTTCATGTAGTCGATGTTTTCGTAGGTCCACTTGGCCGGGGCGACGTTGTTTTTCATCGCCGCGTTTTCAGCAGGCATGCCGAAAGCGTCCCAGCCCATCGGTTGCAGGACGTTCTTGCCCAGCATGCGCTGGTAGCGGGCGATCACGTCACCGATGGTGTAGTTGCGCACGTGGCCCATGTGTAGCTTGCCGCTCGGGTACGGGAACATCGATAGGCAGTAGTAGGTATCTTTGCCTGGCTGTTCGGTAACAGCGAACGATTGTTGCTCGTCCCAGAACGTCTGGGCGGCGGCTTCTATGTCACGGGGCGTGTATTGTTCGTGCATGGCTACTTTTGGCTGAGAGAGAAAAGACCTTGTTGCAGGCAGCGAAACCTAGCTGCATCCGGCACTCCGGTGTCGCCTGGAGTGAACGCCGTAGCATACAGCAGCGCTGCGTATCGTGGGAAACCTTCGTTGCGAATGCCCGCTGGTCGCGGCGCCCGGCTGCTTTTGGCATCGACGCTAAGCTCAGTGGTGGGGGGAGATATGGTCATTATCTTCAATGAGGTGAACGGATGGGAGAGTCGCAGCTACCTGCAATCAAACCAGAACTTTACGAACGGCTGATCGACCGCCTTGGGCTGGCCCTGGAGACGGCCAGGGCGTCGGTGCAGTTGCGTGACGAGATGCCTGCGGAACTGGAATTGCGTGGTTTGAGCCACGCCGAGTTCGAGGTGATCAGGGCTTACCTGGAATCGTTCCGGGCGCGCCCCGAGGGCTGTGCCGGCAGTTACCCACAAGCGGAGCCGGCATCGGCCAGGATCATCTGGCTCAAGGACAGAAAACGCCCCGCGCATGCGCCGCGTTCAAGAGCAACGTCTCATCGCTGACCAGGCCATCGTCGGGCCTGGGTCCATTTTCTGAGCGTACTCCATCGGTGCCGGTCTGCCCTTGTTGGCCGGCGCCGATGCTTTTAGGCTGCACGCCTGCCCAGGAGGTGTAGCTGATGCCCATCCGATACTTCATCAAACAATGGCTGCTGCCACCTGGCCTGTTGCTGCTGTTACTGGGTGCCGCCTGGTGGCTGCGGCGAACACGGCCCAGGCTTGCTGCGCTGTGCTTCGCCTTGGGGCTCGGCGGCCTGTGGTTGATGAGCCTGCCAGTGACGGTGCAGCAAGCGGCACGGTTGCTGGAAACCGAGCCGGCGCTGGAGCCTGGCGAGTGGGCGAACCTCAGCCGCCGGGCCGATGCCATCGTGGTGCTGGGGGCTGGCCGTGAGCGCGGCGACCCTGCCTGGGCCGGGGCTGACCAGCCGACGCCGACTGCGCTGGAGCGCCTGCGTTTTGCGGCGCGCCTGGCCAAGGCTTCGGGGCTGCCGGTAGTGACCAGCGGTGGCCTGCATTACGGCACGCCGCCGAGCGAAGCCCGGTTGATGGCTGATAGCCTGGCCGAAGATTTCGGGGTTCAGGTGAAGTGGCGTGAAGAAGCCAGCCGTACCACCTGGGAGAATGCCCAGCTGACCGCAGCGCTGTTGCAGCCGCTTGGCGTGCGCCGGGTGGTGGTGGTGACGCAAGCCTGGCACATGCAGCGCTCGCGCTGGAGCTTCGAACAGGCGGGGTTCACGGTGGTGCCAGCACCGGTGGGGTTCCTGGGGCGCGAACATGGCCGCCCCTTCGCTGGCTTGCTGCCCGAGAGCCGATCGGTGTGGCAGAACGGGCAGCTAATCAATGAAATGGCAGGCTTGGCAGGCTACCGGTTGTTTTATTGAACCGCCCGCGCCCGCGCCCGCGTGCGGGGCGAGCAGAGCCTGAGGTACCCAGCGCCGCTCGCGCGGCGCATCGCGAGCTGCGCTAGCTCCTACATTTTTTGGGTGCAGGTTTAGACAGCCCTGGCAACCCGCCCGGCCAGCAGCGCCCAGCCCAGCAGCAGGCCGCACACGATTGCCAATGGCCATGAGCGCCACTGCAGGTACGGCGTGAGCTGCTGCATCGGCACCACTTCGCCATACATCACCGCCTGCTGGAACTGAGGCACCTGGGCTGTGATGCGGCCATATGGGTCAATCAGGGCCGTGACGCCGTTGTTGGTGGCACGGATCATCCAGCGCCCGGCTTCGAGTGCGCGCATCTGGGCCATCTGCAGGTGTTGCAGCGGGCCGATGGAGGTGCCGAACCAGGTGTCGTTGCTGATGGTCAGCAGCAGGTCGCTGCGCGCGGCAAGGCCTGCGGCGAACTCCGGGTAGACCACTTCGTAGCAGATGTAAGGTGCAATCTGGTAACCCTTGGCCTGCAGCAAAGCCTGGTCTTCCGGCCCGCGAGCGAAGTCGGACATGGGCAGGTTGAAGAACTCGATCAGGCCACGCAGCATGTCCTGCAGCGGCACGTATTCACCAAATGGCACCAGCTTCTGCTTGAGGTACGTACCGTCACCCTCGCCAGCAACCGTAATGCCATTGAAATAGCGGCGCTGGCGGTGCACCACCTCGCGCACCGGCACCCCGGTGATCAGCGCCGAATGACGTTCGGCGGCAAAGCGGCCCATCATGTCGATGTAGCCCTGGGCCTGGTCCTTGAGCACCGGCACTGCGGTTTCCGGCCATATCAGCAGGTCCACTGGCCGGGAGCTGAAGCTCAGGTCACGGTACAGCGCCAGTTGCGCGTCGATGTGTGCGGGGTCCCATTTGACGTCTTGCTCGACGTTGCCCTGGATGGCAGCCACCTTCAGTGGGTCGCCTGCCGGGGTAGTCCAGGCGTGGCCTTTAAGCGCCAGGCCAAGGCCCCAGGGGGTGAGCAGCAGCACGCACGCTATAGCCAGGAATGCCGGGCGCGCACGCAGGCGGTGCAGGTTGCACAACAGCGCAGCTGTCAAAGCCAGGGTGAACGAGACCAGCCACACGCCGCCGAGCGGTGCCAGGCCTGCGAGTGGGCCGTCCAGCTGGCTGTAACCCGCGTAAAGCCACGGGAAGCCAGTGAGAAACCAGCCACGGAAGGCCTCTTGCACCAGCCACAATGCCGCGAAGCACAGGGCATCGGCCAACGGTGCCTCGTTGCGCCGCAGCCACCGGGCCCACAACCAGGTGGGCAAGGCGAAAAACCAGGCCAGGGCGGCAAAGAATGCCAGCAGCAAGGCGATCGCCAGCACCGGCGAAGCGCCGCCGTAGGTGGTCATGCTGACGTAGATCCACCAGGTGCCGGCCCCGTACAGGCCAAAGCCGAACCACCAGCCGCGCCACAGGGCCTGGCGCGGGCTGAGCTCGCGCAGGCCCAGGTAGAGCACCGCTATGGACAGCAGCGCCAGCGGCCAGATATCGAAGGGCGCCAGCGCCAGCAGGGTGGAAGCACCGGCCGCCAGGGCCAGCAGGTTACCGGGCCAGCCGGGGCGGGTGATCCAGTGCATGTTTGTCCTTAACGGTTGATCGGGGTCAGGCGTAGCAGGTGTATGCGCCGGCTGTCGGCATTCAGGACACGGAACTTGTACGAGCCGATTTCGGTGGTCTCGTTACGTTTGGGCAAGTGCCCGAACGCACTCATGACCAGGCCGCCGACCGTATCGAACTCGTCATCGGAGAAGCCGCTGTCGAAGAATTCGTTGAAGTTCTCGATGGGCGTCAGCGCCTTGACCAGGAAGTCGCCGCTGGGCAGCGGTTTGATGTAGCTGTCTTCCTCGACGTCGTGCTCGTCTTCGATATCGCCGACGATCTGTTCCAGCACATCCTCAATGGTGACCAGACCGGCCACGCCACCATACTCATCGATGACGATGGCCATGTGGTTGTGGTTGGCGCGGAATTCACGCAGCAGCACGTTCAGGCGCTTGGACTCCGGCACGAAGGTGGCAGGGCGCAGCAGGTCCTTGATATTGAAGCTGTCGCCATTCTCTTTGAGAATCAGCGGCAGCAGGTCTTTGGCGAGCAGCACGCCCAGCACATCGTCGTGGCTTTCGCCGATGACCGGGTAGCGCGAGTGCGCCGCATCAATCACTGCCGGCAGGAATTCGCGCGGCGACTGGCCCGCCCGGATGCTGTTCATCTGCGAGCGCGGCACCATGATGTCGCGTACCTGCAGGTCGGCCACCTGGATGGCGCCCTCGACGATAGTCAGCGCTTCGCTGTCCAGCAGTTTGTTCTGGTGGGCTTCGCGCAGCAGCTCTAGGAGCTCCTGGCGGTTTTTCGGCTCATGGGCAAAAGCCTGGGTCAGTTTGCCCAGCCAGGACTTTTGCCCGTTGCTCGATCGATCTTCGCTCATGGCGGTTCTCGTGATCCTTGGTGTATCAGTGTGTGATTGAGTCGGTTTCATCGTCGGCATACGGGTCGGGGTGACCCAGTTCCGCCAGCAAATCCCGTTCCAGGCCTTCCATTTCTTCGGCCTCGTCATCGTCGATGTGGTCGTAGCCGAGCAGGTGCAGGCAGCCGTGGATGACCAGGTGCGCCCAGTGGGCCTCCAGCGGCTTGCCTTGTTCGGCAGCCTCACGTTCGACTACGGGCACGCAAATGACCAGGTCGCCCAGCAGCGGGATATCGAGCAGGTCATCGGGCACGTCTGCAGGGAACGACAGCACGTTGGTGGCGTAGTCTTTGTGCCGGTACGTGTGATTGAGTTCCCGCCCTTCGGCTTCGTCGACCAGACGAATGGTCATCTCGGAATCGGCCTGGCGCTGACGCAAGGCAAGTTCGCACCAGCGGCGGAACGCCGCGTCATCCGGGGCGGCCGCGTCGGTCGCCCGTTGCATGTCCAGTTCAAGCATCTTTGCCAGGCGCCTCGGGCTTGGCCTGGCGGGCGTCGAAGCGGTCGTAGGCTTCGACGATGCGCTGTACCAGTGGGTGACGGACCACGTCCTTGGGCTGGAAGTGGGTAAAGCTGATACCCGGTACGTCCCTGAGCACCTCGATCACGTGGGCCAGGCCCGACTTGGTGCCACGCGGCAGGTCTACCTGGGTGATGTCACCGGTAATCACCGCCGTTGAACCGAAGCCGATACGGGTAAGGAACATTTTCATCTGTTCGAGCGTGGTGTTCTGGCTTTCGTCGAGGATGATGAAGCTGTTGTTCAAGGTGCGCCCGCGCATGTAGGCCAGCGGAGCGATCTCGATCACCTGGCGTTCGATCAGCTTGGCCACATGCTCGAAACCCAGCATCTCATACAGTGCGTCGTAGAGCGGTCGCAGGTACGGGTCGATCTTCTGCGCCAGGTCACCCGGCAGGAAGCCGAGCTTCTCGCCGGCCTCAACCGCCGGACGTACCAGCAGGATGCGCCGCACCTGTTCACGCTCCAGGGCGTCGACAGCGCAGGCGACGGCCAGGTAAGTCTTGCCAGTGCCCGCCGGGCCGATGCCGAAGTTGATGTCGTTGGCCAGAATTTCCTTCACGTAGCGCTGCTGATTGACGCCACGGGGGCGGATATTGCCCTTGCGTGTGCGCAGCGAAACGCTGACCTCGTTGACCGCCGGGTTGTCGATGTTCTCGACGGCCGATTCCTGCAGGTACAGGTGCACGGTCTCCGGTGACAGCTCGGTGGCCTTGGTTTCACGGTAAAGACGGCGCAGCAGCTGCTCGGCAGCGCTGGTGGTCTTGGGGTCGCCGATCAGTTCGAACTGATTGCCGCGGTTGCGGATCTCGATGGCCAGGCGTTGTTCGATCAGGCGCAGATGCTCGTCGAACTGGCCACACAAGTTGGCGAAACGGGGGGCCTCGAAGGGCTCGAGGATGAAACGATGGGGTTCTATGGGTGCGTTCAAGGTCTTTTTTAGCCGCTCGACGGCAATGGGTGTGAGCCCAAGAATAACCCTTGAATGGCAGTGGCGAAAGCCCCGATCGGCGCTGCCGGCTATGCAGCACTCAGGGCAATGGCGAGAACGGAGAGCGGCCGTCGGCGTTCTGCAGTTCCAGCAAATACTTGCGGAAGATCTGGCCGAGTACCTGAGTGGCGTGTTCCAGCTCGTCGCGGGGCATCTGCTCGGTGACCTCGTCGGCCATGTCCAGGGCATCTTCAGCGCCGTTGACCGCCGCCATCTTCAGCAGGATGTAGGCCTGCACGTTGTTGGCCTTGACCCCTTCACCACGGAAGAACATGGCACCCAGGCGGTACTGGGCTTCGGCATGACCCTGCAGCGACGCTTTCTGGAACCAGTCCAGTGCCTTGTTCAGGTCTTTGGGGGCCTGGGTGTAGTAATGCTCGCCCAGTTCGAACTGCGCCTGGGCATCCCCTGCGGTCGCGGTCTGCTCACAAGCCTTGAGTGCATTTGCCAGGTCTTCAGGCTGCACATTCAACGTGCAGCGCCCCGTTGCCGGGATAAGCAACGAGTTACCGCCCTCCGCCAGGGCCAGCAGGGGCTGAAGAAGCAGCAGGCAGCCCAGGGTGAGGGCGCGGCCGGTGCGGTTCATGGGGATCGACTTACCTCTGCAAAGCTGCGGCCAATGTCTCTGGTGGCACATTATGGGATAAGCAGCGCCAACCTTACAAAGTTTTACTGGAATTTATCTCGGGTTGGGGAAGTCGGCTGATTGTGCGCGGTGTTGATTGCCGGTAATGGCCCCCTCCAGCACCTGTGCGGGGCCATTACCGGCGCTGCATCACTTCAGCGCGGCAAAGGCCTTCTCAGCCGCATCCAGGGTAATTTGCAGCTCCTTGTCGCCATGGGCGATGGAGGTGAAGCCTGCCTCAAACGCGCTCGGGGCCAGGTACACGCCGCCGTCGAGCATCAGGTGGAAGAAGCGCTTGAAGCGCTCTGCATCGCTGGCCATCACGTCTTCGAACGTGACGATGTCGTCGGCGCCGCTGAAGTACAGGCCGAACATGGCACCCGCCTGGGTGGTGACGAACGGCACACCTGCGGCATCGGCGCGTTGCTGCAGGCCGTCCAGCATGCGGGTGGTGTAGTCGGTCAGCTCTGCGTGGAAGCCCGGGCGGCTGATGAGGTTGAGGGTGGTCAGGCCGGCGGCCATCGCCAGCGGGTTGCCCGACAGCGTGCCTGCCTGGTAAACCGGGCCGAGGGGGGCGATGCAGCCCATGATTTCGCGTTTGCCGCCAAAGCAGCCGACGGGCATGCCGCCGCCGACGATCTTGCCGAAGGTGGACAGGTCGGGGGTGATGCCGTAGTGGCCCTGGGCGCCGCCCAGCGAGACACGAAAGCCCGTCATCACTTCGTCGAAGATCAGTACCACACCGTGCTTGTCGCACTGCTCACGCAGGCCTTCGAGGAAGCCCGAGGCCGGCGGTACACAGTTCATGTTGCCGGCAACCGGCTCGACGATGATGCAGGCGACGGTCTGGCCGACTTCGGCGAGGGTTTTTTCGACCGCAGCGATATCATTGAACGGCAGGGTCAGGGTGTGCTTGGCGAAATCGGCCGGCACGCCCGCCGAGCTTGGCACGCCCTGGGTGAGCAGGCCGGAACCGGCCTTGACCAGCAGGCTGTCGGAGTGGCCGTGGTAGCAGCCTTCGAACTTGATGATGGCATCGCGACCGGTGTAGCCACGGGCCAGGCGGATGGCGCTCATGGTCGCTTCGGTGCCCGAGCTGACCATGCGTACCATTTCCATGGACGGTACCAGGGCGCAGACCAGGTCGGCCATTTCGGTTTCCATGGCGGTAGGGGCGCCGTAGGACAAGCCATGTTCCAGCTGGCGGCGTACGGCATCCAGCACGTCGGGGTGGCCGTGGCCAAGAATCATCGGGCCCCAGGAACCTACATAGTCGACGTAGCGCTTGTCATCCTCGTCTACGACGTAGGCACCTTCGGCGTGCTTGAAGAACAGCGGCGTACCGCCAACGCTTTTGAAGGCGCGCACGGGCGAGTTGACGCCCCCGGGGATGTGCTTCTGGGCTTGGGCGAACAGGGCTTCGGAACGGGACATGGAAGGCTCTCTCGAATCAGGATGCGAACAAGGCATTGAAGGCGCGGGCGCGGCGGGTGACTTCCTGCGCGCTATCGGCGCCGAACAGGCCGTGGATCACCGCCAGCAGGTCGGCGCCATGGGCAACCAGCGGGGCGGCATTGTCGAGGGTGATGCCGCCGATCACCGTGATCGGCAGCTTCACCTGGGTGCGCGCCTGTTCCAGCAGGCTGAGGCTGGCAGCGGGTGCACCCGGTTTGGTGGTGGAGTTGAAGAAGCGGCCAAAGGCGACATAACTGGCCCCTTCGCTGGCCGCCTGGGCAGCGAGGTCCAGGCTGGCATGGCAGGTAGAACCGATGATTGCCTGGCGGCCCAGCAAGGCGCGGGCCGGCGTCAGTGGGCCATCGGTCTGGCCCAGGTGCACACCGACACCCAGGCGTGCAGCCAGTTCGGCATCGTCATTGATGATCAGTTGGGTGCCGTAACGCTCGCACAGGGTTTTCAGGGCCTCGGCCTCCCGCAGTCGGCGTGCGTCGTCGTCGCCCTTGTCACGGTACTGCAGCAGGCACACACCGCCTTCGAGGGCGGCTTGCACATGGCTGAGAAAACGCCCGGCGAGCAGCTGGCTGTCGGTGATGGCGTACAGGCCCCGTAGTTTCATCGAACACCTCGTGTCAGGAGCAGAAGTCCAGCGGCAGGCGGCGCGGCACGTACTGGCCCTTGCCCAGCTGTTCTGCATCGCGCAGCGTGCGCCAGGTGTAGTCCAGGGCGCTGCGCACAGCGCTGTCCAGCTGTTCGCCCAAGGCCAGGCGGCCGGTCAGGGCGCTGGCCAGGGTGCAGCCCGAACCATGGTAGCTGCCCGGCAGACGCTGGCAGGTCCAGGTGTGGTGCTGGCCGTCACGGCTGTACAGGCGGTTGTGGATTTCGGCTTCGTCGCCGTGGCCGCCGGTAATCAGCACGTGCTTGCAGAACTGCAGCAGTTTGTCTGCGCACTCATCGGCGCTGCCCTCGGGCAGTTCGGCAAGAATACGCGCCTCTGGCAGGTTGGGCGTGGCGATGGTTGCCAATGGCAACAGGCGCTCGCGCAGGGCATAACCCACCTCGTCCTTGCCCAGCCGCCCGCCGCCGCCCGCGCGCAGTACCGGGTCGCACACCAGCGGCAGGTGCGGGTGCGCGGCCAGCAGTTCGGCGACGGTGTCGACCATCTCGATAGAGCCGAGCATGCCCAGCTTCACGGCGGCCACCTGGGAGTCGGCCAGCACGGCATTGGCCTGGGCCAGCACCCATGCGCGGTCGAGCACGCGGAAGTCGGAAACGTTGACGGTATCCTGCACAGTCAGGGCGGTCACCGCGGGCGCGGCGTGGCAGCCTTGGGCGAGCAGGGCTTCGATGTCTGCCTGCAGGCCGGCGCCGCCACTGGGGTCGTGGCCGGAGAGACAGAGGACAACGGGGCGGGAGGCGTAGGTATTCATGGTCGGCGAGCTTACCACCAAAGCGGTTTGAGGGGCTGCCCCAGGCGCGGGTTTAGTTGTGTCAGGGTAAGGACTGTAGTTGATAATGGCCTGTAAGCACTGTTCTAGAGAGGCTTCTTCAGTGTTGCCTGCGGCAGCCTGACGCAGGTGTGCTAGAGTGCGCGCATCATTCGATCAATGGGTACTGCCGGCTCACGTCGTCTCAAACGGAAAGGAGGCGAACACGACGCGACTGGCCAGGCCATGCTGGGGCTGTATGCGCTATTTGCTGATTGTGTTGCTGGGTTTGCTGCCGGTGCTTGCCGGGGCGGTGGACTTCGCCGATACCACCCGTCACTTGCCTTTGGGCAAGGTCATGCAGGTGTATGAAGACCCGGACGGCAGTGCCAGCATCGCGCAGGTCAGCGCACCTGGCTTCGCCCAGCACTTTCGCCCACACCAGCAAGCGGTGATGAACGCCGGCTATTCCACTTCGGTGTTCTGGCTCAAGCTTGAGCTGCGGCCCCTCGCGCAGGGCGCTGTCACGCCACGCCAGTGGTTGCTGGAACTCGCCTACCCGCCGCTCGATTACCTTGAACTGTACGTTGCCAACCCCGACGGGCATTTTCAGCTGGCTCAGCGCACGGGCGATGCCTTGCCTTACGACAGCCGCCAGATCCGCCAGAGCAACTACCTGTTCAGCCTGCAGTTGCCACCTGGGCAGGCCACCACTGTCTACTTGCGCCTGCACAGCCAGGGTTCGGTACAGGCGCCGCTGGCCCTGTGGGCGCCGGAGGCCTATCTGGAGGCGCAGCCCAGCCATTTCTACGTGCTGGGCATGATCTATGGCGTGCTGTTGGTGATGCTGGTGTACAACCTGTTCATTTACCTGAGCGTGCGCGATGTCAGTTACCTGTACTACATCCTGTATATCGCTTCGTTCGGGTTGTACCAGGTGTCGGTCAACGGTGCGGGCATTGCCTACCTGTGGCCAAACAGCCCTTGGTGGGCGAATGCCTGTACGCCGCTGTTCATCGGCGCTGCCGGGCTGTTTGGCTGCCAGTTCGCCCGGCACTTTTTGCAACTGCGCACCATCAGTCCGCGGTTTGACCGGCTGTTGCAGGCATTGATGCTGGGCGGCGCAGGGGTGATGGTGCTGGCCGTGACCCTGCGCTACGGCATCGCGTTGCGCATGGCAACGGCGCTGGCACTGCTGTTCACGGTGAGCATTTTCAGCGCCGGGCTGTATGCCTGGTGGCGTGGTTTGCGGGTGGCGCGGTGGTTCATCATCGCCTGGACGGCGTTTTTGCTGGGTGGGCTGGTCAACACGCTCATGGTCCTGGGTTACCTGCCGAACCTGTTCATTACCATGTACGCCAGCCAGCTGGGTTCGGCGCTGGAGGTGGCGTTGCTGTCGCTGGCGTTGGCCGACCGCATCAACAGCCTGCGCAATCAGCAGGCGCAGGCCCTGCGTGACACCGGCCGCACGCTGGAGCAAGTCAACCAGCAGTTAGCCACCAGTAACCGGCTGAAGGATGAGTTTCTGGCCAGCGTTACCCATGAACTGCGCACGCCCATGAATGGTGTGATCGGCTCGCTGGAGTTGATGCAGACCCTGCCGATGGACGCCGAAATGGCCCATTACCACCGCACTGCCGTGTGGTCGGCGCAGGGCATGATGGACCTGGTGGATGCCATTCTCACCCTGTCTGAACTGCAGGCAGGCTGCCTGCGCGCGCACCCCGCGCCGTTCAGCCTGCGCGCACTGCTGCAGGGCTTGCGTGCAGGGTATGCGGGGCGGGCGTTGAGCAAGGGGCTGTACCTGAGCCTGGACATTCCCGCCGACATCCCGGATGAGCTGCTGGGTGACGCGCAAAAGCTGGCCCGTTGCCTGGGTTGCCTGGTGGACAACGGGTTGAAGTTCACCCACCAGGGCGGTGTGACGGTTCAGGTGCGTGGGCGCCGTGTGGGGCCGAGGGATCTGGCGTTGAGCTTTACCGTGAGCGACAGCGGCATTGGCTTCGATGATCTGGAGCAGTCGACCCTGTACCAGCGCTTCTTCCAGGTGGATGGGTCGATGACCCGGCGCTATGGCGGGCTGGGTATCGGGCTGTCGATCTGCCGGCAGATGGGCGAGTTGCTGGGCGCACGGTTGGCCCATGAGTCCACACGTGGGCTAGGGAGCCGGTTTGAGTTGAGTGTGAACATGGCGATTTCGCAGGTGCAGATGAGCCCGGATATCCGGCAGGCGCGGCGCTTGCCCTGAGGGTACGGGGTTGGGCGGCGCGCTTCTCTGAACGCTGCAAAACGTGCGGCGAGCTTTGATTCCCCCGCAACCAGTGCTTCACTGGTTCTCTCAAGCCTACCCGGATCCAGGAGCCCTCCATGAACCTGCACCAGTACGCTGAAACCCACGAAGTCACCAACCAGCCCCCACCCCTGGATGGCGCCAACCTCTACCGCCTCGACCTGCCGCTTCAGGAGTGGTCCAGGCGTTACGGGGCGGGCTGGGCCGAGTCGCGGATCGATACCTACGGCGCGCTGGCCGGTGGGCCATTGATGCAGGCAGGTTTCCTGGCCAACGCGCACAAACCCGAATTCAGCAGCCATGACCGCTATGGCCACCGTATCGACCTGGTCGAATTCCACCCGGCCTACCATGAACTGATGCGCACCGCCGTCGAGCATGGCCTGCCTTCGCTGCCTTGGGCCGAACCCCGCCCCGGCGCCCACGTGGCGCGCGCCTCGATGACCTACCTGCACAGCCAGGCCGAGGCGGGCAGCGGTTGCCCGCTGACCATGACCTTCGCTGCCGTTCCGGCGCTGCGGCTGCAACCCGAGCTGGCCGAGTACTGGCTGCCGAAGATCCTGGCCTGCCAGTACGACCCGCGCAATGTCGGCGACCGGCACAAGGCAGGCGTCACCCTGGGCATGGCCATGACCGAAAAGCAGGGGGGGACCGATGTGCGCGCCAACACCACCCGGGCTTACCCGGTGGGGGCGCCGGGGCCGGGCCAGCCTTATGAGCTGGTTGGCCACAAATGGTTTTGTTCGGCGCCGATGTGCGATGCCTTCCTCACCTTGGCGCAAACCGAGAAAGGCCTCAGTTGCTTCCTGTTGCCGCGCCATCGCCCGGACGACAACCGCAACCAGTTCTATATCCAGCGGCTCAAGAACAAGCTGGGCAATTGCGCCAATGCCTCCAGCGAGGTCGAATTCCGGGGGGCGCTGGCGTGGATGGTCGGCGAAGAGGGGCGGGGTGTGCCGACCATCATCGAAATGGTGGCGATGACGCGCTTCGACTGCATGGTTGGCTCCAGCGCCCTGATGCGCCAGGCACTGACCCAGGCTGCCCACCACTGTGCGCATCGCAAGGTGGGCGGGCGGTTGCTGAACGCCCAGCCATTGATGCAGAACGTGCTGGCCGACCTGGCGCTGGAAAGCGAAGCCGCGCTGGCCTTGAGCCTGCGCATGGGGCAGGCACTGGAGCAACTGGATGACCCGCAGCAGGCTCATTTTGCACGGCTGGTCACGGCAGTGGGCAAATACTGGCTGTGCAAACGCGCCCCCGGCATGATCAACGAAGCGGCCGAATGCCTGGGCGGTGCCGGTTATGTGGAAGACAGCATCCTGCCGCGGCTGTACCGCGAAGCGCCAGTGAACTCGACCTGGGAAGGCTCGGGCAACGTGCAATGCCTGGACGTGCTGCGGGCCTTGTCCAAGGAGCCGGGCGTGCTGGATGCGCTGTTTACAGAACTGGGCGATGGCCATGGCGACCCTCGCCTGGCGGCGCATATCGGCAACCTGAAGGCCGCGTTTACCGACACCGGTGACCTGCAGTACCGGGCGCGGCAGCTGACTGAAGACATTGCCCTGGCGCTGCAGGCCAAGCTGTTACTACAGGCGGGTAACGCGGTGGTCAGCGATGCGTTCATCGGTAGCCGCCTGGCAGGCAGTGGGCGGGCGTACGGGGCGCTGCCGCGGGGGGCCGATGTGGAGGCGTTGGTGGCAAGGGCCACGCCAGCCTGGGTGGGATGAACGGGCTGTTCTGAGGGTGGGCACGGGTTTACAGGTGCGGTGCTGAGCTCAAGGGGGGCGAATGGGTGCAACACCGATCAATGGGGGTGTATTTGCCCAAGAAGGCAGGCAAGATGATTCCCATGCATGTCCAGACAGGAAGCACAGTGTGAGCCAAGCGTTTGAAGTCGTTGATACTCCCGAACAGGCCGTCGATCGTCTGGCGGCCTTGCACGAGCAGGCCACCAGTGCCCTCAGCCAGGCCCTGAAACGTTACCTGAAGGACCGTACCGAGCCCGATGCCCAGGCGCGTGACCTGTTCCGCTACCCGGCGTTGCGCCTGACCTACTACAGCCACGGCGAAGTCGCGGCCACCACGCGTGCCTACGCCAAGGTGCAGGTGGCCGGTACCTACAGCGTCACCATCACCCAGCCGGCTGCGTTTCGCGGTTACCTGCTGGAGCAACTGCGCCCATTGATGCACGACTACACCGTCACGGTGGAGGTGGGCGTCAGCGAGCAGAGCATCCCGTACCCCTACGTGGTCGACCAGGGCGATGAACTGGCGGGCAGCGGCATTACCGCGGCGCAACTGGCGCGGGTGTTCCCCAGCACCGACCTGTCTGCTGCCACTGACAACATCGCCGACGGCCTGTACGACTGGGACAGTACCGATACCTTGCCCCTGGCGCTGTTCGACGCGACGCGCGTCGATTTCTCGCTGCGCCGGCTGGTGCACTACACCGGCAGCGACTGGCGCCATGTGCAGCCCTGGATCCTGCTGACCAACTACCACCGCTATGTGGACCAGTTCATCAGCCACGGTCTGGACCAACTGCGCGATGACCCGCGCTTCGTGCGCATGGTGCTGCCCGGCAACGTGGTGATCGAAAAGGCCATGGACCATGGCGAGGCGCAGGCCCTGGTGGCCGGCGTGGTGTGGCACCGCTACCAGATGCCGGCTTACCACCTGATCGCCGAAGACGGCGATGGCATCACCCTGGTCAACATCGGTGTAGGCCCGTCCAATGCCAAGAACATCACCGACCACCTGGCCGTGCTGCGCCCGCACTGCTGGCTGATGATCGGCCACTGTGGCGGCCTGCGCCAGTCGCAGACCATCGGTGATTACGTACTGGCCCATGCCTACATGCGCCGTGACGGCATCCTGGACCGGGTAGTACCGCCGAATATTCCGATCCCTGCCCTGGCCGAGGTGCAAATGGCCTTGCAGGAGGCGGCTGCGCAGGTGACCGGCGAACGCGGCGAGCAGTTGAAGAAGCGCCTGCGTACCGGCACCGTGCTGACCTACGACGACCGCAACTGGGAGCTGCGCTGGGCCCAGGAGCGGCCGCTGATCAACCTGTCCCGGGCCGTGGCCGTGGACATGGAAAGCGGCACCATCGCCGCCCAGGGTTACCGCCTGCGGGTGCCTTACGGCACGCTGCTGTGCGTGTCGGACAAGCCGCTGCACAGCGAAATCAAGCTGCCGGGTTCGGCCAACGCGTTCTACAACCGCGCCGTCAGCCAGCACCTGAAGATCGGTATCGCTGCGCTGGACCTGCTGCGCACCGAGCTCAACTCGCTGCACTCGCGTAAACTGCGCAGCTTCGATGAGCCGCCGTTCCGCTGAGGGTCCATGTCACTGCCACCCCGTTCCAAGCCGCGCCGCCCCCAGGCGCGGCCTGCTCCCGGCCCCCGTCGCCAGGCCAAGGCGCCACCGGCCGAGCCGCGGCTGATCCTGTTCAACAAGCCCTTCGATGTGTTGACGCAGTTCAGCGACGGTGAAGGCCGTGCCACGCTCAAGGACTTCATCGACATACCCGGTGTATACCCGGCCGGGCGCCTGGACCGGGACAGCGAAGGCTTGCTGCTGCTGACCAACGACGGCAGCCTGCAGGCGCGAATCGCCGACCCCAGGCACAAGCTGGCCAAGACCTACTGGGTACAGGTAGAGGGTGAGCCCAACGACGAGCAGTTGCAGCGCTTGCGCGAGGGGGTGCAGTTGAATGATGGGCTCACGCTGCCCGCCGAGGCGCGCCGCCTGGAAGAGCCACCGCTGTGGCCGCGCAACCCGCCGGTGCGCTTTCGCAAGAGCGTGCCCACCCACTGGCTAGAGCTGGTGATCCGCGAAGGCCGTAACCGCCAGGTACGGCGGATGACGGCAGCTGTAGGGCTACCCACCTTGCGCCTGGTGCGGGTACGCATCGGTGACTGGACACTGGATGGCCTGGAGCAGGGTTGCTGGCGTGAAGTGGCGCCGGCCCTTTAACGCTCAGACGCCCTCGAGAAAGCCCACCACCACGCTTTTGATCACGAAGGCCAGCACGCCCAGCCCCAGCACGAAGAACAGGATGAAGGTGCCGAACCGTCCGGCCTTGGATTTCTTGGCCAGGTCCCACACGATGAACCCCATGAAACCGATCAACACGGTGACTAGGATGATCATCATCCATTCTTCGAATACGGCAGGATCCATCAGGGTTCTCCAGGCAGGCTGAGCGGGCGATTATACGCCCAGGCTCAACGGCATCTACCGCAGGTGGGTCAATGGAAGCTCGGTACTGGCCAGTACCTGGTTCAGCACGAAGCTCGAGCGCACGCTGGTAACGCCTTCGATCCGCGTTAGGCTGCCCAGCAACAGCTTCTGGTAATGGTCCATGTCGGGCACCACCACTTTGAGCTGGTAGTCGGCATCCATACCGGTCACCAGGCTGCATTCGAGCACTTGCGGCAGGTTGCGGATGGCCGCCTCGAAGGTTTCGAAACGTTCGGGCGTGTGCCGGTCCATGCCGATCAGCACGTAGGCGGTCAGGCTCAGGCCCAGCTTCTTGCGGTCGAGCAAGGCCACCTGCCGGGCGATGTAGCCATCGTCCTCCAGCTGTTTGACCCGACGCGAGCAGGGCGAGGGCGATAGGCCGATGCGCTCGGCCAGTTCCTGGTTGGAGATGCGGGCATCGCGCTGCAATTCGGCGAGGATGCTCAGGTCGTAGCGGTCGAGTTTGCTCACGTGTTGATCCTTTTCTTTTCAGATTGCGGCGAATTATCAATCCAGGGTAAAAAATTGCGCAAGTGCTATTTATCCGAGCAATCTTCGCAATCCTGTGCCGCCTCTGCCCCGGTATCTTTATCAACAGAATCACTGCCCGGACATCAGTCCACGGCGACGCGCCCTAGGCGGGCGGTCGCGGCCAGCCATCCAACAGGATGTGCCAGGTCCCCGGGCTACGCACCCTCCAGAAGACGGTGTGAGGTGAGCCGGGGCCACAAGCGCCGAGCACGGACGACAATTCCTGAAGGGAGGCCCCAGTGGCCTCCCTTTTTTCATGGTCGCAAATTTAATGGGCCTGCCCGGCTGGCGCGGTAGACTGTCGTCGCTAGCCGTTTTTTCAACCGAGAGGCATACCATGAAGTCGCGTATTCGGCTGTGGGCAAGTGTAGGTTTGCTGGGCTTGGGCGTCAGCCTGGGCGCTGTGGCCGCCGGGCCGGGCGAGGGCCCGGGCGCACCCGGCCCGCAGCCACCTGGTGAGGCTGGGCCCGGCGCTGCGCCTGCCCCTGCGCCAGGGCGGGCGCTGAATTCACGCGATGAAGTGCAGCAAACCCAGCCGCCACGCCCGGGCTATTACCAGGATATTCCGCGGCGCCACGGCGATGACCGGCCGTGGCGTGGCGATGGCCCTGGCCGTGGGCCTGGTGAAGGCTGGCATGGCCGGCCCGACGGGCAGGGCAGCGGTTGGGGCCCTGGGCCGCGGTACCGGCCGGGGCAGACCGTGGAGCGCTTTCCTGACCAGTACTGGAAGGTGCCCTACGGCGGCCGGGACTACTTCTACTCAGGCGGGTATTGGTACCGCCCACACGGCAGGGAATACATCGTGGTGGCACCGCCCCACGGGGTGCGTGTGGACTACCTGCCGCCCTATGCCCGGGAGGTGACACGGGACGGCGCACTGTTCTACCTGGTGGCCGATACCTACTACCAATACCTGGATGACAGCCGCCAGTACGTGGTGGTCAACCCACCTGCCGTCGCGCCGCCGCCTGGGCCTGGGCCGGCAGAACAAGGCGGGTACGACGTGGTGGCCTACCCGATGTACGGCCAGGGCCCGCAGCAGCAGGAGCAGGACCGTTACCAGTGCCATCGCTGGGCAGTCAGCCAGTCAGGCTTCGACCCCGCCACCGCAGCCTATGCGCCCCCGGCACCGGTTGTGGATAACTACCGCCGGGCGCTGGGCGCCTGCTTCAGCGGCAGGGGTTACAGCATCAACTGAGGCGTGCCCGTCAAAGAGGGTCGGCGTGCACGATCACATCCGCCTTCGGGTAATGCTGGCGGATCACCTCCGAGGCCTGCACGCACAAGCTGTGGGCCTGGTGCAGAGGCAACTGGCCGGGCAGTTCGATGTGCAACTGCACGAACCACTGGTTGCCTGACATGCGCGTGCGCAGGTCGTGCACCCCCTGTACCCCGTCGATAGCCAGCACTCGGCGGGCCATGTCATCGCTGACATCACCCGGCAGCTCCTGGTCCATGAGGATGGCCGTGCTTTCACGGGCAATCTGCAAGGCGCTCCACAAGATGTAGAAAGCGATGCCCAGGCCGAACAAGGCGTCAAGTTGTGGCCAGCCGAAACGGGCCAGCAGCAATGCCAGCAGGATGCTGCCGTTGAGCAGCAGGTCGGAGCGGTAATGCAGCGAGTCGGCGCGCACTGCCGTGGAGCCCGTCACCCGTATGACCTTGCGCTGCAAGGCGAGCAACGCGACCGTGAGTGCCAGCGACAACAGCATCACGGCGATACCCACGGCCGTGTCACCCAAGGGTTGCGGTGCCTGCAGGCGCTCGACCGCCTGCAGGCCGATCAGCACCGCACTGCCGCCGATGAACAGCGCCTGTGCAATGCCGGCCAGGGCTTCGGCCTTGCCATGGCCGAAACGGTGGTCGTCATCGGCGGGCCGCAGCGCATAGTGCACGGCCAGCAGGTTGAGGAAGGAAGCCACTGCATCCAGTGCCGAGTCGGTCAGCCCGGCCAGCAGGCTGACCGAACCGCTCAGCCACCAGGCCAGCGCCTTGCTCACCACCAGAATGCTGGCTACCGCCAACGAGGCGCGGGTAGCCAGGCGCAGCAGGCGCTGGTGTTCGGCCGGGGTCGTCATGGCAGGGCCTCGCGGGGTCAGGCCGCAGGTGCGAGGCCCAGGCTGGCCAGCTGCTCCGCGCTGCCGCGGTGCTGGATAAGCCGTGGGTCGTCCAGCGGCAGGCGCTGGCCCAGTTCGCTTTCAAGAATGGCTTGCAGCTTCAGGTTGTCCACCTTGCCATCCGGGGTGACGGCATTACGCAGCTTGGCGGGGTCTACATGGGCGGTTTGGCCGCGCGGGTAGTAGATGGCACCGGTGGCGAAGTCGACGCCAAAGGCGACCAGCCCCGGGATTACGTAGAACAGAATGCCGATGGCATCGAGCACGGCAATGGCCGGGTCGACCTTGCCGTCGATCTGGCCGCGACGGTCTGGGTAGAAAATCGTGCCGCAAGCTGTCAGCTGGGTCAGCAGGGTGACGACGAGGGCGCCACCGATTACGCGGGATGGGATGCGCATGTAGATCTCCGGAGGGCATTCAGCAGGGCAGGCAAGGCGCCCGCAACCAACAGCTAAGACCATGATAGAGCAGGGTCGGTTCGCCGTTATACTCGCGTCTCTGTTCGAGGGCCACCATGATTTCTTTACCGATCGATGCCGTTTTGCCTGCGCTGCGCCAGGCCTTGCAAGCCCGTGATGAAGCGGTGCTCGAAGCACCGCCCGGCGCCGGCAAGACCACCCGTGTGCCGCTGGCATTGCTGAATGAACCCTGGCTGGGCACCCAGAAGATCTTGATGCTCGAACCGCGCCGCCTGGCAGCTCGGGCTGCTGCCGAGCGGTTGGCCAGCGAGCTGGGGGAAAAGGTGGGCGAAACGGTGGGCTACCGCATTCGGCTGGACAGCAAGGTAGGGCCTGCGACGCGCATCGAAGTGGTGACCGAGGGCATCCTGACCCGCCGCTTGCAGGCCGACCCCGCGTTGGAGGGGGTGGGGTTGCTGATTTTCGACGAATTCCACGAGCGCAGCCTGGATGCCGACCTGGCCCTGGCCCTTGGCCTGAACGGTCGGGAGCTACTGCGTGACGACCCGCCGCTGAAGATTCTGCTGATGTCGGCCACCCTTGAAGGGGAGCGCCTGTCTCGGCTGTTGGGCGATGCGCCGGTGGTCAGCAGCCAGGGGCGCATGTACCCCGTGGACATCCGCTGGGGGCGGCCGTTTCAGCCGGGTGAGTTCATCGAGCCTCGGGTCGTCGACAGTGTGCTCAATGCCCTGGCCGACCAGGCCGGCAGCCTGCTGGTCTTTCTGCCGGGGCAGGCGGAGATCCGCCGCGTCCATCAGAGCCTGGAGGAGGCCTTGGCGGATCGCCCCGAGGTTTTGCTGTGCCCGTTGCACGGTGAACTGGACCTCAGTGCCCAGCGGGCAGCGATCAACCCAGCCCCGGACGGGCGACGCAAAGTGGTGCTGGCAACCAATATCGCCGAAACCAGCCTGACCATCGAAGGCGTACGCGTGGTCATTGATGCCGGGCTGTCGCGGGTGCCGCGCTTCGACCCAGGCAGCGGCATGACCCGCCTGGATACCCAGCGCATTTCCCGCGCCAGTGCTACCCAGCGTGCGGGCCGCGCCGGCCGCCTGGAGCCCGGGGTGTGCTACCGCCTGTGGTCCGAGGCCCAGCACGACCAACTGGCCGCCTATGGCAGTGCGGAGATTCTGCAGGCCGACCTGGCTGGCCTGGCCTTGCAACTGGCCCGGTGGGGCGTGACACCTGGCCAACTGTGCTGGCTCGACCAGCCGCCCACCGCTGCGTTCGCCCAGGCTCAGGACCTGCTGCAGCGGCTGGGGGCGTTCAAACCGGGCAGCCAGGGCCACCTTGGTGAGCACGGCCAGGCGATGGCCGAGTTGCCCGCACACCCACGCATCGCTCACCTGCTGCTGCGCGGGCAAGCCCTGGGGTTGTCGCGCATGGCCTGTGACGTGGCCGCGCTGCTGGGGGAGCGGGATATCCAGCGCGGCGGCGGTGCAGACCTGCACAGTCGGCTGGCGCTGGTCAGCGGTGAGCACAACGCCGGCCGTAGTGGCCAGGGCGGCGTTCAACGTGCCCGGCAGCTGTCGCGCCAGTACCGTAACCTCTTGCAAGGTAATGCCCGTCACGCCGTGGCTGACCCCGATCATCCGCGCTGGTTGGGCGCGCTGCTGGCATGCGCCTACCCCGACCGCATTGCTCAGCAGCGCCGCGAAGGCAGTGCGGAGTACCGGCTGGCGAATGGCCGTGCCGCCCTGTTTGCCGAAAGTGACGCGCTGATGAAATGCCCGTGGCTGGTGGTCGCGGACCTGGGCAGCCGCCAGGGCCAGCGGGAGGAACGGATCTACCTGGCTGCCGAGTTCGACCCCGCCCTGCTGGACGATGTGCTGGCCGACCAGGTGCAGCGGGTGGACGTTCTCGATTGGGATGAGCGCGAGCAGGTGTTGCGTGCCGAGCGGCAAGTGAAAGTGGGGGAGCTCATACTCAGCCGCGAACCGCTGCCTGGCCTGGACGACGACGCACGCGCCCGGGCATTGCTTGGGCTGGTGCGGCGCAAGGGCTTGAACCTGTTGCCCTGGACCCCTGACCTGCGCCAGTGGCAAGCCCGGGTGGCGTTGTTGCGCCAACTGGACATGGCCCAGAGCGCGAGCAGCGAATGGCCGGACCTCACCGACCAGGCCTTGCTCGACGGCCTTGAAGACTGGCTACAGCCCTATCTGGGTAAAGTCTCGCGTTTGAGCCATTTTGCTGCCCTGGACTTGCCAGCGCTGCTGCGCAACCTGTTGCCATGGCCGCTGCCACAGCGGCTGGAAGAGCAGGCCCCGGCCCACCTGCGTGTACCGTCAGGTTCCAGTATTCGCCTGGACTACAGCGAGCACCCGCCGATTCTGGCCGTACGGCTGCAGGAGCTGTTCGGCCTGGCGGACACCCCACGCATTGCCAATGGCCGCCAGCAGGTGAAGCTGCACCTGCTTTCGCCTGCACGGCGGCCCGTGCAGGTGACGCAGGACCTGGCCAACTTCTGGCGTACAACCTATGCCGAGGTGAAAAAGGACCTGAAGGGGCGGTACCCCAAGCATTACTGGCCAGACGACCCTTTGGTGGCCGAGGCGACAGCGCGGGCCAAGCCGCGAGGAACGTGAACCGGGAGGGGCCGCAAGGGGGCCCCGACCCCTCAACCCTCCTGCCTGAGCAAGAAGTTGTACACATCCCCTTCCTCCACGTTCAGCAACGCCACCCAGTCACCGCTGTGGTGCGGCGTGTCCTTGATAGCCCCCACACGGTACCCGCGGTGGTCGCGCAAGTGGCAGACAAGCCCTTCGTCAGTCTGGCGCAGCGGTTCGATCTTCCAGGGATCCGTTACTTCGGCATGCCAGTAGAAGCCCAGGTAGCCATTACGGCTCACCCCCAGTTTCTTGGTTTGTGGGC
Source organism: Pseudomonas parafulva NBRC 16636 = DSM 17004 (assembly GCF_000730645.1). Lineage (GTDB taxonomy): Bacteria > Pseudomonadota > Gammaproteobacteria > Pseudomonadales > Pseudomonadaceae > Aquipseudomonas > Aquipseudomonas parafulva. The sequence goes on along the minus strand of NZ_BBIU01000016.1, from coordinate 154,807 downwards.
GCCCTGGAACCGTAATGTTGTAGTGCAGGCGGTCATCGGTAGCTGAAAGGTAATGGAAGTCCATCAGTGGTGAGTCTTGCCGCCCACCGGCTTGCAGCCAGTCATCCTCAGGGGTCACGCCCCAGCTGAACTTGTCTGAACTGCGGCTGAGGCGCAGTGGCACAGTGCTGTTGGCTACACGCATGTAGAGCCGGGCGCGAAACGAACGGGCGAAATGTGCCTCAATGGCGCTATCCATAGGGGGTTCCTCGAAAGCCTGTTGGAGATAGGCACGCTAATGCAGCGTGCCAAACCCCAGCAGGCCGAAGGCTTTCCCTTGTCGCCTCACGCTGCCTGCTGGCCCTCCAGCAGCATGAACAGCCGGTACAGCACCACGGTGCTGTACAACTGCAGGAAGCCGCTGAGGCTGTCCATGATCAGCTCTGTGCCAGGGGACGGGTCGGGCAGGGCCAGCAGCATCAGCCCATCGATCAGCCAGATTGGTGCCAGTGCACCGACCATGCACACCAGAATGCGCATGAAATGGCCCGTGGTCATGCGGGCGCTCTCGCGCATGGCCTGCACTGTCGGCAGGCCGCGCAGTACCAGCAGGTATTCGGCGAACACCAGGTTCACCATGATCCACACACCCGGAATGACGAACAGGGCCAGGCCCGCCATGATCAACAGCGAGCTGATCAGAATCAGCAGCGCCAGCGGCGGCCACAGTTGCACGGCGCGGGCGAGCAGGTCGCGGTTGGCCACCACCTGGCCGTTGCTGCGGGTGTCGAGAAACAGGATCAGTGCGGCGCTGTACAGCGGGTAGCACAGCAAGCTGATCAGCATGCCGTAGGCCGGTGAAGCCTGGTCGCCCAGCTGGCGGTACAGCAGTTGAGTGATCAGGGCTTCCAGCACCACCAGTGGCAAACACAGTGGCAGGATGGCGCCGAGGTGGCGGTAAAAGAAACTCAGGGAGTCGCGCAGGACGCTCAGCGGATTCATCGGTCAACATCGCATGGCAATTGAAACAGGGCGGTAACTTTAGCCCAAAGCACGCCTGGAGCTGTCACTTGCTGAAAAAAGTTTCACGGCGCAGGTGATTGAATCAGGCGCCGTCACGCCCCATCTTTGAGGCTGTCCGTTGCCCTGCTACCCACGAGGTCGCCCATGAATACCGAAGAACAAACCCTGATCGATGGCCTGTTTGGCCGCATCAAGCAAGCCGAGGACCCGAACCAGCCTCGCGATGCCCAGGCCATGGCCTGCATCGAAGCGCACCTGCGTCAGCAGCCGGCGGCGCCGTACTACATGGCCCAGGCGATTCTGGTACAAGAGGCTGCCATCAAGCAGCTGGACGAGCAGAACAAGCAGCTGCAGGCCGAGCTCAAGCAAGCGCGCGCCCAGGCCGAGGCTGCGCAGGCAGGCAATGCCGCGCCTAGCTCGGGTGGCGGCGGTTTTCTGTCGAGCATCTTTGGCACGGGCGGGCGCAGTGCAGCCCCGGCTGCGCAGCCGCAACGGCCTGCTGCGGCCCCCGTGGCACCGTCCGCTGGGGGCTGGCGCGAGCCGTCGGCCCCAGGCTTTTCTCAGCCGCAGGCCCAGCAACCTGGTGTTGGCGCGGCCCCTGCCCCTGCCCGCAGTGGTGCCAGCAGCTTCCTGGGCGGCGCCATGCAGACCGCCGCGGGTGTAGCGGGCGGCGTGTTGCTGGCGCAAGGCATCAGCAGCCTGTTCAACCACAACTCGCAGCCTGAAGAGGTGGTCGAGGTAATCAAGGAAGAACCGTCACCGGCCAGCGACAATGGTGGCTGGAACGACCAGGGTGGTCAGCAGCAGGTGGCCGACAATGGCGGCTGGGGCAGTGATCAGGGCGGTTACTCCGATGCCGACTACGGCAGCGACGAGGGCGGGTTCTTCGACGACGACGACTCCTACGTCTGACAGGTCTGGCATACTGCTGGCTTGTGTGGGGGGTGCATGGCGCCCTCCTGTCATTGAGCCAGACCAGAGGTGCCGAGGTGAAGAAGATCGCGCTGTTCGCCGATGTGCAGAACCTCTACTACACCGTGCGCCAGGCCCACGGTTGCCATTTCAACTACACCGCCTTGTGGAACCAGGTCAGCCGTGAAGGCCAGATCGTCGAGGCGTTCGCCTACGCCATCGACCGTGGCGACAGCAAGCAGCAACAGTTCCAGCAGATCTTGCGCAACCTCGGCTTCGAGGTACGTCTGAAGCCCTACATTCAGCGCAGCGACGGCTCGGCCAAGGGCGACTGGGATGTGGGGATCACCCTGGATGTGATCGATGCGGCCAGCCGTGTAGACCAAGTGGTACTGGCGTCAGGCGATGGGGATTTCGACCTGCTGCTGGAGCGTGTCATCCAGCGCCACGGCGCCGACGCTGTGGTGTATGGTGTGCCCGGGCTGACAGCCTTGTCACTGATCCGCGCCGCCACCCGCTATGTGCCCATCGAGGGCGCGCTGTTGCTCAAACACTAGGTTTTCCATGGAACGTATTGCTGTCATCGACTTTGAAACCACCGGCATATCCCCGGGTACTGGCTGCCGCGCCACCGAAGTGGCGGTGGTGATGCTGGAGCGCGGCCGCATCGTGGCGCGTTATCAAAGCCTGATGAATGCCGGCGTGCCGGTGCCTGCCTTCGTTGCCGGCCTCACGGGCATCACCACGGCCATGGTGCGCCAGGCGCCACCGGTGGACCTGGTGATGAACGAAGTCGCCGAATTCGTGGGGGCCACGCCATTGCTGGCCCACAATGCCTCCTTCGACCAGAAGTTCTGGGACTACGAGCTGGGCCGCATCGGCCGTAGCCGCAGCCAGTCGTTCGCCTGCTCCCTGTTGCTGTCGCGGCGCTTGTTGCCAGCGGCGCCCAACCACAAACTGGGCACCCTGACCCGCTGGGCCGGGCTGCCGCAAACCGGCACCGCTCACCGGGCCATGGCCGATGCCGAGATGGCCGCCAACCTGCTGCAACACCTGGCGGGTGTGCTGCGCCAGAGCCATGGTGTGCAACAGCTGTCCCACGACCTGCTGTGCCGCCTGCAGAAAACGCCCGCTGCCAAGGTTCGCGAGGCGTTGGCCAGGTACTGCTGAAAACAGCCAAGTGTGCTGCTGATTTCACCCCGCTCTGTAACGTAGCGCGCCCAGCGGGCTCCGTTACACTGCACCACCCGTAAACGGATTTCGAGTGTGCCCATGCCTGCCCCCCGTCGCTTTCCTCTGGTGCTGATCGGCGCCTTCCTGGCCTTGTACCTGGTGTGGGGTTCCACTTACCTGTTCATCCGCATCGGTGTGGAAAGCTGGCCGCCGATGCTCATGGCGGGTGTGCGCTTTGTGATCGCCGGTAGCCTGTTGTATGGCTTCATGCGCTGGCGCGGAGCCCCCGCGCCAACGTGGGTACAGTGGCGGGCAGCGGGCGCCGTCGGCTTCCTGCTGCTCAGCTGTGGCAACGGTGCGGTGACTGTGGCCGAGCATGCCGGGGTGGCGTCCGGGGTGGCCGCGCTGGCGGTGGCAACCGTACCGCTGTTCACCTTGCTGTTCGGCCTGATGTTCGGCTATCGCAACTCCACGCTGGAATGGGCAGGCATCGCGCTGGGGCTGCTGGGTATCGCACTGTTGAACCTGGGGTCCAACCTGCAGGCCAGCCCGATGGGCGCGGCTTTGCTGATTTTTGCGGCAGCGTCCTGGGCGTTTGGCTCGGTGTGGAGCAAGCGCCTGCCGATGCCCCAGGGGCCTATGGCCAGTGCTGCGCAGATGTTGGTTGGCGGCGCTGTGCTGCTGGTGGGCAGCCTGCTGTCGGGCGAGCGCATGACGCACATGCCTACCGTTGCTGGCTGGGGGGCGCTGGCGTATCTGGTGTTTTTCGGCTCCATTCTGGCGTTCAGCGCCTACCTGTACCTGCTCAAGCATGTACGCCCGGCGGCCGCCACCAGCTATGCCTACGTCAACCCGGCGGTCGCCGTGCTGTTGGGCATCGCCTTTGCCGGGGAGCACATTGGTGCCGAGGAGTGCGTGGCGATGGCCGTGATCATCGGGGCGGTGGTGCTGATCGGCCTGCCGCAGTGGCGCAAGGCGCCTCCGGCTACCGGTGAAACCTGCAAGTAGGCCGGGGTGATGCGGTAGACTTGCCGCCTTCGCTGAACCCCCTGATGGTATTGCCATGAATTTCGCCAAACTCGGCCTGATCGAACCGCTGCTGCGCACCCTGCAGCAACTGGACTACACCACCCCCACCCCGGTGCAGGCCAAGGCCATCCCCGCCGTGCTGGCCGGTCGCGACCTGATGGCCGCGGCCCAGACCGGCACCGGCAAGACCGCAGGCTTTGCCCTGCCTGTGCTGCAGCGCCTGGCGCTGGAAGGCGACAAGGTCGCGCCCAACTCGATTCGCGCCCTGGTGCTGGTGCCCACCCGCGAACTGGCTGAGCAGGTGCACAACAACGTGCGCGAATATGCCGAAAACCTGCCCCTGAGTACCTATGCCGTGTACGGCGGGGTCAGTATCAACCCGCAGATGATGCGCCTGCGCCGTGGTGTCGACGTGCTGGTGGCCACCCCTGGCCGGCTGCTCGACCTGTTCCGCCAGAATGCAGTGAAGTTCAACCAGGTACAGACGCTGGTGCTGGACGAAGCGGACCGCATGCTTGACCTGGGGTTTGCCGAAGAACTGCAATCGGTCTACGCCGCACTGCCGCGCAAGCGCCAGACCCTGCTGTTTTCGGCCACGTTCTCGGACCAGATCCGCATGCTGGCGGGGCTCGCCCTGAATGATCCGCTGAGCATCGAGGTAAGCCCGCGCAACGCCACGGCTGCCAGCGTCAAGCAGTGGGTGGTGCCGGTGGACAAGAAGCGCAAGCCGGACCTGTTCTGCCACCTGCTGCGCAAGCAGCGCTGGAAGCAGGTGCTGGTCTTCGCCAAGACCCGTAACGGCGTCGATCAGCTGGTTGAGCGGCTGCTGGCCGAGGGCGTGAATGCCGATGGCATCCACGGTGACCGGCCACAGGCGACGCGCCAGCGTGCGCTGGACAGTTTCAAGGCACGTGAGGTGCAGGTACTGGTGGCCACTGATGTAGCCGCCCGTGGCCTGGACATCGATGACCTGCCGCTGGTGGTCAACCTGGACCTGCCCATCGTTGCGGAGGATTACGTCCACCGCATTGGCCGTACCGGGCGCGCCGGCAACACCGGTGAGGCGATTTCGCTGGTGTGTGCAGACGAGGTGCAACTGCTGGGCGCCATTGAAGTGCTGACCCGGCAAAGCCTGCCGCGTCACGAGGAGCCGGATTTTATCCCCGAGCACCGGGTACCGTTGACCGATGCCAGTGGCCAGGTGATCAAGAAGCCGAAAAAACCCAAAAAGCCCAAGGAAACCAGCGCCAAGCGCGGTTTGGGCCGCTGGATGGACAGTGCCGAGGCGGGCAGTGCGCAACCGGCAGTGAAGGCTGTGCGCAAGGTGCCCAGCTTCAACGGCGGCCCCCGCAAGCGCAAGCCCTGACCCTGTAGGAGCGGGTTTACCCGCGAAACAGGCAGCGCGGTGTATGGCACCGGCTGCGCCGGTGTTCGCGGCTGAAGCCGCTCCCACAGGTCCCTGCTACATCAATGAGTTATGGACAATTCCCTGACGCTTGCAGGGCCAACCAGTGCGCCGCTGCGCGCCCTGCGCGCAGACCGCTGGCAAAGCACGCGGTCAGCAGGTAGCCGCCGGTCGGTGCCTCCCAGTCGAGCATCTCGCCGGCACAGAACACCCCCGGCATGCCTTTGACCATCAACCCATCGTCCAGCCCCTCGAACCGTACGCCGCCCGCGCTGCTGATGGCTTCATCCAGGGGGCGTGTGCGCACCAGGGTGATTGGCAAGGCCTTGATCGCCCGGGCCAATGCATCGGGGTTGGCAAACGTAGCCTGATCGGTCAGCTCGCGCAACAAGGCTGCCTTGACCCCATCGATACCCAGCTGACCTTGCAGATGCCTGGCCATGGAGCGCGAGCCGCGGGGCCTGGCCAGGGCCTGGGCAATTTTGTCCACAGGCTTGTCCGGCAGCAGGTCCAGCAACAGTTGCCCCTGGCCGGTACGGTTGATGGCTTCGCGTACGGCTGCCGACCAGGCATACACCAGGCTGCCTTCCACTCCTTGCGCCGTCAGAATGAACTCGCCCTTGCGTGGGGGGCTGCCCGGCACGCTCAGGGCAATGTTCTTCAGCGGCGCACCGGCGAACTTCTGCTGCAGCAGTGCGCTCCAGCCCTCAACCTCGAAGCCGCAATTGCTGGGCTGCAACGGGGCGATATCCACAGCCCGCTGCGCCAGCAACGCCTGCCAACTGCCATCAGAGCCCAGGCGCGCCCAGCTGCCACCGCCCAGCGCCAGCACTACCACAGCCGCTTCGACGCGCCGTTCGCCCTGTGGATAAGCAAGCCGCAGCGCGCCCTCGGGGCTCCAGCCCAGCCAGCGATGGCGGGTGTGGATAACTACCCCGGTGTCGCGCAGGCGCTTGAGCCAGGCGCGCAGCAAAGGGGCGGCTTTCATGTCGCTGGGGAAAACCCGGCCTGAGGTGCCCACAAACGTTTCGATGCCCAAGCCATGTATCCACTGGCGCAATGCGTCGGCATCGAAGCCACGCAGCAGGGCGTCGATCTCGCGCTGGCGCTCGGCATAACGGCCCACGAATGCCGGGTAAGCCTCGGAATGGGTGATGTTCATGCCCCCCACGCCCGCCAGCAGGAACTTGCGCCCTACCGAGGGCATGGCGTCGAACACCTCCACAGCCAAGCCCGCCTGGGCCAGGGCTTCGGCTGCCATCAGGCCGGCAGGGCCTGCGCCGATGACGACGGCGGGAGGGGATGGGGGGCAGGTAGGGTCAGGCATGGTAGGCAACAGGCTGTGGAAAAGTGGCGCATTCTAGCGCAACCACACCCCTGAGCGTACTGATCAAAAAATGATCATGTCTCTGCAGGCTTTGATTGGTAAGGCCTGCAGCGTCTTTCGCGCAGGTTATCCACAAGCGGTTCCACAGTCATTGTGAACAACTCAAAACCTGCGCGGCACTGCGGTGCAGAATACCGTGGCGCCGGGCCAGGGCCGCCCGGTCCTTGCTGTAGCCACCCCCTATAACGCCTGCCACCGGAATGTCCCGCCCCATGCAATGCCGCAGTACCGCTTCATCACGTGCGGCAACGCCTGCGTCTGTCAGTTGCAGGTAGCCCAGTGCATCGTCCTTGTGCACATCCACGCCGGCGTCATACAGCACCAGGTCGGGTTGATAGAGCGGCAGCAGGTAGTTCAAGGCATCGTCCACCACCTTCAGGTAGGCTTCATCGCCCATGCCTCGCGGCAGGGGGATATCCCAGTCACTGTGGGCCTTGCGTGCCGGGAAGTTCTGCTCGCAGTGCAGCGACACGGTGATGGCTTCCGGGGTGTCCTGCAGGATACGTGCGGTGCCGTCGCCCTGGTGCACATCGCAGTCGAAGATCAGCACCCGGTGCACACGGCCTGCTTCCAGCAGGTAGCGGCTGATCACGGCCAGGTCGTTGAAGATACAGAAGCCTGCCGGGTGGTCGTAATGGGCGTGGTGGGTGCCGCCCGCCAGGTGGCAGGCAACGCCGTGCTGCAAGGCCATTTCTGCGGTGAGCAGCGAGCCGCCGACTGCCCGCACGGTACGCCTGGCCAGCGCCTCGCTCCAGGGCAGGCCAAGGCGCCGCTGGTCTTCGCGGGGCAGTTCACCTTGCATGTAGCGCTGGATGTACTGGCGGTCGTGGGCCAGGGCCAGAATGTCGACCGGGCAGATCTCTGGCCGTAACAGCGCCTGGTCTGTCGTCAGGCCAGTGTCGACCAGGTGATCGTGCAGCAGGCGGAACTTGTCCATCGGGAAGCGATGGTCTGCCGGAAACTCCGGGCTGTAGTCTTCGTGATAGATCAGCGGCAACGGCATGGGGCGCTCACATTCCGGGGGCAGTGGTGATCTTGCCATTATCGAGGGTGCACTTTCTCGGGCAATCGGGCATCTCATGCCAGGCGTGTGGCACCCCCTGATCGCTGCCAGCGCTAAACTTGCCTCAAGCATGCCGTGACCGGAGCAACCCGCAATGACCCCCATCCTGCAACTGGAAAGCGCCCGCCTGGTATTGCGTCAATGGCATGACGATGACCTGCGCGAGTTTGCTGCGTTGTGCGCAGACCCGCAGGTGATGCGTTACTTTCCGGCGCCGCTGACCCGGCTGGAGGCCGCCGGGCTGATTGGCCGCCTGCGGGGCCACTTCAATGAGTACGGCTTCGGCCTGTGGGCGCTGGAGCGCAAGGACAGCGGGGCATTCATTGGCATGGCCGGCCTGCTCAAGGTCAACTTCGACGCGCCCTTTGCCCCGGCGGTGGAAATAGGCTGGCGGCTTGCCCGCCGCCACTGGGGCCTGGGGTTTGCCAGTGAGGCGGCCTGGACGTGCCTGCGTTGCGCCTTCGCCCAGTTACGGCTGAACGAGGTGGTGTCGTTCACCAGCCAGCTGAACCTGCCGTCGCAAAAGGTCATGCAGGCCATCGGCATGCAGCAGGACGAGGCAGGCAGTTTCGAGCACCCCCGCATTGCTGCCGGCCACCCCTTGCGCCCGCACGTGCTTTACCGTATCGACCGCGCCCGCTGGGAGCAGACCCTGCGCACCGACTGAACCGCCAGGGGTGGCAGTGCTGTCAAACCCTGTATTATTTCCCGCATTGGAAGGCGCTGGCCGTTGCCGGTACAGCGCCGTTGAATCATGCGCCGCCAGCTGGCGCACCGCGAGCCAGGCTCGCCAAGAAGGAGAACCCCACCGATGAGCCATGTGTTGGACGACCTGGTCGACCTGTTGAGCCTCGAACCCATCGAAGAAAACCTGTTCCGCGGGCGCAGCCAGGACCTGGGCTTCCGCCAGCTCTACGGTGGCCAGGTGCTGGGGCAGTCGCTGTCGGCCGCCAGCCAGACTGTGGAAGACGCCCGCCACGTGCATTCGTTGCATGGTTACTTCCTGCGCCCGGGCGACGCCAGCTTGCCAGTGGTGTATTCAGTGGACCGCGTGCGCGATGGCGGCAGTTTCAGCACCCGGCGCGTGACGGCGATCCAGAAAGGCCAGACCATTTTCACCTGCAGCGCCTCGTTCCAGTACGACGAAGAGAGTTTCACCCACCAGGCACCAATGCCCGATGTGGTCGGCCCGGAAAACCTGCCTACCGAGGTGGAGCTGGCCAGTGCCATGGCCGAGCAGCTGCCTGAGCGCATCCGTGACAAGGTGCTGTGCGCCAAGCCCATCGAGATCCGCCCGGTGACCGAGCGTGACCCGTTCAACCCCAAGCCCGGCGACCCGGTGAAGTACGCCTGGTTCCGCGCCGACGGCAAACTGCCAGACATCCCCGCCCTGCACAAATACCTGCTGGCCTACGCCTCGGACTTCGGCCTGCTGACCACTTCGCTGCTGCCCCATGGCAAGTCGGTGTGGCAGCGTGACATGCAGATCGCCAGCCTGGACCATTCGCTGTGGTTCCACGGCAACCTGCGTGCAGACGAGTGGCTGCTGTATGCCACTGACAGCCCGTGGGCGGGCAATGCCCGTGGCTTCTGCCGCGGCAGCATCTTCAACCAGGCCGGGCAACTGGTGGCTTCTTCCAGCCAGGAAGGGTTGATCCGCCACCGCAAGGACTGGGCATGAACCTGGGCGGGGTTCGCCACTGGGTGTTCGACATGGACGGCACCCTGACGGTGGCGGTGCATGACTTTGCAGCCATCCGCGTGGCGCTCGATATCCCGCCTGCAGCCGACATCCTCACCCACTTGGCCGCCCTGCCCGAAGACGAAGCAGCCGCCAAGCATGCCTGGCTGCTGGCGCACGAACGCGAGCTGGCCCATGCCTCGACGGCTGCCGATGGCGCAGTGGACCTGGTGCGTGAACTTGCGGGCCGCGGCTGCCGCCTGGGTATTCTTACCCGTAATGCCCGTGAGCTGGCGCACGTGACCCTCGAGGCCATCGGCCTGGCAGACTATTTTGCGGTATCACAGATTCTTGGGCGTGACGAAGCCGCCCCCAAGCCGAGCCCCGACGGGTTGCTGAAAATTGCCAGTGCCTGGGGCGTTGCCCCCAGCGAACTGGTGATGGTGGGCGATCACCGCTTCGACCTGGCGTGTGGGCGAGCAGCCGGCGCCGGGACGGTGCTGGTGAACCTGCCGGAAAACCCCTGGCCCGGGCTGGCCGACCGCCACGCTGCCGATTGCCACGCCTTGAGGGCGATGCTGGGTTGACCAGCCCGTCTATGCTCACCCGCACCCTTTCCCCTGAATGGAGCAACCATCCATGATCAGCAAGGCCATCTACGTTCAGCCGGGCGGCGGCTACGACAAGGTCGAAGTCGGCACCAGCGAGGCAGCGGCACCTGGCGCAGGCGAGATTACCGTGCGCCTGCACGCCAGCTCGCTCAACTACCATGACTTTGCCGTGGTCAGCGGCATGTGGGGCCCCAGTGAGCGGCGCATCCCCATGGCCGATGGTGCCGGTGAAGTGGTGGCAGTGGGCAGTGGGGTGACCGAGTTTCAGGCAGGCGACAGCGTGGTCAGCACCTTCTTCCCTGACTGGCTGGACGGCCAGGCCAACGTCGAAGGCTTTGCCAGGGTGCCTGGCGATGGCCTGGACGGCTATGCCCGCGGGCAGGTAACGGCGCCTGCCACGGCGTTCACCCGGGCCCCGAAGGGCTTTAGCCATGCCGAGGCCGCCACCCTCACCACCGCAGGCCTGACGGCGTGGCGGGCGTTGATGAGCGACGACCGCCTCAAACCAGGCGACACGGTACTGGTGCAAGGCACGGGGGGCGTGTCTATCTTCGCCCTGCAGTTCGCCAAACTGGCCGGTGCTACAGTTATCGCCACCTCGTCCAGCGATGCCAAGCTCGAGCGCCTGAAGGCGCTGGGCGCCGACCACCTCATTAATTACACCTCGACCCCGGCCTGGGGCGATAAGGTGCGGGCATTGACCGACAACCGCGGTGTTGACCATGTAATAGAGGTGGGCGGGCCGGCCACCTTGGAACAGTCCATGATTGCCGCACGCATCGGCGGACACGTATCGCTGATCGGGATTCTGACCGGCGTGGCCGGGCAACTGCCGCTGGTGCAGGCACTGGTGAGGCAGATTCGCCTGCAGGGGGTGCTGGTAGGCAGCCGCGCGCAGCAACAGGCGATGGTGCGGGCGATCGATGCCAACGGCTTGCGCCCAGTGGTGGACAAGCATTTTGAGCTGGAGCAGATCGTCGAGGCGTTCCGCTATCAGGAGAGCAATCGCCATTTCGGCAAGATCTGCCTGACCTGGTAGCAGGCGATTAGGGTAATGGAATGTAATGGCGCGCCTGCGGGCCAATACATTCGCGCACATCGACAGCGCAGGTGGCTGGCTAGAATGGCCGGCTCCGTTGCGACTGATTCTCTTCCAGAGGATACCCCGATGTGCGTATTCCCCCGTTTTTGGCAGCGCGTGCTGCCTGCATTGCTGCTGTTGGCAGCCTGCCTCGGCTTCACTCAACCGGCCAGTGCCCTGCAAGTCACCGACGTGCTTGGGCGCAGTGTAAAGCTGGACCACACACCGCAACGCATCGTGTTGGGCGAGGGCAGGTTGTTCTTCGCCCTGGCGTTGCTGGACCGTGACGACCCATTCCAGCGGGTGGTCGGCTGGCAGAACGACATGCGCCTGCTGGACCCGCACACCTACCAGGTGTATGCGCAAAAGTACCCGCAAATCGCCAAGCTGCCGCTGATTGGCCAGGCTTCCGAGCAAAGTGTGAGCGCCGAGCAGATATTGGGCCTGAAGCCGGACCTGGCCATCTTCAGCATCGCCGGTGAAGGGCCCACCCAGCACAGCCCCGTGGCCGACCTGCTGGAGCAGGCTGGCGTGCCGGTGCTGTTCATCGATTTCCGCGTGCACCCTATCAAGAACACGCGGGTCAGCATGGAGGCACTCGGCACGGTGCTGGGCCGCGAGCAGGAAGCTGCCGAGTACCTGAGCCTGTACGATCGCCACCTGAAACGGGTGACCGATGCGGTGGCCGGGCTCAAGGACAGTGAACGGCCCAAGGTGTTTCTGGAACTGCTGGCAGGGGTGTGGCAGGCGCCTGGCCACACCACCGGCAAAAGCGGCTTGGGCAGCGTGGTCCAGGCCGTGGGCGGGCATAACATTGGCGCTGACGTGGTACCCGGCGCGCTGGGTGATGTGAGCGTGGAGTACGTGCTGCAGGCCGACCCGGATGTGTACATCGCCACCGGTAACCGCGCCCCCGGCGTGCTGCTGGGCGCTGGCGTATCTACCGAGACGGCGCGCCAGAGCCTGGCCAAGATCACCGCTCGCCCCGAATTCGCGCCGCTGCGGCCGATCAAGGCGGGCCAGGCCCATGGCCTGTGGCATGACTTCTACAATTCGCCGTTCAATATTCTGGCTATCGAAGCCATGGCACGCTGGGTGCACCCCGAGCGCTTCAAGGACCTCGACCCGCAGGCGACCATGGCTGAAATCAACCGCATGCTCAAGGTAGGCCTGGACGGCCAGTACTGGGTCGACGCCAAGTGACCGCGCAGGCTCTGCCCGGCGCCCAGCAGGCTGCCTGGCACTACCGCCGGGTGCTGTGGCGGCGCACCTGGCTGGTGGGCGCCCTGGCATTGCTGCTGTTGGTTTCGGTGCTGTGCGACCTGGCCAGCGGTGCGTCGGGCATGAGCCTGGGGCGCCTGGTGCAGGGGGTGTTCGACCCGGCCACCCTCAGTGCCACCGAGCGGGTGATCATCTGGAACGTGCGGCTGCCGTACGCGCTGATGGCGGTGCTGGTCGGGGCAGCGTTGTCGCTGGCGGGCGCGGAAATGCAGGCGATCCTCGACAACCCGCTGGCCAGCCCCTTTACCTTGGGGGTGTCATCGTCTGCCGCGCTGGGCGCGTCGCTTGCCATCGCCTACCCGCTGGGCATCGCCTGGATTGCGCCGGGGGTACAGGTCACGGTGATGGCGTTCGTGTTCGCCTGCCTGTCGGTGGTGCTGCTGCAGGCCATGTCGCGCTTGCGTGGCGCTGGCGTAGAAAGCCTGGTGCTGTTTGGCATTGCCCTGGTGTTCAGCTGCAACGCATTGGTGTCACTGCTGCAACTGCTGGCTACCGAGGATGTACTGCAGCAACTGGTGTTCTGGACCTTGGGCAGCCTGGCCCGGGCCAACTGGGACAAGCTCGCCATTCTGGCACTGGTGCTGGCGGTACTGCTGCCGTTCTCGTTGCGCGCCGCGCCGGCCATGACCCTGCTGCGCATGGGCGAGGACCGCGCCCGTAGCTTTGGTGTGGACACCCGCCGCCTGCGTTTTGCCTCCCTGCTGCGCATCAGCCTGCTGTCGGCAACTGCGGTGGCTTTCGTTGGCACCATCGGCTTCGTCGGCCTGGTGGGCCCGCATATCGCCCGTTTGCTGGTGGGCGAGGACCAGCGTTTCCTGTTGCCCGCCAGTGCGCTGGTGGGGGCGTTGATGCTGTCGCTGTCGTCCATTGCCAGCAAGGCGATCATGCCCGGCGTGATTGTGCCGGTGGGTATCGTCACTGCTTTGGTAGGGGTGCCGATCTTCGTGGTGTTGGTGTTCCGCCGGGGGAGAAAACTGTGAGCCTGTTGATCGAAGGTATATCGGTAGCCTACGGGGCACGGCAGATTCTGCACGAGGTGAGCATGCCGGCGTTCCCGGCCGGCAGCCTGGTGGCACTCGTGGGGCCCAACGGCGCAGGCAAGTCCACCCTGCTGCGTGCGTTGGCAGGGTTGGAGCGCATGCGCGGGGGCCTTAGCCTGGACGGCCAGGACGTCACCCGGCTGGGCTTTGCCGAGCGCTCGCGGCGCCTGGCCTACATGCCCCAGCAACTGCCCCCCGGCATTGCCCTGGGCGTGCTCGAAAGCATCGTTGCCGCCCTGCGCGTGGGCAGTAGCGACAACCTGTTGGGCCATGCTTTCGAAGCCTTGCGCCAGTTGGGTATCGAAGGGCTGGCCGAGCGCTCGCTGGACAGCCTGTCGGGCGGCCAGCGCCAGCTGGTGGCCCTGGCCCAATTGCTGGCGCGCAACCCCCAGGTGCTGCTGCTGGACGAGCCCACCAGTGCACTGGACCTGCATTACCAGTTGCGGGTGATGGACGCCGTGCGTGAGCGCGTGCAGGCGCACCGGTTGCTGGCCGTCGCAGTACTGCATGACATCAACCTGGCGGCGAGCCACGCCGACTGGCTGGTGGTGCTGCGCGAGGGCAGGGTAATCGCCTGCGGCGCCCCGGCCGACGTACTCAAGCCGGACCTGCTGGCAGACGTCTATGGCGTGCAGGCACGCGTGGAACGCTGCTCCCAGGGGCGGTTGCAGGTACTGGTGGACCGGGCGCTGGCCTGAGGCGCCCTGCTGCACACTCAAATGAAAAACAAAAGCTTCGCCTGGCCCGGTGGCGCGATCGGATATGCCAATCGCGACATTTGGCGTTGCTGGAAAAGCGCTGTCGTGATCGAACAGTTCCGAGGCGTTCTCGTGTAATTTCCCACATGCTTGCGGGGCTTAAATGAAGCCCGAACCGCAACGGCACGTTGCATTTGATGCGCTGCACACATCAACAACAGAGCGCTAGCAACCTGCCTTCACCCCGAATCCCAAGGAGCCTTTTTCGCCTACGCCTGCCCGTCCATCCTTGTGTCAGCAAAAAGAGAACAACATCAATGAACACCGTGGGATCTGATGGCAACCTTGCACAAGGTTTCAAGCCACGTCATGTAACGATGCTGTCCATCGCGGGCATTATCGGCGCCGGACTCTTCGTCGGCTCGGGTCACGCCATCGCGGCGGCCGGGCCAGCCACCATAGTTTCCTATTTTGTGGCCGGAACCTTGGTGGTACTGGTCATGCGCATGCTCGGTGAAATGGCCGTAGCGCACCCCGACACCGGCTCTTTCTCCACCTATGCCGAACAGGCCATTGGCCGTTGGGCCGGCTACACCATCGGTTGGCTGTACTGGTGGTTCTGGGTACTGGTGATTCCCATTGAAGCCCTGGCTGCGGGGCACGTGCTCAATGCCTGGTTCCCTCAGGTAGACAGCTGGATCTTCGCCCTGGCCTCGGTGCTGTTGCTGGCCGGCACCAACCTGTTCAGCGTGGCTAAGTACGGCGAGTTCGAATTCTGGTTCGCCATCCTCAAGGTCACGGCCATCCTGGGCTTTATCGGCCTCGGTTTCGCAGCGCTGATGGGCTGGTTGCCCAACCGTGAAGTCAGTGGCCTCAGCGGGCTGATCAATGAGCACGGCGGCTTTGCCCCCAAAGGCTGGGCGGCTGTGGTCGGTGCCTTCATCACCGTGATGTTCAGCTTCATCGGTACCGAGGCGGTGACCATCGCGGCGTCCGAGTCCAGCGACCCTTCGCGCAACATCGCCAAGGCCACCCGCTCGGTGATCTGGCGTATCAGCACCTTCTACATCCTGTCGATCTTCGTGATCATCTCGGTAGTGCCGTGGAATGACCCGCAACTGGCGGTAGTGGGTTCGTACCAGCGTGCGCTGGAAATCATGAATATCCCCAACGCGGCATTCATGGTCGACCTGGTGGTGCTGGTGGCAGTCACCAGTTGCATGAACTCCTCCATCTACATCGCCTCGCGCATGATGTACTCGCTGGCCAAGCGCGGTGATGCACCAGCCATGCTGAAAAATACCTCCAGGGTCGGTGTACCACGGGCTGCGGTGTTCGGCAGCACGC
This sequence comes from Pseudomonas parafulva NBRC 16636 = DSM 17004, assembly GCF_000730645.1. Lineage (GTDB taxonomy): Bacteria > Pseudomonadota > Gammaproteobacteria > Pseudomonadales > Pseudomonadaceae > Aquipseudomonas > Aquipseudomonas parafulva. The sequence goes on along the minus strand of NZ_BBIU01000016.1, from coordinate 139,097 downwards.
TGATCGGTGCCGCCATTGCGGTGCTCAACTACTTCGCACCCAAGGGCGTGTTCGAGTTTCTGCTGGCCAGTTCCGGCGCCATCGCGCTGCTGGTGTACATGGTGATCGCCATCTCCCAACTGCGGATGCGCCGCCGGCTGGAGCGCGAGAACACCGAGCTGAAATTCCGCATGTGGCTGTTCCCGTGGCTGACCTGGGCGGTGATCATCTTCATCGCTGCAGCGCTGGCGGTGATGATGTACACGCCTGAACACCGGGTTGAAGTGAGTTCAACCTTGGGGTTGGCGATTGTGATTTCCTTCCTGGGTATTGTGACCACACGGGGTCAGGCGCAACCAGTGGGCGCGCGATCAATGGGGTAACAGCTGTCACCTGAAGCAAGACCAAAGGGCACCCGACACGGGTGCCCTTTTGTTTTTGTTAGAAAAATGTTCGTGCTGGTGTGGAGTTTGATGCATTTGGCAACCCAGCGTGGAACGATCAGTAGGGCCTAAGTGTCACATTGCCAGTATCGCAAACAGCTATCCATATAGTGGAAAATCATGCCCTCTTTGCGCCGGCTATGCGGCCGCAATCGCCTTTAGCTAGCTTTAACGGCCCTTTTAGCCTGTAAATCAAGCCTTAACGGCCCATTCAGCCATCTTTCGCAATAATGGAATACACCCGCCTGGCACACGTACCAGGCGAGTCATGGAGGACGACCACCGCTTTCAATGCCTGCTGTTTTTATTAGCCTGGTGCTTTGTATACAAGGCCCGGAGGGCTGCACTGTTGCCTACGGAAAGCCAAAACTCGGTGGGGATGAATCGCTATGGCCATCAAAAAAAACTGCTTGCTTATGATTTTTTCAACGGATGGGTAGGGGTAGCGTTTTTCGCTTTTTGTAATCTAAATTGCGGAATATCGTGGTGATCTCAGTATTTATAACCAATCCAGCGACCCTTTTTGAGATTGATTTGAGGGATCTGGCATTAGCTCAACCCTCAGACCGTACACGTTGCTTGGCTCCAGCGCTGGAAAATCAGTTGTGATAGTTCTGATATTTTTGTTGATGTCAAAATTTCGGTGTTGCGTATTTCTAAGTTTTGCATGAAAATGCCGCCGCATGGAGCGAGATATGGATCGATTCGAATCAACGTCGACGGCATGGGGCGCCGGTGCTGGTGATGATGTGGATGTGCGGGCACTGCGCCGCTACAACCGCATCCTTGCCGTGTTGCTGGATATAGGGGAGTGGGCATGCCTTGCACTGCTGCCTTGCGTGGCCATTGCCGCCATCTGGCTGGTCACACAAACCAATTTTGAAAATGTCGTGTTCTATGACGGAACCGACTCGATTTGCATTTATGACGGAACGACAGGGGAAATCCGTAATGTCGAGTAAGGAAACCCAACACGGAGCCCCTGCAGGTGGAGCCCCGGATGGCAAACCAGCCACCGATGAAAAAAAGCTCCTGGAGTTGGCCCTCGACGAAACGCCTGGCGAGGCCGCTGCCACTGTCAGGGAAGTCAAGCGCCTTCAGCTCGAGTGCCTGGACCTCAAGCGCCGCAATAAGCGCGTATGGGGGCAACTGCTGGCGCTGACCTGCGTATTTGGCGTGACTATCGCGGCGGTGGTTTTCTGGTACCCGAAGTACCGCTGGATCCCCACCACGGACAACCACGCGATCTGTGAGGTCTCGACCGAGGCCAACCCTCGCGTGACGCCGGCAACGCTGGCTGAGTTCGCCAAGGACGCAGTGGTCAATTCCTACTCGTACGATTACGTGAACTACCGCTCCAACCTCAACGCAGCAGGCGCCCGGTGGTACACGGATGATGGTCGCAAAGCGTTTCTCAAGACGCTGGACGACTCCGGCAACCTGGAAAGGGTGCTCAAGGGCCGCATGATCCTGCGGGCCATGGCCACCCAGGTTGCCCAGGTTGAAGAGAGTGGGGTGCTGGCGACCGGGCAGAACTACTGGCTGGTGCAAGTACCCATTGCCATCGAATTCTACGTCGGGGGCGACCAGCAGCCTCGGTCTCGCCAGGACTTCCTGGCCGCCGTGACCATTGTTCAGATCCCTGCCTCGGCCACCAATACCAAAGGCATCGCCGTCGATTCTGTTCAGCTGTCGCCGTACATCCCAAGGAAGTGACCATGAAGAAGCATCTGATCGCATCGTTGCTTGCGAGCGCTATCGCCATCCCCGCGTTTGCCGATGAGCCACAACGTGCTGCCGCTGTTGGGGATGTGGCCCGGCAAGCCCAGCCGATGCAGGATTACAACGCACCGCCCCAGCCCCCGGCCAATGGGCTGGGCCGGCAGGTTTCGAGTGTGGCTCAGGTGGTCTACCCCCGCCCGGAAGATGTCATTGGCGAAACCGTTCAGGATGTGCGGGATTCTCAACTGACGCCTGCGCAACTGGAGCTCATCAAGACGCTTTGGCTTGAGCGAGAAAAGCAGAAGGCCAATGCTTATGTCAGCCCTGCCAAGCCCGTTACCCGCACACTTGCGCTCAACCTGGACCCGGGTGTGGCGCCGCCCATCGTACGTCTAAGCAAGGGCCAGCAGTCTTCGATCGTGTTCTCGGACTACGCAGGGCAACCCTGGATGATCCAGAACGTGTCGATCAATCGCGAACTGTTCCGCGATGGCCGGGAGCGGGGCAGCCAGAATGGCCAGGACGGCACAGCGGTGCCTACCAACATTCTGACACTCGACCCGGCCACCGCAGCCGCTTACGGCAACGTGACCGTCACGCTGCGTGGGCTGGCTACCCCCATCATTCTCATTCTGGCAGCAGGCCAGGAAGAGGTGGACATGCGGGTGGACGCCAAGGTTCCAGGGCGCAACCCGGACGCCGTGGCCAGAATTTCTCTGTTGCAGATGCCTAGCATTGACGACGCGTTGGCGTATTTCCTCGATGGCGTTCCGCCCAAGGAGGCACAGCGCCTGAAAGTCACTGGCCTGGATGGTGTAGAGGCCTGGCGCTACGGCCCGAACATGTATGTGAAAGCCAAGGCTGACGCGCAGTACCCGGCTTACACCAATGCTGCGCGAAGCACCACTGGCGTAGCTGTCTATCGCTACGCCGGGCTGCAGAACAGCGTTACGTTCACCACCGGCGGGCAAGCCGTGACTGTCTTCATCGAGCAAGGGAATATGCAATGAGCGATAACAAAACCCCGCCCAGTGACGCAGGTTTCGATGAAGAGCACGAGCCACTGGTGGCCGACCGTGACGAATCTGGCGGTAGAAACGGTGCCAAAGCCCGCAAGTCCGATGAGATGCAGCGCAACCTGCAGGCGGTCTTCGGCTCGGGGGTAGGCAAGGTGTCGCTGATCGCGGCAGCACTGGTAATCGTCGCGCTGGCTGCGCTGGCCTACAACGGCATGAAGTCTAAAGAGGGCCCTGCTGGCAAGGCGTCATCTGTGGATGTACCGCGTGCGCCGCAACCTGAGGTATCGGTAGAGCCGATCTCGGCTGCCGAGGCCCAGCGCCGGGCTCAACGCAGCACGCTGGAAGCCGAGCAGGCTGCGGAGCGAGGCGCCTCCTACCAGCCAGGCTTCGACCCGAACATAGTGGAGGGTGATAAACAGCGCTATCGTGGCCAGGGCGCCCAGTTCAATGTGCCCGGGCAGCCTTATCAACAAGATCAGCCGGAGGTACCGGCGATCAGCTTCGGTGGACAGGCGGCTGATTCAATGCCAGCTGGCAATACGCAGCGGCAAGCCTATCAGGCTGCGAGCGAGCAGAACGCCGAGCAAGAGCGTCGGCGTATCGAGCAGGAGCTGAAGAAGGCCGAGCAGGAGCGTGACGCCTATGTCAACGAGCTGCGTTCCGAAACCCTCAAGTCCATCAAGCAAATGATGGGGGAAACGGAAAAAGCCAAAGGCTTTGCCGACACGACCAGCTTCAGCACGGTCAGCTATTACCCGGTGAGCCGTAACGGCGGCGCCCAGACCGGTGCAGTGCAACGCACCGTGAAGGAAGAAAAGGACCCGAACGCCATCGAGGCGGTAGGTGATACTGACAAGGAACTGTTGATCAAGACCGGCACCATCATGTACGCCACGCTTGATGCGGAGGTCAATACAGACGACGGGGGTGACGTACTGGCGACCGTGCGTGGCGGTAAATGGAATGGCTCGAAGCTCATCGGCAAGATCGAGCAGGCGCCGGACAACATTCGTGTGAAGTTCACCATCCTTGCGCCGCCCGTAAATGACTCGAGGCCAACCATGCGTATCAGCGCGGTTGCCCTGCGTGAGGATGACGCGAAGCAGGGCATCGCGGAAACGAAGGATCACCACACCATGGAGCGCTACTTCGCACTTGGCGCAGCGTCGCTGTTGTCGGGTTACGGGCGTGCCTATCAGCAAACTGCCGGTACCACCATCATCAGCCCAAGCGGTGTGGTGGCCCAGACCACAACCGAGCCTTCGACCAAGCAGGTAATCGGCACGTCCGTAGGTGAACTTGGTACCTCAATCGCTTCAGAGGTGCGCCGCGGCTTCAACCGCCCGGCCACCTACGCGACGCCCGCGAACAAAGGCTTCGGTCTGTTCTTCCTGCAAGACGTACACGATCAATCTCGATAAGGAGTTCGACATGAAGAACTGGTCGTTCGGAAAACTCATAGGCGTGTTCGCCGGCAGCTTCGTGGCGCTCATCCTGATCGCCGTGATAGTGCTCAAGTCCACGTCGTCGCCAACTGCCAAGGCCCAACGCATGGCTCAGGTACAGACCCAGCAGATGCAACCTGCACGTATGGATGTGCTGAGCATTGAGCTGGCCAAATCCAAGGAGCAGGCGCAGGCCGCGCTGGTGGCGCAGCAGAACAGCGAGAAACAGCTGAACATCGTGCGTCAGGAAGCCCAGCGCAACACCCAGTTGTTGCTTGAGCGCATCAGGCAGCTAGACAGCAGCCTCGAAGCGTTGGGCAAGCGCATGAACGATTTCGAGGCAAGTCGTCAGCGCGTCGAGATCGTCAAACCGCCGCGCAAGGCTTCGGCTTCCACGTCGACAGCCGCTCAAGTGCAGCGCTCAAGCGGGGCCGTTCACGCCTTGCCGCAGTCCAGCGGTTACAAGGTCCAGGCGGTGGTTGGGCATCGCGCCTGGGTGCAGAACGGCGACGCTGAAGACAGTGTGAAGGCGGGTGATAAATTGCCCCCGGCGCAACGCGAACTGAAAGTGCTGGCCATTGATAGCAACAGCGGCATCGTGGTCACCTCGCCCGCTCTTTAACCAGGGAAGTTCACATGGCAGCCGGATATGCCGATCTCGTAGAAGTGATGGTGAACATCGGGAAAGTGGTCCCGACGGCCATCATGATGTGCCAGGGCATTGCCGCATTGATCGGTCTCTACCTGACCTCTGCAGCACTAGTGGAAATATGGGGCGTCACCCATGACAACGCGCTGAAGTATGTAGCCGGGCGGCAGCGTTTTTCCGTCGGTTCGGCCTGCGTGCAATTGCTCATCGGCTCGATTCTGCTGGCGATCGGTACCCTCGAGTGGATGGGCATCATGTCGCGGACACTGACCGGTGATTATGCGAACTCGCGGATGCTGTCGTATTCCGCCTCTGGCACCACCCTGCAGGAACAGGCTCAGCTGGCGACGTTGGCGCTACTCGGCATCATGCAGATCGTGGGGTTCATCGCCATGGTCAAGGGCTGGTTAACCGTGAACGGTTACTTCAATAACCAGTCCCAGGCAGGCCTGGGTACCGCCTTCGGTTGGATCATCGGCGGCATCCTGGCGTGGAATTTCAAATGGTTCAGCGATGTTCTCAACAACACAATCGGATTCAATCTGGTTGGGCTTTTCACGCCGTGGTCGTAACGGCTTCTCAATAAAGGAAACTCAAGGAGCGTCACTCATGAAAGCACTCAAAACCCTGAAAGCTGCTTACGATTCGGCCAAAGTCCGCACTACCACTGCCATGATCAGTGCTCTGGCGGCGCCTTCGGCGTTCGCCATTACCAAGACCGATCTGACCCAGGACACCTCGGGCGGCAAGACTGCCAGTGACGTGATGTCCAATATCGATGACACGGCGCAGGGCGGTGCCACACTGCTGATTTCCCTGGTTTCGATCGGTGGTTTCGTGGTGGTTGCCATGTCGCTGTACACCTTGTGGAAAGCCTCCAAGGACGAGCGTGAAAAGCCGATGTCCGCAATCGTCGGCCTGTTCATTGGCGGGTTGATGGCCGGCGTGGGTACGGTGATGTGGATCATGCGCAACACCACCGTCGGCTAAGCCGACGCACCACTGGCTGTAAAGGCGGGGCGCAAGGCCCCGCGATCAAAGGACAACCTCGGGGCAATCAGGCGTGAGCGCAAAACCCTCTTCCGAGCACAGGGCAGTCGAAGCCCCAACCCAGGCGGCCGGCTATGTGAACCGCGAGGCCAACCAGCCGGTGTTCGGGGTGCGTCGGCCGCTGTGGCGTTCCGATGATGACCAGCGCACATTGATGAGCCCTGTGCATGACAAGCTGCGCACGTCGGTGTTACAGCGGGATAACTACACCTGCCGCTTTTGCGGGTTCAAATCCGCCAGGTTCCAGCAGATCCATGCACTGGACAGCAACCCTGACAACTGCATCAAAGAAAACCTGATCACAGCCTGCAATCTCTGTCGTCAGGTTCATCATCTCGGTGCATGTGCCATGAATGGCACGGGCTTTTTCGTCGCCGTGCAGGAAATGACACAAACCGAGATCAACAATGTTGCCCGGGCAATTTATGTTGCCGAGCTGCTGGATGATGGTGAAACCAACGGACAATTGGCCAGCCTTCTGGCGGCATTCAGGTTTCGCGGCAGTGACACACTCAAGCAGGTATTCGACGGCGACGTCATAACGGTTCTGGCGGTGGCGGAAACCTTGGCCAGCAAGACCCTTGTCAGCGACGAAGAGTACGCAAACCGGGCTGAATGGCTGGCACCGTTGCGCCTGTTCCCCACTCGGCAGGCATTTTCCAGTGGCCAGCTTGAGTACTACGCGGCCAACAACCGCTCGCTGTTTCAGCCGGATAACTGGACGGCCCTCGCGGCCCAGCTCATGAAGAATTTCGCTTGATCCACCTTTACGCAGCACTCACCAGCCTCGCCGTTGAGAAAGTCATCCAGGGAGAACAAGGACATGTTTAACAAACTCGAGGCGGTGATCCTGACGGTTCTGAGCCAACTGAAAGCCGACGTACAAGACTATTGCGACCTGGAAACGGTTGATGGGGGGCAGGCCATTGTCGCCAACGACGGCTCGCTCGCGTCCATTGTGCGGTTCAATGGCACCAAGAGTGTGCTCGGGCGTGAGCAGTTCGAGCGGCTGGTCAGCCTGCTTGAGGCTTCCCTCTCCGTTTACTTCAAGGTACGTGGTCATCACTTGCAGATCGTGTTCAGCCGTGACCTGGACGCCACAGCGCCCCTTGAGCAGAACGCCTTGCAGCAGGCGGCCACCGCCGAGCGACTGAACCTCAACGTACGGCACTTGATCAACGAGGGCGTGAGCAAGTATGCCCAGTATGTCTATGACGAAGAGTGCTACCTGGTGTTCTGGTCGCGGCCAGCGCTGCTCGATCAGACCGAAAGGACCATGGCACGTGAGGCGCTGAACGAGTTTCGTGCGCAATCACAATGGCCCGCTACCGCCGATGCGCAGAACTTGTTGCGGCCCATTTCGTACCTGAAGGATCGTCATCTGTCATTCGTGACCAAGATCACCGAAGACCTGACGTCGCCAGAGTTTGGCTGCTCGGCGGATGTGCTAGACGTCAGTGAGGCCATTCGCGCGATCCGCGCGAAGGTCAACCCGGACATCACACCGAGAACATGGAAGCCGTACATTCCGGGCAGTGCAATCCCCATGCGGTGGAAGACCAGCACGCGCGAAGACGACGTGTCGGAATTCATGTACCCCACACTGCCCAGCCAGATCATGGTCACTTCGGGTGAGATCGGAAATGGTCAGCGCACGGGGCTGCTTCCCGACCCTACCAGTGTCCGCGTTGGCGCCCGGGTGTATGCGCCGCTGATCATGTCGATCCCGCCGGCCGAGCCCCAGTACTTCAATACCTTGTTCAATAGCCTGAACCGGGCCGAGACCCAGGAAAACGGTGTATCGCGGGCCTTGCCCTATTCGGTTTCGGTCATGTTGTCTTCGGACGGGATGAGCGTCCTGGCGTGGAAGAGCCTGTTCGCCCAGTTGTTGTCGATCACCTCCGAGCAGAACCGCAACATCAACTTGGCCACCAAGGAGTTGCGCGAGCGGGTGCGTGACGGCGAGTGCATGGTCAAGCTGCAGGTTGCCGCAATGACGTGGTCCAGCCCGGACGAGCGAGGGATAAAAGAGCTGGCCCTTCGCAAATCCAAACTATGGCGCACGCTGGAGGCGTGGGGGCAACCCGTGTTTATCGAGCGTACGGGCAACCCGATGCAGGCATTCCAGTCAAATTGCCTTGGCCTCACCACAAAACACCTTGGCACGCCTGCGGCCGCGCCATTGGGCGATGCCGTTGCCATGTTGCCGCTGACCCGCCCGGCTTCACCGTTCCAAGAGGGATCTACCATCTACCGTAGCCTGGACGGCAAGATTCTGAAGTATCAGCGATTCTCGTCCCAGCAGACTACCTGGATCACATTGATCGCCGGCAAGCCTGGTTCGGGCAAGTCGGTATTGATGAACAACAACCATTTCGAGTCGTGCCTGATGCCTGGCTTGACGGGCCTGCCCTACATTGGGATCACCGATATCGGCATATCGTCTTCCGGTTTCTGCGACCTGGTGCGTGACAACCTGCCCCCGAGGTTGCACCACCTTGTGGTGTACAAACGTTTGCAGAATGCCCGAAAAGACTGCATCAACCCACTCGATACCCCCTTGGGCCAGCGTTATCCCCTGCCCAAGGACCGGGAATTCAATAAGAACTTTCTGACCATCCTGGTGACGCCGCCTGAACGGGAAAAACCCTATGAGGGGATGAGCAACTTTGTTGGCCGCATGGTAGACCTGGCCTACCGCCGCAAGGATGACAAGATCGAGCGGGCCAGCCCAGAGACCTACAAGCCTGGTCACAATGATGTCGTAGATACGGCGGTTGCTCAGCTTGGGTTCCGCATCCTGCCCGCCACCACCTACTGGGAGCTGGTGGATGCGATGTTTGACGCCGGCATGGTTTACGAGGCGGAGGTGACGCAGCGCTATGCCGTCCCGACCCTCAACGACCTGGTGGCGGTGGCCTCGACGGAAGAAGTTCGCGCGGAGTACGAAGGCTCAGGCGAGGTTGGCCGCAGCTTGGTAGACGCCTTCATCCTGGGTATTCGCGAAGCAGTGGGTGACTTCCCGGTGTTCGCAGACCACACCCGGTTCGACGTCGGCAGTGCACGTATAGTGGCCTTGGACCTGCAGGACGTGGCGCTGCAGGGGTCTGCCTCGGCCAAGAAACAGACGGCGCTGATGTACATGATCGCGCGCCAGTGCTTTATGAAGAAAGTGGCGTTCTCCAAGGAAGATTTTCCGTTCTTTACCGAAAAATATCTGCCGTTCTATGAACGCCTCGTCGCCGACCTGGTGGACGAATACAAGGTCATGTGCATGGACGAATTTCACAAGACCGGCGGCCATGTGGGCTTGCAGGAGCAGATGCAGACTGACGGGCGCGAGGCGCGTAAGTGGAACATGGAGATCATCCTGGCTTCCCAGCTGATGGAAGACTTCGGCTCGCTTACCAAGATCGCCACGGCGACCTTCATTCTCGATTCGGGGACCAAGGAAACCCGTGACTGGCTACGCAAGAACATCGGCCTGTCCGATACCGAGGAGCATGCCCTGGTCAACTTCGTACACGGTGCCAACAAGCACGGCTGTACGTTCCTGGCTCGCTTTGAAACCAAGAACGCTACCTACAGCCAGCTGTTCACCATGTCTGCCGGGCCGATGCGCCTTTGGGCGCTGACCACCACTGCCGAAGACCGCAAGCTGAGAACCATGTTGTATGAGCACATGCCCCGCCCGGATGCACTGGCGTTGCTTGCTCGGCGTTTCCCATCCGGTGGCTGCAAGGACATGGTCGAGCGGCTCAAGCGCGAAACGTTCAAAGACGTGGAGTTTGTCGATGACGACATGGAGCAATCTGTGATCGCACGCATCGCCAAAGACCTGGTTGCCGACTACATCGGCGCCAGTGCATTCGAAGACGTCGTTTGAGGGAGTGACAGATGGCTCAGTACAAGGGCGCATCCCGTCAGCATGAGGTCAGCAATAACCGTAGGCGTAAAGATACGCGCCTGGCGGGGCAGCGGTTCAGCGACTTCTTCCAGTCAGCGGAAGGGGCCGTATTCGGTACCTTCGCCTTGCCGGTGCTCGCTTTGATCCTGATCAAGGTGCCGTTTTCGGGCGAGTTGTTGCTGCTGGTGTTGTGGGCCTTTGCGCGCAAGTTCGTTTCTGTGGACAAGCGCGCCTTCGATTTTCCGTACCGCGTGCCCAAGCTGGCTGACGTCAACGACGGCTCTTACAAAGGCAACAAGAAGGGCGAAGGCGTTACCTTGTTTGGTAATGACCTGGAAACCAAAGAGCAGATCTACGCTGCTGATAGCGACCTGCGTACCCACCAACTGGTTTTGGGCACCACCGGCTCGGGTAAGCCGCAGCCCAAGCATGCCAAGGTGTTAACCCCTGGCGGTTGGGTAAGCATGGGCCAGATCAGGGTCGGTGACAGCGTTTGCACACCCGATGGCAAGCACGCCGCAGTGCTGAGGGTGATCGAACAGGGGATGCAGCCGATCTTTACGGTTGCGACTCGCGACGGCCGGCGTGCCCAGGCAACGGGCGATCATCTCTGGCGTGTACTCAGCAAAGCGCGTGACGGCGTCGAGCAGGCCCACACCGTGACCACCGATGCTATCGCGGCGCTGCTTGCCCGCGGTGTCTCGGTGATGCTGCCTAAGGTGCGCAAGAGGCGTGGCAGCGCCCGGTTCGATGGCTGGGCGCCGGTGTGGAAGGTGACTGCTGCAGGCCAGGCGCCCTGTCAGTGTATCGAGATCGATCACCCGCACCATCTTTACATCACCGATGACAGCCTCGTCACCCACAATACCGAACTGCTGTTGGGTATTGTCTTCAACGCACTGGTACAGAACACCGGCTTCATCTACGTCGACGGCAAGGGTGACCCCAAGCTGCAAAAGGAAATCTTCAGGCTGTCCCGTTACCTTGGGCGCGAAGACGACCTGCTGATCATCAACTTCATCACCTCCGGCCGTGACTTTGTCGAGAAACAGGTCGACAAGGTGACGAACAACATGAACATGATGGGCAACACATCGTCGGGCATGTTGATCGAACTCATCGTCTCGCTGATGGATGATTCCGGTGGTGGTGGCGACATGTGGAAAGGGCGCGCCATCATGTTCGTGGCCGCGCTTACCCGCCCGTTGACTTACCTGCGTGACAAGGGCCACATAAACCTTTCACCCGAGAAATACCTGGAGTACTTCGAGCTCAACGTCATCGAAGACTTGGTGTGGGAGCACGGTGGCAAATATGGCGACATGTTTGATGTGATCGTGGCCCCCCTGCGCTCTTACCTGCTTACCCTGCCGGGTTACCAGAAAACCAAGTTCAAGAATCAGGAAACCAAGACCCTGGAGCAGCACGGCTATATCGTCATGCAGCTTGGGCGGATCTTCAACGACCTGACGTTTAACTACGGCCATATCTTCAAGACGCGGGTGGGCGATGTCGATTTTTACGATGTGGTCATCAACCGGCGGTTGCTGGTGGTGTTGCTGCCAGCGCTGGAGCGAGCGCCCGACAGCATGCGCATGCTCGGCAAGATGATTGTCGGCAGCATCAAACAGATGATGGCTGGCTGCCTGGGCAATCGTGTGGAAGGTGTGGTGCGCGAGATCATCGACAGCCGGCCGACTGGCTCGCAGTTCCCGTTCTACACCATCCTCGACGAGTACGGCTATTACGCAGTGGTTGGCTTTGCTGTAGCACCTGCGCAGGCCCGGAGCCTTGGCTTCAGCGTGACCTTTGCAGCGCAGGATTTTTCATCTTTGAAGAAATCGAGTGCCGAAGAGGCCGACGCTACCTGGGAAAACACCAACATCCGCGCGGTCGGGCGTTTGACCTCCGGTACCGAGTCGGAAACCTGGCGCCGCGTTCAAGGGGCGGCAGCCGAGTCTTCGCAGGCGATGCTCGGCAATTTCGAGCGTTCCTCCGGGGCGGTCAACGACACGTTCAGGCAGTCGGACAACATTGCCATCGAACAGCGCAGCCGGCTCAACTACGACGACGTCGCGATGCAGGAAAACGGCGAGTTTACGTTCCTCATCGGCAAAAAGTCGCAGGGCGGGAAGACGGGTGGCGTCGCGCTTATTCGCGGGCTTGGCTTCTATACGGCAGGCCCAGCACCCAAAGAGATGCGCATCAACGATTTTATCCCTGTGGAGCCCCCCGAACCTTCGGACTTGCCGCAGAACCGTCAGTCGCGACAGGCGTTGGTCGATAGCCTCAAGGACGGTTCGTTTGCCAAGCGGGTGCGGGGCGTGGTCAAAGGCGACCCTACGCTGGCCCGCATGCATGGGGCCTTCCAGCACAATTATGCAAACCCTGAAAGGCCTGTGCTGGGCCGCCTCGATACCTCACTGGCAATTGTGGGGGCTTATCTGACTGGAGCTTTGCATGACGCTGCCCCGCGGGCAAAGCCAGCGCCCAGCGAACCAACCCTGCCATCTATCGAGACAAGCATTCTGGCTGTTGCGCAGAAGTATGCCGACACGGCCCTTCCAGCGCCGGTAACTCCGGCAGTGGAGCCGACCCCTGAGCTACCTTTGGTGCCACTGGTTGCGGGCGGACCAGAAGCCCTGCTCGACATGCAGGTACTGGCGTCAGGCAAGGCTTTCACCTCGCTGGCCGAGAAATGGGCTGCTCAAGAACGAGCAAGTCAAACCTGTGCGGCCATCGCTCGCGAAACAACCTACACCTTGCCTGCGGACCTCGAACCCCAGTCCTTGGGCAGTGTACGTGAGCAACTTAGCCAGCTGGAGAATGAGTGCAGACGCCTGTCCAAGGGGCAATCATCGGAATAGCTGTGTTATAAATTGACGACGATAGATATCTAACAGATAATCAAAAAACGTAATTAAAGCATGTATGGTGACGTAAATGGGGTTGTTCAGCACAGGGAAGAGGGCAGCAAAGTTCGCGTTCATCACCATGCCTATGGCGGCGCTGGGTGTGAACCAACTGCGCATGGGCAACCAGCACATCAAGGCGCTGTGGCGTTCGAACTTCAGCCCCGCCTGCCCGGAGTGCGAGCGTGGAGTCCTGCTTCAGCAGGACGGTGACTATCAGGATATCGAGCAGCACCCCAGCGGCCGCGTGCGTGTTCTGCATAGCTGGCAATGCAACAACTGCCAATTCGCTCTGCTCGAGGAAGCCGATAGCAGAAAAGTCCGTGAGCATGCAGCGCGTTACCGGAACGAAAGGGTCAGGGGCCAACTGACCACCCTGGAGCGGGAGGAGCTCGACCGCATTGCCGGCAGTCACCGTTTGCACTCGAGGGCCTTTTTCATTGCCAGCTTGGCAGCGACCCTGGGTTTCGTTTACATGCTGGCCACTGGTGCGGGTGTCATGATCGCGTTGAACTGGCTGTCGATCGGCTTTGCATTGTGGGTTTTCGGCATGAAGAAGTCCTACCGCAGCTGGCAGGTGTCGAGCGGTCAACTGTTTGTCGAAGGCGCATTCTGGTTCTGGTTCCAACATCAGAAGTGGATCATCTGACATGACACGATCCGGGTGGTACCTGATTTTGCTGTGCGTTTCATGGCCGGCGTGCGCATTGGCCGATGGCTTCTACGCTGTGCGTCCGGCAGATATAGACTGCGTGATCCAGGCCGCTCAGCGCCAGGGCGTGCCGGCCAACGTGCTGCTGGCGATTTCCAGCAAGGAAAGTGGCAGGAACGGCCAGAGTGTTTCCAATCAAAACGGTACCTTCGACCTGGGGCATTTCCAGATCAATACAACGCACTGGGGCCCCAGAGGTGTATTCGCCTCCTACCCGAGCATCACGAAATCCGATGTCGCCTGGCGGGGTTGTTACAACGCCGAGCTGGCGGCCTGGTTGCTGCGCCAGAAGCTGGAAGAGAACAACGGCCAGGATTTCTGGACGCGTGCTGCCAATTACCATTCCAAAACGCGCAAATTCAACGATATCTACAAGAAAGACCTTATCCCCCTCGCGGTGAAGTGGGGCAAGTACCTTGAACGGCAGCAACATCGCCAGTTGGCGGTGAGCTACCAGTAATGCCCATTGTCGCGAGGCTGCAAGCACATTGTGTGGCTGCGCTTCGCCAGCTTGGCCAGAATCACAACTTCAGGAGTTCTACATGAAAGGAATGCTCATGGGTGCCCGCGGCTACAAGGCCGGTGGCTTGTTGCTTGCGTTGGCGGCGCTGGCTGGGTGTGCAAGCTCGGCCAAGCCAACCACTGAGGATACCGAGGCTTTTGCCAGCCGCATCATCGCGGACAAGGTTGCAGTGGCGGTCAACTCTCAGCATGACTATGTCTCGCGCTTGAACGCCGACCGCGTTCAGGCTGCGTCCAGGCAGGCGGCGGTCGACACCGATCAGGTCGACATCGATTTTATCGGCCAGCCCCAGGAACTGTTGCAGACGTTCGCACGCCGCTACGGTTACGCCTACGTGGAAAGCGGCAAACGCGTAGACCTCAAACCGGTCAACGTCTGGGTACGCAAAGCCACACCTATCAACGTGCTGCGCGATGTAGGCAAGCAGATTGATACCGGCGCCGATGTTGTGCTGGACAAGAGTACCAATACCTTGCGCCTGATCTACAAACCCGTGCCCCTGGCGATGGGAAGGAGCTGATCATGGCAATGGACATGCCACCGATGACGCTCGAGGATGCCGAGCGCCTTTACGACAAGCCTGCATATGTGCAAAAGCAAGGCGAGCCCGATGACGCCAGGTCGGCCGTAGAGGCCATGCGGGATGAGAAAAACCAGGCGTCCGCGGCGCGCGGCGAGGCAATACTGGATGCTGCGCTGCAGGTGGGTGTGAAGGCTGGCTTGGCCTGGCAGCTGACCAACATCAACAAGGCGTTGAAACTGCGCGAGCGCGAATTCGATACGGTGTACGACTTCAGCACCCTGATGATCCAGGACCGTGTGGTACCGCCGGTGATCACCGAGGCACGTCACCTGTACAACCAGGATGGCGACTATACCCTGCGCCTTTCGGGTGCTGCGTACAAAATCGAGTCACAGGCAAGGTTCTCCTCCGTGCCACCCAACTGGCGGGAATATCTCAGCTTCCCTCTGCCAAGCTTCGATCGTACTTCATTGGTTTCTGCCCTTGTGCCACGCAATGACGAGGAGGAGCGGGTGTGGAAGCTGGCCGTGCGTGATGGCTGGACTCAGGGCGTAGAGCAGGCCAATCTTATGCTCACCTATGGCCTTGACCGGATGAACCGAGACATCGACGGCATGCGCCGCTTCAGCGAATTCGCCCGTCATGGGCAAGTGACACTGCCGATCATCTCCGGGGCGGCGATACCGGTGACCAAGGACGGGCGGAGCATGGCGGTCGACGAGACTTTGCTGCGCATTACCGCCCTGCCTGAGTTCAACGACAACATGAATGTGTGGCGCAGTTCGATC
The DNA here is from genome assembly GCF_000730645.1 of Pseudomonas parafulva NBRC 16636 = DSM 17004. GTDB lineage: Bacteria > Pseudomonadota > Gammaproteobacteria > Pseudomonadales > Pseudomonadaceae > Aquipseudomonas > Aquipseudomonas parafulva. The sequence goes on along the minus strand of NZ_BBIU01000016.1, from coordinate 123,425 downwards.
GCATCTTCCGGCACGGCTGACCCCGTGCGGCGCAGCAAGGCGCCTGGCACTGCCGTCAAGGCTGCAACTGCGCCCGCGCCTGGTGCGCAGGCGCCGGCCAAGGCGTTTGCGGTGCCTGCCAATGGCGCACTGCAGGCCCCGGCTCGATGAAACAGCACTTCCACGAAGACGCGATGGCGCTTGAGCCAGGCGCTCTTATCGAGCGGCTGGAGCGGCGGACAACGTACGAAGACCCGTTCCGCTTTGACCGAGCGGACCAGTTCAAGGCGATGATGCTCGAAACCCTTAGCCATGGCGTCAGCGACGTCTTCATCCAGCCTGCGCTGCCTGTGGTTGTGAAGAAGTACGGAAAGCTATACGCCGTGACCCGACGCCCCCTTGATGTCGGTGAGGTCAATGAGTTGCTGAAGATGGCAGCCAACCGTGACACCGCGACCACCGATATTGTCTCTGGCACGGCCGTCAACGAGCGCTACGAGCTGTTCGATCCACAACGCAAGGATGCCCGGGGCGCACGCTTGCGCTACGCCTACCGGGTGAATGCTTCGCCCGTTGCCTGTCATGGTGACACATCGTGTCAGATCGTCATTCGGGCCATCCCGGACGACCCCCCCAGAATCGAAGACGTTGGCCTTAGCGAAGACATCGTACGTATGGCCACGCCTCGGGACGGCATCGTTTACATTGCCGGCGCGACCGGGCATGGCAAGACCACCACGTTCGCCGCAATCAACCGCTTCATCCTTGAGAACGATACCCCAATCAAGGGCAACCTGATCAGCCATGAAGAGCCGATTGAGTTCACCTATGAAAGGATCCAGAGCACGCACTCGATCTTCGTGCAGTCGCAGATCCCGACGCACTTCAAGGACTTCTACCGCGCTAACCGCGAAGCCATGCGGCGTGCGCCTGGGTTATGCGTGATCGGTGAGTTGCGCGATCAGGAAACGATCCGTGCAGCGGTGGAATTGTCGCTCACCGGGCACCCTGTATTTGGCACCGTACACGCCAAGGATGTGGCGGCTATCATGCGCCGGATGATTTCCCGATTCCCTGAGCAGGAGCGGGCAACTGCGATCTATGACCTGGTCGATACCAGTCGTTTCATGATGGCCCAGAAGCTGGTGCCTACGGTGGACGGCAAGCGTACGGCGGCACGTTCGTGGCTGAGGTTTACCGAGCAGGTCCGCGATAGCTTGATGGACTTGACCGACATGGGGCGGGTAACCCAGCGAGTGGCTGAATTCGTTCGCGAAGAGGGCCACACTTTCGCTGCCGAGGCAGACCGGCTGCTCGCCGCAGGGCTTATCAGCGAACAGACTGCGGCTGACCTTCGCCACGGGTAAGCCATTGGCATTTGAACCCATACGAATCTTGGAGAAATTATGGCTACAGGTCGCTACCACTGGAGCAGAAGCGCTCCCCCTGCGCGTTTTTTCGTGATCAATGCGAGTGCAGCATTGCCTTGGTTGCTGCTGCTGCTGGTACCTGCGTTCTGGAAGTTTCTGCTGCCACTGGCGCTGTGCATGACGGTCGTCCTGGTGTACATCGAAGTGGTCAAGAAGATGACAGTGGGCGCGGTCTTCCGGCAGGCGGGTGTGTTTATGGTTGGGCGTGTGCGCACGACCCACAGTCTTCTCAGAGAACTAATCAGGTAAGGAAGCAGGGATGACCGGCACGTTACCAGGCCGCTACCGCAGGAGGTCGGAATGAAACAGCAGGGAGGGGGGCAGAGAAGCTTCACCTGGGATGACCCCGCCATATTGCTGGGCATCATGGTGGTGCTTTATGGCGGTGGCTGGGGCGCCTGGTATTTCGCCCATGACAAGATTTCTGCCGCGTATGCCTATATCCGTTACGTGGAACTCTGGCTGCCGAGTGCCCTGGGCGACCTGGCTTCGCTTCCGGGTTTTTCGGCAATCAGCGCATGGGTGGGACGTATGTGTGCGCCCGATGGGCTGGCAGGGGCGTGCCAGCGTGATTTTTCGACTGTGGCCTGGAGCGAAATCACTTCATCCTCGCTGTACATCAATGCGTTCTGGCTGCTGATCATCGCGGTACTGTCAGTACGGATGTTCATGCGTATCAACAAAACGCATCCCAAGCTCAAGTTTACCCGTACACACAACATCAAGAGTTTTGTGCAGGAGAGCAAGGCGCACTACCCGCACTTGCGCATGTTCGCAGAGCTTGATCTGATTTCGCAGCCGCTTGACCATCCGGTGTTCGGCATGTCGCAGACGTCGCGGCAATTTGCCTACAAGCACCTGTTGATCTGTGGCTGGCAGCAACAGGCTGACCGCAGTTGGTCGCCAACCCTGGATCGTGCCAAGGCGTATGAGGTGATGCGTCGGCAGTTGGGGCAGCACTGGACAAGGGTCGCTAACCTGAACCCGGCCGAGACGCTGTTGGTCGCCATTGCGCTACCGCGCGTGGTAGCGACGGACACATCGCTGGACGACAAGGCATTCAAGGCAGCGATGGCAGACAGTGAGCGCATGATCGCGTGGTGCTGGGCCCAGTTCACGCCGCCTGCGACCAAGGCTGGCAAAGGCAATGGCGCAACCGAGCCTTACGCCTGGTTGAAACCTGACCTGGTGCTCGACGAGCCACGGGCAGTCATCCAGAAGTACATAAAGCATCCCAATGCCAGTGCAATTCTGCATGCTCATGCATTTGTCAGGACCATAGTGTTTGCCATGTTCTTCCAGGCTCGTCGCCTTGGGGTTTTGCCCCCGGCGGAGCTGCGGTGGCTTCGTTTTTTTGACAGGGACATGTGGTATGCCTTGCAAACGATCGGGCGGCAGGCGAGCTTCCCTGAAGCTCCAGGCATTCTTTCTCACTTTCTTTATGAGTGCAAAGCGGGGGTGTCGCTGTCTGAACCGCAACTGGACAAGGCGGTCAACGGGCTTGATCAGGCAATGGGTGCTTATCGTTACACGGATGCGGACAAGAAACGCTATGAGGCGCTGGTGATCGAGAGGCAGGACAGCGGGGATGTTCACGAGGGTTAGCGTTTACTGAACGGAGCAGAAAAGGTTTCAAAAGGCCATCACTCAAGATGGCCTTTTTTATTAATTTAGTGTCTTTTTATTTGTTTTTGTTAGAATATGGTCGTATTGGATTATTAATAAGGACATTGCAAGATGATCGGTGTGATTGCCAGAACTGTGAGCGCAGTGCTGACGCTTGCGGCGTTTGTTGGCACGGCTCAAGCGGCACCCCAACAATCGGAAGACCTATCTGCTTTCATTACCGCTCAGGGCGCTGCGCCGGCGGCCCAGCAAGCACTCAGCGACGTTACTGCACAGCGGGTTTCGCGCTATGGGCGCATTGTAGAAGCCCGCCCTGTTGGCTTGGGTGGCCTTACTGCCTGGACCGTAGAGAAGAATGGTCACCAGGTCGTGTTGTTCAGCACCCCTGACTCTGCTGTGCTGTTCACGGGCGTTGCTTGGAACGCGCAGACCGGTGCGAACATTTCTGATGCGTTCTTGCCGGGTGTCGCCCACATGCCAGGCCCGGCGCCTGCGCCGGTAGCCGCAGCTGTGCCGGCAGTTCCTGTCGCCCCTCTGATGTCGCCGGTGGAGAGCGCCAATGTCCACGAAGCGGCAGCAATGGATGGCACCTACAAGGGCGATATTCCCGAGTCCATGAAGACTGTTGACTCGCTTGCAGGTGTCAAGGAAGGCAAGGGCGGTATCGGCGACACCGTGTACATCATCATCGACCCGCGCTGCCCGTTCTGCCGTGAGGCATACAACCTGACCCGGGCATATGCGGCCAAGGGCCATACCATCAAGTGGATTCCATCAGCAGCGCTGGGTAACCCCGCAGAAGGCGTGCCGCTGGCTGCCACGATCCTGCAAGCCAACGACAAGCAGACGCTGGCGCGGGTACTCGGCAAGCACGAGCCGATCCGCTCCGAGCCGTCGCCTGAAACCGTGGAGCAATTGAGCACCAACCTTGCCTTCCTGTTCGCGGCCTTCGACAACAACGGCAAGGACCAGGCGGGTGTACCTGCTGCGTTCTTCATTGATCATCGTACAGGGAAGCCAAGGATGATGACGGGGCTTTCACAAGCCGTCGTGCTTGAAGACATCTTTGGGAAACTTTAAGGAGTAGAGCGGATGAAAACCAAAGCCCCGACTATTGATTTTGACCCAGGCTTGCGCATTTTTGGCGCCGCCGATCATCTTTGGGTAGTGTTCGATAGCCAGAGCCCGAACGATGTAATGCGCGCGACGCGTACCGTACGTGTGCCGAGGGTGTTTGATCAGTTGTCATTGGTGGTAGATGGCTTTGAAGTCGCTGCAGACAATGGTCATCAGCGTGAATTGAGCGGTACAGCAAGCCTCGCCGTACGCGATGCGGCGGGTGCGATTCACTCCCATGAACTGGCGCAGATGCAGCTGGTGTTCCACGCGGAAACCGATCGCAAGGGTTCGTTGAGCCATGTTGATCCGGTGCTTGTGGCTTACACCGTGCGCCAGGCTTTGTCCGAGCGCTTGAACGATGCACTTGTAGACTTTTACCAGCGCGAGGCGGCTTCTGCATCGGCAGCGCCACCGCAGGCACTTGCGTTAGAGGCCATCGCCGGTGCGCCATATGCGAGTGGCGTGGCACCTGCACCATCACGCAGGGCTTTGCGCGAACAGGCAGCCGCCGACGCTGCCAGACACGAAAAGTCGCGTAGGCGCAAGACAGTGTTGGCGTGGGTTGTACCGCCCGTGCTGGTGGTTGCAGTGTTGGCGACGCTTTCACAGCTTGCGTCCACCCAGTCGCCGATTGAAAATGCAGTTGCGAAGCAGTTGGCGAATGACCCGGAATCGATCAAGGCGCAGGTTGAGTTGACCAAGCAGACGCTGCAGTCCATGGGGCTTGACCCTGGCCAGGGTGGTGATCTCGGTTGCTTGGCACCGCAGTGAAGGGAGTACCGGCCCTTTTCAGGGGCAGATTATGCTTTTGGCTGTTGTGCGGGCGTAGGTCTGGTCGCCGCCCGCATTCGTCGTGCCACATTCGCCTGGCGGTTGCTGCAGGAGATGCTTTCAGGGCTGGAGACAACGGGCAGGCTGACTCTGCCTGAGGTCGCACTCATGCTCTCTGCGAGCAAGGGTTGCCGGCTGCTCAGCACCTGTAGATTATTGTGGATTGGAAAACCTTAGGTACGTATATGCGACCCGCGAATGATGTGAAAGATGGGGCACAATTGTTGTCCCTCGCCCAGGGCCTGAGGTCGCTGCTGGTCCCCTCGCCAGATGTGCTGGCAGACACAGTCAAAGAGTTGTACCCGCTGGTCAACCTGTCTGACAAAGTGCTGCCCCTGAAGTCTTACTTCAACATGGTTCAGGATATCCAGAGAACCAAGCACACCCACGCCGCCCTGCGTGCGCCCGGTGAAGCCCAGAGCCGTGAGGTTGTCCAGCAAGGTGTGTCGCGCAAGCTGTGCACCGAGGACATTTTCATGGTGGCCTGCTCCTTCCTGGAGGTCGAGATTGCCAAACAGGGTTCAGTGTATTACCTGAGTGGCGAGTCCCCGGATTTCAAGGAAACAAAGAAGAACCGCAACCCGCTCGACTTATCCGATGAGGTGGTGCTGAAAAACCTTTCCAGCGGGCTGGCGCGCCCGGATACCGACCGTGGCGCTGTCGAGCGCGGCCAGATAGACAGTGGTTTCAACCATCTGGTCAGGCTCAACCAGTTGCACAACCTGATGCTTGAGTCAGTCAGGCTGATGAAGGCGGATGAGCGCTTGACCAAGGTGGATATCCGCAAGAAGTTCCACATATCGCACACCGACTACGAGCGCATGATGTCGATGGCGCGGCGCTCGGGGCTTATTTCGTTCCGCAATCGGAAAAAGGATCCTTCCAATGCCTATACGTTGCGCAATGATAACCACGAGCGTGTATCGCAGCATGCCAAACACTTTGGTCACACGCCGCAAAAAATGCTGAACAAGATTCTCGATGACTTCTTCGGGATGCTGGAAAAACGTAAAAAACACGAGGGCTGATGCTGATGTCGAATCAGGGCCATAGGGATGTGGGACCGGCCGTTGCGCCCCATGAGAGGGCCCGCATAGCCCGTGCAGCCAGGCAAGTAGTGGGTTACACGAACCTGCTGCGCTGGGCAGCCAATTTTCCGCGTGAAGAAATGCAGCGTCACCCTGAGCATCATCAGGTCATGCTGCTGTCACCCATGCAAAGTGGGCGCTTCAGTTTTGCGCTGGAAGGCGACACCCTTTATGTGGGGGTGCAGCCTTTCGAGGCGGCATGGGCCTCGGTCATGCCGTTTCAGGCAGCGAGTGTGTCCGACCGGCTTTACCTGTCGGTGGACGGCATAGCACTCATGGATTCGCACATGCCGCCGCTGTCGCTGGGCATTTTCGTCGATCAGGCGGGCAAGCGTGAACTGATGGCGGCTGCCAGGCAGGTGCAGTTCGTCAACGTGAGCGTAGGTGATGGCTTTGTGATCGACGTGGGTGAGCCGTGTGGCGATCCAGTACCGATGCAGCCGGGTAATGTGGTCAGCAGGCTACGCGAAACCCGTCAGGCAACAGCCAAACAGCAAGACATGGGCCGCTTTTTCTGAGCGAGTTCCAGCCGATTTCTAATGTAAGGATGCGCGCATGATCAAGTGCAAACTCATCCTGCCCGTGGTGGCCACCGTTGCCATGGCAGGTTGTGTCACCACCGAGCAGATGCCAGACGGCACCACCAAGATTCGTTTTTCCGATGAGACCGTCAGTTCCCTGACCTCAATGATGCCGAACGGGGTAGTCAACGGGCTTGCAGGTGGTGCGGCTGGCGGCGAGCTGGATCTGATTCCCGTGCTTAACCCGCTGGGTAATGGGCAGTATCTTTATCTGGGTGGCAGGTACGAATACAAGTGTGCTGCTGCGATGCTCTACAGCGCCAAGTCAGGCAAGCCCCTGGATGCAAAAGTCAGTGATGACTGCCAGCAGTATTACCTGATCAGGCAGGATGACTTGAAAAGCGCCGGCAAGCCTTATGATAGGGCTGCGCCCGCCTACGATGCAGTCAACCCGCCGCGCGCCTATTGGCAGTCGTTGACGGCTCGCACCATCAGCCAGCTGGCTGCTCAAAATCAATTCACGACCCGCTTCACTGGCATGCCGAGGTTCGATAACGGCCGCAACCTGTACATCACTGTGGGTTTTCTGGGTGAGGCGAAGGGCCAGGACTATGCTTTGGTAACGACGCCCGCTCGCACCCCAGTGGTTATCAACGACGGCGATTTCGAAGCGAAGATGCGCTCAAAAGCTGCCGCCCTGAATACGCGTGTCGGAGACATGACGTTGTGTGATGCCGTGCTGATACCTAAGGGCGCTGTGGATAAAGGGCGCAAGCCGGCAAACATTTCTTCTGCCGATTACGCGCAACACGAAGTACGTTTCACGGTAGCGTCGTTAAGCTGCAAAAACAGCGCCTACAAGTTCACGAACGCTGCTCGGTAACACGCTTGTTTGTTTAAAGCGTATTAAGCCGGCTTGCTGTGGGGCTGCCTGGCAGCCCTGTTAGGGGCAGGGTGGCTCAAGGTGAGTTGTTCCACGCATCGTCCGCCGCGGCGACGGACTCATCAATGCCGTGATGGTGGCCCTCTGCAGCATTCAGCCAATCCTGACTGAGATTGGCTTGCTGGGCGGCGTGCTCGAACGCGAACTCCCGCGTCAGAATCCCTTGCTCGATTTCGCTAACCAGTGATGGCCCTGCAGAGCCATATTCCCCCATGAGCATGCGCGAAGCTTCAGGGGGTAGCTGGTTGATAACCGCGCGAAGGTCGTGGCCGTAATCAACCAGTACCGGCTGCTTGGCAATCACGATTTCGGATGCCTGAGAGGGAAACACCGAGGCGGTGCAGCTTTGGAAATCCTGTGCTGTGGGCATGGCGGGGCCTATTACATGCTGTATTCGTCGAGCCCATCGCTGCGCGGCAGCGTTGGGTGGTTGTACCGGGCAAAGGTCTTGTCCAGATCGGCGGCCAGGTAGGCCTGCTCGCTGTCGCGCAATGCCCGCTTCATGAATTCGGTGTCGGATGCGACCGCATCTATCTGAATACGCAGGTTCTCCAGCAGGCCTTCGCGATCTGCGCGGGAGCCGGGTGCATTATCGATGGCCTCAAGCACGCCAAGCAGTGATTGCCTAAGCGATCCCTCTGCCGCGCGTTTCTCGGTGGGCCCCGCTGCTTCGAATTGCACCACGCTCACGACGGCGCGGTGGATGGCTGTAAACGCTCGGGTTTCGGCGGCACGGCTTTGCATCACCCGGTCCGAGCGCAAGGTATGTGGCGGTGTATTGCGCAGCCAGCCAGCTTCCTGCTCGGCTAGCACGTCGATGGTGTATCGGACCTTTTCGCCATCAGGCCCGTCGCGCAGGGCGGCCAGCGCCACATGTTCAAAAGTTATCGCCGGGTTGCCCGATGCCTCGATAGCTTGCTGTTGCATTAGCCCGGCGCCAATCACAAATCGGCTCGCATCACGTATTGATAGCTGCATCTGTGTCCGTCGTTTCTTGCAGGGCTTTCATGCCCAGGTAGGTACTGTGGGGAGCCCTTGGCAGGCTGGGATTACCCATCTCGAAAGACCATAGCATTTCTTCTTTGTTATTTCTTCTGATCCAAGCGTGTCATTCAGGTTTTTTTTGTAATTTTCGATATCCCTCCTTGGCGTGAGAAATAGTGTGATCGAAGGATGTCCCGGTATCTACAAGATTGCTGCCAAGTCCCCGGTTTAAAGGGGTGTGAGGAGGCTTCTGATTTTGGCGTTTGGTGTTTGTGGTGGACTGGATGGGTGCCTCCGATGGGCGGGCAGCAGGCGCAGGTAGGTAACGTTCTCTGCCGCGTTTGCCATTGAGGTTGTTGGCAAAAAAAACTCTATTTCCTCTGATTTTGCGGAGAAAAAAGTAACATTTTAATGATATTTGATTTTATATTGCTGTAATCAATATTTTATTGAAATTCATGAAAAATAGAAAATCTCATCTGTTCAGCCGAAAAATGCCGAACAGTTCACAAAACAGGTTTGTTAGTTTTCTCTGACAACAATATTTTGATAATTAAGTTATTTTTGGTTTACCATGGCCTCGTCTTAGCTATCTGCTGGACATGGCTCTCCATTGGGCGCCATGGCTCACGTTGATCGTCACCTGCAGTCGCATTCTGGGCTGGTCAGGAAGGCGGTCGGCTGCTCAGGGACGACGGAGCATCCAAGGGAAATTCGTCGCGAACGTTTTCGATCAACCGCGCGCAAATCGATTCAGGTAGGTATTCACAATGGCCCAGATGCCGTTTTCTCCGTGCAGCGATGCAAGCAATTGCACCGACCAGTCGGTTCTAATGCTTGAAAAGATCTTCGGGCCGGTCGTGATGTCGTTGGTCAAGGGGATTGATCCCAGCAATGCAGAGGCCAGCGCCAACATCCTCGCTACCATGTTCAGCTTCTTCAACAGCGGTATCCTGATCATTGGCTCGCTGATCGTTTCCTATGTCGCTGTGATGGGCGTGACCAATACGGCGAACGACGGTGAGGCGATGGGCAAGAGCTGGTCATCCCTGTGGACGCCCGTTCGAATTGTCGCCGGTGGTGCTGTGCTATTGCCGACGACCAGCGGGTTTTCCTTCATCCAGCTCATCGTGCTGATGTTTTCGCTCTGGGGCGTGGGTTTTGCCAATGGCACCTACAAGGCCGGCATGGCAATGGGCGTGTTGTCGCCAAACGGCATCGTCGCGGGCGTGAATGCACCGGGTGCCTTTTATGGGTTGCGCGATTTCGCCCGGCAGTATGTCAGTGCCTCCTATTGCATGAGGGCCGCCACTGAGATCTACAAAGGCCCCAGTGGACCTAGTTTCCTGTTCCAGGCGAAGCCAGGACAGGGCGCGCCTGCCGACAAGGTGGCTGTCATCGACGGGCGCACGGAGTCCACCTATGAGTTCAAAGACCGTAACGATGTGAGCAACCTGGCCGGCGGTTCACCGGTGTGCGGCACGATGAAACTTTTCAAGTTTGAAGCGCGACCTGTAGAGGGCGCCATTCCGCAGGCGTTGGAGCAGTTGAGGATGAGCGTTCAGAACAAAAAACTGAATTCAGCCGTTGCACTGATGCAGGATCTGGATGCATGGGTAGAGAAGTGGCCGTACACCATCAATGACCCTGGATGGGACGAGGTGAACTCCAATAGGCTCAATAACATCGTCCAAAAGTGGGAAAAGCAGCTTACGATTGAGCTCGCTGCTGAAGTTACCAACGGCCAAGGTGGTGTTGACAGCGGGCTGAAGGGGTTCATTGATACGTTGACTGTTGATGGCTGGGCCGCTGCCGGCGGCTGGTTCCAGCGCGTGGGTATGGTCCGTGGGCAGATCATGGGCGTGCTGGCGGAGCCAGTGGGCACTGTGGGGCCACCGTCTCTGGGGGGGTTGCCTGCGGACGCACGCGCCGCGCTGCTAAGCAATAGCGTTACCACGATTGCCGAAGCAATCAATACCAAGGCCGAGGCCGAAACCGGCAGTGGCCAGGTGAGAAAAGCCAGGGCAGACGACATCGCCAGCCTGATCCCCAAGGACCCCAAAAGCGATATCAACCTGAGCTCCTTGCGTTCCGACATGGACGCCAAGATGTCCTCGTTTGTCAACGGCGTGATGTTGAATGTGGTGGAAATCGCTACAGGCGCAGGCGGTAACGGGCAGACTCCCCTTTGCGGTACGGCGGGGCAAATGGGCGGTTCGCTCAACCGCATGAAATGCGTGGGTGACTACCTCACCGTTGCGCGGGCAGGCATCCTGGTCGCGGACGTTGCGATCAAGACGGCAGGCACTGCCATCCGGGTGCTGGCGGGTACGCTTTCCTCGGTCAAGGGGCTGGGTAACGGCCTTGATCTGGACAAGGTAGTAACCCCTCTGTGGGATTGGGTGCTCGAGGTGCCGGTCAAGCAGCTGGCGCTTATGGCCAGCTATATGGAGCCGCTGGCTTTCTACTTCGCGGTATTCCTGCCCAGCCTCCCTTATACCTTGTTCATGATCGTGTTCGTTGGTTGGGTGCTGGCGGTTCTGCAGTCGATCATCGCCGCACCCCTGTGGGCCGTGATGCACATGACACCGGATCGCACCTTTGTGGGCTCGCAGACGCAAGGTTACCTGTTGCTGTTGTCACTGTTCGCTCGTCCTGCCCTGGCGGTGCTTGGCCTGTTTGCAGCTGTATTGGTGTCGGACCCGGTGATCGACTATATCGCCACAGGCTTTTTCGCCATGCGCGGCGCGGTCGTTACATCGTCCGGCAATGTGGGGGCCATCTCGGAATTCCTGACATTTGCCTGGTGGTTCATGGTCTTCGGCCTGACATTGCTACCGGTGCTGTACATGACGTTCGGTTTGCCGCAAACGCTGCCAGACACGGTGCTGAGCTGGATCGGTGGTGGGCTTCCAAGCATGGGCGAGACCAGCGCTGTGGATGACATGCGTGGTGGTATGGCGGGCGCAGGGTCCAAGGTTCAGGGTGCAGGCACAGGTATGCGCCTGGGTGGCGACAAAGGGCAGAACAAATTGTCGCCACCAGACGGCAGCCCGCCCGATGGTCCGCAAGGCGGTGGCGGTGGCGGTGGAGGCGGTCGAGGCGGTCGAGGCGGCGGTGGAGGTGGCGGTGGACGGCAGGCGCTCCTCAATGCCAACAGCCAGGGCGTCAGTGGCGGCGCTCCCAAGGCCTCGGGTGGTGGCGGTGAAGGTGGCCAGGAGGGCCAAAAGGACAAGCGTACCTTCGGGGAAAAGCTGTCAGAAGCGGCTGGTGTCGGGCTGGGGCGAGCCGTTACCGGCACGGTCGGAGCTACAGGCCGTGCTGCGCGCAACGTCGGCGGGGCGGCGTTGTCGGCAGGGCGGGCGGGTGTGCAGTCATTTCGCAGCTCGGAGGGCGGTTCATCTGGCGCACGTCTGCGTGACGGTCTCACAGCCGGTGCCCTCTCGGCAGGTGCCGGCCTGGCGGGTGCGGCAAGCCAGGCGGGGGCCGATTACAAGCAGGCCTTTTCAACCGCCGGCGCCGAAGGCAAGGCGGCGTTCAGCGAAGGTGCTGACGCCCGCATCAAGGCCTACAAGGAGTCGATGGCTGGCGGCTCGGCCCCAGTTGGTAGCGACGCGGGCGGCAGCGCAGGCAGTGAACCTGCAGCCTCGACGGGCGGGTCGGCAGGCGTAGGCGGGCAAGGCCAGGCATTTAGCGAGGCATCGACGCCTGCCGGGGCAACCCTGGCAGGTGACACCGGCGCCGCGTCGTCTTCTGCCGCGCAGGGCGGCGATGGCGGTGAGAGGAGGGGCAGTGCCGCATCCCGTACCGGCGAGCCCTATGCGACAGACCGCTCGACGGTCGGCAATCAAGACGATAAGTGAGTGCGTACCAAGACGCGCAGTACCGAGACTCAGGAATTTTTCAGAAGCCTGAGGGTCTTGGACGGTGACGCGCAGATGCCTGCGCAATGTGATGTGCAACCCATTTCGCTGCTAGCGGAGGCTACACATGGTTGACGACCCACTTGAAGACCAACTCCGGCGGCTGTTGACTGGTCTGGCTGACCAAGCAATCGTCCGTGGCGAGCAGTTCGTCTACGATGGCGGAGCGCTGTACGCCGATGATGTCGCTGACATTGGACTGGTGTCAGTACTCTGCCTGGCCCAGGCGCTGTCGGTGAGCACCGGCTTGGGTGGTTTTGGCTATGAGTTCCAGCTGGCGGCCCCGGCGAACCCGATCTTTCCAATCCATGGCACGCCGCCCAAAGAGCCCCCAGACTTCTTCCGGGTAGCGCCCTTTGTCGCCGCTGTGTTCCATGCCGACGTGCTGGACGCTCGCACAGACCTGACATTGCTTTACCGGGCAGCCGAAAGAGCGCTGCAGAATGAACGCGGCGCTGCTGGCTAGGCCATCGCACGCGCTATGAGCATGACAGGCAGCCTCTGAGCTCAGGGCTGTCCCATTATCATCAAATTCGCCACCGGGAGTAGCCCATGCAAGACGACCATTACCCAGAACAACAGCCAGGCAGTGCCGACGAGTTGCCGGCGGGTGTATTTGCGCCTATGCCCGGCTATACCCATGCAGATTTCCTGGCGCTTGCCGAAACGCGAGTCCGCCCGCTCCTGGAAGCGCAGGGAGTCGACCCAGGGCTTGTTCGCGAGACGCTGATTGCGCTGGATACTCACCTCTATGCAGCACTTGAGGAGGCTGCAATGGAATATCTGATTTCCACATGCCATCAGCAGCCCTGCGACGAGGCGCTGCATGCCAGCAACCTGGAGAACCTGGCGCAAGAGGCTGGTGCCTTGGGGGTCGATGCAGCGGCAGATTCACTGAGCGGGTCTCCGTTGTTGCATCTGGGCAAGGCGTTCTACGTCAGTTTCATCAACAAGGCAGGCGACGCTTTGCGCGAACATATTCTCGAGCTGCGCAGAACCTGATCGGGCACACGGATCATAGGGACATGACATGAGCGATTCTCTGCATATCACCGTCTACCTTGACGGTACCCGAAACAGCAAGGATAACGATGCCCCGCTGGGCAGCCATACCAATGTCGCGCGGTTGTACGACCTTGATGCCGCTCAAGGCACCAACCTTTCGCGCAACTCCTCGCACCCGCCCCTGCAATACGATGGGCGTGAACGCAGCGGGCTGTCGGAGAAGGTCTACATTGACGGTGTTGGAAGCCAGCGGCGCAATTTGCCTGCCATTGGCTTCGAGTGCGCAACAGGGGCGGGTGGCCAAAGCCGCATCGAGCAGGCTTATCAGGCGCTGGTGTCATTCCATAACAAATACCCGGACACGTCCCCGGACGTCAACTTGGTTGGATTTAGCCGTGGCGCGGCCCAGGCGCGCGCGTTAGCTAATGTGTTCATCGAGCGCGGTGTGCCGCGGCTGGACAGCCAAGGGCGCGCCACCGGCGAGCATCTGGTATTGCCGGGTGAGGCAAATGTCAACAAGCTTGCTATCTTCGATACGGTGGCCTCTTATGGCAACCCGCTGACCGCGGGCCACACCGACAAGAATCTGGAGATCCACCCTAACGTCAAATCCACCACTCACTTGGTGGCGATGAATGAATACCGTGCGACCTTCCCTTTGACCAGTGCTCTGAGGCTCGATGACAACACGCGCATCGAAGAAATCAGATTTGCTGGCGCGCATTCCCAGGTGGGGGGCGGCTACCGCAATGATGTGTTGGCTGCGGGCCCGCTGGCGCTCATGTATCAGCGGCTGCAAGCCGCGGGCGTGCAGCTCGAACCCTTGCTGCCGGAAGATGCATTGCGGGTTGAGCAGTACAACGCGCTTATCAAGGACCCGGAGCAAGTGCGCCAGGCGTTGATTGATTCGCGCCTGTCCAAGGGTAATGAGGCATTCAGGCAGCAGCCAGACGGCTCCTTCCAGGTGCTCGACAATACGTCGTTTGCTTTGGAGCGTGGGAGTCTGTGGCGCCGAGGTCGTCAAACCCGGCCGTTCGATCATGAAGTCAGCGGGCGCAAGGTCATCTATGAAAATGACGACACGCTGTCCAAGTCTCCCTGGCAACAGCAGAAAGAAAAACTGGCCCAGAAAATAGCCGCCCGGAGCAACCGAGCGGGTGAGGGCCAAGCGCTTGTAGTGCCGGTGATGCGTGAGCAGGCTGGGGCTGCAGCGCGCCGGGAAGCCGGTTTTGAAGACGAGCAGGCCAAGGTGAGTGCTGCGAACAAGGCGCAAGTGGAGCAATTGTCAGCACTGGTGGCACGCTCCAGGCCTGAAACGGCATTCATTGAGCAACTGGAACTCGTGGAGGTTCCGGTGCCCGCCGCCGCCTCTCGCTACGCAGTGGTGAGGATCAACCCTGAGGGGTCTGCGGCATTCGCCGACCTGGGCTTCGAATACGAGGTCAGCCGGATTCTGAACGAGGCGGCAGTTGGCGCCAAGGCCAGGGCGCCTCTTGGGCTCGATGACCCGATCCTGTTGCATGACACCAATGGCAACGTGGTTGGCAGCCTTGAGGGCGCGCGTGAGGTGCCTGTGCTGAAGGGCGGGGATGAGGTAGTGGTCGCGCTGGACCTGGAGCGGGTCGCGCCGGGTGCGCAGGCGGATTTCCTCCACGACGGGCTTCGCCAGGCATCAGCGTGGGTGGCCCAGCGTCCAGCCGCTAGCGATGACGCTGCCTTCCAGATACCAGGCGCTGACGGTAAACCGGTTGGCCAGGCATACATTGCGCGTGGCCCTGAACGTGAGGCACAGCTGACCGTCGCCTGGGACGCACCGCAACCCTGAGCTCCGGCGGGCTGGCCGATACTGTGGCTACGGTCAGCCACCGAGGCGTTACGTTTCGCCGCCCGGCATGCATACAATAGAGGCATGCCGGCCGATGTCGGTCAGTCAATCCGTAAGGGCTACAAGATGAAAATCGAAAAGTACCAGCCGGGTACCTTTATCGAGCTGGACGATATGGCAGGTGGCCGCCGCGTGGCAATGGTCTGCAAGGATGGCGTGACATTCTGGGATTCGCTGGATACAGCATGCTGCACGCCACTAACCATTCACCCATCAATGCACCCAACCACACTGGGCACGCTGGTTCAGTACGCACGGGATCAGGGGTTGGAGAAAGCAGTTGAAACGGTAGTCAGCCACCTGCAAGCGGCAGGCGAGTTGCGCCTGGAAAACGACCCGCTGTTCGTGATGCGAACGCTGTGGTTCATCGCACGCAAGTCCACCGGTGCGGGCTATGTTCCGGATACCGAAGTGCTGCGGTGGGCCAGCGAGCAGGCCCACGTTCAGGAACAGGCTGTAGCACGTATCCATCAGTTGGCAGGGCAGTACTACTCGCAATAGCCCGCACGTCGGTCCCTCGAGCGCATTACTGGCCGACCCGCTTCACGGCATCGGCTGCATCACGTGCAGTGCGCTTGATGGCTTTGACTACGGTGCGTACATCATTGGCGCAGGAGATGTACGTACCGCCCGACTCTGCCCGCAGTGACAGGTCGTGGTTGCCGACGGCCTTCTTGTAATGGCCGATATCGTCCTGGGGAATATCCCCAAGCTTCGCCACGGTCTGGATGCTTTCGCCACTGAACGCCCCGGTATATTCATTGAAGTCGCCTTCACCGTCACTGGCTGAATGCACAGACAATTCAGTAACCGGGCGACCAAATACATCTATCGGGTTGGGTACGGTGTACTCGGCGTCCGACAGGTCTGATGCCTGCACGGTGGCTTTGCCGTGCGCTGCCTTGACCAATGCAGCAAACCCTTCTGGCGAAATTGGCCGCTTGCAGGTCAGAACCTGGGCGATTCTGGCATTGGCTTCAGTCGGATCGATGTTGTCTGCAGAAGCAGTCGCGCAGCCAAGCGAGGCCAGGAGCGACACGATGAGGTGCTGTACTTTCATGCTTCAGATCCCTCTGGTAATCATTGATTTGTTAATATTGGCTATTAAAAAAATGTTTTTCATATGGCCTGAGTGTGCGTCAACCCCTGTATTTGGTCAAGTGAGCGGGGATTTAACCGAGCCTTTTTACCTTGACGGGGCATACCCTCAAACTCATACTCGACATCCTATACAACATTTTTCTAACAAGCCTGTTTGATCGTTTCTCGAGGCCATGGCACTGCACGTGATGCCTGCCAGGCCTGCACTTCACGAAACAACCACTGACTGGCTCTTTCAAGGAGTGATGCGCCGTGTCCTACGCTTTGCCACCTTTGCCACCTTTGCCGCAGCACTCGCGGCCTTCACACTCCAATGAGCGACGAAGGGCCTTATGTCTCATTTCGCTGCCGTTGCTAGGGGCGCTGATTGCGTTCGCCGTGGCTGTCATCACCACGCTGATGGGGGAAATGGCCCAAGGCTCTGCACGCTTTTATATTGCTGCCCTTTCTTACACCCTGTTGGTGCTCTGCGTGATGCTGCTACCCGCATACGTGGCGGGCTTGGCGTGGTACGCCTGGTGGACGCGGGCGGGGGATGAGGGGCGTCTGCTGCGTGGGTTATGGCTGGCGCCTCTGGTGGCCGTGATGTTCGCCTGGTTTCCGGCTGCGTTTTTTCCTGGGTTGCAACCGTTGGGCCAGGCCAGTGCCGACCCGGTACGTACTTATCTGCTGGCCGGCGCCCTAACCCTTTTGCTGGGTTATGCCTGGTCGGTCGTCGTCTACATGATTATGCGGTTCTGGAGAAATGCATGAACACCCTGGTCAAAACCCCGCGCAGACTTTTGCCCGTGTTGCTCGCTGCACTTTCGGCAGGCCTGGCGCCCAAGGTTCTTGCAGGTTTCGAATTGATCGACAGCGCTGGACCGCAAATGCGCTACACCGCACCAACAGCCACCGGCCAGGACTCGGCGCAGATGCAGCAGACCATCCGGGCGCTGCAACAAGAAATCCAGAGCCTGCGAGCCCGCTTAGCGGCTTCTGAAGCCGATGCCAGGGGCAGCCGGCAGGAGTTGCTGGCAATTCGAGCCGGGCAGGAGCAAGTTCAGGCATCCATCAATAACATGACGCTGAACTTTGCCTTCGGTCACTCTCGTTTCGGGCCGAGCGCCGCAGACGGTGATGCATTATTAAACGCTGCCCAAGCCGCACGCCAAGTGCGTATCTATGGCTACACCGACAGTGTCGGCAGCCTGGAAGGCAACCGCCGTGTAGCGCAAATGAGGGCTGAGGCCGCCAAGTGGTATCTGGTCCGTCGCGGTGTAGTGGCGGCGAAGATCAGCGCTCAGGGCAGGGCAGGCCAGTATATAGCGCCCAACGACACCGAAGCGGGGCGCGCAGCCAACCGCAGGGTGGAGTTCGAGTTTGTCGGTAAACCTTGACGGGCCGAGGGCCAGCTGTGCCAAGCTCGCCACGCCAACTCAATTGTGAAGCCGACGAGATACGAGGTTGAAGATGTATTCGCGCGAAGAACTCGAGGCGCTGGTGGCACACGCCATCGGTGGTAATGTGTTAGCGCAGGATGGCGGCGGGTTCCTGAGCGTCATGGCCGGGAGCACGGCAGCCATCCAGAAAGACATCCCGGCGGCGTTCGAGATGTATACGCTCCTTGAGCATTATTTGAAGACCTTGCCTATCCGGCATGAGATGCTGGCCTTCGGCGCCAATCCGCTCGCCCTGGAGCCTGGTATCGTGGTCGGCCATGACGCAGGGAAGGTGATTGCTCTGTTGCCGATTCAGGCCGGGCAATTCGGCGAGGTGGCATTCTGGCTGGCAGATGCATTACCCAGCCGGGAGCTAAAAGCGATGTCTGGGGTGCTGGCACTGATGTTCAGCGTTCAGGCCCATGACAACATCCGCCACTTGCTGCCCGAATGGACTGCCGCTTTTTATGTCAAAGGCAATGCCGGGCACTGCGTACCCATTCTGGCGCTCAAATCTGTGCTCGAAGATGAGCGCTTTGGTGGGGACTGGGTTGCGGTGGCGCTACACCGGCTAAGTGAATTTGCCCTGCCCCAAGCGGCCGCTGAACAGGCAGCCGGGGCTGATATAAAAACCACGCGCTAGGCAAGGGGTTGGCGCTTTTCGGCGCAATTTCCCAGCGTCTGCTGATGCATCGGAGGCAGCAATGGACCATAACTGGCAGGCCCCCAAGGGCAACATGAAGCTTGACGGGGGATATAATGGCTCGGTTCAACAAGCTATTGCCAATCTCGAGATCGGTCGTAATCAAGGCCGCCAAGAAGGGTTGGGAGAGGGTTTCGAGCAGGGGCGTGAGCATGGCTATACGGAAGGCTGGAACGCTGGCGTAGCGCGCGCCAATCAAAAGCTACGCCCTTTGCGCGACCATGTTCGTGAGTACTTCACTGAGGCCGTGCAACTGCGCGAAACGGTGGCGCAGCAGCAGAAACTCATAGACTTGATGATGGAGCAACTCACCAAAGCCGCGCAGGGGCAAGTGACCAGGGCCGCCGAGGGGGGGCAGGGCGCCATGGTTGATGAACTGGCCAGCCTTCGCAGCGATAACCAGTTGCAGCGCGATATTGTCCAGGCCGTGGAGAGGCAGTATCAGACGATGCTCGTGCAATCACGCCTGAAGACCGCTAAATACAAACGTAGCCTGATCTTCACCCACACTGCACAGGCACTGTTGCACGAACTGGTCGCCGACGGCTCGCCCGAAGCTTTGCGCACCCGGGCGAGATTTGCCGAACATTACCGGGAGCAGTGGGCGATGAGCGTGGAGCGGGGCGATATACAGGGGCCACCAGAACAAGACGAAGTGTTTTGCAAGTACCTGCCCGAAACCTTGCAGTTCATCCAGCAGATGCTGCAGCCGAATGCGCCTGTCGAGGATGGCAGCGTAGACCCGACAGCCTAAGCGTCGGGCGCTGATGCAGTCACTGCTCCGGAGTAGGCGGCGGGTAGGGTGTTTCATGCCCTGGGTTGGCAGGCTGGCCGCCGGCGCCGGTCGATTGGCCATCTGCCGGGGCACAGACAAGCCCTGTACGAACCTGGGCTGGATACTGCTGTACCTCATAGCCATAAGCAGGGGGTTGCCGCATTTGCGGCGCCTGGCAGACGCCTTCAATCACACCCTCACGCGGCGTTGAAAAGTCGCAACGTTCACCTTCATATCGGTTGGCGCATGAGCGGTAGGCATCCACCGGCATAACCTGCCGCGGTACGGGTACATACACCGTGGTATTGCGCGGCAGTTCCTGCCACTGCTCCTCGGTTGATTCCCCTGGCGAACCAGGTGGCGTCGCGGCCTGCGCGGCCATGGTAATGGCCAGCAGGCTCAGTGCCAGCAACCTTGTCATGCAGGGTCTCACCTCGGAGCCGCCCACTTTCAAAGGCCTGACTCGTAATCGGAGCCGCTTCTGCGCGCTTGCGTTGGTGCGCTGTGGTCCAGGCCGGCATTCACCTCCACACCCCGCTCCTTCATTTCGGTGATCATGTATTCATAGCCCGTCGTGAAATGCGCCAGGTCATAACCTGGGTCCGCCTGCTTGATCCGCGAAGTCAGGTCGACAATCTCAAGCTTTACCGGGTCTGGCGTTTCATCGGTATCCCAGTTGCCGGAGTATCGTTCCAGGTTCGTGAGGTGAAATGCCTGGCTGAATGGTTTGCCTGCCACGGTGATTTCCTGATTCAGTTTCTGGTACAGGTCCTTGCCGCCCAAGCCTTCCTGCAGGGTCTTGTCTATCACCCGCAAGAAGTCCCGATGAGCCTCGGGGGTGGCAGTAACCTCGTTCCAGCTGCTGTACTCTGTCATTCCTTTCTCCTGGCAAATGGGCTGGCGGCGCCTTCATGAGTGCTTTGGGCGTCGGCCTGGCGGGTTGCGCGTCTGGCTAGCGGTAGGTATCAAGGTGCAAAGTCGTTGTCGCGCGACCCGCCCGGAGCCACGCCCCGCACAAGGTCAACGATGCCCTTGAGCATCTCTTTGAGCCGCTCGGAAATGCGCGCCATGACTTCTTTCAAGCGTTCGAGGTGCGATTGTGTCTCGCCGGCAAATGCGGGCGTTTTGGCCGCGTCGCTGTGCATGTTCTGGCTGGAGGCCTCCAGCCGCCCCTTGAGTTTTTCGTAATGGGGGTTGCCTTCGGTTTCCGGATTCAGCAGCTCTTCCTGCGCACGCCCGTATTGCCGCGCCCAGCCGGTGAGTGCCTTGTCCATGGACTTCTTGTTGTTCTGTGCGTCTGCTGACTGGCCAACCGCGTTGACAAATGACTCGTGGAGGTCGTTGAACTCACCGTCTGGCTTCATTTTCTCGATGACCTCTGGCACCGTCAGGCCGGTCTCCGTGGCCCTTGATTCGATTTCCTGACGGACCTCTGGCATCTTGTCAGCGGCCCAGAATGCTTCGTGTGCCTTGTGATAATTGTTGGCTGCTTTTTCTACCTGATCGACACGATATTCAGAGAGGCGCGGCAGTACTGGCACCCGCCCAGAAAGCTCATCACCTGCCCCCGCCTCAGCTGCCAGATCGGTTTTGCTGGCTTCTGCATTGCCACCACGCAAGGCGCCGGCCAGGGCGTTGGCGCCCTTACCCAAGCCCTGCATTGCTGCGCCTGTCAGCGAAGCCACGCCGCCTGCCAGTTCGGCCGTGCCCTTCACCAGGCTTTCGGCTGCATTGGGTGCGCGCTCAGGCTTAGAGGGTGCGCTGAGGTCTTGCTCATGCAGTGAGGCGTTTATACGCTTTACTTCTTCAGGGTTCAGCTTGGCGCTGGCCTGCCTGACATGCGCTGCCACCTCCATGATAGCGTCCAAGGCGCTTTGGCTGGCTTCGCCGCTTGGCTGCGCGGGGTGGCTTTTGGGGGCGGGTGTGCCCGTTGCTGCCGCTTGGGGCGCGGACCGATTGGCATTGAATGCCTCCAGTGCGGCTTCATCGATGGCGATGGCCCGCCATACCGGTTCATCGCCGTTGGCTTCGCTGATCAGCAATACAGGCTTGCTCGGCTGTATGGGCGTATCGCGAAGGGCCTGTTGCAGCCCGACCGAATGCAACACCTGGTGGCCTGCCGGGGTACGGAGGGTGACGCCATAGGTGTCATGAGCATGGTAGGACATTGTTTCGTGATGGACCAAGATGCCTGCATAGCTACGGCCCGCCACGGCAGGTTCGCCGGCGGTCGAGTCAGCGATGGTTGGGTCAGGCTTGACGATTTCATTGGGTTCCATCTGTTTCTACCTTTCAAGTGCGCCGCATCATCTAATGGATCTGGTAACAGCTCCTTTCTGGGCGCGTTTGTGCGCCCAGTCGGTCTGTGCCCGTTGACCTGCCAGTTTCTGCGACGCGTAAACGGCAAGCAGTGCTTCAACTTTTTCTTTCTTCCGATAAATCGCTTCTGACAGGTAGTTGCTGACACCTATCGCACGGTTGTAGTCCACCCACAACGCACGGCTTGATACATGCGTGATGCTGGTATTCCACTCCGCGTCGCTGAAGCGGCGGGTAGCTTCTGTCGTCAGCATTTCGGCCACTGACATAGTGTCATAACCCCCGATAGGGGGCGTCGGCAACGCACCGTAGCCATCGGAGTCTGACAAGTACATCGCAGGCGTCTTGCCAGCAGCGTCTGCAAGTGCGGCATCGGCATTGGCAGCTGCTACCTGCACAGGCTCAGCTGTGGAGTCCGGTTGCACGCCTCCCGAGGGGACGTTGCCGAACAGCTTCTCGTGTTGCGCCTTGGTGTCCTTGCCCAGAATGGGATAGTGCTCCGGGTGGCCATCCTGAATGGGGTAAGTTTGGCAGAAATAGGGAGCCGGGTCAGTTTTCCAGCCGATATCAGCCTGGCGGTTGAACACCGGAGGCAGTTGGCCTGGGTTGAAGGGGCCTCGCTGGGCGTTTTCGGCAAACGCCTTCGCCCTGGCGGAATCCTTGGCACTGGTACCGTAGGTGAAGTGCAGGTGCTTCACCATCGAGGTGCTTGGCGTGTTGCCCGACAGGCCTAGCTGCTGCCCAGGCTTGACGGTGACCCCGCGCTTTACGCCATTGGCGAAACCGCTAAGGTGGTAGTACGCCACCACGTCCCCACCAGCCCGCTCGATCAGGATTGCGTTGCCCGCCGAGCCACGTGCCCCGGCGAAGGTTATCTTGCCTTCGGTCGTGGCATAGACCGGCTGGGACGCGCCACTCGTGGAGAAGTCCAGGCCATCGTGCATGTGCGCCTTCTGGTTGGCAGAACCAAAATTGCCCGAACCGCCGCCACGAAACTTGCCGAAGCGCCCGGATACGACTTCCTTGTCAGTGGGCGACACCATGCAGGTATCTGCCACGGCGCCTTGTGCAAGCGTCAGTAGGCTTATGGCCGCGACACCGCATAGAAGGGTTCTTGTCATGCCTGGCGCTCCATCACTGCACGCTTTGTCTTGCATTCTGACTGGCGGCTTCTGCAGCCGCTTCGGTAGTACGAGCCTGGGCGCCACTGGTGGTCACTTGCATCGAGACCAGCGAGGCCAGCTGTGCTTCCATGCTTTCATACTGTCGGTACTGTTTTTCCTGAATGGCCAGGTCCAACGCCTTGATTTTCAACAACTCGACCAGCGCGCCACGTTCATTCTGTGCAGCCATCACCCGTGCCCAGCTTTCGTATTGGGCTGAATTGCCCGAATAGCGTTTCACTTCTGTGCGGAAATGCTCGGCCAGTGGCAGGTCTGTGCCAGTCTCCTTGCCTTCTACCCCGGAGTAATCAAGCTGAATCGCCTTGAGGCTCGCCAGCGCAGGTGATACCAACGCATCCTTGCGGGCTTTGGACAAGGCGTAGTCCTCTGATGCAGATGACCTGGCAGCGGAGGCCGGTACGGGGCCGTCTGGCAGCCCGGCAACGTTGTTCACGAAGCTGACCTTGGCCTTGTACAGCGCCTCACCTTCTACGGCAGGCTCAAACAACGTGGCTACGGTGAGGTCGGCCCCTGGCAATTTGCCAACTGTCTTGCAAAGGCCCGAGTCGACCTGGTCCTGAGTACAGAAGGGCTTACGCTCGTCCAGCAGCTTCGCCTGTGTGATGATTGGGTCGGCGTAGGCGCCGGGTGCGGCTGCAACTTCGGAGCGTACCCGCTGACGCACTTCGCCGGCCATGTCGGCATCACGGTTGCTGATCACCTGGCGGCTGGCGTACACCGAGCACGGCGAATACCCTTGGCCAAACTCGCCGCCGTAGTCGAAGCGCGCCTGTTTCACGCGGTCTGTCTGCGCCAGCACGTTCAGTGCGTTGGCCGTTTGCAGCGCAGAGTTGCGACCCGCTTCGGCCATCGTGTTGGCTGACAGCGCCTTTTGTTTTGTCAGAACGGCGATGGCAGAAGTCAAACGCTGGCTTTCGGTTTCAAGCAAGGCTGACAGTGATGCATCGACTGCCGTGACGGCTGCATTAAGGGCCTGTGTAGCCGCGGTGAAGGCGGGCGATACTACGGTTTCCTGGTACTGTGGCGGGCAGTAGGCCCACGCGAGCGTCGAGGTGAGCGCCAGCGACGCACCGAGTGAAAGCTTCCACTTGCGCGACTCGCGTGCGGGGTCGAAATCCTTTTTCATGTCCAACTCACTTCACCTGCTGCTTGGCGTTTTCTGAAAGGACTTTCTGGTAACGTAACTCCAGAGGCCCTGCCATGTTGTCCGAGGACGCCACCACCAACGTTGCCAGGTTCGCCAGCAAGCGCTGGTTCTGCTCGTACTGCTGCTGGTGAATCCACACTTCCAGGCCGCCCATCTTTGCCGCTTCTACCAGTAACCCGCGTTGGGTCTGACGTGCAAGGTTGCCTGACCACTCTTTCGACTCGGTACCGCCGAAATACTGGTTTACCCGCAAACGCAGCACTTCGTTAGGGGATTTACCGCCGAACTCCTTTGTGCGGGTGTTGGCCGCGTCGATCATGGCCAAGCTGTAGGTCGGCACTGAAAGCAACGCATCCTTGCGGTTTTTCTGTGCCAGGTAGGTTTCGCCGGCAGGTGTCCCTCCCGCGTTCTTGTCCAGTGCCTGGTCGGGGGGGCCGATCACGTGTTGAATATAGGCAGTGCGGGCTTGCGCAGTCAGCGAGTCTGCATCGGCAGGTTCGAACAACAGTGCGGCGTTGGTGTCGCCGCCGGGCAGCGTGCTGAGCGTGCAGAGCTTTGCCTCCGCTTCCGCCGCGGTGCAAAACTTGTTGCGGTGTTCGTTGAGGCGTTGCTGCATGGCCGCAGGCGTGGACTCCACCAGCCGGCCCGGCGAGGCGTCCAGCGTACCAACCGCCGCCTTGGCCCTGGCTGCCATCGTTGTAAAGGCCAGGTCCATCGACTTGTTTTTCGCCACGGTACCGCAGGGGTCGAAACCTTGGCCGGTGCCGGCGTTGAAGTCCAGGTACGTCTTGGCCAGCGCCGAATTTTCTTGCTGTGCCCGGATGGCGTTTACCAGTTGTTCGGCGGTTTGACGGTTGTTATCCGCCACCACGTTGGCCGACAACGCCTCCTGCTTGGTGGCAATGGCCACGGCAGAAATGATCTGCTCGAACTTATAGGCCATCTGCGCACCAAAGCTTGTACCGAACGCCCCTATGTTGCCGGTTACAGTTGCCGTGAGGATGCTCAACTGCGCCGTCGTCCACGCCTCTGCCGGGCCGAACCCGTACAGGGCGCCGTAGGAGACACTGGAGAGCATGGTCGAGCCGGCGACGATGCCCGCTATCTTGAGCCGGAAGTTCATATCACTGCCCTGTGAGCATTGGCACGCGACGGTCCGTCACTTGCCCGACGAGAGAGTTTGCCGCCATTGCGCTGGTTGCCGAGGTGGCGAGTTGCTGTGCCTGTGCGGCGTTGCAGGCAGCCGTGTTGCAGTCGATGTGCGCTTCTGCGCGCTGGTCGGTGATCATCGCGGCGTAGGCGTAGGCAGCAATTTCACCCTCAGGTGCGAGGGTTCTTTCGCTGAAAGGCCCGGCGTAGTCGCTATCCCAACCCTGCATGCCGTTGGCGTTCAAGGCGCACATACCCTGCCTGGCCTCAGATACGGTGCAGTAGTGGTCAAAGTGCATGGCCAGGGCTTCCTGGTCTGCAGCCGCGCGGGAGCCGACCCGCTGGGACGCGTAGGTGGCCATTAGATGGGCTGCATCCCTGTCACGCTGCGACTGGGCTTCAACGAACAGCTTGCCCTGCTCCTGTGCCACGCACTTGATGGTTACCGGCTGCCCTACGGCGGAGTCGAACGAGGTAACCGCCTTCATGGTGCGGTTCGACATCTCAATGGCGCCCACCGCGTTGGCCAGCTGCTTTTTGGAGTCGGCGTCCATTTGCGAGACCACGTTCGCCGACAGGGCGGTTTGCTTGACCGACACCGACCAGGCACTCATTTCTGTCTGCATGGTGCTGATGAAAGTCAGCACCGAGGCCCAGGACAGTGCCTGGGCCGGCAGTGCAACAACCCCCAGCCCCAGCCCCAACGTCAGGGCAGCTGCAATTCTCTTCATACTTGCCCCCTTCAGTTGAACAACCCTGCCGCGGAGTTCGGCGAACCGCTGCTGCCAGAAGAAGAGTTGGTACTGCTGGGGGCGGTGGCTGGCGGCGTGCTGGGCACCGGCGCGGAGGTGTTAGGTGCCACAGGGCTGCCACTCGTGCCGCCAGATGCAGCTCCTGTGCCGGTGCCGGTGCCACCGCCAAAGTTGGTCTGTGCGTAGTTGAATGGGTTCACGTCCACGGTATAGGTGGCTTCGTACCCGGCCGGTGGGCTGTGGTAGGCGGCGCCCAGTTCAGGGTCGAGCGTGCTCATGCCCTTGCTGACCAGGCCGTTGGTCATGCCGTTCAGGTCGCCAAGCGATGTACCGCTGCTGACCTTGCCGATGGCCTGGTTGATAGGTGTCGTCACCATGGACGCTACCTGCTGTACCGCCGTACACACCTTTTTCTGCGCGTATTTCAGCACAGCCTGTTGTGCGGCCGCCAGAATCGACCCTAGGCTAGGGATTGACCCGGACAAGTCAAAAAGGCTGCCCAGGCCGCCGAAGCAGTCGGCTGTTGCACTGAACAGCGACTCCACGTTAGGTGTAGCTGCCGCCAGTTCGGTGTGGATCTTCAGCGCGTCGTTGATGGCCGCGCCAATGCTACCTTCCTTGCCCGTGGCACAGTCCTCGGCGTTGGCCTTGATGGCTTCGGCCACCACCGAGTTCTGTTGCGAAATCAGTTCGCTGGAAGTGCTCCCCAGGGTGCTGGTGGCACCAAAAGCCGGTGCAGCCATAAGCCACGCGCCAAATACGCCGCCTAGTGCTGCGCGTTTGGCCACAGAGTTGCCTACCGCAGCCGCGACTGGCTTCAGCTGTCCGTTAAACATCTGCGTAACTCTCCATGATCTGTGAAATCTCGCGCAGTCGCTCATCTGAGAAAATCTCGCTGAGCAGGCGGGCTTTGCCGAAGGTTTCCAGCCGCTGACTAAACACGTTCAATTCCGGGGTCTGAGACGAATCGCCATTGAGCAAAGCGCTCAGCGCTTGGGGGAATCCCTGATTGCGTTGCGCCACATACCGCGAGAGGTAGGCGCAGCGCGAAGAAGTAAGGTGTGCCAGAAGCTCGGCGAATGAACGCGGAGCCTGGTGCAGCGCCCCCGCATGGTGTTCCACGAGCGCTTGTATTTCCTGCATCAACAATTGAATGTCGAACCGCTCAGGGCTGGCATCTTCACCATGGTCAACCGCCCAGTCGTCGTGCTGATCCATGCTTGCCAGAAGACCGACCAAATAGGTATTGAAAGGCCCCTTAGCAAAATGCCCCAAAACGCCGTTGGCGGTGAGGTCAAGCTGGTCGATGGTAGGCGCGACCGGGCCGAAAAAGGCGAATTTGTCCATTCCCTGTACTCGCTTGCAGCATATGTAAATACGCTAAAATGCATCCTGTTTCTGATTCTGTATCAAAAATACTGGCGTATCAACTTTTTGATAAGAAAAAAACACCTTCAAGGTTAAGGCATTTAGCCATTACTGGGGGTTGTAAACGGGGCAGGTACATCTTGGCCAATGCGCCGCGTTGCGGGGTGCGCAGGTTTTTTTTCAGCTTGTGAATGGCAGGGGCTACCCACGCCTGGCGTAATGCAATTAAATGCGCCGCAAATACAACTAATTCGGCCGGTAAATGTCATTCACAAAACACCGGTCATCACGTGAAAGCGACGGCTTTCGCTACAGGAGCTCAGGTACATGGCAGCACTGCAAGGCAGCACGTTGGACGCGATCAACAGCAACCAGGAGCAGTTGCTTGAGCAATGGATTGCGAGCCTGGAAGCCAACGGTGCCACGCGCAACCTCAAGGAGCAGGTGCTGAAACAGGAGACCCGCGAGTTCCTGCAACTGCTCAGCGAAGGCCTGCAGAGTGGTAGCGGCAACAGCCTGGCTGGTGCAGGGTGGGATGCCGTACGCCGCTTCCTGGAAAAGCTCTCGTCCACCCGCGCGCAACTGGGCCATGACTCACACCAGACGGTGTATTTCATCTTTGCGCTGAAGGGGCCGTTGTTCGCCCTGTTGCAGGCCCATTACCGGGACGACCCGGCGACCCTGGCCGAGCAGCTGTGGCTGATCTCCGAGCTGCTCGACAGCATGGGCATGCACACCATCCGTACCTATCAGGCTTCCCGTGAAACCGTGATCCGTCGCCAGCAGGAAGAACTCCTTGAGCTGTCCACCCCGGTGGTAAAGCTGTGGGATGGCGTGCTGGCGCTGCCCCTGATCGGCACGCTGGATTCACAACGCAGCCAGACGGTGATGGAGTCGCTGCTGCAGCGTATCGTCGACACCGGTTCGGAAATCGCCATCATCGACATCACGGGTGTGCCGACCGTCGACACGCTGGTGGCGCAACACCTGCTCAAGACCGTGACCGCCATCCGCCTGATGGGCGCTGACTGCATCATCAGTGGCATCCGCCCACAAATCGCCCAGACCATCGTGCACCTGGGCCTGGACCTTGGCACCCTGACCACCAAAGCCAACCTGTCCGACGCCCTGAAACTGGCCTTGACCCGCGTGGGCGGCGATCTCGGCCAGCGGGTATAGGCCCATGGAACGTATACCGATCCTGCAGATGGGCGAGTTTCTGCTGGTCACCATCCAGGTGGACATGCACGACCAGCTGGCACTGACGCTGCAAGAAGACCTTACCGAGCGGATCAGCCGTATCTCGGCGCGGGGCGTATTGATCGACATCTCGGCGCTGGACATGGTCGACTCTTTCATCGGCCGCATGATTGCCAGCATCTCCGGGCTCTCGCGCATTCTGGATGCCGAAACCATGGTGGTGGGCATGCAGCCGGCGGTTGCCATCACGCTGGTGGAACTGGGGCTGACCCTACCGGGCGTCAGCACGGCGTTGAACGTGGAGCGCGGCATGCAGGTGCTGCGTCAACGTCTGGAGCGCACATGAACGTGCGCGACAGCGGCAGCCTGCCGGTGCGTATCGAACAGGATGTGGTGCTCGCACGCCAGCTGGCGCGCAAGCTGGCCGGGGAGTGCGGCATGCGCCTGGTCGACCTGACCAAGCTGGTGACTGCTGTCAGCGAACTGGCGCGCAACACCGTGGTGTATGGCGGCGGTGGCGACATGGACTGGCAGATTCTGGACAACTATGGGCGCACCGGCCTGCGTCTGCTGTTCCGCGATGAAGGCCCGGGGATCCCCGACATCAACCTGGCGTTGACCGATGGCTGGACATCCGGGGGCGGCCTGGGCCTTGGCCTGACCGGCGCCAGGCGTTTGGTCGACGAGTTCGAGCTGGACACAGCCCCTGGCCAGGGCACGCGCGTGACGATCACTCGATGGGCTTGAGCATCGCTGCCACTGTGACGCGGGTGGTGCCATTGGCCGACCCGAGTGATGTCGGCCATGCCCGGCGCATTGCGCAGAAACTGGGCGAGGACCACGGCTTCGATGAACAGGACGCCGGGCGCGTTGCATTGGTAACCACCGAGCTGTGCAGCAACGTGCTCAAACATGCAGGCCACGGCGAGCTGCACCTGCGGGTGTTGCCGCGTGAAGGTGGCCGCTACGGTATTGAAGTGCTCACCGTGGACCGCGCCCAGGGCTTCGACGCCCAGGCGTGCCTGGCCGACGGCTACTCGTCTGCAGGCACCCAAGGTATCGGCATGGGCGCTGTTGCGCGCCTGGCTCAAGTGTTCGATGTGCATGCCGATACACGCGGGGCGGTGGTGCTTGCCCGTCTGTATGGCAAGCACGACGTGGCTGCCGACCAGCGCTGGGGGGCAACCCAGCATGCGCTGCATGGCGACCCGGCCTGTGGCGACACCTGGTACCTGGCCGTCGATGGCCAGCAGGTCAGTGCGCTGGTGATCGACGGCCTGGGCCACGGCCGTGAAGCCGAGGCGGCGGCCCTGACCGGCGCTACGGTGTTCGCCAGCGCGCCTTTTGCCGAGCCGTTGCAACAGCTGCAGGCCCTGCACCAGGCCATGTCCGGTACTCGGGGTGGCGCCGTGGCGGTGGCTCAATACAACGGCGCGTCCAACCGCCTTGCCTTCACGGGTATCGGCAATATCGGTGCATGCCTGGTAGCCGGTACGCAGCAACGCGGCCTGGCGTCGCTGCCCGGGATCGTGGGCGGGCAATTCAGAAAAACCCAAGTATTCGACTACGCTGATCTGAACGGAAATGTGTTGATCATGTACAGCGACGGCCTGCAGTCCCGTTGGAACCTTCAGGATTACCCTGGCCTGGTGCATCGCCACCCGGCGGTGATCGCGGCTGTGCTGCACCGCGACTTCTGCCGTGGCCGGGATGATGTGACCGTGCTGGTGATCGACCTGGAGGCTGTGCATGTCTGACCCAACCCTGGTCGCCCGGCTGCAGGCCGAAAACGACGCGCTGCGTAGCGAGCTGGATGAAACCAACCAGGGCGTGCTGGCGCTGTATGCCGAGCTAGACACCCAAGCCGAGCAACTGCGCCAGGCCTCTGACCTGAAAAGCCGCTTTCTGGCCTACATGAGCCATGAGTTTCGCACGCCGCTGGGTTCCATCCTGAGCATCACCGGCCTGCTGACCGACGAACTGGACGGGCCGCTGTCGGCAGAGCAGCACCGTCAGGTGGCCTTCATCAGCAACGCCACGCGTGAGCTGTCCGACATGGTCGACGACTTGCTGGACCTGGCCAAGATCGAGGCGGGTCGCATCACCATCTCGCCCGCGTGGTTCGACATGTTCGACCTGTTTGCCGCTCTGCGTGGGATGTTCCGGCCCATTGTCGATGGGTCGGCGGTGGACCTTATATTCGAAGAGCCGGCGGGCCTGCCGCAGCTGTATACCGACGACAAGAAACTTGCCCAGATTTTGCGCAATTTCATTTCCAACGCATTGAAATTTACCTCCCGCGGTGAGGTACGGGTTTCAGCGAGCCTGCACGGCGAAGGCAGTGTGTGCTTTTCCGTGACCGATACCGGCATTGGTATCGCGCCGGAGTTGCTGGACACGCTGTTCGAAGACTTCGCCCAGCTCGATTCGCCGCTGCAGAAACGCCTGCGCGGCACCGGCTTGGGCCTGTCGTTGTGCAAACGCTTTGCAATGCTGCTGGGCGGTCAGGTGAGTGTGCACAGTGAGCCGGGCAAAGGCTCGTGCTTCTCTGTGGTTATCCCGCTGGCTTTGGCCCAGGAGAACCTGGATGAGTGCTGATGTGCGCCTGCTGATCGTCGATGACAACGTTGCCACCCGCTACGCACTGCGCAGGCGCCTGGCGGTGCACGGCTATGAGGTACTCGAGGCGGGCACAGGTGTACAAGGGCTGGCGTTGATTCGCGAACGCCACATCGATGCGCTGATTCTGGATGTGAACCTGCCGGACATGAGCGGCTTCGACATTGTCCGGCTGCTGCGCCAGGACGTGCGCACCGCCTTGTTGCCTGTGATTCATGTGTCTGCGGCGTCCATTCAGAGCGGCGACATCATTACCGGGCTGAATGCGGGTGCCGATGCCTACCTCACCCATCCGGTAGACCCGGACGTGCTGCTGGCCACCTTGCGTACCCTGCTGCGGGTACGCGATGCCGAACGTGCCCTGCGCCAGAGCGAGGCACGCTTTCGCGAGATATTCACCGGCGTGTCGGCGCCTATCGCGGTAATGGACGCCGACCTGAAAGTGCACGAGTGCAACCAGGCGTTCATTCACCTCACCCAGGACAACCACGACCCGGTGCAACTGCGCGAGTGCTTTGCCGACGGGCAGGAGGCGGCCCTGGCCAGCCTGCGTGAACACCTGCTGGCCGGCGAACGCTGGAAAGGCACCTTGAGCATGCAGTTGCACGGCCATGTGCGCGAGACCGAATGGCAGCTGTCGCCCTACCAGGCGCCGGGGCTGTGCCTGGTGTTCGTCGAGGACATCACCGAACACCGCCACCGTGAGCGTTCGCACCTGGCCCAGCTGGACGATGCCACCAGCCAGCTCGCACGTGAGGTGGCAGTGCGCGAGCGTACCGAGGCGCAATTGCTGCAGCTGCAAAAGATGGACGCCTTGGGCAGCCTTACCGGCGGTATCGCCCACGACTTCAACAACCTGCTGACCGGCATCATCACCAGCCTTGAACTGATCTGCAAACGCGTGGCCGAGAACCGGCCTGAAAGGGTAACCCGCTATGCCGAGGCAGCGCTGAGTTCGGCTACCAGTGCTGCGTCGCTCACCCATCGTCTGCTGGCTTTCGCCCGTCAGCAGCCGCTCGACACGCGGCCAATAGACGTCAATCGCCACGTACGTTCGCTGGAAGAATTGATTACCCGCACGATCGGCGAGCGCATCACCCTCACGCTCAACCTTTCCAACCAGCCTGCAATTGCCCTGGTTGACCCGGTGCAGCTGGAAAGCGCCGTGCTCAATCTGGTCATCAACGCCCGTGACGCGCTGCCCAAGGGCGGGCACATCTGGGTCGACACCTGTGCCCGCTGGTCCCAGGGCAACCCTAACCTGGTGGACGGCCCGTATGTGGCGGTTAGTGTGCGGGACAACGGCACCGGTATCGACGCCGAACTGCTGGAAAAGGTCTTCGACCCGTTCTTCACCACCAAGCCGCTGGGCCAGGGCACCGGCCTGGGGCTGTCGACCATTTACGGCTTCGCCAGGCAATCCGGTGGCCACGTGGTGCTGAGCAGCGCGGTGGGGCAGGGCACCGAGGTCACCTTGATGTTGCCCGCCAGTGTACAGGCGGCCGTGCATGTGCAGCGTGAGGCTGCCCAGGACCAGCCGGGCAGTGGTGAACATGTGCTGATTGTCGAAGATATGACGGCCGTGCGCCTGTCGGTGGCCGAGGCGCTGGGGGATGCGGGCTACCGTTGCACGCTGGCCGCCAGCATCGAGGAGGCCTTGGCCCATTTGCAGTCCGATGCCCACCTGGACCTGATGCTGACGGATGTCGGCCTGCCCACCCTGAACGGGCGTGAACTGGCAGACCTTGCCCGAGGCTACCGGCCTGAGTTGCCCGTGCTGTTCATGACCGGTTACGCCGACGCCGCGC
The DNA here is from genome assembly GCF_000730645.1 of Pseudomonas parafulva NBRC 16636 = DSM 17004. Lineage (GTDB taxonomy): Bacteria > Pseudomonadota > Gammaproteobacteria > Pseudomonadales > Pseudomonadaceae > Aquipseudomonas > Aquipseudomonas parafulva. Next base: position 90,545 of record NZ_BBIU01000016.1, on the reverse strand, counting down.
TGGACCGTCAGGCGTTTCTGGGGGATGGCATGGACATGTTGCTCAAGCCCTTCAAGATGAGCGAGTTGCTGGGCAAGGTGCGGCAGGCGGTTAGCAAGGCGTGAAATAGGCCGCTGCTGCAGACTATTAAGTTACGTCCTTGGCGCGAGGTGGATCGTTTCGCCGTTGGAGGTGTTGCACATGTTCACGGTGAGTGGCGAGGGTGGGTGCACGCCTACCGCTCTGCAGCGTCTGGAGCAAGGCATCAACCTCTTCCCCACTGAAAACGGGCACCTTAAAGGATTTGATATATCGGATGAAATCACTGCCACGGGTGACGTTCGCCGGCATTTCAGTCTTGAATGTGCTTTCTCCGACAAACGTGATGACTGAGTGAATATGCTGGAAAGGAATGGCCAGCATCGCTTCAAGTGCCTTGAGGTGTTTGTAGTTCTGCCGCAATGGGTTTTGAAATTTAAAGGTTTTTTTGTAGATTTTCTGCGTCCACTGCGGTTGCTGCGCTGTGCCGAAAATCCAGCCGCGCATGTTCTTTGTCTCAAGCACAAAAATGCCGTAAACCGAGACGAAGACGTGATCAATCTGCGTGGTGCCGTCGGGAGTACTCAGCGTGACGTTGTGCACACGGCGGTAGGTTTTTTCATCCAGTTGCAACCACGTAACGTAGCGCACAAATAACTCCCCAAGATAACCCTTGGCGGCTGGAGTTTTCACGATCAGCAACAGAATAAAGACCAAAGCCAGCCAGGCCAGGGTGGCCCAGTGCTGACTGAGAATTGCAGTGACGTCCATTTCAAAACCTTCTTACGGCCCCAGGTTGTTACGCCAGGGCGGGTGAGTGTCAGAGGTTGGCTTTTACCTGATTGATCGCCTCTTCAAGGCGTTCAGTAAAGCCGGAGTGGGTTTGATGGCTCATCACCAGCCGGTCCACGGCCCGCGTCATGGCCACATAAAGCAGCCGCATCTCGTCGACTTCGTCTTCACCTTGCGCCGGCATCTCGTGTAGGCGAGGAATCATCACAAAACCAAACTCCAGGCCCTTGCTGGAGTGCATGCTGACTACCTTTACCGAATCGTGCGCATAGAGCGTTTTGCGCTTTGAGACGCTTCGTGCAGTGGTAAAAGGAATGCCTGCGGATGTGAGCGCCTCTTCAATCCACGTGGCCTGTGCGTTATGTCGATAGATGATCGCCATGTCTTCCCAGGCCCTGCCGTTTTCATGCTCCGACTGCAACCGCCCGACCAGGCATTGGGCTTCCTGCATTAGCCCTGGCTGGTTGAGCAACTGTGGCATGTCACCTCGCCGCCCTGCGCTTTGAGGTGCCAGCACCGGGACCTGATCGTCTTCGGCATCGCGCGCGTTCAGCAACTCTTTGGAAAAAGCATGCGCCACGGACAGCACTTCCAGTGTATTGCGATAGTTAATGCGTAGCACGGTGGTGCGCCCAGAAGCCTTGATGCCCACACTGGCGAAGCTGAAGGCCATTTTTGAAGTGAGCTTTGCCTTGCCGCGATAGATGGCCTGTGCGTCGTCGTACAGCACCAGCAGGTCTTCGCGCTCGCGCTCAAGCTGATGGATGACCAGCTGGAACCACTCGGGTTTGAAGTCATGCCCTTCGTCAATCAGGATGGCGGCGTATTGCTCAGCAGCAAGCGTGCCGTTTTGCATATGGCGCAAGACGTCTTCTTCCAGTGCCTGTACGAACTTCGACCCTTTGAGGTCGGGGATTGGAAGTTGTGCCGTTGTCAGCAGTTTGTGGCACCAGGCGTGGAAGCTGATGGCAACCACCTTATCGTCTGCACGGTGTTGTTGCAGTACCTGATTCAGGCGCCCCGCCAGGGTTTTGTTGTAGCACAGCACCAGCACCGGCTTGCTGCATGACCGCGCGAGATACAGGCTGCGATAAACCAGCACCATGGTCTTGCCACTGCCTGCGACACCGTGGATGACCCGATGGCCATTCCCCATCGACCGAGCCAGCTGTTCCTGCTGCAGGTCCATCACTTTCATAAGGCTGGGCAGGGGCGCGTCCTGCTCGTTGAATAATCCGAACTGTGCGCGCGCCGGGTTCAGGCGTATTTCTGGAAACAGGTGATAGCGAACCCGGTCGATCTGTTCGTCGTGCAGGTGGACGGGGAACTGATGAACGAACATGGCGCAAACACGCTGCTGGAATTCTGCGCTGTCTGTAGTTTCATACATCTCGTCCTTGCAGATGACCCGCACGCTCTCCATGGCTGTGCCCAGGGCTTTGGTGTTGAATTCCTTGCGTGTGATCTCGGTGAGCACTACGCCCCAACTGTACGGCATCATCAGTTTGCCGGGTCTGTAGGCGTCGGGCCCTTGGGTAAGTGCAGGGTCTTTTTCAAGCGCTTGTACCGTTTCAAAGGCATTCTTGCGCGCTTGGGCCATAGGGTTGATGACGGTTTTCTCCTGGCCGTCATCAAGCTTTTTGACGTCGTTGACGGTTAATGAGATCAGTGAACTCAATTTCCAGTCTTTTACCTCAAGCACCAGCAGCCCCAGTTTCGGGTTCAACAGTACGAAGTCCGGTTGCAGCCCTTTGGGCCCCACGGGCACGTTGAACCAGCATAGCCAGTCATCAGAGAGTTTTTTTTCGAGGCGCTCGGCAAGCCGTTTTTCGCCTTGGGAATCGAAGCGGCATGCGCCGAATGAAGGGAAGAGGTGGGCCATATCCATATTGTCCATATCCTAAACGTCGCGCCACAGTAGGATTTAATCCCTTGAAGTGCAAACAGTGACGGTTCATCTCCATAGGCCACGATGCCCTTTGCGCCGGCAGTATTGCTTTCAAGCACCGGAGTTGGCCGTTAGCATCAGGCAATCTCCACCTTCAGCAGAGCCCTCATGAAAACAACAAGAACACTGCTTAGCGTCGCCATTGCCTGTGCATGGCTCTCCTTCCCGTCCGTCTACGCCGCCAACACGGCAGACGCCCCGTGCAAGACCACTGCCGAATGCGCCGAGCAGGCGCGCAAGATCGGGGCTTTTGTAGAAAAGGCTCCCCCGAAGGGGCGCAAGGGCGAAAGCCAGTTCGATTACCTCAACCGCATCAACAAGGCCTCGCTGGTAATGCTCAAAGAGGCCGGCATCGTCACCGCCGAGCAAGCTGCCTCCATAGCCGGTGGCGTGCGTTATGCCATCGAGCAAGGCGAGCAGCCCGATGGCAAGCGCCCAAGCGACGTCCTGCAACTGGAGCAGATCCTCACCGACAAGGTGGGCCCTGAGGCTTCGCTGATTCATTCCGGCCGCAGCCGCCAGGACATGTATGCCACCTACCGCCTGGCCTTACTGCGCACCCACATGCTCGCCTTCGGCGATGCCCTGAACGCCACGCGCCAGCGTTTGCTCAAGCTCGCTGCTGAGCACATCGATACCCTGGTGCCGGCTTATACCAATGGCGTGCAAGCCATGCCGATCAGCTACGCCCACTACCTGCTGGCCTACGAGGCGTCGTTCGAACGCGATGCGCAGCGCCTGCATGAGTTGTACGCACGGCTGAACCTGAGCCCCTTGGGCACTGCGGTGCTGGCCAACTCCGGTTACCCGATCAACCGTGAGCGGCTGGCAGCGCTGCTGGGCTTTGACGGTGTGCGGGAGAACTCGCTGGACGCCAGCCAGGTGTCCACCTATGACATTCCGTTGGAAGCCTCTGGTCTGGTGTCATCCTCGGCGATTCGTATCGGCGCGTTCATTGGCGATATCCACACCCAGTATCACCAGACCCGGCCGTGGATCTTGCTGGATGAGGCCTCGACCTACACCAGCAGTGCCATGCCGCAAAAGCGCAACCCCGGCCTCCTGATGCGCACCCGGGAGGCGGCGTCCGATGTGGTCGGGCTGGCCAATGCCACCACCGTGCGCGCGCACAACGTCACCACCGGCATGACCGATTACAAGGCCGCGTTTGACGACCTGGGGCTGTTCACCTCCAGCGGCGAAATGTTCAAGCGCCTGGACCAGGTGCTGGATGCGCTGAAAATCAATGCAGCCCGGGCTGAAGAGGAGCTGGATGCTGACTGGACCACCTCGATGGAGTTGGCCGACACTCTGGAGCGCAAGCACCATGTGCCGTTCCGCATCGGCCACAGCTTTGCTTCGCTGATCGTCGAGAAGGCCCGTGCCGACGGCACGCTGCCCAAGAACTTTGCCTACGCGGACGCGCAGGCGCTGTATACCCAGGCGGCGGACAAACACCAGTGGAAGGACAACACACTGCCCCTGAGCGAAGCGGATTTCCGCGCCAGCCTGTCGCCCCGCGCGATGGTGCAGAGCCGTAAAGGCACCGGCGGCCCGCAGCCGGAGGAAGTGCGGCGTATGCTGGCTGAGGCCAGGCAGCGCTTGCAGGATGACCAAGCGTGGATGCAGCAGCGGCGGCAGAAGCTGGCGGATGCCGGGCAGGTGCTTGATAAGGCATTTGCGGGGTTGATGGGCAGGAGCGACCGATAGCACCGTCGGCGTTTGGTCATAGATCGCCGGGGGCGCTCCGCACCCCATCGCGAGCTGCGCTAGCTCCTACGGTGGCAGCCCTGCAACCGCCTCCGTAGGAGCGACCGCAGGTCGCGATGGGCTGCAACGCAGCCCCAACGCTATCAGCGTTCGATCACGGATTACCGGGAGCGCGCTGCATCATGCCCAATTCAGCATCATCCAGCAGCGCCTTGCCCAGCGCGCAGAGATAATGCGCTGCCCAGATCAGCTTGGCGGAGTATCTTTGGGAAACGGCCTACACGAAAGGGCCAAAATCTGATTTTTCTGCTTCGGCAAGCCCAATCGCCAGGCACAAAAAAAGACGCCCGAGGGCGTCTTCTTTTTTTGGAATTTGGTGGAGCCGGGGGGATTTGAACCCCCGTCCGCCAGTACTCCGCTGTCGGTACTACATGCTTAGCCGTGTCTATTGAGTTAATCCGCAGCCGCCCGACGGGCAGGGTGCTTTGGACGAGTTGGGTAAGTTTTAGTCGCTTTGCCCCCAACGTGCTACACGACGATCCTGTTCTGTATGACAATCACTTCGGGTTTACAGGCATCCCCTGATGATTGCTGGAGCCGAAGCTACCAGGAGAGCGGGCTCAGCTGCTTACGCAGCGAGAGCGTAGCCCTCGTAGTTTTCGTCATTGGCAACTATAGAAAGTTGCAACAGTGGATTTACGAGTTCTGTTACCAACTCGGCATGCACCTAGAGTTTCGCTACCGGCGTCGAATCCTAATCGGCCCCACACTAGCTCTAGCTAACGTACCTTACGGCACGTGGAATCGAGTATACGGCATTGCGCGGGCGCCGTCGACCACCAGACCGGTCACCCGCACGGTGCATCAGGCGCCGCCGCTGCTCGAGCCGCTGCCTTTGTCGGTTTTGTTCAGGCGTTCAACCACTTTACTGGTGATCTCGATGCATTTCTTGGTATTACCGGAAGCCTGGGCTTGCTTGGCTTCGTCGACACGCTCGGTGACGGCCTTGTCCAGGCCTTCAGAGGTGGCGCCGGCGGTTGCCATGCTGTCATTGATCTTTTGCAGGTTGATGGCGCACAGGTCTTCTGCGAAGACTGGCGAGGCCAGCAGGGTAGCGGCCGCGAACAGGGCCGAAAGCGCGGTACCTTTCATGGGAGTCTCCTCTGTGGCCTCTGGTAGGTGGGCCTGTAAAAGTGGACTGTGGCCATTCGCCAACAGTTCAATCCTGTTGGCGGGGTGCTTGAGTGGCCAAAGGAAGCGACCGTCCTACCTGCACGCTCCTTACCCACCAGCCATTCAAACCACCGGGCAGGCCGAGGCACGTTCGCCGTCGACGACGACGTTGTAGGGTGCCTGCTCGCGATCGCGCAGGCCGTAATCGCGGATCACCGACGTGACGCGCACGCGGTAGTCGTCGAAGATCTTGTCGCGGCCGGCGCGTTGGGCCGACAGGTGGGCGGTGACGTTGCGCCATTGCACCACGGCTTCTTCATCGCGCCAGGTGGTCACCGACATCACCTTCTTGGGGTTCAGTGTGCTCTGGAAGCACTCCACCGAAATAAAACCTTCCATAGGCTGCAGCAACGGGGTGAGCTTGTTGACCAGGTCTACGTAGGTTTCACCCTGGCCTGGCAATGCCTGCAATTCGAACAGTACGACGATCATCTTCAGCGCCTCATCCTTGACGGTTTTTTGTAATGGGTTTCAGCGGGTAGGCAGGTTGCTCAGCCACGCCTGCATCACGCGGCCTGCAGCAAGGCTCAGGCGGCCTTCCAGGCCCTTCGCGGCCGCGCGCAGCGCAACCGGGTCGATGCCGGCCTGGCCCAGCTCACTGGCGTGCCCCACCAGCCACTGGTCGATGCGGGTGGTATCGGCCTCCAGGTGGAACTGCAGGCCCAGAATGGTATTGCCCACGGCAAACGCCTGGTGTGCGCCAACCGGGGTGCTGGCCAGCAACTGCGCGCCTTCGGGCACGTCGAACTGGTCACCATGCCAGTGCAGCACGGGGGTGCCCTGCAGGGCGGCGAGGGGAGAATCCTGGCCGGCTGCAGTCAGGGTCAACGGCGAGAAACCGATTTCCTTGACGCCCATGGGGTACACCTTGGCGTGCATGGCGCGGGCGATCAACTGCGCACCCAGGCAGATGCCGAGCATGGGCTTGCCGCACTCGATGCGCTGGCGTACCAGTCTCAGCTCGTCATGCAGGAACGGGTAGAGCTGTTCGTCGTAGGCCCCGATAGGGCCGCCGAGCACGATCAGCAGGTCGGCCTTCACTATCTGCTCGCCGTCGAGGGTATCGACGGTTGGGTCCAGATAGGTGAGGGCGTAGCCTGCGTCGGCCAGCACCGTATCCAGGGTGCCAACGTCTTCGAAATGGATGTGGCGCAGTGCAATTGCAGTCTTCATGGAAAATCCTGTGGTTGAGGGAGCGGCGGTTGCAGTCTAGGCCGAGGCGTTGAGGTCGACCTTGAGGGTGCCGGACGTGGGGAAGGTGCAGCAGGCCAGCGCCCAGCCTTCATCCTTGTCCTTGTCGGTCAGGCAGAAATCGGGCTCCAGGGTGTATTCCCCTTCCGACACCTTCAGCCGGCAATGGCCGCAGATGCCCGCCCGGCAGACGCTGCGCACCTCGATGCCGCTGGTCTCCAGCATCTCCAGCAAGCTTTTGCCGGCAGGCGGCTCCAGCACCTGGCCGGTGTGCTTCAGGTGAAGGCGCAGGGTGTCGTTGGCCTCGCTACCCGGTGTAGCCGCCACGGGTGCTACCGGTGCGCTGAACGATTCGATCAGCAGCCGGCTGGCAGGCAGCTCGGCTTGCAGGTGCTCACGCATCCCCAGGGCAAAGCCATGGCTGCCACAGATCACCACGCTGTCTGGGTTACCCAGCCGCTTCAGGTCGTTGGCTTGTGGGCGGCCTGCGCTGAAGTGGCCTTTGCCAGTGATGGCTTCGCGGGTGACGAAGTGAGCAGCGGCGACTTGAGGTAATAACCCGATACGAAGCGTCATGGCGAAACCTGTGTGGTAAGCAGGGCAAAATCGGCGCAGAGCTTAAAGAGGCAACGGTCTTGCGCGGTAGTCCATTACTGCGACCCAAACCAGACCACTTGAGCTGGCCGCATGGCGCCCGCGCCAGCCCCTGGCTAGACGTGTGGCAGCAGTACCCTCGGCGGTGGTCTGCAACACCGGCCCGAACTGGTAGGGGCGCAGGCACCCTAAGCCGCTAGGGTAGGGCGGCGAGTTTTTGGGCGTTTTACACAAGGAGTGAGCATGCCGCGTTTCGCTTATCGGGAGGGCTTGGCACTGCCCGGCGTCAGTGGTGCTGCGCTGCCCCAGGTGGACGGTGAAGTCTGGCAGGCCATTGATGCCGAGCGTCAGCGCCAGTTGCATTCCATCGAGCTGATCGCCGCCGAGAACGTGGTCAGCCGCGCGGTGCTGGAGGCCCAGGGTTCGGTGCTCACCAACAAGTATGCCGAGGGTTACCCCGGGCGGCGCTACTACGCCAGTTGCGGCAATGCCGACGCCATTGAAACCCTGGCCATCAAGCGGGCCAGGCTGTTGTTCGATTGCGCCCACGCCAACCTGCAACCCCATTCGGGCAGCCAGGCCAACCAGGCTGTATTCCTGGCATTGCTGGCGCCGGAAGACAAGATACTGGGCCTGGACCTCAAGGCCGGCGGCCATTTGTCCCACGGCGCCGCATTCAATGTTTCCGGGCGCTGGTTCAATGCCATCAGCTACGGGGTGAGCCCGGTTACCCACAGGGTCGACATGGATGAAGTGGAGCAGATTGCCCGGGAGCACTGCCCGCGCCTGATCATCGCGGGCGCCGCGGCGTATTCACGGGCGCTGGACTTTGCGCGGTTTCGCGCCATTGCCGACGACGTGGGGGCGTACCTGATGGCCGACATCGCCCACGTGGCCGGGCTGGTTGCCGGTGGCGCCTACCCGTCGCCTGTGCCCCATGCCCATGTGACCACCCTGAGCACCCACGCCACCTTGCGCGGGCCCCGTGGCGGCATGATTCTGTGCAGCGATCAGGCCCTGGCGCGCAAGATCGATGCAGCGGTGTTCCCGGGTTTGCAGGGGGCGGCCCAGATGCATACAGTGGCGGCCAAGGCGGTGGCGCTGGGCGAGGCGTTGCAGCCGGGCTTCGGCCCCTATGCCCATGCCGTGGTGGCCAATGCCCAGGCCCTGTGCGGGCGCCTGGCCGAGGGCGGGCTTTTGGTGGTGTCAGGCGGCACGGATACCCACCTGGGGGTGGTCGACCTGCGGCCGTGGGGCCTGGCGGGCAACGTGGCCGAGGCTGCGCTGGAGGCCATCGGCATTACCGTGAACCGCAACGTGGTGCCCGGCGATGCCGGCACGCCCAGGGTTACCTCCGGCATTCGCCTGGGCAGCGCTGCGTGCACGTCACGCGGCATGGGCGTTGACGAGTTTCGCGAAATCGGCGACATGATCCTGGCCATGCTGGGCGGCGTGCGCAGTGGCTCGCTGGACATCCGCACCGAACACGCCATTCGTGAAGGCATCGGCGACCTGACACGGCGCTTCAGGTTGCCCTACTGAGCACGCCAGTCAGATTTTCAGGGCGTTGGCCAGGCGCAACATGGCGGCTTCGATCTCGTAGGCGGTCAGTGAGGAATAGCCCAGCAGCCAGCCCTGCTGCTTCGGCTCGCCCACGTACAGGCCGCTGAGGCCGGACAGCTGAACACCGGCAGTGGCGGCCTGGCGGATGGTCTTTTCCTCGGACCAGCCGGCCTTGAGCAGGCAGGGGATCTGCAGCCCGCCTGGCGGCAGCTCGGCTGTGACCACTGCACTGAGGTACTTGCCGATGGCGTCGAACATGATCGACCGACGCCCGGCATACAGCTTGCGCATGGCCCGCACATGGGCGTTGTAATGGCCGTCCTCCATGAAGCGCGCCAAGGTCAGCTGCAGTGTCTGCGGGGTGTGGCCGTCCATCATGCTGCGTGCGTAGGCAAAGGGTTTGACCAGCTCGTTGGGCAGCACCATGTAGCCCATGCGCAGGCCGGGGTAGAGGGTCTTGCTGAAGGTGCCGATGTAAAGCGTGCGCTGGTACTTGTCCAGGCCCTGCACGCAGGCTGTGGGTTGCCCGTCGTAGTGGAACTCGCTGTCGTAGTCATCTTCGATGATCCACTTGCCTTTCTGCGCCGCCCAGTTGATCAGCTCAAGGCGCCGCTCCAGCGGCAACGTCGCGCCGGTGGGGTACTGGTGCGAAGGTGTGACGTACACGCAACTGGCACCGCTGCGGTCGTCGTGCAGCAGGTCGGTGCGGATACCCCGTTCGTCCACGTCGATGGGCAGCACCCTGGTTTCGGCAATCTGGAACGCCTTGCGTGCGCCATAGTAGCCGGGGTTTTCCAGCAGGATCGGCTTGCCAGCGTCCACCAGCAACTGTGCGCACAGGTACAACGCCTGGCGGGTGCTGCTGAGCACCAGCACCTGGTCGGGCGAGCACTTGGCGCCGCGCTCAAGGTTCAGGTAGGTGGCAATGGCCTTGCGCAGGGGCTCGGCCCCTTGAGGGTCGCCGTGCAGCAGCACGCTGGCGCGGTAGTCCTTGACCACCTGGCGTTGCAAGCGCTCCCACACGTCGGTGGGAAAGCTGCGGGTTTCTGGCAGGCCGGTGGCAAAGGCCTTGATCACTTGCTGGTCACGCACGCCACCGGTGTCGAGGATCATCCGCCCGCGCTGGCTGAGGCCTGCGCCGTGGTCGGTGACGCTGCGCCGAACCTCCTGCGCCTTCAGGCGGCGTGGGTTGGCACCGCGCAGTTCCATGCCCAAGGTGTCGCAGACGTAGCTGCCAGCGCCTTCACGGCGCACCACGAAGCCGTCCCGGTGCAGCTGTACGTAGGCGTTTTCGACGGTGTCGCGGGCACAGCCCAGGGATTTGGACAGCACGCGTGTAGACGGCAGCTTCAAGCCTGGGCTGAGGGCCCCGTCCAGAATCAGCGCACGCAAGGCCCGCTGGATGCGTTGATGCAGGTCCAGCAGCTGAAACTCGGCGTCGTTCAGCCGCATCTTCAGCGTTTCCAGCTCGAAGGTCTTTGCCATGTGGTCTGCTCTATATCCTTGAACTGGCCGGTAGTGGCAGGCCAGTCTACCCGTAGACTCTGGCCCTCGCCACTCCAGGCCCGGCCTGGTCACCGCTTGCACAGGAGCCCCTTCGACATGGCACGATCACACAACTTCAGTGCAGGGCCCACGGCCGTGCCGCTGGAAGTGCTCACCCAGGCGCACGACGAGTTTTTCGACTTTGCCGGCACCGGCATGTCGGTGATGGAAATCAGCCACCGCTCGCCGCTGTTCACTGCCGTGGCAGAAGAGGCCGAGCAGGACCTGCGCGAACTGCTCGAGGTGCCGGCCGCCTACCGCGTGCTGTTCCTGCAGGGCGGCGCCTCGCTGCAATTTGCGCAGGTGCCGATGAACCTGGCAGGTGAAAGGGGCACGGCAGACTACGTGCACACCGGCCTGTGGTCGGGCAAGGCCATCGAGGCGGCGCAGCGCTACTGCGACGTGCGCGTGGTTGCCAGTGCCAAGGCCAGCGGCTTCGACCACATTCCCCAGCCCGCACACTGGCAGCTCAATGCCAACGCCGCCTACCTGCACTACACCGAAAACGAGACCGTGCATGGCGTGCAGTTCAGCGACCCGCCGGCGAGCGCCGCGCCGCTGGTGTGCGATGCCTGTTCCAGCCTGCTGTCCAAGCCCATCGACATCGCCAGGCACGGGCTGGTGTATGCCGCAGCCCAGAAGAACATGGGGGTGGCCGGGCTGACAGTGGTGATCGTTGACCCGGCGCTGCTGCAGCGTGCCCATGCGTTTACCCCGGACATTCTCAACTATGCGCGTATCAGCGATGCGCGCTCGATGCTCAATACCCCGGCCACCTACCCGTGGTACCTCACCGGCCTGACCCTCAAGTGGATCAAGCGCAGCGGCGGCTTGCACGCCCTGCATCAGCGCAACCAGACCAAGGCGAGCATGCTGTACAGCGTGATCGATGCCAGTGAAGGGTTCTACCGCAACCCGGTGCAGGTGCCGTATCGCTCCATCAACAACGTGCCGTTCCGCCTGGCCGACCCGGTGCTGGAGGCGGCCTTTCTGCGCCAGGCCGAGGAGGCCGGCCTGCATGGCCTCAAAGGCCACGCCAGCGTGGGTGGCCTGCGCGCCAGCCTGTACAACGCCGTGTCGGTGGACGCGGTGGCTGCCTTGTGCGCGTTCATGCAGGCGTTTGCACGCCGTCAGGGTTGATGCACGCAAAAAGTGGTCTGGTCTGCCGCTTTGAAGTGTAGGGGTAAAGCCTGCCAATCAATGGCTATAAATAACCGCCCAGCGTGGCCGGATACATCGTCTAGCAAGGAGCCAAGACCTATGTCATCTACTCAACCTCTCTCGTCCCTGCGCCTGCGGGACCTGCTGCACCCGGTCGTCGCCGGGCTCATCTCGGTGATCGTCAATTATGGGGGCACCTTCATCTTGGTCTTCCAGGCCGCTAAGGTAGCCGGGCTAAGCCCCGAGCTGACGGCATCGTGGGTGTGGTCGGTGTCGATCGGGGTGGGGGTGACCGGGCTGTTCCTCAGCTGGGTGAGCCGTGAGCCGATCATCACCGCCTGGTCGACCCCCGCAGCAGCCTTTCTGATCGTTGCCCTGGCGACCACGCCTTATGCGCAGGCGGTGGGGGCGTACATGATTTCGGCAGCCGCGTTCGTGGTGCTGGGTGTATCGGGTTACTTCGAAAAGGCCGTGCGGTTGATCCCCCCGGGAGTAGCGGCTGGCTTGCTGGGTGGCATCCTGCTGCAGTTCGGTATCGGTGCGTTTGCCAGCATGAGCGTCGACCCGGTACTGGTCGGTGTGCTGATCGGCGCCTACATCGTGTTCAAACGCTTCAGTGCGCGCTATGCGGTGGTCGGCATCCTGGTGTTGGGGCTTGTGTTCCTGGTGATGCAGGCGCGGGTGGATTTTTCTGGCCTGGCACTGGAGTTTGCGACGCCGGTGTTCACCCGGCCCGAGTTTTCGCTCAATGCGCTGTTGAGCGTGGCGTTGCCGCTGTTCCTGATCACCCTCACCGGGCAGTACATGCCGGGCATGCTGGTGTTGCGCAATGATGGGTTCAACACCAGTGCCAACCCGATCCTTGGCGTGACGGGGCTGGGCTCGCTGCTGATGGCGCCGTTCGGCTCGCACGCGTTCAATATCGCAGCCATCACGGCGGCCATCTGCACGGGCAAGGAAGCCTCCGAGGACCCGTCCAAGCGTTGGATCGCAGGGGTAGCCGCCGGCATCTTCTACATTCTGGTGGGTATTTTCGGTGTCACGCTGGCAGCGGTGTTCATGGCGTTCCCGGCCACCTTCATCACCACCCTGGCGGGGCTGGCACTGCTGGGCACCATCGGCGGGAGCCTGGCCAATGCCATGGCCGATGTGAAAGCCCGCGAAGCGTCCCTGATCACCTTTCTGGCCTGCGCGGCCAACATCACCCTGCTCGGGATTGGCGGCGCCTTCTGGGGCCTGGTGATCGGCCTGGTGGCCTACGCCGTGCTCAACGGCAAGCTGCCACGGCGGGGCAAAACCCCTGTCGCCCAGCCAGAGCACGTTGCAGTCCCCAGCAAAGGAGCAACCCATTGATGACCCCGTACGCCGAAGACCTCACGACCCTGCATGGGCGCCACGGCCGTTACCCACAGGCCAACAGCGTGGAAGACTTCCGCCGCAACCTGGCAGCGGTGCAGCAACGCATTGCCCAAGCGTGCCAGCGGGTTGGCCGCGACCCCGCCAGCGTGCGCTTGTTGCCGGTCAGCAAGACCTTCGATGAAGCCCACCTGCGCCTGGCATATGCCGCTGGCTGCCGGCTGCTGGGCGAAAACAAGGTGCAGGAGGCGCAGCGCAAGTGGGAAGCCATGGCCGACCTGCAAGACCTGCAATGGTCGGTGATTGGCCATCTGCAGACCAACAAGGCCAAGCAGGTGGCGCGTTTTGCCAGCGAGTTCCAGGCTCTGGACAGCCTGCGCGTGGCCGAGGCGCTGGACCGTCGCCTGCGTATCGAAGGCCGGGAAATGGACGTGTTCGTGCAGGTGAACACCTCGGGTGAGGCCAGCAAGTACGGCCTGGTACCGGGCGACGTGGCAGCGTTTTTACAGGCGCTGCCCGCCTTCCCCACCTTGCGGGTGCGCGGCCTGATGACCCTGGCGCTGTTTTCTGCCGAAGTTACCCGCGTGCGGCCCTGCTTCGTGCGTCTGCGGGAGTTGCGCGACCGGCTGCTGTCAAGCGCCCCGGCAGGTGTGTCGCTGCAGGAGCTGTCGATGGGCATGTCAGGGGACTTCGAAGTCGCCATCGAGGAGGGCGCGACGGTGGTCCGGGTTGGCCAGGCGATCTTCGGCGCGCGCGCCATGCCCGATGCGTATTACTGGCCGACCGCCGATGCACGCCCGCTTGTAGATGACACGGTAGCGGCCACCGCCAGCCATTGATCCCCCTGTTAAGGAAAACCCGCAATGTCCGCTGCACTTGCTTACCTCATGAATACCTCTGCCCGGCAGCCGGTTGCCTTCAGCCGTGGCCAGGGCGCCTTGTTGTGGGACTCGGAGGGCGTGGAATACCTGGATGCCATCGCCGGTGTGGCGGTGACCAGCCTGGGGCATGCCAACCCGGAAATCGCGGCGGCCATCGCCGAGCAGGCCGGCGTGCTGCTGCACACCACCAACATGTTCCGCATTCCGTGGCAGGAACAGCTGGGCGAGCGGTTGTGCCGGCTCTCGGGCATGCAGCGGGCCTTCTTCTGCAACTCTGGCGCGGAAGCCAACGAAGCGGCGCTGAAGCTGGCGCGCCTGCACGGCAACGCCCGCCAAGTGGCGCAACCCCAGGTGCTGGTGATGGAAAACAGTTTTCACGGGCGTACCCTGGCCACGCTGGCCGCCACCGGTAACCCGGCTGTGCAGCGTGGCTTCGAGCCCTTGATGCCGGGCTTCATCCGTGTGCCTTACGACGACATCGACGCCGTGCGCCAGGTAGCGGCGCAGTCGCCCAATGTGGTGGCGGTACTGGTCGAGCCGGTGCAGGGTGAAGGGGGCGTGCACGCGGCCTCCTTGGGCTACCTGCAGGCCCTGCGCCAGGTGTGTGACGAGCACGACTGGCTGATGATGATCGATGAAGTGCAGACCGGCCTGGGCCGCACCGGCACCTGGTTTGGCTTCCAGCACGCGGGTATCGAGCCAGACGTCATCACCCTGGCCAAGGCCTTGGGCAACGGCTTCCCCATTGGCGCCTGCCTGGCACGTGGCAAGGCGGCGGAGTTGTTCTCGCCGGGCCACCACGCCTCCACCTTCGGGGGCAACCCGCTGGCATGCCGGGTGGGCTGCACCGTGCTCGACATCATGCAGCGCGACCACCTGCCGCAACGTGCCGCCGCTTCGGGCCGGCGCCTGCTGGCCGCGTTGAAGCTGGCCCTGGGCAGCCACCCCCAGGTGGTGTCCATTCGTGGGTTGGGCCTGATGGTCGGGATCGAACTCGACCACCCCTGTGCCGACCTGGTCAACAAAGCCCGTGACGAGCAACGCATGCTGATCACCGTGACGCGGGGCAACACCGTGCGCCTGTTGCCGCCCCTGATCTGCGACGACGCACAGATCGACGATATCGCCGCGCGCATGGCGCGCTTGTTGTCCCCTCAAGCCTGAATACCCGTAAAGGACCTACGCACATGTACGACGCTTCGCTTACCCTCAACGCGTTCGACCCCGAACTGAACAAAGCCATTCACAATGAAGTGCATCGCCAGGAAGACCATATCGAGCTGATCGCCTCGGAAAACTACGCCAGCCCCCTGGTGATGCAGATCCAGAGCACGGTGCTGACCAACAAGTACGCCGAAGGCTACCCCGGCAAGCGCTACTACAGCGGTTGCGAATACGTCGATGTGGCCGAGCAACTGGCCATCGACCGGGTCAAGGCCCTGTTCAAGTGTGATTACGCCAACGTGCAACCCCACGCTGGCGCCCAGGCCAATGCGGCGGTGTTCCTGGCGTTGATCAGCCCGGGTGACACGGTGATGGGCATGAACCTGGCCCAGGGCGGCCACCTTACCCACGGCAACCCGGCCAACTTTTCCGGCCGCCACTACAACATCGTGCCCTACGGCCTGGACCCTGAAACCGGGCTGCTGGACTACGACGAGATGGAGCGCATCGCACTGCGCACCCGCCCCAAGATGCTGATCGGCGGTTTCTCGGCCTATTCGCGTTACAAGGACTGGGCGCGCATGCGCACCATCGCTGACAAGGTCGGGGCGATTTTCTGGGTGGACATGGCCCACGTTGCCGGCCTGGTGGCTGCCGGTGAATACCCGGACCCGCTGCCCCATGCCCACGTGGTCACCAGCACCACCCACAAGACCCTGCGCGGGCCACGGGGTGGCTTGATCCTGTCCAAAGGCCAGGATGAAGCCTTCCACAAAAAGCTCGACTCTGCGGTGTTCCCGGGCGTCCAGGGCGGCCCCCTGATGCACCAGATCGCCGCCAAGGCGGTGGCATTCAAAGAGGCACTGTCGCCTGAGTTCAGCACCTACCAGGCCAAGGTGGTGACCAATGCGCGCGCCATGGCCAAGGTGCTGCAGGCGCGGGGGTACAAGATTGTGTCGGGCGGCACCGATAACCACATGATGCTGATCGACCTGTCTGCCAAGCCCTACACCGGCAAGGAAGCCGATGCGGCCCTGAGCAGTGCCTATATCACTGCCAACAAGAACTCGGTACCCAACGACCCGCGCTCGCCGTTCGTGACCTCCGGTTTGCGTATCGGCACCCCGGCGGTGACTACCCGTGGTTTCGACGTCGAGGCTTGCGAGCAGGTGGCTGGCTGGTTGTGCGATGTGCTGGATGCCTTGGAGAGCGGCCGCAGTGAAGAGGTGGGCCACCATGTGCGTGAACAGGTGGTTGCCTTGTGCCGTCGTCACCCGGTGTATGGCTGAACCGGCTGCCGGCGAGGGGCCGCCAGGCGGCCCCACAATCCCTGCTCTGCACAGGCCCTACCGCGCCTGAGTCACCCGGTCCACCAGATAAACCAGGCTGTGGTAATCGATGCCGCTGTGGGTCGATAGCCCGATCTCGCAGGTGCGGCTGGTGGAAATGCCTTCACCGCAATACTGCACGGCGTCCTTGAGGCTGCGCAGGGAGTGGGCATTGAGTTCAGGTGTGGTGAAGCCCTTGTCGCCGGCAAAACCACAGCAATGAATGCCTTCTGGTATCACCACCTGTTTGCTGCAAAGCCGGGCCAGGTCGATCAGTGCCTGGCTCTCGCCCAAGTGCTGGGTACTGCAGGTGACATGCACGGCCACGGGCGCGTCCTGGGGGGTGAACGCCAGGCGGTCTACCAGGTGCGTGCGGATGAAGCGCACCGGGTCGTACAGGTCCAGGCGTGATTCCCCCAGGTCCTGCACCAGGCGCAAGGTGCAGGGGCTGGTGTCGCAGTAGATCGGGTCCAGGCCGCCACGGCTGGCGTGCAGCAGGGCGTTGATCAATTCCTGGCGCTTGTGTTCGGCCTGTTCCGGGTAGCCTTTGGACGCAAACGGCTGGCCGCAGCACAGGCTGTCGGCATTGTCGGGGAACACCACCTGGTAGCCGGCCTTTTCCAGCAGGGCGCGGGTCTTGTCCAGCAGCGGGGTTTGCTCCTGGTCGGCGAAGGCCGGGCCCATCACCCGTGAAACACACGCGGCCAGGTACACCACCCGTGGGCGGGCGTCGTTGCTGGCCGGGCCCAGGCTGAACGCGCGCAAGGGCTGCGGCATGGCCGGGGTCCATTGCGGCAAACGGCCCTGGCTGGCTTTGCTCAGCGAAGCGCTCAGGCGGCGCAGGCGGGGGGCGCCCAGCAGCTTGCGCGCAGTGTTGGCGGCAAGCAGGGTAAGGCGGGCGCCGCTCAGGGCAGTGTGAAAATGCTCGGCCAGCCAGTCGGCGGCCTTGCGGTGGTCTGCGGCCTGGCTGCGCAGTTTCTTCACCAGCTCACCGGTGTTGATGCCCACCGGGCAGCGCTGGGCGCACAGGCCGGTGGCCGCGCAGGTGTCGATGCCCTGGTACTGGAAGGTTTCGCGCAGTTGGCGGGTATCCAGCCCTGCGCGTTGCCTGGCCTGGATGTCCCGCCACATCACGATGCGCTGGCGCGGGCTGAGGGTCAGGCCTTTGGAGGGGCACACCGGCTCGCAGAAGCCACACTCGATGCACTTGTCGACGATCGGGTCGGCGGCAGGTAGCGGCTTGAGGTTTTTCAGGTGGATGCTTGGGTCTTCACTCAGCACCACGTCGGGGTTGAGGATGCCGTTTGGGTCCAGCAGGCGCTTGAGCTGCCACATCAGCTGGTAGGCGTCCTGGCCCCATTCCAGCTCGACGAAGGGCGCCATGTTGCGGCCAGTGCCGTGCTCGGCCTTGAGCGAGCCGCCAAACTCCACCGCCACCAGTTGCGCCACGTCGTCCATGAACGCCTGGTAGCGGGCCACTTCTTCGGCACTGTTGAAGCCCTGGGTGAAGACGAAGTGCAGGTTGCCTTCCAGGGCATGGCCAAAAATGATCGCTTCGTCGTAACAGTGCTTGTCGAACAGCTGGATCAGCCGGTTAACGCCTTCTGCGAGCTGCTCGACGGGGAACGTCACGTCTTCGATGATCACGGTAGTGCCGGTCTGGCGCACGGCGCCGACGGCGGGGAAGGTGTCCTTGCGGATTTTCCACAGCTGGTTGTACACCGCCGGGTCTTCACTGAAGTTCACCTGCTGCTCCAGGGGGAACTCGGCGATCGAAGCCATCACCTGCTGCAGTTGTTCATGCAGCAGGCTCTGGCTGGCGGCACGGGACTCGATCAGCAGGGCGCAGGCGTTGGCTGACAGGCCCTTTACCCACAGCGGCATGCCAGGCATGCCCTGCACCGAGCGCAGGCTGCGGCGGTCGAGCAACTCCACGGCCGATACTGGCTGGCGCTTGAGAATAGGCACAGCGCGGCAGCAGCTCTCGACACTGGGGAACACCAGCAGGGCGCTGGCTTTGTGCGGGTGGTCGGGCACGGTGTCGTAGGTGACCGCACTGATGAAGCCCAAGGTGCCTTCAGACCCCACCAGCAGGTGCTGCAGGATGTCCAGCGGCTGGTCGTAATCCACCAGTGCATTGAGTGACAGGCCGGTGGTGTTCTTCAGCCGGTATTTGTGGCGGATGCGCTCGGCCAGCGCTGTGTTGGCGCGGGTTTCCCGGCCCAGGCGGGCGAGTGCCTCCAGCAGCGGTGCGTGGCTTTGCTCGAAGGCAGCGATGCTGGCGGGGTCTTCGCTGTCCAGGCGCGTGCCGTCGGCCAGCACCAGGCGCAGGCCGGCCAGGGTGTGGTAGGTGTTCTGAGCCGTGCCGCAGCACATGCCACTGGCGTTGTTGGCGACGATGCCGCCGATCTTGCAGGCATTGATCGAAGCCGGGTCGGGGCCGATCTTGCGGCCGAACGGCGCCAGCCAGGCATTAGCCTGGGCACCGATTACACCGGGCTGCAGGCGGATCTGCTCGCCGTGGCCACGGATTTCGCGGCCATTCCAGTTGTCGCCCAGCACGATCAGCACCGAGTCGCTGATGGCCTGGCCCGACAGGCTGGTGCCGGCGGCGCGGAAGGTGACCGGCACGCGGTCGCGCTGGGCCAACCGCATGAGGCCCACCACTTCGTCCTCGGACTCCACCCGTACCACCAGTTTGGGGATCAGGCGGTAGAAGCTGGCATCGGTGCCGAAGGCCAGGGTGGCGGTGGGGTCGTCGAAACGGCGCTCGGCCGGTATCAGGCGCTCGGCATCTCGCAGAAACGCAGCGGGCAGGCTCATGCAGTCTCCTCGCGGGGCCGCGGCATCGGGTGCGCCGCGTGCCCCGGTATTCAGGCGGTGTGTCGGCAGGCGCTCAGGCGCCCAGTTCGCGCACCAGCGAGTCGCGGGTGATCTCGCTGATGGACTTGGTACCGGTCAGCACCATGGCGACGCGCATTTCCTTCTCGAACAGCTCCAGCAGGTTCTTCACCCCGGCCTGGCCGTGCACGGCCAGTGCATAAAGGAAGGCGCGGCCGATCAGCACGGTGTCGGCGCCCAGGGCGATCATGCGCACCACGTCCAGGCCACTGCGGATGCCCGAATCGGCCAGGATCTTCAGGTCACCTTTCACGGCGTCGGCGATGGCCGGCAGCGCACGGGCGCTGGACAGCACGCCATCAAGCTGGCGGCCGCCGTGGTTGGAGACCACGATGCCATCGGCACCGAACTTGACTGCGTCGCGCGCATCGTCGGCGTCCAGGATGCCCTTGATGATCATCGGGCCGTCCCAGAATTCGCGGATCCATTCCAGGTCACGCCAGGAAATGGACGGGTCGAAGTTGTTGGCCAGCCAGCCGATGTAGTCGGCCAGACCTGTTGGGTTGCCACGGTAGGCAGAGATGTTGCCCAGGTCGTGCGGGCGGCCCATCACGCCGACGTCCCATGCCCATTCGGGGTGGGTCATGGCTTGCAGCACGCGGCGCAGCGGGCCGTTTCTGCCGCTCATGCCCGAATGGGCATCGCGGTAGCGGGCGCCGGGGGTGGGCATGTCGACGGTGAACACCAAGGTGCGCACGCCAGCGGCCTTGGCACGCTCCAGGGCGTTGCGCATGAAGCCACGGTCCTTGAGTACATACAGCTGGAACCACATGGGCCGGTCGATGGCCGGGGCCACTTCTTCGATCGGGCACACCGACACCGTGGACATCGTGAACGGAATGCCGTGGGCCGCTGCGGCGCGGGCAGCCTGCACTTCGCCACGGCGAGCGTACATGCCGGTGAGCCCGACCGGGGCCAAGGCCACGGGCATGCTCAGGGTTTCACCGAACAGCTCGGTTTGCAGGCTGAGTTCGGACATGTTCTTCAGCACGCGTTGACGCAAAGCAATGCTGGCCAGGTCCGAAACGTTGTGGCGCAGGGTGTGCTCGGCGTAGGCGCCGCCGTCGGCATAGTGGAACAGAAACGGCGGCAGCTTGCGTTGCGCGGCGGCGCGGTAGTCGGTAGAGGCAGAAATGATCATGGGCTCTCGCAGCGTGGCTTGTGAGGTTTGCCGGGCGCACCAGGCGCCCGGCCCCTTTCACTTTAGTGATGAACCAGCATGCCGGTCAGCCAGTAGGCCTGCACCAGGGTGATCAGGCCGACGATAGTGGCGAAGAACAGGCTGTGCTTGACGGTGAAGCGGAACAGGTCGGACTCCTTGCCTACCAGGCCGGTGGCGGCGCAGGCCACGGCGATGGACTGTGGCGAGATCATCTTGCCGGTCACGCCGCCGCTGGTGTTGGCGGCCACCAGCAGCGTGTCGTTGACCCCGATCTGGTGCGCGGTGGTGGCCTGCAGCGAGCTGAACAGGGCATTGGACGAGGTGTCCGAGCCGGTCAGGAAGACGCCCAGCCAGCCCAGGAACGGCGAGAAGAACGGGAACGCTGCGCCAGTACCGGCCAGTACCAGGGCCATGGTCGACGACATGCCCGAATAGTTGGTGACGAAGGCGAAGGCCAGCACCATGCCGATGGACAGGATCGGCCAGCGCAGCTCCCACAAGGTTTCCTTGAAAGTGGTAAGACCAGTTCTCAGGTTGATCTTCAATACCGCCATGGAGATCAGCGCAGACAGGAAGATCGCCGTGCCGGTGGCCGAAATCGGGTCGAGCTTGAACACCGCTGGCATGGGCGTGGCGGCTGCCACGATGGGCGCGGTCTTGATCACCAGCTGGTCAAGGTGCGGGATGGCGAAGTTGAATACGAAGTTGTACATCGCGCCGCCCGGTGCGAACGCCGCCTTGAACGGCTTCAGGGTCCAGATCGTGACCAGCACGGTAAGGATCAGGAACGGCGACCAGGCCTTGAAGATTTCGCCCAGGCTGTAAGGGCTTGGCTGGCTGCCGGTGGACTGCACCACGGCAGCGCCAACGCTGCCATCTGCCTGGACCATTGCGCGTTTGGGTTGCCATACCTTCAGGAACAGGGTCAGGGCGATCAGGCTGGCCAGGGCCGAGGTGATGTCCGGCAGTTCGGGGCCAATGAAGTTGGAGGTGAAGTACTGGGTAACGGCGAAGCTCAGGCCGGCCACCAGGGCGGCAGGCCAGGTTTCCTTGACGCCGCGCAGGCCATCCATCATGAACACCAGCCAGAACGGTACGAACAGCGACAGCAGTGGCAGTTGGCGGCCGGTCATGGCGCCGATATGGAAGGCGTCGATGCCGGTGACCTGCCCGGCCACGATAATCGGGATACCCAGGGCGCCGAACGCTACGGGTGCGGTGTTGGCGATCAGGCACAGGCCGGCGGCGTACAGCGGGTTGAAACCCAGGCCCACCAGCAGGGCGGCCGTGATGGCCACCGGTGCGCCGAAGCCCGCCGCGCCCTCGAGAAAGGCCCCGAAGCAGAAGCCGATCAGCAGCACCTGCAGGCGCTGGTCGTCGGTGATCGACAGCACCGAGCTGCGGATCACTTCGAACTGGCCGCTCTTGACCGTGAGTTTGTACAGGAACACCGCGGCAACGATGATCCAGGCAATCGGCCAGAGGCCGTAGAGGAAGCCATAGCCCGCAGCAGCCAGGGCCATGTCGACGGGCATGTGGAAGGCGAAGATCGCCACCAGGATCGACAGTGCGAGTGTGATGCTGCCGGCCACGTGGCCTTTGAGGCGGAAAACGGCCAGGGCAAGGAAGAAGAATACGATCGGGATGACCGCCGCCAGTGCGGACAAGCCAAGACTGCCCAGCGGGCTGTAGATTTGTTGCCAGGTTTGCATATGGGGTGGCCCCTAATTGTTGTTGGTTTTGCACTGGCCTTGGTTAATTGGTAATACCAATTTACAACGGCTGGTCGCTAGGTTAAAAGCGTGCTCAGGGGTGTGTCAATTTGTCCGATGCAAAACTTTGGTCGAGTGCCGATGAGCGGGCTGTTGATCCGGCGCAGAAAACCGCTGTTGGTGGGTGTTTGCCCGGTGTGGATCGGCGAGAATAGGGGCCCCGGATTTCTGCCGGGGTTTGTGGAGAGCATGTGATGGTTTTTGATCAGGTCCGCCAGCGGCGCCTGTCCGACGACATCGTCGATCGGTTGGAAGGGATGATTCTGGAAGGTACGCTGACCTCGGGGCAGCGGTTGCCAGCCGAGCGCGCCCTGGCCGAGCAGTTCGGTGTATCGCGCCCGTCACTGCGTGAAGCGATCCAGAAGCTGGTGGCCAAAGGGCTGCTGATCAGCCGGCAGGGCGGTGGTAACTACGTGGCCGAAACCTTGGGGTCTACCTTCAGCGACCCGCTGCTGCAGTTGCTTGAACACAGCCCTGAAGCCCAGCGCGACCTGCTGGAGTTCCGGCATACGCTGGAAGCGTCATGCGCCTACTATGCGGCCCAGCGCGCCACCGAGCCTGACCGTGAGCGGCTGAAGGCGGCGTTCGATGTGCTGCAGGATTGCTACACGCGGGTGGGTGAAGTCACCCGCGCCGAGGAGGGCGCAGCCGATGCGCGCTTTCACCTGGCCATTGCCGAGGCCAGCCATAACGCGGTGCTGCTGCACACCATCCGTGGGCTGTTCGATTTGCTCAAGCGCAATGTGGTCACCAATATCGGCGGCATGTACCAGCAACGTAGCGAAACCCGCGACATGCTGATCAGTCAGCACCGCGAGTTGTACCGGGCGATTGTCGAAGGCAGGGCGGACGATGCGCGTGAGGTGTCCAGCCGGCACATTCTGTATGTGCAGGAAGTGCTGGAAGAGGCGCATCAGGAAGCCCAGCGGGTGGCCAGGGCCGAGCGGCGCAGTGGGCGCTAGGCCACGCTGCGGCTCGTGCATTCGCGGTTACCCGCGAATGGGCGGGTAGGGCTAGTCTTCCTTGCCCTTGTTCCGCACGGCGCGCTGCAGCTCGCGGTTGGAATCACGTTCGCGCACCGTATCGCGCTTGTCGTATTCCTTCTTGCCCTTGCCCAGTGCGATTTCGCACTTGATCAGGTGCTTGCTCCAGTACAGCGCCAGCGCCACGCAGGTGTAACCCTTTTGCGCCACGGCGGCTTCGACGCGCTCCAGTTCTCGCTTGTTGAGCAGCAGCTTGCGCGAGCGAATAGGGTCGGCAATGACGTGGGTGCTGGCGGTGGTCAGCGGGGTGATGTGGCTGCCGAACAGCCAGGCTTCACCGTCCTTGAGCAGCACGTAGCTGTCGGTCAGGTGTGCCTTGCCGGCCCGCAGGCTTTTTACTTCCCAGCCGGACAGGACCAGCCCGGCCTCGAACTTGTGTTCGATGAAGTAATCGTGTCGCGCTTTCTTGTTTTGCGCGATGGTCCCGGTCGGATGTTTTTTTTGCTTAGCCATAGGGGCCGCATTATAGGCAAGTCCGTGGGTGATCCGCCATGGGATTTCAGTGTGCTTGAGCCACTGGAATGAATACCGGACAATGCAAACACTGTCATAGGTACAGAACCTGTTTTCGGCATGCTGCTCAAGCACCGCCACCCAGCCTTGGAAGTGACGCCTGGATGACTACCCATATTCAACGCTCCGCCCTGCTGCCATACCCCGCCCAGGCGCTGTACGACCTGGTAAACGATGTGGCCAGCTACCCGGAATTCCTGCCTTGGTGTTCCGATTCGACGGTGCTCGAAGCCAGCGAAACCCACATGCGTGCCAAGCTCGAAGTGGCCAAGGGTGGTATCAGCCAGCACTTTGTCACGCGCAATGTGCTGGTGCCTGGGCAGTCCATCGAGATGAACCTGGAGGAGGGGCCGTTCACCCAGTTGCATGGTGTGTGGGTGTTCAAGGCCTTGGGCGAAAAAGCCTGCAAGATCAGCCTGGACCTGTCGTTCGACTATGCAGGGCCGATCGTGCGCGCCACGTTGGGCCCGTTGTTCAATCAGGCCGCCAACACCTTGGTGGACGCGTTTTGCCAGCGGGCCAAGCAGTTGTACGGCTGACGGTTCGTCAGGCATTAAAAAGCCCGGACAGTGTCCGGGCTTTTTTGTGGCTGCGAGCCCTTAGCGGGTTTCGAGCGGGGCCGGGGTCGGCACTGGCGTGGTTTCGATGGTATCGATTTCGCGCTGGATGGACTCTTCGACCGAGCCTGGCTTGGCCGGGGTTTCTGCAGGCTGGGTGGCCGGCTGCTGACCTTGTTCGCCAGGGCTGACAGTGGTGTTGCTGCTGCCCCCGAGAATTTCCTGGTCGCGGCTGACACCTGGCATGAAGTCGCCGGACAGGTTGACCAATTGGTCGTTCTCGTTGAAGAACACGCTCATGCGTTCCTGCTGGCGTTGACCGCCACCGGGCTGAAGGCTGTAGAGGTAATCCCACCGGTTGGTGTGGAAGGTATCCTGGATCAGGGGGTTGCCCATGATAAACCGCACTTGCCGTCGGGTCATTCCCGGACGCAATTGGTCTATCATGTCCTGCGTGACGACATTGCCCTGCTGGATGTCGATTTTGTAAACCCCGGGAAACGAGCAACCGGCGAGTGCGAGCAGTCCCACGAAGGTGAGGCTGGTTAGCAAGAGCTTGGTGTTTTGCATCGGTGGGCGACTTCCACTATCTTGGCTGGACAACGTAAACCCCGATCATACCCGTATTAAGAGAAGCTGCGAAGCAGCATCGGCGAGAAAGCTGACCATGGTTGAAAATAGCGAATTGCGCAAAGCCGGTCTCAAGGTGACCCTGCCTCGAGTCAAGATCCTCCAGATGCTCGACTCTGCCGAGCAGCGCCACATGAGTGCCGAGGACGTATACAAGGCCCTGATGGAAGCGGGCGAAGACGTAGGCCTTGCCACTGTCTACCGTGTTCTGACCCAGTTCGAAGCAGCAGGTCTGGTGGTTCGCCACAACTTCGACGGCGGTCATGCGGTGTTTGAACTGGCAGATGGCGGTCACCACGACCATATGGTCAACGTGGAGACCAGCGAGGTCATCGAGTTCATGGATGCCGAAATCGAGAAGCGCCAGCGTGAAATCGTTGCCGAGCATGGTTACGAGCTGGTGGACCACAATCTGGTCCTGTATGTGCGTAAGAAAAAGTAACGATTCTTAGCGTGCAGACGACAAAGGCGGCCTTAGGGTCGCCTTTGTGCTTTATGGCTGCGCTCATGATAGGGAGCGGCGGATCAGGCCTTACCGCTCACCACCATCTTGCGCGCATGGGCCAGGGACTCTTTGGTCAGGTCGATGCCGCCCAGCATGCGCGCCACTTCCTCGACCCGTTCGCGCTTGCCGAGGCTGGCCACGGCGGTATGGGTAGTGTCGCTGTGGCGCACCTTGTGCACGAACAGGTGATGATGGCCTTGCGCCGCAACCTGGGGCAGGTGCGTGACGGTGAGGACCTGGCCGCGTTCGCCCAGCCGACGCAGCAACTGGCCGACGATTTCTGCGGTAGGCCCGCCGATGCCGACGTCAACTTCGTCGAACACCAACGTGGGGATACGCGAGGTCTGGGCGGTGATCACCTGTATCGCCAGGCTGATTCGGGACAGTTCACCGCCAGAGGCAACCTTGGCCAAGCCCTTGAGCGGTTGCCCGGGGTTGGCGCTGACCAGCAGTTCGATCTGCTCCAGCCCGTGTGGCGACAGCTCGCTGCCCTCATTGGGCGTGAGCTCGATGCAGAAACGCCCACCCGGCATGCCCAGGCGCTGAATTTCCTGCTCGACCGCCACCGCCAACTGCTTGGCGGCATGCTGCCGTAGCCCGCTCAGCTCATGCGCCTTCTCTTTATAGTGCTGGGCAAACGCAGCGAGCTCATCACCCAGGCGCTCGACCGACTCATCGCTGGCATTCAGGCCCTCGAGCTCTTCCATCAACTGCTGTTGCAGGTGTGGCAATTCGGTGGGGTGAACCCGGTGCTTGCGCGCGAGGGTGTAGATGGTGTCCAGGCGCTCTTCCAGCGCCTGCAGGCGCATGGGGTCGGCGTCGAAGTTGTCCAGGAAGCGGTTGAGCTCGCCTACGGCTTCCTCTACCTGTATCTGCGCGCTGGCGATCAGGTTGGCAGCCTCTGTCAACGCCTTGGGGGCATTGCTGGCAGCACCCAGCCGGTTGAGGCTGGAGGTGAGGGCGCCGAGTACGTTGCCCGAGTCACTCTCACTGCACTGCTCGATGACCTGGCGGCAGATGCCGAACAGGGCTTCGGCGCTGGTCAGGTTCTTGTGCTCCTGCTCCAAGTGCTCCAGCTCGTTTTCGCCCAGGCCCAGGTTGTCCAGCTCTTCGAGCTGGTAACTGAGCAGCTGGTGCCGGGCACGCTGCTCGTCGCCGGAGTTGGACAGCCGCTCCAGCTCCAGGCGCGTCTGGTTCCAGCGTTTGGCGGCCAGTTGAACCTGACGGGCCAGGTCGACGGCGCCGGCATACTCGTCCAGCAGCCGGCGATGGGTGTCGGCCTTCAAAAGCGACTGGTGCTCGTGCTGGCTGTGGATGTCGATGAGCAGCTCGCCCAGTGCCTTGAGGTCGCCGAGCGGGCAGGGCGTGCCGTTGATGTAGCCACGGCTGCGGCCTTCGGCGGTGATGACCCGGCGCAGGATGCAGAGGCCGTCGGTGGCCAGGTCGCGGTCGGCCAGCCAGGTGTGGGCCTCGGGGATGTCCACCAAATCGAAGGTGGCGAGGATGTCTGCCTTGTCGGTGCCAGGGCGCACCACGCCACTGTCGGCGCGGTCGCCCAGGGCCAGGCCCAGGGCATCGAGCATGATCGACTTGCCCGCACCGGTTTCACCCGTGATCACGGACATGCCGCGGGCGATTTCCAGGTCAAGGTGTTCGACGATGGCGTAGTTGTGAATGGACAGGTGCACCAGCATGAGGGCAGCTCCCGAAAGTCATGTCTGGTTATTTATACAGTAGTTTTTTTGGGTCTGCCAATGCCCTTCGGCAGATTTTGCCCGTTAGGCAAAAACGCCGCCTGGCCCTTGAAGCTGTTTTTTCCGGCCCCATATAGGCGACATCACCGGCGAGCCTGGCTCGCAGTCCCCAAAATTGCGCAGGAGAGACCCCATGGCTGATGAGCAGCTGAACGAGAAAGACCTTAACGTCGAGGAAACCGGTGCAGGCAACGCTGCCGACGCCCGTGTTCTGGAGCTCGAGGAGCAGCTGGCTGCAGCCAAGGACCAATCGCTGCGCTCGGTTGCCGAACTGCAGAATATCCGCCGGCGCGCCGAGCAGGACGTGGAAAAAGCCCACAAGTTCGCGTTGGAAAAGTTCTCCAGCGACCTGTTGCCGGTCATCGACAGCCTGGAGCTGGCCCTGGCTCACTCCAGCGCCGAAGACGAGCACGTCAAGCAGATCCGCGAGGGCGTCGAGCTGACGCTAAAGATGTTCCAGGACACCCTCAAGCGCTACAACCTCGAAGCGGTCGACCCGCATGGCCAGCCATTCAACCCTGAGCATCATCAGGCAATGGCCATGCAGGAAAGCGGCGATGTCGAGCCCAACAGTGTGCTGAACGTGTTCCAGAAAGGTTACCTGCTGAACGGCCGCCTGCTGCGCCCTGCCATGGTGGTGGTCAGCAAGGCGCCGAGCGCGGCGCAACCGTCTATCGACGAAAAGGCTTGAAATCCGTCCGGGCATCCCCATCTAGGTGTCAAGCCTTCAAGTATTACCGCAGTTGGCCAAAGTAGTCGCTGCTACCAAATTCAAGTTTCGGGAGAATCAACATGGGTAAAATCATCGGTATCGACCTGGGGACCACCAACTCGTGCGTCTCCGTACTGGAAAACGGTAACGTCAAGGTCATCGAGAACGCCGAGGGTGCACGTACCACCCCATCGATCGTTGCCTACGCCAACGACGGCGAAATCCTGGTCGGTCAGTCGGCCAAGCGCCAGGCTGTGACCAACCCGCACAACACCCTGTTCGCAGTGAAGCGCCTGATCGGCCGTCGCTTCGAAGAAGACGTCGTGCAGAAAGACATCAAGCTGGTGCCTTACAAGATCGTCAAGGCCGGCAACGGTGACGCCTGGGTGCAGGCCAGCGGCAAGGACATGGCGCCGCCGCAGATCAGCGCCGAAGTGCTGAAAAAAATGAAGAAGACCGCCGAAGACTACCTCGGTGAGACCGTTACCGAAGCGGTCATCACCGTGCCGGCCTATTTCAACGACAGCCAGCGTCAGGCCACCAAAGACGCCGGCCGCATCGCCGGTCTGGATGTTAAGCGCATCATCAACGAACCGACTGCCGCTGCACTGGCGTACGGCATGGACAAGGCCAAGGGCGACCACACCGTGATCGTCTACGACCTGGGTGGTGGTACCTTCGACGTATCGGTCATCGAAATTGCCGAAGTCGACGGCGAGCACCAGTTCGAAGTGCTGGCCACCAACGGTGACACCTTCCTGGGTGGCGAAGACTTCGACATGCGCCTGATCGACTACCTCGTCGACGAGTTCAAGAAAGAGTCCGGCATGGACCTGAAGAACGATCCGCTGGCCCTGCAGCGCCTGAAAGAGGCGGCTGAAAAAGCCAAGATCGAGCTGTCTTCCGCCCAGTCGACCGACGTCAACCTGCCGTACATCACTGCAGATGCCACCGGTCCCAAGCACCTGAACGTGAAGATCTCCCGCGCCAAGCTGGAGTCGCTGGTCGAAGACCTGGTCAACCGTACCATCGAGCCTTGCCGCATCGCCCTGAAAGACGCCGGCATCGACGCCAGCAAGATCGACGACGTGATCCTGGTTGGTGGCCAGACCCGTATGCCGATGGTGCAAAAAGCCGTTGCCGACTTCTTCGGCAAGGAAGCGCGCAAGGACGTCAACCCGGACGAAGCCGTGGCCATGGGGGCTGCCATCCAGGGTGCGGTACTGGCCGGTGACGTCAAGGACGTGCTGCTGCTGGACGTCAGCCCGCTGACCCTGGGTATCGAAACCATGGGCGGCGTGATGACCTCGCTGATCGAGAAGAACACCACCATCCCGACCAAGAAGTCGCAGGTGTTCTCCACCGCCGACGACAACCAGGGCGCTGTGACCATTCACGTGCTGCAGGGTGAGCGCAAGCAAGCCACGCAGAACAAGTCGCTGGGCAAGTTCGACTTGGCTGACATTCCGCCAGCGCCACGTGGTGTGCCGCAAATCGAAGTGACCTTCGACATCGACGCCAACGGCATCCTGCACGTCAGCGCGAAGGACAAGGCTACCGGCAAGTCGCAGTCCATCGTCATCAAGGCCAACTCGGGCCTGTCGGACGAAGAAATCGAGCGCATGGTGCGTGACGCCGAGGCCAACGCCGAGGAAGACCGCAAGTTCGAAGAGCTGGCCGCTGCCCGTAACCAGGGTGACGCGCTGGTGCACTCGACCCGCAAGATGGTCGCCGATGCCGGTGACAAGGTTACCGCCGACGAGAAAACGGCCATCGAAGCGGCTGTCGTTGCCCTGGAAGCCGCCGTCAAAGGCGACGACAAGGCCGCGATCGACGCCAAGGTCGAAGAGCTGTCCAAGGTCTCTGCTCCGGTTGCCCAGAAGATGTACGCCGAGCAGTCGGCTGAACAGCCTCAGGGTGGCGCGCAGCAGGCCGAGCCGGAAGCCAAGCACGATGACGTGGTGGATGCCGAGTTCGAAGAGGTGAAAGACAACAACAAGCAGTAAACCCTGCATGTTGTCGGCCAGCCCACCGCCGCTTGGTGGTGAGCTGGTAGGATGTCGCCGCGCGGGGGCTTGCTCCCGCGTTGGCGTATCTGGAATTCGAGAATTTTTACAGCATCTGTCAGCCCTTGGGGCCGTGCAGGTGCTGACGGCGCGGCGCAGATGCCGAACGCCCAACAAGGTGCAAATGACCTATGTCCAAGCGTGATTATTATGAGGTGCTGGGTGTCGAGCGCGGCGCCACCGATGGCGACCTCAAGAAGGCTTACCGCCGTCTGGCGATGAAGTACCACCCGGACCGCAACCCCGGTGACAAGGAATCGGAAGACAAATTCAAGGAAGCCAACGAGGCCTACGAAGTACTGTCCGATGCCAGCAAGCGTGCGGCGTTCGACCAGTATGGCCACGCCGGTGTTGACCCAAGCATGGGTGGCGGCGGTGCAGGGTTCGGCGGCGCCAACTTCTCCGATATCTTCGGTGACGTGTTCAGCGACTTCTTCGGCGGTGGCCGCGGCGGCGGCCGCGGTGGTGCCCAGCGCGGCAGCGACCTGCGCTATACCCTCGAGCTGAACTTGGAAGAAGCCGTGCGTGGCACCACGGTGAGCATCCGTGTACCCACCCTGGTCAACTGCCAGCCGTGCGATGGCACGGGTGCCAAGAAGGGCTCTACGCCGTCCACCTGCCCGACCTGTGGCGGTATTGGCCAGGTGCGCATGCAGCAGGGGTTCTTCTCGGTGCAGCAGACGTGCCCGCGCTGCCACGGCCAGGGCAAGATCATCACCGACCCGTGCAACGCCTGCCATGGCGAAGGCCGGGTCGAAGAATACAAGACGCTGTCGGTCAAGGTGCCGGCGGGTGTCGATACCGGTGACCGCATTCGCCTGTCGGGTGAAGGCGAGGCCGGTAGCCACGGCGGGCCAACCGGTGACCTGTACGTGGTCATCAACGTGCGCGAGCACGAAATCTTCCAGCGCGACGGCAAGCACCTGTACTGCGAAGTGCCTATCAGCTTCACCGATGCCTCCCTGGGTGGTGAGCTGGAAGTGCCAACGCTCGATGGCCGGGTCAAGTTGCGCATTCCCGAGGGCACCCAGACCGGCAAGCAGTTCCGCCTGCGCGGCAAGGGCGTGGCGCCCGTGCGCGGGGGTGGTGCCGGTGACCTGCTGTGCCGTGTGGCGGTGGAAACGCCGGTCAACCTCAGCCGCCGTCAGCGCGAACTGCTCGAAGAATTGCGTGACTCGCTGGAAGGTGACAGCTCCCATTCGCCCAAGGCCAGCGGTTGGTTCGATGGCGTGAAGCGCTTCTTCGGCGATCTCTGACAAGGAAAAGGCTATGCGACGTATTGCAGTGATGGGCGCGGCAGGGCGTATGGGCAAGACCCTGGTCGAAGCGGTGCAGCAAACCGCAGGTGCCGGGCTGACGGCAGCCATCGACCGCCCTGACAGCTCCCTGGTCGGGGCCGATGCAGGCGAGCTGGCGGCCCTGGGCCGCATTGGCGTGCTGCTGTCTGACGACCTGGCCAAGGTTGCCGACGACTTCGATGTGCTGATCGACTTCACTCACCCTTCGGTGACCCTGAAAAACCTCGCGTTCTGCCGCAAGCACGGCAAGGCGATGGTGATTGGTACCACCGGCTTCACGGTGGAAGAAAAGCACCTGCTGGCCGAGGCGGGCAAGGACATCCCCATCGTCTTCGCGGCCAACTTCAGCGTCGGCGTAAACCTCAGCCTCAAGCTGCTGGACATCGCCGCGCGCGTGCTGGGTGACGACGTGGACATCGAGATCATCGAGGCGCACCACCGGCACAAGGTGGATGCGCCGTCGGGCACTGCGCTGCGCATGGGCGAAGTGGTTGCCAGTGCGCTGGGCCGTGATCTGCAGGAAGTGGCGGTGTACGGCCGTGAGGGCCAGACGGGCGCCCGCGACCGCAAGACCATCGGTTTTGCCACCGTGCGTGCCGGTGATGTGGTGGGTGACCACACCGTGCTGTTCGCTGCCGAGGGTGAGCGCCTTGAAATCACCCACAAGGCTTCAAGCCGCATGACCTTTGCCAAGGGGGCCGTGCGTGCGGCCCTTTGGCTCGATGGGCGTGAAGCCGGGCTGTATGACATGCAGGATGTGCTTGAGCTGCATTGAGTTGCAGGCGGTGTCGGGTTCACCTTGTGGTGAGCCCGCTCCCACATTGCGGCTACTGGCCTGTCGCATTCTTGTGTTTTAGAGGCACATCTGCGGTAGACCGAAAACGCACTTTTCTGTAAGCTACAGCTTTAGTGTGTCCACTAAAAGCGCGCAGCGAATTGAATTCAGCACATGAAAGCGGGGTGACGTGTCCATACGTCACTCCGCTTTTTTGCAACCTGCGATCGCCCCTTCATGCTTGATTTACGGGAGGTCTTCTTGACAAAGCCAGCCATACTCGCCCTTGCCGACGGCAGTATTTTTCGCGGTGAGGCAATCGGTGCCGACGGTCAGACCGTTGGTGAAGTGGTTTTCAACACCGCTATGACCGGCTACCAGGAAATCCTTACAGACCCTTCCTATGCGCAGCAAATCGTCACCCTGACCTACCCGCACATCGGCAACACCGGTACCACCCCGGAAGACGCCGAGTCGAACCGTGTATGGTCCGCCGGCCTGGTCATCCGTGACCTGCCGCTGCTGGCCAGCAACTGGCGTAACACCCAGTCGCTGCCGGAGTACCTCAAGGCCAACAATGTGGTAGCCATCGCCGGCATCGACACCCGTCGCCTTACCCGTATCCTGCGTGAGAAGGGCGCCCAGAACGGCTGCATCCTGGCCGGTGACGATATCAGCGAAGAAGCCGCCATCGCCGCCGCGCGTGGTTTCCCAGGCCTCAAGGGCATGGACCTGGCGAAGGTCGTTTCTACCAAGGAACGCTACGAGTGGCGGTCCAGCGTGTGGGAACTGAAAACCGACAGCCACCCCACCCTTGACGCTGCCGACCTGCCGTACCACGTGGTGGCCTTCGACTACGGCGTCAAGCTGAACATCCTGCGCATGCTGGTTGCCCGCGGCTGCCGCGTCACCGTGGTGCCGGCCCAGACCCCGGCCAGCGAAGTGCTGGCGCTCAACCCTGATGGCGTGTTCCTGTCCAACGGCCCTGGCGACCCCGAGCCTTGCGACTACGCCATCCAGGCCATCAAGGAAATCCTTGAAACCGACATCCCGGTCTTCGGCATCTGCCTGGGCCACCAGCTGCTGGCCCTGGCCTCCGGCGCCAAGACCGTGAAGATGGGCCATGGCCACCACGGTGCCAACCACCCGGTCCAGGACCTGGACACCGGCGTGGTCATGATCACCAGCCAGAACCATGGCTTTGCCGTTGACGAAGCGACCTTGCCCGGCAATGTGCGCGCCATCCACAAGTCGCTGTTCGACGGTACCCTGCAGGGCATCGAGCGCACCGACAAGAGCGCGTTCAGCTTCCAGGGCCACCCTGAGGCAAGCCCGGGCCCGACCGATGTCGCGCCACTGTTCGATCGTTTCACCGATGCCATGGCCAAGCGCCGCTGAGCATCCTGCTTCAAGGCCCCGGGCCCGCTCTGCTGCGCCCGGCAGCGCCTGACCCAGATTGTTCAAAGCGGCTTGCCGACTGACCCCGGATTTGAGTGACCACCATGCCAAAACGTACAGACATCAAAAGCATCCTGATTCTCGGCGCTGGCCCGATCGTGATCGGCCAGGCCTGCGAATTCGACTACTCCGGCGCCCAGGCGTGTAAAGCCCTGCGCGAAGAGGGTTTCCGCGTCATCCTGGTGAACTCCAACCCCGCCACCATCATGACCGACCCGGCCATGGCCGACGCCACCTACATCGAGCCGATCAAGTGGCAGTCGGTGGCCAAGATCATCGAGAAGGAACGCCCGGACGCGGTATTGCCGACCATGGGTGGCCAGACCGCACTGAACTGCGCCCTGGACCTGGAGCGCCACGGCGTGCTGGAAAAGTTCGGCGTGGAGATGATCGGTGCCAACGCTGACACCATCGACAAGGCCGAAGACCGCTCGCGCTTCGACAAGGCCATGAAAGACATCGGCCTGGAGTGCCCGCGCTCGGGCATCGCCCACAGCATGGAAGAGGCCAATGCGGTGCTGGAGAAGCTGGGCTTCCCTTGCATCATTCGCCCCTCGTTCACCATGGGCGGCACCGGTGGCGGCATTGCCTACAACCGTGAAGAGTTCGAAGAAATCTGCACCCGTGGTCTGGACCTGTCGCCAACCAAGGAACTGCTGATCGACGAATCGCTGATCGGCTGGAAGGAATACGAGATGGAGGTGGTCCGCGACAAGAAGGACAACTGCATCATCGTCTGCTCGATCGAGAACTTCGACCCGATGGGCGTGCACACCGGTGACTCGATTACCGTAGCCCCGGCGCAGACCCTCACCGACAAGGAATACCAGATCATGCGCAACGCCTCGTTGGCGGTGCTGCGTGAAATCGGTGTGGAAACCGGCGGTTCCAACGTGCAGTTTGGTATCTGCCCGAACACCGGCCGCATGGTCGTCATCGAGATGAACCCGCGGGTTTCCCGTTCGTCGGCCCTGGCCTCCAAGGCTACCGGCTTCCCGATCGCCAAGATCGCTGCCAAGCTGGCCATCGGCTACACCCTTGATGAACTGCAGAACGACATCACCGGCGGCCGCACCCCGGCGTCCTTCGAACCGTCGATCGACTACGTGGTCACCAAGCTGCCACGCTTCGCCTTCGAGAAATTCCCGAAAGCCGATGCTCGCCTGACGACCCAGATGAAGTCCGTGGGTGAAGTCATGGCCATCGGCCGTACCTTCCAGGAATCCCTGCAGAAAGCCCTGCGCGGCCTGGAAGTCGGCGCCTGCGGCCTGGACCCGAAAGTGGACCTGGCCAGCCCTGAAGCTGCCGGCATTCTCAAGCGCGAGCTGACCGTGCCGGGCGCCGAGCGTATCTGGTACGTCGCTGACGCCATGCGTTCGGGCATGACCATCGAGCAGATCTTCGAACTGACCGGCATCGACCTGTGGTTCCTGGTACAGATGGAAGACCTGATCAAGGAAGAAGAGAAGGTCAAGACCCTGGCCCTGTCGGCAATTGACAAGGACTACATGCTGCGCCTCAAGCGCAAGGGCTTCTCGGACCAGCGCCTGGCCAAGCTGCTGGGCATCACCGACAAGAACCTGCGCCGTCACCGCCACAAGCTGGAAGTGTTCCCGGTGTACAAGCGCGTCGACACCTGCGCCGCCGAGTTCGCCACCGACACCGCCTACCTGTACTCCACCTATGAGGAAGAGTGCGAGGCCAACCCGTCGACCCGCGACAAGATCATGATTCTGGGTGGCGGCCCTAACCGTATCGGCCAGGGTATCGAGTTCGACTACTGCTGTGTGCACGCGGCACTGGCGCTGCG
Organism: Pseudomonas parafulva NBRC 16636 = DSM 17004; assembly: GCF_000730645.1. GTDB lineage: Bacteria > Pseudomonadota > Gammaproteobacteria > Pseudomonadales > Pseudomonadaceae > Aquipseudomonas > Aquipseudomonas parafulva. The sequence goes on along the minus strand of NZ_BBIU01000016.1, from coordinate 55,105 downwards.
CGAAGACGGGTACGAGACCATCATGGTCAACTGCAACCCGGAAACCGTTTCCACCGACTACGACACCTCGGACCGCCTGTACTTCGAGCCGCTCACTCTGGAAGACGTGCTGGAAGTATGCCGCGTCGAGAAACCGAAAGGCGTGATCGTCCACTACGGTGGCCAGACCCCGCTGAAGCTGGCCCGCGCCCTGGAAGAGGCCGGCGTACCGATCATCGGTACCAGCCCTGACGCCATCGACCGCGCCGAAGACCGTGAGCGCTTCCAGCAGATGGTTCAGCGCCTGAACCTGCTGCAGCCGCCAAACGCGACCGTGCGCAGCGAAGAAGAGGCCATCAGCGCAGCTGGCAGCATCGGTTACCCACTGGTGGTGCGCCCGTCCTACGTACTGGGTGGTCGCGCCATGGAGATCGTCTACGAACTGGACGAGCTCAAGCGCTACCTGCGTGAAGCGGTGCAGGTGTCGAACGACAGCCCGGTACTGCTGGACCACTTCCTCAACTGCGCCATCGAGATGGACGTGGACGCCGTGTGCGACGGCACCGACGTGGTCATCGGCGCCATCATGCAGCACATCGAACAGGCCGGCGTTCACTCCGGTGACTCGGCGTGCTCGCTGCCACCTTACTCGCTGAGCAAGGAAGTGCAGGACGAAGTTCGCGTACAGGTTGCCAAGATGGCCCTTGAGCTGGGTGTCGTCGGCCTGATGAACGTGCAGTTGGCCCTGCAGGGCGACAAGATCTACGTGATCGAAGTCAACCCGCGCGCCTCGCGTACCGTGCCGTTCGTGTCCAAGTGCATCGGCACTTCCCTGGCCATGATCGCGGCCCGCGTCATGGCCGGCAAAACCTTGAAGGAGCTTGGCTTCACTCAGGAAATCATCCCGAACTTCTACAGCGTCAAGGAAGCCGTCTTCCCGTTCGCCAAGTTCCCGGGGGTTGACCCGATCCTCGGCCCTGAGATGAAATCGACCGGTGAGGTCATGGGTGTTGGTGATACCTTCGGTGAAGCGTTCGCCAAAGCCCAGATGGGTGCCAGCGAAGTGCTGCCGACCGGTGGTACCGCGTTCATCAGCGTGCGTGACGACGACAAGCCACAGGTGGCTGGCGTTGCCCGCGACCTGATCGCCCTGGGCTTCGAAGTGGTTGCAACGGCGGGTACCGCCAAGGTTATCGAAGCGGCGGGCCTTAAAGTGCGCCGCGTGAACAAGGTAACCGAAGGCCGCCCGCACGTGGTCGACATGATCAAGAACGACGAGGTGTCGCTGATCATCAACACCACCGAAGGCCGCCAGTCGATCGCCGATTCCTACTCGATTCGTCGCAACGCGCTGCAGCACAAAATTTACTGCACCACGACCATTGCGGCCGGTGAAGCCATCTGTGAAGCGCTGAAATTCGGTCCGGAAAAGACCGTTCGTCGCTTGCAGGATCTGCATGCAGGAATGAAAGCATGAGCATTATCAAGTACCCGATGACCGTCCAGGGCGCACGCGCCCTGGAAGAGGAACATCTGTTTCTGAGCAAGACCGAGCGCCCGCGCCTGAGCCAGGCCATTGGTGAAGCGCGCGAGCTGGGCGACCTGAAGGAAAACGCCGAATACCATGCCGCGCGGGAAGAGCAGGGCATGGTTGAAGCGCGTATCCGCGATATCGAAGGCCGCCTGCAGAACGCGGTCATCATCGACGTGAAGACCATCCCGCACACCGGCAAAGTCATCTTCGGCACTACCGTCGAGCTGGCCAACACCGAGACCGACGAGCGAGTGAAGTACCAGATCGTCGGTGAAGATGAAGCTGACGTGAAACAGGGCAAGCTCTCGAGCGGCGCCCCGATCGCCAAGGCCATCATCGGCAAGGAAGAAGGCGACGTCGTCGTCATCAAGACGCCAAGCGGCACGGTCGAGTACGAGATTGTCGAAGTCCAGCACATCTGACCGGCGCCTGCGGGCGCCATCCCTGGAGGGGATCCTCTGGCAGCTGGCCCAGGTGTTCTGGGTTGGCGGCCTGTGGGTGTTCCATGTAGGGCTGGTGCCTGCGCTGAAGGTCAGTGGCCTGGCGCCGCTGCTGGTGCAGGACATCGCCGGCCAGATCGACCGTTGGTTGATCGGGGTGGCGTTGCTAGGCTTGTTGACCCAGCTGGCGGTGCTGGCGAGGGTGGACGGCCTGGCGGCCTGGTGGCGGCAGTTCCGTGGCCAGATGCTGTTGCTCGGCCTGGGGGCGTGCGTGGGGTACTACACCCTGCGCTACGGCATTTCGGTGGGCGAGCGCTGGCAGATGTTCTGTTTTCTGGTATTGGGTTTTTCCGGCATCGTGCTGGTGGCCCAGCCCGTTCCGGTCAGGCCGCGCCGCTAGGCGCAGCCCGCTGCCGGGCTTTTGTGGGAGCCGGCTTGCCGGCGATGCGCGAAGCGCCAACGCGTTGGGAAGACGCTTGTTCCCACAAGCAACCTTGCCGTTACTTGTAACGGTGGATGTTGGACAGCTGCTTGTTCGGCTGTGGGTTCTTGCGGTAGATCAGGGCTTTCTTGCCGATGGTCTGCACCAGTTCGGCACGGCCGGCCTTGCATAGCGCGGCGATGGTTTCGGCGCGTTCCTCGCGGTCTTCCGAACGAATCTCGACCTTGATCAGCTCATGGTCGACCAGCGCGCGCTCAAGTTCGGCTACCACGCCTTCATTCAAACCGTTGCCAGCAACGATCAGGACCGGCTTCAGGTCATGACCAATGGACTTGTATTGCTTCTTCTGCTCGTTATTGAGCGGCATAATCTGACCCTTTCCGTCTGATTCTGTAAAATTGACAGGCATTTTACCCGAGGGCCCCCGGGTCCGCCCAGTCAATCACGACGCATATCATCGAGGTGCCCCGTGGTACAACGTTCCAAAAGCAGCGCCAACTGGCTGCGCGAACATTTCAACGACCCTTTCGTCAAACAGGCGCAAAAGGATGGCTACCGTTCGCGGGCCAGTTACAAACTGCTCGAGATCCAGGAAAAGGACCGGCTGATCCGCCCTGGCATGAGCGTAATCGACCTGGGGGCCGCCCCGGGTGGCTGGTCGCAGGTGACCAGTCGTCTGATTGGTGGCCAGGGCCGGTTGATCGCCTCTGACATCCTTGAAATGGACTCGATCCCCGATGTCACCTTCATTCACGGCGATTTCACCGACGATGAAGTCTTGCAGCGCATTCTCGAGGCTGTCGGCGATTCGCACGTGGACCTTGTGATTTCCGATATGGCCCCCAATATGAGTGGTACGCCCGAAGTGGACATGCCACGTGCCATGTTCCTCTGCGAGCTGGCCCTGGATCTGGCGACCCGCGTGCTCAAGCCCGGTGGGGACTTCCTGATCAAGATCTTCCAGGGTGAGGGCTTCGACGTGTACCTCAAGGACGTGCGCAGCAAGTTCGACAAGGTGCAAATGCGCAAGCCGTCGTCGTCGCGGGACCGCTCGCGCGAACAGTACTTGCTGGGCAAGGGTTTCAAAGGAGCATGACAAGGTTTGAAGCGGGGTGGCCGATAGTTAATTCCAATCGGCCACTGCGTCAGGATCGTCCGAACTTCGTGTAGTCTGGATTTCACAAAGGGTTACAGACGGTGCCTGCGGTTGCGTAGGTAATGTAGTAAGTTAGGGCGATGAATATCATGCGAGGCACGGCTGCGTCGTGCGCCGGCCTCAGAGGGTAGCGAATTGAACGACATGGCAAAGAATCTGATCCTCTGGTTGATCATCGCAGCTGTCCTGGTGACGGTGATGAACAACTTCTCAAGCCCTAACGAGCCGCAGACCCTCAACTATTCCGACTTCATCCAGCAGGTCAAGGATGGCAAGGTCGAGCGAGTGACCGTCGACGGCTACATCATCACCGGCAAGCGCTCCGACGGCGACAGCTTCAAGACCGTGCGCCCGGCCATTACCGACAATGGCCTGATCGGCGACCTGGTAGACAACCACGTCACTGTCGAAGGCAAACAGCCTGAGCAGCAGAGCATCTGGACGCAATTGCTGGTTGCCAGCTTCCCGATCCTGGTCATCATTGCCGTGTTCATGTTCTTCATGCGCCAGATGCAAGGCGGTGCGGGCGGCAAGGGCGGCCCCATGAGCTTCGGCAAGAGCAAGGCACGGCTGCTGTCCGAAGACCAGGTCAAGACCACCCTGGCTGACGTCGCGGGTTGCGACGAGGCCAAGGAAGAGGTCGGCGAGCTGGTCGAGTTCCTGCGTGACCCTGGCAAGTTCCAGCGCCTTGGCGGCCGCATTCCTCGCGGCGTGCTGATGGTCGGCCCACCCGGTACCGGTAAAACCCTGTTGGCCAAGGCCATCGCCGGCGAAGCCAAGGTACCGTTCTTCACCATTTCCGGTTCGGACTTCGTGGAGATGTTCGTGGGTGTCGGCGCCAGCCGTGTGCGCGACATGTTCGAGCAGGCCAAAAAGCACGCCCCGTGCATCATCTTCATCGACGAGATCGACGCTGTCGGCCGCCACCGTGGCGCCGGTATGGGCGGCGGTCACGACGAGCGTGAGCAAACCCTCAACCAGTTGCTGGTCGAGATGGACGGCTTTGAAATGAACGATGGCATCATCGTCATTGCTGCCACCAACCGCCCCGATGTGTTGGACCCGGCACTGCTGCGCCCTGGCCGCTTCGACCGCCAGGTGGTGGTTGGCCTTCCGGATATCCGTGGCCGTGAACAGATTCTCAAAGTGCATATGCGCAAGGCGCCGATTGGCGACAACGTCAACCCGGCCGTGATTGCCCGCGGTACACCCGGGTTCTCCGGTGCAGACCTTGCCAACCTGGTCAACGAAGCTGCGCTGTTCGCCGCGCGCGCCAACAAGCGCCTGGTGGACATGAAAGAGTTCGAGCTGGCCAAAGACAAGATCATGATGGGCGCCGAGCGCAAGACCATGGTCATGTCCGAGAAAGAAAAGCAGAACACCGCCTACCACGAAGCGGGTCATGCCATCGTCGGTCGCCTGGTGCCTGAGCACGACCCGGTTTACAAGGTGTCCATCATCCCCCGTGGTCGCGCCCTGGGTGTAACCATGTTCCTGCCGGAAGAGGACCGCTACAGCCTCTCCAAGCGCGCGCTCATCAGTCAGATCTGCTCCCTGTACGGTGGCCGTATCGCTGAGGAGATGACCCTGGGCTTCGACGGTGTCACCACCGGCGCGTCCAACGACATCATGCGCGCCAGCCAGATCGCCCGGAACATGGTCACCAAGTGGGGCCTGTCCGAGAAGCTGGGCCCGCTGATGTATGCAGAGGAAGAGGGCGAGGTGTTCCTGGGCCGCAGTGCAGGTAGCCAGCAGGCCAGCGTCTCCGGCGAAACGGCCAAGTTGATCGACTCCGAAGTGCGCAGCATCATCGATCATTGCTACGCCACCGCCAAGCAGATCCTGACCGAAAACCGCGACAAGCTCGATGCGATGACCGAAGCGCTGATGAAGTACGAGACCATCGACGCCGAGCAGATCGATGACATCATGGCCGGCCGTACCCCCCGCGAGCCGCGTGACTGGGATGACGACTCCACTTCAGGCACCCCGGCAGCGCCTCAGGGTGACCGCCCCGAGTCGCCAATCGGTGGTCCGGCGGCGCAAAACTAAGGGCAGCTATGAGCTCAGTGCAGTACCCGACCCGGTTGCCTTGCGGCAACCGGGTTCTTGATTTGTCGCGTACCCATGTCATGGGTATTCTCAACATCACCCCTGACTCCTTTTCCGACGGCGGCCGGTTCAGCCAGCGTGACGAAGCCCTGCGCCATGCTGAAGCCATGGTCGCGGCCGGCGCCACGCTGATCGACATCGGCGGGGAGTCGACCCGGCCCGGTGCACGTCCGGTATCGGTTACCGAGGAGCTTGAGCGGGTGGCGCCCATGGTCGAGGCCATCAACAGCCGGCTGGACGTGGTGGTGTCAGTGGATACTTCCACCCCGGCAGTGATGCGCGAAGCCGCGCGCCTTGGTGCCGGGCTGATCAATGACGTGCGTGCCCTGGAGCGCGATGGCGCACTGGATGCTGCTGCCGATACCGGCTTGCCTGTTTGCCTGATGCACATGCGCGGCGAGCCCGGTAACATGCAGGACGACCCCCATTACGACAATGTGACCGAGGACGTCGCGCGCTACCTTGAACAGCGCATGGCAGCCTGCGCGGCCGCTGGCATCGATGCCAGCAGAATCATCCTTGACCCGGGCTTTGGCTTCGCCAAGACGCTGGCGCACAACCTCAGCCTGTTCAAACATATGGAAGCGCTCTATCGCCTGGGCCGCCCACTGCTGGTGGGTGTGTCGAGAAAGAGCATGATCGGCCTGACGCTGGAGCGTCCGGTCGGCGAGCGCTTGTACGGCAGCCTGGCGCTGGCGGCGTTGGCCATGACCAAGGGGGCAAGCATCCTCCGGGTCCATGATGTGGCCGAAACCGTCGATGTGGTGCGCATGATCGCTGCGGTGCAAGGCGCCGAATAAGAACTCTGGAGTTTCTATGAGCAGAAAATACTTTGGTACCGACGGCATTCGTGGCCGCGTCGGGGAATACCCGATCACCCCTGACTTCATGCTGAAGCTTGGCTGGGCCGCTGGCATGGCCTTCCGCAAGCAGGGCAATTGCCGTGTACTGGTCGGCAAGGACACGCGCATTTCCGGTTACATGTTCGAGTCCGCGCTCGAGGCGGGGCTGTCTGCCGCCGGCGCTGATGTGATGCTGCTGGGCCCCATGCCAACGCCTGCCATCGCCTACCTCACGCGCACGTTCCACGCCGAGGCCGGTATCGTCATCAGTGCTTCGCACAACCCGCATGACGACAACGGCATCAAGTTCTTCTCGGGCCAGGGCACCAAGCTGCCCGATGAGGTCGAGCTGATGATCGAGGAACTGCTCGACCAGCCCATGACCGTGGTCGAGTCGAGCAAGCTGGGCAAGGTATCGCGCATCAACGATGCCGCCGGGCGCTACATCGAGTTCTGCAAGAGCAGCGTGCCCAGCAGCACCAGCTTTGCCGGCCTCAAGCTGGTGGTGGATTGCGCCCACGGGGCTACCTACAAGGTGGCGCCCAGCGTATTCCGCGAACTGGGTGCCGATGTGACCGTGCTGCATGCCCAGCCCGATGGCCTGAACATCAACGAAGGCTGTGGCTCGACCCACATCGAATCGCTGCAGGCTGCGGTGCTGGTGGGGCATGCTGACCTGGGTATCGCGTTCGACGGCGACGGCGATCGCGTGCTGATGGTTGACCACACCGGTGCCATCGTCGATGGCGACGAGCTGCTGTTCATCATTGCCCGTGACCTGCAGGACCGCGGCAAGCTGCAGGGCGGGGTGGTAGGCACGCTGATGAGCAACCTGGGCCTGGAGCTGGCGCTCAAGGACCTGGACATTCCGTTCGTGCGGGCCAAGGTCGGCGACCGCTATGTCATGGCCGAACTGCTTGAGCGCGAGTGGCTGGTGGGGGGGGAGAATTCCGGCCACGTGGTGTGCTGCAACTACACCACCACGGGCGATGCGATCATTGCCGCGCTGCAGGTGCTGATGGCGCTCAAGCGCCGCGGCGAAACCCTGGCCCAGGCGCGTCAGGCGCTGCGCAAATGCCCTCAGGTGTTGATCAACGTGCGCTTCGGTGCAGGCAAGGTCGACCCGCTGGAGCACCCGGCAGTAAAAGAGGCCGCTGCGCAGGTCACCGAGGCCCTGGCGGGGCGCGGGCGGGTGCTGTTGCGCAAGTCCGGCACCGAGCCGCTGGTGCGGGTGATGGTCGAGGGCGAGGACGAGGCGCAGGTGCGTCAGCATGCCGAGGCGCTGGCGAAATTGGTCAGCGAAGTTTGTGCCTGAAGGCGCTTGCCAGCGCGGATCTGGTTGGGTAAGATCTGCGCCCACTTTGACCGACGAGGTAAAGCATGCGTCGCCCTATGGTAGCTGGTAACTGGAAGATGCACGGTACCCGCGCCAGCGTCGCTGAGCTGACCGAGGGCTTGAGCAATCTCGCCCTGCCGAGCGAAGTGGAAGTCGCGGTATTTCCGCCAGCCTTGTTCATCCACCAAGTGGTTGATGGCCTGGCGGGTACACATATTATCGTCGGCGCACAGAATTCTGCAGTACTGCCCGAACAGGGCGCGCTGACCGGGGAAGTTGCTCCGGAACAGCTGGTTGAAGCAGGTTGCAAGTTGGTGTTGGTGGGTCATTCAGAGCGTCGCCAAGTAATGGGCGAAGGTGATGAAGTACTCAACCGCAAGTTTGCAGCGGCCCAGGCCAAAGGTTTGAAGCCCGTGCTGTGCATAGGGGAAACCCTGGAGGAGCGCGAAGCTGGCAAAACGCTCGAAGTTGTCGGGCGTCAACTAAGCAGTATCATCGAAGCTTTCGGTGTTGCCGCTTTTGCCAATGCAGTAATTGCCTATGAGCCTGTATGGGCCATTGGTACTGGCCTTACGGCCACGCCTCAGCAGGCTCAGGATGTGCACGCCGCCATCCGCGGTCAGCTGGCGGCGGAAGATGCTGAAGTGGCTGCGAAGGTGCAGTTGCTCTACGGCGGCAGCGTGAAGGCGGCCAATGCGGCCGAACTGTTCGGCATGCCGGATATCGATGGGGGCCTCATTGGTGGCGCTTCCCTGAACGCAGACGAATTCGGTGCAATTTGTCGCGCCGCAGGAAACTGAAAAAATGCTGGAAACAGTCATCGTCGTTTTTCATCTGTTGGCAGCGCTGTCGCTCGTAGTGCTGGTACTGTTGCAACAGGGCAAGGGGGCGGAAGCAGGTGCATCGTTTGGTGCCGGCGCTTCCAATACCGTCTTCGGAAGTCAGGGCTCTGCCACCTTCCTAAGTAAATTAACTGCTATACTCGCTGCCACTTTCTTTTTGACAGCACTTGGGTTAGGATACTTCGCGAAGCAACAAGCTCACCAGCTTAGCCAAGCAGGTCTTCCAGATCCGGCAGTGCTAGAAGTGAAAGAGCAGCCAAAACCGGCAGTCAATGATGATGTACCGGTGCTCCAACAACAGAAGAGCGAAGCCACTCCGAATTCGGGTGATGTACCTCCTCCGGCAGAAGAGCAGAAGTAACGGGTTTCAAGTAGTATTGCCGAGGTGGTGGAATTGGTAGACACGCAACCTTGAGGTGGTTGTGCCCATAGGGTGTAGGGGTTCGAGTCCCCTTCTCGGTACCAATTAAAGCTTGAGAGCCCGCTTTAGCGGGCTTTCTTGTAGGCGACGGTTTGGAATTGACCCTCAAGCGGGTTAGGTCTTATACTTTCGCCCCAGCTTTGTCGCGGGGTGGAGCAGCTTGGTAGCTCGTCGGGCTCATAACCCGAAGGTCGTTGGTTCAAATCCAGCCCCCGCAACCAGCTTCAGCGGAGCCCCTTTTCAGGGGCTTTTTGCTAACCGAACAGTTCAGGCGTCGTTGTCCAACGGCGCTTTCAGGGATGGGCGCTTCGCCCATTTTTTATTTGCACAGCATGCACGAGGGGGTTCAGGTGTCGAGCAAGCTAGAACAGTTGCAGGCCTTGTTGGCCCCGGTTGTCGAGGGTCTGGGCTATCAGTGCTGGGGGATCGAGTACGTTTCCCAAGGCAAGCATTCGGTACTGCGCATCTACATCGACAAGGAAGACGGCATTTTGGTGGATGACTGCGAAGCGGTCAGCCGTCAGGCCAGTGCCATCCTCGATGTGGAAGATCCAATCAGCAGTGAGTACACCCTCGAGGTGTCTTCTCCCGGCATGGATCGCCCACTGTTCACTCTGGAACAGTTTGCCTCGCATGCCGGCGAACAAGTGAAGATCAAGCTGCGCTCACCCTTCGAGGGTCGTCGTAACTTCCAGGGCCTTCTCCGTGGTGTGGAGGAGCAGGATGTGGTGGTCCAGGTGGACAACCAGGAGTTCCTTTTGCCGATCGATTCGATCGACAAGGCCAATATTATTCCCAGTTTTGACTGAGACGTGCCGGGCCCGACGGATTATCCGGGCCTAATGGCTTGCGCAAGGCGAGGCGTACGATGAGCAAAGAAGTACTGCTGGTTGTTGAATCGGTATCCAACGAAAAAGGTGTACCCCCCGGCGTCATTTTCGAAGCGCTGGAGGTGGCCCTGGCTACCGCAACCAAAAAACGTTTTGAAGACGAAGTGGATCTGCGTGTGGAAATCAACCGCCACACCGGTAGCTACGAGACGTTCCGCCGCTGGACCGTGGTCGACGAAGCCGACCTGGACGACCCGGCCATCGAAACCTGGCTCGACAAGATCAAGGACACTCACCCGGCTGCCAAGGTCGGTGACGTGATCGAGGAAAAGATCGAGTCCATCGAGTTCGGCCGTATCGCCGCCCAGACCGCCAAGCAGGTCATCGTGCAGAAGGTCCGTGAGGCCGAGCGCGCCCAGGTGGTGGATGCCTATCGCGAGCGCGTTGGCGAAATCATCTCCGGCACCGTGAAGAAGGTGACGCGCGATAACGTCATCGTCGACCTTGGCAACAACGCCGAGGCGCTGCTGGCCCGCGAAGACATCATTGCCCGCGAAACCTTCCGTGTCGGTGTGCGCCTGCGTGCACTGCTGAAGGAAATTCGCACCGAAAACCGTGGCCCTCAGCTGATCCTGTCGCGTACTGCGCCACAGATGCTGATCGAGCTTTTCCGCATTGAAGTGCCGGAAATCGCTGAAGGCCTCATTGAAGTCATGGCTGCTTCCCGTGATCCGGGTTCGCGAGCCAAGATCGCCGTCCGCTCCAAGGACAAGCGTATCGATCCGCAAGGCGCCTGTATCGGCATGCGTGGGTCGCGCGTCCAGGCTGTATCCGGGGAGCTGGGTGGTGAGCGTGTGGATATCGTCCTGTGGGATGATAACCCGGCGCAGTTCGTCATCAACGCCATGTCGCCGGCTGAAGTCGCGGCGATCATCGTTGATGAAGATGCCCATGCCATGGACATCGCCGTTGCCGAAGACAACCTGGCCCAAGCCATTGGTCGTGGTGGTCAAAACGTTCGCCTGGCCAGTCAGTTGACCGACTGGACCCTGAACGTGATGACCGAGAAGGACATCCAGGCCAAGCAGCAGGCCGAAACCGGTGACATCCTGCGCAATTTCATTGACGAGCTGGAAGTCGACGAGGAGCTGGCCCAAGTGCTGGTCGACGAAGGCTTCACCAGCCTCGAAGAAATTGCCTACGTACCGTTGGAAGAAATGCTCAACATCGATGGCTTTGACGAAGATATCGTCAATGAGCTCCGCGCTCGGGCCAAGGACCGTTTGTTGACCAAGGCCATCGCTACCGAAGAAAAACTGGCAGACGCACATCCAGCTGAAGACCTGCTCTCCCTCGAGGGCATGGACAAGGACCTGGCAGCGGAACTGGCGGTGCGCGGCGTGGTTAACCGCGAAGACCTGGCCGAGCAGTCGATCGACGATCTGCTCGACATCGACGGCATCGACGAAGAGCGTGCCGGCAAGTTGATCATGGCCGCCCGAGCCCACTGGTTCGAGTAATTAGGCGCGGCCTGAGGAGAGAAGTGCATGACGCAAGTCACGGTGAAAGAACTGGCCCAAGAGGTCGAGGCACCGGTAGAGCGCCTGCTGCAGCAGATGCGTGAGGCAGGTCTGCCGCACACCGACGCCGGTCAGGTAGTGACCGACAATGAGAAGCAGACCCTGCTGACTCATTTGAAGAGCAGCCACAAGAGCAAGGCGGAAGAGCCGCGCAAGATTACCTTGCAGCGCAAAACCACCAGCACGCTGCGTGTCGCCGGTAGCAAGAGCATCAGCGTAGAAGTACGCAAGAAGAAAGTATTCGTGCAGCGCAGCCCGGAAGAAATCCAGGCTGAGCAGAAGCGTGAGCTGGAAGAGCGCCGTGCGGCTGAAAACGCTGCACGTGACAAGGTCGAGGCCGAAGTCCGTCAGCGCAACGAGGAGCAGGCGCGCCGTCAGGCCGCTGAGGCGCCTGCCGCTACTCCTGCACCGGCCGCCAAACCGGCACCGGCACCGGCCGCTGCTGCACCGGCAGTTGCCGACGCCCCTGCGTCCGAAGACGCCGCAGCCCGTGCTGCCGAGCGCAAGAAGGACGAGACCCGTCGCAACGAAAGCCGTACCCGTGATGACGACCGTCGTCGTGGTGAGGCGCCGCGTGTGTCGATCAAGGTCAAGGTAAAAGAGAAGGAAAAGGCGCCTACGCCGCGTGCAGCGCCGCGCACCACCGACGAAGAGAGCGATGGCGCTCGTCGTGGCCGTGGTGGCAAAGGCAAGCTGAAGAAGCGTAACCAGCACGGCTTCCAGAACCCGACTGGCCCCGTCATCCGTGACGTGACCATCGGCGAGACCATCACCGTCTCCGAGCTGGCCAACCAGATGTCCGTCAAGGGCGCTGAAGTGGTCAAGTTCATGTTCAAGATGGGTACCCCGGTTACCATCAACCAGGTGCTCGACCAGGAAACCGCACAGCTGATCGCTGAAGAGCTGGGCCACAAGGTCACCCTGGTCAGCGATACCGCCCTGGAAGACTCCCTGGCCGAATCGCTGAAGTTCGAAGGCCAGTCCGAGTCGCGTGCGCCGGTGGTTACCGTCATGGGTCACGTCGACCATGGCAAGACCTCGCTGCTCGACTACATCCGTCGTGCCAAGGTTGCCGCTGGCGAAGCCGGTGGTATCACCCAGCACATCGGTGCCTACCATGTGGAAACCGACCGCGGCATGGTCACCTTCCTCGATACCCCGGGCCACGCAGCGTTCACCCAGATGCGTGCCCGTGGTGCCAAGGCCACCGACATCGTCATCCTGGTGGTGGCGGCGGACGACGGCGTGATGCCTCAGACCCGCGAAGCCGTTCAGCACGCCAAGGCTGCTGGCGTACCGCTGGTGGTTGCGGTGAACAAGATCGACAAGCCAGGTGCTGACCTCGATCGCATCCGTAACGAACTGGCCGTCGAAGGCGTGACCTCCGAGGACTGGGGTGGTGACACTCCGTTCGTCAAGGTTTCGGCGAAGATGGGTACCGGTGTCGATGAACTGCTCGAAGCCGTCCTGCTGCAGGCCGAGATCCTCGAACTGACCGCAACCCCGACCGCGCCAGGTCGTGGTGTAGTCGTCGAATCGCGCCTGGACAAGGGCCGCGGCCCAGTGGCCACCATCCTGGTTCAGGACGGTACCCTGCGCCAGGGCGATATGGTGCTGTGCGGCTCCAACTATGGCCGCGTGCGTGCCATGCTCGACGAGAACGGCAAGCCTGTTAAGGAAGCCGGCCCGTCGATCCCGGTCGAAATCCTCGGCCTGGACGGTACCCCGGAAGCCGGTGACGAGCTGTCGGTGGTGGCTGACGAGAAGAAAGCCCGCGAAGTTGCCATGTTCCGTCAAGGCAAGTACCGCGAGGTCAAGCTGGCCCGCGCTCACGCTGGCAAGCTGGAAAACATCTTCGAGACCATGGGTCAAGAAGAGAAGAAAACCCTCAACATCGTGCTCAAGACCGATGTGCGTGGTTCGCTCGAAGCGTTGAACGGCTCGCTTGGCGGCCTGGGCAACGACGAAGTGCAGGTTCGCGTGATCGGTGGTGGTGTAGGTGGTATCACCGAAAGCGACGCCAACCTGGCGCTGGCTTCGAATGCAGTACTGTTCGGCTTCAACGTGCGTGCCGATGCCGGTGCGCGCAAGATTGTCGAGCAGGAAGGTCTGGATATGCGTTACTACAACGTGATCTACGACATCATCGAAGACGTCAAGAAAGCCCTGACCGGCATGCTCGGCAGCGATGTTCGCGAGAACATCCTGGGCGTTGCCGAAGTGCGTGACGTGTTCCGCTCGCCGAAGTTCGGCGCCATCGCTGGCTGTATGGTCATCGAGGGTACCGTGTACCGCAACCGCCCTATCCGCGTACTGCGCGAGGACGTTGTGATCTTCGAAGGCGAGCTGGAATCGCTGCGTCGCTTCAAGGACGATGCTGCCGAAGTGCGTAACGGCATGGAGTGCGGTATTGGCGTGAAGAGCTACAACGACGTTAAGGTCGGCGACAAGATCGAAGTCTTCGAGAAAGTCCAGGTGGCTCGTACCCTTTAAGGGCGGGCACGTTGCGGGCAGCCCTTCTACGGGGCGGCTTGCAGCACCTCTTCAGGTAGCGCCCGGTCAGGCATTGGTCTGACCGGGCGTTTGCCGCTTTAAGTTACAGGTAACAAGAATGGCCAAAGAATATAGCCGTACCCAACGCATTGGCGATCAGATGCAGCGCGAGCTGGCCGAGCTGATCCGCCGTGAAGTCAAGGACCCGCGCGTCGGTCTGGTCACCATCACTGCTGTTGACGTCAGTCGCGACCTGGGCCATGCCAAGGTGTTCATCACCGTGATGGGCGAGGAAACCCCCGACGCCGTGCAGCAGTCGCTGAAGGCGCTGAACAGCGCAGCCAGCTTCCTGCGCCTGCACCTGGGCCGCTCCATGCAACTGCGCAGCGTGCCGCAGCTGCATTTCCATTTCGATGAAAGCGTCAGCCGTGGTGTTCACCTGTCGGCGCTGATCGAACGTGCAGTGGCCGAAGACCGCCTGCACAAGGATGCCGACGAGCCGGACACCAAGGAGTAAGCGGTGGCCCAGGTCAAACGTATCCGCCGCAATGTCAGCGGCATCATTCTGCTGGACAAGCCTTTGGGCTTTACGTCCAACGCCGCCTTGCAAAAGGTGCGTTGGTTGCTCAATGCCGAGAAGGCCGGCCACACCGGCAGCCTTGATCCCCTGGCAACCGGTGTGCTGCCGCTGTGCTTTGGCGAAGCCACCAAGTTTTCGCAGTACTTGCTCGATTCCGACAAGGGCTACGAAACCGTCATGCAGATGGGCCAGACTACCAACACCGGCGACGCCGAAGGTGAGGTACTGCAGACCCGCGAGGTAACCGTTGGTCGTGCCGATATCGAAGGCGTGCTGCCGCGTTTTCGCGGGCCGATCAGCCAGATACCGCCGATGTACTCGGCGCTCAAGCGTGACGGGCAACCCCTTTACAAGCTGGCGCGTGCAGGAGAGGTAGTGGAGCGCGAGGCGCGTTCTGTTACTATTGGCCGGCTTGAGTTGCTCGAGTGCGAAGGCACCCGTGCACGGCTGAGCGTAGGTTGCAGCAAGGGCACTTATATCCGCACTCTGGTGGAGGATATCGGTGAGGCCCTGGGTTGCGGTGCCTATGTCGCCGAACTGCGCAGGACCCAGGCCGGGCCGTTTGCCCTGGCCCAGACGGTAACCCTCGAGCAGCTCGAACAGGCCCACGCCGAAGGCGGTAACGAAGCGCTCGACCGCTTCCTGATGCCATCGGACAGCGGCCTGCTGGACTGGCCATTGGTGTGCTTGTCCGAGCACAGCGCGTTCTACTGGCTGCACGGCCAGGCAGTACGCGCTCCGGACGCGCCGCAATTCGGCATGGTCCGGGTACAGGATCACAATGCCCGCTTCATCGGTATCGGTGAGGTGAGCGAAGACGGGCGCATTGCGCCGCGTCGACTGATTCGGTCGGAATGACCGAAACCACAGGCCAGGGCATGTGCCCGAACCTGCGGAACCGAGGTTGGCTGTCAGTAGGCACGGTCACACCTCTTTTATTGATACAGGGAGCAGTCCCTGGCCTATTGGAACCCGTTCGCGGGGTCCGTTTAATCAGGAGAAGCCTCATGGCCCTCAGCGTTGAAGAAAAAGCTAAGATCGTTGCCGAACACCAGCAAGCCGCCGGCGATACCGGTAGCCCGGAAGTGCAGGTTGCTCTGCTGACCGCCAACATCAACAAGCTGCAAGGCCACTTCAAGGCCAACGACAAAGACCACCACTCCCGTCGTGGTCTGATTCGTATGGTTAACCAGCGTCGTAAGCTGCTGGACTACCTGAAGGGCAAAGACACCACCCGTTACAGCGCGCTGATCGCTCGCCTGGGCCTGCGTCGTTAATAACGGCCTGGTTGGTGGTGTGCATGGCGTGCCGCAGGCCTCGGCAAGGCTGTTATCCAGCCTTGCCGAGGGGCACGCCTTGCATATATTCGAGGTTGGCAGCCTGGCAATGCTGAGCGGTTATCCGCTTGGCGCCAGGCTCCCAGCCTCGTGTTGTATCTGGACGGTCGACGGGGCCGATTCCCCCTGCTGCCCAAGCATTCGCAAGAAACCAGTTCCCCCAAGAGCCACTGAAGAAGGTAGGAAACCGTGAACCCGGTAATCAAGACATTCCAGTTCGGTCAATCGACCGTTACTCTCGAAACGGGCCGCATTGCCCGTCAGGCAACCGGCGCCGTGCTGGTTACCGTCGACAACGACGTCACCGTGCTGGTGACCGTGGTCGGTGCCAAGCAAGCCGACCCAGGCAAGGGCTTCTTCCCGCTCTCGGTTCACTATCAGGAAAAAACCTACGCCGCTGGCAAGATCCCAGGCGGTTTCTTCAAGCGTGAAGGCCGTCCTTCCGAGAAAGAAACCCTGACCTCGCGCCTGATCGACCGCCCGATCCGTCCGCTGTTCCCGGAAGGCTTCATGAACGAAGTGCAGGTCGTCTGCACCGTGGTTTCCACCAGCAAGAAGACCGACCCGGACATCGCTGCGATGATCGGTACCTCGGCTGCCCTGGCCATTTCCGGCATTCCGTTCGAAGGCCCGATCGGCGCTGCCCGCGTTGCTTTCCATGAGAGCACCGGCTACCTGCTGAACCCGACCTACGAGCAACTGGCTGCCTCGAGCCTGGACATGGTCGTTGCTGGTACCTCCGATGCCGTACTGATGGTTGAGTCGGAAGCCCAAGAGCTGACCGAAGACCAGATGCTGGGCGCCGTACTGTTCGCCCACGACGAATTCCAGGCTGTGATCCAGGCAGTCAAGGAGCTGGCTGCAGAAGCCGGCAAGCCGACCTGGGACTGGAAACCTGCGGTTGCCAACACTGCACTGCTCAATGCCATCCGCGCCGAATTCGGCGAAGCGGTTTCGCAGGGTTACACCATCACCGTCAAGGCCGACCGTTATGCGCGCCTGGGTGAGCTGCGTGACCAGGCTGTGGCCAAGTTCTCCGGTGAAGAAGGCCAGCCTTCGGCGTCTGAAGTAAAAGACATCTTCGGCGAAATCGAATACCGCACCGTTCGCGAGAACATCGTAAACGGCAAGCCACGCATCGATGGCCGCGACACCAAGACCGTGCGCCCGCTGAACATCGAAGTTGGCGTGCTGCCAAAAACTCACGGTTCGGCGCTGTTCACCCGTGGCGAAACCCAGGCCCTGGTCGTTGCCACGTTGGGTACTGCCCGTGACGCCCAACTGCTGGACACCCTCGAAGGCGAGAAAAAAGACCCCTTCATGCTGCACTACAACTTCCCGCCGTTCTCGGTAGGTGAGTGTGGCCGCATGGGGGGTGCTGGCCGTCGTGAAATCGGCCACGGCCGCCTGGCCCGTCGTTCGGTTCAGGCCATGCTGCCTGCTGCTGACGTGTTCCCGTACACCATCCGTGTGGTGTCGGAAATCACCGAGTCCAACGGTTCCAGCTCCATGGCGTCGGTCTGCGGTGCCTCCCTGGCCCTGATGGACGCCGGTGTGCCGATGAAGGCGCCGGTTGCCGGTATCGCCATGGGCCTGGTCAAGGAAGGCGAAAAATTCGCCATTCTGACCGACATCCTGGGCGACGAAGACCACCTGGGTGACATGGACTTCAAGGTAGCCGGTACCGCCAAAGGCGTTACTGCGCTGCAGATGGACATCAAGATCAACGGCATCACCGAAGAGATCATGGAAATCGCCCTGGGCCAGGCCCTGGAAGCGCGCCTGAATATCCTCGGCCAGATGAACCAGATCATTGGCCAGTCGCGCACCGAGCTGTCGGCCAACGCCCCGACCATGATCGCGATGAAGATCGACACCGACAAAATCCGTGACGTCATCGGTAAAGGCGGCGCCACCATCCGCGCCATCTGCGAGGAGACCAAGGCTTCGATCGATATCGAAGACGACGGCTCGATCAAGATCTTCGGCGAAACCAAGGAAGCGGCAGAAGCTGCCAAACAGCGCGTCCTTGGTATCACGGCCGAGGCCGAGATCGGCAAGATCTACGTGGGCAAGGTTGAGCGCATCGTCGACTTCGGCGCGTTCGTGAACATCCTGCCTGGTAAGGACGGTCTGGTTCACATCTCGATGCTGAGCGATGCCCGCGTCGAGAAAGTGACCGACATCCTCAAGGAAGGCCAGGAAGTTGAAGTACTGGTACTGGACGTGGACAACCGCGGCCGTATCAAGCTGTCGATCAAAGACGTAGCTGCGGCGAAAGCTTCCGGCGTCTGAATAGCGACAACGCGGTAGAAAAGGGCCCCGATCGGGGCCCTTTTTTTATGACCGCTGCGGAACCTTTAGCGGACTTGCATCTTGCATGCAGTTTTATCGTGCAGATTGCAGAATGCACGATACAGGCGATTCGTTACTTTATGTAAGTAATTGATATATAAGCAGAAATAACAATTCTGAAAGCTGGCACAGCCCCTGCAACTAGTCTTGTATCTGCCGCCAGGACACAGGGCGCAGACCTTTCGAAAAACAGGAGTGACTCACATGAAGAAGTTCGCCATCGCTGCCGCTACTGCTACCGCTCTGACCCTGACCATGGCTAACGCCGCTTTCGCAGCCCAGGCCACTCAAGCGCCAATGATGCTTGCAGCTGGTGAGGCCACCAAAGCCAAAGAAGCTACTTCCGACACCTGGATCACCACCAAGGTCAAAGCTGATCTGCTGACCGAAAAAGGCATTCCAGGTAGCGACATCAAAGTCGAAACCAACAAGGGTGTGGTATCGCTGTCTTCGGACGTAGCGGTAACCGACTCCCAGAAAGAGATGGCCGTTGCCATCACCAAGAAAATCAAAGGCGTCAAGGCAGTCTCTGCCGACGGCCTGAAAGCAGAATAAGGATTGTCCCGCTGGCCAAATGGATTTGGCTAAACAAAAAATCCGATACCAGCTTCTGGTATCGGATTTTTTTTGCCTGCTTGGTTTACGGTCTAGTTGGCCAACCCGTTACTCCGCATCCAGATGCAGCGGTGTCACAACCCGCCCATCCTGCTCCGGCTTGCCAAGGCTGGTATCAATGAAATACACCCGGTCATCTTGCAGCTTGCCCTTGTCCACCAGGTAATCCTTGATACTGCTGGCTCGCTCCTGGCCCAACGTGCGCAGTAATGCGGTGCTTTCCGACCACGACTTGATCACCGCCTCGCGCAGCCGTGCCGCCCGTTCGTCACGCCCAAGCTGTTCCCACTCGGCGGGTGGCTGCTGTTTCAGGCGGGTGCGGTAGATGCCCTCGAGCATTGCCGGCTTGTCGCCATCGTCTACCGCCAGCATCGAGGCGTTGGCCGGTACCTTGTCGCCGCGCCGCTGCAGGATCTTGTACCAGGTTGCCTGGTACTCACGCTCCAGGCGCTGCTGGGCAATCAACGGCCCGTCACTGGCCTGGGCGCTGGTACCCTCGATCTCAAGGCGCAATTCCGGGCGTTTTTTCAACGCTTCGGCTAGCTTGTCCAGTGACGCCTGGGCATCACCGCCCAACTCGCTGGAACCGGGTGCGAAGGCCACGGTGCCGAGGTCTTGCGAACCGCCGCCGGCGATCAGCCCGCCGATGAACTTGAACGGCGCCTGGGCCGCGCGCAGCACCAGGTTACGCAAGGTCTGCCAGACGATGGGCATTACACTGAACTGTGGGTTGTTGAGGTCGCCCGACACCGGCAGCTCGATGGAAATCTTGCCTTGGGTGTCTTTCAAAAGCGCTACCGCCAGCCGGATTGGCAAGTCGACGGCATCCGGGCTGTCGACCTTCTCCCCAAGCTGCAATTGCTCCACCACCACCTTGTTCTCGGCCTTCAGCTGGCCCTTGGTGATCAGGTAATGCAGGTCCAGGTTCAGCCGGCCCTTGCGAATGCGATAGCCTGCGAACTTGCCTGAGTAGGGGGTGAGGGTGGTCAACTCCACGCGCTTGAAGCTGGTAGCGATATCCAGGCTTGCGAGTGGGTCGAACGGGTTGAGGGCACCTTTGATGGTGACCGGTGCGTAGCGGTCGACCTTGCCCTGGACTTCCACCTTGGCGGGCAGCGGTTTACGGTTATCAATGGTGCCGATTTGCCCGTTCAACTGTTGCGCAGCCGTGGCGAAGTTGGGCGTGAGGGAGAGGTCGGCGAAATTCGCCGAACCGTCGTTGATCACGATCTGGCCAATATGCACACCCAGCGGCTTGTCGCCTTTGCTGGCAGCAGCAGGCTTGGCCTGTACCGTCGCCGGGGCGCTGGCTGGCTGTGGAATCAGCAGGTCGTTGATGTTGGTGGTGCGGTCCTCGTTGATGATGAAGCGCGCATAAGGCTGTTGCAGGGTGACCTTGTCGATCGACAGCGCATCACCGTGCACGTAAGAGAGCCCATCAACGTCGACTTCTTGCCATTTCACGAAGTCACGGCTCTTGATGGTATCCAGCGTGTGCAACTGGCTCACCTGCGCCTTGCCCGTGACCGTCAAGGCCAGCGGGGCAGTGTTCTTCAGATCCACCTTGAGGTCGCTGGCTAGCATGCCGCTGCGCAGCTCCAGCAGGATGTAAGGGCTGATGTAGGCTTGCGCAAGGCGCAGGTCGATATCGTGGGTGTTTACGTCCAGTTTTGCCCATACCGGCGCCAGGTTCACCTGCCCGCTGGCCTGCAGCTTGCCTTGCTTGCCGACCCCGGTGTCGAGCCTGACCTTGAAGGGCGTCTTGTTGAGGCTGTCGAAGCCTTGCAAGTCGGCATTGAGCGGGCCTAGGTCGAGGGCCACCGGTTCCTTCTGGGTGCGGTCGGCCAGGTGCACCAGGTAATTGCGCAACTGCACGTCCTTCAGAAGCACCTGCCAAGGCGTGCTGGGCTGGGTAGCGGCCGGCTGTTCAGGGGCGGGCCCGGCAGCCGCCGGTTCGGCCTTTTCCTTGGGCGTGGCCTTGGCCGGCTGGCTGGCGAACAGCTTCTGCCAGTCGAGCTGGCCGTCCTTTTCCAGGGCGGCCCAGGTTTCCAGCTTGTCGCTGCGGACCTTGCCAACGGTCACCCGCTGCTTGACCAGGTCGACTGTGGTTTCACTCAAATCCAGGTTGGCCAGGCGCGCCAGGGGGCGTCCATCGGGGGCCTTGATGGCGAACGGTGCAATCCGCAGCGAGGCGTTTTCCAGCACCAACTCGGTCTTTTTTGCCAGGTTCAGGCGGTAGTGCGTATTCAGGCTCAGCTTGCCGTCCTCGAGCACAAGCGGAACAGCATCGCGCACGTAAGGCCAGAACAACTTCATCTTGCCATCGGTGACCTTCAACGTGCCTTCGGAAGCGATGGGGGACAGGCTGAGGGTGCCTTGCCAATCGATGCGTCCGCCGTTGGGGCCGTTCGCAACCAAGGTCATGTCGGCATTGTCGTCGGGCAGGGTGCTGAGGTTCTTCAGCTCCAGGTTCATGTTGTCGTAGAGAAACTCGATGGGCTCGCTTGGGCGCTGGTCCTCGAAGCGCAGGTAGCCTTGTTCAAGCTTGATGCTGCCAATACGCAGGGGGAACGGCTTGCCCGGTGGCTCATCTGCCTTGGCGTCGCCGGCGGGGAGCTTGAACAGGCGCGCCAGGTTGAGCGTGCCGTCCTTGGCGAACAGCACCTCGTTGCGCAGCTTGGCCAGTTCCACTGCCTCCAGGTGCAGGGCGCCGGTCCACAGGCTGTCCAGTGACAGGTTGGCGTAGAGCTTCTCGAAGGCCAGCTGTTCCTTGCCCGGTTCACCGATCTGCAGGCCCCACAGGGTAAGTTCCAGGCTGAACGGGTTGAATTCGAGCCGTTGCAGGTGCGCTGGTACGGTGGCGTACTGGGCCAGTTGTTGATTGGCGATACGCAGGGCTACACCGGGGAGGATGAAGAAGCCGAGCAGGCTGTAGAGGGCGACCAAGGCCAGCAGTGCGCCAGCGGCGCGCATCAATCCTTTGTACATGTATCGCTTCGTCTGTGCGGGCAGGGGGTGGTTGGAGTATGGCACGTTAAATCAGTTCCGCTGAGCGGGCGGCAGCGCTTACTCAATGCCCATGCGCCTGCGGGCGCGGTGGGCCGAGCCATCGCGCATCGCCCAGCGCAGCACTGGCGCGGTGCGTTGCAGGCCCAGCCGGATCATGCGCTGCTGCAGGGGGCCGTGCTCCAGGCCCAATAATTGCTGCGCCCAGGCAGGCATCAGGTCGATGCCGGCGTGCAGCATCAGTTTGCCCACCGGTT
This sequence comes from Pseudomonas parafulva NBRC 16636 = DSM 17004, assembly GCF_000730645.1. GTDB lineage: Bacteria > Pseudomonadota > Gammaproteobacteria > Pseudomonadales > Pseudomonadaceae > Aquipseudomonas > Aquipseudomonas parafulva. Next base: position 32,948 of record NZ_BBIU01000016.1, on the reverse strand, counting down.
GCGCCAGGCGGCTAGGGGCTGGGGCATCGAGCAGGATGCGGACCACCTCGTGGCTGCGTGCATCGCAGCTGAGCTGAGGGCGCATATGCTGGAGATAATCCTCCACCTGCCGGCAGGTGCGTGGTACGTCGCGGGCCCCTAGGCGCTCCGCGACCAGTGCGATTTCGCCGTAGTACGCGTCCTGGTCAGCAACTGACAGGTGCGGGTCGCGGTAGCGCAGGTGCGCCGCCAGAAAGCTGCTCACTTCGGCCACGTGCACCCAGGTCAGCAATTGTGGGTCGCTGGCGGCGTAAGGGCGGCCATCAGGCGCATGGCCGGTGACCTGCAGGTGAATCTGGCGCACCTTCTCTATCAGCCATTCGGCATCGGCGGTGGCGCCGAACGTAGTGCCAGAGATGAACTGGCTGGTGCGCCGCAGCCGGCCCAGCAGGTCATGACGGAAATTGGAATGGTCCCACACGCCGGCCAGCGCCAGAGGGTGCAGCAATTGCAGCATCAGGGCGCTGATGCCGCCCACCAGCATGCTCGGGAAGTCGCCATGCACCCGCCAGCAGAGGCTGTGGGGGCCGAACAGGCCAGGGTCGCCCTTGGGTGACTCCAGGTCGAGCTGGCCCAAAGCCAGCCCGGTAAGGCTCATGACCTGTTTTTCAATGCGGCGGCGTAGGGCTTCCATGGCGATCTGGGGTGCAGGGCGGCCAGGTGGCCGCCGGTTACTGATTGAGACGGGTGTCGATCAAGCCCTGTACCACGCCTGGGTCGGCCAGGGTGGAGGTATCCCCCAGGCTATCCAGTTCGTTGCAGGCGATCTTGCGCAGTATACGCCGCATGATCTTGCCCGAGCGGGTCTTGGGCAGTGCGGGTGCCCACTGGATCAATTCGGGCCGTGCGAAGCTGCCGATCTCCTTGCTGACCAATGCCAGCAGTTCTGCCTTCAATGCATCACCCGGTGTAACCCCGTTCATGGTAGTGACGAAGGCATAAACGCCCTGGCCCTTGAGGTCATGGGGGTAGCCGACCACGGCGGCTTCGGCAACGCTGTCATGCAGCACCAGCGCGCTCTCCACCTCGGCGGTGCCGATGCGGTGCCCCGAGACGTTGATCACATCATCGATGCGCCCGGTGATCCAGTAGTCACCGTCGGCGTCGCGGCGGGCGCCGTCGCCGGTGAAGTAGTAACCCGGCATCGGTTTGAAGTAGGTCTCGACCATGCGTGTGTGGTCGCCGTAGACGCTGCGGATTTGCGCCGGCCAGCTGGCCTTGATGACCAGCAGGCCCGCCCCGGGCCCTTCGATGACCTGGCCCTGCTCATCCAGCAGCACAGGTTGCACGCCGAACATGGGCTGGGTGGCGCAACCCGGTTTGAGGGTGGGGTTGCCGGGCAGCGGGGTAAGCATGATGCCGCCGGTCTCGGTTTGCCACCACGTGTCGACGATGGGGCAGCGCTGCTGCCCGACTTCCTCGAAGTACCACTGCCAAGCCTCCGGGTTGATCGGCTCGCCAACGGTACCCAGCAGCCGCAGGCTCTGGCGTGAGGTGCCTTGCAATGGCGCTGAGCCTTCGCGCATCAGGGCGCGCAAGGCCGTAGGCGCGGTATAGAAGATATTCACCTGGTGCTTGTCCACCACCTGCCAGAACCGTGAGCTGTCCGGGTAGTTGGGCACGCCTTCATACATCAGCGAAATGGCACCGTTGGCCAGTGGGCCATAGACAATGTAGCTGTGACCGGTCACCCAGCCCACATCGGCCGTGCACCAGAACACATCGCCGTCGCGGTAGTCGAACACCACCTTGAAGGTCAGGGCCGCCTGCAGCAGATAACCGGCGGTGGTATGCAGTACACCCTTGGGTTTACCCGTGCTGCCGGAGGTGTAGAGGATGAACAATGGGTCCTCCGCATCCATGGCTTCGGGCTGGCAGTGGTCACCGGCGTGCTCGGTAGCCTGGTGGTACCAGAGGTCGCGGCCCTCGCTCCAGTCAACCTCGCCGCCCGTGCGCTGTACCACAACCACTGTGCTTACGCCGGGGCAGCTGGCCAGGGCCTTGTCGACGTTCTGTTTGAGGGGGATGCGTTTGCTACCGCGCACGCCTTCGTCGGCGGTGATGACGGTACGGCAGTCGGCATCCAGAATACGGTCACGCAATGCATCCGGGGAAAAGCCGCCGAATACCACCGAATGCACTGCGCCGATGCGCGTACAGGCCAGCATGGCAAAGGCCGCCTCAGGGATCATGGGCATGTAGATGCAGATGCGGTCGCCCTTTTTCACGCCGCGCGCTTTCAAGGCATTGGCCAGGCGGCACACGTGCAGGTGCAGTTCGCGGTAGGTGATGGCCTTGGCATCGGCCGGGTCGTCACCCTCCCACAGCAGGGCAGTCTGATCCCCGCGCTGGGCCAGGTGGCGATCAATGCAGTTGTAGCTGACGTTGAGCTGGCCGCCTGCAAACCAGCGGGCATCGCCCGTGTTCAGGTCACACTGCTGCACCTGCTGCCAGGGTTTGATCCAGTGCAGGCGCTTGGCTTGTTCGGCCCAGAAGGTGTCTGGGTCGTCGACCGACTGGCGGTAGAGGCGGCGGTAGTCGTCTGGGGATAAAGCGGCTGCCTGGCTGACGGCCAGGGCTTGCGGGTATTTGCGCAGATCGAACATGGCGGTGGTCCTGCTCTTGTAAGGGGCGATGGACGGCAACGGCTATTCGATAAGACAGTGTAGTGGAAGGGGGTGTTCAACCTGCTCCCACCGGTTGCAACACACAGCTACAAAAGCCTGTGGGGCACCGGTGGGAACAGGTAGGGACTAGCCGCGATGGCGGCCGCGGAAGTAGTTGATCAGGCCCTGAGTGGAGCCATCGTCAGCGGTGGTTTCAGTGCTGCCGACCAGGCGCTCGTAAACACCCTTGCCCAACTCTTTACCCAGCTCCACGCCCCACTGGTCGAAGGCGTTGATACCCCAGACCACGCTCTGCACGAACACCTTGTGCTCGTACATGGCTACCAGCGCACCCAGGCGGCGAGGGCTGATGCGTTCGACCACCAACGTGTTGCTTGGGCGGTTGCCCGGGATGACCTTGTGCGGCGCCAGTTTGGCGATGTCTGCTTCGTCCATGCCCTTGGCTCGCAGTTCTGCTTCGGCTTCTTCACGGGTTTTGCCGAGCATCAGGGCCTGGCTCTGGGACAGGCAGTTGGCGTAAAGCCATTGATGATGGTCGGCGACCGGGTTGAAGCTCACCACCGGGACAATGAAATCGGCGGGGATCAAGTGGGTGCCCTGGTGCAGCAACTGGTGATAGGCATGCTGGCCGTTGCAGCCCACACCCCCCCAGATCACCGGGCCGGTTTCGGTCTTCACCGGTGAGCCATCCTGCAGCACGCTCTTGCCGTTGGACTCCATGTCCAGCTGCTGCAGGTGCTTGGTGATATTACGCAGGTAGTGGTCGTAGGGCAGGATCGCGTGGCTGCTGGCGCCCCAGAAGTTGCCGTACCAAACGCCAAGCAAGGCCAGCAGCACCGGCATGTTCTTCTCGAACGGCGCGGTCTGGAAATGCTGGTCCATGGTGTAGGCGCCAGACAGCAGTTCCTTGAAGTTGGCAGTGCCGATGGCCAGTGCAATGGGCAGGCCGATGGCCGACCACAGGGAATAACGCCCACCCACCCAGTCCCACATCGGGAAGATGTTTTCTTCCCGGATACCGAAGGCCACGGCCGCAGCCTTGTTGCTGGATACGGCGATGAAGTGGCGGTAGAGCTCGGCTTCCGAGCCGCCCTGGGCCAGGTACCAAGTACGCGCCGCCATGGCGTTTTTCAAGGTTTCCAGCGTGTTGAACGACTTGGACGAGACGATGAACAGGGTGGTTTCGGCACGCAGGCTGGCCGACAGCTCGTGGAATTCGCTGCCGTCGATATTGGCCAGGTAATGGCAGCGTACCCCCCGCTGGGCGTAGGGCAGCAACGCTTCGGACACCAGCTCCGGGCCGAGGAAGGAGCCACCGATACCGATGTTGACCACATCGGTGATCGGTTTTTCGCTGTAGCCGCGCCACAGGCCGTCGTGGATGCGGCCGACCAGTTCGGTGATCTGGTTGAGCACTTTGTGCACTTCCGGCATGACGTTCACGCCGTTGACGCTCAGCTTGTCGCCGACCGGGCGGCGCAGTGCGGTGTGCAACACCGGGCGGCCTTCGGATGCGTTGATGATCTCGCCATTGAACATCGAGGTGATGGCGTCCTGCAGGCCCACTTCCTTGGCCAGGTTCACCAGCAGGTCGCGGGTTTGCTCGGTGATCAGGTTTTTCGAGTAGTCCAGGAACAGGCCACAGGAGCTCAGGGAAAACTGCTCGAAACGCTGGGGATCGGCGGCGAATGCCTCACGCATGCTGAAACCTTGCATGGCATCGCGGTGTTGCTGAAGCGCCTGCCAGGCGGGCAGGGCCGTGACATCGTGTGGGTTACGGTAATACGCCATTGCGCGGGGTCCCTTGTGCATTGTGTTGCCTTGGACACGGCAGTCATTGCCGCGTTCAGACTGGCACCATTATAGGCAAAGGCCTCGCGCTGGGAATGGGTATCACCGGGGGATTTGGATGAAGCTTTTGCAGGGCCGGCAGCGCGTCAGGGCGGCTGTAGGAAAGGCCTTACCCAGGTGTAAGGCCAATCCGAAAAGACACCTACGCGGTTTTGTCTTCAACATGCAGGTAGAGATTATCGATCAGCCGGGTGGTGCCCAGGTAAGCGGCGGCGATCAGCACCAGGTCGCGGTCATCGGGCAGCGCCGGGCGCAGGCTCACGGCATGACGCACTTCCAGGTAGTCCGGCCGCAGGCCGGCCGCGTTCAATTGCGCTTGCCCGTCGGCTGTCAGCGTCGCGAAATCGCGCTGCCCACGCGCGATGGCCGCGCCCAGGTGCTGCAGAATACGGTACAGGGCGGGGGCTTGAGCCCGCTGCTCCGGCGTGAGGTAGCCATTGCGTGAGGACAGTGCCAGGCCATCCTCGGCGCGTACGGTTGGCTGGCCGATGATCTGGATGGGCATGTTCAGGTCGCGGACCATGGCGCGTATCACCGCCAACTGCTGGTAGTCCTTTTCGCCGAAAACAGCGAGGTCCGGCTGCACCATGTTGAACAGCTTGCTGACCACGGTGGCCACACCTTCGAAGTGGCCTGGCCGGCTGGCGCCGCACAGGCCTTCGGACAGCTGCGGTACGCTGACCCGGGTCTGCACGCTGGCGCCGTCGGGGTACATCTCCTGAACGGCTGGGGCGAACAGCAGGTTGCAACCCGATTCCACCAGCAGCTGCTGGTCTGCAGCCAAGGTGCGCGGGTACGTGTCCAGGTCTTCATTGGCGCCGAATTGCAGCGGGTTGACGAAGATGCTCGCCACCACGAAATCGGCGCACTGCGCGGCCTTTACCACCAGCGCGGCGTGGCCGCTGTGCAGGTTGCCCATGGTGGGCACGAACCCGACACGCTTGCCTTCGCTGCGGGCCCTGGCCACGGCTGCGCGCAGTTCGCGAACGGTCTTGACTGTATTCATGCGCTGAACCCGTGTTCGCTGGCTGGGAAGCTGACCTGTTTGACTGCCTGCACATAGGCTGCAAGGGCGCTGTCGATATCTGGCTGGCCGTGCATGAAGTTTTTAACGAACCTGGCCACCCGGCCACTGAGCGACAACCCCAGCATATCGTGCAGCACCAGCACCTGCCCGTCAGTGGCGCTGCCCGCACCAATGCCGATAACCGGCACGCCGGCGGCCTGGGTGATCTGCGCAGCCAGTTCGCTGGGCACGCACTCAAGCAACAGCATGGCGGCGCCTGCCTGCTCCAGGGCTTTGGCATCGGCCCGCAGCTGGGCCGCCTGGGCTTCCTCACGGCCTTGCACCTTGTAGCCGCCCAGAACGTTGACGGTCTGCGGCGTCAGGCCCAGGTGGGCGCACACCGGCACGCCCCGTTGGGCCAGCTGGGTGATGGTTTCGGCCAACCATGCGGCGCCCTCGATCTTGACCATATGTGCACCTGCCTGCATCAGGGCGGCGCTGTTGGTAAAGGCCGCTTCCGGAGTGGCATGTGCCATGAACGGAAGGTCGGCAAGGATCAGCGCGCCGTGGTTGCCCCGTTTCACGCAGGCTGTGTGGTAGGCCATGTCTGCGGTGCTGACCGGCAGGGTGCTGTCGTGGCCTTGCAGGACCATGCCAAGGGAGTCGCCCACCAGCAGCACTTCGACACCGGCCTGGCTGGCGGCCTTGGCGAACGTCGCGTCGTAGCAGGTCAGCATGGTGATTTTTTCACCCTTGGCTTTGAGGCCATTGAGGGTGGAAAGGGTTACTTCAGGCATGTAGAAAATTCCTCGTTCAGGCGCTGTAGGAAACGACTGCGTTCAACCTGTGTAGTCATTTTCCGGAGCGGCACATCATCGCGTGTGATGTTCGGGCACAGGTCCGTCCGGGCCTAGATACGGGTTTATACGGGTGCGCGGCATCAGGGTGCCACACGGGACGCCTATAGTCGTGAGCGAGGTGGGGGAAGTCAATCACCCTGTTACCGCATTGTTACGATCAGGGTGTTACTGGCGTTACCGGGCCGCGTATGGGCGGCGAAGGGCACTGGTTACAGGCGTTCCAGCCCCGCGTACGGGCACGCCTCAAGCAGTTGTGCGAGGCGGCGGCCATCGGCCAGCTGAAAATCGGCGGGTACCAGCTCAGCCAAGGGGTACAGCACGAAAGGCCGTGCATGCATATGGTAGTGGGGTACTTGCAGGCGCGGCAGGTCGAGCACCTGGTCGCCGAACAGCAGGATATCCAGGTCCAGCGTACGCGGGCCCCAGCGTTCCTTGCGTACGCGGCCCTGGTCGTTCTCGATGGCCTGCAACGCATCGAGCAGGGCCAGGGGCGCCAGGGCGGTGTCCAGCGCGGCAACGGCGTTGGTGTAACGCGGCTGGCCGGGCAGCAAGGAGTCGCTGGTGTACAACGCCGAGGCCGAGACCAGGCGGCTTGTCGCGATCTCGCCAAGTGCCTGCAACGCACTGCGCAACTGGTGTGCGGGTGCGTCCAGGTTACTGCCCAGGCCGATGTAGGCGCGAACTGTCACTCGAATGCCTCTTCGCCACCACGCTTGCGTTTGCTGCCGCTACGTTTGCGTTTGCGCGTACCGCCGGCTTCGTCCCGGCTGCCAAGGTCTCGGATCATGTCGCGACGTTCGCTGTCGTTGGCGTCCTGGTAGTCAGTCCACCACTGGCCGAGCTCGTCGGTTTCTTCACCGGCACTTTCCCGCAGCAGCAGGAAGTCGTAACCGGCGCGGAAGCGCGGGTTGTCCAGCAGCATGTCGGCACGCTTGCCACTGCGTCGCGGCAGGCGCTCCTGCATGTCCCAGATTTCGCGAATAGGCAGGGTGAAGCGCTTGGGGATGGCAATGCGCGCGCACTGCTCGGCGATCAGGTCGTGGGCCGCGCCGTTCATGGCCGGAATAGGCGGCACACCCTGGCTTTGCAGGTGCAGTACACGGGCTGGTAGGGCAGGCCACAACAGCGCGGCGAACAGGAACGCCGGGGTGACCGGTTTGCCTTGTTTGACGCGCAGGTCGGTATTGTTGAGTGCCTGGCTGATCAGCGTGTGGGTGTAGGTGGGGCGTTCGTCCAAGGCATGCGCGCTGGCGGGGAACAGCGGCTCGAAAAGCTGCAGATCTACCAGCATTTCAAAGGCGAGCGCGCCGTGGCCGGACAGGAACAGCTTCAGGCTTTCTTCGAACAGGCGCGCTGGCGGGATTTCCCGCAGCAGCGGAGCCAGTTCGCGGATAGGCTGCACGGTATGTTTTTCGATGCCGAAGTCGAGCTTGGCTGCGAAGCGCACAGCACGCAGCATGCGTACAGGGTCTTCCTGGTAGCGATGGGTGGGGTCGCCGATCAGGCGCAACAGGCGATTGCGCACATCGTGCACGCCGTTGGCGTAGTCCAGGATGCGCTCGCTGACCGGGTCGTAGTACAAGGCATTGATGGTGAAGTCGCGGCGCTGCGCGTCTTCCTCCAGGGTGCCGTATACGTTGTCGCGCAGAATGCGGCCGTTGGCATTATGCGACGAACGGTGGCTGTCACTCTGGTCGTCCTCGGAGTGCGGCGCACGGAACGTGGCGACCTCGATGATTTCACGGCCAAAGTGCACGTGAACCAATTTAAAACGCCGGCCGATGATGCGCGCATTGCGGAACTCGGCCCGCACCTGCTCGGGCGTGGCGCTGGTAGCGACGTCGAAGTCTTTGGGTGTGATGCCTAGCATCAGGTCGCGGACACAGCCACCCACCAGGTAAGCCTGGTAGCCGGCGCTTTGCAGGCGCTCCACGATATTGACCGCGTGGCGACTGAACTGGTGGCGCTGCAGCGAATGCTGGCTCTTGTTGATCACCTCAGGCGTGGTGCGCCTGTGATGCTGGCCCGTCACGGGCGGGCGGAACGACTGGAACAGCTTCTTCAGCATGGGATGCACTGTTTGAAGGAATGTTCGGCCAAGGATAAGAGAATGGCCGCATGATGGGCGGGGATTCTAGCATTTACTGACGGGATGGTGTAGGCGGTCGCAGAATGCCTGCCAGAAGGGTAGAAACGACAAGGGGAGCCTAAGCTCCCCAAGAAGTCGTTGCGTGCTCTTATTGTTTTTGTACGGGCTTCTTGTTTTTGTTGAGTGCCCTGCCATCAAGCTCGAAGCTTGTGGACCACCCCCAAACCAGGGGTAAAGAGCAAACGGATTGCTTTGGTCGCTGATGCCATGTTGATCTGTCGATCCAATCAGTTCAGGCGCTGCTTTTTAGTGCAGTTTTTGTTGTTCTCTGCCTGATCGTGGGGCAAGCCCCAAACATCCATCCTCTCCAAAAGAATCAGTTAGCTGCGCCTCCGCCGTCTTGTTCTTATTGTGCGTGAGCCGTTTCGTCTTGTTCTTATTGTGGGTTGCAGTGCTTGTTATTGTTTTTGTACTAAGCATATAGCAGGAGCCGTGCCAACTTTGGCAGCGCCAGTAAATACGGGGGTTTGGGGTTTTTCGCGGGGAGCGGGGGCGGGTGAAATGTAGAAATTTCGTTACCGAACGCCTCGTTACTGTTACGTCGGCAGGGGGTAGGTAACAGATTTTTACGGTGGGTAGTGTGGGGAAGGGACCTGCAGGGGGGAAAGTCGCGAGTGCCTATCGGGGAGCATACCCGGCAGGCACCCGCGGTGATGGGGTCACTCGCTGGTTGCGTTGCTCTTGCGCCGCGGAATGCCCAGGCGCTGGCGGCGTTCCCACAGGCACTTGCGGCTGACACCAAGCTTGCGTGCCAGCTCGGTTTCGGTCATGTGGTCCTGGTGCTCCAGCACGAAATGCTGGAAGTAGTCTTCCAATGACAAGTCCTCGGTAGGCTCATGGCTGGCATTGCCGGCGCTGGCGACGGTCAGTGCGTTGTCCAGCAGTTCATCTTCTTCAAGATCGCTCAACTCGATGTCGATGCCCAGCAGCTCTGCGGAGATCTCCGGGCTCTCGCTGAGGATCACCGCCCGCTCGACCGCGTTTTCCAGCTCCCGCACGTTGCCCGGCCAGCTGTAATGACGGATGGCTTGCTCGGCCTCTGGCGAGAACTGCAGGTCGTCACGGCCAATACGGGCACTTTGCCGTGCCAGGAAGGCACTGGCGATTTCGTTCACATCGCTGCCGCGCTCGCGCAGGGCCGGCAGCTTCAGGGCGATAACGTGCAGGCGGTAATAAAGGTCTTCACGGAACTGGCCGGCCTTGGCCAGGTTCTTCAGGTCACGGTGCGTGGCGGCGATAAGGCGAACGTCCACCTTCTGCGATTGCACAGAACCCACCCGGCGAATTTCACCTTCTTGCAGCACCCGCAGCAGGCGGGCTTGGGCTTCCAGGGGCAGCTCGCCGATTTCGTCAAGGAACAGTGTGCCGCCGTCCGCCGCTTCTACCAGGCCAGCCCGGCCGGCGCTGGCGCCAGTGAACGCGCCTTTTTCGTGGCCGAACAGCTCGGACTCGATCAACGTTTCGGGGATGGCGGCGCAGTTCACCGAAATCATCGGTGCCTTGGCGCGGCGCGACAGGTTGTGCAGGGCGCGGGCAACGAGCTCTTTGCCGGTACCCGATTCACCTTGGATCAGTACATTGGAATCGGTGGGTGCCACCTTGCGGATCTTGCTGAACATGTCCTGCATCGGCGGGCACGAGCCGATGATGCCGATCTCGCCATTGGCCGAGGCCGCTGCGCTCTTGTCTGCGGCCGCCGCCTTGCCGGCCGCGGGCCGTGGCTCAGCCACCGGCGCAGGTGCCGGGGCGTTCTGCCGGTCGCGCAGGATGCGTGCTACGGCCTGGAGCATTTCGTCGTGATCGAACGGCTTGGCGATATAGTCAACCGCACCCATCTTCATCGAATCCACGGCCGAGCGCAGGCTGGCGTAGCTGGTCATGATCAGTACCGGGGTACCCTGCCCAAGCTTGATCAGCTCCGTGCCAGGGGCGCCGGGCAGGCGCAGGTCGCTGACGATCAGGTCGAAGGTGGCAATGCTGAAGCGTTCCTGGGCTTCCTGCACCGAGCCGGCTTCGCTGACCTGGTACTGGTTCCGCTCAAGCAGGCGACGCAGGGCCGAGCGGATGATGGTTTCGTCTTCGACGATCAGAATATGCGGCATTGATTCAATTCTCTCGACGGTCTCGAATGTCAGGGGACGTCGCTACGACATGCCGGGGCAGGGTCACGCGGATCCGTGTGCCACGTTGCCGTTCGGTGTCGGCCGGGCTGTCGATGGTAATTTGTCCATAATGCTCTTCCACGATGGAATAGACCAGCGCGAGCCCCAGTCCGGTTCCCTCGCCCGGGTCCTTGGTGGTGAAGAACGGTTCGAAGAGGCGGTCCATGATGTTCTTCGGGATACCGCTGCCTTCGTCTTCGACGATCAGGTCAACGGTGTGCTCGCACGCGGTACTGCGCACCCGCACGGCGCTGCCGGGCGGCGAAGCATCACGGGCGTTGGACAGCAGGTTGATCAGTACCTGCGCCAGGCGCTGTGGGTCGCCTTCGGCCCAGTGGTCCGGGTCGCACAGGTTGAAGAACTGCACCTCGAAATTGCGCCGGTTCAGGGCCAGCAGGCCAATGGCGTCCTGCGCCACCTCCGCCAGGCACACGGGCTCCTCGCTGTTCTGGTGGCTGCCGCCCGCATGGGCAAAGCTCATCAGCAACTGCACGATGCGCGAGACACGCTTGGTCTGTTCAAGGATCTGGCTGGACAACTCGATGATTTCGCCGTCGCCTTCGCGCTCTTCGCGCAGGTTCTGGGCGAGGCAGGCAATGCCAGTGATGGGGTTGCCGATTTCGTGCGCCACACCCGCCGCCAGGCGGCCGATGCTGGCCAGGCGCTCGGAGTGCACCAGCTTGTCCTCCAGCGCCTGGGTGTCGGTGAGGTCTTCCACCAGCAGCACCAGGCCGCTGTTACCCGGGGCCAGCGGCTCGTCGATGGCAGCTTTGTGCAGGTTCAGCCAGCGCGGTTGGCCATCGAGGGCCAGGCGCTGCTTGTGCAGGTGTTCGTCGGGGACGTTGATGAAGCCCAGCAGCAACCCGCGCCAGGGTTCGTCGATGGTGATCAGGCGCGAACCCACCACATGCTTGGCGGCGATGCCGGTCAGCTCCTCCATGGCCTTGTTCCACATCAGGATCTCCTGGTCCTTGGCCAGCGAGCAAACACCCATGGGCAGCTCTTGCAAGGTCTGGCGATGGTAGCGGCGCAGGGCGTCGAGTTCGGCGGCAAGGCCGGTGAGGCGTGAGTGGTAGTCCTCGAGCCGGCTTTCGATGAAGTGGATGTCCTCGGTCACGTAGTTATCGTTACCGGACTTGTAGGGCAGGAACGTCTCGACCATGTCCTGCGCCACGCTCGGCCCCATCAGGCCTGACAGGTTGGCCTCGATGCGATCGCGCAAACGGCGCAGCGCATACGGGCGGCGCTCGTCGAACGGCAGGTACAGGTCGCGCAACGCCTGCTCCACCTCTTTTTGCGCGGCCTTGGCACCCAGGGGTTTGGCCAGCTGGGTGGCGAATTCCTGCGGGGAGGCGGCGTGCAGCTCGCGGCGCTGAGGGCGGCGTACGTTGTCCACGGCGCAGGCTTCGGCCGCGCCCATCTCCTCGTTACTGGCGTTGGTGAACAGCGAGATCAGGGTGAACAGCAGCACGTTGGCGGCCAGCGAAGCGATGGCGGCCATGTGCCAACTGGTGTCATCCAGTACGTAGATCATGTCCAGCAGCGGGATGTAGAAGCCTTGCAGGTTACCCAGCAGCGGTAACAGCATGGTGCCCATCCATACCAGGGTGCCGGCCAGCAGCCCGGCAATGAACCCGCGACGGTTGGCCGTAGGCCAGTACAGCACCGAGAGCACGCCTGGCAGGAACTGCAAGGTGGCGACGAAGGCGACGATGCCGAGGTTGGCCAGGCTCTGGTGGTTGCTCTGGGTGAGGTAGAACATGAAGCCGGCGGTGATGATGGCAACGATCAGCGCCCGGCGAGTCCACTTCAACCAGCGGTAGATGTTGCCCTCGGCCGGCGGCTGGTACAGCGGCAGTACGAGGTGGTTGAGGGCCATACCCGACAGCGCCAGGGTCGTGACGATGATCAGGCCACTGGCCGCCGACAACCCGCCCACATAGGCCAGCAACGCCAGGGCCTGGTTATTGGCAGCAATGCCTAGCCCCAGGGTGAAGTATTCCGGGTTGGTACTGGCCCCCAGGCGCAGCCCGGCCCACAGCACCAGTGGCACCGCCAGGCTCATCAGCAGCAGGAACAGGGGCAGGCCCCAGCTGGCACTGACCAGCGAGCGCGGGTTGAGGTTTTCAGTAAACGCCATGTGGTACATGTGCGGCATGACGATGGCCGAGGCGAAGAACACCAGCAGCAGGGTGCGCCATGGGCCTTCCTGCAGCGGTGTGTGCAGGGCGGCCAGGGCCGTCTGGTTCTGCAGCAGCCACACTTCCAGCCCGTGCGGGCCACCGAACACGCCATACAGGGCGTACAGGCCGATACCGCCCAGGGCCAGCAGCTTGATCACCGACTCGAAGGCGATGGCGAACACCAGGCCTTCGTGCTTTTCGCGGGTGGCAATGTGCCGTGAGCCGAAAAAGATGGTGAACAAGGTGATCAATGCACAGAATGCCAGGGCTACCCTGGCCTTGACCGGTTCACCCGTGAGGATACTGATGGAGTCCGCCACCGCCTGGATCTGCAGGGCCAGCAATGGCAGTACGCCGATCAGCATGATGACGGTGGTGAGGGCGCCCGCCCAGGTACTGCGGAAACGAAACGCCAGCAGGTCGGCCAGCGAAGACAGCTGGTAGGTGCGGGTGATCTTCAGAATCGGGTACAGCAGCACAGGCGCCAGCAGGAATGCCCCCGAAACCCCCAGGTAACAGGCCAGAAAACCATAACCGTATTGGTAGGCGAGCCCCACCGAACCGTAGAACGCCCAGGCGCTGGCGTAGACGCCCAGCGACAGGGTGTAGGTCAGTGGATGGCGGATGATCGAGCGCGGGATCAGCCCCCGCTCGCTGACCCAGGCCACGCCGAACAGCACCATGAGGTAGCCGGCGCTGATCAGGATCATCTGGGTGAGGCTAAAGCTCATCGGCATCTCGTTGGCTCTGCAGGATGAAGGTGACGACGATCAGGATCAGCCAGAGCAGGTAGGGGCGGTACCAGGCTCCGGTCGGTTCGATCCACCAGTCCATGATGGCCGGGGAGAACAGGTAGATCCCCACGACCAGAAGCAGGACCAAACGATAGATGTACATGCTGGCCTCGAGGGTTGGGCGCTGAGGGCGTGAACCTATTATTGGCGCAAATGGCTGGGCGGATGCTAGCGGGAATCGATGGTGTTAGCCAAGGGTTTGAATTTGCTGGGCTTTTTATTTCTGTGTGGCTTGCGTGTGGCGGGCCGGTCGCGGGCGAGCCCGCCCCCGCGGAACCACATGGCCGGCTAGTGTAAATCCGCTTCGGGCACCGTGGTCCGCTGCGCGATTGCCTGCGGCCGCCATTGCTCGCGGGCCACTGCCAACACCTGCGCCGGTGTGGCCAACAGCAGTTCAGGGGGCGCCTCTTGCCCCAGTGCCCGCAGCGCCCGCAGCAACAGCGGGGTGGCCTGCTCGGCCTGCAATGGCGGCGAGCGGTACGACTTGCCCAGCTTGTGCCCATCCGGCTGCACGATCAGCGGAATGTGCAGGTAGCGCGGTTGCGAAAAGCCCAGCAACTCTTGCAGGTAAAGCTGGCGCGGGGTGTTGTCGAGCAGGTCGGCACCGCGCACGATGTCGGTCACCCCCTGCCAGGCATCGTCCAGTACCACGGCCAGTTGATAGGCGTACAAGCCATCACGGCGCTGGATCACGAAGTCCCCCACCTCACGGCCCAGATGCTGCTGGAACGGCCCTTGTACCCGGTCGGTGAAGCGGTAGATCAGCTCGGGTACGCGCAGCCGGATGGCCGCGCCCTCGCGGCTGTACCCGGCGTTACGGCAAAAGCCCGGGTAGATGCCGTTGTAGCCTTCCAGCTGCTTGCGCGAGCAGGTGCAGGCATACGCCAGCCCCATGTTGAACAGGCGGTCAACCACATTGGCATAAGCCTCATGCCGCTCGCTCTGGAATACCACTTCGCCGTCCCACTCCAGGCCGTAACGCTCCAGGGTCTGCAGGATGGCATCGCGGGCGCCGGGCATTTCCCTTGGGGGGTCGGTGTCTTCCATGCGCAGCAGCCAGCGGCCGTTGACTGCACGTGCGTCGAGCCAGGAGGCGAGGGCAGCCACCAGCGAGCCGAAATGGAGAAAACCACTGGGCGTTGGGGCGAAGCGCCCAATGTATCGGGAGTCGGTCATGGTCTGGCTGGGCATATAAATGAAACAGGGCGCATGATGCGCCCTGTTCGGATGAAAAGACGGTCAGCCTTTGCCGACAGTCTTTTCCTTCTTCTCGGCAATTTCCTTGCAGTCGAAGCACAGATCGGCGGTCGGGCGGGCCTCGAGACGGCGCAGGCCGATTTCGATGCCGCAGGATTCACACCAGCCGTACTCTTCGTCCTGAATCTTTTGCAGGGTCTTGTCGATTTTCTTGATCAGCTTGCGCTCGCGGTCGCGGTTGCGCAGTTCCAGGGCAAATTCCTCTTCCTGGGATGCACGGTCTGCAGGGTCCGCGAAGTTGGCTGCCTCTTCCTTCATATGGTCGACGGTCTTGTCGACGCCGATCATCAGCTCCTGCTTCCAGCCAGTGAGAATCTTGGTGAAGTGCATGCGCATGGGCTCGCCCATGTACTCTTCGCCTTTGGTCTCTTTATAGGGCTCGACACCGTACATGGTTTGACCGGTTTTTTGCTTTTCTACGGTGGACATGAATAGACCGCCTCTCACTCATCTGATCCAATGCGCAGGATGCTCCGTCTCCGGCGACCGCCGGCCCTGCGACTGCGAGCCGCCGAACTTACCAGATACATCGGGGGTGCGCTACCCCGCCCGATCCTGCTTACTGACAGCCGCGCGAGCGGGACGTTCGATCGTTCACAGGGGTAGAATCTGCAGTTTAGTCTGCAATTGAGAGAAGGACATGGCTCACCCCTACAGTGCGCGCAGCCGCGCCATCGAACCCTTCCATGTCATGGCGCTGCTGGCTCGGGCCAACGAGCTGCAGGCAGAGGGCCATGATGTGATCCACCTGGAGATCGGCGAGCCGGACTTCACCACGGCCGCCCCCATCGTCGCGGCCGGCCAGGCGGCCCTGGCAGCGGGGCATACCCGCTACACGGCGGCCCGTGGCCTGCCCGCACTGCGACAGGCCATCGCCGGCTTCTATGGCCAGCGTTACGGCCTGAGCATCGACCCCGAGCGCATCCTGATCACCCCAGGCGGTTCGGGTGCTTTGTTGCTGGCCAGCAGCTTGCTGGTAGACCCCGGCAAACACTGGTTGCTGGCAGACCCGGGCTACCCCTGCAATCGCCACTTTCTGCGCCTGGTCGAGGGCGCGGCGCAGCTGGTGCCCGTGGGGCCAGAGGTGAACTACCAGTTGACGGCGGGGCTGGTGCACCAGCATTGGGACGAGAACACGGTGGGCGCCCTGGTGGCGTCGCCTGCCAACCCTACGGGTACAGTGCTGGGCCGTGACGAACTGGCCAGCCTGGCCGGTGCCACACGCGAGCGCCATGGGCACCTGGTGGTGGACGAGATTTACCATGGCCTGACCTACGGTATGGATGCCGCAAGCGTGCTGGAGGTGGATGACTCGGCGTTCGTGCTGAACAGTTTTTCCAAATATTTCGGTATGACCGGCTGGCGCCTTGGCTGGCTGGTGGCGCCGCCGGCGGCCGTTGCCGACCTCGAGAAACTGGCGCAAAACCTCTACATCAGTGCGCCCAGCATGGCTCAGCATGCGGCACTGGCATGTTTCGAACCCGAAGCCCTGGCCATTTTCGAAACGCGCCGCGCCGAGTTTGCCCGCCGGCGGGATTA
The DNA here is from genome assembly GCF_000730645.1 of Pseudomonas parafulva NBRC 16636 = DSM 17004. Lineage (GTDB taxonomy): Bacteria > Pseudomonadota > Gammaproteobacteria > Pseudomonadales > Pseudomonadaceae > Aquipseudomonas > Aquipseudomonas parafulva. The sequence continues at coordinate 16,481 of NZ_BBIU01000016.1, read as the reverse complement.
CCTGCTGCCGGCATTGCGTGAATTGGGCTTCGGCATTGCCGTTGAACCCCAGGGCGCGTTCTATCTGTACGCCGACATCAGTGCGTTCGGTGGGGACGCATTCGCCTTCTGCCGGCATTTTCTGGAAACCGAGCACGTCGCTTTCACGCCGGGGCTGGACTTTGGTCGCCACCTGGCCGGCCATCATGTGCGCTTTGCCTACACCCAGAACCTGGCGCGTCTGGAACAAGCCGTGCAGCGAATCGCCCGTGGCTTGCAGAGCTGGCAAGGCTGATGCGGTTTTCTCCAGCACTCGAAGAAGGCCGCCTGCTGCGCCGCTACAAGCGGTTTCTGGCGGATATCGAAACAGCCAGTGGCGAGCTGATGACCCTCCACTGCCCGAACACGGGCTCGATGCTCAATTGCATGGGTGAAGGTGGGCGGGTGTGGTTCAGCCGCTCCAACGACCCCAAGCGCAAGTTGCCAGGCACCTGGGAAATCAGCGAAACACCCCAGGGCCGCCTGGCATGCGTGAACACTGGACGCGCCAACGGGCTGGTGGAAGAGGCCCTGCGTGCAGGCACCATCGTGGAACTGGCCGGGTTCACCGCCTTGCGCCGGGAAGTGGCCTATGGCGACGAGGGCAGCCGCATCGACTTTCGCCTGGAGTTTGAAGGCGCACCGGCCTATGTCGAAGTGAAAAGCGTCACCCTGGGCTACCCCGACAGTACAACGGCGGCGTTCCCGGACGCGGTGACCCAGCGGGGTGCCAAGCATCTGCGCGAGCTGGCCACCCTGGCACGGCAAGGCATTCGGGCGGTGCAGTTTTATTGCGTCAACCTGACCGGCATTGATGCGGTGCGCCCGGCTCGGGAAATCGATGCAGCCTACGCCGAAGCGCTGCAGGCGGCGGTAGCCGCCGGGGTGGAGGTGCTGGCCTATGGCACGCGCCTGGATGCCGAGGGCATTGTCATCGACCGGCGCCTGCCGGTGCTGCTCACACCTTGAGCCAGATGCCCTGGCTGTTTTCCACGCAGCCCAGGGCTTGCAATTGCTCGCCCTCGCAGGGCCCGGCCACGCATTCGCCGGTTTCGATCAGAAACAGTGCGCCATGGTGCGTGCAATAGATAAGGCTGGCACTGTCATCGAGGAAGGTCTCCTTGAGGCTGTTGAGCGGTATGCCCCGGTGCGGGCAGTTGTTGCGGTACAGGTAGACCTGGCCTTGTCGTCGCACACCCAGCAACAGCAGGTCGTCTACGCTGAAAGCGCGGCTTTGGCCTTCGGCCAGGCCTTGGGAGGGGCAAAGGTAATGCATGGCGAAAAGCTCGTGATACAGAAGGTGGCTTGACGCTTCAATGCGAACCATTATCAAATGGCCCGTTCTCACTGCGTCCGGCCGCCTATGGTGCGCAGTAATGCCCCGCGCTACAAGGCGTGTGGCCAGCCTTTGAAAGGAAACCGATGATGCGCTTTCTATTTGCTCCGCTCGCCCTGTGCGCTGGCCTTGTGCTTTCTGGCCATGGGCTGGCGGCTGAATTGCCCCAACGCTGGGTGAGCGCTGGTGGGGCCTTGAGCGAGTGGATCAGCGCACTGGGCGGAGAGGCACACCTGGTGGGTGTGGATACCACCAGCCAGCACCCGCCGTCGTTGAAGGCGCTACCGAGTGTAGGGTATCAGCGGCAGTTGTCTGCTGAAGGCATCCTGAGCCTGCGCCCGGATGTACTGGTGGGCACCGAAGAAATGGGACCGCCGCCGGTGCTGACGCAAATCCGCAAGGCCGGTGTGCAGGTTGAGCTGTTTTCAAGCAAGGCTGAGGTACAGGCGGTGGACCAGAACCTCGCGCGGCTCGGCCAGTTACTGGGTGCGCAGGCACAGGCGCAGGCCTTGGCGGCAAACTACCGTCAGCAGCTCGATGCCCTTCACGCGCAGGTGCGTGACGCCCAGGCCGAGCGGCCGGCACCAGGTGTGTTGCTGTTGGTCGGGCATGCCGGGGCCAAGCCGCTTGTTGCAGGGCAAGGCACTGCGGGGGACTGGGTACTGACTCAGGCGGGCGGGCGCAACCTGGCAGAACACCAGGGTTACAAGAACTTTTCCAACGAAACGCTGGCGGCCCTGGACCCGGATGTGATCGTGTTCTCCGATCGCGCGCTTGCCGATGAGCAGGCTCTACAAGCCTTGCTGAAAGAAAACCCGGCACTGGCCGCTTCACGCGCTGTGCGTGAGAAACGCCTGGTGTCATTGGACCCGACCTTGCTCGTGGGAGGGTTGGGGCCGCGCCTGCCAAGCACGCTGCAGGCATTGGCTACCTCGTTCTACCCGGCAACTCCAACCCCCTCCAACCCATGAGGCCGCGTGTTCGGCCCCGCACCTTGTTCGTCTGCCTGGGCGGGCTGTGCCTGCTCTCGGTGTGGCTGTCCCTGGCGCTGGGGCCTGTCAGCCTGCCCCTGCTGGACACCCTGCGCGCGGGCCTGCGCCTGCTGGGTTTGCCTATCGCCGAGGACGGTTTGCAGCAAGCACAGATGATCCTTGGGCAAATCCGTGTACCGCGTACCCTGCTCGGCCTGGCAGTAGGTGCAGTACTGGCATTGTCGGGGGTCGCCATGCAGGGGCTTTTCCGCAACCCGTTGGCGGACCCGGGGCTGGTGGGTGTGGCGGCGGGTGCTGCGGTAGGGGCGGCGGTGGCCATCGTCGGTGGCAGTTGGTTGGGGGGCATGCCAGAGGCGCTGGCCCCATACCTGCTGTCGCTCTGTGCGTTTCTGGGAGGGCTGGCCGTCACTGCACTGGTATATCGACTAGGGCGACGCGACGGTCAGACCAGCGTGGCCACGATGTTGCTGGCCGGCGTCGCGATGACGGCGCTCGGGGGGGCTGCCGTGGGGCTGTTCAGCTACCTGGCAGACGACGCTACCCTGCGCACCCTGACGTTCTGGAACCTTGGTAGCCTCAATGGCGCCAGCTACGAGCGGGTGTGGCCGTTGCTGCTGGTGGCTGTCGCCGTGGCGGCGTGGTTGCCGCGCCGGGCCGGGGCGCTCAACGCATTGCTGCTGGGTGAGTCGGAGGCTCGCCATTTGGGTATCGATGTGGAGCGGCTGAAGCGCGAGCTGGTGTTCTGTACGGCGCTGGGCGTCGGGGCAGCCGTGGCTGCGGCGGGGCTGATCGGGTTCGTTGGGTTGGTTGTGCCGCACCTGGTGCGGCTGCTGGCAGGGCCGGATCACCGCGTGGTGTTGCCCGCTTCACTGCTGGCAGGCGGTGTGCTGATGCTGCTGGCCGACCTTGTTGCGCGGCTGTTGCTCGCCCCAGCGGAACTGCCCATCGGCATCGTCACCGCCTTTATCGGTGCGCCGTTTTTTCTGGTTCTGCTGATTAGGGGGCGCACCTGATGCTGCAAGTCGAGGGCCTGTACCTGCGCCGGGGCAACCAGCCGGTGTTGCACGGCATTGACCTGCAGTTGCTGCCTGGGCAAGTGGTCGGTGTACTCGGCCCCAACGGTGCCGGCAAGAGCAGCCTGCTGAGCGTGCTGTGCGGCGAACTTCAGCCTGACCGTGGCCACGTGACTTTGCAGGGAAGGGCGCTGGGCGACTGGCCTGGGCAGGCTCGCGCACAACGGCTGGCCGTGTTGCCACAGGTCGCCAGCCTGGACTTTGCCTTCAGGGTGGACGAAGTGGTGGCCATGGGGCGACTGCCCCACGCGACCGGGCAGCGCCGAGACGCGCAGATCGTCGAGGCAGCGCTGCAGGCTGCAGATGCATTGCACCTGCTCGATCGCAGCTACCTGGCGCTGTCGGGCGGCGAGCGCCAGCGGGTGCACCTTGCTCGGGTGCTGGCGCAATTATGGCCGGGGCAGGACGGCGCCACCCTGTTGCTCGATGAACCCACATCGATGCTCGATCCCTTGCACCAGCACACCACGCTGGATGCGGTGCGCCGCTTCGCCGACCAAGGGGCGGCAGTGCTGGTGATTCTGCACGACCTCAACCTGGCGGCGCGTTACTGCGACCGCATCCTGTTGTTGGAGCAGGGGCGCTGCCATGCATTCTCCACGCCGCAGGCCGTGCTGACACCGGCCGCATTGAAGGCGGTATATGGGATCGACGTGCTGGTGCAGGCGCATCCTGAGCGGGGGCATCCCCTGATCATTGCCCGGTAGGTGATTGATCCGTTGCCGGGTAGGCAGCTTTGAAAAATCCTGGGCAAAAAAAGACCCGGCAAAGTGCCGGGTCAATAACCGTGATTAGCCTGATGAGGAGATAATCTGAGAGTCCGAACCAGGGGCTCTGAGGTTATCCAACCAGTCTCGCGACCAGTTGTGATAATCATAACGATTCTCATTACAGCGTCAATCCCCTTTCTGCGATTATTTTGCTTTTTTTTGTGCGGGGGCCTTGGCATCCAGTTGGCGGTTGAGGGCTTCCTTGCGTTCAGGGGGCAGGTCGTTCCAGTGCATGTCCAGCAAAGCCCCCTCGATGGCGTACAGCAGCACCTTGGATGCACGAAAACCTCGTGTCTTTACCGCTTGATATGCGCCAACTGCACCGAGCCTGCGCAGGTCGGATACGCTGTGGATGCCGGCTGCATGCAGCCATTGGGCAGAGGTTTTGCCAAGGTTTTTCAGGTGCTGCAACTCATCGTTCATCAAGCCTCCTTGCGATGGCTGAACGGGTCCTGTGGATAAATCGCGAGCAGGTCAATGAGCAGTGTAGCGGGGGATGAAAAATGCGCGGCCTTTTGCCAAGGCTGCGTGGGATGCCTCGCCGGCATCGGTACCGGCGAGGGGCATTGGGCGGTTAGAGCCCTGGCAGGCGCTGGCGGATCTGCTCGATCACCTGGTCCATGCTGCTGCCAACCTGTGTATCGACGGGCATGCTGTGCCCGGCTTCCTGGGCGTCCAGCGGCTCGCGGCTGGCCTGCTGGGCCTTGATCACCTCCAAGGTGGCGTCCGACGGGTCGCTGGCATCGGCCTGGCGCTGTTGCAACCAACTGGCGATCACCGCATCCGGGGCCTGGCAATCCAGGATCAGCAACGGCACGCCGGTCTGGCTGGCCACCTCTGCCGCAGCCTGGCGTTGTTCGCGCTTGAGGTAGGTGGCGTCCAGTACTACCGGGAAACCTGCACGCAGAATGGTGGCGGCCAGCTGGTGAAGGCGCTGATAGGTGGCTGCACTGGCCCCCTGATCATAGATGCCGGCGCTCAGTTGGCCGGTAGACGCCTGCTGCTGTTCACCGAACAGGCGCTTGCGTTCTACGTCCGAGCGAACACGCACGGCACCGAGGGCTTCGACCATGCGCATGGCGACGTGACTTTTGCCCACCGCCGATACACCGTGGGTGATGGCCAGCATGCGCGAAGGGATGGCGCTGTAGCTTTCGGCCAGGTTGGCGTAATTGCGGTAGGTGCGCAGGGTGGTTGCGCGCTGCACGCCGGTGGCATCGGCAGGCATGCTGAACAAGGCGACCTTGGCCCTTACCAGCGCACGGTAGGCTTTGTAGAAATTAAGCAGTTCCAGGCCTTCGTAATCGCCGGTCAGCTCCAGGTACTGGCTGATGAAGCGCCGCGCCAGGCTCTTGAGCCCACGGTCCTCAAGGTCCATGGCCAGGAAACCGGTATCGGCATAGACGTCGGTCAGGCGGAAGGGCTCGTTGAACTCGATGCAGTCGAAAATCACCACCTTGCCGTCGATCAAGGTGGCATTGCCCAGGTGGATATCGCCGTGGCACTCACGGATGAAGCCATTGGCCTTGCGCTCCTCCAGCAGGCCGTGCAAGCGATCAAAGCTGCTGCGCGCCCAGGCTTGCAAGGCGTCAAGCTGCTGCAGGTCGGCCGCGTCACTCAGGAACGGGCGAATCTGCTCGAAGTTCTGTTCCACGGGCGCCATGACGCTGTCTGGGGTGCCCAGTGGGTGATCAACCGGTACCCGTGGGGCTTGCAGGTGGAATTCTGCGATTTGACGGGCCATCTGGTCGATGTGTTCGGCGGTCAGTTCGCCATTGGCTTGCAGAGTGGACAGCATCTGGCCTTGGGGGAACTGGCGCATTTTCAGTGCATATTCGATAGCCTGGCCTTCCCCGCCCAGGTGGGGGGCCTCGGCAGAGCCGGTGATGGGCAGCACGTCCAGGTACAGGCCTTCGGTCAGGCGCTGGTTCAGGCGCAATTCTTCGTTACAAAAATGCTGGCGCTGGTCCAGGCCGGTGAAATCGAGAAAGCCGAAGTTCATCGGCTTCTTGATCTTGTAGGCGAACTCGCCGGTGAGCAGCACCCAGGAGATATGCGTCTCGATGAGTTGGAACCCCTCCACGGGGTGGGGGTACAGGGCGGGGTTCTGCAGCGCATTGATCAGGGCTTGGCTCACGGGCAATCCTTCCGGGGGCAGGGAATTCGAATGCGCCATTATGGTCAATGGTGCCGTCCCTGCCTACCGCCGGGCCGTCTGCCCAGCCTCCGTAAAGTGCGTATAATCCGCCGCCATGACTCGAACCCGAAATCCCCGTACCCCTCAAAAACGCCCGACCGGCCGCTCCCGTGCCTGGCTGGGCTGGGCCTTGAAGCTCAGCCTGGTGGCCCTGGTGATCGTCGCCGGCTTCGCGGTTTACCTCGATGCTGTCGTCCAGGAAAAGTTTTCTGGCAAGCGCTGGACGATCCCGGCCAAGGTGTATGCCCGGCCACTGGAACTATTCACCGGGCAGAAGCTGAGCAAGGACGACTTCCTGACCGAGCTCGATGCACTGGGCTACCGGCGTGAAAGTGCCGCCAACGGCCCCGGCGCGGCAGCGGTCAACGGCAACACCGTCGACCTCAATACCCGTGGCTTCCAGTTCTATGAGGGGATGGAGCCTGCACAGTTCGTGCGGGTGCGGTTCTCCGGCGACTATGTGGCGGGCCTGTCCGGCGCCAACGGCAAGGCCGTTGACGTGGTGCGCCTGGAGCCGCTGATGATCGGTGGTATCTACCCGAAAAACCTCGAAGACCGCATTCTGATCAAGATCGACCAGGTGCCCAAGTACCTGGTCGAAACCCTGGTGGCCACCGAGGACCGCGACTTCTACAGCCACTTCGGTGTCTCGCCCAAGTCCATCGCCCGGGCCATGTGGGTCAATACTTCGTCCGGCTCGATGCGCCAGGGCGGCAGTACCCTCACCCAGCAGTTGGTGAAAAACTTCTACCTCACCAGCGAGCGCAGCCTGAGCCGCAAGCTCACTGAAGCCATGATGGCCATGCTGCTTGAGCTGCACTATGACAAGCGTGAAATCCTCGAGGCCTACCTCAACGAGGTGTTCGTCGGCCAGGACGGCCAGCGTGCGGTGCATGGGTTTGGCCTGGCCAGCCAGTTCTTCTTCAGCCAGCCGCTGTCGGAGCTCAAGCTGCACCAGATCGCGCTGCTGGTCGGCATGGTCAAAGGGCCGTCCTACTACAACCCGCGCCGTTACCCGGACCGCGCACTGGCCCGGCGTAACCTGGTACTCGACCTGGTTGCCGAACAAGGTGTAGCCAGCCAGGCCGAAGTGGATGCCGCGAAAAAGATGCCGTTGGGTGTGACCGCACGCGGCAGCCTGGCCGACAGCTCGTTCCCGGCCTTCCTGGACCTGGTCAAGCGCCAGTTGCGCCAGGATTACCGCGATGAGGACTTGACCGAAGAAGGCCTGCGGATCTTCACCAGCTTCGACCCCATCCTGCAGATGAAGGCCGAAACCTCGATGAACGAGACCTTCAAGCGCCTGGCCGGGCGCAAGGGTGCCGATGAGGTGGAGTCGGCGATGGTGGTCACCAACCCGGAAACCGGTGAGGTGCAGGCGATGATCGGCAGCCGCCAGGCGGGCTTCGCTGGCTTCAACCGGGCGATCGATGCGGTGCGCCCGATCGGCTCACTGGTCAAGCCGGCGGTGTACCTCACCGCGCTGGAGCAGCCCAGCAAGTACACGCTCACCAGCTGGGTGCAGGACGAGCCGTTCTCGGTCAAAGCCGCCAACGGCCAGGTATGGCGCCCACAAAACTACGACCGGCGTCCACACGGCACCATCTACCTGTACCAGGGCCTGGCCAACTCCTACAACCTGTCCACCGCCAAGCTTGGCCTGGAAGTAGGCGTGCCGAACGTGATCAAGACCATCGGTCGCCTCGGGGTGGATGTTGACTGGCCAGCATTCCCCGCGATGCTGCTGGGCGCTGGCGGCATGTCGCCGGTGCAGGTGGCGACCATGTACCAGACCATTGCCAACGGTGGCTTCAACACGCCAATGCGCGGTATCCGCAGCGTGCTCACGGCTGAGGGCGAACCGCTCAAGCGCTACCCGTTCCAGATCCAGCAAACCTTCGACCCGGCGGCCATCTACCTGGTGCAGAACGCCATGCAGCGGGTGATGCGCGAAGGTACTGGCCGCTCGGTGTACAACACCCTGCCGCGCACGCTGACCCTGGCCGGCAAGACCGGTACCAGTAACGATTCCCGTGACAGCTGGTTCTCCGGTTTCAGCCAGGACCTGCTGGCGGTGGTATGGATGGGCCGTGACGACAATGGCAAGACCCCGTTCACAGGTGCCACGGGTGCGCTGCAGGTGTGGACCAGCTTCATGAAGAAGGCGGACCCGCTGCCTCTGGACATGCCCCAACCCGACAACGTGGTGCAGGCGTGGATCGACCCCAACAGCGGCCAGGGGTCGGATAGCAGCTGTCCGGGAGCGGTGCAGATGCCGTATATTCGCGGGAGCGAACCGCCCGCCGGCGCGGCCTGTGGCGGCGAGCAGAATCCGGCTGAGTCGGTCATGGACTGGGTCAAGGGCTGGATGAATTAAGCACAGGCTGCATTGAAGAGGTGTGACGTGAACAAGTGGCTGTTTCCTGCCGTGACGGCGCTGGCAGTGCTCCAGGGGTGCGCCAGCGTCCCGCGTGGCAATATCCCGGTGGTCGATTCCAGTACCCGCGTATCCAATAGCGAACGCGTCACGGCCAAACGCCCGACCGGCGGCTACAACGCGGGCACCGCGCAAGCGCAAACCCTGCCTGAAGACTCCGGGGTCACCGTGATGATCCCGCAGGGCGCGGGTGCCTCCGGCATCCAGACCTTCCCAGCCTCCAACGGCGCAGCGCCCATCAGCACCGGGCCTGTTTCGGCAGGGCCGATCACTTCGGAGCCGGCTGCCTCGGCGCCCGTGGCCACCGACCCCAACCCGATCGCCGACGAGCCGTTCGACATCGCGTCGATGAGCGCCCCCAAGGCCAGCAGCGCGCCGACCGGCATCCCGCGCAGCAGTACCAGTGGCGGGCTTTCGGCTGACGAGCAGTTGGACGGCCCCGTACTGGCCTTGCTGACCACCGCCCAGTCGCAGCAGGGCAGCGGCGACTTCAACGGCGCCGCCTCGAGCCTGGAGCGGGCGCAGCGCATTGCACCGCGCGAGCCGCAGGTGCTCTACCGCCTGGCGCAGGTGCGTCTGTCGCAGGGGGATGCGGCGCAAGCCGAGCAGCTGGCCCGTCGCGCCCTGACGTACGCCAATGGCCGCCCCAGCCTGCAGGCCGAGTTGTGGAACACCATTGCCCAGGCCCGCGACAAGCAGGGTGACAGTGCCGGTGCTGCATTGGCGCGGCAGAAAGCGCGGGTGAGTTCGTGACAGTCGAGCAGCGGGTGCTCGACATCGCTGATCACCTGATGCTGATCGAGCGCGAAATGCAGGTGCAGGGCTGGTGGGGCGATGAAGCGCCGAGTGACGAGGCACTGGAGAGCACGGTACCGTTCGCCGTCGATACCCTGAGCTTCGAGCAGTGGATGCAATGGATTTTCCTGCCTCGCATGAAGATCATCATCGAGCTGGGCCACCCGCTGCCCAACGCCTCGGGCATTCTGGTAATGGCCGAAACCGTGTTTGCCGACCGGCCCGAGCAAAGCCGGGAGCTGCGCCGGCTGCTGGCAGTGTTTGACCAATTGATCGCTGCTAAAGCCTGATTTCTTCCAATTTTCCTTCAAGGGCCGCAGATTGTGGCCCTTTTTTGTGGAAATCTTATTATTTCTGCTGCTTAAGAGATTTTTAGTGGTGGCAGGAATTCATCTTGAGGAAAAATTGGCAATAATTTTTCTTGACTTGTAGGCGCTTAATCACAAGAATCCAATCTCCGCTTTAGAGGGACTGCCAGAAGCAGACCCGCTGAGCAGATCATGAGGCGCACACCCGCGCCGACCTGTTACACCCCGCAACGCGTTACCTCGCGCTGGGTGGGAAAACCCCGCAACACTCTGGGGGCTCCCAATACTTGCTCAGTCAGTGCTGACGTTCGCTCATGCTCTGCTTGGCAGTAAACCTATTAAGACCCGCCCGGTTGGGGCGGTATTCTGGCGTTTTAGAGGTGAACAACGTGGAGCTTTTATCTGGCGCTGAGATGGTCGTCCGCTTCTTGCGTGACGAAGGCGTTAAGCACATCTACGGGTACCCTGGTGGTGCTCTCCTGCATGTCTATGACGCGCTGTTCAAAGAACCGGAAGTCGAGCACATCCTGGTTCGTCACGAGCAGGCGGCCACCCATATGGCGGACGGCTACGCCCGCGCCACCGGCAAGGCCGGCGTGGTGCTGGTAACGTCCGGCCCGGGGGCGACCAATGCCATCACTGGCATCGCCACGGCCTACATGGACTCGATCCCGATGGTCATCCTGTCTGGCCAGGTGCCCAGCACCATGGTCGGTACCGATGCCTTCCAGGAAACCGACATGATCGGTATCTCGCGGCCTATCGTGAAGCACAGCTTCATGATCAAGAACCCCACCGAGATCCCGGAGATTCTGAAAAAGGCGTTCTACCTGGCGCAATCCGGTCGCCCAGGCCCGGTCGTGGTCGACATTCCAAAAGATATGACCAACCCGGCTGAAAAGTTCGAGTACGTCTACCCGAAGAAGGTCAAGCTGCGCTCCTACAGCCCGGCCGTCCGTGGGCACTCCGGGCAGATCCGCAAGGCTGCTGAAATGCTGCTGGCGGCCAAGCGCCCGATCGTCTATGCCGGTGGCGGTGTGATTCTGGGTGGTGGCTCTGAGGCCCTGACGGAAATCGCCAAGTCGTTGAACCTGCCGGTCACCAACACCCTGATGGGCTTGGGCGGCTTCCCGGGTACCGACCGCCAGTTCCTCGGCATGCTCGGTATGCACGGCAGCTTCACGGCCAACATGGCCATGCACAATGCCGACGTCATCTTTGCAGTCGGTGCGCGGTTCGACGACCGTGTGGTCAACGGCCCGGCCAAGTTCTGCCCGAACGCCAAGATCATCCACATCGACATCGACCCTGCCTCGATCTCCAAGATGATCAAGGCCGATGTGCCTATCGTAGGCCCGGTCGACAGCGTGCTGGGCGAAATGCTCGGTATCCTCAAGGAAATCGGCGAGCAGCCTGACAAGGCCTCGCTGGACGCCTGGTGGAAGCAGATCGACGAATGGCGCGGTGATGGCGAACTGTTCCCGTACGACAAGGGCGATGGCAACGTCATCAAGCCGCAGAAGGTCATCCAGACCCTGTGCGAAGTGACCAACGGCGATGCTTTCGTGACGTCGGACGTGGGCCAGCACCAGATGTTCGCTGCCCAGTACTATCGCTTCAACAAGCCTAACCGCTGGATCAACTCCGGTGGCCTGGGCACCATGGGCTTTGGCTTTCCGGCGGCGATGGGCATCAAGCTCAACTTCCCGGACCAGGACGTGGCCTGCGTTACCGGTGAAGGCAGCATCCAGATGAATATCCAGGAGCTGTCCACCTGCATGCAGTATGGCCTGCCGGTCAAGATCGTGAACATGAACAACGGCGTGCTGGGCATGGTGCGCCAGTGGCAGGACATGGCCTACAACGGTCGTCACTCCCACTCGTATGTCGAGTCGCTGCCTGACTTCATCAAGCTGGCCGAGGCCTATGGCCACGTGGGTATCCGCATCACCAGCCTGAAGGACCTCAAGCCCAAGCTCGAGGAAGCCTTCGCGATGAAGGATCGCCTGGTGTTCATCGACATCGCGATCGACCGCAGCGAGCACGTCTATCCGATGCAGATCAAGGATGGCTCGATGCGTGACATGTGGCTGAGCAAGACGGAGCGTACCTGATATGCGGCATATCATTTCCCTGCTGCTGGAAAACGAACCCGGTGCCTTGTCCCGTGTGGTCGGCCTGTTCTCCCAGCGCAACTACAACATCGAAAGCCTGACCGTGGCGCCGACCGAGGACCCGACGTTGTCGCGTCTGACGCTGACCACCGTTGGCCATGATGAAGTGATCGAACAGATCACCAAGAACCTGAACAAGCTGGTCGAGGTGGTCAAGCTGGTCGATCTGTCGGAAAGCGCCCATATCGAGCGCGAACTGATGCTGGTCAAGGTCAAGGCCACCGGTGCCCAGCGTGCCGAGATCAAGCGCACCACGGATATCTTCCGTGGCCAGATCGTCGATGTCACTGCCAGTGTGTACACCGTGCAACTGAGTGGGACCAGCGACAAACTGGACAGCTTCATCCAGGCCATCGGCACCGCATCGATTCTCGAAACCGTGCGCAGCGGCGTTACCGGCATCGCCCGTGGCGACAAAGTGCTCAGCATCTGAATTCAACAACAAATTAGCGATGGCTCCGCAGGGGCCGAGATATAACCAGGGGTATTTCATGAAAGTTTTCTACGATAAAGACTGCGACCTTTCCATCATCCAGGGCAAGAAAGTCGCCATCATCGGCTACGGTTCCCAGGGCCACGCACAAGCGTGCAACCTGAAGGACTCCGGTGTAGACGTTACCGTCGGTCTGCGTAAAGGTTCGGCTACCGTTGCCAAGGCTGAAGCCCACGGCCTGAAAGTTGCCGACGTTGCCACCGCTGTCGCTGCGGCTGACCTGGTCATGATCCTGACCCCGGACGAGTTCCAGGGCGCGCTGTACAAGAACGAAATCGAGCCGAACATCAAGAAGGGCGCTACCCTGGCCTTCTCCCACGGCTTCTCGATCCACTACAACCAGGTTGTTCCGCGTGCAGACCTCGACGTGATCATGATCGCGCCGAAGGCACCGGGCCACACCGTGCGTTCCGAGTTCGTCAAGGGCGGCGGTATCCCTGACCTGATCGCCATCTACCAGGACGCCTCCGGCAATGCCAAGAACGTTGCCCTGTCCTACGCTTCGGGTGTAGGTGGTGGCCGTACCGGCATCATCGAAACCACCTTCAAGGACGAGACCGAAACCGACCTGTTCGGCGAGCAGGCTGTTCTGTGCGGCGGTACCGTCGAGCTGGTCAAAGCCGGTTTCGAAACCCTGGTCGAAGCAGGCTACGCGCCTGAAATGGCCTACTTCGAGTGCCTGCACGAACTGAAGCTGATCGTTGACCTCATGTACGAAGGCGGCATCGCCAACATGAACTACTCGATCTCCAACAACGCCGAATACGGTGAGTACGTCACCGGCCCGGAAGTCATCAACGAAGAATCCCGCAAGGCCATGCGCAATGCACTCAAGCGCATCCAGGACGGCGAATACGCGAAGATGTTCATCTCCGAAGGTGCTACCAACTACCCATCGATGACCGCCAAGCGCCGCAACAACGCCGCTCACGGCATCGAAATCATCGGCGAGCAACTGCGTTCGATGATGCCGTGGATCTCGGCTAACAAAATCGTCGACAAGACCAAGAACTAAGGTTTGTCGAATGATTAAAAAACGCGGCCTCGGCCGCGTTTTTTCGTTCTGGCAGCCAGCTTCTGGTATAAAGCAGACCAGTGGCCTGCCGTCAGAACCTGTTTAGCAGGCCCGTGTCGAACCTTTTCCACCCTGTTGCAAGGTACCCTCCATGAGCGAACGTCCCGAAGAGCCGAACAAGCCCTCCGACGCCGAAAGCCTGCTACCTGTCGATGAGCACGTTGAAGAAGGGCATGACGCCGAAGGGCGCAAGGTGCGCCACCGTGGCATCTACCTGCTGCCCAACCTGTTCACCACCGCCAACCTGTTTGCCGGTTTCTACTCCATCATCAGCTCGATGAGCGCCCAGAGCGCGCTCAGTGCCGGTGACCCGCGCGAAGCGAGCAAGTATTTCGCATTCGCCGCCATCGCGATTTTCGTCGCCATGGTGCTTGACGGCCTCGATGGCCGCGTGGCCCGCATGACCAACACACAAAGCGCCTTTGGCGCCGAGTATGACTCGCTGTCCGACATGGTCGCCTTCGGCGTGGCCCCGGCACTGCTCGCCTTCGGCTGGGCACTGGGTGACATGGGCAAGGTCGGCTGGATGGTCGCCTTCATCTATGTGGCCGGCGCTGCGCTGCGCCTGGCGCGCTTCAATACACAGGTGGGCACGGCCGACAAGCGTTACTTCATCGGCCTGGCCAGCCCGGCGGCTGCAGGTGTGGTTGCCGGTACCGTCTGGGCTTTCAGCGACTATGGTATCCAGGGCTCCAAGCTCTCGTTCCTGGTGGCGCTGCTGGTGGCTGCTGCTGGCATGCTGATGGTGAGCAACATCAAGTACAACAGCTTCAAGGAACTGGACCTGAAAGGTCGTGTGCCATTCGTGGCCATCCTTGCCGTGGTGCTGGTGTTTGCCGTGGTATTCAGTGACCCGCCGCGCATTCTGTTGCTGATCTTCCTCGCCTATGCCGCCTCGGGGCCAATCCAGTTCCTGCTGCGGGCACGCCGGCGAAAGGCGTGACAAACATTTAATGATGGAATAACCCTCCGGCTCCATAGTCCTACTGGTACATCCGTTATCCAGTACTGTGGAGCCGCTCATGCTTATCAAGCTTCCCAGGTCTTCCGAGTGCAAGGCATCGGAGATCACACCCGAAGGCATCTACCTTTCTCGTCGTGCGCTTGTCGGCGGTTCGCTGGCTGGCTTGGCCCTGGGCGCTTTGCCGCGCGGCGCGAGCGCGGCCGAAGCCTCGCGCTATGCCGATGTCCAGGCCGGAAGCGCGCCAGGGTGGTTCACCGACAAACTGCCCGATACCCGCTGGCAGGCAGTAACGGCTGACGCAGAGGCGATCACGCCTTACAAGGACGCCACCCATTACAACAACTTCTATGAGTTCGGCCCTGACAAGGGTGACCCGGCGGCCA
The DNA here is from genome assembly GCF_000730645.1 of Pseudomonas parafulva NBRC 16636 = DSM 17004. Classification (GTDB taxonomy): domain Bacteria; phylum Pseudomonadota; class Gammaproteobacteria; order Pseudomonadales; family Pseudomonadaceae; genus Aquipseudomonas; species Aquipseudomonas parafulva. The sequence goes on along the minus strand of NZ_BBIU01000016.1, from coordinate 1,466 downwards.
ATGGCGACAGCCTGCAAACCGAGCCCTGGAGCATCGTGGTCGATGGCGAGGTGGCCAAGCCTGGGTGCTATGCACTGGAAGACTTCGTCAAACCCTACCAGCTCGAGGAACGTATCTATCGGTTGCGCTGCGTGGAGGCATGGTCGATGGTCATACCCTGGCTGGGCTTTCCGCTGGCCCAGATACTCAAGCAGGTGCAGCCAACGTCCAAAGCGCGTTTCGTGCGCTTCGAAACACTCAAAGACCCGGAGCACATGCCTGGGCAGCGGTCCGGCTTCGCCCTGATCGACTGGCCTTACAGGGAAGGGCTGCGCCTGGATGAGGCAATGCACCCGCTGGCGATTCTTGCGGTCGGCATGTACGGCCGTGAGCTGCCCAACCAGAACGGTGCGCCTCTGCGCCTGGTGGTGCCGTGGAAGTACGGTTTCAAGAGCATCAAGTCGATCGTGCGTATCAGCCTGGTAGCCGAACAGCCGGGCACCACTTGGGAAGGGCTCGCACCCGATGAATATGGCTTCTACGCCAACGTGAACCCCACTGTGGACCACCCTCGCTGGAGCCAGGCACGTGAACGGCGGCTGCCCAGCGGGTTGTTCAGCCCGAATGTACGGCAGACACAGATGTTCAATGGTTATGCCGATGAAGTGGCGTCGTTGTATGCCGGGCTCGACCTGCGGAAGAACTACTGATGCGCTACCCCTGGTTACGCCTGGCCATTTTCGCGGTGGGTTGCCTGTTCCCGGGTTGGTGGCTGTATGAGGCAGCGATGAACCTGCTGGGCCCTGACCCAGGCAAGATCTTGATGGACCGTCTTGGGCTTGGTGCGCTGACATTCCTGCTGGTGACGCTGAGCATGACGCCCCTGCAGAGAATCACCGGTTGGGCGGGCTGGGTGGTGATCCGGCGACAGTTGGGGTTGTGGGTATTTGCCTACATCGTGTTGCACGTGCTGGCGTACCTGTTCTTCATCTTGGGGCTGGACTGGGGGCAGCTGGCAGTTGAGCTGCGCAAACGGCCCTACATTATTGTGGGTACGCTCGGGTTCATTGGGCTGCTGGCGCTAGCGGTTACCTCGAACCGTTACAGCCAACGCCGGCTGGGCGCCCGCTGGAAAAGGCTGCACCGCTCGGTCTATGTGATACTCGGCCTGGGGCTGCTGCACTATTTGTGGATCGTGCGTTCGGACCTGAGGGAGTGGGCGATCTATGCATGTGTGGGCGCCTTGCTGATGGTATTGAGGGTTCCTGTGGTTTCCAGGGTTCTGCCTCGGGTTGTGCGGGGGCGGGGCAGGGGTGGGTGACGGCGTGCAGGTGGCCGCCTCAGCCCGGCTACAACCGTTATTATTCCAATACACCGAAATAAACGGTTGACGCCCTCTCGAATCACCTTATAATGCGCCCCACTTCCAGCGACAACGGAACGCAAAACTCCTTTAGATTCAATGAGTTAAGCGATTAACGGGGTTA
>NZ_BBIU01000017.1 GCF_000730645.1 Pseudomonas parafulva NBRC 16636 = DSM 17004 | reverse complement strand
TCCACCGCGGTATCTGCTTCGCGGGTAAACCCGCTCCCACACGGGGTATCGGCTACCGGGTATAGATCCCCTTACCAGGCAGCCGCGCCCGGTCGTGAGGCTGGCTGAAATCCTGCAGCGGGCCTTTTGGCACGATGCCGTTCGGGTTGATGGTGGTGTGGCTCAGGTAATAGTGCTTCTGGATATGTTCCATGTTCACTGTGCCTGCCACACCCGGCCATTGATAAAGCTCGCGCAGCCAATTGGTCAGGTTGGGATAATCACACAGGCGCCGCAGGTTGCACTTGAAGTGCCCGTGGTACACCGCATCGAAGCGCACAAGCGTAGTGAACAGGCGGACATCGGCTTCGGTCAGGTACTCGCCGGCCAGGTAGCGATTGCGGTCGAGTAGCGCTTCCAGATGGTCCAGCTCGCTGAACACGTCATCAAACGCCTCTTCATAGGCAGCTTGGGTTGTGGCGAAGCCAGCCCGGTACACACCGTTGTTTACAGCCGGGTAGATACGCTCGTTCAGCCCATCGATGGCTGCGTGCAGGTGCTCGGGGTACAGGTCCAGGGTATTGCCAGTCAGCCCGTTGAACGCCGTGTTGAAGATGCGGATGATCTCCGCCGACTCGTTGTTGACGATGCGCTTTTCCTGCTTGTCCCAAAGTACCGGTACGGTCACCCGGCCCGTGTACTTGGGATCGTCCTCGGTATAGCGCTGGTGCAGATACTGCAAGCCGTCGAGGTGGTCGCCAGTGGAGCCCTGCTGCTGATCGAACGTCCAGCCGTGGTCTTGCATCAGCCAGCTGACCACCGAGACGTCTATCAGCGGCTCCAGGCCTTTGAGGGCGCGTACTATCAGGGTGCGGTGGGCCCAGGGGCACGCCAGCGATACATACAGGTGGTAACGACCGGCCTCGGCGGCGGGCAGCTGGTTGCGGCGCTGGGCGTTCTCGCGCTTGAACGTGCCGTCCTTGCCGTTTTCATACCACTGGTCATGCCAGCGGCCATCGATCAACAGGCCCATGATGAGCTCCTTAACAAAAGCGATTTGTTGTTGGAGCCCAGTCTAGGGCATGTGGTTCGAACGAATAACCCAAAGAGTCAGGCGATATGATCGATCAAATCGATCTGTTGCGGGCGTCCCAGTACTGGCGAGCGGTGGCGAAGGCAGTGTCGCGGTTCTGGCCAAGCCCCCGCAGGGCCAGGGCCATGGTGGCGATGACAGCCTTCTCACCGTAACTGTCCTCGACGTTGCCGCGCCAGAAGGCCAGCAGATACTCGGGCTGCAGGCTCGCCGGTTTCACGTGCCGCCGTTCGCTTAGTGCTGGCCACTCTTCGTCCCACGCCTGGCCATCGGTGGCCCCGTACAGGTGGCTGATGACATCCGGGTTTACCTCGATCTCGCCGCCATCGCCCTTGATCACCACGGCATGGTCGCCCAGCAACCGGCTGGCTTCTCGGTGCACGGCCTGGTAGCCAGGGTGGAAGATGCTCTGCAAGCCGCACTTCGCCCCCAGCGGGTTGAGTACCCGGGCCAGGGAGTGAATAGGGGAGCGCAGGCCCAAGGTGTTGCGCAGGTCGATCATGCGCTGTAACTGCGGCGCCCAGTCCTGCAAGGGGAAGAACGCCAGGTTGTCTTGGCCCAGCGTGCGCTCGACCTCATCCCAGCTGCGGCACAGTGGAATCTGCAACAGGCCGAGCAATTGCTCGGTGTACAGCCGCCCTGCGGTGTGTGCGCCGCCGCCATGCATCAGGATGCGCACGCCATTGGCCGCCAGGCACTTGGCGGCCAGCAGGTACCAAGGCAGGTGGCGCTTCTTGCCCGCGTAGGTGGGCCAGTCCAGGTCTACGGCAATGGCGGGGGCTTGCAGGTGCGCGCGCAGGGCTTCGGTGAAGCCGGCGAGCTCCTCTGCGCTTTCCTCCTTGTGCCGCAGCAGCATCAGGAAGGCACCCAGTTGGGCGTCCTCGACCTTGCCTTCCAGCAGCAGGGTCATGGCGGCGTAGGCTTCATCCCGGGTGAGGCCGCGGGCGCCGCGCTTGCCTTTGCCCAGAATGCGCACGAATTCGGCAAAGGGGTGCTCAGCTGGCGTTTGCAGGGTGAGTGGGCGGGGCGGGGTGGGCTGGGTCATATGCAATTGGTCGGCTTGGGCAGGCCCGCCAGCTTGGCGGCAAGTTTGGCGGGGGTGCCATTGAACAGTCGGTTCAGGTGGGGGCTGTTGCCTTTCTCGGCGCCCAGCTTCAGCGCTGCGTACTTGATCAGCGGGCGCGTGGCCGGTGAGAGCTGGTACTCCTGGTAGAACTGGCGCAGCAGTTCGAGGATTTCCCAGTGGTCGGCGGTGAGGGCGATGCCTTCACGGGCGGCGAGCCCCTGGGCAACTTCGTGGGACCAGGCGTGCAAGTCCACCAGAAAGCCGTCCTTGTCCAGTGCGATGGCCTGGCCGCCGCTATCGAGCGTGTTCATAACCAGCTGTTGACCTTGTCGTAGTGCAGTGAAAGCGCGACGAAACCTGGGTAATCGACCGCCGTTGCCAGTGGGTTCTCTATTGCGCGGGCCTGCAGGTCCTCGTCCAGGGCAAACAGGCGATCCGCCAGGTTGGCCTGTTGCAGCTGCTGATGAGGTGCAGCGCCGGGCCGCAGTGCGTAAACGGCGTCACCGCACAGCAACACTGCGTCGTCAGCCCCGAGCAGGCGTAGGCAGCTGCGCAGCCGCTCATCGCCGAAGGGGGAGTGGGCAATTACATGCAAGGTCGCCATCAGAGGGTCACCACCTGGTCGTATTGCGTGATAAGCCCTGTGAGTGCGGCGTCATCCAGCACCTGCACCGGCAGTGCCAGGTCGCCTGCTGCCAGGCCCCGGCTGGCCAGGCTGTGCCCGCAGGCAAACAATGCGTCAACGCCGAACATGGGCAACGCCTGCAGGTTGGCCGCCAGGTTTTTTTGCTGCAACGCGGCAGGCTGCTGGCCGTTGGCAAGCTGGAACACGCCATCGTCCAGAAACACCATGCCCAGGGGCAGGTCGAAGGCACCGCCCGCCAGTGCGATATCCAGTGCTTCGCGAGCCGATGGGCCATTCCATGGGGCCTGGCGGCTGATGATCAACAACGATTTGGCCATATCAATCGCCTCCAAAACACACGAGCCGGTCAGCCAACTGCGCCGCTTCGTGCAACTGGCCAAGGCCGGAGAGTTCCCAAGGCGCCGGCAGGTTCACGGCGGGGCGTTGGTAACGGTTGGCCTCGGCTTCATCCAGCACGCCACGGCGCAGCGCAGCAGCAATGCACACCACCGCGTCGAGCTGGTTGGCCTGGATAAACGCCCGCCATTGCCCGGCCACATCCAGTTCGTCCTGCGGCACCACGAGGTTGGCCGAGGCACTGTGCACCCCGTCCTGATAGAAGAACAGCCGGGCAATCTCATGCCCGCCAGCCAGCACCGCCTCGGCGTAACGCAGGGCGCGCCGGGAGGAGGGCGCATGGGCCGGGGAGAACACCGCGATAGCGAATTTCATGGCTAACTCATGCAAAGGGATGCCGCCATGATAATGCAAAAAAGCCTGCGCTCGCTTGCCGCAGGCTTTTGCCGGTGCTTGGCGGGTCAGGCCTGTTCCTTGCCTTCTGGCAGGAACCAGTTCAGCACCAGTGCACAGATGCCGCCGGTGGCCACGCCAGATTCCAGCACATTGCGAATGGCCGCCGGCATGTGCGCCAGGAACTCCGGCACCTGCGCCACACCCAGGCCCAGAGCCAGGGAAACGGCGATGATCAGCAGCGCACGCCGGTCCAGCCGGGTGCTGGCCAGAATATTGATGCCAGAGGCCGCAACCGCGCCGAACATGACCATGGCGGCGCCGCCCAGCACCGGCTCCGGCACTGCCTGAATCACCCCGGCCACGCTCGGGAACAGCCCCAGCAGTATCAGCATCACGGCAATCCACACGCCGATATGCCGGCTGGCGATGCCGGTCAGCTGTATCACCCCATTGTTCTGCGCAAAAATCGAGCTGGGGAAGGTGTTGAACACGCCGGCCAGCAATGAGTTGGCACCGTTCACCAGCACACCACCCTTGATGCGCCGCATCCACACGGGCCCTTCTACCGGCTGCCGGGACACCTTGCTGGTAGCCGTCACATCACCAATGGCCTCCAGCGAGGTGACCAGGTAGATCACCAGCATCGGGATGAACAACGCCCAGGAGAAGCCCAGGCCGAAGTGCAGGGGCGTCGGTACCTGGAACAGCGCCGCTTCATGCATGCCGGTAAAGTCCAGCCGGCCCAGGTAGCCGGCCAGTGCATAGCCCACTGCCAAGGCGATGACGATGGCGCAACTGCGCAGCCACACCACCGGGATGCGGTTGAGCACGACGATGATCGCCAGCACCACACCCGACAACAGCAGGTTTTCGCCATTGGCGAAGGTGCCATTGGCCATGGCGCCGAAGCCGCCGCCCATGCTGATCAGGCCGACCTTGATCAGGGTGAGGCCAATCATCAGTACAACGATGCCGGTGACCAGGGGCGTGATCAGCCGTTTGACGAACGGCAGAATGCGCGAAACACCCATCTCTACAAACGAGCCGGCAATCACTACGCCAAAGATCGCGGCCATGACCCCTTCAACCGGTGTGCCTTGCTTAACCATCAGCGCACCCCCGGCAATCAGCGGGCCGACGAAGTTGAAGCTGGTACCTTGCACGATCAGCAACCCAGCCCCAAACGGACCAAAGCGTTTGCACTGCACGAAGGTGGCGATACCTGAAATGACCAAGGACATGGATACGATCAGGTTGGTGTCCCGCGCCGATACCCCCAGTGCCTGGCAGATCAGCAAACCCGGGGTAACGATAGGCACAATGATCGCCAACAAGTGTTGCAGCGCCGCCAACAGGCTGATGGCCAGCCGTGGCTTGTCCTCAAGGCCCAATACCAGTTCATTGTCAGGCGCCACGGCGCCTGGGCTGTGTTCATTCGAGCTCATTGCGCAAGCTGCCCCGGAAGAAAAAGGAGCGCATTCTACGGGCTGGATCGCATCAGTGGTAGCGCCAAGCCAGCTACACACGCAATCGGCGACGTTTTGTTCATTTAGCTGACTTTATAGTCAGAATAATGATTGGAACTGGTTCAGGCCTGACACGTGCGACAGGCACAAAAAAGCCCGCCGAAGCGGGCTTTCAAGCATGGCAATGGATCAGTCGCTGCGACCCATGATGCCGAACAGCTGCAGCAGGCTCACAAACAGGTTGTAGATGGAAACGTACAAGCTGATGGTCGCCATGATGTAGTTGCGCTCACCACCGTGAATGATAGCGCTGGTCTGGAACAGGATGCAGACCGACGAGAACAGCACGAAGCCCGCGCTGATCGCCAGTTGCAGGCCGCTGATCTGGAAGAAGAAGCTCGCCACCACGGCACCCAGCAGCACGAAGAAGCCTGCGGTGATGAAGCCGCTGAGGAAGCTCATGTCTTTGCGGGTAATCAGCACGTAAGCCGACAGGCCGCCGAACACCAGTGCAGTCATGGCAAATGCCGAGCTGACGACTTCAGCGCCACCGCTCATGCCCAGGTAACGGTTGAGGATCGGGCCGAGGATGAAGCCCATGAAGCCGGTGAGGGCAAAGGTGGACACCAGGCCCCAGACCGAATCACGCAGTTTGGCAGTGAGGAAGAACAGCCCGTAGAAGCCGATGAGCACGACGAACACGTTCGGATAGCCGAAGTGCATTTGCTGGGAGATGAAGGCCATGAGGCCGCTGAAAGCGAGGGTGAGCGCCAGCAGGCTGTAAGTGTTGCGCAGGACCTTGCTGATCTCCTGCTGCTCGACCTGCTGGCCGTGATGGACGGCGTAATCCTGTTCGCGCATGGCGAGACTCCTAGGTGGACCTGTGGTTTGGAACGTTCAGATGGTAGGAGTCTACCAGAGCTCCTGCAACCCGCGACACAGAGAGTTTGACAGCTTGTTTCATTACGGTATGATGGCGCCCGCAAAACAAGCTGGAAGCGTGGCCGAGTGGTTTAAGGCAACGGTCTTGAAAACCGTCGATGGGCAACTATCCTAGAGTTCGAATCTCTACGCTTCCGCCATATTCAAACCCCCGAGAAATCGGGGGTTTTTGCGTTTATGGGGGATACAAATGTCACCCGCTCGAACACCTTTCGGAATGGTTTATTCGCGGAACTGGAACTGCCCGATTCTGCTGGCCAGCACCTAGTCGCCCGCGGCGACTGCTTCCTTCATTGCCTCCTCCCTGGCGTGTCCCTGCGAAGGTGCAGCATGGGCGCTGGCACCCGCTTGCCGCTTTCGGGTAGCAGCAGGTATGACGAATCATGCGGAGCGTTGGGCTCTGGAATCTTCCTGATCAGGGCGCCTAGGCTGCTGTCCACACCATCCACCTCCAGCCCGATCTGGCCGCCGACGCCGTAGTCGCGCATCCCGAAGCAAGGCGGGCTGGTGATGCAGGTGTGCACTGGCTGATCCGGCAGCGTCCGAATCATGTCGATGCAGTCGCCGACCAGTATTCGGTGCTGCTGGGTCATGGTTTGCTCCAAGCACGCAGGTGCCGCCCTCGCCGTGGCGGCTTTATCGTTGAATAGGGGAAGGCGCTGGAGGGCAGCGCGTACCAGTTTTGCGATAAAAATCGAAGTTTGCTATAACCAAATTTCACTTCGATGGAACGAGATTATGTCCCTGAAAAAATGTCTGATTATTGCCACCGCCTTGACTGCGGTAGTCGGGATTAGTGGCTGCAAAGATGAAACTCTCGACAAGGCTGCCTATGAAGTGTCGGACGAACACTGCAAGCCTGACTATCTAAAGTCCCTCCCAGAGAACGAAGCTCGTGAGCCCTTGCTGGAGAAGTGCATGACTCGTGGCTCATATAAAAAGTCTGAGCCGAAGACTTGGTAACGATCGTTCATCCTTGGTGAGCGCCGCCTCATCAGGCGGCGTTTTCGTTTGCGAGGAAGGCCCTGGCGGTGAGCACCGAGCAGTAATAGTAATACGTGGTGGTATGCTCCGCCGCTTCTTGGACCTTTTGCTGCTTTGGCGTCAACGCTTTGCTGGCGGGCGTGATGCCGCCACGTTCCTGCTGAAGCTGGTTAACCCGACGGCGCAGGGCCGACTCGACCAAACCGAGCGAGCGGGCTGCTTCGGCATGACTGTAGCCTTGATCGAGCACCAGGCAGGCGGCTTCGCGTTTGAGCTCAGGGGAGGGTACGATGTTGCTTGGTCATCAGACGCCTCTCTGTGGCGAGCATTCTCGCCTAAACGGGTTTCCGGTTTCATTAGACCACTACGCATTGGATCGGGAGCAGCTACTGCGTCGGAAGAAAGAGAGGGATGAAGTTCAAGCAATGCTTGACGCCGCCCTCCTTAAAAGTCCTATACAGAAAAGAAGCTAGCTTGAGCCGATGCGGCCGAAATCAGCTGTCTCGGCCAAAAGCATCTGCATCGGCACCCGGACGGTTTCCATGTGCCGGTCGGCACCGTTCCGTTGAGATCGAGCCTCTACGCTTCCGCCATATTCAAAGCCCTGATTATTCAGGGCTTTTTGCGTTTTTGAGGCACGCAAAACTGCTCATTGCAACGTCATCGCAGTGATCCGACTTGTCACCACTGACAACACCCAGTTACTGTCGACCTTCACCCCCGACGTCAGTCGGGCGCGAGCTCCCCAGCCCCGCCAAACAGGAGGTTCGACATGGGCACTTCATCCAAACCATTCTACCTGGCAGCAGCACCGCTGCTCGCCACCGGCGCCGCTTTCGCTGCGGTAGGTGCCTCCGGCCAACCTGCATTTGGCTACACCGCTATCGGCCTGCTGATCCCCGGGCTCCTGTTGCTCGTAACCGGTTACCGTCGCCGAGCGTGACAGGGCCGGCGTTGCATTCAGTGCTTCCACCGCATTCCCCGTTGCTCACCGCACATGGCGGCGAGCAAGGGCCGCTGATCACACCTTGAACTTGCCCACCATCCCATTCAGCTCGACCGCCAGCCGCGACAGCTCCTGCGCCGCCGCACTGGTCTGATTCGCCCCGGCTGACGTCTGCATGGCCAGGTCCCTGATGTTCACCAGGTTCCTGTCCACCTCACGCGCCACCTGCGCCTGCTCTTCCGAAGCGCTGGCGATCACCAGGTTGCGCTGGTTGATGGACGAAATGGCCTCGGCAATGATGTCCAGGGCCTGGCCAGCGGACTGGGCCACTTCCAGGGTGCCGGTCGCTCGGCCCTTGCTGGCATGCATGGCGCTCACAGCCGATTCGGTGCCGGTCTGGATGCCGGTGATCATGCCTTCTATTTCTGCGGTGGATTGCTGGGTCCTGTGGGCCAGGGCGCGCACTTCGTCTGCTACCACGGCAAAGCCCCGGCCTGCTTCGCCGGCGCGGGCGGCTTCGATGGCGGCGTTCAACGCCAGCAGGTTGGTCTGGCCGGCGATGGAGCCGATCACGTCCAGCACGCGGCTGATTTCGTTGGCGCTGCTGGCCAGGTGTTCGATTTCCTGCGAAGTGGTGGTCACATCGCCCACCAGGTGTCCGATGGACTGCAACGCTTCATTGACGCGCTGTTGGCCGTCCCGGGTACTCTGGTCTGCGCCTTTGGAAGCATCGGCGGTATTGACGGCGTTGCTGGCCACTTCCTCGACCGCTGCGGTCATCTGGTTCACGGCGGTGGCAGCCTGGTCGATTTCGGCGCTTTGCTGATGCAGGCCGCGGCTGGTGTCTTCGGTGACGGTGAACAGCTCTTCCGAAGCGGACGCTAGCTGGTCCGAGGCGGCAGCGATGCTGGCGATCGTTTCGCGCAGGCTGTCCTTCATTTTTGAAAGCGACAGCAGCAACAGCGCGGGTTCGTCGCGGCCTTTCACCTGAATGTCCTGGTTGAGTTCCCCGGCGGCTACCCGCTCGGCCACATTTACTGCTTCTGCCAGTGGCAGCACGATGCTGCGGGTCAGCAAGATGGCCAGCACGATCATCAGGCTGACGATGATCACGATGGTCACGGCGATAATAGCGAATGACTGTTCGTAGGCTTCACTGCTGGCCTCTGAGGCGTGTGTTGCCCCGTTGGCATTATAGTGAGTGAGTTGAATCAACGCTTTCATCATGGCGTCGGCATAATCGGCCAGCGACCCATTCACCAAGCGTTTGGCTTCTTCCAGATCATTATTACGAACGGCTTCACGGATAGCATTCTGCAAGCCGTGATAGGTTGTGCTTGCAGCGGAGAAAGTGTCAAACAGCGAACGGTCAGTGGGTTCCGTTATCGACTTTTCATAGTCGCTTAGTTGGGTTTCATATTGTTTGTTGATGGTCTCGATCTTATCGAGTGTTTCAGTTCTGGCCGTGGGGCTGTCTTCCAGCACACTGCGCAGCGTCAGGGCGCGGGCGCGGCCCAGGTTCATGCTCATTTCATCCAGCAGCATGACGGCTGGGAGCCACGAAGTGCGTACTTCGTCGGTGGCGCTGTCCATCGTGTGCATGCGGTTCAGGGAGGTGAGGCCGAGTATTAAAACCAAGAGGGCGAGGGCGGCGAAAATGGCAGTGGCGCGGATGCCGATTTTGAGGTTTCTTAAATACATGTGAAGCTCCTTGATGTTGCAATACTTGCTAATCTAAGCAAGGCGGGACGGGCTCGAGGGCAGACGGTTTTGAACTCCGTTCTTGCTCAGGCTTTCGGCCAAGGGGCTATTAAACTTTATGGTTAAAGGGAAATATTTTTCTGTAACAAAAGCGATAACGCTTTCGTTTTAATTAGTTGGGGGCGGGGCGCGGGAGTGCAGAAGTTTTCGATAGGGCAGGTTAGTGGCTGTCTTCGCCGTTGAAGGTCTCCCAGCCGCACCGCATGCTTGGGCCAAGAGGCGGGTCAAGATCGGGTGAGGGTGATCCAGTGTTCGCCGTAATAGGTTCTGCGCCTGTGAGACCGAGCGCCGCTCGCGCGGCGCATCGCGAGCTGCGCTCGCTCCTATGCTTGTTTCGGGCCAGTTATGTCTGCGCCATTTGCGCGCGAACGCCTTGGCGCATGCCGCGATATCGCGTCGTACAAACAAGGCGGTCGCGCGCGCCTGCCACAGGCGTTACTGGCCCGAAACAAGCGTAGGAGCGAGCGCAGCTCGCGATGCGCCGCGCGGGCGGCGCTCGATCTCCCAGGCGCTGCAAACCTAACGATGTACCCCCCCCAGCCCCACCGCCCTCCAGCCTAAATCACCCGGAACCCATGCGTCCCGTCCCGCTGGAGCTGCGCCACCAGCCCAAACTCCCAATCAAGGTAGCCCTGCATCGCCTCCCGGGGGTTATCCGTGCCCTCATAAGGGCGGCGGTACCGATCACTACGGGCCACGGCCAGCCGGGCTTCCCCCGTTTCCAGCGGCTTCCCGGCCGCGAACCAGGCAGCAGTGCCGCCCGTGAGCACATGCACCGGTGCACGGGTCAGCGCTCGCAGGTCCTGGGCGGCGAAGCGTGCCAGCAGGCTGCTGCCGCAGGTCAGCACGTAGCGTTGGGCCGCCGGGGTGCGTTCGAGCACTTCGGGCAGTTGCGCACGGATCACCCACCAGGCGCCAGGGATGTGGCGTTTGACGTAGTTGGCGCTGGTGGTGAAGTCCAGCACCACGGTGCTGTCTTCATCCAGCCACTGGGCCAATTGCCGAACATCGATTTCATCGACGGTGGGCACGGCCGGCAGCGGTGGCTGCCAGTCGCCCTGGGCACTGAAGTGCTGCTGGCCCAAGCCGTCCAATACGGAGACCTCCCAGCCCATTTGCGCCAGCCACGAGGCGCTCATGTTGGCGCGCACGCCGTCGTCGTCCACCAGCACGATGCGGGCACCCCGCACGCTGGCGACATGGTCGGTTTCCTGCACCAGTTGGCCGCCCGGCACCGAACGGCTGCCAGGGAAATGGCCAGCGCTGTACTCCTCGGGTGTACGCACATCGAACAGGTAGGTGGTGCGGGCAGGCTCACCTTGCCAGCGTGCCAGCCCGTCAAGACCAAGCCGCTGTACACCGGCGCGGTCAGCCACCGCTCTGGCCTGGCGTGCGGCATGGGCGCGGGTGCCTTCGCTCACCTGGGTAAAACGTTGCGCTTGGCCGTGGGCCAGGGCCTGACCTGCCAGGGTCCAGCCGATGGTGCCGTTGCGCAGGGCCGCTACCGGGTTGGGGATGCCTGCGTTGACCAGGGACTGGGTGCCGATGATGCTGCGCGTACGGCCGGCACAGTTGACGATCACCTGGGTGGAAGGGTCTGGCGCCAGTTCTGCCACGCGCAATACCAGTTCGGCACCCGGTACGCTGATGCCGCCTGGGATGCTCATGGTCTGGTACTCGTCGAAGCGACGCGCATCCAGCACCACCACGTTGGCGTTTTGCAACAGCAGTTGCTGCACCTGCTCAGCGGGTAACGAGGGGGTATGGCGCACGCTCTCGACCAGTTCGCCAAACGCCTTACTGGGTACGTTCACGTCGCGGAACAGCTCGCCGCCTGCTGCCCGCCAGCCCGCCAGGCCACCTGCAAGGGTGGCCACGTCGCGGTAACCGAGGTCCAGCAAGCGCCGGGCAGCCTGTTCGGCCAGGCCCTCGCCGTTGTCATACACGGTAATGGCGGTATCGCGCCGTGGGATGCGGGCCAGCACCTCCAGTTCCAGTTTCGACAACGGGATGTTGGCGGCAAAGAGTGGGTGCGCCTGGGCGAACGGGTCTTCTTCGCGCACGTCCAGCAGGGCCAGTTCCTGCCGTGCCAGCAAGGCCTGGCGAATGTCAGCGTATTGGCGGGTGGTGACGGCGCTCATGGGGCAAGGTTCTCTTTGGACAGGTCCCAGATATTGGGCAGGTGAAGGTTGGAGTAACCGGAAATGAACGGCTTTTCGGTACCGTCCTCGCTATACACGGCACGTCGGACGGCGCCGATGTTGGCCCCGTAGACATGGATACTGACGGACACCTGGTCGGTGTAGGCATTGCTGACCTGATGGATGTCCCCCACCTGGGGCGATACTGCCTCCACCTGCCCGGGCGACAGGCGTATGGCGGGGCCATCAGGGCGCAGCCCGCCTGCCGGCTCGCGAACGAAACCTTGCGAGTCCTCGGCACCGCGCAGCATGCCGATAAGGCCCCACACACGGTGATCGTGCACCGGCGTACGCTGGCCCGGGCCCCACACAAAGCTCACCACAGAGAAGCGCTGGCGTGAATCGCAGTGCAGCAGGTATTGCTGGTAGCGCTGCGGGTCAGGCCTGGCGAGGTCGCCTGGCAGCCAGTCGTCGTGGCTGACAAGGTCGGCCAGCAGGGGCTGGGCATGCCGCAGCAGGGTGGCTTCATCCGGTTGCCGGTCCAACAGCCCGGCCAGGCTGTCGATGAAGTGGCGCAGGCGTTCCGTGCGCAAGGGGTGGCTCATGACAGGGGCTCTTCGGCGTGAGATTGGGTAAACCCTAGCAAACGGTCTGTCTATAATCAAAATGCAAAATATTCATAAGCTAATATGCAAATAATGCATTTACAGATGGCCTTGCATGCTTTCAAATCTCCCCACAATGCCCTGTTCGATCAAGCGTGGCGCTGCCACCTGGTTTGATCACTCACCCTGACGAGACCGCGCGCGCGGATCGCCTTACAGGCCCCGATGGGCCCTGGAGACGTACGTGCGTTATTTCAAGCGATTGGCCGCCACCCTGTTGGCGTCTTCCCTGAGCGTTGCCGCTGCTGCCCAGACGCTGGTAGTAGGCGATCAGAGCTACAACGCCCGCGCGGTGATGGAAGCCGCAGGCGTGCTCGACGACCTGCCCTATACCCTGGAGTGGAAGCAGTTCACGGCGGGCTCCCCGGTCGCCGAAGCCCTAAACGTGGGCAGCCTGGACGTCGGCCTGCTGGGCGATGCGCCGCCGCTGTTCCTGGGGGCCCTGGGTGCGCCGATCAAGGTGATCGCAGTCAGCCGGCAGAACCTCGAAGGGGTGGCCATACTGGCGCGCAAGGACTCGGCCATACACAGCCTGCAGGACCTGCGCGGCAAGCGCGCGGCCATCTGGAAAGGCTCATGGAGCCAGCAATTACTGTTCAGCGCCCTGGACAAAGCGGGCGTACCGCGCGATGCACTGGAACTGCGTTACCTCAGTGCGCTGGATGCCTCCCATGCCCTGGATGGCGGCTCCGTAGACGTGATCGCCACGTGGGAACCCTACGTCACCCAGCAGGAGCGCCATGGCGCACGGGTACTGGCCACAGCCGAAGGGATCATCCCGGCGCAGAGCTTCGTGGTGGCCAACAGCAAGGCGATCGAGCACAAGCGCCCACAGATCGCCGACTTCCTGCAGCGCCTGAAAAAAGCGCGTGACTGGGCCCTCGGCAACCCGGCCAACACCGAGGCCTATGCCGATGACTGGGCCAAACGCACCCGTGCCGACGTAGACATTGCCCGCGCCTGGTTCGCCCGCGCACGTACCGACCTGGCCCCGCTCGACCCGCAGGTGATCGCAGACGCACAGACGACCGTGGACTTCTTCGCCGGGCTCGGCCTGATCAAGGCCTACCCCGCAGCAATCCTGTTCGACACCTCGTTCACGGCAGCGATCGCCCAGCCCCAGGCCAGCAACCATTGAACCGGTCATCACCCCTTGCAAGGATTCCCATGAGCAAACGACAGATCAAGCTTGGCGCCCTGACCATGGGCTGCGGTGGCCCCGGCCGGCACAACCTGTGGCTGGACCCAGCGCTGCCCGCCGACGCCAGCGTCAACATCGATTGGTACATCGAAATAGCCCGGCAAGCCGAGGCCGCGCTGTTCGACCTGGTCTTCATCGTCGACAGCCAGTACATCACCCCCGGCTCGCCCTCGCACTACCTCAACCGCCTGGAGCCCCTGACGCTGCTCTCGGCCCTGGCGGTAAGCACCCGCCACATCGGCCTGGTAGGCACGTTGACCACCTCATACAACGCGCCGTACAACGTCGCCCGCCGGCTGGCTTCGCTGGACCTGATCAGCAAAGGGCGCGCCGGCTGGAACGTGGTGACCAGTGGTGATGCCGGAACGGCTGGCAACTATGGCCTGGATGAGCATTACGACTACGACACCCGCTATGCGCGCGCCCAGGAGCACGTGCAGGTGGTGCAGGGGTTATGGCAGTCGTTCGAGGAAGACGCGTTCCCCCGCGACCGGGCCAGCGGGCGGTTTCTCGACCCCTCGAAGCTGCACGCCTTGAATCATCAGGGGGCGCACTTCTCGGTGGTCGGCCCGCTCAACATCCAGCGCTCGCCCCAAGGGCAACCGGTGATCTTCCAGGCAGGGGACTCGGAACAGGGGCGTGACCTGGGGGCTGCCACCGCCGATGTGGTGTTTACCCATGCTGCCAGCATTGAACAGGGCCAGGCGTTCTACCGTGACATCAAGGGTCGCGCGGCACGCCTGGGGCGCGACCCGGACCAATTACTGGTGCTGCCGGGCGCAGAAATCTACGTGGGTGACAGCGATGAGCACGCCCGTGAGATCGAGCGCCATTACCACCAGGCCGACCACAGTTTCGACCTGGCCTTGAAAGAGTTTGGCCGTAACTTCGGTTGGCATGATTTCACCCAGTACGACCTCGACGCTCCCTTCCCCCAGCAAAGCCTGGAGCATGCGCGCAGCAGCTTCTTCACCAACGCCAAGCGCATCGCCGACCAGGCACGGGACAAGGGGTTCACCCTGCGCCAGGCCATCGAGTTCGGGCGCCAGTTGCGCCCCGGGGCATTTGTGGGCTCGGCCCAGACCGTGGCGGCGAAGATGGCGCACTGGTTCGAAGCGCGAGCCCTGGACGGTTTCAATATCTACATTGGCCACCCGGAGCAGTTCCGCCGCTTCACCGAAGAGGTCGTGCCGCTGTTGCAGGAGCGGGGCGTCTACCGCACTGCCTATGAGGGCACGACGCTGCGCGAAAGCCTTGGGCTGAGCATTCCGCGTTTCAGCCGCTAGTGCACTGAAGGCCGCAATGCGGCCTTCAACCATTTCAGCACCTGCCTTAGAAGTCGTAGGCCAGCTTGGTGTACCAGTAGCCGCCGCCGGGATGGAAGGGTGGGTTGCCATAGGCGGCCTGGTTGCCGTTGGGGTTGTAGACCCCATTCTTGTCAGGCCGCACGTTGAAGATGTTGGTGCCGCCCAAGCTCACGGTGAGGCTGTCGAACAGCAGATAGGACAGGTCCAGGTCGGTGATCCATTTGGCGCCGAAGCTGCGGTCCTGCGCTGCGTTCTGCTGCCAGGTCTCTACC
This sequence comes from Pseudomonas parafulva NBRC 16636 = DSM 17004, assembly GCF_000730645.1. Classification (GTDB taxonomy): domain Bacteria; phylum Pseudomonadota; class Gammaproteobacteria; order Pseudomonadales; family Pseudomonadaceae; genus Aquipseudomonas; species Aquipseudomonas parafulva. The sequence goes on along the minus strand of NZ_BBIU01000017.1, from coordinate 199,059 downwards.
TTGCCGTAGCGGGTGGTCTGCAAGGTGCCGGTGAAATTGCCCAGCAGCCATTGCCCGCCCAGTACCCACTTGGTTTTCGGCGAGGCCGCCACCAGGTCGCCCTCACGGCCATGCCCGACTACCTGAATGCCCGCATCCGCCAGCGCTTGTGGCGTGCCACGGGTACCGCGCACGGTGGTCTTGTTCCAGTTGAAGCCCAGGGTCCAGCGAACATCGCCCAAGGCACCGAACTCGCTGGTGTGGTCGGCCACCAGGTCCAGCCCGCGGGTACGGGTGTCGAACGCGTTGGTGTAGTAGTTGATCCAGGTGGTGCGGGCCAGGCCGAGTGATGCAAGGATGTCGCCCACTGCGCCTGCACCGCCGGCGCGGTCGTAGAGGTTTTCGGTAAGCAGAATGCGGTCATCGATGTCGATCAGGTAGGTATCCAGGGTCACGCTAGTGCGGCGTGCCGGCTGCCAGGTAATGCCCAGGCCTGCGTTGCGCGACTTTTCCGGGTCCAGGGTGCCACCGCCGAAGGCCTGCGCTGCGGCGCTGCCCGGGGCTACGGTGCGCCGCAGCGCGGGCACCACATTGCCATCGGCATCCAGCGCGGTGCGGTTGTCGCTGACGGTGTAGCCCGACTGTGTCAGCGAAGGGGCCCGAAAGCCGCTACCCAATGTGCCGCGCACGGCCAGCGTGTCGGTGAGGGCGTAGCGTGAATTGAGCTTGAAGCTGGCCGTGTTGCCCGACTCGTCGTCATAGTGCTCGAACCGCGCTGCCGTACCCAGGTACCAGCGCGGTGACAAGTCGAACCCCAGGTCGAGGTAGGCCGCGTAGTTGTTGCGTTTGACGTCCGCTTCATCTTCCGGGCGAATGGTCAGCGCCGCCTGGGCACCCACTGCGGTCTGGCCCCTGGCCAGTGCATACAGCGGGTTTGGCCTGCCATCGGCCAGCGTTGCCGGGTAGGTGTAGGGCCCCACGCTGTAGGCCAGCGGGTCGCCTGCGAACGTGCGGAAACGCTCCCAGCGATGTTCCAGGCCAGCCGATACGCGGGTGGGTACGGCCAGCCCGAACACACCGTCGAACGCGCGGGTGATGTCGAGGTTGTTGACCCACTGGTCGAATTGCAGGGTGGCCAGGTCGTCGAAGGACGTGGGCGAGGCGGGGCCGTAAGTGGGGTTGATGGTGAGGTCGCTGGACTGCTGGTTCTTGTTGCGCCCGTAGCTGGTGGACAGGTCCCAGTCCCAGTTGCCGGCAGCCCCTTTTGCCCCGAGCAGCCACTGGTAGTCGGTGTCCTTGATATTGTTGAGCGGGTAGTAGCCGTCAGGGAACAGCTCGGGGATGGACGCATTGCTGTTGGGCAGACGGTAGTTGTTGTAGGCCTCGAGCTTGCGTTCTGCATAGGTGGCGAACGAGTAGAGCTTCAGGTCATCGCTCAGCGGCAGTTCGGCGTTGTAGCCCAGGTTGAAGGCGCGCAGGTCGGGGTCGCCGTTCTTCACGGCGCGGCGGTCCCAGGTGGCCTGGCGGTCATCTTCGAAATAGGCGCGGTAACCGGGCGCAGCCTTGTCGATCCAGCTGGCGGTACCTCGCTTGCGCGCCTCGCCCGACAAGTGCAGGAAGCCACCATCACCCAACACGAAGCCCTGGTCGCCGGCCAGCTTGAGGGTTTCGCCCTGGCCACTGTACAGCTGGCCGTAACTGCTTTCGTAATGGCCGCCGCTGCTGGCGTTCTTGAGGATGATGTTGATCACCCCGGCCACGGCATCGGAGCCGTACTGGGCTGCAGCGCTGTCTTTCAGCACCTCGATGTGCGACACCGCGCTCACCGGGATCATGTCGATATCGACGGCATTGGCCCCGCTGTTGTCGGTCGAGCCGCTGGCCGGTACGGCGCTGTTGTGACGCCGCTTGCCGTTGACCAGTACCAGGGTGTACGCCGGGCCCAGGCTGCGATTACTCAAGGGCCGCACACCGGACTGGAAGCCGGCGATGTTGGTACCGAAGTTGAACGACGGCAGCAGCCTGGCGATGGCCTCCGACAGCTCGGCGCGGCCGGTGCGCAGCAGTTGCTCGCTGCTGATGACGTCGATGGGGGCGGGGCTGTCGGCCACGGTGCGCTGGTTGCCGCGCATGCCGGTTGAGATCACCGTGACGGTATCCAGGCGTGGGTCCTCGGGGGCAGGCTCGGCATTGGCCAGGGGCGCAAGCAGGCAGGCCAGCGGCAAGGCGATGAAAGGGGGTTTAGGCATCATGTCCTCGAAAAGCACGCAGGGGGGTAGGCGCCAGGCGCCTCATGGGCCTGACGATTCAAGGTTTGCAGTGTTCAGGGGGCCGTTGTCGGCCTTTTTGCGGCGCCCGCCAGCCCTACAGGAACGGCGCCGTTCCTGCGGGGCTGGGCTGGCCTACCACGGGGGTGCGCCGTTTCAGGCGCTGCGGGTGCCCAGGCTGGCTTCCCGTTGTGCCACCAGCGCACGGATGCGTGGGATCAGGTGCTGGCCATAGTCCACGGCATCGCGCAATTGCTCGAACCCGCGGAACAGGAAGGTGGTCACGCCCAGGTCGTAATAGGCCAGGGCTGCCTCGGCCACCTGCTCGGCCGTACCTACCAGCGACGTGGAGTTGCCAGCGCCGCCGCCGAGGGCGGCAATCTCGGTCCACAGGCGGGTGTCATGCACCTTGCGTTGGCTGGCCAACTGCACCAGGCGTTCGGAGCCGATGTTGCTGCGGCCGAAGTTCTTTTCGCGGCGGTTGCCCTGGCGGATGCCGATGACGTTCTGGGCATCGGCCAGAATCTGCTCGGCACGGGCCCAGGCTTCTTCTTCGGTGGCCCCTAGGATCGGCCGCAACGACAGGCTGAAGCGGATGTGGTTTTCCCGGCCGTAGCGGGCCGCCGCCTTGCGTACCTGGGCAATGCGCTCGCGCACCTGTTCCAGCGGTTCGCCCCACATCATGTAGACGTCGGCATGTTTGGCGGCCACTTCCACGGCCGCGTCCGACGCGCCGGAAAAGTACACGGGCAACTGGCCAACCGGTTTCACCAGCGTGAGGTTGTCCTCCACCCGGTAATGGGTACCGGTGTGGTCGAACGGTTGCTGTTGGGTCCAGGTGTTGCGCAGCACGTCCAGGTACTCGTCAGTGCGGGCATAGCGGGCATCCTTGTCGAGGAAGTCGCCATCGCGCTGCAGGTCACCACTGTCGCCACCGGTAATGACGTTGATAGCGGCTCGGCCGCGGCTGAGCTGGTCCAAAGTAGCGAACTGGCGCGCGGCGAAAGTTGGCGCCTGAAAACCTGGGCGGTGCGCAACCAGCAGGCCGATGCGCTCGGTGACGGCTGCCACGTAGCTGGCCAGGATCAGTGAGTCGGGGGCGCTGGTGCTCACCGCCAGCAGCGCCTTGTCAAAGCCTGCGTACTCTTGGGCCTGGGCGAAGGCCTTGATGAACGTCAGGTCCACCACCGGGCCACGGGGTGCCTGTGATTCGCTGCTTTCCTGTGGGCCGATCAGGCCGATGAATTCGAGGCTCATGCAAAGTGCTCCTGCGTTACGGATGGGAAACTCATGCGTGCTCCACGGCAGCGCATGAGGTGAGTGCTCGGTGTGGCGGCCACTGCCGGTGGGTCAGACCGCCACGGGCAGTACGCTGCGTGAATGCCCGGGTATCGCTGCAACCAGGGCTTGGGTATAGGGGTGGCCCGGGTGGCCCAGTACCTGGGCTGCCGGCCCTTGTTCAACCACCTGGCCGTGGCATAGCACCAGTACCTGGTCGGCCATGCTGGCGACCACGGCCAGGTCGTGGGAGACCAGCACATACGCCACCTTCAACTCGCGTTGCAGGTCGTCAAGCAGTGCAAGAATCTGCGCCTGCACCGACACGTCCAGGGCACTGACCGGCTCGTCCAGCAACAGCACCTCGGGGGCCAGGGCCAGTGCACGGGCGATGGCCACCCGTTGGCGCTGGCCGCCGGACAGCTCGCGCGGCAAGCGGTCCAGGAACTGCTCGGGCAGGCCAACCCGGCGAATCAGCTCGACGGCCTTGTGCTCCAGTGCCGGGCCTTTGAGCAGGCCAAAGGCGACCAGCGGCTCGACGATGCTGTCGTACACCGTGAAGCGCGGGTCGAGGGCGGCGAACGGGTTCTGTTGCACCAGCTGAACGCGCCGGCGCAGGGGGCGGAACTGCCGCCAGCTGTAGCCGCTCACATCCACACCTGAATACTCCACGTGCCCTGTGCTGGGGGTTTCCAGGCCAAGGGCGATACGCAGCGCCGTGCTTTTCCCGGAGCCCGATTCGCCAACGATGGCCAGGGTTTGCCCGGCATGCAGGCTCAGGCTCAGGCCCTGCAGCGCGGTGAACGTGCCCGCGGGTGCAGGCAGTGCGAACTGTTTGCCCACGTTGTGCAGGCGCAGCAACGGCTGGCCCGGTTGGGCGCGGGGCCGGCGCCGTGGGACGAAAGCCGGTGCGGCATTGAGCAGGGCACGTGTGTAGGGCTGTTGGGCGCCCCATAGCACCTGCCGGGGCGTGGCCAGCTCCACCGGTTCACCCTGTTTCATCACCAGCAGGCGGTCTGCGCGGTCACAGGCCATGCCAAGGTCGTGGGTAATGATCAGCAGCGCGATACCCCGTTCAGCCGTCAGCTGCTGCAAGTGATCGAGAATGCGCCGTTGCACGGTCACATCCAGGGCGCTGGTGGGCTCGTCAGCAATGATCAGGCGTGGTTCCCCGGCCAGGGCGATGGCAATCAGCACCCGCTGGCGCATACCGCCAGACAGCTCATGCGGGTACTGCCTGGCGCGCAAGGCGGGGGCGTCCAGGCCTACCTGGGCCAACAGGGCCTGCACGTCGGCGTCCACGCCCCGGTAGCGTCGGCCCCGGGCCAGCACCAGCGCCTCGGCGACCTGCCGGCCAATGCGCAGGGTAGGGTTGAGGCTGACCATCGGATCTTGCGGCACCAGGCCGACGGTCCGCCCGCGCAATGTGCGCCAGGTACGCTCGCTGGCGTGGGCCACGTCGACCCCCTCCACCCACACCTGGCCCTGGTCGACACGGGCATTGCCCGGCAGCAACCCCAGCAAGGCGTTGGCCAGGGTGGACTTGCCCGAGCCGGACTCGCCAACGATGGCCAGTGTCTCGCCAGGTGCCAGGCTGAACGTCACCTGTTTCAACGCCTTTACACGCTCACCGGCCACGCGGTAGCTCACGGCCAGGTCACGCACTTCTACCAAGGGTGGGTGGCTCATCGTGCGTGCTCCTCGGCGCTGCGCGCCAGGTGGTTGAGGCTGAACACCACCGCCACCAAAAACAGCCCTGGCAGCAGGGATACCCACGGCGCTGTGATGAGGAAGTGCCGGCCGTTGGCGATCAGCGTGCCCCATTCCGCAGCCGGCGGCGCGGCGCCAAAACCCAGAAAGCTGAGCCCGGCGGTGGCCAGGATGGCTGCACCGAAGTCCAGCGTTGCGAGCACTGCCACGGGCCCCCAGGCATTGGGCAGCACGTGGCGCCACAGCGTGCGCACCCAACTGGCACCCCCCAGCCGTGCTGCCTCTACATAGGGAAGGGTCTTGATGCGCAGCACTTCGCCGCGTGTGGTGCGGGCAAAGCCCGGCAGGATCCCGACGCCAACGGCCACTGCTACCGGCACTGTGCCAAAACCGATGGCGGTGACGATGGCCAGTGCCAGCAACAGGCCGGGCAGCGCCAGCAACACGTCGACCAGGCGCATCAGCAGCGCATCGGTGCGCCCCCCGGCGAACCCCGCCAGCACGCCCAGGCCCAGGCCACCGACCAGCGCAATGGCCACCGCCAGCAGCGCAGCCAATATGGACAGGCGTGCGCCGTATACCACCCGGGTGTACAGGTCGCGGCCCAGTTCGTCAGTACCAAACCAGTGGACAGCGTTGGGTGCGACCAGCTTGTCGGCCGGCGAAGTGGCGTATGGGTCGAAACCGGTCAGCACCTGCGGCACCAGTGCAGCGAGCAGCGCAAACAGCACCACCAGCAGGGCCAGGCTGAACCCAGGTTTGCGCAGCAAAGGCGCCAGGGCCTGCACGGCGCGTTGCAGCCGCGTACGGCGCTGCCACGGCGTAGCGGCCCGCCCGGCGTGGCGGGTGCGACCCTGTGTAGCGGGCACGGCTTCGATGGGGGGCAGGGGGATGTCGACGGTCATGTCAGCTTACCTTGGCAGTGTGGGTGATGCGCGGGTCCAGGTACGGGTACAGCAGGTCCACGATCAGGTTCACCACCACGAAGGCGGCGGCCGATACCGCGACGATTGCCAGCACCACCGGAATGTCCTGGCGCAGCACCGCTTCCTGGGCCAGCCGGCCTACGCCATTGCGCGAGAAGATGGTTTCGACCAGCACCGCGCCTGACACCGTATTGCCCACCTGCAGGCCCACCAGCGTGAGCAGCGGCAGCGCGGCATTGCGCAGGCCATGGCGTGCCTGCACCTGGGCGCGGCTCAAGCCCTTGGCGAATGCGGTGGCGATGTAAGGCTCCTGCCATACCCCCTGGAAGCCGCGCTGTAGTACCTGGGCATACACGGCTGCGCTGGGAATGGCGAGGGTGATGGCCGGCAGCACAAGGCTGGCCGTGCCCTGGCTGCCGGTGGCCGGGAACCAGCCCAGGCCGAAGGCGAACACCTGGATCAACAGCAGGCCCATCCAGAACACTGGCACGGAGAACCCCAGCGACGGCAGGCGCGCCAGTGCAGCCTTCAGCGGCCGCCATTGCACATAAGCCGTGAGGTAGGCCAGGCCGACCCCGGCCAGCAGGGAGAGCCCGATGGCGGTGCCGGCCAGCGCCAGGGTCTGCGGCAGGCGTTCAGCCAGCAGCGCGGTGACCGGCCGCCCCAGCGACAGCGACTGGCCAAGGTCGCCCTGCAGCGCCCCCCACAGCAGGGCGAAGTACTGCTCGAACACCCCCTTGTCCAGCCCGTAGAACGCCCGTGCCTGCGCCAGTTCCTGGGCCGACAGGCCGTCGGCTTCCATGCCCGATGCACTGAGCATGATTGCCAGGGTGTCGCCCGGCAGCAGGTAGAGGATGAAGTAGGTGAGGGTGTACGCCCCCCACAGCACCAGAACGGCCTGGGCCAGGCGGCCTGCCAGGTAGCCCTTCATGGCTGGGCCACCTGGATGTCGCTGAGCAGCGCGAAGCCTTCGGCGGTCCAGCGGAAGTCTTTCACACGTGCTGCGGTAGCGGCTTGCCACACGCGTTCGTAGAGGGGAAACGCAGAGGCTTCATCAACCAGCAGGTCCTGCAGTTGGCCATAGGCGTGCGCCCGCTGCGGTTCGGCAGTGGCGGTGATGCCGGTGTCGAACAGCGCCTGGGCTTTGGCCAGGGTGGCCGGCGCGTAGGTGTTGGTGGCCAGGGTGGCGCTATTGGCCGCCCTGGGGTCCAGAATGGTCTGCAGGATGATGGGGTCGGCGCGGGTCATGTAGGTGGAGGTCAGGTCGTAGTTGCCCGACGCATTGCCCGCCACCCATTCGGCACGGGTCAGCACGTTCAGCCGCAGGTCGATGCCCACTTTGCGCAACTGGTCCTGCACCAGCACGTCGCCTGCGCTTTCAGCCGGGGTGAGGTTGTAGCGCAAGGTCAGGCGCTGGCCGTTCTTGTGCCGGTAGCCGTCGTCTCCCTTGTGCCAGCCTGCGGCGTCAAGAAGCTGCTCTGCCGCTTTGGGGTCGTAGGCCAGTTTTTCGGTCTGGGGCTTGAAGAAGGGGGTGGTGACGTCGTACACGCCAGTGACCACAGGGAAGGCAGTGTTGTAGACGGTATGGGCGTAGCTGGTGCGGTCGATGGCCTTTTGCAGTGCCAGGCGCACCTGGCGGTCGCCCAGCAGCCGGCCGTTGCGGGTGTTGGGGTACAGGTTCAGGGCAGGGCCAGGCAGCGAGCGGCTCTGGATGGTGGCGCCCTTGCTTTGCAGCAGGTTGAGGTCTACCTCGGAGAATGGGTTGCGTGGCCACAGGATGTCGGCCTTGCCCTGCAGGAACAGGCCGTTGCGTACGCTTTCTTCGGGGATGTAGCTGATGTCCACTGCCTCCACGTGCGCCGGGCCCTTGTTGTGTACGTTGGCCGACGCCCAGGCGTAGTCGGCGCGCCGGGTCAGGCGGGCGCCCACTTCAGGGGTGTAGTGGTCAAGCACGAACGGCCCGGTGCCGATGATCTTGCCCAACGAGCGCTCTTGCGCCGTAAGCCGATAGGAGGCCGGCGCCAGCACCGCCAGGTTGGTGGTGGAGGTGGCCTGCAAAAAGCCTGCGTTGGGTTTGGACAACACCAGCCGCACGGTGAAGTCGTCGAGCACCTCGGCGTGGTCATAGCCCGCCAGGTAGGTGGCGCCGAAGGTGGCAGGCAACTGGGTGGCGAAGGCCTTGTTGCTGTCGAAGGCGGTCTTGACGACGTGGGCATCAAAGCGCTCGCCATTGCTGAAAGTCACGTCCTGGCGCAGGTGGAAGGTGTAGTTCAAGGCATCTGCCGAAACCTCCCAGCGCTGGGCCAGCCAGGGGATGATGCGACCGCTGTCCGGGTCCTGGTCGGTGAGCGATTCCACCACGTTGCGCAGCAGCACGCGGTGCTCCAGCCAGTAAACCTGGAACGGGTCGACGCTGACCAGGGTGGTGTTGTCACCCCAGAAAGCGATACGCAGGGTTTTGTCGGCGGCTGCGTTGTCAGTGGGCGAGCAGGCAGCCAGGGCCAGGGCCAGTGAACCGATGGCGAACAGGCGGTGCAGGGTGGGCATGGGGTGATCCTTCAGTGGCAGGGCAGGTAGTGCTTGAATCAGTCCTGATACGCGCGGCCTTCGCGGTCCAGTTGCCGGACCAGCGCATCCCAGTGCCGCTGGATGCCTTCGCCCTTGCCGTCGGAAAAGCGCTTGGATTGTTCGTGGACCTTGGCGATGGCGGCAGGCGAGGCATGGCGCAGTTGGTCATTGCCGCCCGCCTGCGCGGCAATCTGGATGTTGCAGGCCCGCTCCAGGCCATGCAGCTCCCGAAAGGCGTGCTCCACGCTGATGCCCCCGGTGAGCAGCCCGTGGTTGCGCAGGATCAGGATGTTGCTGTCACCCAGGTTGGCGACCAGCCGCTGCTGCTCGTCCAGGTCCAGCGCCACGCCTTCGTACTCGTGGTACGCCACGCGGCTGTAGTACGCCAAGGCATGCTGGGAAATGGGCAGCAGGCCGTCGCGTTGTGCCGATACCGCGGCGCCGTCACGGGTGTGGGTGTGCAGCACCGCAGCAAGGTCAGGCCGGGCGCGGTGGATGGCGCTGTGGATTACATAACCGGCCTGGTTGATCCCCAACCCCAGCGGGTCATCGATCAGGGTGCCGTCCACATCCACCTTCACCAGGTTGGACGCGGTGATTTCGTCGAACAGCAGGCCGAAGGCGTTGATCAGGAAGTGTTCGTGCGGGCCGGGCACGCGGGCCGAGAAGTGGGTATAGATATGGTCTGTCCAACGGAACAGGGCGGCCAGGCGGTAGGCGGCGGCCAGTTTTACCCGTACCTCCCATTCCTCGGGGCTGACACGGTCGCGGACATGTTCGGCGACAGGGCTTATGGCGGACAGGGCGTTCATGGTGGGGCTCCAGTAATCAATGACGGCATGTGTTACGCAGGGCGGTGGTTGGGGCGTTCATGGCGTGGCCTGGGCGAGGGCGGCGCGGCCGGCTTGGGCGAAGATCACGTCATCCTGCGGGGTATGGATACGGCTACAGAGCACGTCGCGGTAGTGCCGCTCCAGCGGGTTACGCCGTGACAAGCCGGGGTTGCCGGCGGCTTCGATTGCCAACTCGACCGCGCGGATGGCATTGGCGCTGACCAGGTGCTTGATCTGCCCGGCATGCAGCGGGTCGATGAAGCCGGCGGCGGCCGAGTCCAGCAGGCTACGGTTGGCGAAGAGCAAGGTATCGATACGCCCCACAACCTCCTGGAAGCGCGGCAGGCTGGCCAGTGGCGCCCCCAGGTTCGAGGGTGCGCGCCGGTTCAGAAACCCTGCCAGCCAGTCGCGTGCGGCCTGGGCTACGCCGTCGTAAACGGCAGGCAGCAGTACCGCCATCCATAGCAGGCTCTGGGGATCGAGGTCGGCGGTGGGGGCGCTGGCGGGGCTCAGGGCCACGGCGTGGTCCAGCGGAATCTGCACGTCATCGAAGCGAACCTCGTGGCTGCAGGTAGCCCGCATGCCCAGGTGGTCCCAGTCGTCGACGATGGTGATACCCGGGGTATCGCGGTGCACCAGGAAGCCGCCTACGCGCGGATCGCTTTCATCCGTGCTGCCCCACACCAGCATCCAGGTCAAGCCATGGCTGCCGGTTGAGTAGATTTTTTGCCCACTGATGCGCCATCCAGCGGCGCTGCGGCGGGCGACGGTGCCAGGCAAGCCGCCGCGGGCCGGGGTGCCCAGTTCGGGCTCGACGCGCAAGGCATTGATCAGCGCGCCGTGCTGCACGGCATCCCGCGCCACGCGCTGGCGCAGGTACTCCGGCCACTGCGTATTGGCCTGCAGGCGAGCGTGTTGCAGGTACTGCATCACCAGAATCAGGGCGGTGGCGGGGTCACCTTTGCCCACGGCACCGATCACCCGCCGGGCGGTGACGAGGTCTGCACCGCCGCCGCCCAGCGCCGTGGGTACGGTCAGGGCCAACAGGCCATGGCGGTGCAGCAGGTCGAAGTTGTCCTGAGGAAAGCTGGCACTGCGGTCATAACGTTCGGCGTTGGCGGCGAGCGCCAGCGTCAGCTCTGCAAGTGCGCTGTCGGACGGGTGACTCATGGGGCTTCATCCCTGAATGACGGTGTGTGGCTAAGACCGTATTCTTATGGATGGGGGCTGTAAAAGGCTTATTTGTTCTAAGCTAATTATTTGTTCTGCTAATTTATATTTCTGATGTTTATGCGTAACTCGCATTTAAAGCTGAGCGATTCTTACTCAAGCAGCTGTTGCCCGGCCACGTTTCCGAACAGTTCGACCGGGTCTTGCAGGTTGCCCAGGTAGCGCGGGTGGAACAGCCACAAGTCCACCTGTGGCTTGAAATCACTGACGTTGAGCACTTCCAGTGCGTCGCGGTGGCGGCTGGCCTGCAGCAGCGGCTCTGGCACCAGCCCCAGGCCCTGGCCATTGGCAACCAGGCCCAGTTGCAGCTCGGTGCCGAAGGTTTCCAGGTTGATCGAAAGGCTCAGGCCCTGTTCGCTCAAGGCGCGCTGCAAGCCGGCGCGGAAGCCGCAACCGTCGGGGTTGAGCACCCAGCCGCGGGTGTAGCAGTCCCTGAGCTTGTAGCTGCGCTTGCTGGCGCCGCTTCTGGCTGCCACCACTTTCAGTGGCATGCGCCCGATCGAGCGGCTGGCAATGCCCTCAGGGAAGATCTTGCCTGGCGGAAACAACGCGGCAGCGGCATCCAGTTCGCCGTTTTCCATGCGGGTTACCAGGCTGCTGCCCCAACCACTGCTCACTTGAGTGCGCAGTTGCGGGTACACCTCACGGATCTGCGCCAATGCCTGGAGCAACACCACATCACCCAGGGTTTGCGGTACACCCAGGCGCAAGGTGCCGGAGGGCGCGCCATCGTTGGCCACCAGCTCACGCAATGAGTCGATCTCGCGCAGGATCGCCTTGCATTGCTCGTATACCCGCAGCCCCATGGGCGTGGGCTTCAGCGGCTTGGTCTGGCGGTCGAGCAGGGTGGCCCCCAAGTCTTCCTCGAAGTTCTGCAAGCGCCGGGTGATCGCCGGCTGGGTGAGTTGCAGCGCCTCTGCAGCAAGGTTGGTGGACTGGCAACGAATGACCGCGACGAAGGCGTCCATATCATCGATTTTCATGGGCTGTGTTCACCAGATTGGGCGGGAAATAAGGGATTAGCATAATCGGGCATTAGCGTAATGCCTGCCATGTTACACGCAAGCCGCGGCATGATAATGAATTATGCATATTAGGTTATTCCTAAAATCAATTTAATCTATTTTTCACGATTGGTTAGAGTCGGTATCCCCGGCGCACCCTGCGCTGCTGCAATTGCTGAGGACCACCATGCCATTCCGATCCAAACTGCTCACCCTGGCAGCTACGCTGCTGGTAGCGGCCCATGCCGGCGCCAGCGAGCGGCTGACCCTGCGCATAGGTGACCAGAAGGGCAACATGCGTGCCCAGTTGGAGGCCGCCGATGCGTTGCGCGACCTGCCGTATGACATCCGCTGGGCCGAGTTCCCCGCTGCGGCCCCGCTTGCCGAAGCGCTGAATGCGGGGGCCATTGATGCAGGCATCATCGGCGATGCCCCGCTGTTGTTCGTGCTGGCTTCGGGTGCGCCGGTGAAGGCCATTGCCGTGGACAAGTCCGACCCCTACGGCACGGCCTTGCTGGTGCGCCCCGATGCACCGTTGCACAGTGCCGCCGAGCTCAAGGGCAAGCGCATCGCAACCGGCCGCGGTTCCATAGGCCACCACCTCGCCCTCAAGGCACTGGACCAGGCAGGCCTCAGTGACAAGGACGTGGAGTTCCGCTTCCTGGGGCCGGTAGATGCCAAGATCGCCCTGGCCAACGGTTCGGTAGATGCCTGGTCGACCTGGGAGCCCTACACGGCGCTGGCAGAAACCAGCGGGCAGGGCAGGGTGTTGGTAAACGGGCGTGGGCTTTCCAGCGGCAACAGCTTTCTGGCAGCCACCGATCAAGCGCTGAGGCAGGTGGCCAAGCGTGAGGCACTGCAGGACTACCTGAACCGCCTTGCAGGCGCACAAGGGTGGGCCTACCAGCACCTGGACAGCTACTCGAAAACCCTGGCGGCGATCATCGGTTTCCCGCAAGAGGCGGCCCGCCTGCAGTTCGAGCGCCGGCAGTTGCACTGGCAGGTCATCGACCCGCAGACCATTGGCGAGCAACAGGACACCGCCGACTTCTATCACGCCCACGGGCTGATGAGTCAGCGCCTGGACGTCGCCCCCACATTCGCCACAGGCTTCACCGTGCCCGCCAACGGCCCACTGGCCAAGCAACCCTGAACCGGAGACGTACATGCCTTTGAAGAACCTGCGCCAACTGGGCCTGGCGTTGCTGGCCAGTGCCTTGCTGCCGAACCTGGCCAGCGCCGAGCAGACCCTGCGGATTGGCTACCAGAAGTCCTCTACCCTGATTACCTTGCTCAAGGCCCGTGGCAGCCTGGAACAACACCTGAGTACGCAGGGCATACGCGTCAGCTGGCACGAGTTCCCCAGTGGGTTGCCGCTGCTCGAAGCACTGAACCTGGGCAATGTGGACCTGTCGGCCGACGTGGCCGACACGGTGCCGGTGTTCACCCAGGCCGCCGGCGCAAGGCTTACCTACTTTGCCCGGGAAGCACCGTCGCCCACTGCCCAGGCCATTCTGGTGCCGGCGGACTCGCCGCTCCGCACACTGGCTGATCTTAAGGGCAAGCGTGTTGCTGTCACCAAGGCGGCGGGCAGCCATTACCTGTTGATCCAGGCGCTGGCCAAGGCCGGGCTGACCTTCAAGGACATCACCCCGGCTTACCTTATCCCTGCCGATGGGCGCGCGGCCTTCGAGAACCACAAGGTGGACGCCTGGGTGACCTGGGACCCGTACGTCGCCAGTGCCCAGCGTCAGCAGAACGCACGGGTTCTGGCTGATGGCAGTCAGTTGGCCAGCTACCAGCGCTATTATCTGGCGGGCAGCGACTATGCCCAGGCGCACCCACAGGTGTTGCAGCAGGTGTACTTGGCCCTGCGCGACGTGGGCACCTGGACCAAAGCCAACCCCGTGGCGGCAGCGCGGATTCTGGGGCCTTTGTGGGGCAACCTGGACAGCGCGACGGTGCAGCAGGCCAACGCCCGGCGCAGCTATGACGTGCAGCCGGTGAGGCCGGAAAACTTGGTGGAGCAACAGCAGATTGCCGATGCGTTCTACCGTGAGGGGTTGCTACCCAAAGCGGTCGATGCGACGGCCGTGACGTTGTTCGAACCGGCTGCGCGTTGAGGCTGGGTGGGGCCGGCAATGCGGCCCCACCCGCACTCAACCCGGGAACAGAAACGGGTTGAAGCTGCTACGGGCAAACCCTTCGCGCTGCATTTCGGCATCGAGCACCAGCGAACCCAGGTCATCGGCTACCACCTCCAGCCCCTGATCGTGCTCGCTGTACAACACTTTCAGGTAGCTGCCACAGTCACCACAGCTTTCGGCCTTCACCGGGCTGGCCTGCCGGTCCAGCGACCAGTAGTCCAGCTTGCCGGTCTGTTCACAATTGCTGCATTTGGCCCGCACCATGTGCCAGCGGCTTTCGCACAGGCTGCAGTGCAGGTAGCGCAAGCCGTTGCGTTTGCCGGTCATGATCACACTGGCGATGGGGGCGCTGCCGCATATCGGGCAATACTGGCGATGTTCGCCCACTGCGGCCTTGGCCGTGACCGGCAGGGCCGCAGCCAGTTGGCCGGCGTATAGCATTAACGCCGCCCACAGGAGCACGGCCTGGCCGCTGTTTACCTGGTCGTAGCGGCCCTGCAGCAGATGGTCAGCCGCCGCCTCGCGTTGCTCAGGGGGCGTGTTGGCCAGGCTCGCCAGCGCATCGGCCAGTACCGGACCGGCACCAGGCATCAGTTGCTCGATCAGTTGCTGGAGGGCTGCCTGCCAGTAGCCAGAGCGCGCCAGGCGCTCAGCCGCCAACGGCACGTGCGGGCCCAGGCTGGCCACCACCGCCTGCACCTCGTCGGCCGGCACGGGAAAGCGTTGCAACAAGGCCTGTTGAGCCTGCGCCACCTGTGCAGCAAACAGCAGGTAGCCGGCCTGTTCATGCCCCTGCGCCAGGTGGCGCAGGCGTGCGGCCCGCTGTTGGTAATACTGGCCGGCGGGCGGCAGCAGCAACGGGGTGATCTCGTTGACGCCGCCGGTGGCTTGTTCCACGGGCACCACCGTGATGCTGCTCATTGCTTGTCACCCTTGGAGATCTGCTGATACCAGCGGTCATGGTGCGACTTGGCCCAGCGACGGCTCACGTAGCCGGTGACCATGCCGCGTATCGACCCTTTGACCCAGAATGCCAGGTAGGCGTGGCCGATGATCAGCAGGATCAGGCAGATACCGGCCACTGCGTGGGTGAACAGCGCCACGCGGATCAGGGCGATATCGAACAGGTGTGCGAACCATGGCCGCCAGATCACCACGCCGCTGAGCATCAGCAGGGTGATCAGGCCCATGATCCCCCAGAACAGCACCTTCTGCCCGGCATTGTACTTGCCAATCTGCAGCGGCTTGCTGTGGTCCCCGGCGAGTACGGTCTTCACGTTGCGAAACCAGATGGCGTCCTGGCGCTCGGGCAGGTTGTATTTCACGAAGCGCGCAAACAGGAACATCAGCACCACGAACACCACCACCCCGAAGAACGGGTGGAGGATACGCGCGAGCTGCGGCGTGCCGAACACGCCGTTAAGCCAGTTCAGCGACGGAAAGAACCACGACAGCCCCGACAGGGCCACCAGAAAGAAGCAGATGACCATGAACCAGTGACTGGCCCGGTCAATGAAGCGGGTACGCAGAATCAGTTTGTCCTTGTTCATCACGCGTGTTCCTCGTGGTCTTCTTCCACCTCATTCGGGCCAACGCCGATGTAATGGAATACGGTACCGGCCAGGGTGGCGAAGAACGCCGCCGCTGCCACCGGCTTCAGCCAGCCTTTCCAGCCACTGATGGCCGTGCTGATGCGCGGGTCCGGGTTGAGCTTGTGGTACAGCTCGGGTTTGTCCGCGTGCTGCAACACGTAGAACACGTGGGTGCCGCCGACGGCCTGTGGGTCGTAGATACCCGCGCCGGCAAAGCCGCGGCCATGCAGCTCGGTGACACGTTCCTCGGCCTGTACCAGCATGTCGGCCTTGCTGCCGAAGTTGATGGCGCCGGTGGGGCAGGTTTTCACACAGGCCGGTTCCTGGCCGACCGTGACCCGGTCGACGCACAGGGTGCACTTGTAGGCCTTGTTGTCCTTCTTGCTGATGCGTGGCACATCGAACGGGCAGCCGGCCACGCAGTAGCCGCAGCCGATGCAGTGCTCGGACTGGAAATCGACGATGCCGTTGGCGTACTGGATGATGGCGCCGGGTTGCGGGCAGGCTTTCAGGCAGCCGGGGTCGGCGCAGTGCATGCAGCCGTCCTTGCGGATCAGCCACTCCAGCTTGCCGGCCTCGTTCTCGTGCTCGTCAAAGCGCATCAGCGTCCAGGTGTCGGCTGTAAGGTCGGCCGGGTTGTCATAGACGCCCACGTTATGGCCGACCTCGTCGCGCAGGTCGTTCCATTCGTTGCAGGCCACCTGGCACGCCTTGCAGCCGATGCAGATGCTCACGTCGATCAGCTTGGCCACCTCGGCCTGGTGATCGCGTGCGCGGGGTGCCGGTGTGAAAGCGTGGGTGGCCGAGCGGCGGATGATGTCTTGGGATTGCAGGGACATAATAGGGCTCCGTCAGGCCTTTTCCACGTTCACCAGAAACGCTTTGTATTCCGGGGTATTGGTGTTCGATTCGCCCACCCCCGGGGTCAGGGTATTGGCCAGGAAGCCCTTGCGGGTGGCGCCCTCGAAGCCCCAGTGGCAGGGCACGCCGATGGTGTCGACCGCCTGGCCGTCGATCTGCAGGCGGCGAATGCGCTTGGTCACCACGGCCTTGGCCTTGATGTAGCCCCGCTGGGTACTGACCCGCACCAGGTCGCCCTGCACGATGCCTTTGTCCTTGGCCAGCAGCTCGCCGATCTCGACGAACTGCTCAGGCTGGACGATGGCATTGAGCCGGGAATGCTTGGTCCAGTGGCGGAACAGCTCGGTGATGGAGTAGGTGGTGGCCACGTAAGGGAACGCCTCCCGGCTGCCCATGCGTGCCCGGTCACTGTCATACAGCCGCGCGGTGGGGCTTTTGCTGACGGTGGGGTGCAGCGGGTTACTGGCCAGCGGGCTTTCGGTGGGCTCGTAGTGCTCAGGGAACGGGCCATCGTTCATCGCGCCTACCGAAAACAGCCGCCCGACCCCTTCGGGCAACATGATGAAAGGGTGGGTGGCGGTACCGGGGGCCACGGTTACCGGGAAGTCCGGCACGTCGATGCCGCTCCAGCGGCTGCCATCCCAGCCGATGACCTTGCGCTTGGCGTCCCACGGCTTGCCCTGCGGGTCGGCCGAGGCACGGTTGTACAGAATGCGGCGGTTCTGTGGCCAGGCCCAGGCCCAGCCCGGTGTGCAGCCCAGCCCGCTGTCGGCGTTGTCGCGCCGGGCCATCTGGTTGCCGGCTTCGGTCCAGCAGCCAGCGAACACCCAGTTGAAACAGGCGGTGCTGCCGTCGTCGCGCAACTGGCCGAAATTGTCCAGCAACTGGCCCTTGCGCAGTACCAGGTTGCCCTGGTCGTCGTGCAGGTCAGCCAGGGCATAGCCGTTGGACTCCTTGGCCACCTCTTCCGGTGCCGGGTCGTACGGGTCTTTGTAGTCCCAGGCCATGTTCAGCACCTGCTCAGGGCAGGCGCCGCCTTCTTCCTGGTACAGCTCGCGCAGCTTCATGAACAGGTGGCCAAGGATCTTGCCGTCATGCCAGGCCTCGCCGGGCGGCGCAGCACCGGCCCAGTGCCACTGCAACCAGCGCCCGGAATTGACGATAGAGCCGTTTTCCTCGGCAAAGCAGCTGGAGGGCAGGCGGAACACTTCGGTCTGGATCTGTGCGGGGTCCACGTCATTGGACTCGCCATGGTTCTGCCAGAAGCTGGAGGTCTCGGTGGCCAGCGGGTCGATGATGACCAGGAACTTGAGCTTGGCCAGTGCCTCGGCTGCCTTGTTCTTGTCCGGGAATGCGGCGATGGGGTTGAAGCCCTGGGCGATATAGCCGTTGACCTTACCGTCGTGCATGCGGTTGGCGAAGTTGAGCACGTCGTAGCTGTCGTCCCACTTGGGCAACCAATCGAAACCCCAGTCGTTTTCGCGGGTGGCTTTTTCGCCGTACAGGCTCTTCATCAGGCTGATGAAGAACTTGGGCGTGTGCTGGTAGTAGTTCACCTGGTCGGGCAGCTGGGCCTTGGGCGTGGTTTGCTGCAAATAGGTGTGCAGGTCGGCCTGGCTGTCCGACGGCAGGTTCATGTAGCCCGGCAGACGCTGGGACAGCAGCCCCAGGTCGGTATAGCCCTGGATGTTGGAGTGGCCGCGCAGGGCGTTGACGCCACCACCGGCCATGCCGATATTGCCCAGCAGCAGCTGGAGCATGCCGGAGCCGCGAATCATCTGCGCCCCGGTGGTGTGGTGGGTCCAGCCCAGGGCGTAAAGGAAGGTAGCAGTGCGATCTGGCACGCTGGTGCTGGCCAGGATGTCGCAGATCTCCAGGAAGTCGTCCTGCGGTGTGCCGCACAGCTGGCTGACCAGCTCCGGGGTGTAGCGGCTGACGTGCTGTTTGAGCAGGTTGAACACGCACCGGGGGTGGCTCAGGGTCATGTCCTGGCGGGCATGGCCGTTGTCATCCAGCTCGTAGGCCCAAGAGCTGCGGTCGTAGCGCCGCGCCTTGGCGTCGTAGCCGCTGAACAACCCGTCATCGAAGTGGTAGTCGTTGCGCACAATGAGCGAGGCATTGGTGTAGGCGCGTACGTATTCATGCTGGATACGGTCGTGGGTCAACAGGTAGTTGACCATGCCCATCAGGAAGGTGATGTCTGAGCCCGCACGCACCGGTGCGTAGATATCGGCCACTGAAGCGCTGCGGTTGAAGCGGGGGTCGACCACGATCACTTTGGCGCCATTGCGGATCTTGGCCTCGATCACCCACTTGAAGCCCACAGGGTGCGCTTCGGCCGGGTTACCGCCCATGATCAGCACGACGTTGGCGTTCTTGATGTCCACCCAGTTGTTGGTCATCGCGCCGCGGCCGAAGGTGGGCGCAAGCGCGGCTACCGTGGGGGCATGGCACACCCTGGCCTGGCTGTCGGTGCCCAGGATGCCCAGCGCACGGGTAAAGCGTTGGTCCAGGGCGCCGGTTTCGCTGGAGGCGGCAGAGGAGCACAGCATGCCGGTCGACAACCAGCGGTTGACGGTGACGCCGTCGGCGTTGCGGACGATGAAGTTGGCATCCCGGTCATCTTTCATCAGCCGGGCGATGCGGTCGATCGCGTAGTCCCAGCTCACCCGCTCCCATTTGTCGGAGCCGGCTGCGCGGTATTCGGGGTGCAGCAGGCGCTGTTCGCTGTGAATGTAGTCGACCAGGCCTGCGCCCTTCGGGCACAGCGAACCGCGGCTGACGGGGTGGTCGGGGTCGCCTTCGATGTGGAAGATGCGCGCCTTGGCATTCTTTGCGCCGTCACCCAGGCTATACATCAGGATGCCGCAGCCCACTGAACAATAGGTGCAGTTGTTACGGGTCTCCTTGGCACGCAACAACTTGTACTGCCGGGACTGGCTGGCATTGGCCACGGTGGCACCAAAGCCCAAAGAAGCAGCTGAAACAGCGGCGGCACCGGTGGTGCAAAGTTTAAAAAACTGCCGTCTGCCAAGATCCATTAACGTTCCTCCAACAGGCGTCGGGCTGCGCGGTGTGGCAGGCCCGGCCTGGGTCACATAAGGCCCCGGTTCAATGCAGGCAGCCGGGTGCCCGCCGGCCATTTGCATGGCTGGCGCAATCAATAGGTATGCCCGTTGCAAGAAGGCGGCAGGTGGCCTGCCTGACCAATGAGAGGGTGCTGTTTCGTACGACGAAAGCGCAGCCGGTTATTCGAAAATTATAAGGACTGAATCACGGTCGTGCCGGGGCGTTTGCTAACGTGGCGGGGGAGAGTTTAATGGGTTGGCGGTGGGTGGGCTAATTGGCCGGCTCGATCAATTGATAGAGCGTTTCGATGAAGTAACTGATACGGTTAAATAATAAGATACTGTATTGATCTGAATCAATAAACCCCTCGCGTGACCGCCCGGCAACTAAAAACAATACGACTAAAGTGCAACGCCCGGCGGGCTGAAGTTTCAGGCGCCGCCGGGCTGAGCAGCTATTGCAGCGTGCCCGGTTTGAGGGCGGGCGGTAATTGTTTGATGGCGTCTTCCAGCAGTGCGATGGGCGCTTCCAGGGCCTGTGCTTCGCTGTGCCTGTTTTGCGAAATGAGCCGGTCGCGCTCAGTGCGCAGGTTCAGCAAGTTTTTCTGCAGTTTCAGGGCTGACGCGTTGTATGTGTCCATAAATTTCTCACGTAGGTAGCTTCCGTGCCGATGTAGGAAAGACGGACGGTATCAGCTCGAATTTGTAGGAGAAACTGATGTTTCATACAGCGACTGGGTTTGATCGCGAAAGGTCCGACATGGCCGGGTAACTATTCCTACAAATTGGGAAATCCACCGCCCGTAACTTGCTGCAAGCTGCAGGTTGCGCAGCCTCTGCTACGATCGATGTTTTCCCGGCCAAGGAGAGGCCTATGCACTATGTTGTGATCGAGAGCCACCGCAGTGAGTACCCGCGCCCTATTCGGTTCGCCAAGGGCACCTTGCTGGAAGTAGGCCCGCGTTACGAAGGTGAGCCGGGGTGGCAGGACTGGTACCTGTGCAGCTGCACCGGTCAGGAACCTGGCTGGGTCCCCGCGCAACTGATCGAGCGGTTGAGTGTTGGTCAGGGCAGGGCGCTTGACCATTATTCTGCCCATGAACTGGACGCTGAACCTGGGCAACTGGTGCAGATGCTGCGCCCTTTGAATGGTTGGCTATGGTGCCGCCGCCATGGCAATGGCGAGCTGGGATGGCTACCCGCTCAGAAGCTCAGGCAGCTTACCTGACGCGAGGCGCAGAGGGCTGCGCAGGGATGATCCTGTCATTGCATGGCCAATCTGATCTGCTTTTTTTCTACAAACCTGCATCTGTAACCGTATCAGCTGAAGCGCGAAAATAGCTGCATCCCGTATCGTCATGTAGAGGTTCCAATGGGCAAGCTCGCGCTGTTCCTCGGTGGTTTTCTGGTCCTGACCATCCTTATCGGTTTGCTGGGTACCATCCCGCCAAGCTGATTGTTGGTCCTCAGCCCTCCGGCCTGCCTTCTTCCCTCTGGCAGGCCCGCCTCTCCAGACACTGCAGACCAGCGGTAGGCAGCTGTCATTCTCAAGTACCAAGGCGTCGTGTAGTCTCCTGCCGCCGTTCATTCGGGCGGGTACTTATGCCTTGGAGTCCAGTCGTTGATAGAAAGCAAAAAGGGCGCTTCAGCGATGCTGGAGTGGCGTGCCCGTTTTTTGGTTAAGGGTGCGCTCGACGAGCCGCGTTATCACCAGGCGTTGCACGATGCCCAGGTGCTGGAGCGGGCGGGGTTGATCAGCACGCGGGAGTGGATCGAGCTGGTCAAGCTAGCGAACGCCGCGTTGCTGGCTGTGGGATAAGTCATTCTCCACGCTCAGAAATCTGTCCACAAAAAACGTGGGTAGGTCTGTGGATAACGTGCTGAAAGCCAAGCCCACGGCGGCCTCTGTTAGATTGAGCAGAATTTGAGCAACTGCAGGGGGTGTTTTTTGGGGCGAGCACGTTGGGGCTTAGGCGGGGCAATCAGGCAGTAAAGCAGTGGGCCATGCCGCAACCCACTCAGATAACCCGGCGCATCGGTTCAGCCTGTTCTACACGGTTGCGGCCCTGTGCCTTTGCCCGGTATAGCGCCTTGTCGGCGCTTGCCAGCAGTGCGTCCAGCGCTGGGGTTGGCAGGCCGGCGTCGCAACCTGCAATACCAATGCTGACAGTAATCTGCACACGCTTGTCGGCCTGCTGCACATTCAGGTCCTGCACGGCCCGGCGAAGCCGCTCGGCGGTGAATTGGGCCCGGTCGGGGGCAAGGCCTGGCAGGATGACGACGAATTCCTCGCCGCCCATGCGCGCCAGCAGTTCATCGCTGTGCAACTGGTCCCGCAGGGTATCGGCAAACTGGCGCAGTACCAGGTCCCCTACGGCGTGGCCATGGGCATCATTGATCGACTTGAAATGGTCGATGTCGAGCATCATCAGGGTCATGGGCAGCAACTGGGCGTGCTGCTGCCGGCTGTCGAGCAGCGCGTTCGCGCGCCGTGTGAAGGCGCTGCGGGTCAGAGTACCGGTGAGGTGGTCGACGGTGGCCTGATGCGCCAGGCGCGCCATCAGGCTGCGATTGGCCTGAGTGACGCAGGCAACCACCAGCGGGCCCAGCACTAGCATGGCGATGCCAAGGCGCGCTGACATCAGTGCCGTGACGCCTGATTCACTCTGCGGCACGCTGAAGTGCATGAGGTTTTGTGCCACTGCCACGATCAGCGTACTGCCGGCTGTGAGCGTGAGCAACGAAACCATGAACGGCGAGTAGGTCCAGGCACACCACAGCAATGCCGCGATGGGAAAGGCGATGGCGCCGGGCCCGCCGAATGCGATGCTGAATGCGAGCGACACCAGCATCACCAGCAGGGGTGACAAGCGTATGGCCTGCCCGCCGCTGCGGATCAGCGCCTGTGCTGTTGGGGCGGTGAGCAGCACCGGCAGCACCAGCACGCTGGTAGAAAACTGTTCACTGAACCAGGCCAGCCAGGTGGCACGCACCGACTGTTCGAACCAGGGGGCCGCCATGGCTGCGGCCATGCTGGCGGCCACCATCGCACCGCCCGCGCAGGCGCCAAATACGCACAGCACCCCGTGTGGGGTACGCAGGCGGCGGTGCAGGCGTGGCAAGCGCGACAGCAACTGCCAAAGGGTGGCTACCACCCCCATGTTGCACAGGTTGAACCACAGTGCCGGAGCCCACTCACTGCCGCATAGCAGGTCCGCAGCGACCATGCCCAGCCATATCAGCAGCAAGGCGGGCAATGTGGCGTGGTGCGGGTAGCGCAGCAGTACTCCGGCCAGTACCGCATTCACGGGCCAGAACAGCGAAAGGGATTCGATCGGACGTGCCAGGATGCCGCCAAGGGTCAGGGCAAAGGTCAGGCAGAGCAGAGCGACATATGAAAGCAGGCGCGATTGGGCTGGAAAAACCATTGGTTCGACCGACAAGCGGAAACGAAATCCAGGACAACGGCTGAAGGCACCTGGGGCAATGCTGATCAGTGTGTTTCGTCCTGCTAGTTGATGTCAATCTGCCCTAAGTCATGGCTTTTTGCTAGTGGCTGTGCTGTGTGACCTCAAAGCCCGTAGAACCAGGGCACCATGATCACTGCCACCAGCATCACCAGTAACGTGAACGGCACCCCGACTTTGACGAAGTCCGCGAAGCGGTATTGGCCGGGCCCCAGTACCAAGGTGTTTACCGGCGAGGAGACAGGTGTCATGAAGGCGGCCGAAGCGGCCAACGCCACGGTCATGGCAAACGGGTAGGGCGACATGCCCAGCTGCGTGGCGGTGGTAATCGCCACCGGGGCCATCAACACCGCAGTCGCAGTGTTGGAGATGAACAGCCCGATCACGGCGGTGACCGCAAACAGGCACGCCAGGATGGCACTGGGGCCGGCCCCGCCAAGCAGGCTGACCAGACCACTGACCGCCAGGTCGATCCCCCCGGTTTTTTGCAGCGCCTGGGCAAAAGGCAGCATGCCCACGATCAGTATCAGGCTTTGCCAGTGAATGGATCGGTAGGCGCTGTTCATGTCGATGCAGCGGCCTGCGCCCATCAACAGGCAGCCGATGAGTGCGGCCAGCACATTGGGCACAGCACCGCTGACCATCAGCCCAACCATCACCGCCAGGCTCAGCAGCGCTTGTGGCGCGCGTCGGCGGGCCGGAGCCACCAGGTCGATTTCAGTGGGCAGGCTCAGCACCAGAAAGTCCCTGGGTTTACTCTGCAACTGGCGCACTGCCTTCCATGGGCCCACCACCAGCAAGGTGTCGCCCAGGCGCAGCTTCTCCTCTACCAGTTGCGCTTCGATGGCGGCCTGCTCACGGCGCAGGCCCACGACGTTGAGGTCATAGCGCGAACGGAAAGCCAGTTCGAGGATGCTCTTGCCAATCAGCTGCGAGCCGGGAGGCAGCGATACCTCGGCCATGCCCACTTCCTGGGATTGATCTATGAAGTAGGCAGCCTTGAAGTGCAGGGGCTCCAGGTGCATGGTCTGGCACAGGCTGCGCAGGTCGTCGCGTTTGGCGAACAGGTCCAGCAGCAGTACATCGCCCTGGTGCAGCACCGTGCCGGAGTCGGGCGCGATCACGCGGGTGGTGAATTTGTGCTGGCGCTCGATACCGATGACGTTGGCGCCGTGGTCCGTGCGCAACTTCAACTCGCCCAAGGTGTGGCCGATCAAGGGCGAGTGCGGGCGAATGCGCAGCCGGCGCTCGCGGCCATTGAGCTTGTAGTCCAGCACCAGGTCCAGCAGGGTGCGGCGGGTCTCCACGCGCCCGTCCTTGCGCACTTCACCGCTCAGCCAGTGGCGGGTCAGCAGCATGTAGCCCACGCCCAGCACCAGTATTACCAGGCCGAAGGGGGTGAAGCTGAAAAAGCTGAAGCCCTGCTCGCCGTGGCGCACCAGCTCACTGTGCACCACCACGTTGGGCGGCGTGGCCACCAGGCTCAGCATGCCGCTGATGAGGCCGGCGAAGCTCAGTGGCATCATCAGGCGGCTGGGTGATAGTTTCAGGCGCGCCGCGATGCTGAGCACCACCGGGATGAAAATGGCCACCACCCCGGTTGAGCTCATCACCGAACCCAGGCCCGCCACTGCCACCATCAGCAGCACCAGCAGCCGTGCTTCGCTGTTGCCGGCCCGTTCGCTCATCCACTCGCCGATGCGGTACGCGATACCCGTGCGCACCAGGCCTTCGCCTATCACGAACAACGCTGCGATCAGCACCACGTTAGGGTCGCTGAAGCCTGCAAGGGCCTGTTCGACGGTGAGGATGCCGGAAAGCGGCAATGCGAGAATGACCAACAGCGCCACCACGTCCATGCGCGGGCGGTTGATGACAAACAGGATGACCACGATGGCCAGCAGGCCGAGGACCCAAAACAGCTCTAGGTTCATTGGGAGGGGTGTTCCTTCACACAGGGCACGTTAAGCATTGATAGCTACCAGTGTGCCAGCAAGTGATGAAGGGCGTGTTGATGTGCTGCAGGTTTTGCCTGCCCGGGGCCGCATTCCGGCCCCAGGCGGAGGGTGTCAGTGGCGGTGGCGGCGGTGTTTTTTGCCGCCATTGTCGCCCATATTGTTACCCACAGCGCCGCCAGCCGCGCCGCCCAGGCCTGCACCGATCGTTGAGCCGGTGCTGCCACCCAACGCGCCGCCGACAAGGGAGCCGCCTGCTGAGCCCAGGCCACCGCCTACAGCGGCTTTGGTACGGTTGCGCTTGGGAGCGCCGACGGCGCTGCCAGCGGCACCGCCCACGCCAGCGCCAATCGCGGCACCGGTACGGCCCCCGAGTTGCTGGCCAACGACATTGCCCAAGGCGCCCCCCAGGCCACCGCCAATGGCTGCACTACCGTCACCGGCGAACGCGCCTTGGCAGAGCAGCAGGCCAAGGGCAAGGGAAGGCAGGGTCAGGCGCATGATGGAAACCTCGAATCAGTCAGGTGGCCGAATCCACGTTAACCACTGGGACTTCAAAACGTGCATTTGGTTTCCTGAGGTGTGCCAATCTGGAAGTGTGCATGACGGGCGGTGCTGGCAAGCGGCCTTTCTGTCTCAACCAGTCATGGCCGAGTGCCTTGAAGGGCTCTAAACTGCACATCAAGCCGCAATGAAGACGGCTGCCTGCCACCTGGTGAATCACGATGATCGCCCATACCCCTACGCTGTTCGCCGCCGTTGCATTGGTCGCAACCATTCTGGCTTTCTGCCTGTTGCTGGTCGGGCGCAGCAGCCCCCGCGACAACCTGCTGCTCACAGGTTGCGGGCTGCTGGTGCATGCACTGGCCTATGTTTGCTACACCGTTTATGCAGTGGCACCGTTGTGGCTGAGTTACGGGGTGGGCAACAGCCTGCTGTCGCTGGCGCTGGCGCTCTACACGGCCAGCTTGTTCAGGGTGCGCGAACAGGTGGTGCCGTGGCGCACCATCTTCGTTATCCCGGTGTGCATGTTGGTAGGCCTGATGCTGTTGCTGCACACCGTGGAGCCGCGGATGTTGCTGGCGACACTGGTGCTGATGGTGCAGTGCGCGATGATTCTGTACTGGGCGCGGCGCCATGCCGAGCGGCCCGGGCGTGCTCACCTGCTGCTGCAGATCGGGGCACTCATCAGCCTGGTGGGCCTGGGCATGCGCGTGGTGGCGGTGGCCACGGGCACGGCGGCGGACATGCGTTATGACACCAGCAACCTGAAACAAAGCGTCTCGGTGGCCATCGGCACCGTTACCGTGATGATGTACTCGATCGGCTTGGTGTTGATGGCCAAGGAGCGCAGCGAGTCGCGCTTGCAGCACCTGGCCTTGCGCGACGTGCTGACCGGCACCTTCAACCGGCGCGCCATTCTGGAACGCTTTGCGGTTGAGCTGGACCGGGCCCGTGCAAATGCCACCCACCTGGCGGTGGCAATGATCGACATCGACCACTTCAAGCGCATCAATGACCTGTACGGGCATCTGGCCGGGGATGAGGTGCTATGCCACTGCGTGCGTCAGTTGCAGCAGCGCCTGCGTGAAGGGGACAGCCTTGGCAGGTATGGCGGTGAAGAGTTTTTGCTGCTGCTGCCGGGTACCGACCATGCCGGAGCCATGGGGGCCGTGAACGGCTTGCGCGAGGCGATTGCGCAAAGCCCTGCCTGGTTTGCAGGTGACCGGATCGAGCTGCGCTTCAGTGTGGGCCTGTGGTGCGGCAAACCGGGGCGTGAAGACAGCACCGCAAGCTTGCTCGCACAAGCCGATGCGGCGCTCTACCGGGCCAAGGCTGCCGGGCGCAACACCGTGCACCTGGCAGCACTTGCCGATCAGGGGTGATCAACGGACGGGGCGAATAGCCAGGATTACGCCATTGGTGGTTTGCACCAGTACGTAATGGTCTTGCATCTTCACCCAGTGGCTTTCTTTTTCAGGCGCCGGCAGCCCTTTGGCTTTCCAGTCCTTGACCGAGGCATCCTCACGCTTGAATTGATCGGGAACCTTGTCACCCTCTTTCAATTCCCGGTTACGGGTGGAGGAGTTCTGGACACTGTCGTCTGTCGAGGTGGCCGCGTTGGCGGCCATTGGCAAGCAGGGCAGGGCGGCGAGCAGCAGGTAGTGCAGTTTCATGGCGATTTCCTTGTTGCGTCATGTTCCCTGTCAGACAGCGCAACGTGCGCCACAATTCACTCGCGATGCTGGCAGTGCTAGAGTCGCGTTCTTTTTCAAGACTTCGAGGACTGAACATGCGTGCGATTTTGCCCGTGGCCGTAGCGTTGGTGCTGGTCGGTTGTGCTTCGGCGACCATGGAGGCAGCCCGCAAAGGTGAGCCCACCGCCAAGCTCACCTCGCAAAAGGCAGCGGACCGGGTTGCCCAGTGCATCCAGTTCGGCTGGCAGGAGGAGCGCGTGTTCGGTCAGGATGCCAGCGGCTACCTGGAGCCCCGCCCACAGGGTGGTTTTACCGTGTACACCCGTGAGGCCGAGACGTTCGTCGACGTTTATCCGCAGGCAGGTGGGGTGCAGGTGGACTACTACGCACAGAAAAACGACGGGGTTTCCCTGCAGCACCGCGCGGCGGCCGCCACCTGCCTTTGACGGGCGCCGTGGTTCCAGGCTCGGGCAGCGCTGACGCGATCAAGCCAGATAACCGCCGTCGACGTTCAGCGCTGTGCCTGTGGTGTAGCTGGATGCGTCACTGGCCAGGTACAGCACAGCCCCTGCCATTTCCTTGGGGTCGGCCACACGCTCGAGGGGGATTTGCTGCAGCGCAGCCTTGAGTATCGCCTCGTTCTTGACCAGCGCAGACGCGAACTTGGTGTCGGTCAAGCCCGGCAGCAAGGCGTTGCAGCGTATGCCGAATTGTGCGCATTCCTTGGCGAATACCTTGGTCATGTTGATGACGGCAGCTTTGGTCACCGAGTAAATGCCTTGGTACAGGCCCGGGGAAACGCCGTTGATCGACGCCACATTGATGATGCTGCCAGCGCCGTGCTCGCGCATCAGCTTGCCCGCCTCAACCGACATGAAGAAGTAACCCCGAATGTTCACGTCGACTGTTTTCTGGAACGCCCCAGGGTCGGTGTCCAGGACGTTGCAGAACTGGGGGTTGGTGGCTGCGTTATTGACCAGAATGTCCAGCCGCCCAAACTGCTGCCGGATGGCTGCGAACGCCTGGCTGATCTGATCCAGTTCACCAATGTGGCAGGGGATGGCGGTGGCCTGGCCGCCCGCTGCCACGATGGCATCGGCGACCTGCTGGCAGCCTTCCTGTTTGCGGCTGGAAACAATCACGTGGGCGCCTTGCTGGGCAAGCAGGTGCGCAATCGCCTCGCCGATGCCGCGGCTGGCGCCGGAAACGAAGGCGATCTTGCCCGTGAGGTCGAACAGCTGAGTCTGCGACATGGTGCGTTCCTTGGTATGGGCCTTGGTGTAGGAAGGGCGGCTCAAAGGCTGGATTTTGCGATCACCTGAAGGGCCATCTGCTCCAGCAGCCGGTTCATGTGGATGAACTGGGCAAAGCGCTTGTCCTGGGTTTGCCCGTGGAAATAGCGGTAGTAGATTTGCTGCACAATGCCCGCCAGGCGGAACAGCCCGTAGCAATAGTAATAATCGAAATTGTCCAGCGGGATACCGGCCCGCTGTGCGTAATACTCCACGAACTGGCGACGGCTGAGCATGCCAGGTGCATGGCTTGGCTGGCGGCGCATCAGTTGCACCGGGGCTGGGTCACCCGCCTCGATCCAGTAGGCCAGGCTGTTGCCCAAGTCCATCAGCGGGTCGCCCAACGTGGCCATCTCCCAGTCAAGCACCCCGATGATCTGCATGGGGTTGTCGGCGTCGAGGATCACGTTGTCGAAGCGGTAGTCGTTGTGCACGATGGCCGGTTGCGGGTGGTCGGCGGGCATCTTGTCATGCAGCCAGGCCGTGACCCGCTGCCAGCGGGGCGCATCGGGGGTCAAGGCTTTTTCGTACCGACTGGTCCAGCCGGCGATCTGCCGCTGTACATAACCTTCAGGCTTGCCCAGGTCGGCAAGGCCGCAGGCGTCAAAGTCGACTTGGTGGAGTTCGACCAGCCGATCGATGAAACTGTGGCACAGGGCCTGGGTGCGAGCAGCGTCCAGGTTCAGTTCTGCAGGGATGTCGGAGCGCAGGATAATGCCCTTGACCCGTTCCATCACATAGAACTCGCTGCCTATCAGGCCGGTATCGGTGCAGTGGGCATAGGCCTTGGGGCAGTAGGGGAAGCCGCTGTTCAGCTGGTTGAGGATGCGAAACTCACGGCCCATGTCATGCGCCGACTTGGCCTTTTGCCCGAAGGGCGGGCGACGCAGGACGAGATCACGGTCCGGGTAGCTGATCAGGTAGGTAAGGTTGGACGCGCCCCCTGGGAACTGGCTGACCTTTGGCATGCCGCCGAGGCCCTGGATGTGTGCCTTGAGGTACTGATCGATGAGGGCGGCATCGAGCTCTTCCCCTGGGCGGACCTGCGCTGACTGATCGGTGAGCGTCATGGGGTTTCCTTATTCTCGCTCGCAAGGACTATTTTGCAATCTAATGGCAATCAGCTAGTGGAACAAGCGTGCCAGTGGCTCATTGGTCGGGGTGTTGCCGGTGAATCAACGGGGTTGATGCGTGGCGCTTTTTGGGCGAAAAAAAACCGAAGCCAGGCTGGCTTCGGTTTCTGCGCTGTTGCGGCCCTGATATCAGGACGGGAACAGTTCGCTCAGTTTCATCGACAGCATCATGTCGCCCTCAACGCGCAGTTTGCCGCCCATGAACGCCTGCATGCCGTCGGTTTCACCGCTGACGATACCTTTGAGGGTTTCGCTGTCCATTACCAAGGTGCAATTGGCGTCCGGGTTTTCACCCTCCTGCAACGCGCAAGTGCCATCCTTGACGATCAAGGCGTAGTGCTTGTCTTCGTCGGTGATGTTAAAGCCGAACACCAGGTCCAGGCCGGCGGCAGCGGATGGGTTGAACTTCTCTTGCATCTTTTTAACGGCATCAGCTACGGAGGTCATGGTGCATTCCTTATAGAGTGGTTTTCACGTCCCCGAGGGGACACTGCAAGCCGGGGCTTATCGATAGGTGACAAGCGACGGTGTCCTCAACAGCTGCACATGTGCCTGGCTGTTGAAGGAAGCCAGTGCCACCTCGCGCCCGCGGAATTTAACCTGGGTGAGCGAGGTGTTGATTATCTGCCAGTTCAGGGCAAAGGCCTGATCCGGGGTAACGCCTGTAATGAGGTGCAACAGGGCAGCGATGGTGCCGCCTGAGGTGAAAATGGCGATATTGTCGCCGCTGCCCGCACCATCCAGCACACGATCCAGGCCGCCCTGTACACGCCTGATGAATGCAGCCCAGCTTTCCAGGCCATCCAAGGCATGCTCACCACGGTGCCAGCGTTGAACCATGATGGCGAACAACCGTTGGAATTCGCTTCGGTTGTTGGCGCAGTCCCGCAAAACGTCTAGTGCATTGGGCTCGTCTGCCATCAAGCCTGGCAATAGGGTGCGAATCACCCCGTCGGCATCGAACTCGTTGAACGCAGCGTCGGTCTCAATGGCCGGCACGGCTGGACCCCCGTGATGCAACGCTTGAAGTGCGAGCCGGGCGGTGTCCTGCTGGCGGCGCAGGTCGCCAGCCACGCAGCGGTCCAGGCGCAGGCCCAATTGAGCTAGGTGTTCACCCAGTGCCTGGCTCTGACGGACGCCGACGGGCGAAAGGACATCGTAGTCATCCGCACCGAAAGAAGCTTGGCCATGTCTGATCAGGTAAAGGTTGCCCACGTAAGCGTCCGGCCTGTTGGTGATTGCTGCCGAGGTTAGGACGCGAAAATCGGGCTGTCAACGAAAAACATACAAGCGTTTGAAAAGGTTGTTTGAAAGGTGTTGCCGGCATTTGCAACCGCTGGCGGCACCCCAGGCGCACCGGTATGCTTGCTACAGTTACGCGCCAGATGGCGCAGCAATTCAAAGGAGTCAACGTGGAGTTTCTTGCCGAATACGCAAGCTTTCTCGCCAAAACCGCCACCCTGGTCATTGCCATTCTGGTGGTGCTTTCGGCTGTCGCCGGCCTGCGCGGCAAGGGCCGGCGCAAATCGGGTGGGCATTTGCAGGTTACAAAGCTGAACGATTTCTACAAGGATTTGCGCGAACGCCTGGAGTCAGGCCTGTTCGACAAAGCCGAGCTCAAGGCCTTGCGTAAACAGCAAGGCAAGGCGGAAAAGAAGGTCAAGAAGGGCAAGGCTGACGATAAAGGCCGGGTTTACGTGCTGGATTTCGACGGCGATATCAAAGCCTCTGCCACCGAAAGCCTGCGTAACGAAATTACCGCGCTGCTCACCCTCGCCACCCCGCGGGACGAGGTGGTACTGCGGCTGGAAAGCGGCGGCGGCCTCGTGCACAGCTATGGCCTGGCAGCCTCGCAGTTGGCACGCATCCGGCAGGCGGGCATACCGCTCACGGTGTGCATCGACAAGGTGGCGGCCAGCGGTGGTTACATGATGGCCTGCATCGGCGAGAAGATCATCAGCGCACCCTTTGCCGTGCTCGGTTCGATCGGCGTGGTTGCCCAGTTGCCCAACGTGAACCGCCTGCTGAAGAAGCACGACATCGACGTCGAGGTGCTGACCGCCGGTGAGTACAAACGCACCCTTACCGTGTTGGGTGAAAATACCGAAAAGGGCCGGGAAAAATTCCAGGAAGACCTCGACGTCACCCATCAGTTGTTCAAGGACTTTGTCGCCCGTTATCGTCCGCAACTGCACATCGATGAGGTAGCCACTGGCGAAGTCTGGCTAGGCGTCTCGGCGCTCAACCGCCAACTGGTGGATGCCCTGCAAACCAGCGACGAGTACATCAGCGACCGCGCCCGCACCGCCAACGTGTTCCACCTGCACTACGCAGAGCGCAAGAGTCTGCAGGAGCGCATCGGCATGGCTGCCAGCGGCACGGTCGAGAACGCGGTGGTAGGGTTGTGGAGCAAACTCAACCGCCTGCGCTAACACCTTGAACCTGTTGAAATTTTTTTTCGATCAGGGGGTTGCAAGGTGAAACGAATGCAGACATAATGGCGCCCATCGAAACGCAGCGAACTTTGAAAAAGGGTCAGCGTTTCAAGGAGATAGCGAAGCGTAAGCGGCTAACTCCGAACTTTGAGGCCGAGTAGCAAAGTGGTTATGCTCCGGATTGCAAATCCGTCTACGCCGGTTCGATTCCGACCTCGGCCTCCATATTCGAAAGCCCCGCAGATTAGCGTCTGCGGGGTTTTTCTTTGTTGGCGGGGAAGTCCAAGCTTTCCGCATCAGTCTTCTATGGGGTTGGGCCTATCACCTCTCGCGCCATTGGGTTGAATGGGAAAAGTAAGCGTGTCGCTGTTAATGCAGCTCGAGCGCTTGAGTGACAACTCTATTTCTGCCGCTCTCTTTAGCTTGATACAGGGCGGTGTCCGCGGCTTCAAGTAATTTTCCAGCGATATCGCGAATCTCGCGTTTGAACTTGGGGCTTGGATGGTACGTTGATATTCCAATGCTCAGGGTTACAAATCCATATAGGCTTCCTGGGTGTGGCATATTCAGAGTCGCGATCGTGTTTTGTATGGAGTGTGCAATGGTAGCGGCGCTGGTGTCTGGCGTGTTCGGCAGTATCGCTGCAAATTCCTCACCTCCGTATCTCGCCGCCACGTCATAAGGACGTCGTAGGGAACTGCCAAATGATGCTGCGATCCGTTTTAGACACTGATCCCCTGCTAGGTGCCCATAGAGATCGTTATAGGGCTTGAAATTATCAACGTCCATCATTAATAGCGAGATTGGCGAGCCACGTCTCTGGCTGTTTCTGATTGACTTTTCGAGGTATGAGTCAAAAGCTCTGCGGTTACCAAGCATCGTGAGTGCATCGGTTTCCGATAGGCGGCGGATACCTTTGTTCTCTGTAATCAGTTTGCCTACTAAACCTGTAAGACGCGTCTCGATGTTTTTGTGTCGAGTGATATTGGTTAATGTTACTGAAATGGCCGCGACTGATGCAGTGCGGTTGTCATAAATTGGACAGACAGCAACTAAATACGTCCCGTCCCATAGTTGTATTTCATGGTCTTTAATCGTTTTTCCTTGGTCTAGCTCCTCAAAGTCTCGACGAACGTTGGCAATATGTTCTGGTGGATTTAGACCAATCATGCTGCGTCCAACTATACTTTCAAGTGGCGTTCTCATAAGGTTGGCATATTGCCTGTTGGCGGTCACGAATGCTAGAGATCGACTGATTAAGCATGAGGCGACAGGCAAGGAGTCGTAAATTTGGAATAGCGTATCTTTATCTAGTAACATTTCAGTAAGCTTCATGCTAACAGGTCGAGTAGTGGGCAATGCGTATAAGAGGATGCCGATAAATCCGTCGCTAAAAGGTTTCAGCTGACGCTGTCCCTTGCTGAACCATTTTTGAGGTCTAAGCATTCTATCTCTACGGGCGGTAGACGGTACGAGATGTCATACACGGCAACTGAAAAAACGGCGCGTCGATCGGTGGCTTGAATGCATCAAATGATCATTGCCTTTCATTTTCTAAAAGGCTATCAGCGATCATGAGAGTACACCCTTGGCTTTCGATGAATAGATACCTCGTACACATCGGCATGGGCGCTGGCAACTAATCGAAGACCCTGGTGCCTTGATGAAACACCATTTGCCAACCCTCTCCGTACGTTTCCCAAACGGAGCTACGCAGTGATAATGACTCTTCGCCGTTAGCCGGGTGATGGCGGCACAGGTAGGTAGCCAGCGCGACGCTATCCGCAAGTCTACGCAGCTTGAAATCCTCAATCGTTCGTTTGATGAACGTCTCGGATTTGAGTTCAGCAATCACCTCCGCTTTCGTCCAGCCTTTGCCAGACGCTCCAAATTCAACGAAGTCTTCGGCCAGCAGCCGTTTGAGCAACCGGTCATTTTTTCGCGTTTCTGGTTCCAGCAACAACGCTTCAAGCGCTAAAATCTGTAGACGGATATCCATTTCCCTCACCGACTCAGTGTGATCGCATAGGCTTCACAGGGCACAATACACTTTCGACCTAACGCGTTGTTTGATACCCCTCCCGATAACCATGCCCGCGCGTCGGAAGGTTTAGCTTCGATGGTCAATAACCGCCTCACAGGTGATGGGGAAGTTGACAGAGTTCGCAATGAAGCATTCGTGGTGAGCATCGTCATGCAAGCGCATTGCAAGATCCCTGTCGGATTGGCTATTGATAATGACGTGAGGCCTTAGCACGGCGTCCTTGAAGTGGCCCTTGCGCTGGCCATCGCCTTCAATCATCCGGCCTACGGGATAGTCGACGTATTCCAGTACGCACACGTTGTTGATGGCGCATAAATGTAGGTACCAGAGCTTGTGGCAGGCCGAGATCGAGGCCAGCAACATATCTTCCGGTTTCCAGCGTTCGGAGTTGCCGCGAAAAGCAGGGTCGGCTGAACCAAGGATGGGTACTTTCCCTGGTGATTCGACAGTGTAGTCTCGCTGGTAGGCTGTATAGCTGGCAGTACCCTTACCTGTGTTACCTGTCCAATTCAGCGTAACAGCGTAATTGTGTTCTTTCATGATCAATCCTGTGTTAAAAAATGCCCGTAAAGTAATCCGCTGCTCAGGCATGCGCGGTCAACTACCAAGGTACTGGTCGATCAACTGCGCGACTGCCTCTGCGTGAGTATGGCCGAGATCATGACCCGCCTCGTGGAATACCTGCAGCCTGGCGTTGGGTATCAGCTCCGCCAGCCGCTGGCCAACCGAGACAGGGCTGATTGGTTCGGCACCGCCACGACCATCGATTGCGCGATCAGGGCTAGAGGCCAGCCCAGTATTGCACCGCAGTTGGCGTAGCGAGGGCTTCGGCGACAGATCTCCAGAATTCAATGTTGCAGAGGCGCCGGGTAGGAAAAGAATTTTTCCAAGGGGATGGTCACAGGTCGCGCTTTGGGTAACGATTGCACCTACGTACGGGCATTCACAGGCCCGCTGGCGATTTCTTTTGTGGGTGGTCACACCCTTAAAATAAAGATCCCTAATCCAGGAGCGATTTGATGATCACCTGCCATGTCCGTTACATAATCGACCCCTACCAACTCGATGCTTTCGAACGCTATGCGCGCGCTTGGATACCCGTGGTCACCAAAATGGGTGGACAGCACCACGGCTACTTCCTTCCGGCAGAAGGCGCCAATAACGTTGCCTACTGTCTCTTCAGCTTCTCCAGTTTTGCCGATTACGAAAGGTATCGGCAAGAAACCGCAGTCGATCCTGAATGTGTGCGCTTGGTTGAGGACGCGTCCGAATTGAAGTTCATCGTGAGCTACGAAAGAAGCTTCCTTCGCCCTTTACTTGGGTGATGCCTGCTTAGATGCTGCCCCTATGCCGGAGCCAGCCCATCGTTGAACTGGTGGGGCCGTATCCAGTTGTAATGGTTCATCAGGTACTGGCTGATGTCTCGTTGAGCTTGCTGCGCAGTCAGGTACCCCGTGGTCGGTATCCACTCTGATTTCAAGCTACGAAATACTCGCTCCATCGGCGCGTTATCCCAGCAGTTGCCTCGGCGGCTCATGCTCTGGCGCATGCGGTAGCACCACAGTCTCTGGCGGAACTGACGGCTGCCATATTGCGACCCCTGGTCGGAGTGGAACAGCAGCCCTTGAGGTTTGCCGCGTTGTTCTTAAGCCACATCCAGCGCTTTGACCGCGAGGTCTGCGTCCGGCTTGTCTGATAGGGCCCAACCCACTACTCGGCGTGCGTAGAGATCCAAAACAACTGCCAGATAGTGCCATTTGCCCTGCGCCCAAACGTAAGTGATGTCGCCACACCAGACCTGATTTGGCGCTTCGACATCAAACGCACGGTTCAAAATATTCGGAATATCTGGCCGCTCTACCGTCGCCTTTTTGTAGGCGTGTGATCCCGGCTGCTTGCTGACCAGCGCCAGTTCACGCATCAGGCTGCGCACCTTGAACCGCCCGATTTGCTCACCTTCTTCTTGCATCATTGCCTTGATGCTACGGCTGCCGGGCGCACTTCGTCCTCGCGTGAACAGCTCATTCACTCGACTGCGCAATCGCAGTCGCTCAACGTCCGGAGTTCGTCTTCTATGACGATGTGCGTAGTAACTTGAGCGAGTGATTTCCAACACCTCGCACAACCAATCAATGGCCTCATGGACGCTGAACTGGCGGATCAGCGAGTACGCTCGAGATCTTCCGACATCAAGAGCGCGGTAGCCTTTTTTAGTATTGATTTCTCGCGTTCAAGGCGCGTGATTCGGGCTTCGAGCTCTTGGATTTTTTGCTGCTCTGGCGTCAACGCCTTGCTGGCGAGCGTGATGCCGCCGCGTTCCTGCTGAAGCTGGTTAACCCATCGGCGCAGGGCCGACTCGACCAAGCCGAGCGAGCTGCTTCGGCATGACTGCAGCCTTGGTCGAGCACCAGGCAGGCAGCTTCACGCTTGAATTCGGGGGTAAAGGTACGACGTTGGTTGGTCATCAGACACCTCTCTGTGGCGAGCATTCTCGCCTAAATGGGTGTCCGGTTTCATTAGACCACTACAGAATATCATCGCACCACTACAGTTGGAGTGGGCTAATAGGATCAGACGGGCCGCCCTCCCAACTCACCGCCTCACCGCCGATGAGCACGCTCCCTGTTGCGCGAGCTCGCGTGGTTTGTTACAAGTCATTTTTACTCAATGGAATGAGTAGATGCCCGCGAGCATCAAGGTCGTAGCCAAACCCTGCGAATGGCGCCGCTTTGTTAAGCACAGATGGCATTTGCACATACTAAGGATCGGTCCATGGTTACTAAATTATCTACTCCCCTTGCTGTGTTGCTCCTGGCCCAGACGTTCCACGTTCAAGCGGACGTCGCCTCGAAACAGAGTTATTGCTGCCAGATCGTGGTGGGTGGCTCAGAGGCTCAGTATGCTAATGAACTGGAGGGTGCAGGCGTGCCTGCCGTCAGCATTAGAGGACACGAAGGCGGCGCTATAATTCCTTTCGAAAATTTGAAGTCAGTTACGCCCGTCGACGCTAACGGTGTAACTCGATTGTCTTGGTCTGGCTTGCCGCCTGCAGACGGGACAGCGGGGCGGTTCAACTTCAAACAGGTTTCCAATCAGCACGTTTACTTTGGGGAATGGTCGCAGAGCGGATTGAACAATGCGCCGGAACGGATCGTCTACTATGCGGGTGATAACAGTGGGCGGGTGCTCCCTACAACGCCGGTCACGTATGCAGTGCAGGGCATTAGTAATTACGCTGGATCCAATATCATGTCAGGCGAGCTAACGGCAACCTTCGGCACAGCAGTCTCTGGCGTGGTTGGCAGTTTGGCTAATGCCCAATTGAAAGTAGAGATCGACGCGATCATAAACGGTGTTTGGTTCGATGGAGGCGCGACCGCTATTGATCCCAACACCAACGCTCAACTGTCGAAAGGCTGGTCGAAGGGTAGTTTCTTCGGCGCGGGCGAAACAGCCTCTTTGGCGGGCGTTGCGCACTTTGGTAATCGTGATTTTGATATTGCGTTTGGTGGCGTCAAAAAGTAGCGCACTGAGCCCCCTATTAGAAGCGCCCCAGCAGCTGGGCGCTTATGCTTATCGGTGAAGTTCGTAGTAATCCCCCAATAGAGTCAGGTAATGCCGCACTGCTATCGCTCGTTCGTTGGTATCTTCTTTGCTGTGTTTTTTCCGAGCCATGCTCAATCCGATCAGGATACAGACCTGCGGCTCAATCAGACAATTGACTACCGTGCCACAGTGGAAGACCGGGGTTTCCAGCAGGCGCCTGGCACCCTGTCTCTCCTGTCCGTGGATGGCCATACCTATCAAGTTGGCAATAACCTGGATGATCTGGGGCGGGCGCTGTATCTCTCGGTACAGCGGCAGCAGTGGGCGGATGTGATCTTTTTTCGAGCACGCTACGCGGCACTTCCAGATCATGACCCCATGCTTCTGGCCTATGCCGATGGTGCACGCGCACGCGCCGATGGGCAATTGAGTCAAGCCGAAGTTGATTATCGGCACTTACTGGCCCTGCAGCCAGACTTCTTGCCAGGCCAACTCGAACTGGCGAGGGTGCTATTTGAAAATCGTAAAGATCGGGAGTCGGCGGACGCTTTCAGCCGTATCCGCTCGTCCCTTGACCCTGCAGACACGCAAAATCGAGGGTTGCTCCAGAGCATCAGTAGTTTCACCCAGGCACTCGATCGGCGAGGTCAATGGCAAGGCTCGTTGGCCGTAGGGCCCACGTGGAGTAATAACCTCAACCGGTCCTCGGAGAGCCGAACCACCTACCGCCTTGCATCCAGCGAGGGTGTATACGTGATAGAAAGAAGGATGCCCAAGGCCGTTTCTGGAGACGGCATAGATTACGAGGCGACCCTGAATAAACGCGCAGCCCTTTCTGGGCATCACGGCGCCTACATCCGAGCGCTTGCGTATGGCCAAGCCTATAAGGGGCAAGGCAAATATAACGAGGATACATTGACTGCTCATGCAGGCTACAGCTACCAAAATGCACGCAATCAATACAGCCTAGGACCACTTTTCGAGTTCAACCGCATGGGCAGTGATCCGATGTCAACTGCCTGGGGCCTGCGCGGTGAATGGATGCACAACCTGAGTGCCACACGTTTGCTCAAACTGGAGGTTGAATACAAAGACCTCGCCTACCGAGGGCTGTATGCAAGCGCTTACAATGGTAGCGTCACCTCGACGTACGCGACACTTTGGCAAGCAATGCCCCAACAATGGTTGCTGTTCGGAGGCTTCGATTTCACGGACCGGCGCGCGAAAAATGACGTTGAAACTTATTTCCAAAAGGGGCTGCGTGCGGGGGTAGCCAAGGAATTTGGTTCAGGCTTGAGTACAGTACTGTTCGCCTCTTGGCGGACCCGGCAATATGCCGGTTTCAGCGCGCCCCTTAATGCGCGCCGACACGAAGAGGAGAGTGGCTATACCTTCATCGCTCGAGCGCCGCGGTTGGCTGTTAGCGGGCTAGTACCCAGCCTCGTCGTCAAGTACAACGATGTGCGAAGCAATATAGCCTGGCTGTACAGCCATGAGCGTAGCAGTGTCAGCGTCAAGTTGGAAAAAGTGTTCTAGGTGCTGGGCTTAGTCAAACGGTGTTGAAAACCGTCGAGCGGCCCTACGCTTCTATCCCTGTCCATTAGCGTACCGGCAACGGACCGGGGCAAACTGCGTTAGCCCAGAGCCACTCTGCAGTCAGGGCATGTGCTGGGCACAGGGTCCACACTTTTGGGTCTGAGTATTTTGTCGACATAAGGCCAAGGGGAGGTGGCTCGGGAGCGAAATACTACGTGGTGCTTGGCAACTGGATCGCAAAAAAACGCCTTTCCGCTTTACAGGGCTGATTGTAGATCTGAGCCGTAGCAGTTTCCCATCAGCCAAAAGAGCCGTCCCCGAGCGGTTTCGACCATGAGGGAAACGCCTGCCCCTTGGCAGGGTGTTTCGGGCCGTCTCGATTGGCGACCTCATGACTGAGGGGCGGCACTGATAACCGAAGGTTGAAAACCATTTAGTGTTGTTTCATTTTTACAGGAGGGGACGTATGCGAATTCTGATCGGGGCAATCGTGGTGGCAGCACTGGCGGGGTGCGCAGTGTCGGCGACACGCGAAG
Organism: Pseudomonas parafulva NBRC 16636 = DSM 17004; assembly: GCF_000730645.1. Taxonomy (GTDB): domain Bacteria; phylum Pseudomonadota; class Gammaproteobacteria; order Pseudomonadales; family Pseudomonadaceae; genus Aquipseudomonas; species Aquipseudomonas parafulva. The sequence continues at coordinate 159,454 of NZ_BBIU01000017.1, read as the reverse complement.
CAACCCGCCCCTGTTGGAGCTGAAGTCATCGAGGCAGCCTCAACAGGTTGCTGAATGCATCCGTGATGCCTGGCAGAACACTACGGTGCTGGGTGTAAGCGTAGGCGGCATCCTGCAGGCATCTGGAGCCCGCTACTCTGTCTGGGCACCTGACGCACAGGCCCCGCTACACCTGGTCGACGTTACTGCGGCGCCACGCGGTTCGACCATTCGCTACCACTTTTACCGCACTTGGCAATCACCACTCGAGCGCGTGAAAGATGCGTTCAGGTCATGCAGCGTGGGCGCTTGAAAGTACGTGCTGCGGCGCCCCAACTGGCCAAGCATGACTGAGAGGTAGAGATCAGCAGGCTTGACCCGTTGGGTATGTTTTTCGCCGGGCTCAGTTTGGCCGGGGATCCGTATGGCACTCAAGCTGCCAAGCCAAAGGCCATTCAGGCATCACACTCGCTTTGGGACGATGGCGATTTACTTCCAGCAGAAGGTGCCGATAAGGTTGCGTATCGCCTCTTCAGCTTCTCCAGCCTTGCCGACTACGAACGGTTTCGGCAAGAAGCCGCAGTCGATCCTTACTGTGTGCGCTTGGTTGAGGGAGCGTCCAGTACTGGAATGCGGGCCTACATTCAACCCCCTATTTCGAGCGGCTCTCGCGAATCCAACCTATCAAACGATTGAGCGCACCTTCACTACGCGGCTCCCGCTGATAACAGCCCGGCTGGTTGGGGGGAAAAGCATCGCAGGCAAGCACCGTGGGGCCGGTCGACTGTCCTGGACCGCTGCCGGAATAGTGGGAACAGCCAATTAGCAGGCATACCGTAACGCCAACAAGAAAACATCCTTTTTTCATAGCCCAACCTTAGCGAAGTGAACAGGTATTCGACGCCTGTACATTACAAAAGTCACCCTCCATTGCCCGTTCCCTGGCCCCAGCACTGCCCCGAACTCATCCATGCACTGTAGAATCCCACCTCACGCATTCAACACAGGGAGCGCTTAATGATCCAGCCGGTAACCCGCAGGCAGTTGATCAAATCGGGCATGATTTCAACGTTTGCCGCGACGGCCTGGCCCACCTGGGCCGTTACCGACATCGACAGCGACCTATCCACTGTCGAGCACTCATTCAAGGTAACCCTGGGCGTCTGGGCCATTGACACGGCATCAGGCAAGACTGTCGCGTACCGCGCAGAGGACCGATTTGCATTCTGCAGCACCTTCAAAGTCATCCTGGCGGCCGCCATCCTGGCAAAAAGTGCCGAAGACCAGGCGCTGCTCGACCGGCGAATCACTTACGCCCCAGACCAACTGGTGACCTATTCGCCGATTACCGAACAGCACGTCCAAGCCGGCATGACGGTTCGCGAACTCTGCGCTGCAGCGCTGCAGTACAGCGACAACACGGCGGGTAACCTGCTGCTTGAACTAGTCGGTGGGCCAGCAGGGTTGACGGCGTACGCCCGAACGTTGGGTGACCCAGTGTTCAGGTCAGACCGTAACGAGCCTTCACTGAACACCGCGCTACCCGGTGATCCTCGTGATACGACGACGCCGCTGGCCATGGGCGTGACCTTGCAGAAGTTGCTGCTTGGAAGTGCCCTTGGGGAGGATGCCCGTCAACAGTTGCAGGGCTGGCTGAAAGGCAATACCACCGGTGACAAGCGCATCCGCGCCGGCGTACCGCAGGGCTGGTTGGTCGGCGACAAGACCGGCTCTGGAGACTACGGTGTGGCAAACGACGTGGCAGTAGTCTGGCCGCCCGGCAAAGCCCCCTGGATCGTTGTGGTGTTCTCGCGAGCCGAGGCTAAAGCCTCTGAGTGGAACAATGACGCCATCGCTGCCTCGATGAAAGCGGTTGCCAGCGTACTGGGGCACTAACCCCTTCTGGCAGGGCAGAAGCACCGTTGCCCTGGGGTCACTCCGACTGAAACAGCGCCCGGATCACCTCCCTCAACCAACGGTTACCCGCATCCTGGTGATAACGCCCATGCCAGTGCTGTTTGACCGTGAACCCCTCTACCGCAAAGGGGCAATCATGCACCCGGAGCCCGTGCATGTCGGCCAGCGTTTGCCCGATATGCCGGGGCAGGGTCGCGATCAAATCCGTAGACCCTACAATCATGCCCAGGCCAAGGAAACCCGGTAGCTCCAGCATAATCCTGCGTTCGATCCCGGCGCGGGTGAGGCTGCCTTCCAGCAGCTTCTGGCCCGTGCCGGCACTGATCTGTACATGCCCTTCGGCCTGGTAGCAGGCAGTGGTCATGGGCCCCTGCAAGCGGAGGTGTTGCGGATTGCTCAGGCATACCCAGTCCTGATTGAACAGCACCTGTTGGTACATGCCACCGCCCAGCCATGGCACAAAGCCTATCGCCAGGTCCGCTTCGCCGGACTCCAGTGCGCTTTCCGTATTGCCATCGATGCGCACGGCATCCAGGCGTATGCCCGGTGCATGGTTGCGCAGGTGGTTGAGGATCCGGGGCAGCAAGGTGATATGGCTGGCGTCACTGACGCACAGGCGAAAGCGTCGCTGGGCAGTAGCCGGTGCAAACTGGGGCTCCCAGGTGGTCAGGCGCCGCAGGGATTCCAGCACCTCACGGCACGGGCCGATCAGCTGGTCGGCGCGCGGCGTTGGCGCCATGCCGCCAGGTGTGCGCACGAACAGAGGGTCTTTGAGCTGCTCGCGCAGGCGTGCCAGCCAGATACTGACGGTGGGCTGGCTCTGCCCAAGCTGCTCGGCGGCCCGTGTGACGCTGCGGCAGTGATACAGCACGTCAAACAGCTGCAGCAACTTAGGCTCAGGAAGGTGCTGCAACTCACTCATTATTGCGATTCTTAATGATTGTATTGAGGCCATTGTATAGCGCGAATAAGCGCTGCCGCCTAGCGTGGTCGCAAGCCGAAGGAGGTTTGCGACTTGAAAATATGCATTCTGGGCGCTGGTGCCCTGGGTTGCGCCATTGGCGCGGCCTTGAGCGAAGCCGGGCATGAAACCTGGCTGTTGAACCGCGGGCGTGCGCATGTGGACGCCATCAACCGGGAGGGGCTGCGGGTACAGGACGAACGTGGCGAGCGATGGGTAAAGGTAAATGCCACGTCCGATGCGGCGGATGCAGGCGTAGCCGACCTGGTCCTGGTGCTTGTGAAGTCGTTCCACACTGCCGAGGCCATTGCCGGGGCTGCCGCACTCATCGGCCCGCAGACCGTGGTGCTGTCGCTGCAGAACGGGCTGGGGCATGAGGACATCCTGGCAGCCGCCGTGGGCCGCGAGCGGGTGCTGGCTGGCAAGACCTACGTCGGTGGCGTGATGCTGGCGCCGGGCTGCATCCGTGCCGGCGTGGCCGGCAAGCAGACCTACATCGGCGAGCTGGACGGGGCCGTGACGCACCGCGTGCAGGCCATCGCCGACGCCTTCAATGGTGCGGGGCTGGCGACCGCCGTCAGCGACAACATTCTCGGCACCATGTGGGACAAGTTGCTGGTCAACGTGGCTACCGGCGCGCTCACCGGCATTACCGCCCTCAGCTATGGGCAGTTGTACAGCGAACCCCTGCTGGAACGGACCGCCAAGGCCGCTGTGGCCGAAGCCATGGCCGTTGCCGAGCGTGCCGGGATTTGCCTGGGCCTCACCAGCGCCGACGCCGTCTGGGCCCTCGCCGCTGAAGGGCTGCCGCCAAGTTTTCGCACCTCGATGTTGCAGAGCCTGGAAAAAGGCTCGGTGACTGAAATCGACTTCATCAACGGCTCCGTCGTGCGCTGGGGCGAACGCCACGGCGTGGCCACACCGGTCAACGCCACACTGGTGGCCTGCATCAAGGGCATCGAACGCGCCATGGCCGACAAGCAGAAGGAAACCCTATGAGCCAGCCAAAGGCCTACCTCGAACACGTAGCGTTCTGGGTGAGCGACATCCAGTGGCATATCCGCTTTTTCAGCGAGGTGTGTGGCATGACCATGCGCGAAGTGCAGGGGAGTGTTGAGCAGCCCTCCCAGTACTGGACGCTGGGTGGTTTGCAGTTCATTCACCAACCCGGCTTCGCTGGCCCGGAAGGCCGCATGGCCCACCTGGGCATCATGTGCGAAGACCTCGCAGCAGCCCTGGCAGCCGCCCAGCGTTTTGACGTGAGCGAGATGCCTCAAGGGCGCAACTGGCTGCGCCTGCCGGACGGTCTGGCTGTTGAGTTCATCCAGGCGCAACCGGCGAGCTGCGTGACCAAGGCGTTGGCCATTGACCCGCGCGCGGAGGTGTAGGCATGAGTGTGGTGGAAAAATACTGGGACGATGCCCGTGAAGGTGACGAATGCCTGAGCCCCACCTACACGGTCACCCGTGAACGGATCCTGGCCTACGCCGACCTCACCGGTGACCACACCCCGGTGCATGTGGATGAGGCCTATGCCAACGCGAGCCACTTCGGTTGCCTGGTGGCCCATGGGCTGTTTGGGTTGTCGATTGCCGACGGCTTGAAAACCCAGTGCGAGTACCGCTTTGTACCGGGCATGTCGTTGGGCTGGACCTGGGACTTCGTGCTGCCGATCAAGGTCAACGATGTGCTGCAGGTGCGCATGCGCGTCGGCTCGATGCGCCCGAGCAACAGCAGGCCAGGCTGGGGCATTGTGGTGCTGCCCTCCGAGTTGATCAACCAGCACGGCCAGGTGGTGCAGCGCGGCGAGCACCGCTTGATGGTGCCCAGGAGGGCCGCAGCATGAGCCAGGCCCTACCATTGGCAGGTATCCGTGTGATCGACTACAGCCACTTCCTGGCCGGGCCATACGTAGGCCGTTGCCTGGCCGCCCTGGGCGCTGAAGTGATCAAGGTCGAGCGGCCAGGCAGCGGCGATGCCGGGCGCCAGCATGCATATGCACTGGATGACCAGCAGAGCGGCTATTTTCTGCAACTGAACATGGGCAAGCAGGGCGTCAGCGTGAACATGAAGGACCCGCGCGGCAAAGCCTTCATGCAAAGGCTGACCGACTCAGCGGACGTATTCATCGAAAACTATCGCCCAGGCGCCCTGGACAAGCTGGGCCTGGGTTACGCCGAACTGTCGGCGCGCAACCCACGCCTGGTGTACTGCTCCATATCTGCTTACGGCCATACCGGCCCGGATGCACACCGTGCCGGTTTCGGGCTGATCGCCGAGGCCAAGAGCGGCATCATGCAGATGGTCGGTGTGCCAGGGGAGGCGCCACCGTTGCTGCGTATCTCGCTGGGTGACATGTACACCGGCATTCATGCGGTGGCGGCGATCAATGCCGCGCTGCTGGGGCGGGTGAACAGCGGCGTTGGCCAACACATCGACATGGCCCTGTACGACACGCTGGTGTCGATGCACGAGTATGCCGTGCAGTGTTACACGCTGTCTGACGGTACGGTGTTGCCGGAGCAAACCGGCCACGACATGCCCACCTCGACCTTGTACGGAGTGTTCCGCGCGGCCGATGGCGACCTGGTGATCGCAGCCCAGGTCGACGATGCCTGGCAGCGCTTTGCCGCCATGCTCGAAGCCAACGGCGGGCCGGCAGGCTTTGGCAGTGACGCCCGCTATCACAACCTCAACGGCCGCAACACCCACCGCGAAACCATTCTGGCCGTGGTCCGCAGCTGGGTAGGCGCCCGCTCGGTGGCCGATGTACTCGCCTTGCTCGATGCAGTCGACATCCCCAGTGCCAAGGTACAGCGCATTGATGAGGTATTGGCCGACCCGCAAATCCAGGCGCGCAACATGGTGCTTGAGCAAGAGCACCCGCGCTACGGCACCTTGCGCCTGCCCAACCTGCCATTCCGCTTCTCGGGTTGCGATACCACGGTGCATCAGGTTGCCCCGGACCTGGGCGAGCACAACGCGCAAGTCGCGGCTGGGCTTGGCTTCAGCCCCGAGGAAATCACGGCAATGCAGGCGGACGGTGTGTTATTCAGACACGGAGATGCACGATGAGCGACCGCTATGCAGTGATCGGCCGGCCGATCAACCACACCAAATCCCCGTTGATTCATGGCCTGTTTGCCAATGCCACTGGCCAGCACCTGGAATACGGCGCCATCGAAGGTTCGCTGGAGGCGTTCGAGGCCCAGGTGCACCAGTTTCGCGACGGTGGCGGCCTTGGCATGAATATCACCGCACCCTTCAAACTGCGCGCCTTCGAGCTGGCCGACCAGCGCAGTGAGCGTGCCCGCCTGGCCCGTGCGGCCAATGCGCTGAAGTTCGAGGATGGCTGCATCACGGCTGAGAACTTCGATGGCATAGGCCTGTTGCGCGATATTGAAGTCAACGTGGGTGAGCCACTGCGCAACCGTCGGGTGCTGATGCTGGGTGCTGGTGGTGCGGTGCGGGGGGCTTTGCTGCCATTCCTGGATGCTGAACCTGCCGAACTGGTGGTTGCCAACCGCGACATGGCAAAAGCCATGGCATTGCGCAACGAGCTGGACCATCCACGGCTGCGCATCAGCCGCTACGAGGCACTGGAGGGTCAGGCCTTCGATATCGTGATCAACGCTACCTCGGCGAGCCTGGTGGGTGAACGGCCGCCGTTGCCGGGTCTAGTATTGGGCACTGCACAGTTGGCCTATGAACTGGCCTACGGCAAAGGCCTCACGCCGTTTTTACGGCTGGCAGGGGAGCAGGGCGTCGGACGCCTGGCCGACGGTGTAGGCATGCTGGTGGAGCAAGCGGCCGAAGCGTTTGCCTGGTGGCGGGGCGTGCGCCCGGATACCCGGGCAGTGATCGACCAACTGACCATCCCGCTGGAGTGAGCCATGGGTCGCCACTTGCGGGCTTGGCTTGAAGCCCGCTCGCGCCGTGGCGAGGTGTTTCATTGAACTGCGCCTAGTGAGTTCGGGTCGGTGAGTTAAAGAGGGAGGATCCGCAATGCCAGTCACACTCAGAACACTGACCGATGACGAAATACCGCAGGCTTACCGCGAACCTGACCTCGCCGAGCTGTACGAGGTCGACGACGGGGAGGGTGAGGTTCACTACCTGAAAAGTGACGCAGACGCAGCCAAGCTGGTCGTCGAACTGACAGAGAAACACGCGTCAGCCTGATGGACCGCCCAGGAAGCGTGCTGCGGCGCGCCAGGCACTGGTTGTCGCGACGCTGGATGACCCCGGCCCGCCAGCGCTGGGCGGGCGTCTTGCTGATTATCCTCGGCTTTGTGGGGTGGTCCCTGAACCCCGGCAGCAGGTGGCCGTGGGTGCTGGCAACAGGGGTTATCTGGCTGCTTGCGGCATGCCCCGCAACGTGGTTTACCAGGAGATCGCTCCGCTCACGCTTTGGAAAGCGTCGGGGTTGAGGTGTGAGCCATGAGTCACGCTTGTCCGAATTTCAAAGCAGGTGTGGGCAATATCTTCGCCATTCGTACGAATTGGCTGATATATTTTCTCCCTCGCCACGTCGTGGCTCATAACAAGTAGTAGGCTCCTCATGACTTACCAACTCTCCTCTGATCTGGGGCCAAACCACCCGCCGGTGAAGGATATCCTCAATGCCCCCGGTGTCTGGGTGGAAGAACCCAATATCCGCAGAGGCGGCGAAAGCGGGGTGCTAAAGGTTGAGGTGGAAGGTTTCACCTTCTACAAAAAGCAGCAGGTCGGGCATATCTACCGCAGCCTGTTGCACCCGTTCGGCTACCCAACGGTTGCCCGCGAAGCCAAGGCCTTGCGCGCTGCCGCTTCGCTTGGGGTGGCTACGCCTGCGCTGCTGCATAGCCATGTGCACAAACAAGCGGGCGAATGGCAGGCCGTGATGGTTACCGCCGCGCTGGACGGGTACTTGTCGCTGGAGGACTTCTACCTGCAAGGCGTGGATAAAACCGTCGGGCCTCGGCGCCACCACGAGATCCTTGAGGCATACGGGCGTGCGCTGGCCAGGTTGAACCTTGGGCGTTGGCAGCATGGTTGCCTGTACCTGAAACATGTGTTCGTCGATTTCAGCGAGTCGAGCATCAAGGTTGCCTTGCTCGATTTCGAAAAAGCCCGCCAACGCATGACAGCGACCAAAGCCAGCCGCCATGACCTGCGGCAGGTCAAACGCAGGTCTGGCTGGGAGGCTGCGGAATGGGAGGCCTTCTGCAGAGGCTACCGCTATGGTTACGGCGCTGACGTGGAGCGTTTTCTCTAACCACTCGGATCAACGTGGTGGGCGGTCGCCCACTTTCAGATTTGTCTGAGGATATTTCTCCTGCGGGTCCAGTCGGTAGCAATAACGACTGGACCACCGCTTTTGTGCAGGAGACCTCATGAGTGCCATCAAACGGGAACGTCAGTATCAGGCGTACCAAGCGCTGAAGCAGCTCAGTGATGCTGCCGGCGAAACCATGAAACAGATTGCCTACGACCAGTTTGATCACATCGACTGGCAGGAAACCTGCCGGCTCCACCGGGAGGTATTCGAGCGGTGGATCATCTATGCCCAGGCTCAAGGCCAGCTTCTTTCGAGCCCCAATTCCGATACGCGCAGCGCACTGCCACAATCGGCGGGCGGTTGCCTGCCCACGCGGCGACGGTGTTAATGACAAATGCAGGTGTGCGCGTGCGGGGTTCTCTGTCTAGAGTTTTCAGTCGAAACACTGATGTCCAAACCACGGAGAGTTACCCATGAAGATAAGGACACTTGCGGCTGCAAGCTTGGCGCTTGCGGCCATGTTGGGGATGTCGGCCGCCCAGGCTGAAGGCGAACTCGGCAAGGGCGTGCGGCACGATGTACGGGAAGTCGACAAAGGTGTGGACCACAGCGCCGATGAAGTCGATAAAGGTCTCCACCACGATGGCGAGGAGATGGAGAAAGGCGCCGAGCACCTGGACAAGGAACGCCACAAGGCAGACAAGCACGTTGATAAAGAGGTCAAGAAGGACCTGTAGCCGTTCTGGACAACCTAAACGTTGAGGTGCGTTGAATGAAAACTATCATCGCAGTTGCGTTCGGCATTCTGCTGGCCCCAGGTTTTGCACTGGCCAAGGACCACCAGCATGAATGCGAGGCGGCCTTGGATAAACTGAAGGCGGCGACAGAAACAGACTTCACGCAAAACGGTCATCATGAGCATCAGCAGGCCAAGGAAGCGCATGCATCCGGGGACTACAAGAAGTGCGCTGATCAGGCCAACAAGGCGCTGTCGCATCAGAAGAGCGGCTGATCAAGTCGTTCAGAACGAGCCCAGGATGCGCTGGGCTCACTTACTCTCAGTATTTCGCCCGGATTGTCAGCAGATAGTTGCGGGGCTCCCCGTAGAAGTTGCCATATTCCGCCATACCCACCGTCGAGTAGTATTTCTTGTCCGTCAGGTTGTTGGCGTTGAGTGACACCGTCCAGTGTGTGTCCAGCGCGTATTCGGCGTGCGCATTCCATAAGGCATAGCCCGCCTGCGAAAAGGCGTAGGTGTTGGACGTTTCTTCCAGTTCCCCGTCTGCGCCCCTGGCGTATACCGTACCGCTGACGTAGGCGGGGGTCTGCGCGACAACGCCGCCGCCTACCTTGAACTTGTTCAAGGCGCCCGGGAGTTGGTACGTGGCAAACAATTTGAACAGGTGCTTGGGCGTTACCGTGTTGTAGGCATTGCCGGCAATGTTGTTGCGGGTGGTGTTGAACGTATACCCCAAGGTCGCCTGGAGGCCCTCCGCCAACTGGCCGCTGACTTCCAGGTCTACGCCCTTGCTCACATTTTTGCCGCCGTCACGGTAGCAGCAGTCGGATGCGTCGCCTGGGCGGTCGTAAATGCCTTCGCCGTCGCGGTTCACGTAATAGATGGCCGCGTAGGTATTCACGCGGCCGTCGAACAGCTCGCCCTTGATACCAAACTCGTTGCTCACACCGGTGATGGGTTGCAGCGGTGCGCCTGAACGGTCACGCAATGAGGCCTGGGACTTGTAGATATCGGCGCGGCTGAAGTACAGGCTCCAGGCCGGCGAAAGCGCGTAGGTGGCCCCGTAGAAGGGCGTTAACACGTCCCGGTCGCGGAAGAACGTACCCGATGAAGAGCCGTTGGCATTGCGGCGCGTGTAGCGTTGTTCATAGTTGCTGTAGCGGGTGCCGACAATGAGGTGCAGAGGCTCGGCGATGTGTATCCGCCAGCTGCCGTACAGGCCTTTTTGTTCGATGCGCTGGACATCCCGATAACTGAACGCCGAGTCGCTCGCTGAGGAGGGGTAGTCGTGGGGGTCGAACACATAGATATTATCGATTTCCCGGTACGCCCCCTGGCGGTGATCGGACCCAAAGTAGTTGTTTGTCCAGCTGGCCCCAAGCAGGAAGTCGTTCTCGAAACCGCCGAGGGTTTCCGAGCCCTTCACGTTCAGGTCATAGGCCCTGGAATAGTAACCCTGCTGTTGACCCTGCCAATTGGCGGCAGACCCGGCACCGGTTGCCGGGTCGATGGCACCATAAAAGTTGTAGTAACTGCGGTCCTGGTCCATCACCGCCACCGTGGTGTCCAGGGTGGCAGCCCAGCGCTCGCCCAGCTGTTGGTTCAGGGTGGCGAAGTAGGATTGGGTCTTGCTGTTCTTGTAGTCATGAGCCCCGCCCAAGAAGGTGCTGCGTGGCAACTTCAAGTCTGCACCGTCCAATGCTCGTGGCCAGCCGTACGCCTGGTCTGCGGACTTGGCGTCGTCGTTGGTCAGGCCTGCCAGCACGGTGGTGGTGTCGGTGATGTCAGCTTCGATCACGCCATAGAACAGGCTGCGCTCGGCATTGGCGGTGCCGTAGAACATGTCGCGGTTGTTGTAGACCACCACCGTCCGCCCGCGGACCTTGCCGTCCAGAGCCAGCGGTCCGCTCACGTCCAGCTGTGTGCGGTAGTTGTGCCAGCTGCCCACGGATGTTTCCAGGCCATACTGGTTTTCGAAGGTGGGCTTCTTCCTGACCAGGTTGATGGTGCCACCTGGCTCGCCGGCGCCGGAGAACAGGCCGTCGGAGCCGCGCAGTACTTCCACCCGGTCATAGATGGCCATGTCGTGGTCTTTGGGCGAGTAGGTGGCGTTGTCGATAGGTGCGCCGCCATCCACCCGGTAACTGGTAATTTCAAACCCCCGTGACAGGTAACGGGAGTTGGTGAGGCTGCCCTGATAGGGCGTGATGCCGGTGGTTTGCAGCATCACGTCGTTGATGGAGTTGAGGCTCTGGTCTTCGATCCTTTGCCGGGTCATCACGCTGACAGTTTGCGGCGTGTCCTTGATCGACTGGGGCGTCTTGCCGAGGGTGACCTGCCCCGTGGTGTAGGAACCAGTGCCTTCGCTGACCGTACCTGACCAGCCTGCCGACGCATTGACGTCGGTTGGCTGCAGCTGCAGGGCGTGCTCGTCGCTGGCAACCAGGGTGTAGCTGTTGGCCGAGCGCTCCAACGCCTGCAGGCCGGTACCCTGCAACAGCGCGTGCAGCGCTGCTGCGCCAGTGAGGTGGCCCTTTGCCCCCATCGAGCGCTTGGCCAGCGTGGTGGCGGGTTCGAACGACAGGTTTGCCCCGGTGACGCGGGCATAGTCAGCGATGGCGTTCTCCAGGTTACCGCCAGCGATATTGAAGTCGTACTGTGCGGCACTGCCCTGCGCCCAGGCCGCCAATGGATAGACGCTGGCCGCCATCGGTGCGGTGAGCAGGGCTGCAGTGATCACCACTGAGCATGCGCGTTTGTTGAAGGGCGGCGAGGGGTGGGCACTCTGTAGCATGTCGGGTCCTTGAGGTGGCAGTGAAGGGCGTCTTTGCGCCTCTACTGACCTAGTCGGACGAGAATCAAAAACACCAACCCCTGGGCGCTGAATTCACGCAGGTTCCACCGTGGCCCAATAGCGGGTGAAGCGGTTGATACGCACAGGCAGTGTGCCGCTGAGGTTGTCCAGCACCCGATCGGTGTCCCCCAACTGGAATGCCCCCGACACACGCAACCCCGCAACCGCAGGGTCACAGGCCAGGTGCCCCGGGCGGTAGCGTGACAGCTCGTCGATGAACGCCCCCAGGGGCCAGCCACTGACCACCAGCTGGCCGCCACTCCATGCGCCGGTGCCTGCCTGCAGCGGCAGCACCGCGCCGTGGGACGAGGCGGTGAAGCGCAGCTGCTGGCCGGCTTCAAGGTGTACCGTGGCGCCTGCATTAGCCACCTCGATGGCCTGCTCAAGCACGCTGGCCTGGGCCCAGGCGTTCTCGCTGCGCACCAGAAACCGCGCGGCGTGGGTATGAATTCGGCCTTGTGCAAGCTGCACGATCAGAGGCCGCTGCCCCGGGTCAGCCGCTGTGCCCACCAGCAGTTCGCCATGGTGCAGGGTGATCAGCCGCTGGGTGGCGCTGAAGTCGATGCCCATGGCCGTGCGGGTGTTGAGCGTGACCTGCGTGCCATCCGGCAGCCGCACCTGCTGACGCTGGGCAGTGGCTGTACGATAGGTTGCCAGCGCGCCTTGCCAGGGTGTGACGCTTGCTGCCAGGCCCGCCGCGCTGGCTGCCATGAGCACCCCCAAGACTTTCAACACACTGCGCCTGTCGACGACGGTGGCCTGCAGCAGGGGCCGTGCCGTGACCCCGTCCAGGCGCCCGAAGCTGGCCTGCAAGCGTTCTACCCGCGCCCAGGCCTGAGCGTGGTGCGGGTGGCTGCGTACCCATTCGGCGTGGGCCTTGCAGGCCTGTTCATCGCCCTGGTTGAGGGCAACGTACCAGGTAGCAGCTGCCTCCAGCGTTTTGATGTCCAGCGTATCGCTCAAGGCTCAGTCATCCATCAGCAGCAGGCAATGGGTCATGGCCCGTACGAAATGTTTGCTCACGGTATTGGTCGACAACCCCAGCTGGCGTGCGATTTCCACGTGCTTCAACCCGTCGAGCTGTGCCAGCAAAAACACCTCGCGGGTGCGTGTACCCAGGCCGTCCAACAGTTTGTCGATCTGCACAAGGGCTTGCATGATCATCTCGCGCTGCTCGGCGCAGATCGCAACAGGCGTGGGCGCGGCTGCCAGGCTGTCCAGATAGGCTTGCTCCAGTAGCCGACGTCGGTACTGGTCGATCATCAGGCTGCGGGCGATGCGGCTCAGGTAGCCGCGAGGGAAGCTCAGGCGAACCTGCTGGCGCTGCGCGAGCAAGCGCACGAATGTGTCCTGTGCGATATCGGCAGCCTGTTCACGGCACCCCAACTTGCGTCTTAGCCAGTGGCGCAGCCATTCGCTGTGTTCAGCATACAGGGCGTGAAACGATTGAGGTTCGGAGGTGTGGGACATCAACAGCAAACCCGTAGGCAGTTTTACTGATAATGTATCTCATTAGTATATTGCCTGCCTACAGGGTGCCCGTCGCGCCTCCCACCGCATTCACGCCCTCCAGTGTGGTAAACGAAATATCTTTCGCGGTGAGCAGAAAGTCGCTCATGTAAGCCATCTCCAGCATGTCGCTTCGTACCCCGGCGTACAGCGTTGCCTGCACGCCTTCAGCGCCCAGGCGCCTGGCGAGCACGTAGCCACGGGTGGTGTATTCATGCACCGCCCAGTTCGGCAGGCAGCAGACACCCCGGCCGCTGGCCACCAGTTGCATCATCATGATGGTCATTTCTGCCGTGCGTACCTGTGCAGGTTCAAGGTCGGCCGGGTCCAGGAAGCGGGTGAAGATGTCCAGCCGGTCGCGCTCGATGGGGTAGGTGATCAAGGTCTGCCCGGAGAGGTCGGCAGGTTCCACGTAGGCTTTTGCACGCAGCGCATGGTGTTTGTCGATGGCCAGCACGGCCTCGTACCCGAACAGCGGCACGTAGGTAATGCCGGGCAGAGGGATGGGGTCGGAGGTGACCACCAGGTCCAGGTCGCCGCGGGCCAAGGCCGGCAGCGGCGCAAACGACAGCCCCGACGCGAGGTCCAGTTCCACCTCTGGCCAGGCGCTGCGAAACTCGTCCAGCGAGGGCATCAGCCACTGGTAGCAACTGTGGCACTCGATGGCGATGTGCAACCGGTCCGCCGCACCGCCTGCCAGTTTGGCCAGGTTACGCTCGGTGCTGCGGATAAGCGGCAGCACCTGGTCCGCCAACTGCAACAGCTTCAAGCCTGCAGTGGTGAAACGCACCGGTTTGGACTTGCGCACGAACACCGGCATGCCCACCCGGCTTTCCAGCTCGCGAAACTGATGCGACAGCGCCGACTGGGTCAGGTGCAGGCGTTCGGCAGCGTCGGGCAGGCTATCGGCCTCGCGCAGGGCACGTAGGGTGCGCAGGTGTCTCAGGTCGATCACGGGCAGCGCTAAGGCAGTTGCTGCGCAGCGAGCTCACGGCGCACGATGTCGGCACCTGCACTCAGCGCCCGCAGCTTGCCACTGGCCACCTGGCGGGGCAGGGGTGCCATGCCGCAGTTGGTGCACGGGTACAGCTTGTCGGCATCGACAAACGCCAGTGCCTTGCGCAGCGTATTGGCCACTTCCTCTGGCGTTTCGACGGTGTGGGTTGCCACGTCGATGGCACCTACCATCACCTTCTTGCCACGGATCAATTCGATGAGGTCCATGGGCACGCGCGAGTTGTGGCACTCCAACGAAACGATGTCGATGCTGGACTGCTGCAGTTTCGGGAACGCTTCCTCGTACTGGCGCCACTCCGAACCCAGTGTCTTTTTCCAGTCGGTGTTGGCCTTGATGCCGTAGCCGTAACAGATATGCACGGCGGTTTCGCATTTCAGGCCTTCGATTGCCCGCTCCAGCGTTGCCACACCCCAGTCGTTCACTTCGTCGAAGAACACATTGAACGCGGGTTCGTCGAACTGGATGATATCCACGCCGGCCGCTTCCAGCTCGCGCGCTTCCTGGTTGAGAATCTTGGCGAACTCCCAGGCCAGCTTTTCGCGGCTCTTGTAGTGGCTGTCGTAGAGCGTGTCGATCATGGTCATCGGGCCAGGCAATGCCCACTTGATAGGCTGCCGGGTTTGCTGGCGCAAGAACCGCGCATCCTCTACGAACACCGGCTTGAGGCGGGCTACCTCGCCGACCACCGTGGGCACGCTGGCATCGTAGCGGTCACGGATTCGGACGGTTTCCCGCTTTTCGAAATCAACGCCGCTGAGGTGTTCGATGAACGTGGTGACGAAGTGCTGACGGGTCTGTTCGCCGTCGCTGACAATATCGATACCCGCGTGCTGTTGTTCTTGCAGCGCCAGGCGCAATGCATCCTGCTTGCCTTCGCGCAGGCCTGCGTCTTGCAGCTTCCACGGTGACCACAGGGTTTCAGGCTCTGCGAGCCAGGAGGGTTTCGGCAAGCTGCCGGCGGTGGACGTGGGCAATAACGTTTTCATGGACAGTAGCCTTGCATGCAGGGGCGGTCAGGCCGCGTAGTTCGCGGACCATTGCTCGAGAATCGTGTGGTAGGGCGTGATGAAGTGCGCTTCGGCAAATCGCCCTTGTTCAATGGCTAGCCGGCTGCGCTCTTCGCGGTCGTACACGATACGCGTCAGCGAGTAATCACCGTGCTCGAGGCTGGGCTGGTAAGTGGCGCCCGCCACGGCATTGGCATTGTAGATTTCAGGCCGGTAGATCTTCTGGAAGGTGTCCATCGTGCTGACGGTGCTGATCAGTTCCAGGGCGGTGTAATCGTTAAGCAGGTCCCCGGCGAAATAGAAGGCCAGCGGCGCCACACTGTTGGGCGGCATGAAGTAGCGAACGCGCAACCCCATCTTTGCAAAATAGTCATCGGTCAGGGAGTACGCGTCCTGCTGGTACTCGTAACCCAATACCGGGTGCTGGTTCTCGGTGCGACGGTAGGTGCGGCTGCTGGAGACACTCAGGCAAATAACCGGCTGTTTTTCAAAGTGCGTCCGGTAGGCGTCCGATTGCAGGAAGTGTTTGAACAGCTTGCCATGCAACTCGCCGAAGTGCGCAGGGGTGCTGAATGCCTTCCGGTCGCGGTTGTGCTCCAGCAGCACGACACTGAAATCATAATCGCGCACGTAGGACGAAAAGTTATTGCCGACGACGCCTGGCAGGCGGGCCCCTGTTTGCTGGTCGACAACGGTGGTTTTAAGAATTTCGATCAGGGGCAGGGCAGTGCCGCTGCGCCCGCTGCCGATCGCCATTTCGACAGAAACGATATCCAGTTCTACGCGGTAGCGGTCGGCGTTTGGGTTGTCCCAATGGGCCAGGGCATTGAAGCGGTTATTGATCATGCCCAAGGTATTGCGCAAGTTTTCCTGGCGCTGCTCACCCCTCGCCAAGTTGGCAAAGTTGGTGGTGATGCGGGTGTTTTCGCAGGGGCGATAATGTTCGTCAAAACTGACGCTTTTAAGGCTGAATGTAAACGGGGAAGTTGTCATGATCACGAGGTCCACTCAAATGCCAAGGCCTTCAAATTGAGGGGCATCTTAAAGTGGCGCATTGGCCAGGCGGAACTGAAACGATTTCAGCCCGCCTTCAATCCTGTTCATGACGTGACCGGCACACTGTTTCAGGCCGGGGTGGCCACCTTGTGGAACCGTCGCGCCAGAAACGGCGTGATATCCAGCGGCAGGGCTTCGTCGTGGATCACTTTGTCCAGCATGACCCCTGTGATGGCCGAGGTCAGGATGCCGGTGCGGAAATGCCCGCAGGCATTAAAGTACCCCGGCATGTCATCTACGGGGCCCAGGATCGGCAGTTCATCTGGCGAGCCCGGCCGCAGGCCGGCCCAGGTACGCTTCAGGTTGACGTCGGCCAATGCCGGCACGCAACGGGTCGCACCCTGCACCAGGCTGCTGATCTCTGGGAATGTAGTGGTGACGTCATAGCCCTTTTCCTCGGTGGTGCTGCCTATCAGGATTTCGCCGTTATCCTTCTGTGCCATGTAGCAATCGCTGGTGGTGATGCAGCCGTTCAGCAGCTTGGGTAGGCGCTCGGTCAACACGATCTGGCCTTTCACCGGCTTCACCGGGATGGACAGCCCTGTGGCCCATTCACTCAGCTCAGCGGCCCAGGCACCGGCTGCGTTGATCAGGGTGTTGCAATGGAAATCCCCCGCCTGCGCCGTACGCACGCCCTTGACCCGCCCACCTTGGTGCAACACGCCTGTGACCGGGGTGTTGAGGTACAGGTCGACGCCGTTCTGCCGCGCCGCTTCCATATACGCATCGCCCAGGCGATAAGGGCTCACCTGGTGGTCGCAGAGAAACTCCAGGGCGCCATTGGCCTGGTCGGTGACGGCGGGCTCCGTTTCGCGCAAGGCCTTGCGGTCCAGCCAGCGCACCTGCGCCTGCAGGTGCGGGATGTGCCGCACGATGTGCTCGGCGTACAGCTGGTCCTCATCGTCCTGGATCACGTACTTGAGCCCAGTGCGCTCGAACTTGAAGTCCATGCCATGGCGTTCGATCAGTTCCTGGTGCAACTGGGGGTATAGCGCATTGGACTGTAAGGCCAGCTCGAAAAAACACTGGGGCAGGATGTGCGGTGTGCTCGAATCCACCGCCACTGCCGCGCCATGGGCCTGGCGCTTGGCCTGGGACGAGAGCATGCGAAAGAAGATTACCCCGCACCCCAGGCCCACCGATTCGCCGATGGCCCACAGCCCCCCGGCCGAGGCGCGGGTGGCGTTGCCAGGGCGCTTGTCGTCGATCAGCGCAATGCGCAGGTTGCCGCGCTTTGACAGCTGGTACGCACACGAAGCGCCAATTACCCCGGCGCCGGCGATTACGATGTCGTAGGTCTTGTTCATGTCAGGCCTCCGTGCCCAAGTGCTTGAATGCGGAAAACGGGACGGGGTCCACCGGGAACCTCGGCCTTAGCCAACCCACGTCGGCACGGCCGGTGGCGGCGCGTAGGCGGTCGCTGCAATAGCCCACGCACATGCGCCCCTGGCAGTCGCCCATGCTGACCCGGGTGCGCATTTTCAGCCCGGCCATGTCCTGCACGCCCTGCTGCAGGGCGAGGTCGATGGCCTCCCGGGTGACCTGTTCGCAGCGGCAGATCACCGTGTCGGCCTGTGGCAACTCGACTTGCGCGGGGCCCCGTGCGGTGTAGCGTTCCACCCCGGAGCGAAAGCGGCCAATGCCCGCCAGTTGCCCCAGGTAACGCTCGCGCCGCTCGATGGCCTGCTCGGCGTTGAGCACGCCGCGCTGGTGCAGAATAGACACCGCCGCTATACGACCGGTCAGCATCGCTGCCTCACCCCCGCGGATGCCAGCCATGTCGCCGGCCAGGTGAATGTGCGGCACGTTGCTCTGCTGCCACGCGTTGCATTCAGCACGCAGGTAGCCGTCTGCGCTGTAGCCATGGGCCAGCCCCAACTGCTGGCTTAGCTGGGTGCGCGGAATGAAACCATAACCCACCGCCAGGGTTTGCACCGACTCGCGCTGCACCCGTTTCAGGTCGGCCTGCCAGGCCTGGTCGTAGGGCGCAACGCTGACCTCGCTCAACTCCCCCTCACCACGCGCCGCCACCACGCCCCAGCCGTAGTGCATGGGGATGCCATGCAATTTGAGATAGCCCAGCATGCTCAGGCCATCGAGAAACAGCTGCGGCTTGTTCATCAGCGCCAGGGTCTCCCGGGCAATGCGGGAGAAGGCACAGGCCTCAAATACACCTGTTACTTTGGCGCCGGCTGCATGCAGTTGGCAGGCAACCAGTGGCAGCAACGGGCCGGTACCGGCAATCAAGGTACGGCCCAGCGGCTTCACTACGTTGCTCTTGATCTGCAACTGCAACCCGCCCAGCAGCATCACCCCGGGCAAAGTCCAGCCCGGGAATGGCACATTGCGTTCGTGGCAGCCTGCCGCCAGTACCAGTTGTTCATAGCCCACCGGCTGCAGTTGCTCCTGCTCGTCGAGCATCATCAGGCTCTGGTTGTCGGCGCCTACCACGCGGCTGTTGAGGCGCAGGTCGATGTGCCTGGCACAGGTGGCGAAGTCTGCGTGCAGCTTGCCCAGGGCCTTGCTGTAGCGTGCGCCCAGGTAACCCACGTCTACACCGCCTCTCAATGGCCCGCGAAACACCACGCCGCCGGGGCGCGACGCTTCGTCGATGAGCACACTGCCCACCCCCTCGTTGGCCAGCTCGATGGCGGCAGCCATACCGGCCGAGCCACCGCCGACAATTACTGGGCGCATGCTCATGCCGGCACCTCGCTGCAGATTGGGTTGACCAGGGTTTCGACACGCATGCCCGGGCGTACCACAGTCTGGCAGGCGCGACGCTTGGCGCGGCCGTCGATGGCCACCAGGCAGCAATGGCATACACCCATGCCGCAGAACGCGCCACTGACCTGGCCGTGGTCGTTGCGCGCCAGCTGGCGCAAGCCCACGGCGTTGAGCACGCTGAGCACCGTCTCGCCTGGGGCTGCGTTGACGGGTGATCCGTTGATATGGAGGGTGATGGGGTCAGCCGCAAGCGGCTGGATATCGAGGGTTCGTTCCATGAAGTACTCCTGCAATCCGTGTGCATGGGGTGGCACAGAGTACGGAAGATAGTTGCAGGAAAAATTGACCTGGAGCGGTGAATCAGTTGGATTCCATTGTAGGTAAAAACATGAGGTGACCGCCGGTCAAGCCGCTTGCGAGGTCAGCATCAGCCTTCGGGAAGGCTGATGCCACAAACGAACTCATCGGAACCTAACCGGTGTGATCCGTACTCCACAACATAATCCGCACCGCGTCGGCGGGCCTCCACGGTTGCGGTCGCGTGGTCGGCGTACACATCCACCAAATGCCACGGATGGCGATCACGCAATACGCCCCACCCAAACACCCAGCCTTCTTTGAAAGGATCTTTGGGCAGGTTTTTCGCAAGGCTGCGAATGGTCATGAAAGGCTCCTGATAACAGCCGAACTCAGGGCAGGTACAGGATGGTGTAGGACGCGTCACACTTGGGGCCAAGCACTACAGGTTTCTCGAACAGCGTAGTACCGGTCAGCCCGACGCCGTAATGTGCACCGCTGGCTTTTTCCAGGCGAGCCCACAAACCCAGGTCATGGATTTCGATACGCGTGGCCACGCGGGCATGGTGGCCGAGTTCGTACTCGATGCGCTCTACAACATCTTTGGCTTCTTCTTCTGTCATGCTGTGTGCTCCTCGCCAGACCAAGTACCGCCCACACCCAGGTGGACACCTGGTATGAGCTCTCACAATTAATTAGAGCCCAAGACAGTCCGGTTGGTTCTTTTACCCGACGGACGTGAGGGGAATCGTACCTCGCACCTGAATTTCTGAACTCTTCAAAGTACCGCCGCCTCAATTGAGAAATATCTTGAGGCAATATTTCGATGCTCCCACACAGCCAGCAAGGTCAAGGCCCCATCACGTTTGTGTTGATGCATTTTTTGGGTGGGTCCCACCGCACGTGGGGCCCCACACTGCCGTTTCTTGACCGCGAACACACCTGTGTGGCGCTGAATACGCCGGGCTACGGCGATGCGCGCGACGTTACGGGTTATACGGTCGAGCAGATGGCGGACCATGTAGACCTCAGCATTCGTGAACTCGGGCTGCAGCGTTGCATTCTTGTAGGCCATTCCATGACCGGCAAGGTAGCCGTGGTGCTGGCTTCGCGCCGGCCGGCCTACCTGCAAGGGCTGGTGCTGGTTGCGCCATCGCCACCCGGGCCACAACCGATGAGCGACAGCGACCGTGACCGGCAGCGTACCTACGGCGCCTCCAGGGAAGAGGCAGAGGCGTTTGTTGATGAATCCAGTTTCCACCGTTTGCCCGAAGCCCTGCGCGAAGTCGCGATTGCCGATGCCCAGTCGGTAAACCTGGAAGCCTGGCGCGCCTGGGTTGACCACGGCAGCCGCGAGGACTGGCAATACCGCATCGGCACCTTGCCTTACCCTGCGCTGCTGATATGCGGCAGTGATGACGTACAGGTCCCCGGCCCAGACGAGCAGCAGCGCACCACCTTGTCGCATTTCCCGGACCACCTGCTGCTCACGCTCCCCGGCGCAGGTCACCTGATGCCCCTGCAAACCCCGCAGGCGTTGGCCCACCCCATGCTCAAATTTGCTGAACGTATCGCTGCATCTACCCCTGAAGGAGAACGTTGATGGACTTAGGCTTGAGTAACCGTGTAGCTCTCATCAGCGGCGCCGCTGGCGGGATAGGCCTGGCTACCGCACACCTGTTGGCGGGTGAGGGTGTAAAGCTGGTATTGACGGACATGGACCCGGACAAGCTGAAAAAGGCTGCATCTGACCTGCAGGGCGAGCCCCTGCTGATTGCTGCAGACATGACTGACCAAGGGGAAGTCGACGGGCTTGTGCGCCAAGCAGAAGCCCACTTTGGCCAGGTGGATATCGTCGTGCATACCGCCGGGGTAACCGGTGCCAAAGGCGATCCGCTCGAGCTGGCGGATGCCGACTACCAGGAAGCCTGGGACACTGACTTCTTCAGCGCTGTGCGCATCGCCCGGGCAGCCATACCGGCCATGCGCAAACGGGGTTGGGGGCGCCTGGTGTGCATCACCTCGGAAAACGCGGTGCAGCCGTATTGGGAAGAGGCCGTGTACAACGTGGCCAAGGCCGCGCTGGCAGCTTTCATCAAGAACCTGTCGTACAAGGAAGCAGCCCACGGTGTGCTGTGCAATACCGTATCCCCGGCCTTCATCGAGACAGGCATGACCGACGGCATGATGAAAAAGCGTGCCGAGGAAAAGGGCGTCAGCTTCGACGAGGCGGTGAAGAGCTTCCTGGAAGAAGAACGCCCGGGCATCGTGCAACAGCGGCGTGGCCAGCCAGAGGAGGTAGCGGCAGCCATCGCCTTGCTGGTATCCGAGCGGGCGTCCTTCATCAATGGCAGCAACCTGCGGGTTGATGGCGGGTCGGTACAGAGCGTTCAGAACTGACCAGTGCCATGCAGCGGGCTGCAATGCGGCCCGCTGCGCCTGCCATGGCAAAGTTTCAACGCCTCATCCGCAAAGAGGCTCGATCAACTGGGCGCCTTCGCAGCGCACGTTACCCACACTTGCATCCACCTTGTGCCAGGTAAAAGCTGAGGCTGGGCGGCCGGCGCTGTGCACGATGGCCTCTGCCCGTTGCACCGTCGTGCGCGGATCCAGCCATTCCCTGGCCAGGGCTGGTGTAAGCACCAGCGGCTTGCGGGCGTGAATAGCCGCAAGTCCTCCATCTGCAGCCGTAGTAAGCACCACGAAACCACCACCCTGTTTAGGCCTCGCATCTGCCAGGGCGGCGAAGAACAGCGCCTCCCCGTTGGCCGCCTGTATATGGTAGGGCTGCTTGCCTTTCAACGCGCCAGGGTCGCTGACCCACTCGAACCAGCCATTTGCCGGCGCCAAGGCGCGCCCATTGGGCCACAGCGCTTTGAAGAAAGGCGATTGCGTAACCGTTTCGGCCCGTGCATTGATGGGCCCCGGGCCCTTGCCAGTGGCCCAAGTTGGCGCCCAACCCCACGGCACCTTGCCCACACACAAGCCACCTGGCGCTTCACGTATAAGCGCCGCCTGGCTGCGCGGCGCTACGTTGTAGCGGTTAATCGGCGCTTCGTCATAGCCGTTGATGACCACCAGGTCCAGGGCCAGCTGGCGCAGGTAGAAGTCCATGCTCTGGTAGAGGGAATAGCGCCCGCACATGGTTTACCTCCCATCGCTGCTGCTGGCGCGCCAGCCATGCAGGGTATTTGATCTGTATGTATATACAGTTTGTTCTGTGTGCGCAGTAAAGGCCAGCGGCCGTGCAGCGATACCGACGGGCGGGTTTGCGCAACGTGGCAGAGAAGGGGGTTTGCCGTATGCGCCCGCCCTGCGTGACTGCTAGGCTGATACTACCTGTCGGTGTTTTTGGCTGAACCTCGCGCAGCAGAGCGGGTCACTATTGAAAGGGTTCGCCAGTTGTCGTGTTTTGCGTTGCCAGTTTCTGAAGGTTGGCTCGCTCAGGTCAGGCTCTTCAGGTGAATCACTGCGGCAATGGAGGCAGGCTATGGATTATTCCAGTATGGTTGAATCGTTGAACAAGATGCTGAAGGCAACAGCGGATGCGCGTGAGCGTCGCGGTGAGAGTGTCGAGGTAAAGGTTGCCGCCGATGAACAAGCTGATAGCTGTGAATCGGAGCAACTGGAACAACTGTCGTGGAAAGCCGACAGTCGCCCCAGAATGAACCGCTTGGTAGTCGCTCGCGACGGCCGTTGTACGCCGTGAGCGCTCTGCCGCGCCGGCGTTCTATGAGTTACTCATTGAACTGGATGACCATGCGGCCTTTTATCTTCCCTTCGATCATTTCTTCGAAAATCTGATTGATGTCTTCTACCGGTCGCAGGGTGACCTTCGGTACGACCTTGCCTTCTGCAGCAAACTGGAAAGCTTCTTCCAAGTCCTGACGCGTACCGACCAGCGAACCGATTACCTGGATGCCGTCCAGTACCAAGCGTGGAATATTCAGGTTCATGGACTCTGTAGGCAAGCCCACCGCCACCAACCGCCCGCCTGCGCGCAGGGCGTCTACGGCTGAGTTGAATGCAGCCTTGGCTACAGCGGTTACAACCGCAGCGTGAGCGCCACCGGTTTTGGCCTGGATGACCTTGGCGGCGTCTTCTTCAAGCGGGTTGATCACCAGGTCTGCGCCCATTTCGCTGGCGAAGCGCAGTTGCTCCGGGTTCACGTCGATGGCGATCACCTTGGCGTTGAACACGTTCTTCGCGTACTGCAGGGCCAGGTTGCCCAGCCCACCGAGGCCGTAGATGGCGATCCATTGGCCGGGGCGAATGTTGGAGGTTTTCACGGCCTTGTAGGTGGTAACGCCGGCGCAGGTAATGCTGCTGGCAGCGCCAGAATCCAGCCCGTCTGGCACCTTGACCGAGTAGTCGGCCTGCACGATGCAGGCTTCAGCCATGCCGCCGTCCACGGTGTAGCCAGCGTTCTTCACATCGCGGCACAGGGTTTCATTACCGCTGGTGCAGTACTCGCAGTGGCCACAGCCTTGGTAGAACCAGGCCACACTGGCGCGGTCACCCGGTTTGAGCGAGGTCACGCCCGGGCCCACTTCCTGAACCACGCCGATGCCTTCGTGACCCAGCACTACGCCGGTCTTGTCACCGAAGTCGCCATTTTTCACGTGCAGGTCGGTGTGGCACACGCCACAGCACTGCATCTTCAGCAACGCTTCGCCGTGCTCGAGCGGGCGCAGGGTTTTCTCCACGACTTCCACGCGACGGCCTGGTGCAACAACAGCAGCTTTCATATGAACCTCCGTGTTTATCCGGTTTGGCTTGCATAACAGCCGGCTAAGCATAGCCCCTGTGTGCGGCGGTAAAACTGCTACAGGTCATGGAAGCGTATGAGGGCGGCTGGTAAATCGCGCGCAAAGAAAAGCCCGCGGCAAGGAGGCGGCGGGCTGCAAGAACGTACGGAGCAGGGTCAGAATGCCAATGCAGATGTCAGTATTTCGTGAACGGCAGGTGATGAGAGCGTTCAGGCCAGCAATTGATTTGGGCGTGTGCGCCAGCAGGGTCGCAGGCATAAAAGAGCCCGCCACAGTGGGCGGGCAAGATGCGCTTGAAGGGAACACGCACAGGGTGCAAGTGGCGGGTTAAGCCTGCATTAAGCGCTGTATATTTGACCCGTCAGCAGCATCAGCCTATATAGGCGTGCCCATCTACCCAGGAGCCCCCATGCGCGACGACGATGACCTGCACGAACCTGAGCACGATCACCTACTCGACCACGAGTTTCTCTATGAGGGCTATGAGCCGGAGGCCGATGCCCAAGGCGCTGAGGACGAACTGGATGCGCAAGCTGCGGATGACCTGGACGCTGACGAGCGCGATCACCCGGCCTGGTTTGATGATTGTGACGACGACTGACTCAACGCCCGTCTACGGAGAACCGCCCAGGGCCGCTGACAGCCAGTGATAACAGGCCGCCCATGATGGCGAGGTTTTTCAGGAACTGGGTCATGTTGGCGCTGCGTGCAGGCTCGATCATCGTCCAGAACGGGTGGCCCAGCAGTGCAGTGCCCAATACGAACAGCGCGAACAGCAACGCCAGCGGCCGGGTATAGAAGCCCAGAATCAACAGGATGCCAACCGCGAACTCCATGCAGACGGCAATGCCTGCTGCCAGGGTAGGGGCCGGAGCCCCCAGCGAAGCCATGTAGCTGACTGTGCCGTCAAAACCCGTCAGTTTGGCCCAGCCGGAAAACACGAAAAGGGTCATGAGCAAAACGCGGGCGAGCAGCAGGACGAGGTCGCGTTGACCTTCAAGCATCGAATAGCGCATGGCGAGCTTCCAGTGGGCAGGGACAAAAACCACTGTAGCAGGTGCGCGAAACATTGCTGCGCCCAGCAAAAAGGCGCCCGTTGAGGCGCCTTTTTAATAGTGAGTGGTGCGAGTGGCGGGACTCGAACCCGCAAGGCTCACGCCGACAGATTTTAAGTCTGCTGTGTATACCAATTCCACCACACTCGCACGCTTGAAAGGGTCGCAGTGACCAGCTCGCTTCCTGGCAGAAGGGCTTTGCAATCAAGCGCGCTTTATAACCCATCGTTATAGTTGAGTCAACTCTAGCACCTATGCTCAACACAGGAGCGTTCGGTCAAATGGAGAATTGACAGGCGGTTGTCGATGGCCCACTGTAGCCCGATCACTGGATCCAAACAGTAGGGCCAGGTGTTGCGGGGCCAGGCTTCAGCGCTTGGCATGTCGTCCAGGGCGACGCCCGATTTTTCATTTTGTCCCTCCCGCTGTGCCAGTGGAGTTCTCATGGTTTCAGCCGATTGCCCGGTTACCCCGGTGATACCCGCCTCGCGATATGAACAGCTGGTTCAGTCAGTGGTGGATTACGCCATCTACATGCTCGACCCTGCTGGCCATGTGGTGTCGTGGAACGCGGGCGCCGAGCGCATCAAGGGCTACACCGCCGACGAGGTGGTTGGCCGGCATTTTTCGATCTTCTTCCCCCCGCAGGATTGCGCTGACGGCCGGCCCGAGCAGTTGCTGCGCCAGGCATTGGAAAGCGGCCGGGCGCAGGATGAGGGCTGGCGGGTGCGCAAGGACGGTACGCAGTTCTGGGCGCTGGCGGCCCTGGATGTGATCCGTGACGACGAAGGGCAGGTTGTGGGCCTGGCCAAGGTCACCCGGGATGTAACAGACCGTCGCGAGGCTGCACTGCAGCTCGATAACGTTCGGGCACAATTGTTCGAGGCGCAGAAGCTCGAAGCGCTCGGCCAGTTGACGGGCGGCCTGGCCCACGACTTCAACAACCTGCTGACCATCATCATCAGCTCTGCGCGCATGGCGCTGACTTCGGACGACCCGGAGCGCTCCAGGCGCATGTTGCAGAACATCCTGGAGGCCGGGCAGCGTGGTACCGACCTGACCCGCCAGTTGCTCAGCTTTGCGCGCCATCGCACACTCGATGTGGCCAGCATCGACCCCAGCAGCTTGCTGGATGCCACCCGCGGCCTGCTGGAGCATGCGCTGCCTGATGCAATTCGGCTTGAGGTGCAGGTACAACCCGACCTGCCGCTCATTGAGGTGGATGCCGGGCAGTTGCAGATGGTACTGCTCAACCTGCTGTTCAATGCGCGGGACGCCATTGCAGGGCCGGGGCGCATCGGCTTGACGGTTGGGGTAGTGGGCTTGTCGGGGGAAGTGGAGGGCCTGCACGGCCGTTTTGTCTGCTTCCAGGTTCAGGACAGCGGTGAGGGCATCGCGGCGGACGTACTGCCGCGCATCTTCGAGCCGTTTTTCACCACCAAGGCGTTCGGCAAAGGTACTGGGTTGGGCCTTAGCCAGGTGTATGGCTTCGCCAGGCAGAGCGGCGGGGCCATCAGCGTGCACAGCGTGGCCGGGGAGGGCACGTGCATGCAGCTTTATCTGCCAATCTCTCATGGCCATACACACAGCCTTGCGCACAGGTAGCGAGCATGACACACGAACTCAAGCGGCTGGTGACGGGGATCGAAGGGCTTGATGCACTGCTCAGGGGCGGGCTGGTGGCCGGCGCGGCCTACATCGTTCAGGGGCCACCGGGTGCGGGCAAAACCATTCTGGCCAACCAGCTGGCCTGCGGCCACGTACGCAGCGGCGGGCGGGTGCTGGTAGCCACCTTGCTCAGCGAGTCTCACGAACGGCTGTTCCAGTACCTGGGCACGCTGGATTTCTTCGACCCGGCGCTGGTAGGTGACCAGATTCAGTTCGTCAGTGCGTTCGATACCCTGGAGCAGGAAGGGCTGGACGCGGTGGTGCGGCTGCTGCGTCAGGAGATTGCCCGGCAAAAGGCCACGCTATTGGTTGTGGACGGGGTGCTCAACGCCCGCGCACGTGCCGAAAGTGCACTCGACACCAAGAAGTTCGTGTCCGCCCTCCAGGGCCATGCCGCTTTCGCAGGCTGTACGGTGCTTTTGCTGACCAGCGCGCGGATGGAAGAGGGCAGCCCGGAGCACACCATGGTCGACGGTGTGATCGAACTGGGCGAGCACATGGTGGGTAGCCGCGCCGTGCGCAGCATTCAACTGCGCAAGACGCGCGGCAGCGCTGCCTTGTCCGGGCGCCACGAGTGCCTGATCGATCGCACTGGCATGCGGGTATTCCCACGGCTTGAGTCGCTGTTCAGCCACCCCAGCCAGCACGGCAGTTGTACTCCAGGGCGGGTCAGCAGTGGTGTGCCCAGCCTGGACGACATGCTTGATGGCGGCCTGGCAGCCGCATCTGTGACCCTGTTGATGGGCCCCTCCGGCATTGGCAAGACTTCGCTGGGCCTGGCATTTCTCAGTGCCAGCACAAAGCAGGTGCCAGGGTTGCATTTCGGTTTCTACGAACCGCCAGAACGTCTGCGCAACAAGGCGGCCTCATTGGGCTTCGATTTTCGTTCGATGGAGCAGGAGGGTAGCCTGCAGTTGTGCTGGCAGCCTACTACTGAAGGCCTGCTGGACCAATTGGGCGCACGCCTGATCGAGCAGGTGGATGCCATGGGCGCCAAGCGGGTGGTGATCGACAGCCTGGGTGCTTTTAGCCGGCTTGCCATGGAGCCCGCCCGCCTCAACGCGTTTTTCCGGGCATTGACCGGCGAGCTCAGGGCCCGCGATGTGAGTGTGATGCTCACGTGGGAGATGCGCGATATTTTCGGGGCAGAAATCAGCGCCCCGGCGCCCGACCTTTCCAGCATTGTCGACAACCTCATGCTGATGCGCTTCGTGGAACTCGACTCAAGCCTGCGGCGCATGCTCTCCATACTCAAGGTGCGCGATGGGCAGCACCATACGTCCCCACACGAGCTGATAATAGGCACGCGGGGCATAAGCCTGCACAAGGCCTTCGAAGGGGCCAGCGGCATGCTTTCGGGCACGGCTGTGGCGAACCCCAGCGGATGATGGCCAGCCCATGAAAACCATCCTCATCGTTGATGACGAATACTTGATCGCCGAGATTCTGGGCTATGCCCTGGAGGATGAAGGTTTTCAGGTGAGAAAGGCCAGCAACGGGGTCAAGGCGCTTGCAGCGTTGAAGGATGCACCGGTGCAGCTGATCATTACCGATTACATGATGCCGCTGCTCAATGGGGAGGAACTGGCCCGTGCACTGCGCAAGGACCCGGCGTGGCGCACGCTGCCGATCATTCTCATGAGCGGTGCCCAGGCCAACCAGGGTTGCCCTGATTTGTTCGCAGCCGTTTTTGACAAGCCTTTCGACATGGACCGCATGATCGCGACGGTTCGCGACCTGCTGGGCAACTGATCGGCAAGCAGGCGCATCCATGCTGCCTGGCGTGTGCCTTGGACGTTAGTCTTCGTGCTTTTCCGGGGCTGGGCTGCCGGCCTGGATGCGCTTGAAGATCTCTTCGCGGTGAACCTGGACATCTTTGGGGGCATCGATGCCTATCCTCACCTGCATCCCCTTCACGCCCAAAATGGTGACTTTGATGTCATCGTTGATGACGATGCTCTCGCCAACCTTGCGGGTGAGTATCAGCATGTAGTTCTCCTTGGTGATAAAAAAGTCCGCTGAGCCAGTGCCCTGGCGGTGGGAGCGTGTCCCTCTTCCTTCTCATTAAAGACGCTTTCGGCGGCTAGTAATTCCCCTGGGGAGACAAAAACTGTCGCGTGTTCAGGAGGCAGGCGCCGAGGCAAACCCCTGCGGGTCTGTCGGCCAAGGTGCTCGGTGGCAAGAATAGGGGGGTTGCTGGCCAATGGGAAATTTCTTTGCATGATGATGGGGATAGACGGGGTTAATGTTCAACCCCGGCGGCGCGGGCTAATAACGCCGGGCAACTGTAGGAGCGAGCAGAGCTCGCGATGCGCCGCGCAAGCGGCGCTCAACACAGCCTCACCCCGCCTGCTGTTCCTCCAGCGCCTGCAAAAACAGCAGCAGGGCAACCTCTTCCGGGTCCAGCCCCTTGCGTACCCGGTTTTTGGGCAGCGCAGCCAGTCGCCCGAGTGCATAATGCTCAAGCACGGCCGGGTGAATATAACAGCGCCGGCAAACGGCCGGTGTATTGCCCAGGCGCGCTGCCACCTCGCGCACGATCGACGCCACCTGGCGCTTGGCCTCGGTTTCCGGCTCCCAGGCAAGCGGCTTGAGCAGGTCAAGGGCCAGGCTGCTGCCTGCCCAGGTGCGGTAGTCCTTGGCGGTAAAGTCGGCTCCGGTGAGCGTTTGCAGAAACTGGTTCACGTCGCTTGAGCCAATGCTGTGCCGTTGGCCTTCGTCATCCAGGTACTGGAACAACGCCTGGCCCGGCAGCTCCATGCACCGTTTGAGCAGGTTGGCCAGGCGCCGGTCGCGCAGGGTGACGTCGTGTTCCACACCGCGCTTGCCGCGGAACTGAAAACGAATGGTGCTGCCTTTCACCTCCACGTGGCGGTTGCGTAGGGTGGTCAGGCCGTAGGAGCGGTTGTCGCGCATGTAGCGCTGGTTGCCGATACGGATCAAGGTGTGGTCCAGCAGGCTCACGACCAACGCCATCACCTTTTCCCGGTCCAGCCCCGGGCGGGCCAGGTGGGTTTCCAGTTGTGCCCGCAGTTTAGGCAGCACCTGGGCAAAGGCGAGCATGCGCCCGTACTTGTGCTGGTCCCGGGTTTCGCGCCATTGCGCATGGTAGCGGTACTGCTTGCGGCCCCGGGCATCGCGGCCAGTGGCTTGCAGGTGGCCCTGCGGGTCGGCGCATATCCACACATCGGTATACGCGGGCGGTATGACGAGGGCCGCGATGCGCGCGAGGACCTCGGGGTCGCGCACGCGCTCGCCGTCAGCGTCCTGGTAGATGAAGCGGTCCCGCCAGCGGCGGCGGGTCAGGCCAGGCTGGCTGTCGTCTACGTAGTGCAGGGATGCGGGAAGCGGGCAGTCAAGCATGGGCGGCAGGCCTCGATCAGGTCACTGATCAATGGACATCAGCCGCTTGGCCGTTGCTCCATTCAAATGCTCAGCCCAGCAGCGCCACCGACTTGATCTGCGCGAACAGCAACTGGCCGGGGTGCAGGCCGAGCTGGTGCGCCGAGTAGCGGGTAACGCGAGCCAGCAGGGCATTACCTCCGGCGTCCAGGCTGACCAGCACATGCGCCGGGTTGTCGGCAGGGCGGGTTTCGCACACCCGTACCCGCACGCGGTTCAGGATGCTGGACGCACTGTCGGCATCCAGCGCCAGGCTGACGTCCCGGGCCTGCACTTTCACCCTCAGGGTGCTGCCCATTACGTGGGCCGGGTGCGCGAAGCGCAGCAATGGGCCGCTGCTGCCAGGCAGGCGCAGGTCGAGCAAGTCGTACTGCGGGTCATGGCCAACCACCAGCCCTTCGAACACCACGCCTGCGTCTTCGCTCTGGGCCAGCGACAGGTCAAGGCGGGCGAGGGTTTCGCCGATGGGGCCACTGGCAACCGCCTGGCCTTGTTCCAGCAGCACCAGGTGGTCTGCCAGGCGCGCCACTTCGTCCTGGGCATGGCTGACATATACCAACGGGATGTCCAGTTCGTCGTGCAGGCGCTCCAGGTATGGCAGGATTTCGCGCTTGCGTGGCCCGTCGAGCGCAGCCAGCGGCTCGTCCATCAGCAGCAGCCTTGGGCTGCTGAGCAGGGCGCGGGCGATACCTACCCGCTGCGCTTCGCCGCCGGACAAGGTCGCCGGCCGGCGCGCCAGCAGGTGGCCTATGCCCAGCAGCGCGCTGGCCTGTTCAAGGCTGACCTTGCGCTGCGCAGGTGCGACGCGGCGCCAGCCAAACTCCAGGTTGCCGCGTACGCTAAGGTGTGGGAATAGGCTGGCTTCCTGGAACACATAACCCACTGGCCGCAGGTGCGGTGCCACGAATTGGCCCCGGGCGCTGTCTTCCCAGACTTCGCCATTCACCTCCACGTATGCGCTGGTAGCGCGTTCAAGCCCGGCAAGGCAGCGCAGGCAACTGGTCTTGCCCGAGCCGGAGTGGCCGAACAACGCGCTGATACCGCGCCCGGGCAGGTGCAGGTTTACGTCCAGGGTAAAGTCGTCGCGTGCCAGTTTCAGGCGCGCCACAATCGCTTGGGTCATGTCAGCTCCAGCCAGCCTTGCCGCGTCGCCCGGCATACAGCAGGAGCAGCACCAGGAAAGAGAACACCAGCATGGCGCCAGCCAGCCAGTGGGCTTGTGCGTAGGCCATGCCTTCGACGTGATCGAAGATCTGCACCGAGACCACGCGCGTCTTGTCGGGAATGTTGCCGCCAATCATCAGCACCACGCCAAACTCCCCCACGGTATGGGCAAAGCCGAGGATGCTGGCCGTGACGAAGCCTGGGCGCGCCAGTGGCAGCACCACATGCACGAATGTGTCCCACGGGCTGGCCCGCAGTGTGGCGGCCACTTCCAGCGGGCGCTGGCCAATGGCGCCGAAGGCATTCTGCAGGGGCTGCACCACGAACGGCATGGAATAGATCACCGAGCCGATGACCAGGCCGCTGAAGCTGAACACCACGCTGCCCAGGCCCAGTGCTGCCGTGGCCTGGCCAAGCCAGCCGTGGGGGCCCAGTGCGATGAGCAGGTAGAAGCCGATGACCGTAGGGGGCAGCACCAGTGGCAACGCCACCACCGCGCCCACGGGCCCGCGCAACCATGACCGCGTGCGGGCCAGCCACCAGGCGATCGGCGTGCCAACCACCAGCAGAATCAGGGTGGTCAGGCTGGCCAGTTTCAAGGTCAGCCAGATTGCACCCAGGTCACTGGCGTCCAGTGGCATCAGATTTCATAACCGTAAGACTTGATCACCGCCGCGGCCTTGGGGCCTTTGAGGTAATCCACCAGCGCCTTGGCGGCTGGGTTGTCCTTGCCCTTTTCCAGAATCACCGCGTCCTGGCGGATAGGGTCGTGCATCGACGCCGGAACGATCCAGGCCGAGCCGTTTTGTACCTTGCCGTCCTTGTAGATTTGCGACAGGGCCACGAAGCCCAGTTCGGCATTGCCGGTGGAGACAAACTGGAACGCCTGGGTGATGTTCTGACCTTCCACCAGTTTAGGCTTGGTGGCCTCGGTCAGGTTCAGCTTCGCCAATACCTGAGTGGCGGCGAGGCCGTAGGGGGCGGTTTTCGGGTTGGCAATGGACAGGTGCTTGAACTGGTTTTTCTGCAGCACGTCGCCTTTTGCGTCGACGTACCCAGGCTGCGCAGACCACAGGGCCAGGGTGCCAATGGCATAGGTGAAGCGCGAGCCTGGCACGATGGCTTTTTCTTCTTCGAGCTTGGCCGGGGTGCTGTCGTCAGCCGACAGGAACACTTCGAATGGCGCGCCGTTCTTGATTTGTGCGTAGAACTGCCCGGTGGCGCCGTAGGCGGCTACCAGCTTGTGGCCGGTGTCTTTTTCGAAGTCCTGAGCAATGGCCTGAATGGGGGCGGTGAAGTTGGCTGCAACTGCAACCTGAACTTCGTCTGCCCAGGCAGCGTTGAGGGCGAACAGGCCGGCCAGTGCAGTGACCAGGTGAGACGGGCGAATACGCATCGATACAGCTCCTTGGGGTTATCGTTATAACCTCAACTATATAGCGATAGGCCATGAAGCGGGAAGAGGGTAGATAAAGCGCTGTTTAAACGCCCACCACCGCCAAGGCGCGTGCGGCGATTTCACGCGTCAGCACAGCGGCCGCTTCGTGCCGGCCCAGCCGCAATGCCTGGCCGGCCCAGAGGTTGCTGAAAGCGCTGTCGCCCTGCGGGTCGGTGATTGCCCGCAAGGGCATCAATGCGCCGCCAGCCAGCGGGAAGCGGGGTGCCAATGCGCTCATGGGCCCCAGCTCGCGCATGATGCGGTTGTTGATGCCGCGTGCCGGGCGGCCCGTGAACAGGTTGGTCATTGCCGTATCGCTGGCCGGGGCGGTGTCCAGCGCCTGGCGATGTGCTGGCGACACCTTGGCTTCGGGGCTGAACAGGTAGGCAGTGCCGATTTGTACCGCACACGCACCCAGCGCCAGCGCCGCCACCAGGCCGCGGTGGTCGGCAATGCCGCCTGCGGCGATCACCGGCAGGCCGACCGCATCAACCACCTGCGGCACCAGCGCGAAGGTACCGATCTGGGTGGTGATGTCCTCGCTCAGGAACATGCCCCGGTGGCCACCCGCTTCGGCGCCCATGGCAATGATGGCATCGCAACCGTGGCCCTGCAGCCACACAGCCTCTTCAACGGTGGTCGCGCTGGACAGCACCTTGGCACCCGTGGCTTTGACCCTCTGCAGGTAGGCGGCAGAGGGCAGGCCGAAGTGGAAGCTGACCACCTCTGGGCGTACCTGCTCCACCAGCTGGCAGCTCTGCTCGTCAAACGGTTCACGGTTGGACACCGGCGTTGGCGCATCGAAGTCAGCGCCCAGCTCCCGGTAGTACGGTTCGAGCGCCTGCTTCCAGCGTTGATCTGCTGCGGCATCCGGGGCGGGTGGGGTGTGGCAGAAGAAGTTGAGGTTCAACGGGCGGCCCGGGCAGGCGTGGCGAAAAGTGGCCACTTCTTGCCGTACCTGCTCGCCAGTGAGCATGGCACACGGCAAAGCCCCCAGCCCGCCTGCCTCAGCCACGGCGATCGCCATGGCCGAACCTGTCGCCCCCGCCATCGGCGCCTGCAAGATGGGCACTTCGATGCCCAGCAAATCGAGGATACGGCGATCGGGCCAACGGCTCATGCAATGCTCCTTGTGGTGCAACAGGCGGGGGACGGCAGCGGTTGTCAGAGGGCCTTGCTGACCTGGATGTCGCTGATCTTGTCGGCGTCCTCGCCATGGATCTTGCGCAGGGCGTCCAAGGCCTGAGCCTGCGAATCATCCTGCATCAATGCGAAATCCCAGCGGCGCTGGCCGTCGAGTTTGTATTTGATCACGTACTTGATGGTCTGGGTCATGGTGGCCTTAGCTGAGTTTCGACGATGAACGGCGGATGATCTTGATCTTGTGGGTCAGGCTGGGCTTGCGCGTGACCGAGATCGGGCGCGTGGTCACCGTGTCGAGGGTGATGTTCCAGAAGCCGGTGCTGGGCACGGTGATCTTGGCTGGAAACTTGTCGAAATGCCCGCCGTGGTAGGTGTGACGGCCGCCGTTCTTGAAACTGCGGAAGTTGGCGTCGTTCATCAGGCGGATATTGCAGCGCTGGGAACACTCGACGACGACGATGTCGTCCTCGTTGAGGTGCTCGCGCTGGTGTACGAATTTCATGAGGGGCTCCGCAAAGTCTGGTTCTGCAAATGCGCAAGATACCACGATGTGCACGCACGCCGCCGCCCCGCGCAACGGGCGCGGATAAATCTGCCAAAGCAGGGAGCAAATGCGCCCGGGCACGGTCGAACAGGGCTGGTAATGGTTGAGGTGCAACAGATGAAGTGGATGGTGGCAGCGCTGACCCTGGCGTTGGCAGGTTGTGCCAGCGTGTCGGACATTGAACAGTCGCACGAGACGATGGACGTTATCTCGGGCAAGACACCCCGCGAATTCGCCGATTGCGTGAAGGCCGGGCTTGCGGATTCCCGCGGGCCGCTGCTGGAAGAAAAACGGGGTGATGGCCTGCGGCTGATCGTGCCGCAAAAGTTCTCGCCAGGCGCTGGCCCGGCCGCGGTGCTGGATATTGGTGAGCGGGGCAGTGGCAATGGCAGCAGCGTGAAGCTGCACGAGCGCCTGAGCAACTTCCCGTTGCGTCCAGGTGACGTGCGCAAGGCAACCACCCAGTGCATTTCAGGAAGTTGATCTAGCGCAACGGGTCGCGCTCCTTTTGCTTATATGTTTTAGGTCTAAGCATATAACAATAGAAAAGGAGATTCGCGATGACACCCTTCAAACGCGCGGTGCTCGGCAGCCTGCTGGCGCTGAGTTGGCCGGCCGCCCAGGCGGCCGATGGTCAGAAGGTATTTACCCAGGGCGGTGCCGACCCCGCCGCACTGGCGTGCATCGCCTGCCATGGTGCAGACGGCGGGGGCATGGCGGCAGCCGGCTTCCCGCGCCTGGCGGGGTTGCCGGCCGCTTACCTGGGTAAGCAATTGCGTGACTGGCGCACCGGTAGCCGCCGTCAGGCGGTGATGGAGCCGGTGGCCAAGGCCTTGACCGAGGATGAAATCAAGGCAGTCAGCACCTACCTGGCCAGCCTTCCTCAAGCACCAGCCGGCCACCTGCGGCGCCAGCAAATTGCCAATGACCCAACCGAACGGCTGGCCCTGTACGGCGACTGGAGCCGCCAGATCCCGGGGTGCGTGCAATGCCACGGGCCGGGTGGCGCAGGGCTCGGCGAGCACTTCCCGCCACTGACCGGCCAGCCTGCCAGTTACCTGGTGGCGCAACTGGACGCATGGCGCGACGGCAGCCGCAGCAATGACCCCAACCAGCTGATGGTAGGCGTGGCCAAGGCCATGACCGCTGACGAGATCAAGGCCGTGGCCGAGTTCTTCGCCCGTTCTGCCAGCCAGGAGGTCAACCCATGAAGCTGCTGATACCCGCCACGCTCCTGCTTGCCGCCGCCACCAGCCAGGCCAGCCCCGTCACCATGGAAGACCAGACCCAGCTCAACGTGCCCGATGCCCAGCGCGCGCCGCAGTTCGTACCGCCCGCCGAGGGCGAGCTGCCCGACAATGCGTTCGGCAAGATGGTGCGCGACGGGCATGCCCTGTTCGTCGACACCCGACGCCTGATGCCCGATGCGGTGGGTAACGGCATGAACTGCAGCAACTGCCACCTGGACCAGGGGCGCATGCCCCATTCGGCGCCGCTGTGGGGTGCGTACCCGATGTACCCGGCCTATCGCAAGAAAAACAACAAGGTAAACACCTATGCCGAGCGCATACAGGGCTGCTTCCAGTTCAGCATGAACGGCAGGCCGCCCGCGGCCGACAGCCCGCAGATGACCGCTTTGGCGGTGTACTCGTACTGGCTGTCGACCCAGGCGCCCACGGGGGTGGAACTGGCCGGGCGCGGTTACCCGGAGGTGCCCCAACCCACGGGTGGCTACGACTTCGCCCGTGGCCAGCAGGTGTACCAGGCGCAGTGCGCGATTTGCCACGGTGACCAGGGCGAAGGGCAAAAAGTGGCTGGCGAGTACGTGATGCCGCCGCTGTGGGGCAAGGACTCCTACAACTGGGGCGCCGGCATGCACCGCATCAACACCGCAGCGTCGTTCATCAAGTACAACATGCCGCTGGGCAAGCCCGGCAGCCTCACCGACCAGCAGGCCTGGGACGTGGCGGCATGGATCAACCGCCATGAACGGCCCCAGGACCCGCGCCTGGTGCAAGGCTCCATCGAGAAGACCCGTGTGAAGTTCCACGCCAACGACGGCGTCAACCTGTACGGGCAGAAGGTGGACGGTGTACTGATCGGGCAGGGCACTGGGGGGTGACTGATTGAACAACCGGCCTTGCCGCCGTTAAGGGGCGGGGCCGGTTGTTTCATCGCCAATGGGCGCTGCCGGGCACATGAAAGTTGGGGCCCCTTTTGAACTATCCCGCCCGCGTTCCCTCTATTTTCCCAATGTGTGGCCGCGGGTGGGGCATTGTAAGGTGACCGCCGCCTGATTAGACTGCGCCAATCCACAGGCCCTAGCCTTTTTAAGGACGTTTATGATCAAGAAATGCTTGTTCCCGGCAGCTGGCTACGGCACCCGCTTCCTGCCTGCTACCAAAGCCATGCCCAAGGAAATGCTGCCGGTGGTCAACAAGCCACTGATCCAGTATGGCGTCGAAGAAGCGTTGGATGCAGGGCTTAGCGAAATCTCCATCGTCACCGGCCGTGGCAAGCGCGCCCTGGAAGACCACTTCGACATCAGCTACGAGCTGGAAAACCAGATCAAGGGCACTGACAAGGAGAAGTACCTGGTAGGCATCCGTCGCCTGCTGAACGAGTGCTCGTTCTCCTACACCCGTCAGACCGAGATGAAAGGCCTGGGCCACGCCATCCTCACCGGCCGCCCGCTGATCGGTGACGAGCCGTTCGCCGTGGTACTGGCCGATGACCTGTGCGTGAACCCGGAAGGTGACGGCGTACTGACCCAGATGGTCAAGCTGTACAACCAGTTCCGCTGCTCGATCGTTGCCATCCAGGAAGTCGACCCGCAGGAAACCAACAAGTACGGTGTGATCGCCGGCGACATGATCCGTGACGATATCTTCCGCGTCACCAACATGGTCGAGAAGCCAAGCCCGGAGGACGCCCCGTCCAACCTGGCCATCATCGGCCGTTACATCCTGACCCCGGACATCTTCGACATCATTGCCAACACCGAACCTGGCAAGGGTGGCGAAATCCAGATCACTGACGCGCTGCTGCACCAGGCACGCAACGGTTGTGTAATCGCCTACAAGTTCAAGGGCCAGCGTTTCGACTGCGGCGGCGCCGAAGGCTACATCGACGCCACCAACTTCTGCTTCGAAAACTACTACAAAACCGGCAAGGCCTACTAAGCGTCAAGCCGCAAGCTGCAAGCTGCAAGCCGAGCTGCTTTTTCTTGCAGCTTGAGGCTTGAAGCTTGCAGCTTTTTTTTGGGGGGTAAACGTGGCTTACGATTTTGATCTGTTCGTGATTGGTGCGGGTTCGGGCGGGGTGCGTGCCGCGCGCTTTGCCGCAGGCTTCGGCGCCAAGGTGGCCGTGGCCGAGAGCCGCTACCTGGGCGGCACCTGCGTCAACGTAGGGTGTGTGCCCAAGAAGCTGCTGGTGTACGGCGCGCACGTGGCCGATGAGCTGGAACAGGCAGCCGGTTACGGCTGGTCGCTGGAAGAAGGGCACTTCGACTGGGGCACGCTGATTGCCAACAAGAACCGCGAAATCGAACGCCTCAACGGCATCTACCGCAACCTGCTGGTCAACAGCGGCGTTACCTTGCTGCAGGGCCATGCGCGCATCACCGGCGCCCATGAACTGGAAGTAGAGGGCCAGCGCTATACCGCCGAGCATATCCTCATCGCCACCGGTGGCTGGCCGCAAGTGCCGGATATACCTGGCAAGGACCTGGCGATCACCTCCAACGAAGCCTTCTACCTCAAAGACCTGCCCCGCCGCGTGCTGGTGGTGGGCGGTGGCTACATCGCCGTTGAGTTCGCCGGTATTTTCCAGGGCCTTGGCGCCGCTACCACGCTGCTGTATCGCGGTGACCTGTTCCTGCGTGGCTTCGATGGTTCGGTACGTACCCACCTCAAGGAAGAACTGGAAAAGCGCGGCCTGGACCTGCAGTTCAACGCCGACATACAGCGCATCGACAAACTTGAAGACGGCAGCCTGAAAGCCACGCTCAAGGATGGCCGCGAGCTGGTGGCCGACTGCGTGTTCTATGCCACCGGCCGGCGCCCCATGCTGGACAACCTGGGCCTGGAAAACACCGGCGTCGAGCTGGACGAGCGCGGCTATGTGCGCGTGGACGACCAGTACCAGACCACCGCACCGTCGATCCTGGCCATTGGTGATGTGATCGGGCGCGTACAGCTCACCCCTGTGGCCCTGGCCGAGGGCATGGCCGTGGCGCGGCGCCTGTTCAAACCCGAGCAGTACCGGCCGGTGGATTACCAGAACATCCCCACTGCGGTCTTCAGCCAGCCCCCGATCGGGACGGTCGGGTTGACCGAGGAGCAGGCGCTGGAAGCCGGGCACAAGGTCAACGTCTATGAAAGCCGCTTCCGCGCCATGAAGCTGACCCTCACAGATATTCAGGAAAAGACCCTGATGAAGCTGGTGGTGGACGCCCAGACCG
The DNA here is from genome assembly GCF_000730645.1 of Pseudomonas parafulva NBRC 16636 = DSM 17004. GTDB lineage: Bacteria > Pseudomonadota > Gammaproteobacteria > Pseudomonadales > Pseudomonadaceae > Aquipseudomonas > Aquipseudomonas parafulva. The sequence goes on along the minus strand of NZ_BBIU01000017.1, from coordinate 120,485 downwards.
ACAAGGTGCTGGGTTGCCACATGGTAGGCCCGGACGCGGGCGAGATCATCCAGGGCCTGGGCGTGGCGTTGAAAGCCGGCGCCACCAAGCAGCAGTTCGACGAAACCATCGGCGTGCACCCAACCGCCGCCGAAGAGTTCGTCACCCTGCGCACCATCACCCGCTAACCAAACCCCCCACAAAACCCGTAGGCGCGAGCAAAGCTCGCGATTGGGGCCGCCCAGCGGCCCCCCCAAAACTTCACCAATCGATCTAACCCCACTCCCTTCATAGCCAAAACCAATCATCAACATCATGTTTGCCAATGAGCCTTTATCGGGACCAGCGGTTAGGATTCTCTCCGTCAACTGATTCCAACCCATGAAGGAGCTACTCATGCCTATCATCAACAGCCAGGTCAAACCGTTCAACGCTACTGCCTACCACAAGGGCGAATTCGTCCAGGTCAGCGAAGCCGACCTGAAAGGCAAGTGGTCCGTGGTGTTCTTCTACCCGGCCGACTTCACCTTCGTCTGCCCGACCGAACTGGGTGACCTTGCTGACAACTACGCCGAGTTCCAGAAGCTGGGCGTGGAGATCTACGGTGTGTCCACCGACACCCACTTCACCCACAAAGCCTGGCACGACACCTCGGACACCATCGGCAAGATCCAGTACCCGCTGATCGGTGACCCGACCCACGTCATCTCCCGCAACTTCGACGTGCTGATCGAAGAAGCCGGCCTGGCAGACCGCGGTACCTTCGTGATCAACCCAGAAGGCCAGATCAAGATCGTCGAACTGAACGACGGTGGTGTTGGCCGCGATGCCGCTGAGCTGCTGCGCAAGGTCAAGGCTGCACAATACGTAGCTGCCCACCCAGGCGAAGTGTGCCCAGCCAAGTGGAAAGAAGGCGAAGCCACCCTGGCACCGTCGCTGGACCTGGTCGGCAAGATCTAAGGCCATGTGGCAACCGCGGGCGGTGTGCAGCCGCCAGAGCTGAATGCAGCACCGCCCCGTCAAACGCCCGGGCGACCTCGCCTGGGCGTTTTTGTATCCGAGTTTTGTAAAAGGAATCGCCCGTATGTTGGACGCCACGCTTAACTCGCAACTGAAAACCTACCTGGAGCGGGTCACCCAGCCGATCGAGATTGTTGCCTCCCTCGACGACGGCGCGAAGTCCCGCGAATTGCATGACCTGCTGGTGGAAATCGCCAGCCTGTCCAACCTGATTACCTTGCGCGCAGACGGCGACGACGTGCGCCGGCCTTCGTTCTCGCTGAACCGCCCCAACGGTGAGATCAGCCTGCGCTTTGCCGGCATCCCCATGGGCCACGAATTCACCTCGCTGGTGCTGGCGTTGCTGCAAGTGGGTGGCCACCCGTCCAAGGCCAGTGCTGAGGTGATCGAACAGATCCAGGCGCTGGAAGGCGAGTTCACCTTCGAAACCTACTTCTCGCTGTCCTGCCAGAACTGCCCGGACGTGGTCCAGGCGCTGAACCTGATGGCCGTGCTCAACCCCAACGTGCGGCATGTGGCTATCGACGGCGCGCTGTTCCAGGCCGAAGTGGACGCACGCCAGATCATGGCGGTGCCCAGCGTTTACCTCAACGGTGAAGTGTTCGGCCAGGGCCGCATGGGCCTGGAGGAAATCCTCGGCAAGATCGACACCGGTGCAGGTGCACGCCAGGCCGAGAAGATCAACGCCAAGCAAGCGTTCGATGTACTGGTGGTGGGCGGTGGCCCGGCCGGCGCCTCGGCCGCTATCTACGCCGCACGCAAAGGTATCCGCACCGGTGTCGCTGCCGAGCGTTTCGGGGGCCAGGTGCTCGACACCCTGGCGATCGAAAACTTCGTTTCGGTGCAGGAAACCGAAGGCCCGAAACTGGCCACTGCGCTGGAAGAGCACGTCAAGCAGTACGACGTCGACATCATGAACCTGCAACGGGGCGAAGCGCTGATCCCCGCTACCGACGGCGGCCTGCACGAAGTTCGGCTGGCAGGGGGGGCATCGCTGAAGGCCAAGACCGTGATCCTGGCCACCGGTGCCCGCTGGCGCGAAATGAACGTGCCGGGCGAGCAGCAATACCGCGCCCGTGGCGTGGCCTACTGCCCGCATTGCGATGGCCCGCTGTTCAAGGGCAAGCGGGTGGCGGTGATTGGCGGCGGCAACTCGGGGGTGGAGGCGGCCATCGACCTGGCCGGTATCGTGGCCCAGGTAACGCTGATCGAATTCGACAGCCAACTGCGTGCCGATGCCGTGCTGCAGCGCAAACTGCACAGCCTGCCCAACGTGAAGGTGATCACCAGCGCGCTGACCACCGAGGTGCTGGGCGATGGTGAGAAGGTGACCGGCCTGCGTTACAAGGACCGCGTCACCGATGCGCAGCACGAACTGGCACTGGAAGGCATCTTCGTGCAGATCGGCCTGCTGCCCAACACCGACTGGCTCAAGGGTACCGTCGAGCTGTCGCCCCGCGGCGAGATCATCGTCGATGCCAAAGGGCAGACCAGCATCCCTGGCGTGTTTGCCGCCGGTGACGTGACCACCGTGCCGTACAAGCAGATCGTGATCGCCGTGGGCGAGGGCGCCAAGGCTTCACTGGCTGCCTTTGACCACCTGATCCGCACCTCCGCGCCGGCTTGACCCAGGCCCGCCCCCGTAAGCGGGGGCGGGTTTGCCGGTTTGGGGCCCTAAAGCCTGAGGGTGTCTATGCTTAGCTGCAAACACCCTCAGGACACCGCACCATGACCCTGATCAGCCGCGAACCCTGGTGGCTCGTGCCGCCCAAGCCCGGGCAGCAAGAGCAGGACCTGCACTGGGGCTACCTGGAAATCTACGCCGACGGCCGCACTGTGTTCGTCGACCAGCGCCCCAGTGATCGCGAACTGGCCGAGCGCAAAAGCTGCCGTAACTTCCCCGAACCTGAACAGTGAGTGGCCTAGCTTTCCAGCTCGGCCAGCCGTGCCTCCAGTGCTGCAATGCGCGCTTCCAGGGCTTCGATTCGCTCCTCCGAGGCACTGGCGCTGCTGCTGCGCGTGCCGCCTTCCTGCTGTCGTGCTGCCAGAATTGCATCGGTTTCTGCCGGGTCACCCAGCGCATGGGTGTAGCGGTCCTCACGTTGGCCGGCCTGACGCGGCAGGTGCAGGGCCAGGCCACGGGACACCAGGCGCTCGAGCTGGTGCTGCACCTGTTCGGTGTCGTCGAATTCATGCAGGCGGTTGCTGCGGCTCAGCAGTTCGCTCAGGGTTTGCGGCCCACGCAGGAACATCAGGCCCAACAGCACCCGTTGCGCCGGCACCAGCTCCAGCGCCTTGTCTACCCGCTGCTCCCAACGGTCCGCACGGCTGCCCATCTGCAGGCGCGCCATGTCCTGCCCCTCCAGGCTGCGCAGGGCCTGGCCGACCTGGCCCTGGGTCAGGTTCATCACCGGTTCACGGCTGGTCTTCTGGTTGCAGGCCAGCAGCAGCGCGTTGAGCGTGAGCGGGTAGCTTTCCGGGCTGGTGGCCTGTTTTTCGATCAGCGCGCCCAGCACCCGGATCTCGATGCTGTTGAAGCGGCCTTCGCCTGCGCTTTCGTGGTCGGACATGGCCCTGCCTCATCTGTAGGAAAAGGCCACTAGCGTAGGTAAAGCACGCATGGGCCGCAAGGCGGCCCGGTGTTTCAGGCGCTGCGCCGTGCTTCGCCCTGGCACGCGGCGGCGGTGAACAGCACGTCGGTGGAGGAGTTGAGCGCGGTTTCGGCCGAATCCTGCAGTACGCCGATGATGAAGCCAACGGCCACCACCTGCATGGCGATTTCGCTGGGGATGCCGAACAGGCTACAGGCCAGCGGGATCAGCAGCAGCGAGCCACCGGCCACGCCTGAAGCGCCACAGGCGCAGATGGCGGCCACCACGCTCAGCAGTATGGCGGTGGGCACGTCCAGGGCGATGCCCAGCGTATGCACGGCCGCCAGCGTGAGTACGGTGATGGTGATCGCGGCGCCGGCCATGTTGATCGTCGCCCCCAGCGGGATGGAAACCGAGTAAGTGTCTTCATGCAGGCCCAGCCGCTCGGCCAAGGCCAGGTTGACCGGGATGTTGGCTGCCGAACTGCGGGTGAAGAACGCCGTGATACCGCTTTCACGCAGGCACAGCAGGGTGAGCGGGTACGGGTTGCTGCGGGTTTTCCAGAACACGATCAGCGGGTTCATCACCAGGGCCACAAACAGCATGCAGCCGATCAGCACGGCCAGCAGGTGCAGGTAACCGAGCAGGGCGTCGAGGCCCGACTGGGCCAGGGTGGAAGTGACCAGCCCGAAAATGCCCAGTGGCGCGAAGCGGATGACCATGCGCACGATCAAGGTAACGCCGTTGGACAGGTCATCCACCACGGTGCGGGTGGTGTCGCTGGCATGGCGCAAGGCAATGCCCAGGCCGATGGCCCAGGTAAGCACGCCGATGAAGTTGGCGTTCACCAAGGCACTGACGGGGTTGTCGACGGCACTGAGCAGCAGGTTTTGCAGCACCTCGGTGATGCCGCCGGGGGCGCTCAGCGTGGCCTCGCTGGTGTTCAGCACCAGATGCGACGGGAACACCATGCTGGCCAGCACGGCCACCACGGCTGCGCCGAAGGTACTGAGCAAGTACAGCCACAAAATCGGGCGAATATGGGTTTGCTGGCCGTGCCGGTGGTTGGCGATAGATGCCATCACCAGCACGAACACCAGCACCGGCGCCACCGCCTTGAGCGCGGTGACGAACACCTTGCCCAGAAATGCCAGGTCGCGCGCGACGTTGGGCGCCAGCAGGGCCAGCGCGATGCCGGCCAGCAGGCCGATGACGATCTGCGTCACCAGGCTGGTGCGGTTGATAAGGCGAACAAACGGCGTCATGTGCAGCAAGGTCCTGATACGTCAAAAGGGCGGGACTGTACCACACCCGCCCACGGGCAGCGCCGTCCTGGCTACCAGTTGAACAGTTCCCGCCGCGCCCCTTCGGTAATCGCCACGATGCCCGGGTGCTTGACCTTGCGCTCCACTGAAATGGCGTAGAAGGATTCGTTCACCGCCTCGGTCTGGCCGATCAGTTGCACGCCGTATTGGCGGCACACCTCGTCGGTGATCACACTGGGTGCTACGAAGATACCGCTGCCCGATTGGCCAAACGCCTGCATCAAGGCGCTATCGTCGAACTCGCCGACGATGCGCGGCTGGATTTGCTGTTCGCCCAACCAGCGCAGCAGGCGGCTGCGCACCACGGTTTCCTGCCCAGGTATCAGCAGCGGCGCATCCTGCAGGCAGGCAGGGAAGGGGCCGGCATGCCGCTGGGCCAGCGCCGGCGTGGCGAAGAAGCTCAGGCCGCATTCGCCCAGCTTCTGGCTATAGCCTTTGATGTCCAGGTGGTTGGGCATGGGGCTGTCGCTGATGACCAGATCCAGGCGCTGGATAGCCAGGTCCGCCAGCAGCCGTTCCAGTTTGTCTTCACGGCAGTTGATGCGCAGCACGCCGTCCAGCTCCATGGTCGGTGCCAGCAGGCGGTAGACAATGGGCTTGGGCACCACGTCGGCCACACCTACCCGGAACAGAATCTGCTCCTGCGGCCCTGCGCGCAGCATCGCTTCCAGCTCGCTGCCCAGCTGGAACATCTGCTCTGCGTAGGCCAGGGCCTGGCGCCCGGTTTCGGTCAGCTCCAACTGCCGGCCCACGCGCTGAAACAACTCCAGGCCGTAAGCCTGCTCGAACAGGCTGATCTGGCCGCTGATGGTTTGCGGGGTGAGGTTCAACTGCTCGCTGGCGCGCACGATGCTGCCGGTTTTGGCAACCACCCAAAAATAGTGCAGCTGGCGATAGTTGAGCATCAGTAACATCCCGATTCGTTAAAACCGAAGTATACCCTGCAAAAATACGAATTTTACTGATGTATTGGCTTGTCTAGAATTCCGAGCTATCAGGCGCCCTGTGCGCCATGGCGGTTATACACACGCGAGGCCCCTATGCTTTATCTGAAATCCATCGGTACACCGCTGGTCATGGCACTGGCCCTGCTGAGCCTGGCCGGTTGCGACCAGGCAGAAAAGTCCGCTCAGCAGATGCTGGACCAAGCTGCCCAATCGGCCAAGCAGGCCATCGAAGACACCAACCAGGCCGCACAGCAGGCGCTGAGCGAGGCACTGGGCATCGAAGGCCGCAAGCCCGAGGCCCCGGAGCCAAAATCCGAAACCCAGGACATTTGACCCCTAACCCCGCAGCAGGATGTGAACAATGGAATATTTGCTGGAACTTGCCGCTAGCCCCACAGCCTGGGTGGCTCTCGCCACGCTGGTGGCCATGGAAGTGGTACTGGGTATCGACAACCTGATCTTCATCTCCATCCTTACCAACAAGCTGCCCGTGGCCTACCGCTCCAAGGCGCGGCGCATTGGTATCAGCATGGCGCTGATAATGCGCCTGGCGCTGCTCAGCACCGTCGCCTGGATCGTGCAACTCACTGACCCGGTGTTCGAGGTGTTCGGCAACGCGTTCTCGTGGAAGGACGTGATTCTGATTGCCGGTGGCCTGTTCCTGCTGTGGAAAGCCACCCGGGAGATTCACGAAAACGTCGACCCGCGTGGTGCCAAGCAGGAATCCAAGGTGGGTTCAACGGTGACCCTGGGCTTTGCGGCGGCGATCTTCCAGATCCTGCTGCTGGACATCGTGTTCTCGGTCGACAGCATCATCACTGCGGTGGGCATGACCGAACACCTGCCAATCATGATCATTGCCGTGATCACTGCCGTGATCGTGATGATGGTGGCGGCCGACCCGCTGGCCAACTTCATCAATGACAACCCCACGGTGGTGATGCTGGCCCTGGGCTTCCTGATCATGATCGGCATGACGCTGATCGCCGAAGGTTTTGGCGCCCATGTGCCGAAGGGCTATGTATATGCCGCCATGGCGTTCTCGACGGTGATCGAGATGCTGAACATTTTCGCAAGGCGGGCGCGGATGAAACGCGAAGCTTCCGAAGGCTAACCTGCGCAGGCTGGGCGCCCCAAACGCCGGTGTTCCGGCGCTTGGGGCCTTGGTGTTAACCAGTCAGTGAACGCCGGCAGGGCGCCGGGCGGGTACTACAGGCCGGGGCTTGGCGGCGGCCTTGGGTTGCACGTGAGGGTGGGCGTGGCGACGGGCGATGCGCAGTACACCCCACAGCATGGCAGCTGCCACGCTCAGCCACATGCACACCAACATGATGATTGCCAGGGTCATGCTCATATCTGTGCCTCCATCTCTACGGCGAGCGCTTTGAACGCCAGCGTTTGCCTTCCAGACACTTGTTTAGTCTAGCCCGGCCTGTGTGACGTTCCATCGAATAACGCCCGATGGCTGCGTGAGATTATTTTCATGTGCCTGTCGGGCTGTACCGCCGCCGCTGTCCGACCTATGATCGCCAGCAGAGCCGGGCGCTGTCTGCCCGACGTTGGTACAAGCGAGTGTCCATGCCGCACCTTTCTTCCAAGCCGCTCATTGCCGCTTCACGCGGGCTGTTGTTGGCCTGCATGGTGGCCGCCACCCTGGCAGGCTGTGCCAGCGCCCCCTCTGAAAGCCTCAAGGCCCTGCCGCAGCGTGTGGAAATCAGCAGCGTGCCGTTCTACCGGGGTAACGCCAACCACAGCGGGGCAATGGCCCTGGCCGCCATGCTGTCGCAACAGGGTGCCCCGATCACCCCGGGGCTGCTGGATGCGCCGCTCAACCTGCCCGAGGGCGCCGACGCGCTGGGCACGGGCATACCGCGTGTGGCGCGGGATTACGGCATGGTGGTCTACCCCTTGGACAAACGGCTGGATGCCCTGCTGGCCCAGGTGGCCGCGGGCTACCCGGTGCTGGTGCGTTACCAGGACGGTTCGGCGTGGTGGAGCGAGCCGCGCTACGCAGTGCTGATCGGCTACGACCGCTACAAGCAGCGGGTGCTGCTGCGCTCAGGCATGCAGCGGCGCCAGCTGATGGCGTTCGATGACTTTGCCACGGCGTGGGCAAAGGAAGGGAGCTGGGCCCTGCTGGTGCAGCCGCCCAGGCAGCTGCCTGCGCAGGTAGACCGCCAGCGCTGGTTGCAGGCAGCGGATGAGCTGGCCAAAGCAGGCCAGGAACTGGCGGCCAGGCAGGCCGTGGATACCTTGAAGTAGGTTGCGCTTGAGGGTCGAAGGGCTGCCAGGCAGCCCTTGAACGCAAAAGGCCGTTAGAAGCCCAGGCGGTCGCGCAGGCTGTAGTACCAGGCGCCCATGGCGCTGAACGGCACTCGCAGCAGCTGGCCACCCGGGAACGGGTAGTGCGGCAGGCCGGCGAAGGCGTCAAAACGCTCAGCCTGGCCGCGCATGGCCTCGGCCAGCACCTTGCCTGCCAGGTGCGTGTAGGTCACGCCGTGGCCCGAGCAACCTTGCGAATAGTAGATGTTGTCGCCGATGCGGCCGACCTGTGGCAAGCGCGACAGGGTCAGCAGGAAGTTGCCGGTCCAGGCGTAGTCGATTTTCACGTTCTTCAGTTGCGGGAACGCCTTGAGCATTTTCGGGCGAATGATCGCTTCGATGTTGGCCGGGTCACGGGCACCGTACACCACGCCGCCGCCGAAAATCAGGCGCTTGTCGCCGGTGAGGCGGTAGTAGTCCAGCAGGTAGTTGCAGTCTTCGACGCAGTAATCCTGCGGCAACAACGTGCGTGCCAGCTCGTCGCCCAGGGGCTCGGTGGTGATCACCTGGGTGCCGCAGGGCATGGACTTGCTGGCCAGCTCCGGCACCAGGTTGCCCAGGTAGGCATTGCCGGCCACGATGATGAACTTGGCGCGCACCTTGCCCTGAGGCGTGTGCACCACCGGGTTGGCTCCGCGCTCGATGCGCACGGCCGGAGTTTGCTCGTAGATCACCCCGCCCAGGGACTCAACGGCTGCCGCTTCGCCCAACGCCAGGTTCAGCGGGTGAATGTGGCCGCCGCTCATGTCCAGCATGCCGCCTACATAATTGTCACAGGCAACCACTTCGCGAATGCGCTTCTGGTCCATCAGTTCCAGTTGGGTGTGGCCGTAGCGTTCCCACAGGCGCTTTTGCGATTCCAGGTGGCCCATCTGCTTGCTGGTGAGGGCCGCGAAGACGCCGCCGTCCTTCAGGTCGCACTGGATGTTGTACTTGGCCACGCGCTCGCGGATGATGCGGCCGCCCTCAAAGGCCATCTGGCCCAGCAGCTGGGCTTCGCGGGCGCCCACGGTGCGTTCGATGACGTCGATGTCGCGGCTGTAGCTGTTGACGATCTGGCCGCCGTTGCGGCCCGATGCGCCGAAGCCCACCTTGGCGGCTTCGACGATGCTCACCTTGAAGCCGTTTTCCAGCAGGAACAGGGCGCTGGACAGTCCGGTGTAGCCGGCACCGATGATGCATACATCGGTTTCCACCTCACCCTGCAGCGCCGGACGTGGCGGCACCGGGTTGGCCGAGGCGGCGTAGTAGGACTGGGGGTAGGGGGTGTTAGCCATGCTGCGAAACCTCGTGTTTTATATTTTTAACGAATGTACCGATGCTATCAATAATAATAAACACCCGCTAGTCATCCGTTGAAAATCCCAAGCCCCTGGGATTACCCGTCATAGGGAATAAAGGGTTTGCAATTCAGTAGGTTAGCGCGAAAAAAAGTGTTGACAGGGGTTTTGGAATGCGTAGAATGCGCACCACACGACAGGCACATAGCTCAGTTGGTTAGAGCACCACCTTGACATGGTGGGGGTCGTTGGTTCGAGTCCAATTGTGCCTACCAAATCGAAGAAGGGGTGATCCGAAAGGGTCATCCCTTTTTTCATGGCCGGCACCGGGCCAGCGGCAGGGCGGCGTTGTGCACGCCAAAGGTTTTGATTTTTCTGCAAAAAAAGCTTTACAGCAGTGCCGTGCATCACTAAGATGCGCACCACACGACAGGCACATAGCTCAGTTGGTTAGAGCACCACCTTGACATGGTGGGGGTCGTTGGTTCGAGTCCAATTGTGCCTACCAAATCCGGAAAGGGCGATCAGCAATGATCGCCCTTTTTGCATGTGCGCCTGACGCAGCGTGTAACGTTTGGTCGCGCTTCGGCCCCGTGCCGGGCATGGTAGACTCCGCCCCTTCGAATCTGGAGGTATACGCGTGCGCAAACTGGCTGTGGTAATGGCGGTGCTCGCCCTGGCGGGCTGTGACAACGAGGTCGAGGGCGTGCACAAGCAGGTGGCAGAACACCTGCAAAACCCCAAAACGGCCAAGTTCGGCAACGTGCGCATCGACACCCAGGGCACTATCTGCGGCCAGGTGCGCGGTAAGGACGATGCCGGGCAATACCAGGCCTACCGCAGCTATGTGGCCATCAAGCGTGACGGGCAGTACGACATCATCGTCGATGATACCGGCAGCAACCTGCGCATTCGCGAACTGTGTGGCGGTGCCGACCTGCAGCGCCGCGCCGAGGCGCTGGCCGACCAGCCTGCCCCCGAGGGGTGGGATGTAGAGGTGATTCAGGGGGCTAACATGGGTGCGCTCAGCGACATGACTGCCCGCCTGATCGAGAAGGGCATCCCGTCATCCGTGGAGTACCGCAACGGTAAGCCTGTGGTGCTGATGGGGCCGTTCCCCAGCCGTGAAGAAGCTCAGGCCCGGCGCGATGAGGTCATGGCCAAGCTGGGTACCGACTCCATCGTCATCCAGCACGGCGCCGCCCGTTAAGGGCAGCGCCAGCCACTATCGGCTGGCGCTGTACGGCCCTTCGGTGCAGGCCTTCAGGTCAACCGCCCCGACAAAGTCATTGCCCCGCCCCATCAGGCACGCTACCCGCTGGTTGCGCTGGTATTCCCAGGGTTGCGGCGGGTAGGTCTTGTTCCACGCCTCGAACAGCTGCCTGTCCTGCCGCGACAGGCGCAGGTTGTACTGCTTGCTCATGTAGAAGTAGGTGCGCGCGATCATGCCGCGGATCGACGGCCGTGGCATGACCTTTTTCGCCTTGAAGTCCACCTGGGTCAGGCACCGGCCATACTGCCCGCTTTGCTCGGGCAGCCAGCCGAAGCTGAAGTTGCTGCGGTCGCCGTTCACCTCGCCAATGCTGGGCACCAGGTTGTGCAGGTCGGCTTCAGCCCGCTTGTAGGCGTCGTCATGCTGCGAGCAGGCCTTGCGCCCACCCGTTTGCCAGCACTGGCGCTGATGGCCGATCTGCCACGCCGGCACAATGTGTTCCCATTCAATACGTGATGCGCGCTGGGCATTTTTGCGCGGGGTGTAGCCGCACGAGGCCATGTTTATCTGGTTGCCTTTGTACTTGCACCCGCAGTAGAACTCGGTGGACTGCGGGGCGTACAGCGTCCATGCCACTTTCTTGGCTTCCTGGAAGGTGCGTGGCGCGTCCGCTTGAGCCAGCGGCGCGAGGGCTGCCAGGCAGGTGGCAGCGATAAGCAAGGCTCTCATGCGCGGTCAGTCTTCTTTGGGGACGGTCCAGAAAATCTGCACGCCGCCATCGTCACGGTGGGCGAGGGTGACGTTGTCGTTCTCGGCAATTTCTGCCAGCAAGGTGTCCCAGTCCTCCGGGGTTTCCTGGTCCAGCCGAAAGATCAACGCGGCCCGGCTGCGTTGAGCCAGGGGGTTGTTGATGATCTTCTGGATACGCATACCCAATTGTTGGTAGCTGGTCGGGGTGGCAGAGGCGGTGCTGGACACAGGCATTTCCTTGTTTTGCTGTATGCACATACAGTATTTGAGTGTAAGGAATTTCGCAACACCTTGAAGGGCGAGTTCCACACGCCGCGGCCACAGTGTTCGCGCTTGCTGCCAGGGTCTGCTGTAATGGCGGCACTCTCTGGAAATGACTCATGTATCGAATGGTTCTACGTTTCAAATCGCCCACACGCCTGGCACTGGTCTTGGTCGGTGGCTTCGGCACCTGTGCCGAAGCGCTGGCCGACGCGCCCGGCGCCATCGTCATCGACCCCATGGTGGTGACCGGCGCCTACACGCCCACCAGCACGTTCGACCTGCCGTTTTCCGTCGACACGGTGGACCTGTCCAACGGCACGGATGGCCAGTTGGGTGTGAACCTGTCAGAAGTGCTGACCAAGGTGCCAGGGCTGGTGGTGCAGAACCGCCAGAACTACGCCCAGGACTTGCAGGTATCCTCCCGTGGTTATGGCGCCCGTTCCGCGTTCGGGGTAAGGGGCATCAAGCTGCTGAGCGATGGCATCCCCGCCAGCACGCCGGACGGCCAGGGCCAGGCGGCCACGCTGAACCTGGACGTGGCCGACCGCATCGAAGTGCTGCGCGGCCCGGCGGCCACCCTGTACGGCAGCAATGCCGGTGGCGTGATCCAGATGTTCAGCCGGGATGGTCAGGGGCCAGCCCGTGTGGGGGCGCAGACGACGGTTGGCAGCGATGGGTTCAGCAAGCATCACCTGTCTGCTGAAGGCGGCAACGCTACCGGTGGCTTTGTGCTGGATGCCTCGCGCATGGACACCGATGGCTACCGCGACCACAGTGCTGCGCGCCGTGACCAGACCTTTGCCAAGGTGCACGTCAAGCCGGACGAAGATTCACGCCTGGCCTTCATCTACAGCAGCCTGGAGCAGAACAACACCCAGGACCCGCTGGGCCAGGTGTGGTCGGCCTACAAACATGACCCCCGTTCCACGGCAGCGGCGGCCGAGACCTACAACACCCGCAAAAGCATCGACCACCAGCAACTGGGCATGAACTACGAGCGCTACTTCGGTGAGGCCACCCTGCAATTCAACCTGTATGCCGGCCGGCGCAGCGTGGTGCAGTACCTGTCCATCCCAAGGCAGGTGGCGTCCAACAGCCAGCGCGGTGGCGGGGTGGTGGACTTCGACCGCGAGTTCCACGGTGGCACCTTGCGCTGGGTACAGCCGGTGGCAAGCGTGCCGGGTAATTTCACCTTCACCGTAGGCGCCGACTACGACCAGAGCACCGACGACCGCCGTGGCTTCCAGAACTTCCGTGGCAGCCAGCTGGGCGTCAAAGGCGAATTGCGCCGCGACGAAAAGGACACGGCAACCAGCCTGGACCCCTATGCCCAGGCGCACTGGGAAATCGGCAACTGGACCAGCGAGCTGGGCGTGCGCTACAGCACCATGAAGATGCAGGTGGACGACCACTACCTGGCCAACGGCGATGCCAGCGGCAGCAAGCGCTACCAGAAAGCCAACCCGTCGTTGTCGGTAATGTACGCCTTCACGCCCGACCTGCGCGGCTACGTGAGTGTCGGCAAGGGCTTCGAAACCCCCACCCAGGCAGAGATGGCCTACGCGCCAGGCACCCAGGAACGCTTCAACTTCGGCCTGAGCCCGGCTACCAGCACCCAGTACGAAGTAGGCGCCAAGTACCGCATGGGCGAGCGCACCCGGCTGAATGTGGCGGCGTACGAGATCCACACCGACGATGAAATCATCGTCGCCGAAGCCACCGACGGCCGTACCAGCTATCGCAACGCCGGCCGTACCCTGCGCCGTGGCATCGAAGCCAGCCTGCACAGCGACCTGAGTGACCACTGGCAGACCACCTGGGTGTACACCCGCACCGACGCCCGGTACGCCGATGATTTCAGCCAGGGCGGCAAGGTGATCGACAGCGGCAACCGCCTGCCGGGCGTGCCCCGGGACAACCTGTATGCCGAACTGGTGTGGAAGCCCGCACAGTGGGTGAGCATGGGCGTTGAAGGCCAGTACCGTAGCCAGGTGTACGTGGAGGACAGCAATAACGCCAAGGCGGCCCCCGCCTATGCGGTGTTCAACTGGCGCACCCGCTTCGAGCAGCACACAGGGCCCTGGACATTCCACCAACTGGTGCGTCTGGACAACCTGTTCGACCGCCAGTACGTGGGCTCGGTGATCGTGGGCGACAGCAACAGCCGCTACTACGAAGCCGCGCCCGGGCGCGCGTGGTATGCCGGCGCCGGGCTGGAGTATCAGTTCAGGTAGCGAGTGGCCTCAGAACGGCACGGCAACCGTCAGCTGGCTGTACATGTTGGTGCCGTTGCCCCCGACCTGGTTGCCACCATTGCTTTCATCCTTGCGCGGCTGGTACAGGCCCACCAGCGGGCTGATGATCAGGTGCTGGTTCACGGCCCATTCCACGTACAGGTCCAGCTCACGTGCGTCGAGGTTCAGGCGGTTGCGCGTGCTGACAGTGTTGAAGTCGAAGTACAGCGCACCGACCGTGACGTTTTCCAGCGGGGTGGCCTTCAGCCCCACGTGGTGAATGCCGGTGTTGCTGTTGAACGGCCCGGCGTAGTTGGCTGCAACCTCACCCTGGAACCAGGTGCCGTAACCGCTCGACAGGCCGCTGAACAGCGAGTCCCAGCCTGCCGAATAGCGTGTGTAGCGGTAGGTGAGCTGCGGCGCCCAGGGCACGTCGGCAAAGGTGTAGGCGGCCTGCAGGTACCAGGCTTTTTCCGGGCCGTGGTCTTTGTCCTGCCAGGCGTACTCGAAGCCGAAGCTGGCGTTTTCGATGCCGGCGCTGCCTTCGCCGCGCAGGCTGTAGACGTTCATGCCTTCGCGGGCTTTTAGGAACTCGCTGGCCCACTGGTCGGCCACATCGATGCCGTGAATCCAGGTGAGCCCCACGGTGCCCAGTTCGTTGGTGTAGTCCAGGGTGCCGGCGCCCAGTTCGGTTTCGGCCTGGGCACGGTTATCGGACTTCAGCCATACCACGCTGCCATGCAGGCCGTCCTTGCCGCCCAGGCGCAGCACGGCGGTGCGGTCAAAGGCGTGGCGTGCGGCCAGGTAAAAGGCGCCGCCACGGTTCAGGGCGCCATCGGCTGGGCCCTTGCCCAGGTTGGGGCCGTCGTCGTTGATCAGAAAACCGCTGCCCAGGCGCACCACCTGGCGGCCGGCGGAAACGTCCACGCCGTCCTTGCCCAGCACCGGGAACAGGTCGCCGGAGCGCCAGCCCAGGTAGGCTTCTTCGGTTTTGGTGGTGCGTTCGGTGCCGACGGTGTTGCCGGCGGCATCGCCGTCGCCCCAGGTGCCCGAGCTCACCCAGTTCAGCGCGCCGTACAAAGTGCCATTGCCTGCCAGGCCCTGGTCGCCGCTGACGCCGTACTTGATGAAACCTTCGCGCCAGGTAGAGCCGCCGGTGGTGCCGTCATAGTTCTTGCGGCTGTTGAACATGCCCCACACGGCCAGCATGTCGGCGTTGAGGTGGGTGTCGTCATCGGCGTACAGCTCGTAGGCGGGTGCCGCCTGGCTGGCCAGCAAGCCTGCCAGGGCCAGGCTGCACAGCGATTGCGGTTTGACCATTTGCACATCCCTCTTTTGTTTTTGGCTGCCTGTACGGCGCGCTTGTTATACGGGAACCGCCCGCATCTGGCGAGCGGCCATCGCAGTTGGCAGCGATGGCTTATTAGGGCGTGTTTGGGGGAGGGGTGTCTTGTGTGAGGCTGCCAGGGTGTTTGTATACGCTGGCCATTGGCGGGGAAGTTGGGGCCGCCTTGCGGCCCCCGGGCCTTAGTACTCCCAGAAGATGCGCTGCAATTCCTTGCTGTCCTGGGTCTTGGTCATGGCCACCATCGCCAGAATGCGCGCCTTCTGCGGGTTCAGGTCATGCGCCACCACCCAGTCGTTCTTGTCATCCGGCTGCTCGGCATTGCGCAGCACGAAACCACCCTGGTTGACGTGGGACGAACGAATGATCTGCACGCCGTTCTTGCGCAGCTCCTGCAGCGCCGGCACCACCCGCGACGACACCGAACCGTTGCCGGTGCCTGCATGGATCAGCGCCTTGGCACCGTTTTGCGCCAGCGCCTTGTACGCCGTGTCGGTCACGTTGCCGTAGCCATAGGCGATGTCCACCTGGGGCAGGCTGCTGATCTGCTTGATGTCGAACTCCGAATCCAGCGTGTGGCGCTTGGCCGGCAGGCGGAACCAGTAGGACTTGCCTTCCACCACCATGCCCATCGGGCCCCAGGCGCTCTTGAAGGCTTCGGTCTTGATGTTCACTGCCTTGCTCACGTCACGGCCCGACTGGATCTCGTCGTTCAGGGTAACCAGTACGCCCTTGCCGCGGGACTGCTTGTCACTGGCCACGGCCACGGCGTTGTACAGGTTGAGCATGCCGTCAGCCGACATGGCGGTACCGGGACGCATTGAGCCCACCACCACGATGGGTTTGTCGGTTTTTTCCACCAGGTTCAGGAAGTAGGCGGTTTCTTCCAGGGTGTCGGTGCCGTGGGTGATGACGATGCCATCCACGTCCTTGCTGTCGGCCAGTTCAGCCACGCGCTTGCCCAGTTTCAGCAGGTCTTCGTTGGAAATGCTTTCCGAGGCAATCTGCATCACCTGTTCGCCGCGCACGTTGGCGACATCAGCCAGTTCCGGTACGCCGGCGATCAACTTGTCGATGCCCAGCTTGGCGGCTTGGTAGGTGGCGCTGTTGGCAGCGCTGGCGCCGGCCCCGGCAATGGTGCCGCCGGTGGCGAGGATGACCACGTTGGCCAGTTTCTGTTGGGTTTCGGCTTCCTTGGCCGAAGCGGTGGCGGGCAGGATCAGCAGCAGGGCGAGTGCGCTGGGGGCGAAGGTTTTCAATGCGGCATTCATCGTTCTTGTTCTCTCTTCCTATTGAGATGGTCGTTATGAGTCGCGCAGAGCTTCAGGCATGTTTCGTACCAGCCGCGTCTGCGCTGCGTGCGCAGGGCCTGCCCGGGTCGCGATTGGCGCGCTGTGCGCGTAATCCCACCCCGTTGCCAACCCTGTGATGTACGAGTATTCCATTCGCAATCCCGAACACGCGTAGGAAAAGGTGTTCGGCTTTTCGGAAAAAGTCTGGATAATCTGCTATGCAGGGTTACCACCAAACGCAATTGACAAAACCAAGTCTTGTTCTCATAGTTAGCCAACGCAAACGTTTGCTTTCCGATAAAAAACACAAGATTCGGAGTCATCGTCCATGAAACTGCCATTCCCCGGCCGCTTGCTGGCCATTGCCGCTGTAACCTCCCTGTCCATGGCCCTGCCGTTGTCTGCCGCCCACGCAGAAGACAAGCCCAAGGTCGCCCTGGTGATGAAGTCCCTGGCCAACGAGTTCTTCCGCACCATGGAAGACGGCGCCAAGGACTACCAGAAAGCCCACGCTGGCGAATTCGACCTGGTTGCCAACGGCATCAAGAACGAAACCGACACCGGCGAACAGATCCGCATCGTTGAACAAATGGTCAACGCCGGCGCCAAGGCACTGGTAATTGCCCCTGCCGATTCCAAGGCACTGGTGTCGGCGGTGAAAAAAGCCATGGACCAGGGCGTGGTGGTGATCAACATCGACAACCGCCTGGACCCTGAGCTGCTCAAGAGCAAAGGCATCAGCGTGCCCTTTGTGGGCCCCGACAACCGCAAGGGCGCCCGCATGGTGGGTGACTACCTGGCCAAACAGCTCAAGGCCGGCGACCAGGTGGGCATCATCGAAGGCGTGTCTACCACCACCAACGCCCAGCAGCGCACGGCCGGCTTCAAGGATGCGATGGACGCTGCACAGATGAAGATCGTGTCGGTGCAAAGCGGCAACTGGGAAATCGACAAGGGCAATGCGGTCGCGGCCTCCATGCTCAACGAATACCCCGACCTGAAAGCTTTGCTGGCCGGCAACGACAGCATGGCCCTGGGCGCCGTGTCTGCCGTGCGCGCTGCCGGCAAGGCAGGCCAAGTGAAAGTGGTGGGCTATGACAACATCAACGCCATCAAGCCCATGATCGCCGATGGCCGCGTACTGGCCACCCTGGACCAGGCGGCCAGCCAGCAGGCGGTGTTCGGTATTCAGGCGGCGCTGAAAATGGTCAAGGGCGATAAGCCCGATGTGGATGCCGACAACGTCATCCAGACCCCGGTCGAACTGATCACCAAACAGCCCTGATGCTGCCAGGAGAGACGGCCATGTCTGCATCGGCCCAACACGTGGTGCTGGCCGCCAGCGGCCTTGGCAAAACCTACGCCCAGCCGGTGCTGGGCGAGGTCAGCCTGACCCTGCGCGCCGGCGAGGTGCTGGCCCTGACGGGTGAGAACGGCGCCGGCAAAAGCACCTTGTCCAAGCTCATCAGTGGCCTGGAAACCCCCACCACCGGGCACATGCAGTACCGTGGCCAGCCCTATGCGCCGGCCAGCCGCAGCGACGCCGAGCGCCTGGGCGTGCGCATGGTGATGCAGGAGCTGAACCTGCTGCCCACCCTGACCGTGGCCGAAAACCTGTTTCTGGACAACCTGCCCAGCCGCTTTGGCTGGGTCAACCACAAACGCCTGCGCCAACTGGCCAGCGCCGCCATGGCCCAGGTGGGCCTGGATGCCATCGACCCGGATACGCCGGTTGGCGAGTTGGGCATTGGCCACCAGCAGATGGTCGAGATCGCCCGTAACCTGATCGGCGACTGCCACGTGCTGATTCTGGACGAGCCCACCGCCATGCTCACGGCGCGCGAGGTGGAGCTGCTGTTCACCCAGATCGAACGCCTGCGCCAGCGTGGCGTGGCCATCGTCTACATCTCCCACCGGCTTGAAGAGCTGCAACAGGTCGCCCAGCGCATCGTGGTACTGCGCGACGGCAAGCTGGTGTGCGATGAGCCCATTCAGCGCTACACCAGCGACCAGTTGGTCAACCTGATGGTGGGGCGTGAGCTGGGCGAGCACATCGACCTGGGCCAGCGGCAGCTGGGGGCGCCGCTGCTGCAGGTGAACAACCTGAGCCGTGGCGACAAGGTGCGCGATGTGTCGTTCGAGGTGCGGGCAGGGGAGATATTTGGCATTTCCGGCCTGATCGGTGCCGGGCGTACCGAACTGCTGCGCCTGATCTACGGCGCAGACGCGGCCGACAGTGGCAGTGTTGCCCTGGGCCAGCCGCCGCAGCGGGTGAGCATCGACTCGCCCAAGGCTGCGGTCAAGGCCGGCATCGCCTTGATCACCGAAGACCGCAAGGGCGAGGGCCTGCTGCTGACCCAGTCGATCAGCGCGAACATTGCCCTGGGCAACCTGGGCGCGGTTTCCACCGCCGGCGTGCTGAACGCCGATGCGGAGCGGGCCTTGGCCGAGCGGCAGATCCAGGCCATGCGCATTCGCAGTGCCGGCCCGCATCAGGTGGTGGGCGAGTTGTCGGGGGGCAACCAGCAGAAGGTGGTGATAGGCCGCTGGCTGGAGCGCGACTGCCAAGTGCTGCTGTTCGACGAGCCCACCCGCGGCATCGATGTGGGGGCCAAGTTCGACATCTATGGCCTGCTGGCAGCGCTGGCCCGCCAGGGCAAGGCGCTGGTGGTGGTGTCCAGCGACCTGCGCGAGCTGATGCTGATTTGTGACCGCATCGCCGTGTTGTCGGCCGGGCGCCTCATAGACACCTTCCAGCGCGAGCACTGGAGCCAGGACCAACTGCTGGCCGCGGCCTTTGCCGGTTATCAGAAACGTGACGCAATGCTGCACAACGCAGCTCCCAGGATGGATGCATGAAAACCACCCCGCTCGACAACCAAGGCGCTGCCCCGGCGCGCCGCAGCGGTACTTATCTGGGCCTGGGTACCTACCTGGGCCTCGCCGGCGCCTTGCTGGCGATGATCGTGCTGTTCTCGTTCCTGAGCAGCCATTTCTGGTCGTATAACACCTTCAGCACCCTGGCCAACCAGATCCCCGACCTGATGGTGCTGGCGGTGGGCATGACCTTCGTGCTGATCATCGGCGGTATCGACCTGTCGGTGGGCTCGGTGCTGGCCCTGGCGGCGTCCACGGTCAGCGTGGCCATTCTGGGGTGGGGCTGGGGCATGGTGCCCGCCGCGCTGCTGGGCATGGCGGTGGCTGCCCTGGCCGGCAGCGTGACCGGTGCCGTGACTGTGGCCTGGCGCATTCCCTCGTTCATCGTATCGCTGGGCGTGCTGGAGATGGCCCGTGGGCTGGCCTATCAGCTCACCGATTCGCGCACCGCGTACATCGGCGATACCTATGCCTGGTTTTCCAACCCTGTGGCCTTTGGCATCTCGCCTTCCTTCATCATCGCCTTGCTGGTGATCGTGCTGGCTCAACTGATACTGACCCGTACGGTGTTCGGCCGCTACCTGATCGGCATCGGCACCAACGAAGAAGCCGTGCGCCTGGCCGGTATCGACCCGCGCCCGTATAAAGTGCTGGTGTTCGCCCTGATGGGCCTGCTGGCCGGCCTGGCGGCGCTGTTCCAGGTGTCGCGCCTGGAGGCGGCCGACCCCAACGCTGGCTCCGGCCTGGAGCTGCAGGTGATCGCCGCCGTGGTGATCGGCGGCACCAGCCTGATGGGCGGGCGCGGCTCGGTCATCAGTACGTTCTTCGGGGTGCTGATCATTTCGGTGCTGGCCGCAGGCCTGGCACAAATTGGCGCCAGCGAGCCGACCAAACGCATCATCACCGGGGCGGTCATCGTCATCGCCGTGGTGCTCGACACTTACCGCAGCCGGCGTGCAGCCCGGCGGACCTGACAACATGGCAACCATCAAAGATGTCGCAGCGCTGGCCGGTATTTCCTACACCACCGTGTCCCATGTGCTGAACAAGACCCGGCCCGTCAGCGAGCCGGTACGGCAGAAGGTCGAAGACGCGATCCGCCAGCTGGACTACGTGCCCAGCGCCGTGGCGCGTTCGCTGAAAGCGCGCAGCACCGCCACCATCGGCCTGCTGGTGCCCAACAGCGTCAACCCGTACTTTGCCGAGCTGGCCCGGGGCATCGAGGATGCCTGCGAGCGCAACGGCTACTGCGTGATTTTGTGCAACTCGGACGACAACCCGCAAAAGCAGCGCAACTACCTGCGCGTGCTGCTGGAAAAGCGCATCGACGGGCTGGTAGTCGGCTCGGTAGGCCAGGACGACGACCTGCTGCAGAGCCTGGCCGGCGTGCGCACGCCGATGGTGATCGTCGACCGCGAGCTTGAAGGCGTGGATGCCGACCTGGTGCGCATCGACCACGAACAGGGCGCTTACCTGGCCACCCGGCACCTGCTGGAGCTGGGCCACCGCGATATCGCCTACATCGGCGGCCCGGCGCACACCGGGGTGACCCAGCTGCGCCTGGGCGGCTTCCATCGCGCCCTGGGCGAGGCCGGTGTGCCGGTAATACCCGGCCGTGTGCAGCACTGCGACTTTACCAGCCCGGGTGGCCATGCCGCCGCCGCGGCCCTGCTCGGCGGCAAGCGGCCCACGGCCATCTTCGCCGGTAACGACATGATCGGGTTTGGCGTATTGCGCGCGGCGGCTGAGCGCAATATCAGCGTTCCTGCCGAGCTGTCGGTGATCGGTTTTGACGATATCGAACTCAGCCGCTACGTGTATCCACCCTTGACCACGGTCGGCCAGTCCATCCGCGAACTGGGCGAGAGCGCCGCGTCGCTGCTGCTGGCGCGTATCGTTGCGCCGCGTGTTGGCCAGGCGGAGCAACGCATCGTGGCCCCACGCATTGTGCTGCGCGAATCCACCGGGCCGCGCCCGGACTTGTTCAACGATCACCGCTAAGGAAATGTCATGAGTGCGAAGGTGGTGGTAGTCGGCAGTTTGAACATGGACCTGGTGGCGCGCGCCCAGCGCCTGCCCCGGCCCGGTGAGACGCTGGCCGGCGACCGTTTTTTTACCGCCCCGGGCGGCAAGGGTGCCAACCAGGCCGTTGCGGTGGCGCGGCTGGGCGGCAGCGTGGCCATGGTCGGCAGCGTGGGCGATGACGGCTACGGCCAGCAACTGCGGGACGGCCTGGCGGCCGAGGGTATCGATTGCCAGGGCGTGATTACCTGCCCGGGCGTGTCCAGTGGCGTGGCGCTGATTACCGTGGATGCGGCCAGCCAGAACTGCATCGTCATCATCCCGGGCGGCAACGGCTTGCTGACACCGCAGGCGGTTCAGCGCTTCGACGCGCTGCTGCAAGCAGCCGAAGTGGTGATCTGCCAGCTGGAGGTGCCGCTGGAAACGGTCGCCTGGACCCTGGCCAGGGCCCATGAGCTGGGCAAGCAGGTCATCCTCAACCCGGCGCCTGCCAGTGGCCCGCTGCCGGCACCGTGGTACCCGCACATCAACTACCTCACGCCCAACGAAAGCGAGGCCGAGGCGCTGACCGGCATACCGGTCAACGACCAGGCCAGCGCGCTACAGGCAGGTGAGCGGCTGCTGGCGCTGGGCGCTGGCAAGGTGATCATCACCCTTGGCGCGCAGGGCGCGCTGCGGGTGAGCGCTGATGGGCACCAGCACTACCCGGCGCCGGTGGTGCAGCCGCTGGACACCACGGCTGCCGGTGACACCTTCATTGGCGGCTTCGCGGCCGGCCTGGTGCGCGGGCTGAAGGAGGGCGATGCCATCGCGTTCGGCCAGCGCGCCGCGGCGCTGTCGGTGACCCGCGCCGGGGCCCAACCCTCCATTCCCCATCTGGCCGAGGTCGCGCCATGAAAAAGACACCACTGCTGAACGTCGCCCTGTCCCGCACCATTGCGGGCATGGGGCATGGCGATATCCTGGTGATCGGCGATGCCGGCCTGCCGGTGCCCCCCGGGGTGGAGCTGATCGACCTGGCAGTCACGCCCGGCCTGCCTGACTTTGCCAACGTTTTGCGGGTGGTGTTGAGCGAATTGCAGGTGGAGCGCCACGTGCTGGCCGAGGAAATGCAAACGGTGGTACCCCCGGCGCTGGTGGAAATCGAGCGCCTGAAAGGCAAGCTGGGCAAGCGTGAATGGCTGGACCACGAGGCCTTCAAGGTGCTGTCGCGCAGTGCCCGCGCCATCGTGCGCACTGGTGAATGCCAGCCCTACAGCAATATTGCACTGATCTCCGGGGTCACGTTCTGAGCCCTGGCTAGCCACAACCCATTGGCAACAGGAGTGCCATCATCATGCTGAAACCCCTGCTACAAGGTATCGCCTTCATGGCCGCAGCGTCGAGCGTTCAAGCCGCCCCCATCGACCTGATCATCGACACAGACCCCGGTGCGGACGATGTGGTGGCGCTGTTCCTGGCCATGGCGTCGCCGGATGAACTCAAGGTCCGCGCCATCACCACGGTGGCTGGCAACGTGCGGCTGGAGAAAACCTCGCGCAATGCCCGGCTGGCCCGTGAGTGGGCGGGCCGCGAGGATATCCCGGTGTATGCCGGTGCTGGCCGGCCCCTGGTGCGCGCGCCCATCTACGCTGCCGAAGTGCACGGGGAGGAGGGCATCACCGGCGTGCAGGTGCACGAGCCGGCCAAGCCCTTGGCGGCGGGCAACGCAGTGCAGTACCTGGTAGATACCCTGGGTGCTGCCAAGCCCCACAGCATCACGGTGGCGATGCTCGGCCCGCAGACCAACCTGGCACTGGCGCTGATCCAGCGCCCGGAAATTGCCCAGGGCATCAAGGAAGTGGTGGTGATGGGCGGTGCTCATTTCAACGGCGGTAACATCACGCCGGTTGCCGAATTCAACTTGTACGCAGACCCCCATGCCGCTCAAGTGGTGCTGGCCAGCGGCGTGCAGCTGACGTACTTGCCGCTGGATGTGACCCACAAGCTATTGACCAGCCAAGCGCGCCTCAAGCAACTGGCGGCCGTGAACACCCAGGCCAGCAAGCGCGTAGTAGACATACTCAATGCCTACATTACCCATGACATGCAGCTGTATGGCATGCCGGGCGGCCCGGTGCATGATGCCAGCGTGATCGCCTACCTGCTGAAGCCACAGATGTTCAGCGGCCGGCGCATTCACATGAGTGTCGACAGCCGCGAAGGGCCCACCTTCGGCCAGACGGTTGCCGACTGGTACGGCGTGCTCAAGCAACCTGCCAATGTAATGTGGGTGGAGGAGGGTGATGCCCAGGGCCTGTTCGACCTGCTGGCCGAGCGCCTGGCACGCCTCAAGTAGCGGGGCGGGGCGCGTAGCGCTCGACCACCTGGTCGATAAAGCTGCGCGCCGCTTCGCCGCCACGGTCACGCACCAGCAGGTCGACGGCGATCAGCAGCAGTTCTTCCGGGGTGCCGGGGCTGTACGCGCTCTGGCCCTCCGCCCATTTGACCTTGATGTCGGCATCGATGCTGTGGCTGCTCATGGAAGGCTCTCGCTTGCGGCCTGGACGAAAAAACGAACACCGGACCCTGGTATTCGCAGGAGGCACTATGCCTTCACTTCTCAAAGTAAATCATGACTTTGCAGGGCAAACCAAGGGGCCTTTGATTGTAGCGGTAAAATTCGGTCACGATTATGCCGCGCCTGACTCGGGGCGTTCAGGCAGACTCGGGCGGTTTTGCAACGAATTCCTGGTGCGATGGTCGGATCAGGCAGTTCCCATTCGATCTAGGAGGCTTCATGTTCCGTACCCGTGCTTTGTTGGCAACCCTGGCGGTGGCTGGTGTGCTGGCGGGTTGCAGCACTGGCGGTGATGCTGGTGGCACCCAGGCGCCGGCGGCACCGGCTGGCAACGACGGCCGCTGCGAGGCCAGTGGTGCCGATTTTGCCGTTGGCAAGCAAGGCAGCCCCGAGCTGCTGGAGCAGGCGCGCAAAGCCAGTGGCTCGCAAATGGCCCGTATCCTGAAGCCGCATGACGTGGTCACGCTGGAATACCGCTCCGAGCGCTTGAACCTGAACGTGGACGAGCAGGGCCGTGTTACCCGCGTGAACTGCGGTTAACCCTTAACACCTGGCTGGCTGGCTCTCAAGGCAGCCAGCAGCAACCTGTGGGAGCAACTGTCTCCCACAAAATCTCAAAGCTGGCGCAATCCACTTTGTGGGAGCGGCTTCAGCCGCGAACACCGGCGAAGCCGGTGCCACACACCGCGCTGCCTGCTTCGCGGGTAAACCCGCTCCCACAGGGAATGTGGTTTGCTTATTGAGCCACTGTCCGCGCGGTAGCGCAGTATGGATTAGTTGATTAAAAAGCCTGTGGAATTGTCTGTCTGCCAAAATTCTGAACGCTGGCATCTATCTTGTGGGAGCAACTGTCTCCCACAAAATCTCAAAGCTGGCGCAAGCCCTGTGGGAGCGGCTTTAGCCGCGAACACCGGCGGAGCCGGTGCCACACACCGCGCTCCCTGCTTCGCGGGTAAACCCGCTCCCACAGGGTTAAACCAATCAGCCCAAAAAAAACCCGCCACAAGGGCGGGTTTTTTACAGCTATCCGAATTACTCCGGACGAACCTGTGCAGCCTGCATGCCCTTCTGGCCGCGCTCGGCGACGAAGGAAACAGTCTGGCCTTCTTTCAGGCTCTTGAAGCCGTCAGATTCGATGGCCTTGAAGTGAACGAACAGGTCGTCGCCGCCGCCTGCTGGGGTGATGAAGCCGAAGCCTTTCTCATCATTGAACCATTTGACGGTGCCGGTTTGGCGATTGGACATGGGTGAATCTCCAGAACATTTAGTATTTTCGGTGGTGCAATGCGGCCGAGGCTACGGAGCACGATGTACATCATAGTCTAATTCTGCGCATCTAGCGCCTTTTACCTGAGCCGGATGTTGATCCAGCGCAATCAACGGGTGGATTGCGCTGGCGGCAGGGCTTCAGCTTTTAGGTGCGCAGGCTTGCTGCACAACGCTCTGTGCCCGCTGCATCAGCTTGGCGTCCACGCCATCCTTGCTGTCCAGGTCAGCAATTTCTTTGTCGCTGAAATTTTTCTTGATCGCTTGCGCGCCACATTCGCAGTGCTTTTTCGCCGCGGCGGCGTCAACGCCCTGGCCGCTGGCCACCTGCGTGCATTGGGCCATGTAGGCACCCTCCTTGCCGGCAGGGAAATTGCCAGCGTTCGCAGCCATTGGCAGCAGCAGTGCGCCAGCGGCCGCCAGGGCCAGAAGAGACGGAACTCGCATAACCGGTTACTCCTTGGGGTTGGTTCTCATCAAGAGTAGGTTGCTTCCGAAAGTCTGATAGGAAACTTACCGGGTAAGTTCACCTGAAACTGCAATTTCCAAATAAATCTGCCTGGCGCAAGAGGTGCGTGCTAGCATGCTCGGCTCGCAGCTAACAGCATGCAGCCTGTAGCTGTTTTTTCCAGTCATCTGGTTCGTCCCTCGCAAGCCGAAAGGCTTCTGCCACTGTGAGGCAGGCTTCCCGTCAACGGAAGGCAGGTCGGATCTTGTACTGGCTCATCCCAACCCACGTGACCTTTGGTAGGGGTCACCACTAGGAGAGGAGGCGCCATGCCCACCATTACTCTTCCCGATGGCAGTCAACGTTCGTTCGATCATGCCGTGTCCGTAGCTGAAGTTGCCGCGTCCATCGGCGCCGGCCTGGCCAAGGCCACCGTCGCCGGCAAGGTCGACGGCAAGCTGGTCGATGCCTGCGACCTCATTCAGAACGACGCCAAGCTGCAGATCATCACCCCTAAAGATGAAGAGGGACTGGAGATCATCCGTCACTCGTGCGCCCACCTGGTCGGCCACGCGGTGAAACAGCTGTACCCGACCGCCAAGATGGTGATCGGCCCGGTGATCGACGAAGGCTTCTATTACGACATCGCCTTCGAGCGCCCCTTCACCCCTGATGACCTGGCCGCCATCGAAAAGCGCATGCAGCAGCTGATCGAGAAGGACTACGACGTCATCAAGAAGATGACCCCGCGCGCAGAAGTCATCGATGTGTTCACCGCCCGTGGCGAAGACTACAAGCTGCGCCTGGTCGAAGACATGCCCGATGAGCAGGCCATGGGCCTGTACTATCACGAAGAATACGTCGACATGTGCCGTGGCCCGCACGTGCCAAACACGCGCTTCCTCAAAGCATTCAAGCTGACCAAGCTGTCCGGCGCCTACTGGCGTGGCGATGCCAAGAACGAGCAGCTGCAACGTGTGTACGGCACCGCCTGGGCTGACAAGAAGCAGCTGGCGGCCTACATCCAGCGCATCGAAGAAGCCGAAAAACGCGACCACCGCAAAATCGGCAAGCAGCTCGACCTGTTCCACCTGCAGGAAGAAGCCCCGGGCATGGTGTTCTGGCACGCCAACGGCTGGACCGTGTACCAGGTGCTTGAGCAGTACATGCGCGCCGTGCAGCGCGAAAATGGCTACCAGGAAATCAAGACCCCGCAAGTGGTCGACCGTATTCTGTGGGAGCGTTCCGGCCACTGGTCCAACTACGCCGAGAACATGTTCACCACCTCGTCGGAAAGCCGCGACTACGCGGTAAAACCGATGAACTGCCCGTGCCACGTGCAGGTGTTCAACCAGGGCCTGAAAAGCTACCGCGACCTGCCGCTGCGCCTGGCCGAGTTCGGTGCCTGCCACCGTAACGAGCCCTCCGGTGC
Source organism: Pseudomonas parafulva NBRC 16636 = DSM 17004 (assembly GCF_000730645.1). GTDB lineage: Bacteria > Pseudomonadota > Gammaproteobacteria > Pseudomonadales > Pseudomonadaceae > Aquipseudomonas > Aquipseudomonas parafulva. The sequence continues at coordinate 93,318 of NZ_BBIU01000017.1, read as the reverse complement.
CTTGCACGGCATCATGCGCGTACGTGGCTTTGTGCAGGATGACGCGCACATCTTCTGCACCGAAGAACAGGTGAAGAAAGAAGCCGCCGACTTCATCAAGCTGACCCTGGACGTGTACAAGGACTTCGGCTTCACCGACGTCGCCATGAAGCTGTCCACCCGCCCGGCCAAACGTGTGGGCTCCGAAGAGCTGTGGGACCGTGCCGAAGGTGCACTGGCCGACGCCCTGAACGAGTCGGGCCTGGAATGGGAATACCAGCCGGGCGAGGGCGCCTTCTACGGGCCCAAGATCGAGTTCACCCTGCGCGACTGCCTGGGCCGTAACTGGCAGTGCGGTACCCTGCAGTACGACCCGAACCTGCCCGAGCGCCTGGACGCCAGCTACATTGCCGAAGACAACGCCCGCAAGCGCCCGGTGATGCTGCACCGCGCCATCCTCGGTTCGTTCGAACGCTTCATCGGCATGCTCATCGAGCACTACGCGGGTGTGTTCCCGGCGTGGCTGGCACCTACCCAGGCCGTGATCATGAACATCACCGACAAACAGGCCGATTTCGCCCTTGAAGTGGAGAAATCTCTGAACGGTAGCGGTTTCCGTGCCAAGTCGGACTTGAGAAATGAGAAAATCGGCTTTAAAATCCGCGAGCATACTTTGCTCAAGGTCCCGTACCTTTTGGTTATAGGGGACCGCGAAGTCGAAACGCAAACCGTAGCCGTGCGTACTCGCGAAGGCGCAGACCTGGGCTCCATGCCCGTCGCGCAATTCGCTGAGCTTCTGACACAAGCGGTTTCCCGGCGTGGTCGCCAAGAATCGGAGTAATGACTATTAAGCGTGAAATGAGAAACGATAAGCGTGCTGTACCGAAGGCCCCGATCAACGAGAATATCTCGGCCCGCGAGGTTCGGTTAATTGGCGCAGACGGCGAGCAGGTTGGCATCGTCTCGATTGATGAAGCGCTGCGTATCGCTGATGAAGCGAAGCTGGACCTGGTAGAAATCTCTGCAGACGCGGTACCGCCTGTCTGCAAGGTCATGGACTACGGCAAGCACCTCTTCGAGAAGAAGAAGCAGGCCAACGAAGCCAAGAAAAACCAGAAGCAAATCCAGATCAAAGAAATCAAGTTTCGTCCAGGGACGGAGGATGGGGATTACCAGGTAAAACTACGCAACCTGGTACGTTTCCTTACCGATGGGGACAAGGCCAAGATCTCTCTGAGATTCCGTGGTCGTGAGATGGCCCACCAGGAGCTGGGCATGGAGCTGTTGAAGCGGGTCGAAGCCGACCTCGCCGAATACGGCACCGTTGAGCAGCATCCGAAGATGGAAGGACGCCAGCTTATGATGGTCATCGCCCCCAAGAAAAAGAAGTAATCTCCCGGGCACGGCAGGCCTGATGATTATGTGTAATTTTATCGAATGCGGAGTTCCAACATGCCAAAAATGAAAACCAAGAGCGGTGCTGCGAAGCGCTTCCTGAAGACAGCTTCGGGCTTCAAGCACAAGCACGCTTTCAAGAGCCACATCCTGACCAAAATGTCGACCAAGCGTAAGCGTCAACTGCGCGGTGCCAGCTTGCTGCACCCGTCTGACGTGGCAAAAGTCGAGCGCATGCTGCGCGTTCGTTAATTCTGGTTAAGATAGAGGAAGTTACTCATGGCTCGTGTTAAGCGTGGCGTCATCGCTCGTAAGCGTCACAAGAAAATTCTGAAACTGGCTAAAGGTTACTACGGTGCACGCTCGCGCGTATTCCGCGTAGCCAAGCAAGCGGTCATCAAGGCAGGCCAATACGCCTACCGCGACCGTCGCCAGAAGAAGCGTCAGTTCCGCGCACTGTGGATCGCTCGTATCAACGCCGGTGCCCGCACCAACGGTCTGTCCTACAGCCGTCTGATTGCTGGCCTGAAAAAGGCTTCGATCGAAATCGACCGTAAGGTTCTGGCCGATCTGGCAGTGAACGAAAAAGCGGCGTTTGCTGCGATTGTCGAGAAAGCTAAAGCCGTTCTGGCTTAAGTACCCGCGACAATCACCCGGCGGCGCCAGCGTCGCCGGGCATTGAACGTCATCGATAGGGGAAGAGCCTTCAAAGCTCTTCCCCTATTTTCGTATCTGGAGTCTGTACATGGAAAACCTGGATGCGCTGGTCTCCCAAGCCCTGGAGGCCGTGGAGCGCGCTGAAGACATCAATGCCCTGGAACAGATCCGGGTCAATTACCTCGGCAAGAAAGGCGAGCTGACCCAGGTGATGAAGACCCTGGGCAACCTGCCAGCCGAAGAGCGCCCCAAAGTGGGTGCGCTGATCAACGACGCCAAAGAGCGCGTCACCGTGGTGCTCAACGCACGCAAGGCCGCCTTCGAAGAGGCCGAGCTCAGCGCGCGCCTGGCTGCCGAGTGCATTGATGTGACCCTGCCAGGCCGTGGCCAGGCCACCGGTGGCCTGCACCCCATCACCCGTACACTCGAGCGCATCGAGCAGTTCTTCACCCACATTGGCTACGGCATTGCCGAAGGCCCCGAGGTGGAAGACGACTACCACAACTTCGAAGCGCTCAACATCCCCGGCCACCACCCGGCGCGGGCGATGCACGACACCTTCTACTTCAACGCCAACATGCTGCTGCGCACCCACACCTCGCCGGTACAGGTACGCACCATGGAGTCCACCCAGCCGCCGATTCGCATCGTCTGCCCGGGCCGCGTATACCGCTGCGACTCCGATATCACCCACTCGCCGATGTTCCACCAGGTTGAAGGCCTGCTGATCGACCGCGGCATCAACTTCGCCGACCTCAAGGGCACCATCGAAGAGTTCCTGCGGGTGTTCTTCGAAAAAGAACTGGCCGTGCGCTTCCGTCCGTCGTTCTTCCCCTTCACCGAGCCGTCCGCCGAAGTCGACATCCAGTGCGTGATGTGTTCCGGCAAAGGCTGCCGCGTGTGCAAGCAAACCGGCTGGCTGGAAGTGATGGGCTGCGGCATGGTGCACCCGAACGTGCTGCGCATGTCTGGCATAGACCCAGAAGAGTTCCAGGGCTTCGCCTTCGGCATGGGCGCCGAGCGCCTGGCCATGTTGCGGTATGGCGTCAACGATTTGCGTCTGTTCTTCGATAACGACCTGCGGTTCCTTGCCCAATTCCGCTAGGCCCATCGACGCACATTCTAGGAGAACAGCATGAAATTCAGTGAACAGTGGCTGCGCGGTTGGGTAAACCCGCAAGTCTCCCGTGATGAACTGGTTGCCCGCCTGTCCATGGCCGGCCTTGAAGTCGACAGCGTAACCCCCGCTGCCGGCCAGTTCACCGGCATTGTGGTGGGCGAAATCCTATCCACCGAACAACACCCGGACGCCGACAAGCTGCGCGTGTGCCAGGTGAGCAACGGCCAGGACACCTTCCAGGTGGTGTGCGGCGCCCCCAACGCCCGCCCAGGCATCAAGATCCCGTTCGCCATGATCGGTGCCGAGCTGCCAGGCGACTTCAAGATCAAGAAGGCCAAGCTGCGCGGCGTCGAGTCGTTCGGCATGCTCTGCTCGGCCGCCGAGCTGCAGATCAGCGAAGAAAACGACGGCCTGCTGGAACTGGCAGCCGACGCCCCGGTGGGCGACGACATCCGCCAGTACCTGAGCCTGGACGACGCCAGCATCGAGATCGGCCTCACCCCCAACCGTGGTGACTGCCTGTCCATCGCTGGCCTGGCCCGCGACGTCAGCGCCCTGTACGACGTGCCCGTCACCCGCCCGCTGGTGCCTGCCGTGGTGGCCGCCCACGACGAAGTGCGCCCGGTCGACGTCAGCGCACCGGCTGCCTGCCCGCGCTACCTGGGCCGCGTCATCCGTAACGTCGACCTCAGCAAGCCCACCCCGCTGTGGATGGTCGAGCGCCTGCGCCGCAGCGACGTACGCAGCATCGACGCCGCCGTCGACATCACCAACTACGTGATGCTCGAACTCGGCCAGCCGATGCACGCCTTCGACCTGGCGGAAATCAACGGCGGCATCCGCGTACGCATGGCCGAAGAGGGCGAGAAGCTCGTGCTGCTCGACGGCCAGGAAGTCGCCCTGCGCGCCGACACCCTGGTGATCGCCGACCACACTCGCGCCCTGGCCATTGCCGGCGTGATGGGTGGCGAGCACAGCGGCGTGAACACCGAAAAAACCCGCGACCTGTTCCTGGAAAGCGCCTTCTTCGAGCCGATTTCCGTCGCCGGTAAAGCCCGTTCCTACGGCCTGCACACCGATGCCTCCCACCGCTACGAGCGCGGCGTAGACTCGCACCTGGCCCGCGAAGCCATGGAGCGCGCCACCGCCCTGTTGCTGGAGATTGTGGGCGGCGAAGCCGGCCCCATCGTCGAAGCCGTCAGCGAGCAGCACCTGCCCAACGTGGCTCCGGTGACCCTGCGGGCCGACCGCATCGCCCAGATGCTCGGCATGGACATGGACCCGGCCCAGGTCGAGCAACTGCTCACCAACCTCGGCCTGGGCATCCAGGCCGACGGGGCAGGGCAGTGGACCGTCACCGTGCCAAGCCACCGCTTCGACATCAGCCTGGAAGTCGACCTGATCGAAGAGCTGGCCCGCCTGTACGGCTACAACAACCTGCCCGTGCGCTACCCGCAGGCCCGCCTGGCCCCGCAAGCCCGCCCGGAAACCCGTGGCGAGCTGCCCACCCTGCGCCGCCTGATGGTCGCCCGCGGTTACCAGGAAGCCATCACCTACAGCTTCATCGACCCGAAACTGTTCGAGCTGTTCAGCCCCGGCGTGCAGCCGCTGCTGCTGGCCAACCCCATCTCCAACGACATGGCCGCCATGCGCGCCTCGTTGTGGCCGGGCCTGGTGAAGGCACTGCAGCACAACCTGAACCGCCAGCAAGACCGCGTGCGCCTGTTTGAAAGCGGCCTGCGCTTTGTCGGCCAGCTGGGTGACCTGCAGCAAGAACCGATGATCGCCGGCGTAGTCACTGGCAGCCGCCTGCCAGAAGGCTGGGCCAACGGCCGCGACACTATCGACTTCTTCGACGTGAAGGCCGACGTGGAAGCCCTGCTGGGCTACACCGGTGCCCTCAGCGACTTCACCTTCGCTGCCGGCAAACACCCCGCCCTGCACCCAGGCCAAACCGCTGAAATTCAGCGCGACGGCAAGCTGGTCGGTTACCTTGGCGCCCTCCACCCAGAGCTCGCCAAAGCCCTGGACCTGGACCGCCCGGTGTTCGTGTTCGAGCTGGTGCTGGCCCAGGTAGTGGAAGGCCGCCTGCCCACATTCAGCGAACTGTCCAAGTTCCCGGAAACCCGTCGTGACCTGGCGTTAATTGCAGGACGTGATGTAGCTTCTCAGGACGTGCTTGACGTAATTCGTGACAATGCAGGCGAATGGCTCACAGACCTCAGGCTGTTTGATGTGTACCAGGGTAAAGGTATTGATCCTGATAGAAAAAGCCTGGCCGTCGGCTTGACCTGGCAGCATCCATCGCGCACTCTTAACGACGATGAGGTGAACACTACCCTGCAGAACATCCTCACCTCGCTAGAACAAAGGTTGAACACCACGTTAAGGAAATAACGGCATGGGTGCTCTGACGAAAGCTGAGATGGCCGAAAGGCTGTACGAGGAGCTGGGGCTTAACAAGCGTGAGGCCAAGGAGCTGGTCGAGCTGTTTTTCGAAGAAATTCGGCACGCACTTGAAGAGAACGAGCAGGTGAAGCTATCGGGTTTCGGTAACTTCGACCTTCGCGACAAACGCCAGCGGCCGGGCCGCAACCCCAAAACCGGGGAAGAAATCCCGATCACCGCACGGCGCGTCGTCACCTTTCGTCCAGGGCAGAAGTTGAAGGCCCGGGTTGAGGCCTATGCTGGAACCAAGCCATAACGACGAACTGCCCCCCATCCCGGGCAAACGGTACTTCACCATTGGTGAAGTGAGCGAACTTTGCGCCGTTAAGCCGCACGTGCTGCGGTATTGGGAGCAGGAGTTCGACCAACTCAACCCTGTGAAGCGGCGGGGCAACCGGCGGTATTACCAGCGCCAAGACGTGCTGATGATCCGCCAGATCCGTGCCCTGCTGTACGACCAGGGCTTCACCATTGGCGGGGCGCGGTTGCGGCTTTCCAGTGATGAGGTGAAGGATGAGTCAAGCCAGTACAAGCAGCTGATTCGGCAGATGATTGTTGAGTTGGAGGATGTGTTGGTGGTGTTGAAGAAGTGACCTTGGTTGATGATTGATGGATTTTTTTGAAAAAAAGCTTCCATTAATCAAAAGGTTAGGGTATCTTCTTCATCGTTCTCAGCGGTAAGGGGAACATGCTTCAAAGCCCAGTCGGGGCGTAGCGCAGCCCGGTAGCGCACTTGCATGGGGTGCAAGGGGTCGAGTGTTCGAATCACTCCGTCCCGACCATTATTGAAAACGAGAAAGCCACCTTCGGGTGGCTTTTTTGTTGTTTGGGTTTTGAAGATGGGCGGGTTGGGGGAGATTAGCTTCGCGTTTTGGTTTGTTCGGGTGGTTCCGCATCGCCGGGGTAATCTGAAACAAGTCGGTATCTATTTGTTTTGGCTGGTGAACAAATGTTTGGTCAACTCGCTTGGAATACCAGTTGGAACGCTGCGTGGCCTGGATTCCGATGGACGGTGCTGTTTGAGCTCCGCCCCATTAGCGAGTTAGCATCGAATCTATCAAAAACCGAGCTTGAGCTTACTTCAGCCCAACATGCCTCTCATGCTCTGCTGCAACGAAGACTTAAGCGCTTCATCACTGGCTACCAGCCGGTAAAGCTCTAGGTCTTGGCGGCGGCGCATCAGCATGACTTCCTCGAAAATCTTCTCGAACGCCAGTGCACGATGGTCTTCGTCCTGGCTCTTTTGGTACTTTGGCTCAAAGTCCGGATGTTCCTGAATGCCCTTTAGAATACTCAGGAATTTCACGCGCTTTTCTTCCGTGGTCACACCCCAGCCCTGGAACCAACGCTCGTTGAAGCTCTGGATGATTTGGTCCAGCAGGTCTTTCTCCTGCTCACCACCATGTACCCCACGCGGATTTGGGTTGGCTGGGTCCAGCTCGGTTTCCGCATCATCCAACGCAATGCTGTGGTTCAACTTGACCCGTTCCAGCCCATAGGACGCGAGATCAACCGAGTTAAGCAGAGCGTCGATTTCGTCGGCGTCTTTGTCCTGCACTTTGAGTTTCGGGATCAGAAACTTGAGGAACCAGAATAGTTTTTCCCAGGCCGCAATCTCATACGGCATGATCGAGGCCATCTGGCCGTAGATCTTCACGAACTGCTTGGCCTTGATCTTGAAATCGACCTTGGCCTCCTCCTCTAGCTCTAGTTCCACGTCGAAGCGCTCAGCGGCGATATCGATCAGCACAGCCAGCTTTTCAGCATCGACGTTGTCGAAATACTGCGTGGCAAATGCCTCTACTTCCGGCCACTCGTAGACGCCGACCTCGTCCAGCTGGTCCTTGAGTTCGTGCAGCACATTGATATCCGTCGCTCCGGATAGGCTGGTAGCCGTGTAGAACGGGTCGAAGGAGGCTTTGATGTCCTCCACCTGGTTGAAGAAATCCAGAACGAACAGGTCTTCGGTCTTCTTGCCCCACTTCGGCGCAGCACGATTAAGGCGAGACAGCGCTTGCACAGCGAGTACGTACTGCAGCTTCTTGTCCACGTACATGGCACACAGCTTAGGCTGATCGAAGCCTGTCAGGTACTTGTTGGCCACTACCAGCAATCGGTATTCGTCGGTGTCGAATTTGTCTCGCGTATCTGCTTCGGCGAAGCCGTTGATGCCGGCTTCGGTGTACTCGATACCATCAACCAATTTTTCGCCGGAGAAGGCAATTAGCGCCTTGAACGGGTTGCCGCGAGCGACCAACAAGCGGCTGATTGCCCTGTGATAACGGATGGCAGCTTCGATGTTTTGGGTTATGACCATGCCCTTGGCCTGGCCCTTAAGCTTTTTCGGCGTGACCACCTGTTCTATAAAATGCTCCAGCATCACTTCGGCCTTAACATCGATGGTCTGCTGGTCGCGCTCGACATAGGCGCGTAACTTCTTCTGTGCTTTCAGCGTGTCAAACAGCGGATTGTCCTCGATGGACTTCTGAATTTCGTAGTAGCTACGGTATGTGGTGTAGTTGGCCAGCACATCGAGGATAAAGCCCTCTTCAATGGCCTGCTTCATTGAGTACAGGTGGAAGGGCGTGAAGCGGCCATCGGCCAGCTGCTCGCCGAACTTCTCCAGCGTGCTGTTTTTCGGCGTGGCGGTGAAGGCGAAGTACGAGGCATTGCCGCGCATCTTGCTGTTCTTGATGGCGCTGAGGATCTTCTCCTGAGTATCGTCTTGCTCGTCGCCGCCCATCACCTTGTTCATCGTGCCGTGGCTGCTACCGTCCTGCGAGCTGTGTGCCTCGTCAATGATCACGGCAAAGCGTTTGCCGGCCATGTCGTCGATGCCATCCACGATCACCGGGAATTTCTGGATGGTGGTAATGATGATTTTTTTTCCCTGCTCCAGCGCCCGCTGGAGGTCAGAGGACTTCAGCGCCGGAGCGATGATGTTTTTCACCTCGGAGAACTCGCGGAGGTTCTCGCGCAATTGTTTGTCCAGCAGGCGGCGGTCGGTCACCACAATCACCGAGTCGAACAGCGGCACATCTAAAGCGCGCGCGCCGACAACCTCCAGCGAAGCCGGGTAGGTTTCAATCAACTGATAGGCTGCCCAAGTGATGGAGTTCGATTTGCCTGAGCCGGCCGAGTGCTGGATCAGATAGCGCTGACCCACGCCATGCTGGCTGGCATGCGTCACTAGGCGGCGCACCACATCCAGTTGGTGGTAACGCGGAAAGAACAGCGTACGCTTGGCCAATGTCATCTTGCTGCTGCCGTCCAGGCGCACGAAGTGCTGGATGATGTTGGCCACACTTTCGCGACTGAAAATCTCCTGCCACAGGTAGGCGCTCTTGTGCCCTGCGGGGTTGGGCGGGTTGCCAGCCCCGTGGTTATGGCCCTTGTTGAATGGCAGGAAGAAGGTCGCGACACCCGCCAACTTGGTGGTCATGTAGATCTCTTCGGTGTCTACCGTCATGTGCACTAGGCAGCGGCCGAATTGCAGTAACGGCTGGCCCGCGTCGCGGTCCTGTTTGTACTGCTTTTGCCCGTGATAACGGGCATTCTGGCCCGTCCAGGGATTCTTCAGTTCGAGCGTGGCGAAGGGCAAGCCATTCATAAACAGCACTAGATCGATCTCTTCCAGCGGATTACTCAGGGAGTAACGCACCTGGCGGGTGCTGCTAAAGATATTCGCCGCAAACTGCTGTCTGACCCGCTCCGAACTACTGGCAAGCGGTGCGGGATACATCAGGTTGAAGTGCACATCGTCGATGGCCAGGCCGCGCTTGAGCAGGTGCAGTGCGCCGTACTTCTTCGCCAGCCGGTCGAAGCGTTCGAGGATGCGCAAATCCCAATCTTCGTAGCGTTGCTTGAGACGCTTCAACTCTTCGCCCTGGCTAGCCTCAAGAAATTTCCACAAGCAACGGCTATCCACAGCGTATTGGGCATTGAAATCCTGAGCTCGGCCCAGTTGATACCCGTGGTTGAGGCCCGTTGGCACGGGTACTGCGCTGTCACAGCCAAGTGCCTGCTCTTCTAGGCATGTGCCGGTCAGGTATTTCTCGATGTTAGCTTCCAGCGCCTGTTCGTTAGTCTTGCTTACCATGCCGGCTTCCTTGTGCCTGTTCTTTCTTATCTTTGCCAGGCGAGCCCGGCGCGGGGTTAAAAGTCTAAAACTACCCAGCTAACGTGGGCAGACATTCGCCGCTGCTTACCTGACAGTGCAACGATTAACAGAGCTGGCCCACAGCCTCCTGAATGTCTAACAATTCGGCAGATCCGTCTAGCGCAATCTGTTTAGTCAAATGAGTACACACCATGCCTGCGGGTATTATTTGTGTGCGCCAACCCGCCCCACGCCCCATAAATGTGTCAAAGCCTGCCCCTAGGTTTGATGACTCCTGACTTTTTCAAGGCTACCAGCAGGTTTTTATATTATGGGATTAGCCTTATTGCTCAGGGTTCAGAAGTAGTTAGCGAGTTTTATGAGTCATAGCCGTTCTCGCTTCCTTAAACTCTAATGACTCCCTTTCACCGCCAGCCTCAAGTAAATGCTGCAGGTGCTGCTGGGCGTTCATAAAACCAACTACCTATCTTGGGTATCTGGCTCCACCACGCCCGGTACCTTGATCTTACCGGTGACGGCGCTATTGATCAAAGTAGCTTTGTACTCTATGAGCTTGGTAATTTGTTGTTCCAGCAGTGTGACGGTAGCGGTCTGCTTGAGCATAGCCTGGTCGATGAACTTGACGATGGCACGCTGCTCTTCAATCGGAGGAACAAGAGTTATCAGTTGCTTGAAACCGTCCCAGTACAGCCGTTTGCGAAAATCCGTAATGCCCTTGGAATACCGGTCCATCTGCTGGATAAAACCGGGAGTACGGTACTGGTACTCGAAGTATCGAGCATCAAGGCTAGAGCGGGGCACTGCAATTGTATATGCGGGGCTAACCATTCCATCCACACTTACCGCACCAATTGCCCCCTGCCAGGCGCGCATCATATTGAAGGCAATATCACCGGGGCGGACGCAGTTATACTTGGATTTATCTTCAATTTTTACACGAGCACGAATATTTTGTTCTTCGGGAATCTCTTCTTCGGACACGCCGGAATGGATGGAGACTGACAATAAGGGTAAGTCCTCCTGCCCAGGCTCCACGCGCTCACGGAACAAGGCACGATTGGCCATGACAGTCCAATGCCCTGGGATTTCACCAATCCATTCAATACCAGAGTCCCGCATGGGTGCATCAGATTTAAGGCCGCAGGTTACGGCCAGCTGGATCAGTATCTGCTTGCGCTCTTTGAGCCGTTCGATCTGGCGCTTCTTGATCTGGATTGCCTGATCAATTTTTGCACCTTTGCAGTCAAGAAAATTGGCGATAGTGGCCTGCTCAGTAAGCGGAGGAAAAGCCAAGACGATGGACCGCATCTCGTCATAACGGGTCGTCCACAGGTCAGCAACAATGCCATGGCCGATTCTGTAAAATTCCTCCACAAACGAATAGCTTTTAAAGAGGTACTTGCAATAATCCCTGTTTATACCGCGCGGCTCCAAGACAATATTAATGAGCGATACAGAACCATCCGTCTCAGACACACCGCTAGACCCTTTCCTGTCTGAACGGCTGTTAATGACAAAGTCGCCAGACCTAACCAGTTTACGGTTGTCGCCGTCATTGGTTTTTGCCGCGCTTTCAAGCTGAGGAAGAATTCCATTCTTAGTTACTGATAGCGGCGGAAAATCCTTATCTGACACCTTGGTGCGGCGTTCTTTAAAAAGACCACCCAGTCGAGTCATTTCCCAGTGGCTTGGAACAACTCCAAGCCATTGAAGATTCGAGTCCTTATAAGAGTTATACGAGGGAGATCTCTCCAGATGCTTAACCAAGGCTCACCCCCGACACATCCTTAACCTCCAGCCCTAAAATATCCGCAATCAACCCTTCAGCCTGCTGCTCCAGCACCACAATCTCCCGCGCTACCTCGTCCATGCTGCGTAACGGCTGATGCTTGTAAAAGTATTTGTTAAAGCTGATTTCGTAGCCGATCTTCACCGACTCCAGGTTGATCCAAGCTTCCGCCACATGGGGTTGCACTTCGGCCTTGAAGAAGCGGTGTATGGAATCGGCCAGAGGGACACTTTCGCTGTCGCGTAGGTCGCTGTTGGATTCGTAAGTGAGGAACTCGCCGGCCTTGCCGTTGGGGTAATAGCCGAAATCGGGCAGTTCGGCCTCATGGCAGTTCAGACGTTCGAGAAGTGCAGCTAATTCGGCGCGGTCGAAATTTTCCACCTTGCGTATGACCTTTACGGAGTTTTCGTCGTACCAGCTGACGGCATTGAGCAACTGGTTGCGCTCGCTAGCGCCGAGCTTGATCCCGGCCTCCTTATTCAGTTGCTTGAGCACCTTGTCCACCAGCTTGGCGAACAAGTTGAAGTCGTCATATTCCTCGCTTCCCACGGCCTGCATCAGGTAGTTGGCCACGGTGACCAACAAGGACTGTTTGGCCCAGGTTTCTAGATTCAGCAGCTTCTTACGCTGTTTGGCATTGAGTTCCATGCCTTGCTCTTCGCACCAAGCGAGAATGGTCTTTTCATGCTGGGCCAGGGTATCGTCCTGGTACACCGCTTCGCCCCATTGCTGATAAATCCACTGCATGGGTTCGCGCAGGGCTTTGTCGAAGCGCAGGGTTTCGACGCGCTCGGCACTGAACTGTGCCCTGCGCCGGTCTGGCCGTTCGATACTGACCTTGTGGTAGCCGAAGTCGCGGTTGTCGAACACCTGCGCGGTAATGCCGTCGTCACCTGCCAGCCGGTCGATGCTGGCCAGGTCCAGGTAGGTCTGGGTGATCAGCTCGATATGTTCGGGGGCGAATTCGCAGTTTTTGTTGCCGAGGTTCTTGCGCAGTTTGCGGTATAGCAGGCTAGCGTCGATCAGTTGCACCTTGCCTCGGCGCTGCGCTGGCTTATTGCTGGAGAGCAGCCAGATATAGGTGGTGATGCCGGTGTTGTAGAACAGGTTGTTGGGCAACTGGATGATGGCATCGAGCAAGTCGTTTTCGATCAGGTGGCGGCGGATATTGCTCTCTCCACCGCCGGCGTCGCCGGTAAACAAGCTGGAGCCGTTATGCACCGAGGCGATACGTGAGCCGAGACCGCTGTCGCCAGGAGCTTTCATTTTGTTGACCATTTCCATCAGAAACAGCAACTGGCCGTCGCTGGAGCGCGGGGTGGCGTCCTGTATCTCGGCGTTTCCCCAATAGTCCGCGAGGCTAACCTTGAAGCGCGGGTCGATCACCTCGCTGCCGTCTTTAATGAACTTCTGCTCACTGGCCCAGCTTTTACCGTAGGGTGGGTTGGACAGCATAAAGTCGAAGCGGCTGCCAGCGAATTCGTCTACCGATAGGGTTGAGCCGGGGCGGATGTGGGCCGGGTTGTTACCCTTGATCATCATGTCCGACTTGCAGATGGCATAGGTCTCGTCGTTGATCTCCTTGCCGTAGAGGTGGATGTCGCGCTGGATGGTCGAATCCGGGTATTTTTCTTCGATAAAATTCTGCGACTCGGTGAGCATGCCGCCACTGCCGCATGCAGGGTCGTAGATGGTCATCACGGTGGGCAGGCGGTCCTTGATCGGATCAAAGACCAGGTGGGTCATCAGCTCGATCACTTCGCGCGGGGTGAAGTGCTCGCCGGCTTCCTCGTTGTTCTCTTCGTTAAACTTGCGGATCAGCTCTTCGAACACATAGCCCATGCCTAGGTTGCTCAGGGCCGGCAGGCGGTTGCCTTGCGGATCCTCGCAGTCGTGCGGGGTGAGGTTGATGGTGGGCGAGGTGAATTTTTCCAGTACGTCAAGCAGGACGTCTTTGCTGGCCATGTGGCGCATCTGCGACTTGAGGTTGAAGCGCCGGATGATGTCTTTGACATTGTCGCTAAAGCCGTCGAGGTATTCCTCAACGTTGCTCAGGAGGATCTGCTGGTTGTTGGTGGCGGTCTTGTGTAGTTGGCTTAGCGTCCACTTGCTGGTGTTGTAGAAGACATAACCGGAAGCGGCACGCAGGGCGCTGTCGTCCAGTTCAGTCTGGCTCATTTCACGTTGTTGAAAGGCCAGTTCCTCCATCACCTTCGTCTTGCTGGCTTCAAGCAGGGCATCGAGCCGCCGGAGCACCACCATTGGTAGGATGACGTCACGGTATTTTCCGCGCACATACACGTCCCGCAGGCAGTCGTCGGCAATCGACCAGATAAATGAAACCAGTTTGTTGTGGACCGCGTGGTTCAACTGAAGATACTCCAAATCAAAGCGCTGACTGGCAGCGCTGCTAGGGCGGCTTCACCGCACCCATGTGCAAGCTAAGGAGCGCATCTTAACCAATACAGATGCGCTTATGGCGGCGGAGATACAAGCGGATGGGGAACCAGCCTGCTCGGTTAGGGGGGCGAGGATGCTCGTGACCAGTTGTTGGATAGCATGGAGAAGCGGTTCGGTGATCAACTATCGTGAGTGAGCATTCGCTCAACTTGTAGTGGTCTAATGAAACCGGACACCCATTTAGGCGAGAATGCTCGCCACAGAGAGGTGTCTGATGACCAACCAACGTCGTACCTTTACCCCCGAATTCAAGCGTGAAGCTGCCTGCCTGGTGCTCGACCAAGGCTACAGTCATGCCGAAGCAGCCCGCTCGCTCGGCTTGGTCGAGTCGGCCCTGCGCCGATGGGTTAACCAGCTTCAGCAGGAACGCGGCGGCATCACGCCCGCCAGCAAGGCGTTGACGCCAGAGCAGCAAAAAATCCAAGAGCTCGAAGCCCGAATCACGCGCCTTGAACGCGAGAAATCAATACTAAAAAAGCTACCGCGCTCTTGATGTCGGAAGATCTCGAGCGTACTCGCTGATCCGCCAGTTCAGCGCCCATGAGCCCATTGATTGGTTGTGCGAGGTGTTGGAAATCACTCGCTCAAGTTACTACGCACATCGTCATAGAAGACGAACTCCGGACGTTGAGCGACTGCGATTGCGCAGTCGAGTGAATGAGCTGTTCACGCGAGGACGAAGTGCGCCCGGCAGCCGTAGCATCAAGGCAATGATGCAAGAAGAAGGTGAGCAAATCGGGCGGTTCAAGGTGCGCAGCCTGATGCGTGAACTGGCGCTGGTCAGCAAGCAGCCGGGATCACACGCCTACAAAAAGGCGACGGTAGAGCGGCCAGATATTCCGAATATTTTGAACCGTGCGTTTGATGTCGAAGCGCCAAATCAGATCTGGTGTGGCGACATCACTTACGTTTGGGCGCAGGGCAAATGGCACTATCTGGCAGTTGTTTTGGATCTCTACGCACGCCGAGTAGTGGGTTGGGCCCTATCAGACAAGCCGGACGCAGACCTCGCGGTCAAAGCGCTGGATGTGGCTTAAGAACAACGCGGCAAACCTCAAGGGCTGCTGTTCCACTCCGACCAGGGGTCGCAATATGGCAGCCGTCAGTTCCGCCAGAGACTGTGGTGCTACCGCATGCGCCAGAGCATGAGCCGCCGAGGCAACTGCTGGGATAACGCGCCGATGGAGCGAGTATTTCGTAGCTTGAAATCAGAGTGGATACCGACCACGGGGTACCTGACTGGGCAGCAAGCTCAACGAGACATCAGCCAGTACCTGATGAGCCATTACAACTGGATACGGCCCCACCAGTTCAACGATGGGCTGGCTCCGGCAAAAGCGGAAGAAAAACTCAAAACTGTGTCCGGAATGAGTTGACCACTACAAATGTCCTCGGCGTAGGCCGGGGTGACCGAGTCTTTCTTGAGCTCGAACCAGGCGGTGGCCACGTTTTCGAAGGTGTGTTCCGTTTCTGCGCGCTTGGCTTCATTCAACGTATTGCGCTGCACCTTCGGATCGATCCCTTGGGTGAGCAGCTCGCGCGCTTCGACTGCCTTCTTTCGTGCGTTCGCCAGCGACAGTTCGGGATAGGTCCCGAAGCCGATGTTGATGCGCTTCTTGGTCACCGGTTCGCGGTAGTTGAAATTCCACAGCAACGAGCCATTGCTGCGTACTCGGAGCTGCAAACCGTCACCGTCCGTGAGGACGTAATCCTTGGACGCGGGTTTGACTCCCCTTGAGTTGTCGATCGGAGAGGCGGAGGTTTTGAGCAGGCATGAGATTGTCCTCAAGCACTGATTCGGTATTCCAAAGATTAGCACTGGGTGAGCTGGAATACCGCCTGGAATACCAGAATGGCTGGAACTCAAAAACTCTTGAAAGACCGCAAAAGCGCTGGAAGCAGCGTATTTACTGGCTTTCAGGCACAAACAAAGACGTCCGTGGACGTTTTTGTTTGATCATTTGGTGGAGCCGGGGGGATCTGAACCCGCGTCCTTACTAACAGACAGATGCGTAACTCGTCACTACTCCGATTGCACTGTAGGAAACGTCCTCTTCCTTGGTAGGCTATCGCCACCATCGAGAGGAAATCCAATGCCCGTCGTGATCGTAGAAAACGATACGTCTCAGTGGGAAGACGAGACAGGCTCTGTCTATCATTTCCCCAAGCGCTACAAAGCCTGGCTCGTTGAAGGCACTGAGGTGATTTACTACAAAGGACGAATCACGGATCGAGCCTTCGTGCCCAAACGCCTCAGTACGTCTCCCCATTACTTTGGCAAAGCACGCGTCGGTAAGGTCTACCCTGACCCGAAAAGTGGAAAGGGGGATCTCTTCGCATTTATTGAGGATTTCGCCGCGTTTGAGAGTGCTGTCCCTGCGAAGCTTGAAGGTCAGTATCTTGAGAGCGTCCCATCGAGTCGAGTTACAAATTACTGGCGTGACGGTGTCCGACCGATCGCTAAGACCGATTACGACACCATCTTGAGCCACGCCAAGCTATTGCCTGTGCAACCGCCAGTCTCAGCAACAGTGACGGATGATGAAAACCTGGGCCTCGAGTCATTCGTGGAAGGTAGCAAGACCACCTACTTCAGCACCCGCTATGAGCGTCGGAAAGACCTCCGGATAAAGGCCATCGCGTTCCATGGCCTGGACTGTAAAGCTTGCGGATTTGATTTTGAACAGGCCTACGGTGAACACGGCAAGGGCTTCGTTCACGTCCACCATGTAGTCCCTATTTCAAAATTAGGTGGTGAGCAGGTAGTGAACCCCGAGACAGACCTCGTGACGTTGTGCGCCAACTGCCATGCTATGGTCCATCGAGCCAGAGATGTGACGCTGAGCATTGCCGAGCTCAAAAAGCTGATACGTGGGCGTTGGGTTTCGGAAGCTTGATGGTGAATCGAACAGACGTGATGCCAACGTCGACCCGGTGCCTGGCCCGGTAAGTGAATCAGTCGTTGGCTAAATCAAGACCAAACGGAGTTGCCATTTTCTCAGTTCGCCCTATCGCAGCCAACGACTGGCGGTCTTACAAGAATCTGAGGCTACGGGCGCTGCAGGAGTGCCCGGATGCCTTTGGGAGTACTTACGCGCATGAGTCCACAAGAGACGATCCTGCTTGGAAGAGCGCGTTGCTACTGTAACCAGTGTCAGCAGCGCTCAAGCTTTCCTCGGTATCCACAATGACGTGGTTCATGGCCTGATCTGGTGCAAGGCATCAGACGCCGACCACGAGCTCGTTGAAATCTTTCAAATGTGGGTCGCGCCTGAAGCACGTGGTCTTGGCATCGGTAGGGCGTTACTTGAGACGGCTGTTGCTTGGGCTGAAAACCGCGGCACTTTCCGCGTGCGCTTGGGTGTGACCATCGCAGACAGCCCAGCGATGCAGCTGTATAAAACGAGCGGCTTTGAGCCAGTTGGCCCCGCTGAGCCTCTGCGTCCGGGCTCGAGTCTAATGTCTCAGCCAATGGAGTTGAGGCTGCGAGCTGATCAATTACGTTGATCTGCCCCTGAAAGTAGGCAGTCTTCAAAGCCGAACACTGAACCAGGTCTTCAATGCATCCGAAAGCGCAGACCTACTTCACCGCATCATCCCCAACTCAGCATCATCCATCAGTGCCTTGGCCAACGCGCACAGATAATGGGAAGCCCAAATCAGTTGAGGTTTATTTTCCATCAACCCATCCAACGTCATATCCCGCGCATAGCCCATCAGCTCCGAAGCCTGCTCGCGTGCGCTCTGGCAGGGGATGCCGGGCTCGATGCGGAAGAGGGGGTGGGTCTGGTTCGCGCCTTGGTAGAAAGTGGTTTTACCGACGGTGAATTTGTTTTCTTCTGTGGCCATCTTTGTCGCTCCCCGAAACACGCTGATGCCTGGGCTGGCCTAGCCGCACCACGCACAACCCAGGCGTAACCAATCACAAACTCAATGCCGCAACCGTGGCTCATACGGCATTTGCACCTGAATCAATGCCGACTCAAGCAACGCGCGCAGCGTCTCAAGCTCGTGCATGGATGCCATCATCAGGATGGAGGCGGGTGACTTGGGCTGCAATTGAATTGCCTGCTGAACAACGGTCAACGCGCAGAGCGCGTAGTCAGTGGCCTGTATCAGAGTGTCTTCAAGGGAGAGAAGGGCGGGAGGCGGATCAGGAACAATCTTTAGCATGGTTCAGCTCCAACGTGGGATATGGAGCTGCCTCGAACTTGCTGTCAAACAAGAGGGTGGCAGCTGTACGCGGGTTGACAGACCGAGACGTTGGCACTCGGCGCACCATAGGTGCCCGCACGTACAGCCGCCATAAAGGCGTGCACATGAGGACAACGTGAGCGGTCTGTCAAAACCGGTCGCTGAATTGGCAGCGACCGGGCGAGACTAGAATCCACACTGCTCATGTGCAACGAAAAACGTGCGCCCGGAGTATCTTTGGGAAACGGCTTACAAGGAAGGGGCTAATTCCGATTTTTTCGCACAGACAACGTCACATCCGATCCAGGTGATGCACGTGGCATATCATCACCACCCGATCAGAACCGCTCATCCCTGATCGCCGGCATCACCAGCTCGGGCACAAAGGACGCGGTAGAAAGCCGCATAAGCGTACCCACCATCCCAACCACATCGTGGACGGGAATCCGCTCGCCACCGCTTCGCTCTAGAGCATCCCCCATCGGCGTAGATAACGGGTCAACCGTATCAGATACCCTAATTGCAGCACAGTCACCGCTAGGTTCTGCTGCCTGAAACTCTGACGTAGCGCGTCTGCAAGTCCATTGAGCGCGGCCTTGGTTGCACCGAACGACACTTCTGGCCTGCCGCTCTGGCGCAGTGCCGAGGTGGAGCCCGTCAGAATGACTTGCGGCCTGGACGAACCGAGCAACTTCGGGATCAAGCGTTTTAGCAGTAGCAGCGTGGCGGTGATGTTCACGTTCACCAGCCTGCTGATCGAGGCACCACTGTCGCTCAGAACTGCGTACTGCTCGGTGAACGCATATTGCTCCCAGATGCCGATGTTGTAGATAAGCACATCCAGTTCAGGGGGCGCTGAGGCTGCGCTGGAGCTAAGCGAGTGCACTGCTCATACCGCTCGCCCTGTCAGCATGCTGCCTGATCCGAGCCACAAAATTGAAAACGCCCCGTCTCATAGCGTGGAGCTTCTGATTACGGCAATATTCACTGTCTTTAGCGCTATCTCAAGGAGTGAGCCACATGAAAAATGTATTTACAGGGATCTGCATGGGATCGCTGCTCGTGATGAGTACTTCCCATGCTGACGTTGGCCGCGAAGAGGAGTTAGACGAGGCGGTTCGCCAGTCGCTGCGAAGGTTGAAGCTGTCTGGCAGGAGTGCTTACGCAGACCAGATGTTCATACCACGAATGACAGCGACATGTGTCTTTCCGTAATGAAGCGCAGTGCTGACGACAAAGTCGAGCTTAAGTACCAGGAGAAATTGGCTCACGCCCAGCAGATGACTGAGCACCCCGATAGTTATTCGACTTATGAGGAAGTTCCTGTTCTACTCAAGGCTTCACAGTCTCATTGGAAGGAATATGTTAAATCGGATTGTGAGGGAATCTACCAACAAAGTGTGTCTGGAACCGCTCGCAGTGGCTTCTCCTTAATGTGTAAGTACAAACACGCTCTTCAGCGTCTGCGAGCATTGGATGAGTGGGACTAACGAGCACGGAGAGTAGGTCCATGATCTTTTAAAGCCGGCGCGATGGATGACGCTTACCCGAGCAGCGCACTCTAATTACCTACTGTCCAGAGTGAATACGTGGACAGGATGCAACAGGTCCATTGTCGCTATGGTAGATTCCACCCTCTTACAAGGAGGTGCCCATGAGCAGCAGAGGAACAGACCGCCAGATCGACAACATTGAGTTCAACGTCCAGGACATTCAGCGCAGCAAGGATTTTTACGGCGCGGTGTTCAGCTGGACCTTCGTCGATTACGGCCCAACATACACCGAGTTCAGCGACGGTCGGTTGACCGGCGGCTTCACCACTGGCGAGCCAGTCAGGCCAGGCGGCCCATTGGTCATCTTGTACTCAGACGACCTTGCTGGAGCTGAGGCCCGGGTTAAGGCTGCTGGCGGAATTATCAGCCGGGAAGTTTTCACCTTTCCTGGCGGGAAGCGATTCCACTTCATCGATCCAGATGGTTATGAGCTTGCTGTCTGGACAGCCTCGGCCTGAGGGATAAAGCCCAGCCCAATGCTGGGCTTTTTGATGGCTGCTGAGCCAGCTTGGTTGCAGACAGCGCGAATCAACGCATCATGCCCAGCTCAGCATCATCCATCAGCGCCTTGGCCAGCGCGCACAGATAGTGGGATGCCCAGATCAACTGGGGCTTATCTTCCATCAAACCATCCAGCGTCATATCCCGCGCATAGCCCATCAGTTCCGAGGCCTGCTCACGTGCACTTTGCCAGGGGATTCCAGGTTCGATGCGGAAGAGGGGATGGGTTTGATTGGCACCTTGGTAGAAGGTGGTTTTACCGACGGTGAATTTGTTTTCTTCTGTGGGCACGGTGGTAGCTCCCCTAAAGACATCGTTGCCTGGGCTGGAAACCCTGGTGGCTCTAACAGCCCAGGCGTTACACAACCAGGCTTTAGTGCCAGGCCCTTGGTTCTGAGGGCATCTGCACCTGGATCAATGCCGACTCAAGCAATGCCCTCAGCGTTTCCAGTTCGTGCATGGACGCCATGATGAGCACCGACGCGGGCGATTTGGGCTGTAGTGCCATTGCATGCTGCACGACGGTTGCCGCGCACAGGGCGTAATCCGTGGCCTGGATTAGTGTGTCTTCTAGGGAAAGAATGTGACGGGGTGGGTCTGGGACGATTTTCAGCATGCTCACGCTCCAACAATGGTTGAGCTGCTATCCACCTCGCTGTCAAACGGGAGGGTGGCAGCTGTACGCGGGTTGACAGACCGAGATTGTTGGCACTCGGCGCACACGAAGGTGCCCGCACGTACAGCCGCCATAAGCGTATGCACACGGACAACAATCGACGGTCTGTCAAAACCGGTCGCTGAATTTGCAGCGACGGGCCGAGACTAGGACCGACGATTTCCTTGCGCAACGAAAAACAGGCTCACGGAGTATCTTTGGGAAACGGCCTACAAGAAAGGGTTAAATTCTGATTGTTTATCAGGAACACCATCGCGTTTTACATAGACAGCCCTGCGTTGCGGGTTGCAGGCTGTTTCCAAGTAGTATTGGAACCCCACACCTACCGCACCAAGGATCAACCCGATGAACCTGCCACCCGACGGCATGCCCATTTACCGCGTTCTGACCGGCCCCGATGACGCTGCCTTTTGCCGCAGGGTCAGTGATGCCCTGCAGCTGGGCTATCAGCTTCATGGCGGGCCTGCGCTTACGTTCAATGGCACGCATGTGATTGTGGCCCAGGCGGTGATTTGGCCTGGGGAGCGGGTGGGCGCTGCTTGACATCAGGGTGGATGGCACCGGCTGGCGCCGGTGTTCGCGGGTGAACCCGCTCCCACAAGAGTGAACTGCGCCAATTTTGAGATTCTGTGTAAGTCAGTTGTTCTTACAAAGGGGCTACCTGCGCCGCAACACCGCCGCCAGCCCCACGGTCAGCATCACGGCACACCCCATGGCCAGGCTGACCGCAAGCCCCACGCCCCACGCCGCCAGTACCCCCGCCAACACCAGATAAAACGCAATCACCCCCACCGCCCCAATCGCATTCCCCCGCACCATCGCGGCCATGCCGGCGCGCCCGTTTTGCACATGCGCGAACACCACCAACGGCCAGGCAATCACCGGTATCGGCGCCAGCATCCCGCTGGTCGCCGGCCCCAGCCAGTTGGCCAGGCTGGTGGTAACCATCAGTAGGGACGTGGCCGACACCATGCGCAGGGGAATCTCCCAATACCGCTGTCGAGACAGGGCCATGGCCTTTGGCTTGGGCTCGCGCCCACTGGCGTTTATCAACACGGCAATCAGCACCAGCGCCACGCCAATCGACAGGTACAAACTGCCCCAATGGGTAAAGGCATAGGCAGCCACGCCATAGAACAGTATCGCCAGCCCTACTGCAGCCCCCACGCCTAGCCTGCGCGTAGCGAACAGGTAAAAAGCATAGGTTGCCTGCACCGCTGCCAGCCCGCCCAGCGCGCCAGGCACGGCCCCAAGGGCGAACGCTGTGCCTTGTTCCAGGCACAAAAAAGTCATCACCAATGCCGAGGTGATCGGTAACCCGGACAGCAGCCCGCCCAACAAGCCGCCCCAGCGCCGCGACGCGAGGGAGATGGCCCACATCAGCAGCGGGGTGACGATGAGTTTCAGGTAGAACAGGGTCATCGCAAGGCAATCCGGTTATGCAGAAGTGACGCCCGCCGTCGGCATTGGGTAGGGCGCTGGTGAGTCAACCGCGGCTGGCCTCCAGGGCCTGGGCCAGGTCGGCGAGGATGTCGTCGCTGTGCTCGATGCCGATCGACAGCCGTACCATGTCCCGTGGCACGCCGGCCTTTTCCAGTTCTTCGTCGTTGAGCTGGCGGTGGGTGGTGGAGGCGGGGTGGCAGGCCAGTGACTTGGCGTCGCCGATGTTCACCAGGCGCAGCACCAGTTGCAGGGCATCAATGAAGCGCGCACCGGCCGCCTGGCCACCCTTGATGCCGAACGACAGAGTCGACGCTGGCTTGCCGCCGGTGTAGCGCTGGGCCAGTGCATGTTCGGGGTGGTCGGGCAGGCCGGCGTATTTAACCCACGCCACTTGCTCGTGGCCTTGCAGGTAGCGGGCTACCTTCAGGGCGTTCTCGGTGTGGCGTTCCATGCGCAGGGCCAGGGTTTCCAGGCCTTGCAGAATCATGAAAGCGTTGAACGGTGCCAGCGCCGCGCCCGTGTTGCGCAGGGGCACCACGCGGCAGCGGCCGATGAAGGCGGCGGGGCCGAAGGCTTCTGTGTAGGTAACGCCGTGGTAGGACGGGTCGGGTGTGTTCAGTAGGGCGAAACGTTCTTTGTTGTCGGCCCAGGGGAATGTGCCGGAGTCGATGACGATGCCGCCGATGCTGGTGCCGTGGCCGCCGATGTACTTGGTCAGCGAGTGCACGACGATGTCGGCGCCGTGTTCGAACGGCCGGCACAGCACGGGGGTGGCGACGGTGTTGTCGACGATCAGCGGCACGCCATGGCGGTGGGCGGCCTCGGCCAGTGCGGCGATATCCACGATGTTGCCGGCAGGGTTGCCGATGGACTCGCAGAACACCGCCTTGGTGCGCTCATCGATCAACGCCTCAAGGGCGGCGATGTTGTCGTGGGCTGCGAAGCGAGTGGTGATGCCCATGCGCGGCAGGGTGTGGGCCAGCAGGTTGTAGGTGCCGCCGTACAGCTTGGCCACCGAAACAATGTTATCGCCAGCCTCGGCCACGGTCTGGATGGCGTAGGTGATGGCGGCCATGCCCGAGGCCACCGCCAGCGCGCCCACCCCACCTTCCAGGGCGGCCATGCGCTGCTCCAGCACGTCGTTGGTGGGGTTCATGATGCGCGAGTAGATGTTGCCGGCCACCTTCAGGTCGAACAGGTCGGCACCGTGCTGGGTGTCGTCGAAGGTGAACGAGGTGGTCTGGTAAATGGGCACCGCCGCGGCCCGGGTGGTGGGGTCGGAGGTGAAGCCCGCGTGGAGGGCGAGGGTTTCCAGCTTCATGCGATCAGTCCTTGAGCGTGGGTGGAGCGATCAAGCATGCGGCGGGGGGTGAGGCGGGTCAAGGGTGGCTGGGCGGGCCTTTTCTATACCGAGGTTGATTCAGAGAAGGCTGCTGTAATCGCATCCACAACTGTGCGCACCCTGGTGGTGTGCGCCAAGTACTGATATATCAGCCCTGGGATTTGGTCCGCTTGCGATCAGGCTACACCTGCGCTCGGTCAGCATCAGGTTAGCGTCCAGCTCCGCAACGACGCGCCTTGGGCACTGGGACGCTGTGCGTTGACCACTCACGAATCTGCTATCAGCTAAGGCACGCCCATGGATGCGACCATTGAACTGAAGATCAAAAACGCACTACACGATCTATTCGCCGCTGTTGGGCAACTGCAGGCGGCCTATCCAGGCAAGCCCTTTACCCTGGACGGCAGGCTGGTCGGCGATATCGGCGAGGTTGTGGCCAGCCTGGCGTACAGGCTGGTACTCAATGATGGGCTCACCAGGCATCACGATGCAATTTGTGATGCGGGGCGCAATGTGCAAATCAAGACCACCTTCGGCACCAC
Source organism: Pseudomonas parafulva NBRC 16636 = DSM 17004 (assembly GCF_000730645.1). GTDB lineage: Bacteria > Pseudomonadota > Gammaproteobacteria > Pseudomonadales > Pseudomonadaceae > Aquipseudomonas > Aquipseudomonas parafulva. The sequence goes on along the minus strand of NZ_BBIU01000017.1, from coordinate 69,099 downwards.
CCTTACATTCCCGGTGCACCATGTGCCTGACTATTACCTCGGTATTCGCATGAACCGGGACGGTACGTTTGAAGAGGTCTACAACGGCCCAGGATATCTGATTCAGCAGCAACTGGTGCGCCGTAAACCTACCCGTACGGGATTGCATGGGAATCTCATGGCCATGCTCAGGCGGCTGAATGCAACGGTGGCTGAGCAAGATCGGATACCGCGGCGTTGAATCAGCCTCACGCTGCCTTGGTGCCAACAGCCTGCTTTCCAAATGGCTGAGTGGCCCGAGCATTCTGTACTAAGCCACCGCCCAAGCCATGGCACATCGACTGTTCGGAGCAAACCCGTGTTGGTATTCCTCACTCAATATCGCCGCAAGCCTTGGTTCCAGGTCGTGACTGGCTATCGCCTCAAACCCCATGCGGGCGTGAAACGGCGCATTCCATATTGCCGTGATGCTCGGCACTGAGAGACCTTTAGGGCCGCCCAGTGGCCCTAACCCCGCTTATGAGCCCAGCCCCGCGCTACCCCGGCTCATATGGATCAGTGCCACCCGGTGCCCCTCTGGGGAGCATCTTTCTTCCACTGCGAAAGGCAAGAAACCCAGTTTCGGGTACAGCAGTAAACCCGCAGTGTTCTCGTTGAAGCACGCAATGTGTACCGCCGTGGCCTGATAACGGTCAAATGCCAGCGCTGTCATCGTTTCCACGATGTAACTCGCCACGCCTTGGCCGCGTGCGTCAGGGGCAACGATGACGTTACCGATGCAGCACACGCCGTGCATCTCGGCTTTGTAGAAGTTGGCAAAGCCGACGGTGCGGTTGTTTTTCTCGAACACTGTGGACTCGGTGCGCTGGGCGATGGCGGTGGAGAGCTGATGCTCGGTGAGGGGGTAGCGAGCTTTGGGGAACATGTAGAACAGTTCCTGAGCGTTTTGCGGGAAGGTGCAAAGGGTTGGGATGTCTTCGGGCGTTACGGGTCTGTGTTGTAGGGGCATGGCGGGGGCCTTTTATAGGGGGCTGGGGCTACTTTGCAGCGCATCGCCGGCAGGCCGGCTCCTTCAGGGGACTGCCTGTAAGTTTGGGCCGTTAGAAGGTCGGCGGTGTAATCACCCAGATCACAATAGCGTCAGCTTCACCAGGGTTGCCATAGCGGTGCGGCTTCTGGCTGGAGAAGCTGAAACTGTCGCCTTCTTCCAGCACAAAATGCCGCTCGCCCACCCACAACTCGAACTGGCCGCTAAGCACGTAGCCCGCTTCTTCGCCTTCATGGCTGTAGCTGGTCTGGCTGTAGGTGCCCGGCGGGAAGCGTGAATGCAGCATCTCCAGCTCGCGGTTGGGCTGGGGGGTGAGCAACTGGTCGACGATGCCGTCTTCGTAATACACGCTCAGCCGGCTGTTCTTGCGCACCACGTAGCCTTCATCCTCGGGCGCAGTGACCGCTTCGCTTGCGAAAAACCACTGGATGGTCACGCCCAGGCTGCGGGCGATGTTGAACAGCGCCGGGATGGACGGGTACGACAGGTTGCGCTCCAGCTGGCTGATGTAGCCAGCCGTGAGCTCGCTTTGTGCGGCCAGTTCGGCCAGGGTCATGCCGCGGCGCTTGCGCAGGCCGCGGATGCGCGTACCCAGAAACTGCGGCGCGCTGGCGCCGTCCTCGGCCTGTGGCGCTTTGCTGATGTGGCGACTCATGGCGATGTCCGATCGACCCTGCAAAGCCTCGGAGTATAAACAGGCTCACAAGGCGGCGGCGACTTTCAAACCTTCATGGATCGCCTCTTCAGCCGTGCGCGGGGCCAGGCAGTCGCCGATGCGGTAGACAGGCGCCAGGTCGCGGATCTGCTCGGCCAGGGTATCGACCGGCTGGTGGCCCATGCACAGCACCAGGGTGTCGATGTGTTCGAACAGCATCGCTTCGCCGCTGGCGGTGTGCTGCAGGTAGACGGTGTTGTCGTCGCAGCCGTACAGCCGGGCATAGGGGGTGATGGGTATTGCCAGCTTGTGCAGCGCGCCGGCCAGCTGGTCACGCACATACAGCGGCAGGCTCTCGCCGCAGTGGGTGCCGTTTACCGCCAGTTGCACCTGATGGCCGGCACGCACCAGCCGTTCGGCGATGCCTGGGCCAATCCAGTCGCAACGCCAGTCCATCACCAGCACCGAGCGGCCGGGCTTCACCTGGTCACGCAACAGTTGCCAGGCGTCTACCACTTGCAGTTCGCCGGCGCGTTCGAAGTGCGGCCAGTAGGGCTCCGCACCGGTGGCCACAACCACTGCGTCCGGGCGTACACGTTCGACCAGTGCCCGGTCTACCCGGGTGTTGCGCACCACCTCGACACCGGCCAGTTGCATCTCCCGCTGCAGGTTGGTGCTGGCACCGCCAAATTCTGCGCGGCGCGGCAGCAACTGGGCCAGCAGTACCTGGCCGCCCAGCTGGGCGCTGGCCTCGTACAGCGTTACCTGGTGCCCCCGCGCCGCCGCCACGGCAGCGGCTTTCATGCCGGCCGGGCCGCCGCCCACCACCATGACGCGTTTGCGCGTGGCGGCTTGGGGCAACTGGCCGTATTGTTGTTCGCGCCCGGTTTCCGGGTGCTGGATGCAGGAAATCGGCAGGCCGCGGTGAAAGTGCCCGATGCACGCCTGGTTGCAGGCGATGCAGGCGCGCACGTCTTCAGCCCGGCCGCTGTCGGCCTTGTTCGGCATCAGCGGGTCGCAGATCAGCGCGCGGGTCATGCCGCACACGTCGGCCTGGCCGCGCGCCAGAATCAACTCGGCTTCCTGGGGCTGGTTGATGCGGCCGGTCACGAACAGCGGAATGTTCAGGCGCGACTTGAAGGTTTCTGCCTCGCGGGCCAGGTAGGCTGCCTCGATGGCCATCGGCGGCACAATATGAACGGCGCCGCCGAGCGACGCCGAGGTGCCCGCCACGATGTGCACGTAGTCGAGGCTGCCTTGCAGGGCCCCCACAGCCGTGAGCGATTCATCTTCCGTAAGGCCTTCGGCATCGCGTTCATCGGCGCTGATGCGCAGGCCGATGATGAACTGCTCGTCGGTGGCATCGCGCACGGCCGCCAGCACTTCGCGCAAAAAGCGCAGGCGCTGCTCCAGCGTACCGTTGTAGCCGTCACTGCGGCGGTTCACCCGCGGGTTGAGGAATTGCGCCGGCAAGTAGCCGTGGCTGGCCACCACCTCGACGCCATCAATACCGGCCTGGTGCAGGCGGCGTGCGGCGGCGGCGTAACCGGCGACGATCTCGTCGATCATGGCCTGGTCCAGCGCCCGTGGCATCACCCGGAAGCGCTCGTTGGGCACGGCGGAGGCCGAGTAGGCAACAGCGAGCAGGCCGTCGGCGGACTCCATGATCTCGCGCCCGGGGTGGAACACCTGCGACAGCACCACGGTGCCCTCGGCATGGCACACCTCGGCCAGCCGGCGGTAGCCCTCGATGCAGCTGTCATCGGTGGCCATCAGCACATGGGAGGTGTAGCGCGCGCTGTCGTGCACGCCGGCCACCTGCAGCACGATCAGCCCGACGCCACCCTCGGCGCGAGCCTTGTGGTAGGCGACAAGGCGGTCGTTCACCAGGTTGTCGGTGGGCATCGAGGTGTCGTGGCCGCTGGACATGATGCGGTTTTTAAGGCGCTTGCCACGGATCTGCAGCGGCTGGAACAGGTGCGGGAAGGTCGCCATGGTGTTGAGCTCCGGCTTTGTTTTTATTCTTCAATGAAAATGTACCCATAGTAAAAAATCAACTTGTTTTTTTACTATTGCGGGACTAGTTTTCAGTCACCCACAAAAACAAAAAGAGGGTTCACCGATGAAAGCGTTTGCACAAAAGCCCGGCCTTGGCGCGTTGCTGCTGTGCCTTGGCATGGCCACTGCCCAGGCTGCACCGGACATGGTGGTGGTCGGCTACGGTGGCGCCGGCCAGAAAGCCCAGGATGTGGCGGTGTTCCAGCCGTTCAGTGCGCAGGACAACAGCAAGCTGATCCAGAGTGAGTACAACGGGGAAATGGCCCGCATCAAGGTAATGGTCGATACCGGCCATGTGGATTGGGACGTGGTGCAGATCGAGGGCCCCGACCTGATGCGTGGCTGCGATGAAGGCATGTACGAACAGCTGGACTGGGCCAAGCTCGGCCACGCCGACCAGTTGATCCCCGAGGCCGCGCAGGCCTGTGGCTCGGCGGCGCTGGTGTGGAGCGTGGCCATTGCCTACGACCGCAACAAGCTGGCCCAGGCGCCCACCTCGTGGGCAGACTTCTGGGACGTGAAGACGTACCCGGGCAAGCGCGGCCTGCGCAAGCGCGCGGTATACAACCTGGAGTTCGCACTGATGGCAGACGGGGTCAAGGTGGAGGACGTCTACAAGGTGCTGGCGACCCCGCAGGGGGTAGACCGGGCCTTCGCCAAGCTCAGCGAGCTCAAGCCCTATATCCAGTGGTGGGAGGCGGGCGCCCAGCCGGCGCAGTGGCTCACCGCAGGGGACGTGGTAATGACCTCGACCTACAGCGGGCGCATTGCCGCCGCAGCGCAGGCCGGGGCGCCGTTGGCGGTGGTCTGGCCGGGCAGCCTGTATGGCATGGACTACTGGGCGATCATCAAGGGCTCCAAGCATGTGGCGCAGGCCAAGCGGCTGATTGCCTATGCCAACCAGCCCGAGGTGCAGGTGCGTTACGTGCAGCAGATCCCCTACGGGCCTACCAATACCCAGGCTGCCGCTGCACTCGACCCGGGCCTGGCCCAGTGGGTGCCCACCTCCAGGCAGAACCTGCAGGGCGCGCTGTCGATGGACGTGGCGTTCTGGGTAGACCATGGTGATGAGTTGGAAGAGCGGTTCAACGCCTGGGCCAGCAAGTAACCGCTGCCCCCACTTCAATGGCCTGGGAGGCTGCAAGAACATGAAGCATGAACGTGAGCTGCGCGAAGAACTGGCCGCCTGCTACCGGTTGATCGCACACCTGCGCATGACCGACCTGATCTTCAACCATATCTCGGTGCGGGTGCCGGGGCCGGAGCACCACTTCCTGATCAACCCGTACGGGTTGCTGTACGAGGAAATCACCGCGTCGAGCCTGGTGAAGATCGACCTGCAGGGTAATGCCGTCGAGCCTTCGCAATACCCGGTCAACCCGGCCGGCTTTGTGATCCATAGCGCCATCCATGGGGCACGGGAAGACGCCCAGTGCGTGTTGCACACCCACACCCGGGCCGGGTGCGCGGTGGCGGCGCTGGAATGCGGTTTGCTGCCGGTGAACCAGATGTCGATGGAGTTCTATGGGAAGGTGGCCTACCACGATTACGAAGGGGTGGCGCTGAACCTGGATGAACAGCAGCGCCTGGTGGCCGACCTGGGTCAGCAGCCGGTGATGATTATGCGTAACCATGGCCTGCTGACGGTTGGGCGCACGGTGGGGGAGGCGTTCATGCGCATGTATTACCTGGAGAAGGCCTGCGAGATCCAGGTAACCGCCATGGCCAGTGGCAAGCTGGTGTTGCCGGCCCATGAGGTGTGCGTGCACACCGAACGGCAGTTCAATGACCCTGGGCGGCCGGTGATGGAGGGGCAGTTGACCGACCACGATGCAGGGGCGTTGGCGTGGAAGGCAATGGTAAGGATGCTGGACCGGGTAGCGCCGGGGTATCGGGACTGAGCTTGTGTTGAGGATCGAGGGCCGCCAAGCGGCCCCCGAATACCAAGGCTCACCGGCCTCAGAACCGAACCGTAACCCCCGCATTCACCGAGTGGAACCGCGTGTCCGACCCAAACTGCCCCTGATACGACAGCCCGACCTCGGTCTGCCGGTTCAACTGCACTTTGGCCCCCACTTCGGTCAGCGCCACGTTGCGCGTTTGCGCAATGCCTTGCACAGCGAAGTCAGGCCCACCGGCAAACGCCTGTTCGTTGCGCGGGTCCAGGTCACCATAGGCCCGGCGCCAGCCCAGCGAGCCGAACAGCTGGGTATCGTGGTTGGCCACGCGGGTGTGGGTAGAGGCACGCATGCCCACGGTCGAGAACCAGGTGTCCTGTTTCTCGCTGGACACCTTCAGGGCCGCGGCACCGCCTTTTTCGCGGAAGCTGTCAGCATCGTACTTCACGTACGACACGCCCACGAACGGCTCCAGCGCCACTGCGCCCAGGCCGATGCGGTAGGCCGCCTCGCCACTGGCTTGCAGAGTGTTGGCGTCGCGCTTGCCCTTCAAGTGGTCGTTGAAGCCGGCAAAGGCCACGTTGCGCGTGCTGTCCAGCTTGTGCCAGGTGTAGCCCACGTCTGCGCTCAGGCGCAGGGCATCGAACTGGGCGCCGGTGTACAGGCCCAGGTGATAGTTATCGCTGTGGCCCTTGGCGTCGCGGTCGTCGGCATCGAACTTGGAGCGGCTGTAGCCGCCGTACACGCCGGCGCGCCAGTCCTGGGTGATGCTGCCGTCTGCGCCAACCAGCACACCGCCGGTTCTCTGGTGCAGGCCGCTGGAGCCGTTGTTACCGTCCAGCTTCGACCAGTTACCGAAGGTTTGCGCCCATGCACCACCCTGTGCTTCCGGAGTAGTGGGCATCAGGTTCGACGCCCCCAACGGCATGCGCACGGTGTTGCTGTCCAGCAGGCCGCGCAGGCGGGTACCCAGCACGCCGGAGACCACCTGGCTGTTGGCGATCAGCGCGGTACCGGTGCTGCTGTGGTAGTCGCCAGACAACTGGTCGATGGCGTTGCGGGCGCTGGCGGCGTCCAGCACCAGCAGGTTGTTGTACAGGCGCAGCGGTTCGCCGCTCTGTTCCAGCACGCTCAGCGCGCCTGCGGTGTTCCACTGGTTCTGGGTGAGTGCCACGGTCTGGAAGATGCCAGGGGTGCCGGCTTCTGGCGGCTGGACCGGGGGCTGCACAGGTGGCTGGACCGGTGGTTCGACCGGCGGCTGTACCGGTGGCTCGACAGGGGGCTGCACGGGTGGCTGCACCGGCGGTTCTACCGGGGGTTGAACAGGTGGCTGTACCGGCGGCTCAACGGGTGGCTCTACCGGGGGTTGCACAGGCGGCTCCACGGGTGGCTGTACAGGCGGCTCGACAGGTGGCTCAACCGGCGGCTCGACTGGCGGCTCCACGGGCGGTTCAACCGGTGGCGTGGTGGTTTTCTGCGCAATGGTGAGGTTCAGCTCGTTGGCGGTGCGCTGCAGGCTTACGTTGAGGAACGCCGAGTTGGTAAAGGCCTGGGCATAAGCGGTGCCAGCCGCTGCGCCGTCTTTCACGCCGCCTTGGGCCGCCAGCAGGGTGTAGGTTTGCCCGGTCTGGTAGCTTTGCGCCTCGTTCAGCGTGGTGACATCGACGCGGGTGCCACGCAGGGTGGCGGCGCCGCTGACGTTCACGCGGTCGGAGCCGCCATTGCCGGCGATGTCGGCGGCGTAGCGCGAGCCGGCGGCCATGTCCAGGTCACCCTTGATCGACAAGGTGCCCAGCGCGCCTTCGCCCGGCGACAGGGTACCGCCCGAGGCCACCTGGGTAGCGCCCACTTGGCCGGTACCCGCCAGTACACCACCGTCCAGCACCTGGGCGCGGTTGCTGTAATTGCCTGCGGTGTCGGTGTGGCCCACGGTGCCGTTCACCACCAGCGTGCCGTTGCCCACACTCAGCAGCGAGGTGCCCCGCGGGTTGGTCTGGTCCACGTCGCCGGCCAGCACCAAGCGCCCGCCGCGTACCACGGTGCTGCCCGACAACCCGGTCACGTCGCCGCTCAGGGTGGTATCGCCGCTGAACGCATACACCCGGCCAGCGCCGCTGATGCTGTTGGCGAACTGCAGGTTGTTGTCGGTGTGGTTGAACGCCAGTGAACCACTGCCAGCGCCAAAGCGTATGGCGGTTTGCGGATCCACACGACCGGCTGCCTTGGCGGGGCCAGCGGTGATCCCATCAATGTCGGTGCGGCTGTCGTCACGCACCACGGCACCGCCGATGGCGAGGGTGCCGCGTGCGGCACTGTTGATACTGGTCAATTCACTGATGTCGATACCGTCAGTGCTGCTTAACTCCGCCCCGTCGGCCAACACCAGGATGGTGCTCGACGTGGTGGTGCCCAAGGTCATGGCGCGGGTGGCCAGGCGTGTGCCTTCACCCGCTACGCTGACCAGGGTGTTGCGGCTGGTGTTGGCCGAGCCCAGGGTCATCGAATCGCTGGTCAGCACGGCGCCGCTGCTCAAGCTCAGGTCGTTGCGGTTGCGGAAGGTGCCGGTGTTGTCCCAGCGGGTTCCAGCGCCCGACAAATCGCTGATGGAGTTGATGGCTACGCGTTCGCTGGCCAGTTGCCCGCCCTCTTTGAGGGTGATGCGCGAGTCGTACAGGAACACCCCCCCAGAACTGACTTGTACCGTATCCACCTTCGAGCCTTGACCGCTCACCACCAGGTTTGCCCGGGACAGGCCATTGCCCGCATTGCCGTTGTCGCTGAGCTGAAGGTCACGCACAGACACCTGCCCGCCATCCAGCACGTTCAGCGTGCCTTGGCCTGCGCCGCCAACCACGATGGTGTTGCCCAATACGGCATTGGTGCGTGGGACCGTCCAGCGGGTGCCCGGCCCTTGGACTGTGACCGTCGCCATGGCGGTGCTGGCTTGGTCGTTAGTGAAAGTGCCACCGATGCGGCCGCCTTTGCTGGTGAGTTCGGCGCCATTGTTGATGGTCAGGCTGGCAGGCACACCGTCGCCGGGCCGCAGCGAGACGGTGCCGTCATAGGCGCGGTCAGTGCTGAAGGTGTCCTGCCCACTGTTGAGGATATAGTCCGCGGCGTGTGCGTCCGGCAACACGGCGAGGGTGATCGCCAAGGTGAGCGGGGATAGTCTGAATAGGGGGTTCATAGCGACTCCAGATACTCCATTAGATGCCACTGGCGTGGCCGCCGGCCCTGAAGGCGCTGGCGTTCCTGTGTGCAACGGTTAACAGGGGGAGTATCGGGAGGGGGGCAAGGGGTGGAAATAGTACGGATGTGCTAGTTGCGTCGGAACGTGACGCAGCGCACAGAGTGGCTTACAGCCCTGAGCTACACATCGAGCAACGGCTCTTCAGTCCACCCAGCGCCACAACGGCTCATCCAGCAGCCCGACGCCGCGCAACTGGGTCTGGCCCTGCACCTTTTCCAGTTCCAGCACATTGCACCCCTCGCAGGCCTTCAAGGCCTGGATCAGTGCGGCGCTGTGCGACACCACCCACACCTGGCTGCGCTGCGACGCGCGGATGATCAGCCGCGCCAGTGCAGGCAGCAGGTCGGCGTGCAGGCTGGTTTCGGGTTCGTTCAGCACCATCAGGGACGGTGGCCGCGGGGTGAGCAGGGCTGCCATCAACAGCAAGTAGCGCAGGGTGCCGTCCGACAGCTCTGCACCACCCAATGGGCGCAGCAACCCGTGCTGATGCAGCCTTACACTGAACAACCCGCCTGGTGGTGCGTCGATCTCCAGCTGGCTGCCGGGGAAGGCATCATCCAGGGCGGCGGTCAGGTCCTCGACGTCACCGATTTCGATAATGGTTTGCAGGGCCGAGGCCAGGTTGCGCCCGTCATGGTGCAGCACCGGTGAGCGGGTGCCCAGTTGCGGCTGCCGGCACGGGGCGTCGCGGTCGATGCGAAAGTGGTCATAGAACCGCCAGCTGTTGATGAACGCGCGCAGCTCGCCGATTTCCGGCGCCTGGCGTGGGCGGCCGACGATGTTGAAGAAGCTTTCGCAGCTGTCTGCATGCTGGTCCAGCACCGCCCAGCCCTTGCCCTCGCGCGCGCGTACCAGGGCGTTCTTGCGCTCGACCAGCAACGACGCGGGGCGATAGGCCCCGGCGCCCCAGATGGCTTCCCACTTGATTTCCGGGTCGAGCATGAAGGCGGAGGGATAGGGCAGGGGAATGGGCAGGCCGAGGGAGATGGCGAAGCCGAAATCCTCGGTGGCGAACCCCAGGCGCAGGCGGCGGACCTCCTTCGGGTGCTGGCCTTCAATGGGCACTTCACCGCGTTTCATGCGCGCGCTCATTTCCGGGCCCGCCCACCAGGTGGAGTCCAGCCCGCCTTCCCGCGCCAGCGCCTCGATCACCCCGCCCTGGGCCGTTTCGGCCAGCAGGCGCAAGGCCTTGTACAGGTTGGACTTGCCGCTGCCATTGGCGCCGGTCACCAGGTTGAGCTGGCCCAGGGGCAGCACCAGGTGGTTGATCGAGCGGTAATTACCAATGGCAAGGGTGGTGAGCATGGCGCGTTCCAGCTGTGGCGGTTTGGGCTCGAGTTTGGCCCAGGCCGTTTCGCGGGTAAACCCGCTCCCACAGGTCGAATGGCAGAGTTGCCGGCGATGGGCCGCTAAGCGGCCCTAGATCCAGAGGTCGTTCTGCGCCGTGCGCTCACCCCCCTCATGGCCCGTATTCAGCACCCCGCGTGGCTCGATCATCATCAGTTTCGCTTCTCCCTGTGCAGCCGTCCTGTGCTCTACACCTCGCGGCACCACAAACAACTCACCCGGCTGCACCCACACACAACCTGCTGGCAGGTCGATGCGCAATGTGCCCTCCAGGACCAGAAACGCCTCATCGGTTTCTGGGTGCGAATGCCAGATGAATTCGCCCTCGATACGCACCACCTTGAACTGGTAGTCGTTCATTTCCGCGACCACCCGGGGGCTCCATTGCTGGTCGATCATGGATGCTTTTGCCTTCAGGTTCACAGGCTGTGCAGGGGCTTGCTGCTTTGATGCGGGCATGGCGGGTTCTCCGTTGTTGGAGAGCCAAGCCTACCCAGCGGGCGCAACGGCTTCTTGTACGATCCTGCAACTCAGCGCCCAGCGCGCAAGCGCTCAACCCAGCGGGCGGGGGGCACCCCGAAACTGCGGGTGAAGTGACGGGTCATGTGGCTCTGGTCATGAAAGCCCGCGGCCAGGGCCGCGTCCACCAGCGTGAAGCCATCGAGTAACAGCCTGCGGACCGTGTCCAGGCGCCGCAGGGTCACGAAGCGGTAAGGGCTGGTGCCATACAACGCGCGGAAGTCTCTGGACAGGCTCCATTGCTCGCGGCCGCTGGCCTTTTCGAGCATCTCCAGGGTTATGCCCGCCTGCTGGTGCTCCATGATGAAGGCCCTGGCCCGCTCAGCCGAGCGGTAATCCAGGCGCTTGCGCCCACGCGGCTTACCGCCCACGGCGCGCAGGGCCATGGCCAGGTCGTACACGGCGTCCTGTTCCTCCAGCCTTTCCAGGGGGTGGTCGAGTGCCTGGACAAAGGCCTGACTGGCGTGGAACAGGCGCGGGTCGCTGGACACGCCGCCAGCAATGAACGGCAGCGGCTCGCCCCCCAGTACCTGCTGTATCAGCGCCGGGTCGATATAGGCCATGCGGTAGCGAAAACCCGCAGCGGTGCCGGCCATGCCGTCATGCAATTCGTCGGGGTGCAACACCAGCGTGTTGCCCGGCACGCCATGGCACAGCGAGCCTTTGTAGTGAAAACTCTGCACCCCGGCCAGGGTACGGCCGATGGAGTAGGTGTCGTGCCGATGCGGGTCGTACCCATGGCTGCCGAACCAGGCTTCGATCCGTTCCACGCTGCCAGGCTGGGCGCTGCGGATGACCCAGTCGGAGGCAGGGGCGTGGTTGGGCTCGCTGTGCATGGTCGGCTTCCTGGGCTTGGGACGCTGAAGCGTACAGGTTCAGTTCCGTATCAGGACAGCGTCTACGTGCACCGCCCCCTGAGTTTTACGACGAGGTTGACGTCTGGTTCCCCGGGGCAGGGTATGATGGCCGCCATGTAACCCGCCAGAAGCCAGCCATGAACCGCCAGAAGAAAATCAAGCAACTCCTCAAGGCCCACGCCAAGAAAGCCAGCGCCAAGCTCGCCCCGCGCAGCACCAAGCCCAAATACATCAGCAAGGCCGACCGGGAGAAGCTGGCAGCGCAGGCCGCGAGTGAAGCCGCGACCCCAGCCGAGTGAGTGGCTGATCAAATCACTTTCACTGCGCGGCCGATGAACTTCACTGGCCCGGTAGGGGCGCCTGTCGGTGAGCCGCCGGCTTTCTCCAGGGTCAGCTCGAACAGCTGATTCGGCTCGACTGCGGGCAAGCCTTTGAGCGGCACACGGTAGGGTTCGCCCGGTTTGACCAACCCCAGGGAAACCGGGGCCTGCCACTGTTCACCCTTGGTCCAGAACTGCAACGCCATGCCCGGCGGCACTTCATCGTCGCCCAACGGGAGCAACTCGATCATGCGGGCATCGTTGGCTTGCACCACCCAGCCTGGTGCTTGACCGGAGGGGGCTGCCAGCACTACCAGGTAGGTTGTCATGGGTGGGGCTTGGGTCAGTAAGGCCAGCGCCAGCAGCAGGCTGGCGGCCAGCCCTGCGGCGCTCAGGCCCTGCCACAGCCCCAGGCGATTCCAACCACGTGCAACAGGGCGCTGCCGGCCCTGCAGGGTTTGGCTGAGGCTGCGTTCAATACGCCGCCACAAGCGGGGGCTGGGGGGGACGGGTTGGGCCTGTTGAGTCAGGTCGAGCAGCCGCGCCTCCCAGGCATCCACGGCAGCCCTCAGGGTGGGGTCGGTGCCCAGAAGCTTGTGCAGGGCGGCGTGAGCTTCGCCGTCGAGGGTGCCGAGCACGTACTCGCCTGCCAGCGCGTGAAGCTCGTCGTCATGGGCATCATCAGCTGTCTGGTTCATGTCATGCACGCTCTAAGCGCCTTCAGGCTTCGTTTGATCCATGCCTTTACCGTGCCCAGCGGCGCACCGAGCAAGGTGGCGATCTCGGCATTGCTGCAACCGTCCACGTAAGCATGCAGAATGCAGCGCAGCGGGCCCGGTTGCAGCTGTTCAAGGCAGTGGTAAAGCTTCCCGGAGCCGGACCACAACTGCGCGGCTTCGACCTCCGGCGGTATTGTCGGGGTTGCGGCCATGGCTGCGTCGTCGAGGTCCGTTTCGCGTCGGCTGTCGCGCATGAAGTTCAGGGCCAGATGCCGCGTCACGCTGTACACCCAGCCGCGCGCCGAACCGCGTGCGGGGTCATAACTGCCGGCACCGGTCCAGATACGCATGAAGGCGTCATGCACGATGTCTTCGGCCGTGGCCCGGTCACGGCTGATACGCTGGGCAACGCCCAGCAGGCGGGCGCCCTCGTGTTCGTACAGCGCCTGCAATGCACGGCGGTCTCCGTTGGCGCAGGCCGCCAGGCAACCTTCGAAATCAAAAGGAACAACAGGTGCGTTCAATGGGCGGCGTTCCTTGCGGTCATTGGGCAGTGGGCGCGGCCCCGGGCCGGCTGGCCAGGGGCTCGACTGCAGCGTAGATGATCAATGGCCAGTGCGCTGGTCAGTGCCCGGTCACTTCGCTGCCCAGAACACGTAATCAGCCTGATACTTGACGACCTGCTGCTTGCCTTTGTTCTGTGCATTACAGGCCTCGGCCGGGGCGATACCGCCGCGGGTGGCAAGGCGCTGAATGTAACTCACCCCCTCCATGGCGCCCTGGCCTTCTGCTGGGTTGGCCTTGACCAACTGGTAGGGCAAGTCGGCTTTCGCTGCAGGTGCCACGGCCAGTTGGGTGCCGGTCACCTTCGAACCGTCTTTGGCTTGCCAGGTGGCCGGTGGGCCGAAGTAGTTGCCCACGGTATTGCCGGCCCGGTCTTTCAGCACCGCCTTGGGCCCGACAAAAAACCACTCTGTCTGCCCGGGCGCATTGGCTTTGTCGCGGCATTCGTAGGTGATCTCACCCACCCCTACGGTCTTCATCACGATCACGTGGCCGTCGGGTACCTTGATCGGGTCCGGTATACCCGACTGGGCATGGGCGGTGGTAACGCCAAGCGCAAGGCAGCTGGCGAGCAGGGCGCAGATGGGTTTGAGGTTCATGGTGTGCACTCCTTGGGGATCATGGGCATGGCAATCACTGACTGCCTGATAACCACTACCCGCCAGGTTGGGTTATGGATGCACCGCCCCAGAAATAAATCTCAAGCGTCTTGGCTCAGCTCAATTGCGACAATAACCCCTGAACAAAAGGCGAGTGGGTTGGAGCAGGTTTCAGCGTGGCCGGCGAGGGCAGGTGGGCGAGCAGCCTGCTGGTATCTCGTCGGCCTTCACCTGGTGCGCTGGACCACCTCGATCACGGTGAGGTGCAATGCCTCTTTTGCCTGGTCAGCAGTGATCTCCCCCGACACGGCAGCTTCCGACACGGCGTCTGCGGCACCTAGCAAAACCCACAGGCTGGCCCCGGAAACGCCGCCTGTGCCGGCGAAGGGGGCAAATATGCCGGCGCACTTCTGCAGCAGGGCTGTCTGGTACTTGCGTTTGACCGCCGCCAGTTGAGGCGACCCGCTGAGGGCTGCCAGCACCCCCTGAATCTCACGGCCCTGGGTCATCACGCAATCTACGTAAGCGCTGGCAAACACCGCAGCCTTGTCTGGCAACGTAGGTTGCGCGGCTGCGATGGCGCTATCGAACAAGGCCGTTTGGCGAACGTCGTAGTCTTCATACAGCGCAGCCAGCAAGCCCTCGCGGGAGCCGAAGTGGTCGTAGACCACCGGTTTGGTCACGCCCGCCGCGTCGGCCAGTCGGCCTAGGGTCAGCGCATCGGTCCCCTCGTCGGCAATCAATGCCCAGGAGGTTTCCAGCAACTGGCGGGTACGGGCTTCGCGGGGCAGGCGCCGGCGTGCGGGTGGGTTTGTGTCGGTCATGGGCGCGATTGTCCCACTGTGGTTCAGCTCTGGGAAGCGAAGATGCTGGCACCGATGGCCTGGGCGGTTTCCAGATGAGCCCGGGCATAGTCACCTTCAGATGGCAGCAGCACGGTGGAACTGCGCACCGGTGCGCCGCAGTAATCGAAGATGCCGTGGTCGATCTGGGTGTTCATGGCCGCGCCGTAGCCATGGCGCTGGTAGGTGCCCTGGTCGGCACCGCCGATGGCCACCAGGTGCACCTGCAGGCGTTGCAGCTTCTTGGTCACCTTGCCATCGTTGTTGTCCTGGTAGGCCCAGCCTTGGGCGAACACGCGATCGATCCAGCCTTTGAGCAGGGCCGGAAAAGACCACCAGTAGATGGGGTAAACCAGCACCAGTGCGTCGGCGCGGTCGAGCCGTCGCTGTTCAGCTGCGACATCAGCGGGGGGTGGGGATTGCTTGAGAAACAAGTGGTGGTCCGCCAGGTTGAAACGGGGGTCGAAGCCCTCGGTGGCCAGGTCGGCGAGTTCGGCAGTGTGCTGCGGGGTGGAGGCTGTGAGGCTTTCGGCGATCGTTTGGGCGATGGCATGGGTGAGTGAGTGAGGGTCGGGGTGGGCGGTGACGATCAGGGTGTGCATGGGTAGGGTCCTTGGATGGATGGAAGATTACCTACCAAAGGTAACCTACGAGTAGTAGGTTGTCTATTTTTGTGTTTGCTGTGCATCACGCGTCAGGGGGCCGCGTGCAAACGGCGCAGGCTCAATTGGCCCGAAACAACCGTAGGAGCGAGCGCAGCTCGCGATGCGCCGCGCGGGCGGCGCTCGGTCTGCGCACCAGCACAACAACCTCGTCATGCCCTTGGTTGCCATCACGCGATCTGCGTCGACCCATACACTGACCGGTTTGCGGGGAAGGGGGGTTAGGGTTTACAGGTGCCCGCCTTGAGGTTTGTTTCGCCTGTGAGATCGAGCGCCGCCCGCGCGGCGCATCGCGAGCTGCGCTCGCTCCTACGGTTGTTTCGGGCCAGTCACGCTTGTGGCGGGCGCGCGCGACCGCCTTGTTGGTACGGCACGATATTGCGTCATACGCCAAGGCGTTCGTGCGCAGATGGCGCAGGTTTAATTGGCCCGGAACGGCGAATGCAAACTTGCTGAATCGTTTCTTTCGCTCTATAAGCAATCCATAACACCAAGAAAGGCCACCACCATGTCCCCTTTGAAACTGATCGTCGCGCTCACTACCCTGTCTGCCACTTCCCACGCCTTGGCCTGGGACTACGTATTGCTCGACACCGACAAAGCTGCCCAGAACTGGCAGGTCACCAGCCAGTCGCTCGGTGTGAAAACCGACACGCCCTTCAGCGTTACGCTGCGCACCCTGCACGGAGGCCGGCAGGAGGGCGTGAGTATCGTGGATATCGACAATGGCACCCTGAAACTCTCGGTAGTCCCCACACGTGGCATGAACATCCTCAAGGCCTCGGTCGGCCCGGTGCGCATGGGCTGGGACTCGCCGGTTACCGAGGTGGTGAACCCGTCCTTCATCGAACTCAATGGCCGCAACGGCCTGGGCTGGCTGGAAGGCTTCAACGAACTGGTCACTCGCTGCGGCTATGAATGGGTGGGCCACCCCGGCGTCGACAACGGTGAGTTGCTGACCCTGCATGGCCGTGCTGCCAACATCCCGGCCAGCAAGGTCACCCTGCACATCGACGAGAAACCGCCGTACGCCATCACCTTGCGTGGCGAACTGAAAGAGCAGGCGTTCAAGAAGGTGGACTTTGCCGTGGCGACCGAGGTAGTCACCGAACCGGGCAGCGTGGCGTTTGCCATCAACGACACCCTCACCAACCAGGGCGATTACCCCAAGGAATACCAGGCGCTGTACCACAGCAACTTCAGCACCCCGTTTCTGGAGCAGGGGGCGCGTTTCGCCGCCCCGGTTAAGCAGGTGTCACCGTTCAACGACAAGGCCAAGGGCGACCTGCCTGACTGGCAAACCTACCGCGCGCCCACCAAGGACTACGATGAAACGGTCTACAACGTGGTGCCGTATGCCGATGCCAAGGGCGATACCCTGACCGTGTTGCACAACAAGGCAGGCAGCCTGGGCGTTGCGGTAGGCTTCAATACCCGCACGCTGCCGGTGTTCTCGCTGTGGAAGAACACCGACACCCAGGGCCAGGGGTATGTCACCGGCCTCGAGCCTGGGACGAGTTTTTCCTACAACCGTCGTTACCAGCGGCCTCTGAATCTGGTCCCGACGATTGGCCCAAAAGAGCAGCGCCAGTTCCACATCCGTTACAGCCTGTTGGCGGACAAAACGGCCGTGGACAAGGCTTTGCAGCAGGTGAGCGAGATCCAGGGCGGGTGCGAAACCGAGGTGCGTCAGGTGCCATTGGTCGACCTGAGCAAAGAGTAGGGCGGGTAAAAGCAACGGTTTGGGGTGCCCCGGAGCCGCGTATGGCATATCCTTGCACACCGAAATCAATTTCTAAGCAGTGAACTGAACTATGGGTTTTGAACAACTAGCGGAGCTCCGTGACCGCCTGCGGGCAGAAAAGGAACAGGCCAAGGCCGAGCGGCCCAAGCCGGCGCCGCGCAAATCGCCCTCCCAGGCGACCCCGCGCCGCCAGGATCCCGCAGTGGAAGCCATATGGCCTTTGCAAAAGCATTTTCCATTGGCTTTCCCGGTCAACCCTGCACCCAAGGTGCCGCTCAAAGAGGGCATCTTCAAGGATGCCGAGCAACACCTGGAGCTGCTCGGCCTGACCCGTGAACAGCTCAAACTGGGTATTGCCACCTGGTGCAAAGGCACGCGCTACTGGGCCTGCATGGTGGAAAACGCCCCGCGTCTGGACTTGAACGGGCAGGCCGCGGGCAGTGTGACCGCCGCCCAGGCGCTGCACGCCAAGCAGCAAGCCGCGCGTCACTTCAACCAGGCCCGCCGCAACCGTGCAAAACCCAAAGCCGCTGCACCTGAGGCAGCGGCTGCGGCTGCGGTCAGTACAGAGCAGACGCCGGGCTGAGCAGCCGATGAGCCCGCCAAACCGGGCTCATGGAAAGCGGTCGAAGCAACACCGGCCCAGGCGAAAGCCATTACAGGTCAATGTATTGATGAGCGCGTGCTGGCGTAATCGCCGGCACGCGCTCAGCCATCCCGACCACTTAAAACATTTCCAGCGATGTACCCAAACGTCATCCCGGGCCCCAACGTAATACCCCCGCTGGGGTAATAGCCCCCCATCACACTGCTCATATCATTGCCCACCGCAAACAGCCCCCCAATCGGCTGCCCCCGCAAGTCCAGCACCCGCGCACAATCATCCGTAGCCAGACCAGCGAAAGTCCCAAGGCTACCCGCCACCAATTTCACCGCATAAAATGGTCCCTGCTTCAGCGGCCCCAGTGACGGATTAGGCACGTGCAACGGCTCACCTTGCACACGGTTGTACCTTGACACCCCCCGACCAAACTCAGGGTCCTCACCTTCCACAGCATGCCGGTTGAACGCCGCCACCGTTTGCTGCAATTGCGCCCCATCGATCCCGCATTGGCGGCCTAGTTCCGCCAGCGTTCTCGCACAGTGCAAATACCCCCGCCTGCGATAGAAACCTGTCGAAAACGGAAACGGCTTCGCCCAGCCGATCCCGTAACGCCGTTGCGCGCGGTGATCACAGATCAGCCACGCCTGCGCCGGCTCGCCCACCGGCGTGGCCGCGAACAGTGCATTCATGAAGTCGTGGTAGCAATCCGCTTCGTTGACGAACCGGCGCCCGTCACGGCGTACCGCAATGAACCCCGGTTTGGCACGGTCGACCAGGTGCGGGAAGTGACTGAAGCGCCCATCGGCCTCCGGCACCCGCGACACCGGCGCCCACGCGCCGGCATGCGCCAGCCCGGCATCGACTACGCCACCTGCCTGTTCACCCAGGCGCAAACCATCGCCGGTGTTGGTGCTGGGCGCCGCTGAATAGTGCTCGCGACCATCAGGTGCATGAGGCATCAACTGGGCGATGCGCTCGCTATCGTGAGGGAAACCACCGCAGGCAAGTACCACGCCCCTCCCGGCACGGATCACCTGGCCATCGGCGAACCGCGCGCCATCCACACGGCCTTGACCCAATAGCTTAATAGCCGCCTTGTCCGTCAGTAGCGTCACGCCCAGGTCCAGGGCACTGCGCAGCAGCCGCGCCACCAAGGCATTACCGTTGACCAACTGCGTACCCCGGCGATGAATCACCAGGTCGTGTGCGTGGCGCAGCAGGCGTTTGCCCACGTACCAGGCTGCCTTGGGGGAGCGGGTGGCGTTGAGGAACGCAGCCATGTCGGCACCCCCGGCGATGCCCATGCCGGCGAGGCTGACAATGCCCAACGGGGGGCGCAGCTTGGCCAGCCATGGGCCCAGCAGGCGCCCGTCGTAAGGTAGCGCACACAGCGAGCGCCCCCCGGCGGCACTGCCAGGCCCCTCGTGCATATCCGGCACGTGGTTGCCGGACTGGAAGCGCACCGCTGTATGCTGCTGGAAAAACGCCACCATTTGCGGCCCGTGCCGCAGAAACGCCTGCTGGCGCGGGTCCAGTGTTGCACGGTGGGTCTGTGCGCACAGGTAGCGCTGCGGGTCAGCTTCCGGCTCGACCAGGCCTGCCGCGATGGCCAGCGGGTTGCGCGGTACCCACAGCCAGCCACCCGACCAGGCGCTGGTACCGCCCAGTTGGCTGGCTTTATCCGCCACGATCACCCGCAGGCCGTGATGGGCCGCCGTTACCGCAGCAGCCAGGCCGGCAGCCCCGGAGCCGATCACCAGAACGTCACACTCAAGCGCTTGCATGTCGAATCTGCCCCAAGGTCAAAGAACGTGCGTGAGTTACTGCAAGGGCGAAAAGCCAGTAGGGCGCAGCAGCCGTGACTGCAGGTTCAACACCGCCCCCAGCTCGCGATTGCGCTTGGAAAACGCCGCCCAGCGTGGGTCGGCTGCCATGGCCGCACGCCGGGCCATGCGATCGTCCAGGCTGGCGTAACCCCACAGGTGCACAACCTGGTTCACTTCACCGAATTCGCTGGTGAAGAACCCCACCAGGTTGCCCAGGTGCTCACGTTGCACGGCTAGCGCATGGCTTTGATACAGCGCCAGCCAGTCGGCCATTTTCAGGGGGTCGAGGGTGTAGGTTCTCATTTCGTAGTACATGCGGTGTGCTCCTTGAGGATTGACGGCGCTTGCAGGCGCGCTGTGATGTGGTTGGCCGCAAGCCAGCCAAACGTGAGGGCAGGGCCCAGGGTGATACCGGGACCCGGATAGGTGCCCTTCATCATCGAATTCATGTCGTTGCCGACGGCGTACAGCCCGGTGATGGGTTGGCCGCTCTCATCCAGTACATTGGCGTTGGCGTCCGTCACCAGGCCGCACGCCGAGCCGAGGTCACCGGTGTGCAGCTGTATGGCGTAATAGGGGGCAGTCTGCAGCGGCGCCAGGCAGGGGTTGGGCCGGTGCTGCGGGTCGCCCATGTAGCGGTTGTAGGCATTGGCGCCTTTGCCAAAGACAGGATCGAGGCCGGCCTGGGCGTCGGCATTGAAGGCCTGCAAGGTGTGCGCGAGGCCTTGCACATCGACGCCGATCGCCTGGGCCAGTGCCTCGGGGGTGTCGGCACGGTACAGGTAGCCTGCGTCGATCAATGCCTGGTTGTTTACCGGTTTTGGCCGCGCCAGCCCCAGGCCATAGCGGTTCATGGCCTGGGCATCACAGATTAGCCAGCAACTGGCCATGCCCTTGGCGAACAGGGTTTCTACGAAGTGGTGGTAGGAGTCTGCTTCGTTGACGAAACGCCGCCCGCTGTTGTCGACGGCAATGACCCCCGGTTTGGCCCGGTCCGTGACCAGGTGCGGGAAGCGCTCGTACTGGCCATCGCTGTGACGAACCTGAGAAACCGGTGCCCAGAAGAAGTTGGCTGCAAGGCCCCGGCCCACTGCAGCCTGTACCGCACGGGCCAGGCGCAGGGCCGCACCGTCGTTGCTGGCAGGTGACATCGTCAAGTGCGTCCCGGGCAAATCTGGCCGGTAGCTGGCTGCCAGCCGGCCTGCCGCAAAGCCTCCCATCGCGCAGACCACGCCGCCTTTTGCCAGCAACCGATGCCGGTGCCCGCCGCGTCTTATCACCACACCCGTGACTGCACCGTGTTCGACGATCAGTTCCTCTGCTTCGCTGCGCAGCCAAAGTTGCACGCCCTTGGCGAAAGCGCTGGTGGCCAGGCGCGCGATCATCGCATTGCCCGTGGTCAGCCGCGTGCCGCGGGGATGACGCAGGCGGTCTACGCCGTAGCGCGCCAAGAGCCGCAGGCAGTGCCACAGCGACCTGGGCGAGCGGCGCACACTCAGAAAATGCTGGATGTCTAAACGGTTCACCATCATGCCGCCGAACAGCAGCATGCCGGGCGGGGGCATTTGCAGGTCCTTGAGGCGAGCGCCCAGCCGCCTACCGTCATACTCGACCATTTCCAGCGCCCGACCGCACTCGGTGGCCCCAGGGGCGTCCGGGTAGTAGTCCGGGGAATGAGGGCGTAGCGCATAGCGCAGTTCGGTGTGGTGTTCCAGCCAGCGCAGCGCCTGGTGGCCATGCTCGATAAAGGCATCGACCAATGTCGAGTCGTAACCGTCACCGATCACGTGCTTGAGGTAAGTGCGCATGGCCTCTTCAGAGTCCTTTACCTTGGCTGCTCGCGCCTGGTCAGTGCCATACAGCCACACCGCCCCACCGGAAATGGCCGAGGTGCCACCAAATTGCGCGGCTTTCTCCACCATCACAACGTTCAGGCCCTGGCTGGCAGCCGTTACGGCGCTGGCAAACGCGGCGGCGCCGCTGCCCAGTACGATCACATCAATGGGGTGCTGATCGGGTTCGAGCGTGTTCATGGGCTTAGATCTCCAGCGGGGTGACGCCCATGAAGGCGCCCAGGTGGCCGAGTTGGGCGAACGCCATCTGCGCGCCGGTCTGGATACGGCAACCCGCCAACCGCGCACGTGCCAGCAAGGGTGTGATCTCGGGCGAGGTGACCACGTCGGCCACCAGCGTATGAGGTTGCAAGGTGGCCACCAGCGCAGCGGGCAGGGGCAGTTGGGCGTCGTCGCCCATGCCCACGGGTGAGGCATTGACGACCAGGTCAAATGCACCCAGGTCGTCCACCTGGGTGTCGATCTCGAGTTCTGCAAACGTGTGGCCGAGCAGCTCACACAGTGCCGCGCAGCGTGCGCTGCTGGGGTCGGTAAGGCTGAGCCTGGCGATGCCGGCTTCACCCAAGGCGTAAGCGATGGCGCTGCCGACCCCACCGCAACCGACCACCAGGGCGCGCCGGCCGCTTGCTGTAAAGCCATGCTTGAGGGCAGCGCCAAGGAAGCCCGCGCCATCCACGTTGTCGCCCAGCAGCCGGCCATTAGGCTCACGGCGGATCACATTGACCGAGCCCAGCGCAGCGGCGCGCACGCTCAGGCTGTCCACACAGGTTGCCATGGCCTGCTTGTAAGGGACCGTGACCACGCAGCCACGCAGGTTTTGCCAGCCCCGCAGGGTGGTGGCGAAGCTATCCAGCGCCTGGGCGTGCAAGTCGATGGGCAGCATTGCCACAGCGCGGTTGTTGTTGACGAACCAGGTGTTGAAGTTTTCCGGTGATTTCACCTGGGCAATGGGTGAGCCGACGATGGCAACCAGTTCAAAAGCACCACGGATCATCGCGGCCTCCTTGTTGATGTTGTTGTGGAGGCAAGGGTGTGGCAGACACCCTCGGCGATCAACGCCGCACGGCTTTTGATTCTGCGATTATCGCAATGTGAGCGCGTTTATCGCATGATTGGGACTATTTCGATCCGTTGAGCGTGATCCCTATGAGCACCCCTGACATCCACCCCCGTGACCTGATTGCCGGCCTGCAGAAGGGCCTGGCCCTGATGCAGTTGTTCAGCGCCGACCATCCTCGCCTCAGCGTCGCCCACGCAGCCCGCTTGTCGGGGCTGACGCCGAGTGCTACGCGACGGTTCCTGTTGACCTTGGTGCATGAAGGGTTCGCTGAAACCGACAACCGTGAGTACTGGCTGACGCCCAAAGCCCTACGCATCGGCCAGGCCTATGTGGACTCAGCCCAGTTACCGCGCATGCTGCGGCCCATCGTCGAGCAGGTCGCCCGGCAAACGCAGGAGCATGTGTCGGTAGGCACCCGCGATGGCGACGAAATCATCCATCTGCTGCGCAGCCGCTACAGCCACGTAGCATCGCTGTCTATTCGTCCCGGCTCGCGGGTGCCCATTCACTGCACGGCAGGCGGGCGTGTCTGGTTGGCCTGGCAGGACGAGGCAGCGCGGGACGCCTACTTGCTGCGCAACCCGTTGCAGGCGCTGACGCCCTACACGCAGACCGACCCGGCGCAGTGGCTGGCGCAGTTGCAGCAGGTCAGGCAACAAGGCTTTTGCGTGGTCGATCAGGAATATGAAGTGGGCATGCGGGTAGTGGGCGTGCCGCTGCTGGACAGGGCCGGCCAATTGAAGGCTACCCTCACCCTCACGACCCATGTGTCACGCTCCAGCGTTGACGAGATTCGCATGCGTTACCTGGCACCCTTGTTCGAAGCCCAGGCGCTGCTGCGGCCGGTGCTGGGTTAGCGCACCGGCCGTTGCTGTCAGTCCAGTACCTGGGCCACGCCCTGGTCCTCGCCCAGAAACCCGCCACTCTGGTGCTGCCACAAGCGCGCATAGGTGCCATTTTTGGCTAGCAACTGCGCGTGGGTGCCTTGCTCGATGATGCGCCCGTCGTCCATCACGATCAGCCGGTCCATGGCCGCGATGGTCGACAGCCGGTGGGCGATGGCGATCACGGTCTTGCCTTCCATCATTTCGTCCAGGCTCTCCTGGATTGCCACCTCCACCTCCGAGTCCAGCGCGCTGGTGGCCTCGTCGAGCAGCAGAATAGGCGCGTTCTTCAACATGACCCGGGCAATGGCGATGCGTTGGCGCTGGCCGCCGGACAGCTTGATGCCGCGTTCGCCCACCAGGGTGTCGTAGCCGCTGTGCCCCTGGCGGTCGCTGAGCTGGCTGATGAAGCCGTCGGCCTGGGCGTTGGCGGCGGCAGTGCGGATCTGCGCATCAGTGGCGTCCGGGCGGCCGTAGGCGATGTTGTCACGGATGGAGCGGTGCAGCAGCGAGGTGTCCTGGGTGACCATGCCGATGGCGCTGCGCAGGCTGTCCTGGGTGACCTTCGCCACATTCTGCCCATCAATGCGGATCTCGCCGCTGTCCACATCGTAGAAGCGCAGCAGCAGGTTGATGAGCGTGGACTTGCCGGCCCCGGAACGGCCCACCAGGCCGACCTTTTCGCCAGGCTTGATCTGCAGGCTGAGGTCGGTCAGCACCTGGCGCTCGCCGTTGTAGTTGAAGCTGACCTTGTCGAACGTGACGGCGCCACCGCGGGTGACCAGCTCGCCTGCGCCGGGTGCGTCCTGCACCTTGGGCCCGCGGGTGAGGGTGGCCATGCCATCCTGCACCGTGCCGATGTTCTCGAACAGCGAAGTCATCTGCCACATGATCCAGTGAGACATGCCGTTGATTCGCAACGCCATGGCGGTAATGGCCGCGACGGCGCCAGTGCCTACCTGGCCCTGGTGCCACAGCCACAATGCGTAGCCGCCGGCGCCAAAAATCAGCCCCACCACCAGTGCCTGGTTGACGATCTCGAACTGGCTCACCAGGCGCATCTGGCGGAAACCGGTCTGTTTGAAATCCTCCATGGCAGCACGGGCGAAATGCGCCTCGCGCTTGGAGTGGGAGAACAGCTTGACGGTGGTGATGTTGGTGTAGGCGTCCGATACCCGCCCGGTCATGGACGAGCGGGCGTTGGCCTGCTCTTGGCCGACCTTGCCCAGGCGTGGCACGAAATACAGCATCGCCAGCCCGAACAAGGCCACCCAGGCGATGAAGGGCAGCATCAGCTTCAGGTCGAAGCCCCCGGCCAGGGCGATGATGGCGATGAAGTACACGCCGATGCCAGGCAGAATCTCGATTACGGTAAACAGTACTTCGCGCACGGCCAGTGCGGTCTGCATCACCTTGGTGGTGACCCGGCCCGAGAACTCGTCAGAAAAGAACGACAGGCTCTGGCGCAGCATCAGCCGGTGGAAGTCCCAGCGCAGACGTAGCGGCAGGTTGATAGCCAACACCTGGTGCTGGACCATGGTGCGCAGGGCCACCAGCACGATGCTGATCACCAGCACGCTGCCAATGCCCCACAACACCTGGCTTTCCTGCGGACCAGTGGTATCACCGGCCTTCCAGGCCGACAACAGGTCGACCACCTGGCCCAGGAACGAGAACAACCAGGCTTCGTAGATCGACACGCCAGCGCTCAACAGCGCCAGTGCCAGGATGTAGCCGCGGGCGCCGCGGGTGCAGGCCCACATGAAGCGCAACAAGCCCATCGGTGGTGGCGGTGCTTCGTCGGGAGGGAAAGGATCGAGCCGGCGCTCAAACATACGCAGCATGCAGTGTCTCCGGAAATCAGGGTTCGCTTGGCGGGCCACCATACAGCAGTTGGGCCGGTTCGCCTTCAGGTAGACAGGTGCGAGGGCGATCCGATCCAATCTTCGTCTATCGGGCGTACTTCAGGCGTGCCGGCGCCGCTCCATCGGTTGGTAGACCAGGCCGGCAAACTCGCCAGTATCGCCTGCCAACGCAAAGCCGAACCGTTGGTACGCCGCTACCGCATTCAGCGAAGCCTTGACGGTGACCACATCAGTTCTGGCGTGGGTTAGCGCAGCGTTGATCAGGCGCGCGCCCACCCCCCGCCGTTGCCAATCCGGGGCGACAAACAACATGGCAATGTGGCGGCCCTCCTTGAGTTCCACCAGGCCTACCAGTTCGTCCTCTGCCACGCAGGCCAGCATCACGTTGTCGCCCCGCAGGCGTTCCCTGAAAGCTTGGGCAGTAGCCAGCCCGCTGAACGTGGTCACACCCTCTGCCGATAGCGTGGGCGCAACAGCCTGGGTGAATGCTGACAGGCACAAGGCGCTGGCGTGGGGCAGGTCGTCTGGGCAGAGCGGGCGTATTTGCATGGGGGAGGTCCTTTTCGGCAAATGGTCAGCAGGGCGGTTTACGGTCACCTCGGGGGCGAGTGTGGGGGCATTCTAGAAGTAGCCTTGCCGTCACGCCAAATATCCGCAGGCACTTGGTGCTGGAGCAGGCTGCGTTGCACACAGCCGTTACTGGCCCGAAACAAATGTAGGAGCGAGCGCAGCTCGCGATGCGCCGCGCGGGCGGCGCTCGATCTCACAGGCGAAAAAACCCTCAAGGCGGGCACCTGTAAGCCTACACACCCGTCTACCCGCAAACCGGTAGGCATGGGGGCGCCGGCCTTGGAAAATCCGAAACCCTGCGCTGCCATCCCAGGCCAAGATCGACTTCCCGCCCCATTGCCGCTAGCCTGCAAACCCTCCTTCAGCCCCAGATACTCAACCCATGCCTGTCGGTTTCCCTGAACTGCCATCGCTCAACGCACTGCGGGTGTTTGAAGTGGTGGCCCGTCACCTCAACTTTCGCCTCGCGGCCGAAGAAATAGGCGTAACCCAGGCGGCCGTTGCCCAGCAGGTGCGTGGGCTGGAGGCCACCCTGCAGGTACGCCTGTTCGAGCGGTTGCCACGCGGGCTCGGGCTGACCGATGCAGGGCGTGCCTATAGCCACAGCGTGCGCAGCGCCCTGGCCATGATCGACGATGCAACACGGTCGCTGCGGCCGGCGGCCTTGCACCTTACGGTCAGCGTGACCCCGACGTTCGCCTCCAAATGGCTGATCCCACGGTTGGGCCAGCTTGCAGAGCTACACCCTGGGATTGACCTGCGGGTACTGGCCACCGACCGGCTTTCACATTTTCATACCGATGGCGTGGACTTGGCGGTGCGCTACGGTCGTCCGCCATTTGGCCCTGGGCTGGAAACCCTGCTGCTGATGGAGCAGCCCATCGTTGCCGTGGTGAGCCCAAGGTTGCTAAGCGAAAACGGGCCGCCAGAGACGTTTGCCGCGTTGCAACGCTACGTGGCATTGCACGATGCGCATGACTTCTGGCCTTCGTTTTGCGCCACGGCATTCCCCGGCCACCCGCCGGCCGCGGCCCGATCAGTACGTTTCAACCAGACCTCGCTGGCGATTGAGGCGGCGGTGGGCGGGCAGGGTATCGCATTGGCAAGTTACGCGTTTATTTGCGACGACGTTGCCGCCGGCAGGCTGGCGTTGGCGCTGCCCCAGCAACTGCAGCTGGACAAGGCGTTCTATCTGGTCTGGCCGCGCAAGGGCCGGCCTCACCCTACGTTGCAGGCGGTGATCGACTGGTTGCAAACCGAAGCCGTCGATAGAAAACCTACTGCCTAGCCCAGTGCCGGCTGCCTACCTGCACCTTGGTATCGCTGCTACCGTGAGTTCACGCATTTACCGCGAATACTGGAGGCAACATGGCAACTGAAAAGGTAGCGATCATCACGGCAGGCGGTAGCGGCATGGGCGCAGCGGCAGCCCGCCGGCTTGCCGAGGACGGTTTCAAGGTCGGCATCCTGTCGTCATCTGGCAAGGGCGAAGCATTGGCTGAGGAGCTGGGTGGCTTCGGCATCACTGGCAGCAACCAGTCGGTAGATGACCTCCAGCGCCTTGTCGAGGGAGTGGTGCGCAAGTGGGGCCGCATCGATGTACTGGTCAACAGTGCCGGCCATGGCCCCCGGGGGCCGATATTAGACATCAGTGATGACGACTGGCACCTGGGCATGGATACCTACCTGCTCAATGTGATCCGCCCCACGCGGCTGGTGACACCGGTGATGCAGCGTCAGCAAAGCGGGGTCATCATCAATATCTCCAGCGCCTGGGCCTTCGAACCCAGTGACCTGTTCCCCACCTCGGCGGTGATGCGCGCGGGCCTGGCTGCCTTCAGCAAGATCTACGCCGACACCTACGCCGCCGACAACATTCGCATCAACAATGTGTTGCCAGGCTGGATCGACAGCTTGCCCGCCACCGATCAGCGCCGCGACAGCGTGCCGCTCAAGCGTTACGGCAGCAGCGGTGAGATTGCCGCCACGGTCGGATTCCTGGCCAGCGACGGCGCCGCCTATATAACAGGCCAGAACATCAGGGTGGATGGCGGGCTTACCCGCAGCGTCTGAAACTGCCGTTGAACGATGCGTCAGGGCCAGCCACTAACCGTAGGTCAGTGCAACCGGCAATCGGGCGCCTAATTGCATGAGTATGCTTGATGCTTTCTCATAGCAGGACTAATACTAAGGTACTGCCGGAGAGGGACGATCATGCAGACGCGCTTCGTTGTGGTTCCCGCTGTACCGTTGATACGAGAAATACACCCACGACGCATCGGCTTTCCATCCGCACTGGGGGAAGGGTATGACCTCTACGATACCCAGGACAAAATACGGCTGAGCCTGAACCTGCCCACCCGCGCGCAGGCGGAATACGAGTGCACGTGCCGCAATGGCTGTGTGGAAACCGAGGGCCGAACCGGCAGCGAGTGAAGGCTGCCGGGGGCCGTAGCTCAGGCCAGGTAACGGTGGTAGTAGTCCAGGGTTGCCAGATTCTTGTCCTTGCATTCGAACATGATGTCGAACCATTGGGTGAACTGCAGCGCGTAGCGGTTGGTCCAGTCGTTCCACATCATTGCGCTGTGCGCATACAGGTCGCGCTTGTTCACCTGCGCCAGCAACTCATCCATCACAAGTTTGCGCTCGGCGGTGAAGCCTAATGCCTGCAGGTGCTCAGGGGGTTGCGAGTAGTGCATCGTGGGGCGCACACCGCGCCAGCTGTCGATCACCCGCGCCACCCGTGGGTCGGCGGGGTCGATGTAATCGCCCTCGTGAATCCAGCAGTGGTGGATATCCAGCACCACCGGTGCCAGGTCGGCCAGTGCCAGGCAGTCATCCAGGCCATAGGTTTTTTCGTCGTTCTCGAACGTGATCACGTTGCGAGCCACCTGAGACAGCCGCGGCCACACATGCCGGATGCCTTCACCCCCCAGGCGGCCTGCAATGTGGATATTGCATTTGAAGTCCTGGAATACCTTGCCGTAGCCCATCATGCGGATCATGTCTGCGTGGTATTCGAACTCGGCAAGGCTGTTCTCCACCACCTCCGGGCGATCCGAGCCCAGTACGCAGTACTGGCCAGGATGGAACGACAGCCGAATATCCTGCTGGCGCGCCAGGGCACCGATCGCCGCAAACCGCTCAGCCATCAGACCCTGAAAATCGGCTTCCTGGTACACATGCGCCACGCTGGGGTGGCTGTACAAAGGCAATAGGTCACTGCTCAGCCGCAACATGCGCAGGGCAGGGGGCAGCTCGCTGACATAGGCCAGCAGCCGAAGCTGGGCGTCGAGGTTGTGCTGCACCAGCTCGAGCAGTTTGGCGCGGGCCGCCTCCTGGCTGGCCCCGCTGACCCAACGCAAGGTGGTGGTCCGCGGGTTGAACGTGCGTTCGATGGTTTCCAGCGCCTTCACCGCCAGGCTGCGGTGAGGGTGCCGGTACATACAGGCAAAGCCCAAGCGTGACATGGGAATGCTCCAGAGGGCCCAGCCCGTTCAGATCAGTTTGTCCAGCGTGATGGGGAACTCACGCACGCGTTTGCCGGTGGCATGGTAGATGGCATTGGCCACCGCTGCCGCCACCCCCACCACGCCGATTTCACCCACCCCCTTGGAACCGAGCGCGTTGACCACGCGGTCGTCTTCCTCGACGAAGATGACGTCGATGTCGCCGATGTCGGCGTTCACCGGCACATGGTACTCAGCCAGGTTGTGGTTGAGGATGCGCCCCAGGGCATGGTCGGTCTGGCTTTCTTCATGCAGCGCCATGCCGACGCCCCAGACAACGCCTCCGAGTATCTGGCTGCGTGCGGTCTTTGGGTTGACAACGCGCCCGGCCGCCACCGCGCTGACCACTCGGGTAACGCGGACCGTGCCCAGGTCGTCGTCCACCTGCACCTCCACGAACACGGCCGAGTGGGTAGCGGTGGAGTAGGGCTTGCGCTTGTCGTCCGGGTTGGCTTCGACCTGCACCTCCAGGCATTGCTGCGGGTCCACGGCCAGCAGTTCAGCCAACGGGACTGAATGCTTGCCGGCCTTCACCTGGCCGTTTTCAAGGGTGAAAGCGGTATCCGCTTCGCTTGCCAAGTCAGGCCGCTGCTGGCGGGCACGTTCGATCAGCCGCTCGCGTAACGTCAGGCACGCCTGGCGTACCGCAGAGCCAACCGAAGACACGGTGAACGAGCCCCCTTGCAACGGCGCGGTAGGCAACGAAGAATCGCCCAGTTTGAACGTCACCTTACCTACGTCGATACCCGCGGCATCGGCCGCAATCTGGGTCATCACCGTGTACGTCCCTGTGCCGATGTCAGTGGTCGCACTGCTGACAGTCAGGTGCCCGGTGCTGTCCAGGCTGGCCTTGGCACTGGCCTTCATCTGCATGGCCTCCCACACACCACCCGCCATGCCCCAACCGATGCGCTGGTTACCGTCGCGCATGGACCCGGGCGTGGCCTGCCGCCGGGCCCAGCCAAAGCGCTCGGCACCCTGCTCGTAGCAGGCAAGCAACTCCTTGCTCGAGTAGGGCTTGCCCTCGTTGCCATTGTGGCTGGCGAAGTTGCGCTTGCGCAGTTCCACCGGGTCCAGCCCGGCGGCACTGGCCAGTTCGTCCATCGCGCACTCCAATGCCAGTACCCCGGAGCCTGCGCCTGGGGCGCGCATGTCCAGGGGGGTGTAGACATCCAGCGGCGCCAGGCGGTAGCTCAACGCCACGTTGTCACACTGGTACAACATGCCGCTCCACTCCACCAGGTGTTCGGTGAAGTCTTCGAAGCGCGATGTCTGGCCGATGGCATCGTGCCCGATGGCGACCAGGGCTCCGCGTTTATCCACGCCCAGGCGCAGGCGTTGCTGGGTGCGTGGGCGATAGCCGAAAGTGAACATTTGCTGGCGCGTGAGGGTGAGCCGCACCGACCGCTTGAGGTGCAGCGCGGCCATCACCGCCAGCGGCAGCTGGTACTGCGGGCGCAGGCCGGAGCCGAAAGCGCCACCGACGAAAGCCGCTTTGACCCGCAGCTTGTCTTTGGGCAGGCCGAAGATGTTGTGCAGGTATTCCTGGCAATTCTGCGTGCCCTGGGTTTTGTCGTGGATGACCAGGCTGCCGTCGGCCTGGTAGCACACCGTCGAGGCGTGGGGCTCCATGGGGTTGTGATGCTCGTTGGCGGTCAGGTAGGTCACGTCCACCTTGGCATCGGCCCCCGCGAAATGCCCTGCAAAATCACCGCGAGGTTCTGGTGTTTCAGCGGGGGCTTCGTGGGTTTGCTGTAGCGCAGCGAGCAAGTCGGATTGATGCGCTTGCTGGCTGTACTCAATGGTCACGAGTGAGCCGGCGTAGCGGGCCAGCTCCAGGGTGTCTGCAATCACGAGCGCCAGCGGCTGGCTGCTGTACAGTACGCGATCATTGAACAATGGGCGGAAGGGCGAGCCTTCGGCGGCGTCGTCGTCGCTGTAGTCGTCATCGTAGCTGGACACGTGCGGCCGGTTGGTATGGTCCAGCACGGCGACCACGCCCGGCACTTGCAGGGCCTTTTCGCTGTTCACCTTCACCACCCGGCCACGGGCGATGGTGCTGGACACCACGCTGGCATGCAGCAGGCCTTCTTGCGGGTAATCGGCGGCATAACGGGCCTGGCCGGTGACTTTGGCCGCGCCGTCCACGCGGTCCATGGGTGTTCCCACGACACTGTTCATTGCATCTCCCCCAGGCTGTTGTCGGCTGCGCAGGCCTCGCTCAGTGCGCGGATAATGGCGTTGCGCGCAAGCGACACTTTGAAGCCGTTCTGGGCAAGCGGCTTTGCCGCCTGCAGCAGGGCATCGGCAGCGTGAGTGAACAGCTCGGTGCTGGCGGGTTTACCCTGCAACAGGGCTTCCACTGCCGGGTCTCGCCATGGCTTGTGTGCGACACCACCCAACGCCAGGCGCGCCTCGCGAATAACTCCCTTCTCGATCTGCAACGCAGCCGCCACCGACACAAGGGCAAAGGCATACGAAGCGCGGTCACGCACCTTGATATAGCGGCAGTGCGCTGCAAACGGCTCAGCGGGCAGCTCGATGCCGGTGATCAACTCATCCTGGGCAAGCTGGTTGTCGCGCTGCGGCGTGTCCCCAGGCAGGCGATGGAAATCGGCAAACGGTATTTGCCGCGCCCCTGCGGGCCCGTGAACGTGCACAACTGCCGCGAGTGCGGCCAGTGCCACGCACATGTCCGAAGGATGTGTGGCTACGCAGTCATCACTAGCGCCGAGGATGGCGTGCATACGATTGAGGCCTTGGCGCGCGGGGCATCCGCTGCCTGGCTCGCGCTTGTTGCAAGGGGTCCCGGTGTCGTAGAAGTAATAGCAACGGGTGCGTTGCAGCAGGTTGCCGCCGGTGCTGGCCATATTGCGCAGCTGCGGGGACGCGCCGGCCAGAATGGCCTGGGCCAGCAAGGGGTAGCGCGCTTCGACAAGCGGGTGCCAGGCCAGGTCGGCGTTGCTGACCAGCGCGCCGATCATTACGCCACCTTCGGGCGTTTCCTCGATCGCCTTCAGGGCCAGCCCCGTGATGTCGATCAGGTGTTCAGGGCGCTCGACGTTTTCCTTCATCAGGTCGACCAGGTTGGTGCCCCCGGCAATGAAGCGTGATGACGGGCCTGCAAGGCTCACGGCCTCATCGAGTGACGCCGGCTTGTGATAGCTGAAAGGGGTCATGGGCGTGCCCCTTTGATCAAGGGCAAGGCTTCTTCCACCGCAGCAACGATGTTGCTGTAGGCGCCGCAGCGGCACAGGTTGCCGCTCATCAGTTCACGGATGTCATCGCGGTTGTGGGCACGCCCTTCATTGGCAAGACCCACCGCCGAGCAGATCTGCCCTGGGGTGCAATACCCGCACTGGAACGCATCCTGAGTGATGAAGGCTTGCTGCATGGGGTGCAAGCGGTCGCCGTCGGCCAGGCCTTCGATAGTGACCAGCTCGGCACCTTCACACATCACCGCCAAGGTCAGGCAGGCGTTGATTCGCTTGCCATCGCGCAGTACCGTGCAGGCGCCACACTGGCCGTGGTCACAGCCTTTCTTGGTGCCGGCCAGGTCCAGCTGTTCGCGCAGCAGGTCGAGCAGGGTGGTCCAGGGGTGTACGGTCAGCGTTTTGTGCTCACCGTTGATGGTCATCTGCAAAGGGCGCTGTAGGGCGCCCTGGTCAGGGGTTGCGGTCATGGTGCAGGTCCTCACGGGTCGGGTGCGCACAGTGGTCTGTGTCTTAGTGCTGCGACTTGCGTGGGGCCAGGAACGTTCAGCCTGTGTGCCCAGGCGCAGTTATTTTTGCCCGTGAGTACTGTGGTTTGCCTTTTATGCAGCGGCAGTTGGGTGGGTCAGGTCACCACTTGGTAACAAGGCACGTACGCCGCCCCACCGGGTAACTTCATCCGGTGCTGGTCGACAAACGC
Source organism: Pseudomonas parafulva NBRC 16636 = DSM 17004 (assembly GCF_000730645.1). Lineage (GTDB taxonomy): Bacteria > Pseudomonadota > Gammaproteobacteria > Pseudomonadales > Pseudomonadaceae > Aquipseudomonas > Aquipseudomonas parafulva. Next base: position 35,955 of record NZ_BBIU01000017.1, on the reverse strand, counting down.
CTGCAGCAAACGCCCCAGCGGGTCCAGCACAGCGCTGTCGCCGCGGATCTGGTAGGGCCCGTGCTCCTCGATCAGGCGGATCCCTTTGTCCTTCACGTTACCCGCCACGATGCCCGAAAACGCCCGGCGCAGGTTCGCCGCCAGTTCGTGCGGCGGCAGGTCGCGGCGCAGCGCCAGGTCGGCCATTGCCTGGTGCGTGGGATCGAACGGCCGCTGGAAGCTTTCTTCGATCTTGAGCAGCCAGTTGAAGTGGAACGCATCGTTACGTTCACGGCGGAACTGCTTCACCTGCTTGAGCCCCTCCACCATGTGCCGGGCAACCTCTGCCGGGTCGTCGATGATGATCTGGTAGAACCGGTGCGCTGCCTCGCCCAGGGTCGCGCCGACAAACGCATGCAATTGCTGCAGGTAGGGCTCGGCGCTACGGGGGCCGGTCAGTACCACAGGGAACGGTACATCCTGGTTGTCCGGGTGCATGAGGATGCCCAGCAGGTAGAGGAATTCCTCCGCCGTGCCCGCACCGCCCGGGAAGATGATGATGCCGTGGCCGACACGCACGAACGCTTCAAGGCGTTTTTCGATATCCGGCAGGATGACCAGCTCGTTGACGATCGGGTTAGGCGCCTCGGCGGCGATGATCCCCGGCTCGGTCAGGCCCAGGTAACGGCTGCCCGGCATGCGCTGCTTGGCATGTGCGATGGTGGCGCCCTTCATGGGGCCCTTCATCACACCCGGGCCGCAGCCGGTGCAGATATCCAGCTTGCGCAGGCCCAGCTCGTGGCCGACCTTCTTGGTGTACTGGTATTCCTCGGTGCTGATCGAGTGGCCACCCCAGCACACCACCATCTTCGGTTCCACGCCCGGGCGCAGGGTGCGGGCGTTGCGCAGCAGGTGGAAGACGTAATCGGTAATGCCCTGGGAGCTTTCCAGGTCGATGCGCTGGCTGGCCAGTTCGCTCTCGGTGTAGACGATGTCGCGCAGGGCGCTGAACAGCATTTCACGGGTGCTGGCGATCATCTCGCCATCGACGAACGCGTCGGCGGGGGCGTTCAGTAGCTCCAGGCGTACGCCACGGTCCTGCTGGTGGATACGCACTTCGAAGTCTTGGTAGGCCTCGAGGATGGTCTTGGCATTGTCGACATGGGCGCCGGTGTTGAGAATGGCCAGGGCGCACTGGCGGAACAAGGTGTAGAGGCTGCCGGAGCCGGCTTCGCTCAGTTGCTGCACTTCACGTTGTGACAGCGTCTCCAGGCTGCCTTTGGGGCTGACGGATGCATTGATGACATGGCGTTGAGGCATCTAAGTCTTTCCTGTGCGGGTAAAACATCCTTCTTTGACAACACCATACCGAGAAATGTGGGCGGCAACGAGGGGGGTAGAAAAAAAGCCTCCAAATGGCCCATTACCCCAGCAGCTTCAGCACGCCGAGTGTGATGCCCAGGCCGCCGACCAGCAGCCACAGGTTCAGGATCGCCCCGGTAATCAGTGCCCGCGGCCCTGCCTGGCGGATCTGATCGATACGCGTCTCCATGCCCAGGGCAGTCATGGCCATGGTCAACGCGAAGGTGTCCAACCCATTTACGGCCTGGGTAAAGCTTGCCGGCAGTACCTGCAGCGAGTTCACCACCACCAGTGCGAGGAAGCCAAAGGCGAACCACGGCACGTTGATGCGGCCTTTACCTTGGGCCAGCCCGGCCTGGCGTGTGCGGTTCACCCACACACCCACCAGCAGCAGCACCGGCACCAGCATCATGACCCGGGTCATCTTCACGATCGTGGCAATATGGGTAGCCTGCGGGCTGATGTTGCTGGCTGCTCCCACCACTTGCGCCACTTCGTGGAGTGTGCCGCCCACCCACAGCCCGGCGGCCAGGGTATCAAGGTGCAGCCAGCCGCTGTTGACCAGCACCGGGTACAGCAGCATTGACACGGTACCGAACAGCACCACGCTGCCCACCGCCATGGCACTTTTGTGTGGCGCGCTGCGCAGCGCCGACTCGAATGCCAGCACTGCCGCAGCGCCGCAGATCGCGCTGCCTGCGGCCGTGAGCAGGGCTGTGTCGCGGTCCAGTCCCAGCAGCCGGGTGCCGCACCACAGGCCGATCAACAGTGTGCTACCCACCACCAGTACAGACACCAGCAGCCCTGGCCAACCCACCTGAGCGATCTCCTGCAGGCTTACCCGCAGCCCGAACAGGGCGACGGCGATACGCAGCAGGCCGCGTGCAGAAAAGTTCACACCTGCAGCCCAGCTGGCCGGCAGCCCCTCGCGCAACGCATTGCCATACAGGGCACCCGCAACAATGCCGACGATCAGCGGGCTGATGCCAAGGCCGGCGATGAAGGGCATGGCGGCCAGTTGGGTGACAGCGAGGGCGAAGAGTGCCACGAACAGCACACCGTTGAGCCGACCGCGGGTGGTCAGTACCGGGGTTGCCGCCGAGGGGGTGGAAGACGTGATCATGGCATTCACCTGGCAGGGGATAAGACAGGGCCACGATAATCTGGTTATAAGCTTATAAAAAATCGCAATTTGAAATGGCAAATATCTCCACAGCTGATACTTTACTTTCATGACACCAGACCAGCTTATAACCTTCGCCACCGTCGCCCAGTATGGCAACATCAGCCACGCGGCGCAGGCACTGCATCTGTCCCAGCCCGCCGTGTCGGGGCAGTTGAAGGTGCTGCAGGAGACCTTTGGCGAGCCTCTGTATCAACGGGCGGGCCGCGGGGTAAAGCTCACCGACGCCGGCCTGCAGTTGCTGGCACACGCCACACGCCTGCGCGACACCTACCGCCAGGCCCAGGCGCTGCGGGAAGCCATGCGCGGGCTGGAGCGGGGCACCTTGAGCATCGGTGCCAGTACCACGCCAGCCAGCTACCTGCTGCCCTATCTGATTGCCGACTTCCAGGCGCGCTACCCTGACGTGCTCATCACCACCACCCAGGGCAACACTGCCGAGATTCTGGCAGCGCTGGACAACGTAGACATCGCAATGATCGAGGGCCCGGCTGGCCAGGCATTGCCCGTGGGCACCGAGGTCACAGCGTGGCGCGAAGACGAGATTGTCGCCATCGTGCCTAGCGGCCACCCGCTGGCTGGCACGGCTTCGCAAACCATGGCAGCACTGGGGGCTTACCCGCTGGTGCTGCGCGAGGGTGGCTCCGGGGTGCGGCAGATCGTTGAGCGGGCCTTCGCCCGCAGTGGGGTGGCGATGCGAGTGGCCCTGGAGATTGCGGGGGTAGAAGGGGTGAAGGAGGCGGTGCGTGCGGGCATGGGCATCGGCTTTGTATCGGCCATGTCGATCCGGCACGAGGATGGCGCCCTGTGCAGAATACCCATCGCGCCACAGGCGCTGGTCAGGCGGTTTTCAATCCTGATGCCCCATGCTGCCAGCCCATCGCGGGTGGCAGCGCGGTTTTACGAGCTCTGTATCGGGCAGGTGGGGTCTGAAGCGCGTTGAGCGGTGTACGGGACATCAGTGCTGTTTGTTCTGCAACCTATAGCAGCCCCGATCTCGTGCCGGCGTCACACCACCACCGGGGCTGCTTGTCTTCGAACGCATGAAACCTCGGTTGCAGCTCTGCCAGGTCATTGTCGTCAAAACCACCCACGAGCAATGCGACCGTCGAATCATCGTCAATGGCTCCGACGGAACTGCCACACCGGCTGCAAAACGCCCGGCTAGAGAAATCTGATGACCTGAATAAGGAAGGCACGCCACCCGCACCCAACCATGAGACGCTCTGCTGTGCGAACTCTACCCATACCGCCGTCACGGCACCGGTATGACGCTGGCACGTTTTGCACGAACAGGTGTGTGGCTGTATCACGGGGGCCAGGGCTTTGTACCTGATCCAGCCGCACAGGCAGCCACCTTCGTAGGCAGTGCTTTGCATACCCAGTCCTCTTCAGCGTGTGCGAGAGATGCAAGCTTAGCCGCAGCGGCGCCACTGCGACGGCTATTTGTTCAGCTGACCGTTCAACCAAAGGTGTCCAGCAACCGATACCAGGCAATGCCCGCGCCAAGGTACAGGCGCTGCAAACCATGAAACGGGATCGGGTTGACGGGCGTGACCGGAAACACCAGGTCATTCGAGGCGCCCAGCAGGTGACCCGACAAATGCCGGGCCAGCGTTGTCGACATGGCGATGCCGCGGCCGTTGTAGCCCAGCAGAATGCTGAGCCCTGGCGCCGGCTCGTGCACGTGCGGCAGGAAGTCCCGGGTCAGTGCCACCCTGCCGCTCCAGTGATGCTCGAAGCCGATCCCTTCCAGCTGCGGGAACAAGGCCGTGACGGCGCGCTTGAGCTGGTTGAAGTCGTCTGGTGAGCGCGGCTCGGAAAACGGCCCGCGGCCGCCTAGCAGCAGCCGCCCTTGCGCGTCCTTTTTGTAGTACAGCAGCAAGCGGCGGGCATCCGAGCAGACTTCGCCCTGCGGCAGGATCTGCTGCGCCAGTGCTGTGGGTAGCACCGGTGTGGACACGATGAAGCTGTTGGCCGCGATGAGGGTTTGCCTCAGGCCGGGCCACAGGTCATCCGAATAGCCGTTGGTCGCCAGCACCACACGGTGCGCGGTGACCCGGGCGCCCTGTTCGGTGGTGAGCGCCCATTGGCTGCCCTCGCGTTTAAGGCCGGTGACGCGGGTACGGCCATGTATTGCAGCGCCGTGATGGAGTGCGGCACGGGCCAGCCCCCGTGCCAGCTTCAGCGGGTGCACGCTGCCGGCGCGGGGGTCGACCCAGGCGCCCAGGTAGCCCTGGCTGCCGATGCGGGCAGCAGCGCCGCGTGCATCGAGCAGCTCAGCCGCAACGCCCCTGCGCTGCCACTGCTGGGCCCGCTGTTCGATGGCGCGCATGGCCGCTGGGGTGCAGGCAGGTTGTATCCAGCCCTGGCGTACCGCATCGCAGTCGATGCCGTAGCGGTCGATCAGCTTGAACACTTCATCCGCAGCACCCCCGGCAACGCGAATGATCGCCTCCGCTTTTTCATCACCGAACAGCTTCATCAGCTCGTCCGGGTCGTACTTCAGGCCCGGAATCACTTGCCCGCCGTTACGCCCCGAGGCACCCCAGCCTGGCTCACCTGCATCCAGTACGCAGGTGGCTGTGCCGGCGCTAGCCAAATGCAGCGCTGTGGTGAGGCCCGTATAACCGGCCCCGACAATGGCCACATCGACCTGTTTGTCCTCTGTCAGCGGCGGCGTTTGCGGCCCTGGCTGCGCCGTGGCAGCCCACAGGGACGGGGGCATGGAAAATGACTGTACGCTCATGCCTGTGGCTCGCTGCTGTTGAGAAGACGGCGCAGGAAATCCTGGGTGCGCGGGTGAGCAGGGCGGCCGAACACATCCTGGGGCACACCCGCTTCCACGATCTTGCCGCCGTACAGGAAGCACACCTTGTCGGAAACCTCCCTGGCGAAGGCCATCTCGTGGGTGACCACTACCATGGTCATGCCCTCTTTGGCCAAGGTGCGCATAACGCCCAGCACTTCGCCCACCAGTTCGGGGTCGAGCGCGGAGGTAGGTTCGTCGAACAGAATCGCCTTGGGCCGCATGGCCAAGGCCCGTGCAATCGCCACGCGTTGCTGCTGGCCACCCGACAGTTGATCCGGGTAGGCATCCAGGCGATGGCCAAGGCCCACCTTTTCCATCAGTTCCACCGCGTGCGCGCGGGCGGCGGTCGGGCTCTCTTTCTTCACGTACACCGGGCCTTCCATCACGTTCTGCAGGGCAGTGCGGTGTGGGAACAGGTTGAAGCGCTGGAACACCATGCCCACTTCGGTACGGATGGTGTGGATCGACCTGGCGTGCCGGTCTACCCGCTCGGACGACACCAGAATGTCGCCACCCTCGTAGGTTTCCAGGCCGTTGATGCAGCGCAGCAGGGTGGACTTGCCCGAGCCGGAGGGCCCGATCAGGCACACCACTTCGCCGCTGTTCACTTCCAGGTCGATACCCTCGAGCACGCGGGTGGACCCATAGCTTTTGTGCAGCGCCTTGATACTGATCATGCAGTGTTCCTCGTCCCAAGGCGGGCTTCCAGCCGCCGCAACCCATACGACAGTGGCAGGCTCAACGCCAGGTAGAGCAGGGCCACCAAGGTATAAACCGTCATGTTCTCGAAGGTGGACGATGCGATCAGCTGGCCGGCCCGGGTCATTTCCGCCACGGTGATGGTGGACACCAGCGAGGAATCCTTGAGCATCATCACCAGGGTATTGCCGTAGGGTGGCAGGGCGATCTTGAAGGCCTGTGGCAGCACTACCCGGCGCATGATCATCGCCCCGCGCATGCCGATCGATTCGGCGGCCTCGATCTGCCCTTGCTGCACTGCCTGGATACCCGCGCGGAAGTTCTCGGCCTGGTAAGCCGAATAGGCGATGCCCAGGCCGATCACACCCGCTTGAAACGCACTCAGCTGTATGCCGAAGTCGGGCAGCACGAAGTAGATGTAGAACAGCTGCACGATGATCGGCAGCCCGCGGATGATGTTGACGAGTGTGTAGCCGGTCCTGGCGATGAGCTTGCTGTTCGACACCATCATCAGGGCAAACACCAGCCCGATGACCGAGCTTAGAATGAACGACAGCGCAGTCACTTTAACCGTGACCACTGCCCCTTCCAGCAACACAGGGAGAAAGTCCAGAGCGTTCTGCAGAAACATAGAAGTACCCGCTTGTCCGGTAGGCGCCTGACGCGCGTGATGGCGTCAGTTGATGTGCCACTTGGCGATGATCGCATCCAGCGTGCCGTCCGCTTTCACCGCATCGATGCCGCGGTTGATCTGTTCCAGCAGCTGTTGGTCGCCTTTGCGTACGATCAGGCACACTTCGCCGTTGAGGCTGGGTTTGTAGCCGTCAACCAGGCGTACTTTTTTCAGCAGGCCTTGAGACGCCTGGTAAGTGAGGATTGGCTTGTCGGCAAAGCCCGCCTTGATTCGCCCCAGGGCCAGGTCGCGCAGCAGGTCGGAGATGGAGTCATACCCCCTGACTTCCTTGTAGATGCCACGTCGCTTGAGCTCGTCGATGAACACCGTGCCGACTTGCGCGCCTACCACTTCACCCTTGAAGTCGTCCATGCTGGTGTACGTGCCGTTGTCATCCTGGTTGACCACCAGCGCCTCGCCGTACTCATACACCGGCTTGGAGTACTGCACCACTTTCTCCCGCTCTGGGGTTTTAAGCATGGCTGCAGAAATGATGTCGATCTTGTTGGCCGTGAGTGAGGGGATCAGTGCCGAGAAGTTGTTCTGCAAGATGGTCACGTCAAACCCGCCTGCCTTGGCGATGGCCTGCGCTGAGTCGATCATCATCCCTTGTATTTGGTTGCTCTTCACATCCAGGAACGTGAAAGGCACGCCGGTGGCGGTGGCACCGACCCGGTAGGTGTCTGCGCTGAAGGCAGTGCCGGTAATGAAGCTGGCTGCCAGGGCTGCAGCGCAAGTGAGTGCACGAAGTTGTGAACGCATGGGGTGGACTCCTGATTTCGTGATTTTTGTCGTTATCGAAAGAGTGAGGCCTTGGATCAGGGCAGGGGCCTTGAGTCGAATATAATTGATTTACAAAGATCGTAAAGAGATTTATAAATATCGCATACCGATATGCATGGGGTGAAAAACCGTGAGTGACATTGAAAATGCCCTGTTTAATCAATCCCTTGAGAAGGGGTTGGCGGTTTTGAAGGCGTTCAATGCGCGGCGCAGAACAATGAACCTGGCTGAAGTTGCCCAGGCAGCCGGCATCAATAAAAGCTCCGCCCAGCGCATGGTCCACACCCTCGAGGCCCTTGGCTACGTGCGCAAGAACGCAATCACCAAGCGTTTTCAGCTAACGCCCGAAGTGATGGAGATTGGTTACAACTACCTGGCATCGAACACCCTGGTAGACGTGGCTAACCCGTTTTTGGCAGAGCTTGCCCAGGTGACCGGCGAAACCACCAACCTGACCGAGCCGGTGGCAGACGACATGATCTACGTGGCCCGGTTCGTGGGCCCCAAGTTCATCCCCATCCATATGCCCCTTGGGAGCCGTATCCCCATGTACTGCACGGCCTCCGGGCGTGCATACCTGAGCGCATTGCCGCGCGAGCAGGCCCATGAACACCTGAGCGGCTGCACCTTCGTGCAGCACACGCGCCAGACACGGGTTGGCCTGGACGACATCATCGAGCAAGTCGACCTGGCGCGCAGGGACGGGTTTTCGACCAACTGCGAGGAATTGTTCCTCGGGGACATGGCCCTGGCGGCGCCCGTGCGCAACAGCGAGGGTTTGCCCGTGGCGGCAGTGCACGTGGTGGCGCCCACCAGCCGGTGGACGGTGGAGGAAGCGGAGCGGCGGCTAGGGCCCGCAGTGCTGGAGTGCGCGCGGGCGATTACAACTTCGATACGGGCGTTGCAGTTGTGAGCACTGTTGAGGCGTTCACCTGGTGCGTCAGACACCCGAGCGATTTTCTGCAATCAGGATGAAGCACATCGGTACCTGGGTGCGCGGGTCTTCATAAACAGCGTAAGTCTCTTCACGGTTGGAGTGGGGGAATTCAGTGAAACGGATGAGCCTGAAGTCAGCCTTGGCTATGCCGGTCAATACCTCACCCAGGGTGTGAATATGCCAATACGATGGATGTTCAATTTCCGCACCTTCCCCTTCGTACACGATCGCACTTGTCTCTATGAAGGGTTCTGTTTGGAAGTAGGAGTGCTCAACCCGCCAAGGATCGACCGATCCAGGGTTCAGCATCTCTAGAAACGGGTGGGTTTCATAAACCAGCAGGACGCCACCCGGTTTCAGCACCTTGGCAACATGAGTGAAAAATACCCTCATGTCTGGCATCCAGTTGAGGACGCCGATAGTTATCAGGGCTACGTCGAACCGGCCATCGAGATCGCTCGGAAGATTGTGAATATCCGCTTCGATGAACACTGGCGAGTGCGGCGACAGCGCTGCCAGCTCCCTGGCCTGCGCTAGAAACTCACTGGATTGATCCACACCGACCACCTGAGTGGCGCCGAGGGCAAAAAGTGAAAGCGCCTCCCGGCCATTATTGCACCCAAGTTGCACAACCGATTTCTGAGAGAGACCGACCTGCTCGAGCGCCGCGGTCAGCGTCGAGTCCAGGCAGGAAAAGTCATCACGGATTACGTTCTCGACGAGATGCTGCCAAGTTGCACTTTTTCGATGGAGGGCCGCAGACGCGTTCCAGGCATCGCGATTTCCGGTTATCACGTCCTTGAAAGAAATCATTGTCGAATGTCGTCCTGAGTCGGGCTAATCGGGGTCAGAGCATAACATGAGGGGGTGGCCCTACTTAAGCACGAACGTCACGCCTCAGTTACGCTCCGCCGTCCCTGCAACCGTTCACGCCACCTTGAACACATGCCGCAAATACCCCACAAAGTTCTCATCCCGGCACTGCGTCTTCCCCGGGCTGTCCGAGATCTTGGCCACCGGGGCGCCATTGCACGCGGTCATCTTGATCACCATGTTCATCGGCTCCACGCCCGGTATATCGCACGTCAGCTTGGTCCCGATACCAAAGCTCACTTGAATGCGCCCGTGCAGCGCCCGGTACAGTGCCAGGGCCTTGGTGAAGTCCAGCCCGTCGGAGAAGATCAGCGTCTTGCTCATGGGGTCTATACCCAGTTTCTCGTAGTGGGCGATGGCCTTTTCTGCCCAGGCGAGTGGGTCGCCGGAGTCGTGGCGCAGGCCGTCGAAGAGCTTGGCGAAGTAGAGGTCGAAGTCCCCAAGGAAGGCATCCATGGTGATGCAGTCGGTCAGCGCGATACCGAGCAGGCCGCGATACTCGCGCACCCAGCACTCCAAGGCTGCAGCTTGGCTGTCCACCAGGCGCGGGCCCAGCTGTTGGTGGGCCATGAACCATTCGTGGGCCATGGTGCCGATGGGGCGCAGTTCGTATTCGCGGGCCAGGTGCACATTACTGGTGCCGACGAAGCGGCCGGGGAAGTCACGCTTGAGGATGTGCACCACCTCTTCCTGCACCCGGTACGAGAACCGCCGGCGGGTGCCGAAGTCGGCCAGCTGGAAGCCCGCCAGTTCGTCGGCGCTGGCCTCGGCCTTGAGCCAGTCGAGGTTCTGGTACAACCGCTCGCGCACCTGTTCGATCACCACTTCGCGGTAGCGATAGCGGTTGCGCACTTCGCTGATGATGGCCAGCAGCGGGATTTCGTAGAGGATCACGTGCAGCCACGGGCCGCGAACGCGAATGGCCAGTTGCCCGGCATCGTCCAGGCCAACCTGTACGTAGCGCAGGTTGAAACGGAACAGGCTTAGAAAACGGATGAAGTCGGGTTTGATGAACGGGATTTTTTCCAGATAGGCCAGTTGGTCCTGGGTGACGCTGACCTCGGCCAGTTGCTCTACCTGGTAGCGGATCTCGGCCAGGTATGGGGCCAGGTTCTCGCCGTTGCGGCAACGGAACTCCCACTCCACCTCGGCATTGGGGTAGTTGTGCAGCACCGCCTGCATCATGGTGATCTTGTAGAAGTCGGTGTCCAGCAAATTCTGGATGATGCGTGGGCCGAAAACACTGTCGCTCATGAGCGCTGCTCCTTGATCAAAGCCAATTGGTGGTCGAGGGCGGCTTCATCGCCGCACAGCACCACACCCTCTGCTGCCAGCGCGCCGCAGGTTTCGATGGCACCGGCCTGGGTGAGGGCGCGGCAGGCCGGCAGGTACAGCAGCACCTGGAAGCCCGCCTGGCGCAATTGCCGGGCGGTGGTCTTGACGCAGTAATCCAGGGCCAGGCCGCCGACGATTACTGCACCTACCTGCTGCACCTTGAGGTATTCGATCACACCGGTGGAACGGCGCTCGGCCAGGTCGTGATAGCAGGCGCCGTAGGGGTGCAGGTCGGGTTCGACGCCTTTCCACACGAAGTAGTCGTAGTCGATAGGGGCGGGCAGCCCCGGCAGCAGCTCGAAACCGGGGGTGCCGGGTACGCAGTGGCTGACCCAGGTAAGGTCGGCGTTGGCCATGCTCAGCGGTTGCAGCATATGTGCAGGGTCTGCCACAACCCAGTTGGCGTTGGCCGGGTGGGCGTCCTTGCTGCCAAGGCGCACGTCAGCGCGCAATGCCATGGCGTTGAGGTCGGGTGCGATCTCGTTGCCGTCGGGCACCGGCAGTTCGTGAGGGGCGTTGGCGGTGAAGCCGTTTTGCGCATCGACATCGAAACTGGCGATCTTCATGGCGGATCTCCTCGCTGGAATGGCTACATAATCCACCTGGTGTATTATGTGTGTCAAGCCGCATCTGATAATTGCTTTAAGCTTGCATTACTTTGCTGCTCTGGTGAATTATCACGGCCATCAACCAGGAGCCACCCTTTGAGTACAGCCGAAGTACTGGCCAGCGTCGACATCGTCGCCTTGCGCCTGTCGCCCGATGGCCAGCAATTGCAGGTACTGCTGCACCGCCGCGAGCGTGAACCCCATGCAGGCCAGTGGGCATTGCCCGGGGTCATCATCAATGGCCGTATCCCTGACACCAGCCTGGATGGCGCTGCCGATCGCGCCTTGCGTGAAAAAGCCCGGGTAACCCCCTGCTACCTGGAGCAGGTGGGCACCGAAGGCAATGCCTTCCGCGACCCGCGGGGCTGGTCGCTTAGCACCTGCTACCTGGCATTGCTGGGCCCGCAACAGGCGGTAGACGGTGAGCAACTGGGCTTCTTCGACCTGGGCAGCGTGGTTGACCGCAAGGTGCTGCTGCCGTTCGACCACAACCTGCTGGTGCAGGGTGCCCGTGATCGGCTGGCCGCCAAGACGGTATACAGCAGCCTGCCGCTGTACCTGATGGGGGAGAGGTTCACCGTGCTGGATGCGCTGGGCGCCGTGCAGGCGTGCCTGGGGCAGCCGGTGAATGGCACCTCGCTGCGCAAGCGGCTGGAGCGCCTGCGCGAGCTGGGCTGGGTGAGGGACACCGGGCAGAAGAATCAGCCGCGGCTGGGGCGGCCGCAGCAGCTGTACCAGTACACGCCTCAGGGCGAGCGGCCGTTCATGTTCGACCGCAGCCTGTTGCCTGAGGGCGGCTGAGCGGTACGGTCAGTGGCCCAGTGCTACCTTGGCGCTGGTTTGGCGACGACGGTAGGCGCTGTCGCGGCTCGCCAGCCACCAGTACAGCGGCGAGGTGACCGCCAGGCCAACCAGCCAGGACAGGTCGGCGCCATTGATGTGCTCGGAGATCGGGCCTACATACAGCGGGGTGTTCATGAACGGGATCTGCACGGCGATACCGATCGCATAGGCCAGCAGGGCTTGCGGGTTGTAGCGGCCGTAGATACCGCCGTCCACCTGGAAGATCGACTGAATGTCGTAGTCGCCTTTGTGAATGGCGTAGAAGTCGATGAGGTTGATGGCCGTCCAGGGCACCAGCACCACCAGCAACACCAGCACCATGTCCACGAAGTGGCCGATGAAATCGGCCGAGGCGAACACCGCCGCCACGCAGCAAGCGCCCAGCACGATCAATGAAAGCACCGCACGGCTCCTGGCTGTGGGGATCCAGCGGTAGGCGAAGGTTTGCACCAGGGTGATGATCGACAGCACTGCCCCATACAGGTTGAGGGCGTTGTGGCTGATGACGCTGAGCAGGAACAGCACCAGCATCAGCGGGCCTAGGCTGCCGGTGGCCAGCTTCACCGCCTCCATGGTGTCCATGCCAGCCGGGATCGCCAGCACAGCGACGGCGCCGAATATGAAGGACAGGCTGGAGCCCAGGGCCGAACCGAGGTAGGTGGTCCAGAACGTCGAACTGACCTTCACATCAGCCGGCAGGTAGCGCGAATAGTCCGAAACATAAGGGGCGAACGCGATCTGCCACAGGGCTGCAAGTGAAACGGTGGCCAGCCAGCCGGCCAGGTTGAAGCCGCCGCGGGTGAGGAAGTCGTCACTCTGCACATGGCTGAAAATGTAGCCGAAGCCCACCACGATACCGATGCCCAGCACCCAGGTGCCGATACGGTTGAGCACGTGGATGAAGCGGTAGCCGATGATGCCGATGATGCCCGACCCCAGCGCACCGATGACGATACCCACGGGCACCGGTACCGATTCGGCTACGCCATGCAGGGACTTGCCGGCAAGCACGATGTTGGATGCGAAGAAACCGATGTACATCACCCCGGCGATCACCACCACCAGCAGCGCGCCGAGCGAACCGAACTGGGCGCGGCTTTGAATCATCTGCGGGATGCCCATTTGCGGGCCTTGGGCAGAATGCAGCGCCATCAGCACACCACCAACCAGGTGGCCCACCAGGATGGCAACGATGCCCCACACCAGGTTCAGGTGAAACAGTTGCACGCCGAGGGCGCCGGTGACGATGGGGAGCGGCGCGATGTTGCCGCCGAACCACAGTGTGAACAGATCCCTTACCTTTCCATGGCGGTCTTGCGGGGGCACATAGCCGATCGTGTGTTTTTCGATGAGGGGGGCCGAGCTGGCTGCACTGGTCATGACTGACTCCAAGGCAAGGTAGGGCATCGGGAACTGCCCGGGGGCGTGCCGGCGAAGGGCAACGCGTTCTTGTTGGAGCGATGATGCGGGGCGCGGGGGTAACGAGAAATTAGTAAATATGTACCCATAAACCTTAAAAAACCTAAGGCTGACAAAAGCTTAAGCGGTGGACGGCAGCAAGAAGGGTGCCAGTGCCCTGAAGGCCCCGCTGCAGAGCCCCTCGCCCGATGACGCCTGCTTGCCCATGGGCCGAACTGGTGCGTGGCGGGCCAACACAGGGCATGAAAAAACAGCTGTACCGGCGGTACGCTGGTGAATTCCCGTGCGCAACAGCTTCGGCTAAGCTGGCACCTCCCATTGCGCGACAAGGATGTGCCTGATGCCCGATACCACCCAACTGCTGGCCTTCGCCCTGATATCCCTGGGCATGGTGCTCACCCCCGGGCCTAACATGGTCTACCTGATCTCGCGGTCCATCTGCCAGGGCCGCATGGCCGGCCTGATCTCGTTGGGCGGTGTGGCCATGGGTTTTGTCTTCTACATGCTCTGTGCGGCCCTGGGGATCACTGCCCTGGTCATGGCTGTGCCTTACGCCTACGACGGCTTGCGCATTGGCGGCGCCCTGTACCTGCTGTACCTGGCCTGGCAGGCGGTCAAACCCGGTGGGCGCTCACCGTTCCAGGTGCGTGATCTGCCTGCCGACAGCCCGCGCCGCTTGTTCGCCATGGGCTTTGTCACCAACCTGCTCAACCCGAAGATCGCCGTGATGTACCTGTCGCTGATGCCGCAGTTCATCAGCCCGGAGCACGGCAGTGTGCTGGCACAATCCTTGGTACTGGGTTCGCTGCAGATCGCCATCAGCGTAACGGTCAATGCGCTGATCGCGGTGATGGCCGGCTCCATCGCCGTATTCCTGGCGGGGCGCCCGCTGTTCCAGCAGGTTCAGCGGTGGTTGATGGGTACGGTGCTGGCGGCACTGGCTGTAAGGATGCTCGCCGAAGGTCGGCGTTGAACGAGCGTTCAATGAACGTGGAACGAACGCCGGTTGCGCCGCTCTTATCCGAAGACGGATGGCACAAGCCGCGGATTCCCCCGAAATGAAATCCCTTCAACAACTACCTGTGGATGCAGGGCAACCACCGCTGTGCTTCCTGCTGAACGGCGGCACCATCGGCGGTTTGATGCAGTCGATGCAGTGGGGCGATTCACCGCTCGGGCCGCCCCATGGCTGGTCACCGCACCTGCAAGCGGTGATGGCCACCCTGTTGCCCGCCCAGGCGCAGGTTGTGTTGTTCTGGGGCGAGTCCTATGTAGCGCTGTACAACGACGCTTACGCCCCCACCATCGGCAACAAACACCCCCAAGCCCTGGGCCGGCCCGCCCAGGAGAACTGGTCTGAGCTGTGGGACGACCTTGAGCCGTTGCTGCGTGGGGTGCGCGAAACGGGCCAGACATTCTCGGCCAAGGATCGCCCTTTCTATATAGAACGCAGTGGGCATGGCGAGACGGTGTATTTCGACGTGTCCTATTCCGCGGTGCGCGAGGCAGACGGCAGCGTGGGTGGCATCCTGTGCCTGGTATCGGAAACCACCGAGCGGGTGCGCTTCCAGCAGCGCCAGGCCTTCTTGCTGGAGTTGGGCCGTACGTTGCCCGGGCTGGGCGGTGCCGAGCGCATCGAGGCCTACGCTGTGCAACGCCTGGCCGAGCAACTTGGCGCTGCGCGGGTCTGTTTTGGGGAAGACCAGGGTGATGGCGAGTGCTTCACGGTCAGCCAGGACTGGGTCGACGGTGTGCCCTCAGTGGTCGGTACCCACCCGTACCAGGCCTTCGGTGCTGACTTCCATGAGCAGTTGGCGGCTGAGCAGACGGTGCTGCAGGTGTATGACAAGGCACCGCCGCACCTGGCAGGCCTGGGCGCTGCCCTGCATGTACCGGTGGTGCGTGCAGGCCGCCTGGAAGCGGTGCTGGGCGTGTACTTCCGCGACGCGCGCAAGTGCCTTGAGGAAGACTGCCAATTGGTGGAAGAAACCGCCAAGCAAACCTGGGCCGCCATCATTCATGCCCGCGCCGAACGTGCCTTGCACTTGCTCAACCAGAGCCTGGAAGAACGCGTGGCGGCCGCACTGGCGCAGCGTGAGTCGGCCATGGTGCAACTGCATGAAGCCCACAAGATGGAAATGATCGGGCAATTGACTGGCGGCATCGCCCACGACCTGAACAACATGCTCACGCCCATCATCGGCTCGTTCGAGCTGTTGCACCGCCAGCCGAACGCCGAGCGTGCCCCGCGGCTGATCGACGGCGGGCTGCAAGCTGCAGAGCGGGCCCGCAACCTGGTAGCGCGCCTGCTGAGCTTCGCCCGCCGCCAGACACTCAAGCCCCAGGCCGTGTGCCTGGCGACACTGCTGGACGACATGCGTGAGCTGATGGCACGTTCCATCGGGCCCACCCTGACCGTGCACGTGGATATCGACCCGGCACTGCCGTCTGTGGTGGTCGACCCTCACCAGCTGGAGCTGGCGTTGCTCAACCTGGTGGTCAATGCTCGTGATGCCACGGGGGACGGGGGCTACCTGCAGATCGTTGCCGGGCATGACCCGCATTGCCCTGTACCGCCAGAAGGCATGGCCGCAGAGCGCCTGGTGTGGATCGAGGTCAGGGACAATGGCTGCGGCATGGACGAAGAGCAGGTGCGCCGCTGCATGGAGCCGTTCTTCTCGACAAAGGGGATCGGCAAGGGCTCTGGGTTGGGGCTGCCGATGGTGCAGGGCCTGGCGGTACAGTCCGGCGGAGGGTTTGCCATCCGCTCAACGCCGGGGCAGGGCACCCAGGCTACCCTGTGGCTGCCGGCCAGCGACGCCTCGGCTGCCTGCCGCGGCAGTGAAAGCGCTGAAGCACCGACGGCCGCCCGTCCGAGCCGGGTGCTGCTGGTGGACGATGAGGAAATCGTGCGCCATGCCACAGCCCTGCAGCTGCGCGACCTGGGCTATGAAGTGACCGAGGCGGCGAGTGCGGCCGCCGCACTGCGCCTGGTAGACAAGGGCTGGTTGCCGGATCTGCTGGTAACCGACCACGTGATGCCGGACATGACTGGGGTGCGTTTTGCCCAGCAGATGCGCCAGCGGCATGCCGAGTTGCCGGTGCTGATCATCACCGGCTACGCCAACCTTACGCCGTCCCAGTTGAGCGGCTTTGAGGTACTGCGCAAACCTTACCGGCGCATGGAACTGGCGCAGAGTGTGGCGCAGTTGCTGGCGGCCAAGCGTTAACGTTCGCCCGGTAACGCAGCGTCTTGCGCCTGCTGGGGCAGGTACAGCGTGAACGTGGTGCCCTGGCCCTCAATGCTGTTGACCTTGACATCACCCCCGGACTGCTTGGCGAAGCCGAACACCTGCGAGAGGCCCAGGCCAGTGCCTTCACCCGGTGCCTTGGTGGTGAAGAAGGGGTCGAAGATACGCTCGAACAATTCCGTAGGGATACCGGCCCCGGTGTCGCTCACCGAAATGGCCGCGAAGGCACCTGCCTGTGGCGCCTGGCCTTGTGCTGCGGGCAGGTGCTGATCGGCCAGCAGGCGCAGCTGCAGTGTGCCTGCTCCGCCCATGGCATCGCGGCCGTTGAGCATCAGGTTGATGACGGCGGTTTCCAGCTGGCTGATGTCGGCACGGATATGGCAGGGCGCCTCGGGCAGTTGCAGTTGCACGTGGATGCGCGCACCCGCCGCCGTATCGAACATGTCGGCCATTGCCTCCAGCCGCTCGCTGGCTTCGAACACCTGCGGGTTCAACGCCTGGCGCCGGCCAAAGGCCAGCAACTGGCCTGTGAGCTTGGCGCCGCGTTCCACGGTTTCGGATATGGTCTTGATGTAGCGATCGCGCCGCTGATCATCCAGGTTGGGGCGCTGCAGAAAATGCAGCGACGCGCGGATGATGGTCAGCAGGTTGTTGATGTCATGTGCTACCCCGCCAGTCAGCTGGCCGATGGCTTCGAGTTTTTGCGCCTGGCGCAACTCAGCCTCGGTGTGCAGCAACTGGGCGGTGCGCTCCTGGACCCGCTGCTCGAGGTTGGCGTTGAGGGTTTCCAGCGCTGCGATTGCCTGCTGCACTTCACCGTGGGCCTGAGCCCGCTGGATATGCGCCCAGCTGCGTTCGGTCACTTCACTGATCAGCGCCCGCTCGTAGGGGGTCCAGGCGCGCGGCGCGCCGTTGTTGATGGCCATCAGCGCGGTCAGCCTGCCGGCTTTTATCAGCGGCATGCAGCAGGTGGCCGCGATGCCGATGGCCGCAAAAGTGGCGGCCTCGTCGGGGGCCAGTTCGCGGTGGCTGTCGTGGATAATCAGGGGTTGGCCGTTGCGCAGGCGGTTCACCGCCAGGCGGCCGAAGTCATGCAACTGGTAATCGCCCAGCAGGTGAGGGGCCCCGGGGGCCACCGCTTCGCCGCAGATGGTGAAGGTGTCCTGGTCGGCCTGCATCACCGCATAGGCGCAGCTGGACAGCTCAAGGTGTTCCACCAGCATGCGCGTGGTAATCGCCAGAATGTCTTCGGGCGCTGAAGCTTCAGCGACTGCCCGTGCCAGGCTGTCGAGAAACTTCAGCCGCTGGTTGCTGACCACGTTGGCGGTGGTTTCGGTGACGGTGTCGAGCATGCCCAGCACTGTGCCGTCATGGCCGCGGATGGGGCTGTAGCAGAACGTGAAATAGGCCCGCTCCGGCGTGCCATTGCGGTTGATCACCAGTGGGAAGTTCTCGATGAACACCGCCTCGCCGGCCATGGCGCGGTCTGCCAGCACGCGAATGTCCGACCAGGCCTCGCGCCAGACTTCGCTGAAAGGCATGCCCAGCGCCAGCGGCTTCTCGCCGAGAATCGGCAAGAATGCGTCGTTGTGAAAGGTAGTCAGGTCGGGGCCCCACAGCACCGCTTGGGGGAACCGCGAGGCCAGGCACAGTGCCAATGTGGTCTTGAGCGCATCGGGCCAGCCATCGAGCGGGCCCAGATGGGTGGATGCCCAGTCATGCTGACGGATACGCTCGCCCATGAGGCCACCGCCCTCTAGCCACTTCGCCATGTGTTCTGCCGGTCGTGAATACAAAGGCCCCTAGGGTGCACCGAGAACACGTGGTTGGCGAGCAGTTTGTGCGCTAGCGAATGAAGTGCACTTTGCCGGTGTCGTCATTGCCCGTGTAGATGCCATATACCCCGGCCTGGCGCTCGAGAATATAGCGCTCGAGGATCTGCCGGATGGCGGGGTAGTAGATGTCGTCCCAGGGGATCTGGTCGGGCTCGAAGAACCGGTAGGCCAGGGTTTCCGGGCCGTACTGGCCGGTTTCCTCGGTGGCGATGGCGCGGAAGATGATGTACACCTCGCTGATCTTCGGCACGCTGAAAATCGAATAGGGGCAAACGATTTCGGCGTGTACGCCGCTTTCTTCCCACACCTCGCGCAGCGCTGCCTGCTCGGTGGTTTCGCCGGCCTCCATGAAACCGGCGGGCAGGGTCCAGGTGCCCGGGCGCGGTGGAATGGCGCGCTGGCAGAGCAGGTACTTGCCATCGCGTTCGATGATGCAGCCGGCGATGATCTTGGGGTTAATGTAGTGAATGTAGCCACAGCCGCTGCAGTGCAAGCGTTCGTGGGTATCGCCGGTGGGAACGCCCCGTGCCAGTTCCGTTGTGCAGTGTGGGCAGTAGCGCGGGGCATTGGGCATGATCAGCGACCTATGCGGGGTTCCTTGAGGGCCAGGGGCTCGACGATGTCGCGCACCTTGGTGGTGTCGTCCTGCTTCTGGCGCAGGTATTCCAGGGCGACCTTGGCCGCAGCGCGTACGTGCTCTACGCAGGCCTGGTGGGCCACCACAGGGTCACCGCTCTTGATCGCCTCGACCATCTTTTCCATTTCCAGGTTGCTGGCGCCGCGGCGGTTCACTTGCGACACCGAGGTTGCCCGCAGGTAGCTGATGCGCGCCTGCAACTGGCGCAACTGCTGGGCTGCCACCTGGTTGCCCGAGCCTTCAAGCAACACGTCGTAGAAGCCCTGCACCGAATCCAGTACTTGCTGCAGTTCGCCTTCTTCCAGGGCCTCGCGGTTTACCTCCAGCGCACGTTCCAGGGCGCGGATGTCCTTGGCCTTGGCGTTGAGGGTGAACAGTTGCACGATCAGGCCCTCGAGCACGCAGCGCAGCTCGTAGATATCGCGGGCATCCTCGAGGGTGATGATGGCCACGCGAGGGCCCTTGGCGTCTGCGAACTCCACCAGCCCTTCGGACTCCAGGTGGCGAAGGGCCTCACGCACCGAAGTACGGCTGACCCCGAGGCGGTCGCAGAGGTCGCGCTCGACCAGGCGATCGCCCGGCAGCAGGTGGAAATTCATGATCGCACCGCGCAGCTTGTCGAGCACGATTTCGCGCAGGGTGACGGGGTTGCGGTTGACCTTGAAGCTGTCGTCGAGTGGCTGGCGTTTCATCAAGTGCGCTCTGAAAGAGGCTGCCCGATCACGCTCGCAACAGCACCATGAACCGGGGTGCTCCTTGCGCGGGTTCGAACAGCCCGGTGTTAACGGGTGGGCTCCGCATCGGCCTCGGCAAACGCTTCCCGGGCCAGGCGGAAGCTGTCCACCGCGGCCGGTACGCCGCAGTAGATGCCGACCTGGAGCAGGATTTCGCGTACCTGCTCGCGGCTAAGGCCATTACGCAGTGCACCGCGAATGTGCAGCTTGAGCTCGTGGGGCCGGTTGAGTGCGGAAATCATGGCCAAGTTTATCATGCTGCGTTCTTTGAGCGACAAGCCTTCACGGCCCCACACGTGCCCCCAGCAGTATTCGGTGACCAGTTCCTGCAGCGGTTTGGTGAATTCGTCGGCGTTCTGGATAGAACGGTTGACGTAGTCCTCACCCAGTACCTGGGTGCGGATTCGCAGGCCTTTCTCGTATTTTTCGTTGCTCATGCGCGGTGTTCCTATGTGATTGGGTGGCCGGGGGCTGTACGGCGAACCCGGCTATGCCAACGTCAGCCCAGGGGCGGCAAGGCGCCCAGTTTGCCCTTGTGATAAACCATGGGCGTCACCGGCTCGGCCGGCAGCACCAGGTTTTTCACGGCGCCGACGATGATCGCATGATCACCCCCGTCATACTCGCGCCACAGCTCGCACTCGATGATCGCGGTAGCCTTGGCCAGCAGCGGGTTGCCCAGTTCGCTCAGGTGCCATTCCACGTGCTTGGCTTTATCTTTGCCCTTGCCGGCGAAGGCATAGGCTTCTGCGGTCTGTTCGGCAGACAGCAGGTGAATGGCGAACTGCTTGCTGTCACGCAGCACAGGGTAGGTATCGGACGCGTAGTTGGGGCAGAACAGCACCAGCGCCGGGTCGATCGACAGCGCGCTGAAGGCACTGGCGGTGATGCCGACAATGCCGCCATCCGCGTCCAGGGTGGTGACCACGGTCACGCCGGACGGGAACGAGCCCATCACGTCTTTGTAGATGCCAGGTTCGATCATCGGGTGTTACCTCTTAGCGCATCACGAACGGGTCGGGCATGGGCGCGGTGGACAGGTTGATCCACACGGTCTTCAGCTCGGTATAGGCCAGCACCGAATCGATGCCGCTTTCACGGCCGTAGCCGCTGTTCTTGAACCCGCCGATCGGTGCCATGGCCGAGACGGCGCGGTAGGTGTTGACCCAGATGATGCCCGAGCGCACGTCGCGCGCCAGGCGGTGGGCGCGGCCCAGGTCACGGGTCCAGATGCCGGCCGCCAGGCCGAACTGCGAGTCGTTGGCGATGGCCAGTGCTTCTTCTTCGGTCTTGAAGCGGATCACCGCAGCGACAGGCCCGAACACCTCTTCCTGCATGATGGTCATCGAGTTGCTGTCGCACTCGAACAGGGTGGGCTCGTAGAACCAGCCGTCGCCTTCAACCTCGGCACGCTTGCCCCCCATGTGCAGCTTGGCGCCTTCGGCCTTGGCTGCGGCCACCAGGGTTTCGACCACTGCCAGCTGTTGCGCCGTGGCCATGGGGCCCATTTCGCTGGCGTCATCCTGCGGGCTGCCGATGCGGATACGCTTGGCCCGGGCGATGAGGCGTTCGACGAACTCATCGAAGATCTCGTCCTGTACCAGCAGGCGCGAACCGGCCACGCAGCTTTGCCCGGAGGCGGCATAGATACCGGCTACTGCGCCGTTGATGGCGCTGTCCAGGTCAGCGTCGGCAAAGATGATGTTCGGCGACTTGCCACCCAGTTCCAGCGACAGCTTGGCGAAGTTTTCTGCACTGCTGCGCACCACGTGCCGTGCCGTGGCGGCGCCACCGGTGAACGCGATCTTGCGCACCAGCGGGTGGCGGGTGAGGGCAGCGCCGGTGCTGGGGCCGTAGCCGGTCACCACGTTGACCACGCCGGCAGGGAAGCCAGCCTCCAGCGCCAGGCGGGCGAGCTCCAGAATGGTGGCCGAGGCATGCTCGGAAGGCTTGAGCACGATGGTGTTGCCCGCCGCCAGGGCAGGGGCCAGCTTGATGGCGGTGAGGTACAGCGGGCTGTTCCACGGGATGATGCCGGCTACCACGCCGATGGGCTCGTGCACGGTGTAGGCGAAGAGGTCCGGCTTGTCCAGGGGCAGGGTGCCGCCCTCGAGCTTGTCGGCCAGGCCCGCGGTGTAGTGGAAGAACTCCGGCAGGTAACCGACCTGGCCGCGGGTTTCGCGGATCAGCTTGCCGTTGTCGCGGCTCTCCAGCTGCGCCAGGTGCTCTTTGTTCTCGGCAATCAGGTCCCCGAGGCGGCGCAGCAGCTTGCCACGTGCCGTGGCGGTAATGCTGCGCCACTGCGGGCTGTCAAAGGCGCGCTGGGCGGCCTGCACAGCCAGTTCCACGTCGGCCTCGTCGGCGTCGGGCAGCTGTGCCCAGGCCTGGGCCGTGGCCGGGTTGAGGCTGTCGAAGGTCTTGCCGCTCTGGGCATCGTGCCATTGGCCGTCGATGCACATCTGGAAACGAACGAGGGTCATGCAACAATCCCCTTGGCGGATTCGGTCAGGCTGCGGGCGTTTGCAAGAAAGTCCAGCAGCATCTTGTTGACTTCACGTGGTGCTTCCACTGCCATCATATGCCGTTGTTCAGCAAGGACCACGCTGTGGGCGCCTGGAATACTGGCGGCAAGCTGGCGGGTCATGGCGGGCGTGGAGCCGGCGTCGAGCTCGCCGGTGGCAATCAGCGTGGGCACCTGAATGCTGCCCAGGTCGCCTGCGCGGTACATGTCCTGGGTGGCGAACAGTGAATAGGTGGTGTGGTAGCCCTGCGGGTCGTTGCCGGCCAGCACCTGGCGGATGGCGGCCACCTGAGCGGGGTTGGCCGCTTTGTATTCACGGCTGAACCAGCGCTCGAGCGCGGCGTCGACGTTGGCGTCAGGGCCAAGCTCCGCGGCCTGTGCGGCACGGGCGATAACGCCGGCGCTCTGCTCGGGGCTGCGGTTGAACACGCTGTTGAGCACCACCAGCGCAGCCAGGCGCTGTGGGTAATGCAGGGCGAAGGCACGGGCCACCAGGCCACCCATGGAGAAACCGATCACGGTTGCCTGGGGGATCTGCAGGTGGTCCAGCAACTCGGCCAGCTGGGCGGCGTAACCCTCCAGGCCGGTGTCGGCAGCTGGCAGGGCGCTTTGGCCGTGGCCGAGCATGTCGTAGGCGATGACGCGGTAGTCGTTGGCCAGGCCAACGATCTGCCCGCCCCACATTTCCTTGTTCAGGCCCACGCCGTGGATCAGTACCACAGGTTGGCCCTGGCCCACGCTCAGGTAGCTGGTGCCGGCGGGGGTGCGTTCAGCGACAGGCTGAATCATGGAGGGCGCTCCTTGAAGGTCGGGCGCGGCGGGTACACACGCCACGCCCCGGCCCGTCTTGGTTATTGTTATTGAGCGTTGGCTTTTTCGGCAGCCAGTTCTTCGAGGTCGATATAGCGGTTGCCGATACGCGGGTGCAGGCGGCCACCGTCGGCAGCGCCCAGCACCACCACGATCTCGTCGGCACGCGGCGCGTCTTCGATCTGCATTTCCAGGGTGATGTAGTGCGAGCGCAGGCCTTCGTCGTCCTTCTGCATCATCGGGATCTGGATCGAGGTGCCAGGGCCACCGCGCTTGTTGGTAAAGCTCAGGTAGCTCTTGGCCTGGACCGCTTCGCGGTAATGGTTGCCGAAACGCAGGGTATGGATCACGGCCGAGGCGTGCTCGATTTCGCCGTCTGCACCGACCACGGCGGCCTTGCCATAGGCCTCGATCTTGTCGGCACCGCCGATGGCAGCGGTAAGGCGCTCTACCATCAGTGCACCCAGCTCCGAGCAGTTGGCACGAATCTCGGGCTTCAGATCTTCAACAAAACCGCGACCGGCCCAAGGGTTCTTGATGACCACTGCCAGCCCGACCATGGTCACGGGCTTGTCGGTGGCCTTGCCGCCTTCGATGCGGGTCTCTTCGGAATAGGTGACGATCTTGCGAATTTCGAAACTCATGGATTGGCTCCTGGTGAGGTTGATCAGTTCTTGTTGTCTGATGGTATACCATAATATTTGTTGTGCAAGAGGGGCCTGGAAATTTCTCGTTCGCGGGGACGAAAGGTGGGCTGGTGCGCTGATTTTCAAGGCATCTGTGCCGGCCCTGTAGCGGGCAAGCCCGCTGCCACAGGCAGCTCGCAGGCGTGCTGCCTCTGGACCTAAAAAGCCCGCTCGCGCGGGCCGCTAGGGCTCACGGGAGCGGGCGTATCCCGCAATCAATCAGGCAATGGGAATTCAGGCGAACGCCGGCACCACTTCCTTAATGAACAGTTCAAGCGACTTTTTCTTCTCGGCGTGGGGCAGGCTGTTGTCGCACCAGAAGCTGAACTCGTCGACGCCCAGCTCCTGGTAGTAGCGGATGCGCGCGATGATTTCTTCCGGCGTGCCGATCATGGTGTTCTTGCGGATATTCTCCAGCTGGAACGCCGGCACTTCGGCGAACTTCGACTCCGGGCTCGGCGCCAGGAAACCGTTCACAGGCACGGTCTTGTTGCCAAACCAGGCATCGAAGGTGCGATAGAAGCGCGAAATGGCCTGCGCGCCCACCTTCCAGCCTTCCGGCTCGTCTGGGCTGTGCACGTGAGTGTGGCGCAGCACCATCAGTTGTGGGCGCGGCACGCCCGGGTTGTTGTCCAGGGCTGCCTGGAACTTGTTCTTCAGGTCCAGCACTTCCTCGTCGCCCTTCATCAGCGGGGTGACCATGACATTGCAGCCATTGGCCACGGCGAAGTTGTGCGAGTCTGGGTCGCGGGCGGCGATCCACATCGGCGGCGTGGCGTTGAAGGGCTTGGGTACGCTGGTGGAGGTGGGGAACTTGTACACCTCGCCCTCATGGGCGTAGTCGCCTTCCCACAGTTTGCGCACCACCGGCACCATTTCGCGCAGGGCCTTGCCGCCGTCAGTTGCGGGCATGCCATCGGCCATGCGGTCGAATTCGAATTGGTAGGCACCCCGGGCCAGGCCCACTTCCATGCGGCCGTTGCTGATCACGTCGAGCAGGGCGCACTCGCCGGCCACGCGGATGGGGTTCCAGAACGGCGCGATGATGGTGCCGGCGCCCAGGCGAATCTTCTCGGTGCGTGCCGCCAGGTAGGCCAGCAGTGGCATGGGGCTTGGCGAGATGGTGTATTCCATGGCGTGGTGTTCGCCAATCCACACGGTGCTGAAACCGCCGTCTTCGGCCATCAGGGTCAGTTCGGTGAGGTCTTCGAACAACTGGCGGTGGCTGACCTGTTCATCCCAACGTTCCATGTGCACGAACAACGAAAATTTCATGGGGGGTTCCTCAACGCTTGAAAATGTCTGGCGCCGGGCAGGGCTGGCGCCATGGGCTTTGATACGGGGAAGGGCTCAGGCGAACGCCGGCAGGGTGGCCATCTTGCCGCGGCAGTACACCATTGGCCGCGGTGCTTCATCCGGGACAATCAGGTTGTGCACTTTGCCGACCATGATGGCGTGGTCACCGCCTTCGTACTCGCGCCACAACTCGCACTCGATCACGGCGGTAGCCCCGGCAAGAATCGGGTTGCCCAAGGCGCTCAGCGACCATTCGATGCCGGCAGCCTTGTCCTTGCCTTTTTTGGCGAACGCATAAGCCTGCGCCTGCTGTTCACCGGAGAGCAGGTGAATGGCAAAGCGCTTTTGGCGAATGAGCACAGGGTAGGAATCAGACGTGTAGTTGGGGCAGAACAGGACCAGTGGCGGGTCCATCGACAGCGACGAGAACGCGCTGGCGGTCAGGCCGACGACCGCGCCGTCGTCGTCCAGGGTGGTGATGACGGTAACGCCGGACGGGAAGGAACCCAGGACGTTTTTGTAGACGGTTGCGTCGATCATCTTGTGTACCTCTAAAGCTGCGGTGGGCCGCGGTTTTTATCGTTGATGTGTCTGATGGTATACCGTAATACCTATTTTGCAAGCGGAATTTTTGTACCTGGAATATGCGCGATGAACGGCTGCAGGCCACGTATATAAAGGGGTTGAGCACCAAGTTGATTTTTTCCAGGGGCTGCGGAAACGGATCAGCTGGGTTTTTTTAATGCGTATCAGTGTTGTCAAAAGTTTGGAATACCATAATATGGTCCGCAGCTGAGAGGCCGCCTTGATGCGGTTTCCTACAAAGATAAAAACGACCTTTCGAGCTAAAAACCATGTCCCAACCGTCGTCGCAACACCAGTTTGTCGAGAATCACACGGTCGATTACGTTCCACCTGCCGAGCGCCATGGGAAGGCGCGCGACCTGTTCACCCTCTGGTTCAGCACCAACATCGCGCCACTGCCCATCGTCACCGGCGCCATGGTGGTCCAGGTGTTTCACCTGAACCTGCTGTGGGGGCTGGTCGCTATCGTGCTGGGCCATCTGGTCGGGGGCGTGGTCATCGCCCTTGCCTCTGCGCAGGGACCGCAGCTGGGCATTCCGCAGATGGTGCAGAGCCGTGGCCAGTTCGGCCGCTACGGTGCGCTGCTGATCGTCTTCTTTACCGCGCTGATCTACATCGGCTTCTTCATCTCCAACATCGTGCTGGCAGGCAAGACCATTCATGGCATTGCCCCGAGCGTGCCGATGCCGGGGGCCATCGTCATCGGTGCCCTCAGCGCCACGGCCATCGGCGTCATCGGCTATCGCTTCATCCATACCCTCAACCGTATCGGTACCTGGGTGATGGGCTCGGCGCTGCTGGCCGGCTTCATCATGATGTTCGCCCAGACCCTGCCCGCCGACTTCCTTACCCGCGGGGCCTTCAACCTGTCCGGCTTCATCGCCACGGTCTCGCTGGGCATCATCTGGCAGATCAGCTTCTCGCCGTACACCTCGGACTATTCGCGTTACCTGCCCCGTGAGGTCGGTATCGCCAAGCCGTTCTGGGCCACCTATTTCGGCGCCACCCTGGGCACTATCCTGTGCTTCAGCTTCGGCACGGTGGCGGTGCTGTGCGTGCCGGAAGGCACTGATGCGATGGATGCAGTGAAACAGGCCACTGGCTGGCTGGGGCCGATCCTGATGGTGTTGTTCCTGCTCAACATCATCAGCCACAACGCCCTCAACCTGTATGGCGCCGTGTTGTCGATCGTGACCGCCATCCAGACCTTCGTGGCCCACTGGACGCCCAGCATCAAGGTACGTGTGGTACTGGCCAGCGTGATTCTGGCGGGTTGCGGCCTGGTTGCCCTGAATGCGTCGGCCGACTTCATCGGCCAGTTCATCGGCCTGATCCTGGCGCTGCTGCTGGTGCTCGTACCCTGGGCATCGATCAACCTGATCGACTTCTACCTGATCAAGAAGGGCCAGTACGACATCGCCTCGATTTTCAGCGCCGACGGCGGCATCTATGGCCGCTTCAACCACCACGCCATCATTGCCTACGCCTGCGGCATTCTGGTGCAGTTGCCGTTTGCCAATACATCGCTGTATGTGGGGCCGTACTCGAACATCGTCGAAGGGGCAGACCTGTCCTGGCTGTTCGGCCTGTTGGTGACGGTGCCGCTGTATTACTGCCTGGCAACCCGGGGCAAGGTGGAGAAGGTGGGGCGGGCAGTGACAGTTAAATGATCCCTGCACCACTGTGTTGACCGGGGGCCGCCATGCGGCCCCCGGTCTTTATGGGTCAGACCTTGAACTGCGCCACCATGGCATTGAGGTCCACTGCCAGGCGCGACAGGTCCTGGGCCGCTGCACTGGTCTGGTTGGCACCGGCCGAGGTCTGCATGGACAGGTCGCGGATGTTGACCAGGTTGCGGTCCACTTCCCGCGCCACCTGCGCCTGCTGCTCCGATGCGCTGGCAATCACCAGGTTCCGCTGGTTGATCGAGGCGATTGCCTCGGCGATCACTTCCAGCGCCTGGCCGGCACCCTGCGCCACTTCAAGCGTGCCAGACGCACGGTCCTGGCTGCTGCCCATGGCGGTGACCGCGCGCTCGGTACCGTTCTGGATACCGGTGATCATCTGCTCGATTTCTGCGGTGGACTGCTGGGTACGGTGGGCCAGCGCGCGTACCTCGTCGGCCACGACCGCAAAGCCCCGGCCCGCCTCGCCAGCGCGGGCCGCTTCGATGGCGGCGTTGAGCGCCAACAGGTTGGTTTGCCCGGCGATGGCGCCGATCACATCCAGCACCCGGCTGATCTCGTTGGCACTGCTGGCCAGTTGCTGGATCTCGCCGGAGGTGCCGGTCACTTCCGCCACCAACTGCTCAATGGACGCCAGCGCCTGGTTGACCCGGTCACGGCCGTCGCGTGTCGTCTGGTCGGCACCTTTGGACGCATCGGCGGTGCTCACGGCGTTGTTGGCGACTTCCTCGACAGCGGCGGTCATCTGGTTCACGGCGGTGGCTGCCTGATCGATTTCCGCGCTTTGCTGGTGGAGGCCGCGGCTGGTGTCCTCGGTCACGGTGTGCAGCTCTTCGGACGCCGACGCCAACTGGTCGGACGACGCGACGATCTTGCCGATGGTTTCGCGCAGGTTGCCCTGCATGCGGCTCAAGGCCGCCAGCAGCAACGCTGGCTCGTCGCGGCCGACCACACGGATCTGCTGGGTGAGGTCACCGGTTGCGACACGTTCGGCCACGGCCACGGCGTCTGCCAGGGGCACCACGATACTGCGGGTGAGCAGGGTGGCGATGGCCAGCAGGGCCAGCATGATGATGACCAGCGCGCCGATGATGGCCACATACGCTTCATCGGCCACGTCACTGCTCAACTGGGAAGCGGCTTCGGCACCTTTGCCATTGAAGGTGATCAGGGCGGTCATGGCCTGCATCATGGTGTCGGCGCGGTCAGTGAGCGGGCCAGTGATCGACTGCTTGGCGTTGTCCAGGCGGCCGGCCGAGATGTCCTGCAGCACCTCGGTCTGGACTTGCAGGTAATCCCGGTAGGTACTTTTGAAGGTCTCGAACAGGGCGCTGTCTTCTTCGCTGACGATGGTACCGACGTAGTCTTCGATACCTTTTTGCAACTGCGCTTCTACCCCCCGGATCAGCTCCAGGTTGCGGCTGCGTTCAGCGGGGTCGTCGTCCAGTGCGCTGCGCAGGGTGAGTGCGCGGGCCCGGCCAAGGTTGCTGTTGATATCGCTGAGCGACATCACGGTAGGCATCCAGGTCAGGCGTATTTCATCCGTAGACTGGTCCATCTTCTGGGTTTCATACAGGGCGGTCATGCCCAGTATCAGTACCAGCAAACCCAGCACGGCAAACACGCTGGCTGCGCGAACGCCGATTTTCATATTCCTCAACTGCATCAGATGCTCCTACGGTGGCAGGCAGGCCTCGGGAGCTGGTGACGCAATGCCATGTCACCGGAAAGGCGCCAGGCTCTGGAAGCGCTGCGGATTAGGGAGTGGACCGTACCCTCACGAATACTGTTTTGCTTTGGATGATTACATATAGCCATTATTGTTGAACAGTCATACAACGTAACGGCATGAGTGGCAGCTCGCGCTGCTAACGGCTGTCGTGCTGGCGCCGGTACGCCCCAGGCTGCACGCCGATGGCCTTGGTGAAGGCCCGGGTGAACGCGGCCACCGACTGGTACCCGGCTTGCACGCCCACTTGCTCCACCGTATGTCCCGCCCGCAGCAACTGGCTGGCATGGCGCATGCGCAGTGCCAGCAGTACCTGGCCGGGCGACTGACCGGCCAGGTCGTTGAAGCGTTTGAAAAATGCCGACCGTGACAGGCCGGTGCACGCCGCCATGCGTTCCAGTGTCCAGGGCTGCCCGGGGTCACCGATCAGTTGCTCCAGCAATTCGGCAAAGTTGGGCTGGCGGGCGAGGGCGATCAAGCCTCCATACTTCTGCCCGGCATGCACCTGTTGGCGCAGTGCATACAGGAACAGCAGATGAGTCAGGCGCTCCAACAATACCTGTGACGGCCCGGGCTGGCGCCGGCATTCCTCCATGATCAACCCGAACAGCGCCTGGGCTGCATTGCCCGCCGGGTCGTCGGCGCGGAGCACGATAAGGTCGGCCAGCCCTTCGGCAATCAGCGAAGACAACCCGCTGCTGAAGTGGAAAAAGCCGCACACCAGCCCCACGCCGTCCACCGCCTCGGCATCCAGCGTCTGCATGGCCTGGCGCGGTTGGGCGCAGGCGCCCGCCGTGTCCTCCTCACTGGCCAGCCGGTATTCGATGTCGCGCAACAGAAACACCGCATCACCACGCTCGAGCCGCACCGGTTGCGCTTGCCCGGCTGCGTGGAGCCAGCAGTGCCCCTGCACCACCAGGTGAAAACTGGCGTGGCCCATGCCGTGGGTGCTGGCGTGCCAGCCGCCGCAATAGCGGCCCACGTGGAACAGGCTGGCATCGAGTTCCAGGCTTTCTAATAACCATTCAACGAGGTGGCTGGCGCAAATCATCTAATACAAACACTCTGGAGCAAGTAAAAGCGACTGATGAATATGGAGCGAACTTCTTATAACCAACAGACTGTGGGCACACCCAAGTATGGAGACTACCTCATGTCCTCGCGCATTACCCTACACACCCTGCAAAGCGCCCCCGAGGCGGCCCGGCCGTTTTTGGAAAATGCCCAGAAGAACGCCGGCTTCATCCCCAACCTGCTGGGGGTGCTGGCCAATGCACCGGCTGCGCTGGAAACCTACGTGACCGTTTCTGCGTTGAACGGCAAATCGGAACTCACCCTCGCCGAACGCGAGGTGGTGCAGTTGATTGCCGCCACCCAGCACGGTTGTGACTTCTGCGTGGCAGGCCACACGGCCGTGGCGCTGAACAAGGCCAAGCTGCCCCAGGAGGTGGTCGATGCCCTGCGTGCTCGCGGTGAATTGCCCGATGCACGCTATGAAACCCTGGCGGCCTTTGCCCGCGAAGTCATCGCCACCCGTGGCAATGTCAGTGATGCGACCTACCAGGCGTTCCGTGACGCCGGTTTCACAGAAGGCAACGCCCTGGAAGTGATTCTGGGGGTGAGCCTCGCAACCCTGTGCAACTTTGCTAATGTGTTCGCCCAGACGCCGCTCAATGACGAGCTGGGCAAATACCGCTGGCATCAGCCGTCTGCCTGATTCACCCAACGGGCTGCCAGGTGGGTGGTCGGTGTAGGAGCGGCCTGGTGCCGCAGAGGGGTCGCCTGGCGGCCGCGGCGTTTTACAAGGAGCAAGATCATGCAAGATTGTGCATTTCGGACGTGGCTGGATGCCAACGCCGAAGCCATCGACCGGGGCCAGTGCGAACCGCACCAGGTGCTGGCGCACATTGCCGACTCGCAGCTGTTGCAGGTTGGCGTTGACCCTGCGTTGGGCGGGGTCGGCGGCCAGGTCACCGATGCCGTCGAGGCAATTGCCGCCATCGCCGGCCGCTCGCTGGCCACGGCGTTCGTGTGCTGGGGGCAGCGTGCCTTCATCGAGTACCTGCTGCACAGCCCTAACCAAGGCCTGCGCGAGCGGCTGCTGCCGCAGCTGCTAAAGGGTGAACTGGCCGGCGCCACCGGCCTGTCCAATGCCATGAAGTTCCTGTCTGGCATCGAGGCGCTGCAGGTGCGTGGGCGCCCCACCTATGACGGCTGGAACCTCGAAGGCCGCCTGCACTGGGTGACCAATTTGCGCAAAAGCGGCTTCGTGGTGGCCGCAGCCATTGAGGACGATGCCGGGGGGGCTCCGTTCGTGCTGGCTATCCCGTCCGGGGCACAGGGCCTGGAACGGTCCGACGACCTGCAGTTGATGGGCCTGCAGTCCAGCAATACGGCGGCGCTGGCCTTCCACCAGGTACAACTGGCCCGCGACTGGCTGCTGCATGAAAACGCCCGTGAATTCCTGCCTCAGGTCCGGCCTGCGTTTCTCGCACTGCAGTGTGGCATGGCCATCGGCCTTGCGCGCCGGGCGTTGCAGGAGGTGCAACTGCACCTGCACGGGCGGGCGTCGTTCCTTGAGGAGGCGCAGCAGGTGCTGGCCGCACGGCTGGAAAACACCGTTGCCGAGCTCAAGCAGGGGCTGTTGGACGAGCGCTTCCGCCAGCAGCCGGCAGCCCTGTTCAAACTGCGCATCACCCTGGCCGAGTGTGCGGCCGATGCTGTACAGCTGGAGCTTCAGGCCAGCGGTGGCAAGGCCTACCTGAGCGAGTATGGCGAAGGCTTTGCCCGGCGCTGGCGCGAGTCGGCCTTTGTGCCGATCGTGACGCCGAGCCTTGTGCAGCTTCGCGCCGAACTGCAGCGCCAGGCCGCCTCGGCATGACGCAGGTAGTGCTGGAAGCCCGGGATATCAGCCTGGGTTACCCTCGCGAGGGCGGCTGGCAACAGGTACTCGCCCAGTTCGATCTCCAGCTTGCACCCGGGGAGGTGGTGAGCATCCTGGGGCCGAGCGGAGTGGGCAAGTCGAGCTTGTTGCGGGTGTTGGCGGGCCTGCAGCAGCCCCGCAGCGGTACCGTGAGCCTGCATGGGCAACCGTTGCAGGGCCCGCATCCGCGCCTGGCGGTGGCGTTCCAGGACCCGAGCCTGTTGCCTTGGCTGAACCTTGAAAAGAACGTCGCCTTCGGCCTGGACTTTGCGCGCCAGCCCAACCTGGCCGCGCACGAGCGTCGCGCACGGGTTGACCATGCCATCGCCGCCGTGGGCCTGGGCCATGCGCGCAACCAGTACCCGGCGCAGCTGTCGGGCGGCATGGCTCAGCGAACGGCGCTGGCCCGCTGCCTGGCGCGCCAGCCACAGGTGCTGCTGTTGGATGAGCCGTTCGGGGCACTGGATGAAGTGACCCGGGCCGATATGCAGCAATTGCTGCTGCAACTGATCGCCACCCATAACACGGCGGCGGTGCTGATTACCCACGACATCGACGAAGCCCTGCTGTTGTCCGATCGGGTATTGCTACTGGGCGATCACCCAGCGCATGTCCTCGGCCAATGGCCCATCGACCTGCCGCAACCGCGGACGCAGCAGGTCGAGGCACTGGGCGCCTTGCGCATCGACATTCTGAAAACCCTTCGGCGGGCAAGCCGCACAGTCGAACCCCACCTAACCCTGTTGCCCTCGGAGGCTGTCCATGTGCATGGATGACTGCTGCTCCTCTTCTTCACGCCGTGATTTTCTAAAGCTCGGCGCCATGTTCACCGCTGCCGGCGCCTTGCCGCTGCTGTCCAGCCTGCAGGCGCGCGCTGCCGCCGAGCCGGATGCGCCTGTGCGCATTGGTTACCTGCCGATCACCGATGCCACACCGTTGCTGGTGGCGCACAATAACGGCCTGTTCGAAGCCGAAGGCATCAAGGCCGAGCGGCCAGTGCTGCTGCGCAGTTGGGCGCAGGTGATCGAAGCGTTCATCTCTGGGCAGGTCAATGTCATCCACCTGCTGTCGCCCATGACCGTATGGGCGCGCTATGGCAGCAAGGTCCCGGCCAAGGTGGTCGCCTGGAACCACGTGGGCGGTTCGGGGCTGACGGTGGCACCAGACATAACCGATATCAAGCAGCTGGGCGGCAAGACCGTAGCGATCCCGTTCTGGTATTCCATCCATAACGTGGTGTTGCAGCAGATGCTGACCGACAACGGCCTTGAAGCCGTTTCCAAGCCCGCCAACGCGCCGTTGGCGGCCAACCAGGTCAACCTGCTGGTGCTGCCACCTTCGGACATGCCTCCGGCCCTGGCCAGCAAGCGCATCGCCGGTTACATCGTTGCCGAGCCATTCAACGCCCTGGCCGAGAACCTCAAGGTGGGCCGGGTGCAGCGCTTTACCGGCGATGTGTGGCGCAATCACGCGTGCTGCGTGGTGTTCATGCACGAGCACGACCTCAACAACCGCCCGGAGTGGTCGCAGAAGGTGGTCAACGCCATCGTCAAGGCCCAGCAATGGACCCGCGACCATCGCGCCGAGGCCGCCGCACTGCTGTCCAAGGCCGGCCCCAACAAGTACACGCCCCATGAGCCCGCCGTGCTGGCCAAGGTGCTGGCGCCCGCTGCCGACGACCGTGCCGGGTACATTGCCAGCGGCGCCATCCGCCATCAGCAGTGGGATGAAAAGCGTATCGACTTCCAGCCTTACCCGTACCCGAGCTATACCGAAGAACTGGTGAAGCGCCTGAAGACGACGTTGATCGAGGGTGATAACCGCTTCCTGGCCAATCTGGACCCTGCCCACATAGCCCGCGACCTGGTAGATGACCGCTTTGTGCGCAACGCCATTGCCGCAGTGGGTGGGCCCTCGGTGTTCGGCATCGCCGACAACTACGAGCGCAGTGAGGAGTTCGCGGTCTGATGCGCAAGCATGTCGTTCACGCCAGCCTCGGGCTGGCCGGGTTGCTGGCGCTGTTGGTGCTGTGGTGGGCCGGGGTGGAAGTGTTCGGCCAGGCCGATGGGCTGTCGGCGCGGTTTTCACCGGCGGCGACCCTTGCCAGCCTGGTCGAGCTGTTAGGGCAGGGCGAGGTATACGGGCACATCTGGGTGAGCCTGAAGCGTATTCTGGTGGGCCTGCTACTGGCGTTGTTGATCGGCGTACCCCTGGGTTTGCTGGTGGGCAGCTACCGTCACCTGGAAGCCGCAACCACACCGGCGTTCCAGTTTTTGCGCATGATCTCGCCCCTGTCCTGGATGCCCGTGGTGGTGATGCTGATGGGGGTAGGGGACCAGCCTATCTATTTTCTGCTGGCGTTCGCCGCGCTGTGGCCGATTTTGCTGAACACAGCAGCAGGTGTTCGCCAACTGGACCCGCGCTGGTTGCAATTAAGTCGCAGCCTGAGTGCCACCCGTTGGGAAACCCTGTGCAAGGTCATCGTGCCGGGGGTGATCGGGCATGTGCTGACAGGCGTTCGCCTGGCCATCGGTATCCTCTGGATCGTGCTGGTGCCCTGCGAAATGCTGGGCGTGAGTGCGGGCCTGGGCTACTTCATTCTTGATACCCGCGACCGCTTGGCGTACTCCGAGCTGATGGCCATGGTGCTGTTGATTGGTGTACTGGGGTTCGCGCTGGATGCCGTGGCGCGTGGGTTGCATCGCCGCTGGGTGCACGCCTGAAACAAACGGGCTGCGCAGGCAGCCCGCGCCGCCTTAATGGACCGTCTGGCGCTGGCGCACACAGGCCTGGGCCTGCAGGCTCAACGCGTCCAGGCGTTCGTCGCGCTGCTGTTCGGCCTCGATCATGGCATCTTCACCTTGCTGGTTGAGCAGGTAGGTGTGAATCTGCATGACCTCGGTGGTTTCGTAGATGGGCGCGATGTCCAGGCGGCCGATCAGGGCGCCGCTTGGTTGACCGGTACTGCTCATCAGCACCTGCGGACCGTTGGCGGCCACCACCTGCATGCCCATGGCTTCGAACCACGGTACCTGGCTGGCGAAGGCATTCAGCTCCACACAGGCTTGCCGGCCTTGCAGGTCGCCCAGCAGGGCGCGGGCGATCCCTTGGCGGCGGTGGTCGGGGTGCACTGCCAGGAAGGCCAGCTCGCACGCCTGGTCATCGTCCTGGGCGGGCAGGGTGAGGGCGAAGCCCAGCAGCTTGTCAGGTGCATCGGCGTCCAGTGCCAGTGTCAGGGCCACTGACAGGCCGCGTGTGCCATCCAGCGCTTGCAGGTATTGGTGCACTTCCATGCCGACGCCGTACTGGTACAGGGGGTAGAGGGGGTTGTCGGCAGTGATGGCGACGCTGCTCAGTGTGCCCACGGCATGAATCACCAGCTCGCGGATCTGGTTCTGGAAGGACTCGGGTGGCACGCTGTCGAGGCGGCTCAGGATGAACATCGGGTGACGGGCTCCGGCGGGTCGGGGTAGGGCCTGCCAATGTAGGTGGCAGGTGGCACAGTCTAACCGTTTGCTGCGCAGGGTGCGAAAGTGCCGTCGATGGCTAGGGTTGAAGTTGATGGTTTTTGTCGGTGTGTTTATGTCATCTGTAAGAGGCGATGAACCACTTTCATTCGGCGTTAATGAAGGCGCGTTATAGCGTGGCAACTGCAACTCTAAATATATCCACGCATTAACTGAATAAACTCGACCGCTCTTGCTTCTAAGCGCGCGGCAGTTCAGGCAACACAGGTTGCGACTTCAGGAGGCCGAGC
>NZ_BBIU01000018.1 GCF_000730645.1 Pseudomonas parafulva NBRC 16636 = DSM 17004 | reverse complement strand
ATCTGCGTCGCATCTGCTGGCTGAGGCAAGATCAAATCTCGCCAGGGCGTACCCGTCTTGAGCATCGCATTGAGACGTACGATGAAAGTTCTCATACACGCCACCAGAGCAACTTTGGCCACTTTGCCTCGACCACGCAGCGCCTCATAACGGTCCTTAAGGGCTGGGTTGTATCTCACAGCCACAAGCAGAGCCATGTACAGCGCCCGCCTGACTTCAAACCGGCCTCCTGAGATAGAGCGTTTGCCCACGGACTTTCCGCTGTCGTAGTTAAAGGGTGCCACACCGACCAGGGAGGCTATTTCCCTGGACTCAACGCGACCCAGTTCCGGCAGAAGCGCTACCAGCTTGCTTGCTGTCACCACCCCAATACCCTTCACTTGGGTCAGCTGAGCGACTCGCTCATCATTAAGCTTTTCGGCCTGCTGCTTGATCGCTTGCTCAACCAACTTAATCTGCGACCGAAAGTACTGGAGATTGGCTTTAAGGAAATCGGCCACGACCAGTGACTGGGCTTGTTTCAGGCGCCGCCGGTCATCGTCTCGCTGCTGGACCAGCCGATCCCGCTGTTGCAGCAGCTCTCGCAGAAGCGCTCTATCAGGGTTGATTTTCAAGGCAGGCTGGTCTGGAATGACCTCGGCGTAATGGGCCAATACTTCGGCGTCGATAGCGTCGGTCTT
>NZ_BBIU01000019.1 GCF_000730645.1 Pseudomonas parafulva NBRC 16636 = DSM 17004 | reverse complement strand
CGAAGATCAAGATCAAGATCAAGATCAACATCTACAGCAACATCAACAGCGAGTTGGAATGAATATTGTGCGGAGTATCTGAGTGGGCCCTGGTTGGGCTTGGCTGAAGTGCGCGAAAGTTTGAATAGGTTGATTTGCGAATTAAGTCAGTCGGGCCCAGGAATACCGGAAATAGCGCAGACCGCATACATCGCTGACACCTGTGCGCAGACAAGGTTGACACATCAGCCCCGAATCACCCCTTGTCCCGGGCATGCGCCGCCAATCGCTCCAGCGCGGCGCGCAACTTCGGGTCTGTGATGCCTTGCGCCGTATCACGCAGGCTCTCGGCCGCGCTGGGCGACAACTCCGTCAGGTTGCTCCCGCGCTTGGCCGGCACCAACGGCGGCTGCACTTTGTACAGGATGCGCCTGAGGTTGCCGAACGCCTCCATGGCCTGCAACGCCGCCACCAAACGCTTCTGCTGGTAGCGCAGGCGAGTCGCCCAATGGCCATCGGTCACCACCAGCAGCAACGTGCCGTCACGCCACGACGCCACATGGCAGTGCTCGCGCGCAGCCGGCTGCAGTTGGCTTTCCAGCAAACGCTGCAAATGCTCCAGGCGTTCGGCCTGGTTCAACAGCAGGCGCAGCGGGCGCACCTGGCGCAGCAGGGCGGACGGCAGCTGGGCAGAGGAAGGTTTGAAGGCCATGGGGGTACGCATGAGGTTACAAGATCGGCAGTTTAGCACCTCTGTGATCGCTGACGGCCTTTTCGCAGGCCTCCCCGTGACCACTCAGGCGTGTGCTTTCATGATGCAAATCAAGCTTTTGCCACACGCTGCCTGAACGTTTCATCACGGCAAACCTTGAACTCAGGGAAAATGGCCCAATCTAAGACACGCCCCTGCCAAAGCGCTGTGCCAGCATCGTGGAATCCACCACTTTCCTCACCATCGTTTCCGGGTAGAATGCTCGTTCGCATGCGGCCTCAGGGCTGCACGGGCGACTCACGGGGCCGCCCTCCATCCCTACGTGTGGAAGATCCTGCCGATATGTTTGCGCCTTTGTTAAAGAAACTTTTTGGAAGCAAGAACGAGCGTGAAGTCAAACGCATGCTCAAGACGGTGAGTATCGTCAATGCCTTCGAAGAGAAGATGGTGGCCCTCTCCGACGAGCAACTGCGGGGCAAGACCGCAGAGTTCAAGGAGCGCCTGGCCAAAGGCGAGACACTGGACCAACTGCTGCCCGAAGCCTTCGCCGTGGCCCGTGAGGCTGGCAAGCGCGTGATGGGCATGCGCCACTTCGACGTGCAGCTGATCGGCGGCATGACCCTGCACGAGGGCATGATCGCAGAAATGCGCACCGGTGAAGGCAAGACCTTGGTCGGTACCCTGGCCGTCTACCTCAATGCCCTGTCCGGCAAAGGCGTACACGTGGTCACCGTCAACGACTACCTGGCCCGCCGTGACGCCAACTGGATGCGCCCGCTGTACGAATTCCTCGGCCTCTCGGTCGGTATCGTCTCGGCCTTCCAGCCGCCTGAAGAAAAGCGCGCCGCCTATGCCGCCGACATCACCTACGGCACCAACAACGAATTCGGTTTCGACTACCTGCGCGACAACATGGCGTTCAGCCAGGACGAGAAATTCCAGCGTGAGCTGAACTTCGCCGTGATCGACGAAGTGGACTCCATCCTCATCGACGAAGCGCGTACCCCGCTGATCATCTCTGGCCAGGCCGAAGACAGCTCAAAGCTGTACATCGAGATCAACCGCCTGATCCCGCGCCTGACCCAGCACATCGAAGAAGTGGAAGGCCAGGTCACCCAAGAAGGCCACTTCTCCATCGACGAGAAGAGCCGCCAGGTCGAGCTGAACGAAGCCGGTCACCAGTTCATCGAAGAAATGCTCACCCAGTCCGGCATGCTGGCCGAGGGCGAGAGCCTGTACTCGGCGCACAACCTGGGGTTGCTGACCCACGTGTACGCCGGCCTGCGTGCGCACAAGCTGTTCCACCGCAACGTCGAGTACATCGTCCAGGACGGCCAGGTCCTGCTGATCGACGAACACACCGGCCGCACCATGCCGGGCCGTCGCTTGTCCGAGGGCCTGCACCAGGCCATCGAGGCCAAGGAAAACCTCAACATCCAGGCAGAGAGCCAGACCCTGGCCTCCACCACCTTCCAGAACTACTTCCGCCTGTACACCAAGCTGTCCGGCATGACCGGTACCGCCGATACCGAGGCGTTCGAGTTCGCGCAAATCTATGCCCTGAACGTGATGGTCATCCCGCCGAACAAGCCGCTGGCGCGTAAGGACCACAATGACCTGGTGTACCTGACCGCAGACGAGAAATATGCCGCGATCATCGCCGACATCAAGGAAAGCATGAAGCTGGGGCGCCCGGTGCTGGTGGGTACTGCCACCATCGAGACCTCCGAGCACATGTCCAACCTTCTGCAGAAAGAAGGCATTGACCACAAGGTGCTCAACGCCAAGTACCACGAGAAGGAAGCCGAGATCATCGCCCAGGCCGGTGCGCCGGGCGCGCTGACCATCGCCACCAACATGGCCGGCCGTGGTACCGACATCCTGCTGGGCGGCAACTGGGAAGCTGAAGTGGCTGCGCTGGACAGCCCCACCGCCGAGCAGATCGCCCAGATCAAGGCCGACTGGCAGAAGCGCCACCAACAGGTGATCGAGTCGGGTGGCCTGCATGTCATCGCCTCCGAGCGCCATGAATCGCGCCGTATCGACAACCAGCTGCGTGGCCGTTCGGGCCGCCAGGGTGACCCGGGCTCCAGCCGCTTCTACCTGTCGCTCGAAGACAGCCTGATGCGTATCTTTGCGTCCGACCGGGTGAAGAACTTCATGAAGGCGCTGGGCATGCAGTCTGGCGAGGCCATCGAACACCGCATGGTCACCAACGCCATCGAGAAGGCCCAGCGCAAGGTAGAAGGGCGCAACTTCGACATCCGTAAACAGCTGCTCGAATACGACGACGTGGCCAACGAACAGCGCAAGGTGATCTACCACATGCGCAACAGCCTGCTGGCGGCCGAGAACGTGGGCGACACCATCGTCGAATTCCGCAAGGAAGTGCTGGACGCTACCATCAGCCAGCATATCCCGCCGCAATCGCTGCCCGAGCAGTGGGACGTGGCTGGCCTGGAGGCGTCGCTTGCCAGTGATTTCGCCATGAAGCTGCCCATCCAGCAGTGGCTCGACGAGGACGACCACCTTTACGAAGAAACCCTGCGCGAGAAGTTGCTCAACGAGATCACCACCGCCTACACCGAGAAGGAAGACCAGGCGGGTATCGACGCACTGCGTACCTTCGAGAAGCAGATTCTGCTGCGTGTACTGGACGACCTGTGGAAGGACCACCTGTCCACCATGGATCACCTGCGCCACGGTATCCACCTGCGTGGCTATGCCCAGAAAAACCCCAAGCAGGAGTACAAGCGCGAGTCGTTCACCCTGTTCCAGGAACTGCTCGAGTCGATCAAGCGCGACGCCATCCGCGTGCTGTCGCACGTTCAGGTTCGCCGCGAAGACCCGGAAGAAGAAGAGGCGCGTCTGCGTCGCGATGCCGAAGAGCTGGCCAGCCGCATGCAGTTCGAACATGCACCGGCGCCAGGCCTGGAAAGCGAGCAGTTGAGCGAAGAGGGTGCTGAGGTGGCCGTGGCCACTGCCCCTGTGCGCAATGACCAGAAGCTGGGCCGCAACGAGCCATGCTGGTGTGGCTCGGGCAAGAAATTCAAGCACTGCCACGGCCAGATCGAGTGACCTGACCGGTTCGCTGCAGGCTGAAACATCCGGGGGGGCGCTTTGCGGCCCTCTCGCAACACAAGGCCGCTGCTACAGGAACCGCGACAATCCTGTAGCAGCGGCCTCGTCTTTCGATATCAACTCTATTGTCTAGGAGCGCTCTAATGGCTGTTGGTCTTGGTCCTCTGCCCACCCTGCACCCGGTTCCGGGTTTTGAACTCGGTATCGCTTCTGCCGGCATCAAGCGCCCAGGGCGCAAGGATGTGGTGGTCATGCGCTGCGCCGAAGGCTCCAGCGTAGCGGGCGTGTTCACCCTCAACGCGTTCTGCGCGGCCCCGGTGATCCTGTCCAAGCAACGCGTGCAGGGTACCGTGCGCTACCTGTTGACCAACACCGGCAATGCCAACGCCGGCACCGGTGCGCCGGGCCTTGCCGCCGCCGAACGTACCTGCGCCAAGCTGGCCGAGCTGGCGGGTGTGCCGGCCGAGTCGGTGCTGCCATTCTCGACCGGTGTAATCGGTGAGCCGCTACCGGTAGAGAAGATCGAAGGCGCCTTGCAGGCTGCCCTGGACAACCTGTCGGAAAACAACTGGGCTGAAGCCGCCACCGGCATCATGACCACTGACACCCTGCCCAAGGGCGCCAGCCGCCAGTTCCAGCACGAGGGCGTCACCGTCACCGTGACCGGCATCAGCAAGGGTGCAGGCATGATCCGCCCGAACATGGCGACCATGCTTGGCTACATCGCCACCGATGCCAAAGTGGCACCGGCAGTGCTCAAGG
Source organism: Pseudomonas parafulva NBRC 16636 = DSM 17004 (assembly GCF_000730645.1). Classification (GTDB taxonomy): domain Bacteria; phylum Pseudomonadota; class Gammaproteobacteria; order Pseudomonadales; family Pseudomonadaceae; genus Aquipseudomonas; species Aquipseudomonas parafulva. The sequence continues at coordinate 118,575 of NZ_BBIU01000019.1, read as the reverse complement.
ACCTGATGCTGGACGGCGCCAACAAGTCGTTCAACCGCATCACCATCGATGGCGACACCTCGACCAACGACTGCTGCATGCTGATTGCCACTGGCAAGGCCAACCTGCCGGAAGTGACCGAAGCCAGCGGTGCACTGTTCGAAGCGCTGAAGAAGGCAGTGTTCGAGGTGTGCATGGAAGTGGCCCAGGCCATTGTGCGTGACGGCGAGGGTGCCACCAAGTTCGTGACCGTGCAGGTGAATGGCGGCGGCAACCACCAGGAATGCCTGGACGTCGGTTACGCGGTGGCCCACTCGCCGCTGATCAAGACTGCGTTGTTTGCCTCGGACCCGAACTGGGGCCGTATCCTCGCCGCCGTTGGCCGTGCCGGTGTGCCGGCGCTTGATGTGAGCCTGATCGATGTCTACCTGGACAGCGTGTGCATCGCCAGTCAGGGCTGCCGTAGCCCAAGCTACACCGAGGACCAGGGTGCCAAGGTGATGGCTCAGGAAGAAATCACCATCCGCATCGAACTGGGCCGCGGCCAGTGCAATGAAACCATCTGGACCACCGACCTCTCCCACGAGTACGTGAAGATCAACGCCGAGTACCGTACCTGATACAGCCGGGGCTGCCTGCCGGCCCCGCCATTTCAACGCCAAAAGGAGCCGAACCATGGGCTTTCTTCAACACAGCGTGCCAGCCTTGAACCCGGTGGAGCGTAAGCGGTGAAACGGATTCATGTTGTAGCCGCCGTGATTCGTGGCCTGGATGGTCGCATCCTGATTGCACGCCGCGCCGATACCCAGCACCAAGGTGGCCTTTGGGAGTTTCCGGGTGGCAAGGTGGAGGCGGGTGAAAGCGTCGAGGCGGCGTTGGCCCGCGAGCTCAACGAAGAGCTGGGCATTCGGGTGACGCGTTCGCGCCCCCTGATCAAGGTCAGCCACGACTACCCCGACAAGCACGTGCTGCTGGAGGTTCGCGAAGTCGATGCGTTCGAGGGCGAACCCCATGGCGCCGAGGGCCAGCCGCTGGCCTGGGTGGCACCGCGGGACCTGGCCCAGTACGACTTCCCGCAGGCCAACAGGCCCATTGTTGCCGCTGCACGCTTGCCTGACCAATATCTGATCACCCCCGATGAGCTGGAAGTGCCGCAACTGCTCAAGGGCATTCAGAAAGCGGTGGCCGGTGGCCTGCGCCTGATCCAGTTGCGTGCACCGGACATGTACGACCCCAAGTACCGTGATGTGGCGGTGGATGCGGTCGGGCTGTGCGCCGGCAAGGCGCAGTTGATGCTCAAAGGCCCGCTGGAATGGCTGGGCGACTTCCCTGCGGCGGGCTGGCACCTGACGGCGGCGCAACTGCGCAAATATGCGCCCAAGGGCCGGCCGTTCCCCACCGACCGGTGGCTGGCAGCGTCCTGCCACAACGCCGAAGAGCTGGCCCTGGCACAGCAGATGGGGGTCGACTTTGTCACGTTGTCCCCTGTACAGGCCACCCAGACCCACCCGGACGCTGCCCCGCTGGGCTGGGAGGAGGCGCAGCGGCTGATCGCGGCGTGCCCGCTGCCGGTGTACCTGCTTGGCGGCGTAGGGCCGGGTGAGCGTGAGCAGGCCTGGCAAGCCGGGGCTCAGGGGGTAGCCGGCATCCGCGCGTTCTGGCCTGTGGCCTGAACGGCAGCTCTTTGGTGTCAGCCTGCAGGCTTTTCGGCAGGCTGCCACAACACTTCGGCGACCCCCTGCCTGCGGCCAATGATTCGCGCTGCGACGAACAACAGGTCTGAAAGGCGGTTGATGTAGGCCAGCCCTACACCCTCCAGAGGCTCCACGGCATTCAAGTGTTGGCAACGGCGCTCGGCACTGCGTGCCAGGCTGCGACACACATGTGCCTGCGCCACCAACGCGGAACCACTGGGCAAAATGAAGTTCTTCAAAGGCCCCAGCTCTTCGTTCCAGGCATCAATGGCGGCCTCAAGGCGCAGTACTTCAGCCTGCGTCAGTGCCTGGTAGCTGGGCATTGCCAGCTCCCCACCCAGGTCGAACAGGCGATGCTGGCAGGGCGCCAGAACGCTGCTCACCTCATCCATCCCCAGTTCGGCCAGGCCTGCGAGCAGTACCCCCAACTGGCTGTTGAGGCTGTCCACTTCGCCGATGGCTTCGATGCGTGGGTGGTCCTTGGGCACCCGTCGGCCATCCCCAAGGCCGGTTTCGCCCTTGTCGCCGGTACGTGTGTAGATCTTCGACAGGCGGTAGCCCATGTCATTGCTCCGTGATGACCGGCACGGGTGCCGGTTGGCCGAGAGGCAGGCGCAGGGTGAAACAGGTACCCTGGCCGGGCGTGGAGTGCACCTCCATCTGCCCCTTGTGGTTGTTGGTGATGATGAAGTACGACACCGACAGGCCCAGGCCAGTGCCCTGGCCGATTTCCTTGGTGGTGAAGAATGGCTCGAAGGTGCGCTTGCGCACCGCCTCGGGCATGCCGACACCGTTGTCCTCCACCTGGATTTCTGCCCAGGGCGGCGCCAGCCGTGTGCGCAGGGTGATGCGCCCTGGCTCGCTGGGCTGCGGGCGCAGGTGGATGGCCTGGGCGGCGTTCTTCAGCAGGTTGAGCAGCACCTGCTCCAGCTCGTTGGCAGTGCAGGGCACCGGGCCGAGCGCCGAGTCGAATTGGCGCACGATAGCCTGGCCCTTGAAGTCGAAACCGATGGCCAGGTCGAAGTCGTTGCCGGCAATGTCTACCGCTTGGTCGATCAACGCTGGCAGGTCGCAGGGCGCCAGTTCGCGGTTGCTGCGGCGGCTGAAACTGAGCATGTGGGTGACGATTTTTGCAGCCCGCGCGCCGGCCTGCTGAATGCCATCGAGCAGCTGCGGCACTTCGCGGCTGTGCAGGTAGCGGTTGACGGTGGTCAGGTCGATGCCCAGTTCGTGCGCTTGTTCGAGGTTGCGCGGCAGCTCGGGCGACAGGCGCCGGCGGATGTTTTGCACGTTATGCAGGATGGCACCCAGGGGGTTGTTGATCTCGTGGGCCATGCCCGCTGCCAGGCCGCCGACCGAGAGCATCTTCTCCGACTGCACCATCATTTCTTCCAGCGACAGGCGCTGGGTGATGTCATCGATACGGATGACCACCCCGCGGCCACCGCCCCCGGTCAGTGGGTAGAAGGTGAGGGCGTAGTGGCGCGGTTCATCGCCTTTTTGCCAGGTGACACGCTCGATCTTTGCCACGCGGTGTTTTTCGACGGTTTCCTTGAGTTGCGGCAAAAACGGCTTGAGCGGCGCGAAGGCGATGAACACCGCCTGGTTTAGCGCCTCATCCAGGCGGGTGCCGGAAAGCGCGGTGGCTTCCTGGTTCCACTGGGTCACGTACAGCTGTTCGTCCAGGGCAATCAGTGCCGAGGGCATGGAGTCGATGATGCTGTTCAGGTAGTTCTGAAAGCCTGTGAGCTTTTTCTCGATCTTGCTGCGTACCTGAACTTCCAGTTCCAGCTTGCGGTTGGTGTGCCGGGTTTCCTCGGCCAGCCCCTGGGCCTGGTCGTAGGCATCCTGGAATTCGTCGCGGGCACGCTTGAGCTGCTGCTCGCGGGCCTCGATGCGCGAGAGCATGGTGTTGAAGGCGTCGGCCAGGCTGCCGATCTCGTCGTCGTTGCCTCGCCGGGCGCGCAGGGCATAGCTTTCTTCGCGGGTCACCTGGCGGCTGAGTTCTTCCAACTGGTTGATCGGTTGGGTGATCAGCCGTTTGATCTGCCGGGCGATCACGATCCACAGCAGAATGCTGAACACCAGAATGGCCAGGCTGGCACTGAGCGTGCCGGTGTAGAAGGCCATCGGCAGCTCGCTGCTGGCCACCAGCAACAGGTGCGCCGGGGGGCGGGCTTCGCGTGGCATGCGGATCAGCTGGGTGCTGCGAAACTCCATCAGGCGCCAGCCGTCGATGTTGCGGAAGCGTTTGGGCAGCGTCATTGGCTCGCCATGTTGCAGTTGCGCCAGCATGCGCCCGTCACTGCCGTAGACGGCGGCGGCGCGCAGCGGTGTGTAGCTGTCCAGCTCCTTGAGCAGGGCGTTGGCCGACTCGCTGTCGTCCCCTGCCTGGGCCGCGAGCTGTGGGTTGGACACCAGCCGGCCAATGGTCTGCAGCGCCTGCGGGGCCATGCTCTCTTGAGTGATCCAGTAGGCCGCACTGATGAAGGTGAGGTTGGCCACCAGCAGGATGGTTACCAGCAAGACCAGCAGGGCCGCCAGCAGCTTCTGCCCGACGGGCAGGTTTTCCAGACGTTGGCGCAAGGTCATGGGGCAGGCGGTATCCGTGTCAGGTTGAGGGGCTGGGTCAATTGCAGGGCACGCCCCGCGCACGCAAGTTATCGACCAGGCGCTGTTGCAGGTGTTCCAGCAGGGGCAAGGCCAGGCCGTGCCGGCTGGCTGCACGGCACGCGTGGCCGAGCAGGTAGTGCACCTCGGTTCGCCGGCCCGCTTGCACGTCCTGGTACATCGAAGAGTAGTTGGCGGCAGTGGCCAGGATCACGCGCTGCACGTCTTCGCCAAGCCCAAGCGCCGCCTGGGGCTGCCCGCAACGGTGCAGCAACTGCTGCAGTTCGGTACACAGTGCATCCACTTCTTCCAGGTGCCCCAACAGGCCGCCGTTGTTGCAGCCGTACAGCACCGTCAGCGGGTTGATGGCGCAGTTCAGCGCCAGTTTGCGCCACAAGCGGGGGAGGATGTCCGGCGTCCATTCGGCCGGGATGCCCGCCCGCTGTACGTCCTCGAACCACGTTGCAGGCATCGGGTTGCCTGGGTCTCCCAGCCAGTTGAACCCCTGCCCGGCGAAGCGCACCTGCCAGTCCTTTTCGCGGAAGGCGCCTTCGGTGCTGGAGGCGGAAATACAGCGCGCGTGGGGCACCTGCTCGGCGACCTCGTCCTGGCTACCCAGGCCGTTCTGCAGCAACACCACGTCAGCGCCTGGGGCCAGGCGCGCCGCGACGCTGGCCACGGCCGACGCAGCGTCGTAGGCCTTGCAGGCTACGAGCAGGCGGTGGATGGGGCCTGCTGCGTCTGCGGTTTCGCCCGGTATGGCATAACACCTGGCCTGGTCCTGCTCCGCCAGGGTGAGCCCGCCGGCCAGCTGGTAACTGCGCAGACGTTGACCATCACGCAAGACCAGGCGCACGGCAGTGCCCGCCCGCGCCAACCGGCAAGCCCACAGGCTACCCAGGCTGCCTGCGCCGAGAATGTGCCAGGTGCTGCTCATATGCGTTTCGCAACCCGTTATAATGAGCCCGCATTTTAACCATCAAACCCAGCGCGCTCCATCTTCAGCCCGAGCGCGCTTTTATTTCTGGGAGAACAACCATGCCTTCGTTCGACGTGGTATCGGAACTGGACAAGCACGAAGTGCAGAACGCGGTCGACAACGCCATCAAGGAACTGGACCGCCGTTACGACCTCAAGGGCAAGGGCAGCTTCGAGTTCAAGGACAAGGAGCAGACCGTCATGCTCACTGCCGAAGAAGAGTTCCAGCTGGAGGCCATGCTTGAAATCCTGCGCCTGGCCCTGGTCAAGCGCAAGATCGACGTGAAGTGCCTGGAAGCCAAAGACCCCTACCCATCGGGCAAGGAAAAGAAGCAGGAAGCCAAGTTCCGCGAAGGCATCGACAAGGACCTGGCGAAGAAGATCGTGGCCACCATCAAGGATGGCAAGCTCAAGGTTCAGGCTTCCATCCAGGGTGAGCAAGTGCGCGTCACCGGCAAGAAGCGTGACGACCTGCAGGAGGCCATTGCCCTGCTGCGTACCAAGGAATTCGACATGCCGCTGCAGTTCAACAACTTCCGCGACTGACTTCCCTTGCTGGAACCCCTGGCCGGTTGTGGCTGTCCATGGGGGCCGGGGCCGCTGAAAGGCTGGCGGCCCGGTGTATTGTGCAATCGCCGCTCGGCGTCAGGAGATGACTATGGATTTGAACGCTGAGGTCGATCAGCTCGTCCGCCAAACCGCCACCTGGATCCCGATGGTCATGGAGTACGGCAGCCGCCTGTTATTGGCGCTGGTGACCCTGGCCATTGGCTGGTGGGTTACCAACAAGGTCAGCGACCGGCTGGCCAAGCTCGTGGGCCTGCGGGTACACGACCCGGCACTGCAGAACTTCATCCGCACCTTGGCCAACATCGTGCTGAAGATCCTGCTGGCCATCAGCGTGGCGTCGATGATCGGCATCGAAACCACCTCGTTCGTCGCTGCCATCGGTGGTGCCACCCTGGCCATCGGCCTTGCGCTGCAGGGCAGCCTGGCCAACTTTGCCGGTGGCGTGCTGATTCTGCTGTTCCGCCCGTTCCGCATCGGCGACTGGATCGAGGCGCAGGGGGTGAGCGGTACCGTGGACAGCATCCAGATCTTCCACACCGTGCTGCGTACCGGTGACAACAAGACCGTGATCCTGCCCAACGGCACCTTGTCCAACGGTATCATCACCAACACCAACCGCCAGCCGACGCGCAAGGTGGTGTTCGACGTTGGCGTGGACTACGAGGCCGATTTGCAGAAGGCTCGCAATGTGCTGCTGGAGCTGGCCCAGGACCCGCGCGTGCTGGCCGACCCCGCACCCGTGGCTGTGGTATCCACCCTGGGTGACAGCTCCATCACCGTGTCGCTGCGCCTGTGGACCAAGACCTCGGACTACTGGGACGTGATTTTCATGCTCAACGAGCAGGCCCGTGACCGCCTCAAGGCCGAGGGCATCGACATTCCGTTCCCGCAACGGGTCATCCGCGTGGTGCAGGAAACAGCTGCGCAGTAACCCGGCATCGAGGGTGGGGCGCGCAATGGCCCCATCCTTTTACACTTGTTCACAGCAACATACGGGTATTTCTGGCATATAGCCTGACCCTTGCTGCCTACCTGATGCGCCATCATGAAGCCACTGCTGTATATAACCCCCCTGCGTGCCCTGTTGTTCGGCCTGACGCTGGCCCTGTTCGAGTTGCTGACGTACTTGGCCAGTGACGCCGTGATGCCGGCCATGCCGGTGGTGGTGGGCGAACTGAACGCCAGCCCTGAATACATTCCCCATGCCCTTAACCTGTATCTGCTGGGTGGGGTGGTGCTGCAATGGCTGATCGGCCCGCTGGCCGACCGCTATGGGCGCAGGCCGTTGCTGCTGGTTGGCTGTGCGTTCTTTGGCCTGGCCTGCCTGGGTACGTTCTGGGTGCATGACATCGGCCTGTTCAACCTGCTGCGGTTGCTGCAGGGCATTGGCCTTGGCTTTGTGGTGACGGTCAGTTACCCCGCGCTGAACGAGGCTTTCAGTGAGGCGGATGCGGTGCGCATGATGGCCTTGCTGGCCAACATCGCCTTGCTGTCACCGCTGCTTGGGCCATTGGTGGGCACGCTGATGTTGCAGTGGCTGGACTGGCGCTGGCTGTTCGTGGCATTCGCCGTCGGTGCGGTGGCGGCGTGGTTGCTGCTGTATCGCCTGATGCCGGAAACCCTCGGGGTGGAGCGCCGCGACGGCTCGCGATTGGCGTTTACCCCCATTCACCTGTTGCCCCTGCTGGCAGGCTACGGCCAGTTGCTGGCCAACCGCCGCTTTGTCGCTGGCAGTGCTGCGCTGGGCCTGGTCGGCCTGCCGCTGATCGGCTGGATCGGGCTGTCCCCGGTGCTGCTGATTCATGACGAAGGGCTGAGCACCCTGGCCTATGCGCTGTGGCAGTTGCCGGTGTTCGGTGGGCTGATTGCTGGCAACCTGATCATCAACCACATCGCCGATCGCTACCCGTTACCTGTGCTGGTGCGCGGGGCGCTATGGCCGTACCTGGCGGGGTTGGGCCTGATGGTGCTGGCGACCTGGTACTGGCCGAGCGTACCGAGCGTGGTGGCGGGGATGTCGTTGTATGCCCTGGGGTTGGGTGTGGCGAACGCGGTGCTGTACCGCATGACGTTGTTTTCCAGCGTGCAGAGCAAGGGGCTGGTATCGGCCATGCTGGGCATGATCACCATTGCCTTGCTGGGGCTGGGTGGCGCTGTGTTGGCAATGATCGGAGCGGGTGCCAGCCTGCTGCATTTTGCCGTGGCAGCCGGCGTAGCAGGGGGCCTGGCACTGTGGCCGCTCTGGTGGGTGATCGGGCGCGATTGAAACCACCCGATCTCACAGGCGGAAACCCCTCAAGCCGAACACCTGTATGCCCTCACTGCTCGGCTGGCCGTTTACCGCGGGCACTGTCCTGACGCCACTGCAGGGCGATCAGGATCAGGGTGGGTACCCCCAGCAGTGCGGTGATCAGGAAGAAATCGTGGTAGCCGAACTTCTCCACCATCACCCCTGAATAACCGCCGATCAACCGCGGCAACAGCAGCATGATCGAGCTGAGCAGTGCGTACTGCGTGGCGGAGAATTTCAGGTTGGTCAGGCTGGACAGGTAGGCGACGAAGGCCGATGTGGCCATGCCGGAACTGAAGTTGTCCAGCGAGATGGTCACCACCAGCATTTCGAGGTTGGGGCCCATGTCTGCCAGCATCACGAACAGGATGTTGGTCGCCGCCGAGGCCACGCCACCGATGAACAGGATCGGCATGATGCCGAAGCGCACGATCAGCAACCCGCCAACACCCGCGCCCACCAGCGTCATGATCAGGCCGAAGATCTTGCTGACGCTCGCGATCTGGTCCTTGGTGAAGCCCATGTCAATGTAGAACACGTTGGCCATCACACCCATGACCGTGTCCGACATGCGGTACGTGGCGATCAGCCCCAACAGCAGCAGTGCCTGCCAGCGGTAGCGGGTGATGAAGTCGTTGACCGGCGTGAGCACAGGCGCAAGGCCTCGACGCCCCAGGCTCGACAGGCAGGCCCAGCTCAGCAGCACGTACAGGATCAGGCGCAGGAATGCCCGGTCTTCGAGCAGCAGGTCGAGCGGGCTGGTTTCGCCCGATATCACGCTTGACCAGCCGGTATTGAACATCTGCGTGAAACTGGCCGGCACCGACACCAGCAGGATGATCAGTACGAACACCGATGCCAGCTGGTGAGCCAGGCCGTAGCGCGCCGCCGACAGTTGGGTGCGCATGGGCACAGGCGGCTCACGCATGACCAGGGTGGTGAACAGGGCCGGCAGCATCATCACTGCAAACATCACGTAGGTACCGGCCCAGGCTTTGTGCAGGTAGCTGAACCCGGTGGAGCCGAACCATTCGGCAAAAAACAGGGCACCGGCCGTGGCAAGCAAGGCCGCTACGCGGTAGCCGGCCATGTAGCTGGCCGCCAGGGCTGCCTGGCGTTGGTCATCGGCGATTTCCAGGCGATAGGCATCCACGGCAATGTCCTGGGTGGCAGATGCAAATGCCACCAGCACCGCCAGCGCGATCAGCCACGACAGGTGCTGCTGTGGGTCGCACAAGCTCATGCCAACCAGCCCGATCACCACCAGTATCTGTGACAGCAGTAACCATGAGCGACGGCGGCCCAGGCCACCGAGCAGTGGCAGGCGCCATTGGTCGAGCAAGGGCGACCACACCCATTTGAAGGCGTAGGCCAGGCCGATCAGGCTGGCATAACCAATGGTCTCCCGGGCCACGCCCGCTTCGCGCAGCCATACCGAAAGAGTTGAGAAAACCAGCATGTAAGGCAGGCCGGCGGCAAAGCCGAGCAGCAAAAGCACCAGGGTTGACGGGCTGGCATAGGCAGCGAGCGCAGCGCGCCAGGTTTTACGGGGCATGGACCAACATCTGCCTCAAGTTTTCCAGAACAAAGCGCGCACTCTAACCGCTGTGCTCCATCGGGCGCCAGCCATGGCGCGTCATATCCACACGATTGTTGGCCACATTCACGCCCTCGGCACGCAGCCTGGCCCGCTGTTCATCCCCCGAAGGCGTACCGGACGCCAGGCTAAGGCGCCCGCCTGCGCCCAGTACACGATGCCAGGGCAGGCGTGTGCCCTCGGGCAACTGCGACAGCGTGCGGCCCACCCAGCGCGCCGCGCGCCCCAGCCCAGCCAGCTCGGCCAACTGGCCGTAGCTCACCACCTTGCCCGGTGGCACTTGGCCCAGCACTGAATAGAGTGCCGTTCGTCGGTGTTCTGCAGTTTCAGTCATAAGTGCAGGGCTATCAGACATCGCGCCTTCTCTGGGCTGTAGATGAAACCGGACCGGCGGCATTACAAATGAGAGTGGAACTCAATGGCAAGCGTCGGGTCTGTCCTTGCTCCGGCCGGCGGTATCTGGATAATGCCCGGCTTTTCTCGCCAAATCGAACCCGTAGCCCGCTTATGTCTCTTAGATCCCTGTTGCCCTTGCTCGCCGCCTCACTTTGCGCCTCGCCCGCGTTGGCCGATACCGTCTGGATGAAGAACGGTGACCGCTTGAGCGGCAAGATCAAAGTTTTCGATGGCGGCAAGTTGCTGCTCGAAACGCCTTACGGCGGCGCAATCGCCCTTGACTGGAAGCAAGTGAAGACCCTGGAAAGCGACCAGGAACTGCTGGTCAAACAGGACGCCTACACCGGCGAGAAGGCCAAGTCACTCAAGGCCGCCGAGCCTGGCAAGGTGACCCTGGCCAATGGCGAGGCCCCGAAAACGGTGGAGCTTGCCAGTATCGAGCAGATCATGAAGCCCAAGCCGGTGGTCGAGGACCTGGTCTGGAAGGGTAACGTCGACGTCGCGCTGGATTACAAGCGCGCAGAGAACGATACCGATGATTATGACGTCGGCTTCAAGACCACTGCCCGCCACGGTCGCTGGCGGCATACTGCCGAAGGCGAGTACAACCGTGAGACCAAGGACGACGTTACCACCACGGACAACTGGAGCGCCGAATACGCGCTGGACCGTTTCCTGACCGAGAAATGGTTCTGGCAAGGGCGCCTGGAATACAAGCGTGACCATGTCGAAGACCTGGCTCGCCAGCGCACCGTAGGTACCGGCCCGGGTTACCAGTTCTGGGACGACGAACTGGGTGCCTTCTCGCTGGGCTCGCTGCTCAACCGCACCGATTACGAGTACCAGGACGGCGGCAAGGACAATTTCTATTCGGCTGCGATGAAGTGGGACTACACCCGCTACCTGATTGGCAAGAAAGTGCAGTTCTTCACCAATGGCGAGCTGGCCAAACCCCTGGGCAACGTGGCCGACTACTCGCTGGATGCCGAGATGGGCCTGCGCTACAAGGTTACCGAATGGGCATCGCTCAACCTCAAGGCTGAAAAAGACATCATCACCGGCACCCGCGACAGCGACCTGGACAAGACCCGCTACACCGCAGGCTTTGGCGTTACCTGGTAAAGCGCCGTACGCTGCAAGCCTGAAGGGAAGGGGCCATGCGATGGCCCCTTTTTCTTGCTGCACGAAGCTTGTAGCGTGTAAGGCTCCAACCCTGAGGAGTTAGCCGTGAGCCAGAATGCCATCCGTCCCGCCCGGGAATTGCTGCTCAAGGAATACCGTGGCGTGTTGTCGACCCATTCCAAGTCGATGCCCGGTTACCCCTTCGGCTCGGTGGTGCCCTATTGCCTGGACGCCCAGGGCAACCCCCTGATTCTGATCAGCCGCATCGCACAGCACACCCACAACTTGCAGAAAGACCCCAAGTGCTCGTTGCTGGTGGGTGAGCGGGAGGCCCAAGACGTGCAGGCGGTTGGGCGCCTGACGGTAATGGCCCAGGCCCACAAGCTGCTCGACCAGGCTGCTATCGACGCCGCCGCACAGCGCTACTACCGCTACTTCCCGGATGCGGCCGATTACCACAGCGCCCATGACTTCGACTTCTGGACCCTGGTGCCAGTACGGCACCGCTATATCGGCGGCTTCGGTGCCATTCACTGGCTCGACCAGGTAACCCTCGCCAACCCGTTTGCCGGCCAGGCGGAGGCGGGCATGGTCGCGCACATGAACAGCGACCACGCCAACGCCCTTGCGCATTACGTGCAGCTTACCGGTTTGCCCAACGATGCCCCGGCCTGCATGGCCGGAGTGGACAGCGAAGGCATGCACTTGCGCATCGGCCAGGCGGTTCACTGGCTGCCTTTCCCGAGTATTTGCAATACGCCGACACAAGTGCGCGAGGCCTTGGTTTTGCTGGCCCGCGCCGACCAATGGCCAATCGCCTGCGATGCGCCTGCTTGAAAAACGGAGCACAAGCATCCATCTGTTGGTCTTACTGGAAGGGTGTCTTCCGACGAGGAATGCTTTGATGCGTGTTTTTCTATTGCTGCTGCTTCTGTTCCCGGTGCTGGAACTGTTCGTTTTCGTGAAAGTAAGCGCTGCCATCGGCTTTTTCCCGGCCTTGCTGCTGATCATCGCCGGCTCCGCCCTGGGCGTACTGGTGATGCGCGTGGCCGGCTTGGCCACGGCGTTGCGTGCCCGTGAGAGCCTGCAGCGCGGCGAGTTGCCAGCCGAGGACATGTTCCAGGGCATGATGCTGGCGGTGGGCGGTGGCCTGCTGCTCATCCCCGGTTTTATCAGCGACGTGCTCGGCCTGCTGTGCCTGCTGCCGTTCACCCGTCATCTGGCGGCGCGCAAGATGCGCGAACGCGCCGAGGCCCAGGCCATGCGCCAGCGAGCCTTTCAGGACGACCCGTTCCAGGCCCAGCCCCCCCGTGACGGCGGCCATCGGCCGAACGTGATCGAGGGCGAGTATGAGCGCCGCGATAAATAACCTGCCCCGGTGACACCGCTGTGAAGGGGTTGCGCAGCAGCCCCATGCCTGAACCTGCCTTGTACCGCCCCCCGGTAAAAAAATTTCCAACCCAAGCCTTGTAATCGAATTGGCCGACCTCATGTAGTGGACACCGCAAGGTTTCTGGTGGCAACACCAGACATTACTCAGGCGGTTCGCCCCGTGCGAGCGGCCTTCCGGCAACGCCGGACAGCATCAACCCGCCGGTGTCGACACCGGCCGATGAAAACCACAATTTGGGAGAGATCGACAATGAAGCTTCGTCCTCTGCATGACCGCGTCGTCATCCGTCGCAGCGAAGAAGAATCGAAAACCGCTGGCGGTATCGTCCTGCCGGGTTCGGCCGCTGAAAAACCCAACCGCGGCGAAGTCGTCGCTGTCGGCACCGGCCGCGTCCTGGACAACGGTGAAGTACGTGCGCTGGCCGTCAAAGTGGGTGACAAAGTGGTTTTCGGCCCGTACTCGGGTAGCAACACCGTGAAAGTCGACGGCGAAGACCTGCTGGTCATGGCCGAAAACGAAATCCTGGCCGTTGTCGAAGGCTGATTTCCCCCGACTTCCCGTTACTCCAAAGATTTTCAAGGATTAAACGATCATGGCTGCTAAAGACGTAAAATTCGGTGATTCCGCTCGCAAGAAAATGCTGGTGGGTGTCAACGTTCTGGCTGACGCGGTAAAAGCGACCCTCGGCCCGAAAGGCCGTAACGTGGTACTGGCCAAGAGCTTCGGTGCGCCGACCATCACCAAGGACGGCGTTTCCGTTGCCAAAGAAATCGAGCTGAAAGACGCCTTCGAGAACATGGGCGCCCAGCTGGTCAAGGAAGTCGCTTCCAAGGCCAACGATGCTGCCGGTGACGGCACCACCACCGCCACCGTTCTGGCCCAGTCGATCGTCAACGAAGGCCTGAAAGCCGTCGCTGCCGGCATGAACCCGATGGACCTCAAGCGCGGTATCGACAAGGCCACTGCTGCCATCGTTGCCGAGCTGAAAAACCTGTCCAAGCCTTGCGCCGACTCCAAGGCCATCGCTCAGGTAGGTACCATCTCCGCCAACTCCGACAGCTCCATCGGTGAGATCATCGCCGAAGCCATGGAAAAAGTCGGCAAGGAAGGCGTTATCACCGTTGAAGAAGGCTCGGGCCTGGAAAACGAACTGTCTGTGGTAGAAGGCATGCAGTTCGACCGTGGCTACCTGTCGCCGTACTTCATCAACAAGCCAGACACCATGGTTGCCGAGCTGGAAAGCCCGCTGCTGCTGCTGGTCGACAAGAAAATCTCCAACATCCGCGAGCTGCTGCCTGTTCTGGAAGCCGTTGCCAAGGCCGGTCGCCCACTGCTGATCGTTGCCGAAGATGTTGAAGGCGAAGCGCTGGCGACCCTGGTCGTCAACAACATGCGTGGCATCGTCAAGGTAGCTGCGGTCAAGGCACCTGGCTTCGGCGACCGCCGCAAGGCCATGCTGCAGGACATCGCTGTGCTGACCGGCGGCCAGGTTATTTCCGAAGAAATCGGCCTGTCCCTGGAAACCGCTACCCTGGAGCACCTGGGTAACGCCAAGCGCGTGATCCTGTCCAAGGAAAACACCACCATCATCGACGGCGCTGGCGCCGACGGCGAGATCGAAGCACGCGTCAAGCAGATCCGTGCTCAGATCGAAGAGACTTCCTCGGACTACGACCGTGAGAAGCTGCAAGAGCGCCTGGCCAAGCTGGCCGGCGGTGTTGCCGTGATCAAGGTCGGTGCCGGCACCGAAGTTGAAATGAAAGAGAAGAAAGCCCGCGTTGAAGACGCCCTGCACGCTACCCGTGCAGCCGTTGAAGAAGGCGTGGTACCTGGCGGTGGCGTTGCCCTGGTGCGCGCCCTGGCTGCCATCGTTGACCTGAAAGGCGACAACGAAGACCAGAACGTCGGTATCGCCCTGCTGCGTCGCGCTGTCGAATCGCCGCTGCGTCAGATCACTGCCAACGCCGGCGACGAGCCAAGCGTTGTGGCTGACAAGGTCAAGCAAGGTTCGGGTAACTACGGCTACAACGCGGCTACCGGCGAATACGGCGACATGATCGAGATGGGCATCCTGGACCCAGCCAAGGTCACCCGTTCGGCCCTGCAAGCAGCTGCTTCGATCGGCGGTCTGATGATCACCACCGAAGCCATGGTTGCAGACCTGCCGGAAGACAAGCCGGCAGCTGGCGGCATGCCTGACATGGGCGGCATGGGTGGCATGGGCGGCATGATGTAAGCCAGCCTTACCCCCAGCGGCACCCAATGCCCCGGCTCGCGAGAGCCGGGGCATTTTTTTGCGCGTTCAAAGGTGGGCTTACGCCGCGCCGCGCCCAATGGCTGGTACGTTGACGGGCCGGTGGCGGTAGAGAATCAGGTAGTACGACCCCAGGCCGATCAGCCAGCAGAACACGGCGGTCCACAGGTTGTGTGAGAGAAAGTGCGCGCCCTGCATCATTCGCCCGAGGGACAGCACCGACCCCGCCACGAACGCTACCGCCAGTGCCGCCCGTGCCAAGCGCGGCTTGCGGTCACGCAAGGCGAAGAACAGGGCGAACAGGCAGAAGCCGGTCGTGGCGTGACCGCCTGGCCAGCACAGCCCCGGCTTGGCGGTGGCAGGGCGGGGTTCCAGCAGTTTGCTGTAGGTTTCCGTGCCGCCGAATTGCGTGAGGCTCCACGGGCACTGTACCTGGGTGATCTTTTTAAGCGGTGTGACGAATGCGGTGGAAAGCCCCAGGGCCAGCACCAGGCAACCGAGCTCACGCCGCCAGCCGAACAGCCGCTTGATGAAGAAGCTGGCAGTGAACACAACCAGTGCCATTATCCCCATCACCATGACGCCCTGCTTTACCCGGTCATGCAGGATGTTCTCCAGCAGGTAGCTGTGGCGGCCGATGAACTGGCCCGAGGCGTTGTCGAAAAACAACGTGGCCAGGTCCATGTCCACTGACGTCAGTTCGAGCAGGATCAGCCCCAGTGCGGTGGCCGCCGGGATGCCCAGGTACAGCCAGAAATTGATCGGACGGGGTACGGTTGCTTGCTGCATGGCGGCTCCAGGGCGCGAGAAGGTCGCGCATTGTCTGCTGTCCGCTATCCTGCGTTCGTGAAGGATCGGTGAAAAAACCGTCAAGCAGCCTGAATGTGCGCCGGGGGTGGCACCGCCGCAACAGAGGCCGTAAGCTGCGCCTGCCGCGCACCACAGCGAGAAGCGCCGCACAGGAGACCCCAATGCGCATCCTTTTGGTTGAAGACAACCGCGATATCCTGGCCAACCTTGCCGATTACCTGGGCATGAAGGGCTACACCGTCGACTGCGCCCAGGATGGGCTGTCCGGCCTGCACCTGGCCGCCACCGAGCACTATGACCTGATCGTGCTCGACATCATGCTGCCTGGCATTGATGGCTATACCCTGTGCAAGCGTCTGCGTGAGGATGCCCGCCGCGACACACCGGTCATCATGCTGACGGCCCGCGACCAGCTGGACGACCGCCTGCAAGGCTTCCGCTCCGGTGCTGACGACTATCTGCTCAAGCCTTTCGCGCTGTCAGAATTGTCGGCGCGCATCGAGGCCGTGCTGCGTCGGGCCCAGGGCGGCGGGCGCCGTACCTTGCAGGTGGCAGACCTGAGCTACGACCTGGATACCCTCGAAGTCAGCCGTCAGGGCCGCTTGCTGAAGCTCAACCCGGTGGGCCTGAAACTGCTCGCTGTACTCATGCAGAAAAGCCCCCATGTGCTGCGCCGCGAGGTGCTGGAAGAAGCCCTGTGGGGCGACGATTGCCCCGACAGCGACAGCCTGCGCAGCCACGTGCACCAGCTGCGCCAGGTGATCGACAAGCCTTTCGAGAAACCCCTGTTGCATACCGTCCATGGCGTCGGCTATCGCCTCGCCGAGGGCCGCGATGGAGTTTAAGCAAAGCCTTGCCCAACGCATCATCATCGCCTTCGCGCTGATGAGCGCGCTGGTGGCCGGGGCGTTCGCCTTCGGTATCGTCTCCACCGTGCACCTGGTGGAGGAGCGGCTGATTTCCTCGGTGCTGGGGGGCGACCTGCAGCGCCTGCTGCGCATGGACAGTGTCAGTGACTGGAGCCACCGGCCCAGGCCTGACCAGTTGTTCTATTTCAGCGGCGGGCGTGACGACTTCGAGTTGCCCAAGGACCTGCGCCACCTGGACCGTGGTTTCCACGAGGTGTTTCGCGACCAGTTGTCCTATCACGCCATGGTCGAGATCGTCGACGGCCGCCGCTACGTGCTGTTGCAGGACCAGAGCGACTTCGAGGAGCGCGAGCGGGTGCTGTTCGCGGTGGTGGTGGTGGGCTTCGTGCTCAGCCTCGTGCTTGCGGTGATACTGGGCTGGTTGCTGGCCCGTCGGGTGATGGCGCCCGTGATCCGCCTGGCCCGCCAGGTACGCCACCGGGACCAGTTGCTGGGGTTGGCACCGCCGCTGGCGCCAGACTACGCCGCCGACGAGGTGGGCCAACTGGCGGTGGCATTCGATGACACCCTGGGCCGCCTGCGCGATGCGCTGACCCGTGAACGGCTGTTTACCAGTGACGTCAGCCATGAGTTGCGTACCCCCCTGATGGTGCTGGCAACCTCGTGCGAACTGCTGATGGAGAACCCGGCGCTGGATGCCCGCTCACGCAGCCAGGTCGAGCGCGTGGCACGGGCCACCGAAGAAATGCGCGAACTGGTCAAGACCTTCCTGATGCTGGCCCGTGCCCAGCGCGACGAAGGCGCGGTGGCATCCAGGGCGACCCTGCGCGAAGTGGGTGACGAGCTGATCGGGGTATGGCGCGACACCATCGAGCAGAAGGGCCTGACCCTGCACTACGAAGGCCGCAGCAGTGCCGGCCCGGTGCTGTATAACGCCACCTTCCTGCAATCGGTGATGGGCAACCTGTTGCGTAATGCGGCGCACTACACCGACGGCGGCTACATTCGGCTTACCCTCGAAGCCAGCGGGTTCACCGTTGAAGACAGCGGCGTGGGTATACCGGAAGAGCAGCGCGAGGCAATGTTCAAGCCATTCGTGCGTGGCGACGAGCGGCGTGGCGAGGGCCTGGGGCTGGGGCTGTCGCTGGTGCAGCGGATCTGCGACGACCAAGGCTGGCACGTGACCCTGACCTCGGCCCAGCCCCATGGTTGCCGGTTCCACGTTGACCTCAGCAGCACGGTAGCGAAAGGCGACCCTGATGTACTTTCGTAATAACCTGTAAGAAAGGTATTGGTCTACGACATAATTTTCACACCGGCATGACCTGATTCCTACGCTTGGCTGCCTAAGCTCGCGGCATTGGAATCAGGAGATGCCCGATGCGTAGCCCCATCAACCTCGAGTTTTCCCAGAAGTACGACAAGACCCACGCCCACGCGTACTTCTTGAAGCACCAGGACGGCCTTGCCCGCCGCTTGTCCCACAAGCGCGACGAGCAGCTGGCGCGCCGTGCCCTGGCCCTGGCGGGTGAGCCTGGCCTGGTGCTGGACTTACCTTGTGGGGCGGGGCGCTTCTGGCCGCTGCTGGCCGAAAAAAACAACCGAATCATCATTGGCGCGGATAACTCCCAGGCGATGATCGACACCGCGTGTGCGGCACAGCCCCCCGAAGTGGTCGCGCGGGTACGGCCTTTGCAGACATCAGCATTCGCGATCGACCTGCCCGACAACTCGGTAGACAGCATTTTTTGCATGCGGCTGTTCCACCACATTGGCGAGGCAGCTCACAGAAAGGTCATTCTCAAGGAGTTTCAACGTGTTACGCGTGACAGCGTGATCGTTTCACTCTGGGTTGATGGTAACTTCAAGGCTTGGCGGCGCAAGAAACTGGAGCGTCGTCGCAGCGCTGAAGTCGCGCAGGACAACTACCAGAACCGTTTTGTGTTACCCGCTGAAACAGTAGAAGCAGAATTCGAGGCTGCCGGGTTCCGCATTCAGGAGCGTCTCGACTTCCTGCCGTTCTATGCGATGTGGCGCGTGTATGTATTGCGCAAGGGGTAGCTGCCAACGGGCAGCGGCCACCGACCTGCGCCAGTTGCGCCGCCACTCGTCGCTGAACGATGCAGAATGGCAGACGTTGCTCTACTTTTATCAAGTGGCGTTTGGCAGCGCTGTCAAAGGGTTAGAGCAATGAAACTAGAAATAGCTCGAGCTTTGTTCCTGGTAGCGGGCCTGGCGGTGACCACCATCGCAGTGGCTGCCTGGGAGCAGCCAAAGCTTGTGGTGTTCAGCAAGGCCGAGATGGCCGAGCAATGCGCATTGCCGCGGCTGATCAAGCCGCAGACGGCGAAGGTGCAGCCGGATCACGACCTGTTGCTGTTCCTGTTCGGCATGCGCCAGGGGTTGCGGCCGTTTGGATGAGCCGGCGCCCTTTACTTGCCCTGCCCCCGCCGAGGGGGCATATGAGGGGTGAGGGCGTATTTAGACCAGGTGCAGGTGGTTGTCCCAGAACCCCGACGGCAGGTTCATCGGCTGCGCCAGCGGCTCGGGCTTGCGGCAATCGTAGAAGCGGCAGCGTCCCTGCCCGGAAGTCACCACGAAACCGTCCTCGACCGCCCCGACCCCTGCGCAATCCGGCATAGGGGCATCCAGGCGCACTGCACCGCTGTCTAGGTCCCACACGAACAGGCGGTTGGCCCGCGGTGCGGTCAGCGCCACCAGGCGCAGTTCGCTGTGGATGGCCACGCTGGCGGTGTACTGGGCCATGGCCTGCAGTTGCTGCTCTGGTACCGGAAAAGCCTGGAATGGCTGGCCTGGGCGCTTGATCGCCAGCAACTCGGCCGTTTCGGTAGCGTCGCCCATGAACTGCTGGCAGACGGCAATGGTGCCATCGCTGCCCACCGCCAAGTGGCGAACGCTGTTCATTTGCTGGGCCAAGGTTTCCTTGCTCAGCAAGGTACCGTCACGCTGCATCAGTACCAGGCTCGGCTGCATGGCGTCGAGGTTCATCTCCACCCGGCTTTCTGCCTCGGTCCGAATGCCGCCGTTGGCCACCACCAGGGTCTCGCCGTCCGGTAGCCAGGCCACCTCGTGGGGGCCAATGCCATGGGTGCTGAGTTCACCCGTGTGCATCAGGCGCTCGCCTTCGAAGCGGTACACACCCAGCACGCCGCGCCCTGGGTCGGTGGTGTCGTTCTCGGTGGCGTACAGCCACTCACCCTCCTTGTGCACCACGGCATGGCCATAGAAGTGGCGGTTGGGCTGAGAGGCCACGGTTTGCAGCAAACGCCCATCGCGCAGGTCGATCAGGTAGCTTTCGGTGCCAGGGCGCCGGGCAACGAACAAGGCTACTGGCTGCTTGGGATGGTGAACAATGGCATGGCAACGCTGGGCCACCTGGGTGCTGAATACCTGGGTGCCGTCCAGGCGAAACCCGACGGCATAGTGCTTGCCGTCGCCATCATCACGCGCCGAGAGCAGCAGGGGTTCGCTACCTTTATGGCGCGAAAGGCTCCAGCCGCCCAAGGTCAGGGCGCTGAGCAGAACGCTACCGAGTTTCAGGGCCTGGCGTCGCAGCATGATCAGTCACCGTCGTTGGCATTGAAGCCCAGCTGAATGTTCAACGCCTTGGCCAGCTCGCCTTCGTGCAGCCGGTGGACGACGTTCAGGCTGTCGTAGATCTGGTTGAGGGCCTGCTGGCCTGCGTCATCGGCCAGCAGCTCGCCCAGGGTCTTCTGGTTGTCGGCCAGCAGCTTGAGCGAGGTGGCGTAGGCATCGTCGATTTTGCCTGCCAGGGCTTTCTGGTCGCTTGGCAGCAGCCCGCGCAACCCTTGGTTGTCGACCCCCACCCACACAGCCTGGGCGGCCTTGAGGCTGGCTTGCAGGCTGTTCATGGAGTTGTGGCTGCGCCAGGCCTCGGCCTGCAGTGGCTGGGCGATGCCCTTGCTCTGCCGGCCCATGGGGGCGCCGAGTTTCTTCTTGAGCGTGTCCAGGGCTGTGACCTGGGCACGCAGCAGGTCGGCGATGGCCTCGTGGGAGTCGGCATAGCGCTGGTTGGGGAACTTGGTCATCTGCGAGAGCATGCCATCAGTGCTGTTCCAGCCTTTGAGGATTTCCTCGGCCAGCGCCTTCTGGTGCTCGGCAATGGCAACCAGCAACGGGCAGTAGCGGGCTTTCTGTTCGGCATTGGCCACATCCGGCTTGCTGTCGAACAGGATGTATTCATAGGCCGACAGGCCGCGCACCACCACACTGGCCTTGCCCAGGGTGGCTGCGTCGACGGGCTTGTCGCCGTTGACCAGTTGCTCGACTTGGCGGCCGACCAGGTTCTTCTTGTCTGGCCAGAACTGTACCTGCCACGCACGGTTGCCCTCGGCCAGTGGGCCGACCAGCAGCGGCTGCAGCTCGGCCCAGGCCTTTTGCGCATCGAGGAAGTCGGCCCGGGCCTTTTCCAGTGTTTCCTTGCCTTCGCAGTAGGCCAGGGCACTGGCAGCCAGGGTACGGTCGGCTTCGACCCAGCGGCTGTAGGTGGGCAGGATCACCTGCTTGGCGATTGCAGCAGAGGTGACGGCCTGCGGGTCCTGCGGGGAGCAGGCACCCAGAGCGATTGCGGCGAGGCTGGTGAACAACAGTTTGGGTCGGAACATGCCCGGCTCCTATGCGCGTTTAAAGGGAATTCAGAAACGCCAGCAGCGCAGCGCGCTGGTCGGCATCGAAAGCAAGTACGAAATCGCGGGCGGCCTGGGCTTCGCCGCCGTGCCATAGCACCGCCTCGAGCAGGTTGCGGGCGCGCCCGTCATGCAGGAACTGGCTGTGGCCGGTGACGGTTTCGCTCAGGCCGACGCCCCACAACGGCGGGGTGCGCCAGTCCTGGCCATTGGCGGCGAACTCGGTTCGCTCGTCGGCCAGGCCCGGGCCCATGTCATGCAACAGCAGGTCGCTGTAGGGGCGGATCACCTGGTTGGCCAGTTCAGGCTCGGCGGCGTCGGCGGCGGTGGTGAACTGCGGGGTGTGACACCCCTGGCAACCCGCCTGGAAGAACAGGTTCTTGCCCGCCAGCACCGCTGGCGAACCCACGTCACGGCGTGCCGGGACGGCCAGGTTACGGGCATAGAAGGTGACCAGGCGCAGGATGTTGTCGCTGACTTCTTTCTCACCGTCGGCGCCATCACCGTTGGGCGCCGCCAGGCAGTCGACCTGGGTTGGCGTGCAATCGTCGTGGGGCAGCAGGGTAGTGGTCAGGCCCATGTCACCGGCGAAAGCATGCACGTTTTGCTGGTTGACGTTGGGCTGGCCGGCCTTCCAGCCAAAGCGGCCGATCACGGTCTTGCCCTGGGCGTCGTCCCACACCCGGTTGGCCCGGCCACGGATGCCGTTGCGGTTGCGATCATCAGGATCTTCATTGGCCAGCAGGTCGGCCTCGGGAATCGCCTCCAGCAGGCCGAGGCCGATCATGGGCGGGGCTACCCGGGCGGAGAACCGCGTATCGGGGTGCATCACGCCGTAGCCGAGCTGGGTGATCTGCAAGGTCGGCTTGCGCAGCTCAACCTGATGGCCGTCCTTGAACGTCACGGTGCTGGTGGTATAGGTGACCCGCACTTTACCCTCAGGGGCTACCCCGGGGATCGCCATATCCTGCAGCTGGGTGCCATAGACCGGCTCTGGTACTACGCCCAGGCGCTCGATCACTTTGGCAAGGTAGGGCTGGTCGGGGATCGACAGGCGCACCAGCATGCCGACCGCGTTGCTGGCGTCCGGCTCCGGTGGGCGGCCGCGGCCGTCGCGAACATGGCAGTTCTGGCAGGCGTTGGTGTTGAACAGCGGGCCCAGGCCGTCGCGTGCGGTGGTGGTGGACGGCGCGATGACCCAAGGGTTGCGGAAAAAGCTGTTGCCCACGGCAAAGTCCAGGCGCCGCTCACGGGACAGGTTGGCCGCGGGCATGGAGTAGGCATTGCGGTCACTGCGCAGTACGGTCGTCTTGCCACCCGACAGCGCTTCGCCGGGCTCGGCCTGGGTGAAACGCGGGGCGTCGTCACAGGCGGCAAGGGCAAAGGCCAGCAGCAAAGGGGCGCAACGGAACAGCGACAAGGACATGCAAGATCCTGGGCTTGAGCGAAAAACCGGCGTGCAAGCTTATCAGGCCCAGGATCATTGAATAAGAGCAATTTGCGTTTGCTCGATGAAATCCTTGTTCAGCCGGTCAGGCCATGAACAGCTGGAACTGCCTGCTCACCAGGCTGACGATCAGGTTCTTGTTGCCGCCGTTGCGGTTGTCGCCGGCGATTTCGATGATGTCGTTGCTCGAGTAGTCCATGGCGGCTGCGCTGATGCACTTGATTGCATCCTTGTGGGCCGGCTGCCAGTAGTCCTGGAATACCCACACACTGGTTTCGGCGGCCGGGCCGAGGATCAACCGCAAGGCCTTGTGGTTTTCATCGGTGTTCCCGACCCAGGGCACGGCAAGGGCACCGTTCCAGACATGCTGGGCGCCGATGGCCAGGCTCTGGCTGCGGTTTTCACCGTCGATCAGGGTAAGGGTGTAGGGGGTGTTGTTGGCGATGGAGCGCAGGTAGGTGACGCTGGCCATGAGGCGTTTTTCTCTACGGTTGTGGGTTGGGGCGGGGCAGGGGCGGCTCGGGGGCGCGGTAGACGTAGGCGGCAAGCAGGGTGATTTCGTTGAAAGGTGGGACCAGGTCGGCGGGTGCATAGCGCCCCATGGGTTGCAGGCCGAGGGTGAAGGCCACGGCTTCGAACATTCGCCGGTCGGTTTCATTGGGGTCGTAGAGGTAGATCTTGCCGGGCCTTGCGACTACGCGGCACATCTCCTCTGCTACAGCGTGTGTAATCGGGGCGCCCATCAGGGTCACGTGGGGCACGCTATGGTCGTCGATGGGAAACCTGGGGGCGTCGTATTCGTAGACCAGGATGAGGTTGGGGATGGGCTTGCCGGCAAACAGGCCGTTGGAGATGCGCTGGCCTGCCTTGTTAAGGTTGTAGGCGTTATGGAACCCGGTTATCAGGTCTTTGCCTTGAACGCGCTGAACGATGCGGCCTTCCCCCCAGACATCGAGAATCTGCAGCACAGTGCCTCCTGGTAGGCGATTCGTAGACCTTGTGCAGCATGGGCCCTCGCCACCGTGGCAGGCATCGGGAAGCATTGCCGCCGCCAACGAAAACGCCCGGCACATGGCCGGGCGTAGACGTGAAGCACTGTTACCGGATCAGAATTCGTGGTCAGCGGTGTCCGGGTTCAGGTTGGCGATGCCCAGCTTGCCTGCGGCCTGCTCGATGGCGCCGGTCTGCTTGACCAGGGCAGCGATGGCGTCACGCACGATCTGGTTGCCGGCGGTGTTGTCGGCAGCGATCAGCTGGTCATAGTGCTCGCCCTTGAGGGCATGGTCGACAATGACCTGGATCTTGGCTTCGGTGGCTTCCAGGTCGGCCTTGAGGGTGGCGTCGGTTGCCGGGTCGACCTTGGCGACCAGCGACGACAGGCTCGGGCCGGTGACCTTGGTGCCGTCCGGGCGGGTGTACTCGCCCAGGTAGACGTTACGGATGCCCTTGGCGTCGTAGAAGTGCGAGTAGTGGGTGTTGTCGCTGAAGCAATCATGCTCGTCTTCCGGCGAGTTGGCTTCCAGCGAAACCTTCATGCGTTCGCCTGCCAGTTCACCCAGCGACAGGCTGCCCATGCCGAACAGCATCTTGCGCAGGCCGTCGTTGGCGGGCTCTGCCTCAAGCTTGGCGCGGTAGTTGTCGGCCACGTTCGGTGCCCAGTTGCCGACCATTTCTTCAAGGTCGGTGACCAGCAGGTCGGTGACTGCCTTGAGGTAGGCACGGCGGCGCTCGTTGTGGCCGCCGGTAGCGCCCTGGCCTTCCAGGTAGTCGGAAGCCGGACGGTTGCCGGCGCCCGGGCCGGTCCCGTTCAGGTCCTGGCCCCAGAGCAGGAATTCGATGGCGTGGTAACCGGTGGCAACGTTGGCTTCGGACCCGCCCAGCTCGTTGAGGCTGGCCAGCTTCTCGGGGGTGATGTCCTTGACGTCGATCTTCTCTTCGCCCACCTGGATTTCAGTGTTGGCGATGATGTTGGCACTGGCAGCCGGGTTACCCAGGGCATGCTCGTAGCTCTTGTCGACGTAGTCGATCAGGCCTTCGTCCAGGGGCCAGGCGTTCACCTGGCCTTCCCAGTCGTCGATGATGGTGTTGCCGAAGCGGAAGGCTTCGCTTTGCAGGTAAGGGACGCGCGATGCAACCCAGGCATCCTTGGCGGCCTTGAGGGTGTCATCGTTCGGGTTGGCCAGGAATGCGTCCACGGCGCCCTGCAAGGTTTTTGCGGTGCTCAGCGAGTCGCTGTACACGGCGTACACCAGTTCGGCGTAGTGCTTGACCACGGCCTTGCCGGCGGCTTCGTCGACAGCCCCTGGCGCGCTGGCAGAAGGGGTGGCGGCCGCGGGTGCCTGGGCTTGCGGCGCGGCGGCCTTGTTGTCCTTGCCTTCACCGCAACCGGCGAGAGCGATGGCAATGGCCAGCAGACTGGCAGAGGCCAGAGGCATTCGAATCATTATTGGTTTCCTGCGTCGTGTGGTTGGACCAGTGGGTGGGCCGTGCGCCGTGGCACGCGAAACCGCAACATCATGCGAAAGATTTGCATTTGCTGTAAAGGGCCAAGCGCGCAATTCATGTAAATGCGGGTCATGGGGTGTAACCGGCAGGCTCAGAGCACCGATACCTGGTTGCGCTGAGCCTGCTTGAGGAAGTTGGTCAACTCGCGGGCCGACAGTGGCTTGCTGTAGTGGTAGCCCTGGCCCTCGTGGCAGCCCTGCGCCACGATGTAGGTCTCCTGCTCGGCGGTTTCCACCCCTTCGGCAATGACCTGCATGCCCAGGCTCTTGCCCAGCTGGATGATGGCCCGCACGATGGTGGCGTCGTCATCGTCGTCCAGCAGGTCCTGAACGAAGCTCTTGTCGATCTTGATCTTGTCCAGCGGCAGGGATTTCAGGTAACTGAGCGACGAGTAGCCCGTGCCGAAATCGTCGATGGCGATCAGCGCCCCTGAGCGGCGCAGGCTGAGCAGGTGTTGGGCGGCGGTGCTGATGTCTTCCATCAGGCCGGTCTCGGTCACTTCGAGCTCCAGGCTGCGCGGCGGCAGGCGGTAGGCTTGCAGCAGGTTATTGACAACCCTCGGCAGCTCGCTGTGGTGCAACTGCACGGTGGACAGGTTTACCGCCATGCGCAGGTCGCCGAAGCCCAGGTCATGCCATTCGCGCAGTTGGCGGCAGGCCTGGTCGAGCACCCATTCGCCAATGCCGATGATGCTGCCATTTTGCTCGGCCAGCGGAATGAACTGGTCCGGCGGCACCATGCCCAGTTCCGGGTGCTGCCAGCGCAGCAAGGCCTCGACACCGACCACGCGGTGGTCACGGTAGCTGATCTGCGGCTGGTACACCAGGTACAGCTGGTTGCGTGGCAGGGCCTCGCGCAGGTCCTTCTCCAGTTCGCGGCGCCGGCGCATCTCGCTGTCGACGCTGGCGATGTAGAACTGGTAACGGCTGCGTGAACGGGCCTTGGCCAGGGTCATGGTCTGTTCGGCTTTTTGCAGCAGCTTCTCGGTGCTGTCGCCGTCTTCCGGGAACAGGGTGATGCCGATGGTGGCACGCAGGCGGATCTGCTGATGGTGATCGAGGTCGAACGGCACTTCGAGGTCGTCCAGGATGCTCTGCGCCAGTTCGGCCGCTTCGTAGGGCTGCTCGATGTTGGCCTGTACCAGGGCGAACTGGTCACCGCCCAGGCGGGCGAGGGCGCCCAGGCGGCCGCTGTGGGCGCGCAGGCGGTCAGCCAGGGCCAGCAGCAGCTGGTCGCCTACCTGGTAGCTGAACTGCTCGTTGATGCCCTTGAAATCGTCCAGCCCCACGCACAGCACGGCTACCCGGTGCTGCAGGCGCCCGCCATCGACCAGGATCTTGTCCAGCTGCTGTTGCAACTGCTGGCGGTTGGGAAGGCCGGTGAGGAAGTCGTACTGGGCCATGCGTTGCAGGCTGTTTTCTGCCTCATGGCGCAGGTGGGTATTGCGTTCGATCGACGCCAGTAACTGGTTGGCGGTGTTCACCCACAGCCCCAGTTCGTTCTTTTCATGCCCCTTGATCAGCGGGATCTGGTGCTGGCTAGGGCGGTCGGGGTTGATCTGGGTGAGGTGCTCGATGATCTTCGACAGTGGCTTGGTCAGCAGCCAGTGGTAGACCAGGTACAGCACCAGCCCCATGGCCAGTGCGCGCAGCACCCCCGAGATGAAGATGATCACGGCGTTGAGCAGGAAGTCCCGGCCATACGACGAGGTATCGAGGGTGATGTTCAGGTCGCCGTAGTATTCGCTGTAGGGGCCGCGGCCGACCAGTTGCGTGGTGTAGGTGCGCTCCTGGCCAAGAATCAGGTCGGTCAGCCAGCGCATGGGCGTGTCCTGCAGGGGGCGGGACTTTTCTGCCAGCATGGTTTCATTGGGGTGGCCGATGGAGGCCATGCGCACGGACTCGTCCTGGAACAGCCCCTCCATGACCTGCATGCCCATCTCCCGGTCAAGGCTGTATACCGCCTGGGTGGAGGGGTCGCGGAACATGTCGAGGATGCGCTGGGCATCATTGTTGACGGCCTGGCGGGTCTTGTAGGTGTCGTAGACGATCTGCGCGCAACTGAGCACGACGCCGACCGCTAGCGCCGACAGCAGCACGACCCTGAGCAACTTGACCGACAAGCTGTTCCGCAATTCCAGCTTCAATGGAGGTTATCCTTAATTCATGCGAATGGCATCATTTTGCCATCAACGATGACCATACACTACCGCGTGGCCACGAGCAGTGTATCGGTTGCCAGACCCTGCAACTTGAATGCGCTGTATCAATAATCCGGTGGTTTGATGTTAGCGTGCAATACGGCCTGAGCAAGCACAACCCTGCGTTGCAGCGGGCATGAAAAAACCCGGCGCAGGGCCGGGTTTCTTGTTCAAGGCTGAGGGGCTCAGGCCTTGAAGGTTTTACCTTCGAACTGCTCGGCAACGAATGCCCAGTTGACCAGGTTCCAGAACGCCTCGACGTACTTGGGACGCAGGTTGCGGTAGTCGATGTAGTAGGCGTGTTCCCATACGTCGCAGGTCAGCAGCGGGGTGTCGCCGCTGGTCAGCGGGCAGCCGGCGCCGATGGTGCTGGCCAGGGCCAGGGAGCCGTCAGCTTTCTTGACCAGCCAGCCCCAGCCGGAACCGAAGGTGCCAACCGACGTCTTGGTGAACTCTTCCTTGAACTTGTCGAAGGAACCGAAAGCGGTATTGATGGCCTCGGCCAGAGCACCGGTTGGCTGGCCGCCGCCGTTTGGCGACAGGCAGTTCCAGTAGAAGGTGTGGTTCCAGACCTGCGCGGCGTTGTTGAAGATGCCGCCCGAAGAGCTCTTGACGATCTCTTCCAGGGTCTTGCCTTCGAATTCGGTGCCTGGGACCAGATTGTTCAGGTTCACGACATAGGTGTTGTGGTGCTTGTCGTGGTGATACTCCAGGGTTTCCTTGGAGATGTGCGGCTGCAGGGCATCATGGGCGTAAGGCAGCGGCGGCAATTCAAAAGCCATGGTGGATCTCCTGATTCAGGTCTAGTTCGCGGTTTGCGCAGGGCCGATCACGGGCGGCCCTATGAGCGTCGGCGAGTTTGTACTCTTTGCGACGCAAGGGCTGGATCATAGCACCAGCCCTGGCGCATAACCACGCAACAAACATAGGGATAAGAGGTTCCTGGGCGGTCACCGGCTGGCGACCAGCGGTGAGCCTGCCGCTGGCAAGCCCACACGCGTATGGGCTCGGCTTGCCGGCAACAGGGCCGTGGAAATCAGCTGAAGATCAACTGCGCGGCCACTGCGAACATCATCACCGCCACCATCAGGTCGAGCATGCGCCAGGTGGCCGGCCGCGCCAGCCACGGCGCCAGCCAGGCCGCGCCCACGGCCAAGGTCGAAAACCACAGCAGTGATGCGCTGGCTGCCCCGGCGACATAGGCGCCGGGGGCGGCCTGCTGTGCGCCCAGTGAGCCGATCAGCAACACGGTGTCCAGGTAAACGTGGGGGTTCAGCAGGGTGACCGCCAGAGCACTGAGCAGTACGGCGCGACGTGAGCGCATGCCCTGGCCCTGCTGGTGCTGCAGGCTCTGTTTCGAGCAGGCGCTGCGCAGTGCCTTGGCCCCGTACCACAACAGGAACAGCGCACCGCCCCAGCGGGCGACGGCCAGCAAGGTCGGGTTATGCGCCAGCAACGTCGCCAGGCCGAATACCCCGGCGGCCACCAGCAGTGCGTCGCAGACAATGCACAGCGCGGCCACTGGCAGGTGGTGTTCGCGGCGCAGGCTTTGTGCCAGGACGAATGCATTCTGCGCGCCAATGGCCATGATCAGGCCGAAGGCCACCAGCATGCCATTGAGGTAGCTTTGCCACATGGTGATTACTCCGTAAAAGATGCTGGCTATTGTGATTTGCCACGCTGTATAAGAAAAACCAATAAAGCTCATCACTCATTAGGAAAATCGATGTTCGACTACAAGCTGCTTGCCGCGCTGGCTGCGGTGATCGAACAGGGCGGGTTCGAGCGCGCAGCCAGCGTGCTTGGGTTGTCGCAGTCTGCGGTGTCCCAGCGCATCAAGCTGCTGGAGGCGCGGGTCGGGCAGCCAGTATTGGTGCGCGCTGCACCGCCCAGCCCCACCGAGGTTGGCCGCCAGTTGCTGAACCACGTGCAGCAAGTGCGCCTGCTGGAGCGTGACCTTCAGCGCGAAGTGCCGGCGCTGGACGAAGGCGGCGTGCCGGAACGCCTGCGCATCGCGCTCAATGCCGACAGCCTTGCCACCTGGTGGGCCGGCGCGGTCGGCGACTTCTGCGCCCGGCACAATGTGTTGACTGACCTGGTGGTGGAAGACCAGGAGGTGGGCCTGAAACGCATGCGCGCCGGTGAGGTGGCTGCCTGCCTGTGTGGCAGCGAACGCCCGGTGGCCGGTGCCCGTAGCTTGGCATTGGGCGCCATGCGCTACCGTGCGCTGGCCAGCCCTGCGTTCATGGCGCAACACTTCCCGCAGGGTTTCGACACCGGTCGCCTGGCCCGCACCCCGGCCATCGTCTACGGCCCCGATGACTTCCTGCAGCACCGGTACCTGGCTTCCCTGGGCATCGAGGACGGTTTCCTGCACCACCTGTGCCCATCGTCGGAGGGTTTTCTGCGCATGACCGAGGCCGGCCTGGGCTGGGGGCTGGTGCCTGAGCTGCAGGCCCGTGAGCAACTGGCTGCTGGGCAACTGGTGGAAATTTGCCGCGATACCCCCATCGATGTGCCGCTGTACTGGCATCATTGGCGCACGGGCGGGCAATTGCTCGCGCAACTGACTGACCACTTGCGGCACACCGCACGGCAATGGTTGGTGCCCTTGTAGCGACGGCTGGCGTCAGTTGCTTCTGAAATCTGGCAAGACGGAGTGTTACATGCGAATTCTGGTCACTGGCGCGAGTGGCTTCATCGGCGGTCGTTTCGCGCGCCACGCCCTGGAGCAGGGCCTGGACGTACGGGTCAGTGGCCGGCGCGCCGAAGGGGTGGAGCACCTGGTCAGGCGGGGTGCGCAGTTCATCCCCGGCGACCTGGGCGATGCCGAACTTGCCCGCCGCCTGTGCCAAGGCGTGGAGGCCGTGGTGCACTGCGCCGGCGCGGTGGGTAACTGGGGGCGTTACCAGGACTTCCACCAGGGCAACGTGGTGGTGACCGAGAACGTGGTCGAGGGCTGCCTGAAGGAACATGTGCGGCGCCTGGTGCACCTGTCGTCTCCGTCGATCTATTTCAATGGCCGCTCGCGCCTGGACATCCGCGAAGACCAGGTCCCGCGACGCTTCCATGATCACTACGGGCGCACCAAGTACCTGGCCGAACAAAAGGTGTTCGGCGCGCAGGAGTTTGGCTTGGAGGTGCTGGCGCTGCGGCCGCGCTTTGTCACCGGCGCAGGTGATGCCAGTATTTTCCCACGGCTGATGCAGATGCAGCGCAAGGGCCGCGTCGCCATTATCGGCAATGGCCTGAACAAGGTGGACTTCACCAGCGTGCACAACCTCAACGAGGCATTGTTGAGCGCGCTGTTTGCCGATGGCCGGGCGCTGGGCCAAGCCTACAACATCAGCAATGGCCACCCGCTGCCGCTGTGGGACGTGATCAACTACGTGATGCGCCAGATGCAGTTGCCGCCGGTGACGCGCTACCGCAGCTACGGGCTGGCCTACAGCATGGCCGCGTTGAACGAGGCTGCTTGCCTGCTCTGGCCCGGGCGCCCGCAACCCACGCTGTCGCGCCTGGGCATGCAG
Source organism: Pseudomonas parafulva NBRC 16636 = DSM 17004 (assembly GCF_000730645.1). Lineage (GTDB taxonomy): Bacteria > Pseudomonadota > Gammaproteobacteria > Pseudomonadales > Pseudomonadaceae > Aquipseudomonas > Aquipseudomonas parafulva. Next base: position 87,664 of record NZ_BBIU01000019.1, on the reverse strand, counting down.
GTGATGAGCCGTGATTTCACCCTGGACATCAGCCGCGCCCGCCAGTACCTGGATTACCAGCCCAGGGTGAGCCTGTGGACGGCATTGGATGAATTCTGCACCTGGTGGAAGCACCAGCCGCCCTGCCAGTGAACCGGGCGCTGTGATGATGGTCATCAGAGCGCCGTGCGAGCGGTTTATACTTCTGTCTCTTAGCTATCTGTTTGGTTGAAGCCCCATGCGCAACGATGCCCACGACGATTTCGATGATGTGCCGCCTTTGCGTGCCGGCACGCCGGATGATGACGAACTGCTGCCGGCACATGTTTCACGCAGCCGCCAAAAGGCCGCGAAGCCTGCGAGCAACGCGCCGTTGTGGGCGTTGCTGGGGGCTGCGTTCATTGCCCTGGGTTGCCTGGGCTGGTGGAGTTTCCAGCAGATCTCGCTGATGGAGCAGCAACTGGTGGCTACCCAGGAAAGCTTTGCCCGTATCAGCGAAGAGGCTGCCGGGCGCTTGCAAGCCATCAGTGGCAAGGTCGAGGCCAGTGAGTCTTCCAGCTCCAGCGGCAGCGAAGCGCTGAAGCTGCAGATTCGTCAATTGCAGGCAAGCCTTGCCGAACAGGGTAAACAGCAACAGGGTGTGGCGGGCCAGGCAGGTGACCTGGGCAAGCGCCTGGAGCAGGTGCTGGCCGATACCCGTGAGCAGCAAAAGGCGGTGAGTGACCTGCAAGCCCAGTTGCAGGCGCAACTCAAGGCGGTGAACGGCGAGTTGGCGGCGTTGAAGTCCGGGCAGCTGGATGGCGGCAAGGTCGACGGGCAACTCAAGAGCTTGAGTGACGAGGTTGCGGCGCTCAAGAAGCAAGGCAACCCGAAAGCCGCCATCGAGAGCCTTGAGCAGGATGTACTGGTGCTCAAGAGCCAGCTGGACAGCCGCGCGAATTCAAGCGCTGGCACTGGGGCTTCGGTACAGGAGTTCGATGCATTCCGTGGCCAGATGACCCGCAATTTCAACAATGTGCAAAGCCAGTTGCAGAACCTTCAACAGCAAATCAACGCTACCCCCCGGTAGGGGCGATCGCGACGGGCTGCAACGCAGCCCCAGCGGTTTCGGGTTCGATCACAGAGTGCCCGGGGGCGCTGCGCACCCCATCGCGAGCTTCGTGCCTACAGACGGGGATAATCGATGTAACCAACCGCACCGTTGCCATAAAAGGTTTCCGGGTGGGCTTCGTTCAACGGGGCATCGGCCGCCAGCCGCGCCGGGAGGTCCGGGTTGGCAATGAACGGCACGCCAAACGCCACTGCATCTGCCTTGCCGTTGGCCAGGGCTGCGTTGGCACTGGCTTTGTCGAAGCGTTCGTTGACGATATAGGGACCGCCGAATGCCTGCTTGATCAGCGGGCCCAGGCTGTCGTCGGCTTCGCGCTCGCGCGAGCAGATGAAGGCAATGCCGCGCTTGCCCAACTGCTGGGCGACGTAGGTGAAGGTTTCTGCGCGGTTGGCATCGCCCATGTCGTGGGCGTCGGCACGGGGTGCCAGGTGCATGCCCACGCGCTCGGCGCCCCACACCTCGATAACCGCATCGGTCACCTCCAGCAGCAGGCGCGCACGGTTTTCGAGTGATCCGCCGTAGCGGTCGCTGCGCTGGTTGGTGCTGCTCTGCAGGAACTGATCCAGCAGGTAGCCGTTGGCACCGTGTATCTCCACCCCATCAAAACCTGCGGCCTTGGCGTTTTCGGCACCGCTGCGGTAGGCCTCGACGATGTCGCGAATTTCTTCGGTTTCCAGCGCGCGCGGGGTGGGGTAGTCGCTGAGGGGCCGGACCAGGCTTACGTGGCCTTTGGGCTGGATGGCGCTCGGGGCCACTGGCAGTTCGCCGTTCAGGTAGCTGGGGTGGGAAATGCGGCCCACATGCCACAGCTGCAGGAAGATGCGCCCGCCAGCAGCGTGCACCGCCTTGGTGACATTGTTCCAGCCGCGTACTTGCTCATCGTTCCAGATGCCGGGCGTGTCCGGGTAGCCGACGCCCATGGCGCTGACCGAGGTGGCCTCGCTGAGGATGAGCCCGGCACTGGCCCGTTGCACGTAGTACTCGGCCATCAGGGCGGTGGGTACGCGGTCGGCGTCTGCCCGGCAGCGGGTGAGCGGGGCCATGATGATGCGGTTGGGCAGTTCCAGGTCGCCCAGGGTGATTGGATCGAAAAGCGTGGTCATAGCGGTTACCTGCTGGTCAGAGGGCTTGGCGCAGTTGTTCGAGAAACGCCTTGATGGTGACTTCGTTGCGCTTGAAGAAGTGCCATTGGCCAATCTTCTGGCTGGTGATCAGCCCGGCACGCTGCAACGTGGCCAGGTGGGCAGATACGGTGGACTGCGACAGTGCACAGCGCTGGTCTATCTGCCCGGCACACACACCGTTGTCGGTGCTGTGGTACTGGTCCGGGAAGTGCGTGGCCGGGTCTTTCAACCAACCGAGGATTTCTCGCCTGGCCGGGTGTGCCAGTGCTTTTATGATGTCGTCGAGATCAAGTGGCATGGTGTGGCTCGTGCTGTAGCGGTCTATCGCGATAGGGCGAAACCTACATCGGTATTTCGCGATATACAAATATGAAAGCGTTATCAGCTGATCGCTGATCGGTATATCGCCCTTCAGCGATATACGCGTGCCGGGGTGCTAGACTGCAGCCATGAATTATCTTGCACATCTGCACCTCGGGGGCCCCGAACCCCAGCAAATGCTCGGCAGCCTGTACGGCGACTTCGTCAAGGGCTCGCTGGAAGGGCGTTTTCCACCCACGCTGGAAGCGGCCATTCGCTTGCACCGCCGTATCGACAGCTACACCGACCAGCACCCCTTGGTACTCGCCGCGCTGGCGCGCTTTCCGCGTGAGCGTCGGCGCTTTGCCGGGATTGTGCTGGATGTATTCTTCGACCACTGCCTGGCGCGCCACTGGCACGATTATGCCAAGCAGCCCCTGGCCGAGTTCACTGCGCAGTTCTATCGGGTACTGCTGGCCGAGCCTGAACTGCCGGGGCGGCTGGGGCGCATCGCGCCTTCCATGGCAGCCGATGACTGGCTGGGGGCATACGGAGATTTTGCGGTGCTTGAGCACGTCTTCAATGGCATCGCCCGGCGGCTGTCGCGCCCGGAAGGCATGGAAGGGGTGATGGGGGAGCTTGAACGGTTGTATGAGCCGTTGTTGGCGGACTTCCGAGCGTTTTACCCGCAGCTGCAGGGTTTTGCGGCGCTGCAGTTGGAGGTGGGCAGGTAGGGGGAATGCGCCACGTTTGCGGCGCATCGCGAGCGACGGGGCGATTTGCTCAAGCGGCCTTTGGCTGGCGGCGTGGGGCTGCTGCTACGACTTCGAAGCCGAACAATGCCACCTGGATGGCTTGTTGTGCCTGCAGGGCCAGCACCGCGCGCTCCTTGCCCGCACTCTCAACCGGTGGTAACAGGTGGATGTGTACCTGGCTGCGTGGCTGCGCGAACAGGCGCATGAGGTGGGACACCAGGTCATCATCGCCAACGAACGGGGCAACCGGGTCAGGCTTGCCGTCGCGCAGGTACTCGATGGCAACCGGCTGCACCGCCACGCCCTGGTCAATTGCCCCAGCCAGCAAGCGGCCATGGAAGGTGCGCAATTGGGATCCATCCGTGGTGGTGCCTTCGGGGAAAATCAGCAGCGGCCTGGCCTGACCCAACTGCTCGCTGATCTGCTCGCGCAGGCGCTGGCCATCGCCCCCGCCACGCCGGATGAACAGTGTGCCGGCCTGCTCGGCCAGCCAGCCGGCGACCGGCCAGTGCCGCACTTCGGCCTTGGACAGGAACGACAGCGGCAGCAGCATGCCCAGCAGTGGGATATCGGTCCAGGACACGTGATTGCTGACCCACAGCATCGGCTGGCGCGGCAGTTGGCCGCGTACCTGCACGTCGAAGGGCAGGGCAGCCACCAGGCGCTTCATGAACATGCAGCTCCAGCGCTGGCGGCGTTCAAGGTTGGCTTTTACGCCAAGGCGTTCGCCCACAGCGATCACGCTTGCCATCAGCATGCCCAGTACTACCACCATCAGCAGCCGGCACAGGCGGGCCAGCACCCGCAGCCTGGTCATCAGACTGCCGCCTTGAAGTGGCGGGCATAACGCGGGCACAACTCGTCGCGTTTGAGCAGGATGAACACATCGGCCACCTGGAAGTCCTGGTCCCAGCACGGTTCACCGCAGATCTTCGCCCCCAGGCGCATGTAGGCCTTGAGCAGGGGTGGCATTTCTGCGATCACGTTGCTGGGCAAGGCCAGTTTGGGCAGCGGGTTACGTGGCTCGGCACGCAGGTGCTCGGTGCACAGGTAGCGCTCGCGCAGGCGCTGCATCACCGCGTGAGCCTGGATACCGCCGTCCTGCATCGGAATGCTGGCGCAGCCCATCAGGTAGCTGTAGCGCCCCTCGTTGAGCACTTCGGCCAGTTCGCCCCACAACACGGCGATGGTGCCGCCGTTGCGGTAGTCGGGGGCAACACAGGTACGGCCCAGTTCCAGGATCGGGCCTTGCAGCTGCACCAGGCCATGCAGGCTGAACTCTTCTTCGCTGTAGAAGCGGCCCAGGCTGCTGGCGGCCTGGTGGTCGAGCAGGCGAGTGGTCGCCACCAGCTTGCCGGTGTTCAGGTCACGCACACCAATGTGGCGGCAGTGAACGTCGTAGTCATCCCTGTCCAGGCCGTGCTCGGCACCTTTGAGCTTGGCTTTGAACTCCGCGCTGAATACTTGATAGCGCAAGGCCTGGGCTTCTTGAAGGGCCGCTTCGCCAACCAGGCGTTCGGCTTGCAGACGGCGTTCGGTGCTGTTGTCGCCAGTGTGAGCGATCCGAGTCATTGCGAGTCTCCATAAGCCAGCCATGGAAGAGCGGCCGGTCGGCTTTGTTGTGCAAGGTCAGCCTAGGTAGACCCGGTGTCACCCCCATGAACCTTTGGTGATGCTTGCATGACACCCGCCAGCACTGCGCAACTGTCACGAAAGGGCCGTAGCCTGCTGCGCACATCATCGATGCCTGCTACAGAGAGCCCGAACCGCAATGCTCAAAGGCCTGTTGCTGTTTCTATGCATGACCACCGCCCAGGCTGAGCCGTGGCCTGATGCGCACTGGCAGCGCGCACCCGATACGCTGGACTGGCAAGCGGTGGACGCCTATGCGTTCCCATCGCGCACCGGTGCAGGGCGTGATGGCGTCCGCACCGATGCCCTGCTGATCGTCCGCGACGGGCGCATCGTTCACGAACGCTACGCCGCGCCAACCACCGCCAGCACTGCACACCTCACCTGGTCGGTGAGTAAGAGCGTGCTCGCCACCGTGCTTGGGGTGGCCTACGGGCAAGGCCGCTTCCATTTGCAAGACCCGCTGGCACGCTTCTATCCCGCCATGGCCGCGCACCCGGATGTGCGCATGGTGGACCTGCTGCATTGGGCCAGTGGGTTGCAATGGCAGGAGGATTACGAATTCGCGCCGCTCAAGTCTTCAGTGGTGGCCATGCTGTACACCCGAGGCCGCAGCGATATGGCGGCCTATACGGCCAGCCACGAGGCGGCGGCGCCGGCTGGCCAGCAATTTGTGTACTCCAGCGGTGACAGCAACCTGTTGGCCGCCGGCCTGCGCGGCATGCTGGGCGCCGCGCAGTACCCGGATTACCCCTGGCAGGCCTTGTTCACGCCGCTGGGCATCGACAGCGCGGTGTGGGAACGCGATGCTGCAGGCACCTTCGTTGGCTCCTCCTACCTGTACCTGACTGCCCGCGACCTGGCCCGTATCGGCCTGCTGATGCTGCGCGATGGCCGCTGGCATGGCCGGCAGTTGCTGCCCGCTGACTGGGTGGCGTTCAACCGCACGCCATTTGCCAATGCCCGCCGTGAGCCCGGTGAGCCCAGCCCCGGCGGCCACTGGTGGCTGAACCAGCCAGACGCCGATGGCCAACGGCCCTGGCCGAGTGCACCGGCAGGTACCTACGCCGCCTTGGGGCACTGGGGCCAGGCGCTGTATGTGGTACCGGAGCAGAACCTGGTCATCGTGCGCTATGCCGATGACCGTGACGCCAGCTACCGGCATGACGCGTTGCTCAAGCGCGTGCTGGCGGCGTTGGCAGGGGCGGGCGAATGAAGCGGGTAGCATGGCTGTTGGTAGTGGCGCTGTGCGGGTGGGCCTGGAGTGAGCGCCAGGCGCTGGGCGATTTCCCGGGTATCCTTGCCGCCTACTCGGCCAAGGAGTACTGCTCGTGTCGCTTCGTCATGGGGTTCACGCCTGAATACTGCGGCGCCTATGTCAAACAGTGGTTGCCCTTGAGCCATCTACAGGAAAGCACCCTGCAGCGGCAGATCACTGCCGAGGGCCTGGGCCAACGTGCACAGGCGCGCTGGCAGGGCCCACGTGCAGGCTGCCGCTTGCTGCCATGAAGAGCGGCGCGGTAAGGTTGGCGGCCTGGTTTTACGAGATCCGTCATGTTCAAACTGCCCCGCCTGCTGCCGGCCTTGCTGCTGGCATTCTGCCTACCTGTACAGGCCAACTGGCACCTCGACGGTGAATCGTCACGCTTGTCCTTCATTACCGGCAAGAACGGCGATACGGCTGAAGTGCACCGTTTTCTCGTGTTGCATGGGTCGGTCGACCGCCAGGGTGTTGCAGGGCTGCGCATCGAGATGGATTCGGTCAGCAGCGGCATCCCGTTGAGGGATGAGCGCATGCGTGACGACCTGTTCGACGTCGGCCGCTTTGCCGAGGCGCAGGTACAGGCGCAACTGGACCTGCGGCCCATCAACGACCTGGCCGACGGTGCGCAGATCGAACTGCGCCTGCCGGTGACGGTGACCTTGCGTGGCCAGTCGCACAACTACGATGCCCTGTTGCTGGCAACGCGCCTGGACCAGCGGCGTTTTCAGGTGGTGACCCTGGAGCCGCTGGTGCTGCGTGCCGAAGACTTCGGCCTGCTGCCAGGGCTGGAAACCCTGCGCAAGTTCGCCAAGCTCAAATCCATCAACCCCTCGGTGCCGGTCAATGCGGTGCTGATCTTCAACGCCCGCTGACATGCCGGGGCCAGTCTTCCCCTGGCGGGATGGCAACCAGTTCGAACTGCTGATCGATGGCCCCGAATTTTTCCCGCGCATGCTCGCGGCCATCAGCGGCGCCCAGACCCAGGTCGACCTTGAGTTGTACCTGGTCGAAGCAGGCGCCTGCGCCGAGGCCGTGGTCCAGGCCCTTGAACACACTGCCCGGCGCGGTGTGCGGGTCCGCTGCCTGTTCGATGACTACGGCTCCCTGGCCTTCAACAGCGTGTTGCGCCAGCGCCTGGTGGATGCCGGTGTGTACCTGCGCTGGTACAACCGCCTGCACTGGAAGCGCGGCTTGCGCAACCTCTACCGCGATCATCGCAAGTTGTTGTTGGTGGACGAGCGCTGGGCGGTGGTGGGCGGCACGGGTGTGACCGACGAATTCTGGCGGCCAGACGCTGCCGCCAGCGATTGGCATGAAGTGATGGTGCAGATACAGGGCCCGGTGGTGAGCGACTGGCAGTTGCTGTTCGACCGCCAGTGGCAGGCCAACCACCGTCGCACGGCCTGGCGCCCTGCCGAAGGGTTTGGCCTGCCGCGCTTGCCCAAAGTGCCGGCGAAGGGGCAGGGTCTGGGCCGGGTAGCCTATGCCGACGCCCGCCAGCACCAGGACATCCTGCACGCGCTGGTGCGCGCGCTTAACAGCGGCACCCAGCGTGTGTGGCTGGCCACGCCTTATTTTCTACCCACCTGGAGCGTGCGCCGCTCGTTGCGCCGCGCCGCTGGCAAGGGGGTGGATGTGCGCCTGCTGCTGACCGGCCCGCGTACCGATCACCCGTCCGTCCGCTATGCCGGGCACCGCTATTACCCCCGCCTGTTGCGTGCCGGCGTGCGGATCTTCGAATACCAGCCGTGTTTCCTGCACCTGAAAATGGTGGTGGTGGATGACTGGGTAAGCATCGGTTCGTGCAACTTCGACCACTGGAACCTGCGCTTCAACCTCGAAGCCAACATCGAGGCACTGGACCCGGCACTGACGGCCGCTGTGGTCGCCAGCTTCGAGCGCGATTTTGCGCAAAGCCAGGAAGTGGACTTGGACCATTGGAATGCGCGGCCGCTGTGGCGACGGGTAAAGCAGCGCGTCTGGGGCTGGCTGGACCGGCTGGTGGCCAACCTGCTCGACCGCCGCGACTGAGAGCGGCTATGGTGGGATGACAGTTCACAGGCAATGGATGGAGCGGATGCGATGACGGCGAAGAAGATTCTCATGCTGGTGGGCGATTATGTGGAAGATTACGAGGCCATGGTGCCGTTCCAGGCGCTGAGCATGGTCGGCCATACGGTGCATGCGGTGTGCCCGGAAAAGGTCGCGGGGCAGACCGTGCGCACAGCCATCCACGACTTCGAGGGCGAGCAGACCTACAGCGAAAAGCCCGGGCACCAATTTGCCCTGAACCACGACTTTGTGCGGGCTCGCCCCGAAAGCTATGACGCCCTGCTGATCCCCGGCGGCCGAGCCCCTGAATACCTGCGCCTGAACGAGAAGGTGCTGGACCTGGTGCGCGCCTTCGACCAGGCCGGCAAGCCGATTGCCGCCGTGTGCCATGGTGCGCAACTGCTGGCGGCCGCGGGCGTGCTCAAAGGCCGCGAGTGCAGCGCCTACCCGGCGTGTGCGCCGGAGGTGCGCCTGGCAGGTGGAACATTCATCGACATCGCGGTCGACCAGGCCCATGTGGATGCCAACCTGGTCACCGCGCCTGCCTGGCCTGCGCACCCGGCGTGGCTGGCGGCCTTCCTGAAAGTACTGGGCACCCGCATCTCGTAAGCGCGTGGCTCAGGCAACCTGCTCGACCCAGTCGTTGAGGTTGTAATAGTTGGTGACGCGGGCAATCTTCCCGCAGTGGATGTAGAAGAAGGCTCCGGCCGGTAGCACGTAGGTCTGCCCCTTGGCGGCCGGCAGGCCTTCATCGGCTTCCAGGTACTGGCCGTGCACGGTGAATTCAGCGGCGGCGCGGCTGCCGTCGGCGTTCTGCATGACCACGATGTCGGCCAGGCGCTCGCGGTAGCAGCGGTTCATCTTGCCCATGAAGGCCGCGAAGCTGGCCTTGCCCATCTGCCGCTCACCCTGGTTGATGTCGTGGATCACGTCTTCGCTGAGCAGCGCGAGAAAGGCTGGCATGTCGCCCGCATTAAAGGCGGCGTAGTAAGCATTTACCAGTTCGGTAGCGGTCATGGAACAATACCTGTCGTGTAGGGAAAAGGCGCGTCGTTGGCCCGGATGATAGGGTTTCCCCTCAAGCCCGGCTTAGCCGAGCGCGTCATCCACATCGACAAAACGACCGCCAAGCATGGAAATACGCCTGTTGCACGGCGCCGCTATCGCGCCTTACATCGATGACCTCGCTCGTCTGCGCCTGAACGTGTTCCGCGAGTTCCCTTACCTCTACGACGGCTCGCCCGAGTACGAAGCCGACTACCTCGCCACCTATGCCCGCTCTGGGCGCAGCCTTGTGGTGCTGGCACTGGACGACGGCAAGGTGGTGGGCGCCTCCACCGGCCTGCCGCTGGTGGATGTGGCACCCGAACTGCAGCAGCCGTTTCTGGCCCAGGGGCGTGACCCGGCCAGCGTCTATTATTTCGGTGAATCGGTGGTGCTGCCCGAGTACCGGGGGCAGGGCCTGGGTGTGCGCTTTTTCATCGAGCGTGAGTCCTACGCGCACAAGCTGGCCGAGTTCGACTACTGCGCGTTTTGCGCCGTCGAACGGCCTGGGGTGCACCCACGAAGGCCGGCTGACTACAAGCCACTGCATGGTTTTTGGCGCAACCGGGGGTTTCTGCACGACCCGTCGTTGCGCACCCGTTACGCATGGCGTGACCTGGATGAACCGGAAAGCTCCGACAAACTGATGTCGTTCTGGCTCAAGGAATTGCCACTGTGATCCGCGTTGCGGCTTGCCAGTATGCAATCGAGCTGCACGAAACCTGGGACGCCTATGCCGGCCACCTGCAGGCGCTGTGCGCCGACGCCGTGGACGCTGGCGCCCGCCTGCTGCTGTTACCGGAATACGCCGGGCTGGTACTCAGTGGCCAGCTTTCGGCGCGGCAGCGGGGCGACCTGGGCACATCGATTGCTGCCATGCAGCCGCTGATCGAGCCGTGGAAGGCGCTGTGCGCGAGTATTGCCAAGCGCTGGAATGTGTACCTGCAGCCGGGCACGCTGCCGGTGCTGGACGGTGACGGGTTGTACCGCAACCGCGCCTGGCTGTTCGGCCCGCAGGGCTGCCTGGGTTATCAGGACAAACTGATGATGACCCGCTTCGAGCGGGAGCAGTGGGGGATTGCCGCCGGGCAGGGTTTGCAGGTCTTCGATACCGAGCTGGGGCGCCTGGGCATTCTGGTCTGCTACGACAACGAGTTCCCCCTGCTGGCCCGTCGGCTCGCTGAACAGGGGGCCGACCTGATACTGGCGCCGAGCTGCACTGACACCGAGGCGGGTTACCACCGGGTGCGCATCGGTGCCCAGGCGCGTGCGCTGGAAAACCAGATTGCCGTGTTGCAGAGCCCCACGGTGGGCCGTGCGCCGTGGTCGCCGGCACTGGACGAAAACATCGGCCGGGCAGGGCTGTTCGTACCGCCGGATCACGGCATGCCGGGTGATGGGGTGATGGCTTTGAGTGAAGGACTTGACCCGGTCGGCAGCCAGTGGCTGGTGTGTGACCTGGACCTGGAAGAGGTGCGGCGGGTGCGGCGGGAAGGGCAGGTTTTTACCTGGCGGGACTGGCCGGAGCAGTTTGAAAGAATGCGTTGATGACCGTGATGCTTGCATCGCAGTCAGGCCCGCTCCCACAGGCGTAACGCAGTGGGAGCGGGCTTGCGCGCGAGGCAGTTTTACTTCACTTCGACTGCCAGGCTCTGGGCAATCTTGCTCTGCCACAGGGCAGGGCCCGTGATGTGCACAGACTCACCGTTACTGTCTACCGCGACGGTAACCGGCATGTCCTTGACCTCGAACTCGTAGATCGCTTCCATGCCCAGCTCGGCGAAGGCCAGCACCTTCGACTTGCGGATGGCCTGGGCCACCAGGTAGGCAGCGCCACCCACGGCCATCAGGTACACGGCCTTGTTGTCCTTGATCGCCTCGATGGCGGTCGGGCCGCGCTCGGACTTGCCGATCATGCCCAGCAGGCCGGTCTGCTCGAGGATTTGACGGGTGAATTTGTCCATGCGCGTGGCAGTGGTCGGGCCGGCTGGGCCAACGACTTCGTCACCCACCGGGTCGACCGGGCCTACGTAGTAGATGAAGCGGCCTTTCAAGTCGACCGGCAGCGCTTCGCCGCGGTTGAGCATTTCGACCATGCGCTTGTGGGCAGCGTCGCGGCCGGTGAGCATCTTGCCGTTGAGCAGGATGGTTTCGCCCGGCTTCCAGCTGGCGACTTCTTCCGGGGTGATGTCGTCGAGGTTGACGCGGCGAGCGCTTGGGCCGGCTTCCCAGACGATTTCCGGGTAGGCGTCCAGCGACGGGGCTTCCAGCTCAGCCGGGCCCGAGCCATCGAGCACGAAGTGGGCGTGGCGGGTGGCGGCGCAGTTGGGGATCATGCAGACCGGCAGCGAAGCCGCATGGGTCGGGTAGTCCATGATCTTGACGTCGAGCACGGTGGTGAGGCCACCCAGGCCCTGGGCACCGATGCCCAGTTGGTTGACCTTTTCGAACAGCTCCAGGCGAATTTCTTCCAGGCGGTTCTGCGGGCCACGGGCCTTGAGCTCGTGGATGTCGATGGATTCCATCAACACTTCCTTGGCCATGACGGCGGCCTTCTCGGCGGTGCCGCCGATACCGATGCCGAGCATGCCAGGCGGGCACCAGCCGGCGCCCATGGTCGGCACGGTCTTGAGGACCCAGTCGACGATGGAGTCGGATGGGTTGAGCATGGCCATCTTCGACTTGTTCTCCGAACCGCCACCCTTGGCGGCCACGTCCACTTCAACCTTGTCGCCGGGGACGATGGAGTAATGGATAACGGCCGGGGTGTTGTCCTTGGTGTTCTTGCGAGCGCCGGCCGGGTCGGCCAGGATCGATGCACGCAGCACGTTTTCAGGCAGGTTGTAGGCGCGGCGCACACCTTCGTTGATCATGTCGTCGACGCTCAGGGTGGCGCCATCCCAGCGCACGTCCATGCCCACGCGCACGAACACGGTGACGATACCGGTGTCCTGGCAGATCGGGCGGTGGCCGGTGGCGCACATGCGCGAGTTGATCAGGATCTGGGCGATGGAATCGCGTGCAGCCGGCGACTCTTCGCGCAGGTAGGCCTCGTGCATGGCCTGGATGAAATCGACGGGGTGGTAGTACGAAATGAATTGCAGGGCATCGGCGACGCTCTGAATCAGGTCGTCTTGCTTGATCACGGTCATGCAGCGCGCTCCTCTTGAAGACGGGAACATTCATTACGGCGCTCGACGGTGCCGACCAGCGTGTCGAAGCGCCTTGCAGGCGCCGGCAGGTCAGGCCGACGTAAAAAGGCGCGGCAGTATAGCGCGCATCAGGGCCTGGCACACCTGCAGCCGATGCGGACCTTGGTCGGTCGCTGGCCGGCATCCTTTTTGCTGCCGTAGAATCGGCCCACACCACCCCATTCACCGGAGACTGTACCGAACATGCCCGAACTCTGCGTGGGTGAGCAGCGCTGGACAGTACCGAACGGCAGCAACCTGCTGGATGCCCTGAACGACGCTGGCCTGAACGTGCCCTACAGCTGCAGGGCTGGTAGCTGCCATGCTTGCCTTGTGCAATGCCTAGCCGGGCAACCGCTGGATGCGCTGCCCGAGGCCCTGGCCCTGGACAAGCATGCCCAGGGCTGGCGGCTGGCCTGCCAGTGCCGGGTAGTCGAGAACCTGCAGGTGGCGTTGTTCGACCCGCGCCAGCATGGCGTGATGGCCACGGTGGCCGCGCTGGGCTGGGCAGGCACGGTGCTGCGCCTGCAACTGCGGCCGGAGCGGCCGGTGCGCTACCAAGCCGGGCAGCACGTGGTGTTGTGGCTGGGCGGCGTGGCACGGCCCTATTCCCTCGCCAGTTTGCCGGGTGAGGACGAATGCCTTGAGTTTCATATCGACTGCCGTCACCCCGGCGCGTTTTGTGACCTTGCCCGTGCTGTGCAGGTGGGTGACCCGGTGCGCTTGGGCGAGCTGCGCGGCGGGGCCCTGCATTACGACCCGGACTGGCAGGCGCGGCCGTTGTGGCTGCTGGCGGCAGGTACAGGCCTGGCCCCACTGTGGGGTATCTTGCGCGAGGCGATGCGCCAGGGGCATCAGGGTGAGATCAGGCTCGTGCATGTGGCGCACGACGGTGCCGGGCATTATCTGGCTGATGCACTACGCAAGCTGCAGGGGGTGAGTGTGGAGTTGGTGCTGGCAGAGCACATGGACGAGGCGCTTGCCGGCTTGCGCCTGCCGTCGCGGCAGACTGTGGCGCTGGTGTGCGGTGCACAGGCGCGTGTGGAACGCTTTGCCCGTCGGCTGTTCATCGCCGGTGTGCCACGGGGGCAGGTGTACGCCGATGTGTTTGTGGGGCATGCCTGACGGGAGACTTGCCTGCGATAGGGCCGCGGAGCGGCCCCTGACGCGCTGCTGGATCAACCGACCAGCGGATCACCCACATGCAGGATCTTCATGCCATTGGTGCCACCGATGGTGTGGTAGCTGTCGCCTTTGGTCAGGATCACCCAGTCACCCTGTTCCACCAGGCCACGCTTGAGCAGTTCGTCGACCGCTGCCTGGCTGACCTTGTCGGCCGGCAACGATGCCGGGTCGAAGTCGATCGGGTACACACCGCGGAACATCGAGGCGCGAGCCTGGGTGGCACGGTGTGGCGACAGGGCGAAGATCGGCACATGCGAGCGCAGGCGCGACATGATCAACGGGGTGTAGCCACTTTCGGTCAGGGCGATGATCGCCTTTACCCCAGGGAAGTGGTTGGCGGTATACATGGCCGCCAGCGCGATGCTTTCGTCACAGCGCTCGAAGGTGGTGTGCAGGCGGTGGCTGGAGCGCTGGCTGGTCGGGTGCTTCTCGGCGCCCAGGCAGATGCGCGCCATGGCTTGCACGGCCTCGATCGGGTAAGCACCGGCGGCACTTTCGGCCGACAGCATGACCGCGTCGGTGTTGTCGAGCACGGCGTTGGCCACGTCGGACACTTCGGCACGGGTGGGCATCGGGTTCTGGATCATCGACTCCATCATCTGGGTCGCCACGATCACCGCTTTGTTGTTGCGGCGTGCGTGCTGGATGATCTTCTTCTGGATGGCGATCAGTTCGGCGTCGCCGATTTCCACACCCAGGTCACCGCGGGCAACCATCACCGCATCGGAGGCAGCGATCAGCTTGTCGAGGGTTTCGTCGTCGGCAACCGCCTCGGCGCGCTCGATCTTGGCGACCAGCCAGGCGCTGCCGCCCGCTTCGTCACGCAGTTTGCGGGCGTATTCCATATCGCTGGCATCGCGTGGGAAGGAAACGGCCAGGTAATCCAGGTCCATTTCGGCTGCCAGCTTGATGTCGGCCTTGTCCTTCTCGGTCAGGGCCGGGGCGGTCAGGCCACCGCCTTTGCGGTTGATGCCCTTGTGGTCCGACAGCGGGCCACCAATGATCACCACGCAGTGCAGGGCGTCTGCGGTGGCGGTTTCAACGCGCATGACCACACGGCCGTCGTCGAGCAGCAGTTCGTCACCTACGCCGCAGTCCTTGACCAGGTCGGGGTAGTCGATACCGACGATATCCTGGTTGCCTTCGGTCAGCGGGTGAGCGGTGGAGAAGGTGAACTTGTCACCGATCTTCAATTCGATGCGCTTGTTGGCGAACTTGGCGATGCGGATCTTCGGGCCTTGCAGGTCGCCCAGCAGTGCGACATGGCGGCCGTTCTTGGCGGCGATGTCACGAATCAGGCGGGCGCGGGCCTTGTGCTCGTCCGGGGTGCCGTGAGAGAAGTTCAGGCGTGCCACGTCCAGGCCGGCGTGGATCAGTTGTTCGATCACTTCCGGCGAATTGCTGGCTGGGCCAAGGGTGGCGACGATTTTGGTGCGGCGGATGGTCATGCACAGACTCCTGTATTGAAGCGCAGCGAAAGGCTACTCCTGAATCTTGCTGTAGTCATTTTTCCGTTTCACTACCTGATGCTCTACCCACAGCCCGTCGCGCCATGGCTGAAGAAACGTCGGCAGCGGCCGATAAGCTGGACAGCAAAGGAGACACCCATGCGCACCCTGATCGTTTTAGCCCTGGCCGCCAGCGCCGTCGGTTGTACCCGCTGGTCGATGGACCATCACCTGAACAACGCCTACCGCGCCTACGACCGTGGCGACTGCCAGCGGGTCATGCTCGAGTTGTCCCAGGTCGACCGTGCCAGCCGAGCCCGCCCGTTCATCCACCCCGAGGTTGCATTGCTGCGTGGCCAGTGCCTGGAGCGTCAGGCGCTGTATGTGGATGCTGCACAAACCTACCAGTACCTGATTCAGCGCTACCCCGGCAACGAATACGCCTACCGGGCGCAAGCGCGCCTGCAGACACTGGAGCGGCTCGGCCATTATCGCAGTGGCGAACCCGCCATCGCCAAGCCGGCGACGACTGCACCTTGGCGATAATGCCAAGGTGTGTTCTATTTTGTGAGAGTTAGCAGGCGCCCTGCGCTAATCTGTAACTCAGCTGTTACAAAAACCGCCAGTTCCACGCATTCCTGGCCAGGAACGGACTGCATCAACCGCCATGTTCAACAAGCGCAATATACAACGCCATCAATTACCCTTCGTTCTTCAGGTCTTCAACCGTTTTACCGGTCAGGAGATCGGCCTGTTGGGGAACGCGTCGGAGGCCGGGTTGATGGTCATCAGTGAGCTGCCCGTGCTGGTAGGCCCTGATTACGAACTGCAATTACGCTTGCCGTTGCAGGGCGGCGGGCACCAGTTCGTCAACCTGACCGCCAGTTGCCTGTGGTGCCGTGAGGACCAGACACCAGGGCACTACGATTCTGGCTTCATGCTGCTGCAGGCGCCGCGCGAATTCGACGACTTTGTGAAGTCACTGCAGGAATACTTCAGCTTTCGCGCCGCCAACGCCCCCGTCTGACCTGCCGTAGGCGCCCTTGAGCCTCGACATTGGGGAATCGCGTTAGAATCGGGTCGACCCCGCTACAGGACGACCCCGTGACCGCAAGCATTTTCTGGCACGACTACGAAACCACCGGTATCAACCCGCGCCGCGACCGCCCTTTGCAGATGGCCGGGCTGCGCACCGATTTCGAGCTGAACGAAATCGACGAACCCATCAACCTTTACTGTCGGCCGTCCGATGACATCCTGCCGCACCCAGCGGCCTGTCTGGTGACCGGTATCACCCCGCAGCAGCTCGTCGAGCAGGGCCTGTGCGAAGCTGAATTCATGTCCCGGGTGTATGCACAGCTGGCTCAGCCCGGCACCTGTGGGGCCGGCTACAACACCCTGCGGTTCGACGATGAAGTGACGCGCTATAGCCTTTACCGCAACTTCTTCGACCCCTACGCCCGTGAATGGCAGGGGGGTAACAGCCGTTGGGACCTGATCGACGTGGTGCGCACCGCTTATGCGCTCAGGCCTGAGGGGATTGAATGGCCGCAACAGGAGGGGCGTACCAGCCTGCGCCTCGAGTTACTGACCAAGGCAAACGGGATTGACCATGGCCATGCCCACGAAGCGCTTTCCGACGTACGGGCCACCATCGCTCTGGCGCGCTTGATTCGCCAGCAACAGCCAAAGTTATATGAATGGCTTTTCCAGCTACGCAGCAAGCACAAGGTGATGGAGCAGATACGCTTGTTGCAGCCGCTGGTGCATATATCGGGTCGCTTTTCTGCCGCCCGTAATTATTTGGGGGTGGTGTTGCCACTGGCGTGGCATCCGCACAACCGCAATGCACTGATTGTGTGCGACCTGCATCAGGAAACCTCACCGCTTGTGTGGGAAACTGCTGAAACTTTGCGCCAGCGTTTGTACACCCGGCGTGATGAATTGGCAGAGGGTGAATTACCGGTCCCGCTCAAACTAATACAGATCAACCGTTGCCCAGTAGTGACGCCGCTTTCGGTGTTGCGCCCTCAGGATCAACTACGGCTGGGCCTGGATGTGCCGATGTTACAACGCCGTGGGGAAGACTTGGCCAACCAGCAGGTGCAATGGCAGGACAAGCTTCAACTCATTTATGGCAAAGAAGCGTTTGCGCCGAGTGCCGACCCTGAGCAGCAGTTGTACGACGGTTTTCTGGGCGAGCGTGACCGCCGCTTGTGCGAACACGTGCGTACCTCGGACCCTGCCCAGTTGGGGCATGGGCAGTGGATGTTCGATGACCCACGGTTGCCCGAACTGTTGTTCCGTTACCGGGCGCGTAATTTTCCAGATACCTTGAATGGGCAGGAACAGCAACGCTGGCAGGATTTCTGCCGACAGCGCCTGCTTGACCCGCAGTGGGGCGCGCCGAACACCCTCGGCGATTTCGCCAAGGCCCTGGAGCTCGCATGGCCTGGGGCAGACCCAGCAGGACAGCAGGTGTTGCAAGCCTGGCAGCTTCACACCCGGCACTTGCAAGCGCAATTAGCCATCGCTTAAAACCGGCCAATAAAAAACGCCGGTAATACGCCGGCGTTTTTTATTGGGCAACCCTGCGGTGCAGGACAATCAGTCCAGCAAGGTGGCCCAGCTTTCAACCACATCACCACCCCAATTGGCTTTCCACTCTTTCAGGGTTTTGTGGTTGCCGCCTTTGGTTTCGATGACTTCACCGTTGTGCGGGTTTTTGTATTGCTTGACCTTGCGGGCACGCTTGGTAGCGGTTGGCTTGACGGCGCCACGGGGTGCTTTGCTCAGTTTGGAATCCGGGTCGAGCAGGGCAATGATGTCACGCAGCGACTTGGAATATTCACCCATCAAGGTGCGCAGTTTGCCTTCGAACTCCAGTTCTTTTTTCAGCTTGTCATCCTGGGACAGGTTGGCCAGGCGGGCCTGAAGTTCCTTGATGGCTTCTTCGGTGGCGCGGTACTCGTTGATCAGGGACATGGAGTGTTCCTTAATGCGTGTTCGGAAATGTGTGGGGCAATAATAGACAGGCGATACTCGCAAGTAAACATGTTATTGCGGCATTAACTGTTAATTAAGCTGTGACAACATATCTCTGGGTGAACAAAAATTTACATTAAGCGACGGTCTCGTCTGTCCGTCTTGTCAGACAATGCCTTGATTCACGTGGTCAACGATTCGCGCCCGCCCCCTCAATCATTACTGCGTTTTTTCTGGCGGGCCGCTAGAATGTGCGCCTTTGCGAAGTTCTGGAGTCTTATTCATGCGCACCTACCGTCTGGTGATCGCTTGCCCCGACCGCGTCGGCATCGTGGCGAAAGTCAGTAATTTCCTGGCGTTGTACAACGGCTGGATCAACGAAGCCAGCCACCACTCTGACGTGCAGAGCGGTTGGTTCTTCATGCGTCATGAAATCCGCGCAGAATCCTTGCCCTTTGGTATTGAAGCCTTCCGCGAAGCCTTTGCGCCGATTGCCGAAGAGTTTTCCATGATGTGGCGCATCACCGATTCGGCGCAAAAGAAGCGCGTTGTGTTGATGGCCAGCCGTGAGTCCCATTGCCTGGCCGATTTGCTGCACCGCTGGCACACGGATGAACTCGATTGCGATATCCCCTGTGTCATCTCCAACCATAACGACCTGCGCAGCATGGTCGAATGGCACGGTATTCCATTCTTCCATGTGCCTGTAGACCCTGCGGACAAGGCGCCAGCGTTCGCCGAAGTGTCGCGCCTGGTTCAGGAGCACGCGGCCGATGTGGTGGTGCTGGCCCGCTATATGCAAATCCTGCCGCCACAGCTGTGCCAGGATTACGCCGAGAAGGTCATCAACATCCACCACAGCTTCCTGCCGTCCTTCGTGGGTGCCAAGCCGTATCATCAGGCTGCTTTGCGTGGTGTGAAGCTGATCGGCGCCACCTGCCACTACGTCACTCAAGAGCTGGACGCCGGCCCGATCATCGAACAGGACGTGGTGCGGGTGAACCATGCCGACAGCATCGAAGACATGGTCCGCTTCGGCCGGGACGTAGAAAAGATGGTGCTGGCCCGCGGCCTGCGTTATCACCTGGAAGACCGGGTACTGGTGCACGGCAACAAGACTGTCGTGTTCGATTGAGTCTGGCAGGGGAGCGGTGACACATGGCCCGGCAGCGCAATGCCCCGACCGCCTCGTTACCGCCCACACTGGGTGAGGGTTGCCTTGCCCGTTTTGACCCCGAGGCCCTGGAGCCTACCGACGGCACCGATTTCCCCGGCGCCGCGGCGCTCTGGCAGCAGCTCAACCCGCCTGGCGGCGCCAGCGCTCCAGCAGCGGGCGAGCCAGTAGAGCCACAAACACCGGCCCACCCGCCAACAGGTAAAAGTAGTACGTGACAGCCCGCCACAGGAGGATCGCCGCCGCTGCCGTCGAGCTGCCCAGCATCGGCGTCAACAGGCTGGCCGACGTCAGTTCGGCTGCCCCGGCACCACCGGGCATCATGCTGAACTGGCCGGCACTGAGTGACAGCATCTGCACCAGGAAGCTGGGGATCCAGCCCAGGTCCGTGCCCAGGCCCCTCACCACCAGGTACAGCACACTGTAACGCAGGCCCCAGTGGGCGCAGGTGAGGGTGAATACCAGCGCAAGGGTGCGCTTGGGCAACTGCCAGGTCTGCGCCAGGGCCTGCGTGAAGCGCAGCAGCTTGCGGGCCCAGCGCCGCTTGCGTGGGGCACTGACGCCCAGCCGCTGTATCAGCCTGCCATTGGCGCGCATTACCGGGCGCCTGTAGCGCAACAGCACTACCACAGCGGCCAGCGCCGCACATAGCAGCGCAGCGCTGCCCAACAGCATGCTCAGCTGGCTGCGGCCCAGGCTGTGGAACAGTGCATAGCCGGCAATCGCCAGCATGGCGCAGAAGAAGAACACCAGGTCGTTCAGTTGGTCGGTGGCGAAGACTGCGCCACTGCGTGCAGGGCTGATGCGGTCCCGGGCGAGCAGGGCCATCAGCGTCAACGGGCCGCCGCTGCCCCCGGGTGTGGTGCAAATGGCAAATTCGGTGGCCATCACCACGCCCAGGGTGCGCACAGGGGTAACGTGCCGGGCTTGTTCGCCCAATAGCAGGCGCAGGCGTAGTGCATTCAGCACCCAGCACAGCACGATCATGCCAACCAAGGTCAGCAGCAATTGCGGGTCGAAACGGCTGAGCCTGGGCAGCAGTTCGGTGCCGCCCAGCAGTGCCGGCACCAGCGCTGCGCCCAGCAACGCCAGCGCCAGCCAGACCCAGCGGTTCATGCGGCTACCTGGCGCTCCAGCCAGGCGGATTTGGTCAAGGGCTGGCGCCCGTCTTCAAGCAGCTTCTGCAACGTGCGCAGCCAGTACTCGCGGGACGAACGGTGGCGCATGTCCACCGGGTGCAGCCCCAGGCGCAGCGTGTTGGCGCCTTGCCAACGGCGGCACTGCCAGTTGCAGAGCACGCGTGAAAATTCCCGGCGCCAGGCACTGCGGGCGCTCCACACCAGCCCGGGTGCATCTATCGCGGTGAAGTCTGGCAGCCGATAGAGGTGCTGCGGCGTGCTGGTGTACTTGAGGGGCAACCGACGCAGTGCCTGGCGCGTGCCTTCACTCATGAGCCACGCCGGGGCAACGAACCCTGCCACCGGCCAGCCCTGCTGCGCAAACAGGGCCAGGCCATCTTGCAGGCGGGTCAGGGCCTGCTGCTCATCCAGCCCATAGAACTCACCCTCGTGGGTATAGATACGGCGCATGAAGTACTCGACGGGCGTGCGTGGCAGTGGCCCTTCGTCGGCATGTGCATAACCGTGCAACGCCAGCTCGTCGCCCGCCGCCAGGCGGTGTTCAAGCATCTGGCAGAACCCAGGTGCCTGGTGCAGCGGGTTGCGCCGATGAAAGTCCGGCACCACCAGCCAGGTCATGGGTACATCACCCAGCGCGTCCACGGCCTGTACGAACGGCTCGTAGTCTGGCCAGGTTTCTGGCGCTACGTCATGCAATACCAGCATCAGGCTGCGAGGGTTGGCAGACGCTTCAGGCATGGGCGCGCACCTGCAGCGGGTGGCCGAGTACGGCGTGATAGTGTTGCAGCAGGCCATTGACCACGCTGTCCCATGAGTAGCAGGTTTCCACGTGGTGACGGGCCTGGGCGCCGAGGTTACGCACGCCGGCCTCAAAGGCTTCACGCACGGCGGCGGCCATCGCTTGCGCATCGTTGGGCTGGCACAGCCGGCCGCACTGGTCGTTGACGATTTCCCCGAACGCGCCGGCGCGCACCGCGACCACTGGCGTGGCGCTGGCCATGGCTTCAAGGATCACCAGGCCGAAGGTTTCCTGGTCCCCTGCATGCACCAGCAGGTCGGCACTGGCCATCAGCCGCGCCACTTCGTGTGCCGGGCAGAACTGGCCAATCACGCTGACGTTGTCGGGCACGTTGCTGGGCATGTTCGAGCCTACCAGCAGCAGGTGGTAGCCACGCCCAAGCTGGCGCATGCACTCCAGCAGCACCGGCAGGTTCTTCTCCCGTGAGCCACGGCCTGCGTAGATCAACAGGCGGCTGGTGTCGGCGATACCCAGCTCGGCGCGTACCTGTGGGTCGCGCCGTGAAGGGTTGAAGGTGGCCAGGTCTACCCCGAGGGGCTGGACGTGCACATCGCGCACGCCCAGGCGCTTGAGCTTGTCGGCCATCACCTTGCTTGGGGCGAGCACCCGGTCGAAATTGCCATACAGCTTGCTGACGTAGGCTTCCACGTTAGGGGTGAACCAATTGCCCATGCGATTGCTTACCAACAGGGGCAGGTCGGAGTGGTAGAAGCCGATCACAGGCACATCCAGTTTGCGCCGCGCCTCCAGGGCCGCCCAGGCGGTGAGGTAGGGGTCGCCCACTTCGATCAGGTCAGGTTGCAGGTCGCGCAGCACATTGCACCAAGGCGCCAGGCGTACCGGGAAACGGTAGCCCTTGCCGAATGGCAGGGGTGGGGAGGGCACATGGTACACGCCGTCTGCGTGGGTGGCGCTGGCGCCGGGTATCAGCAGGCTGTGGCGCACACCCTGCAGTGCGTCCAGGCGATGGTGTTTGGCATCAAGGTACGTCCGTACGCCGCCGCTGGCCGGGGCGTAGAACATGGTGATGTCGGCGATGTGCACGATCAGCATCCCTCCGGGATCGTATTCGGGTCTGTCATCCGGCAGTGATTGGCCGGCGATGACACGCCTAAAGTTGACCTTGTGGAAGGATGGTTTGTTCGATCGGCCGCTGATGGGCTGATGGCCAGCAGCAGGCCACATACCTGCCGCTGGTGGTTGGCTGTCAGATTCTGAACGTGCCGACCAGGTGCTTGAGGCGGCTGGCTTGCTGTTCCAGGTCGGAGCAGGCGCGCAGTGTGGCCTGCAGGTTTTCCACGCCCTCCTGGTTGAGCATGTTGATCTCGTTGATGTCCATGTTGATCGCCTCGACCACGGCAGTCTGCTCCTCGGTTGCAGTGGCAACCGACTGGTTCATGCCGTCGATCTCGCCGATCCGAACAGTAACGCTGTCCAACCGCTCGCCGGCCTGGTTGGCGATCTGCACGCTTTCGGTGCTGTGACGCTGGCTCTGGTCCATGGTATCGACCGACTCACGGGCGCCCACTTGCAGTTCCTCGATCATGCCCTGTACCTGCTGCGCCGATTCCTGGGTGCGGTGGGCCAGGTTGCGCACCTCATCGGCTACCACCGCAAAGCCGCGGCCGGCTTCACCGGCACGGGCCGCTTCGATGGCCGCGTTCAGAGCCAGCAGGTTGGTCTGCTGGGAAATGCTGGTGATCACCTCGAGAATCTGGCCGATATTCACTGTCTTGCCGTTCAGCGTTTCGATGTGGCCGCTGGAGGTGACGATCAGGTCGGACAGGCGGTTCATGGCGGCAATGCTGCGCTCCACCACCTGCTGGCCCTCTTCGGCCAGCAGCCTGGCCGAGCTGGCGTGCTGCGAGGCCTGGGCGGCATTGCCGGCGATCTCCTGGGCGGCTGCGCCCAGTTCATTGATGGCGGCGGCCACGCTGTTGGTGCGGTTGGATTGCTCGTCGGAGTTGGTCATGGACGAGTTGGAGGCGCTAATCACCCGCAATGCCACTTCGTTGACCTGCTCGGTGGCCGAAGACACCTCGCGGATCGAGGCATGGATGCGCTCGACGAAGCGGTTGAAGGCGGTGCCCAGAATGCCGAATTCGTCGTGGTTGTGAATGCGCAGGCGTTTGGTCAGGTCGCCTTCGCCTTCGGCGATGTCTTCCATGGCGCGGGTCATGGTGTGCAGCGGCTGCAACAGCACGCGGATCAGCAGGCCAAGCAGGCCGATGATAATGACCACCGCCACCACCGTGGCGATCACCGCCGAGGTGCGGAAGGTGGTGAGCATGGCGAAGGCCTTGTCCTTGTCGATCGACAGGCCGATGTACCAGTTGGCCGACGGCAGGCCCGTCACTGGTGTGAAGGTGAGCAGGCGGGTCTGGCCCTCGCTCTGCACCTCGGTGAGGTCTGCGGTCAGTTTGGGTGCGTGTTCGGGGAACAGGTCCGACAGCGACTTCATCACCAGGCCCTGATCAGGGTGCACCAGGATCTTGCCCTGGTCGTTGACCAGGAAGGCGTAGCCCATGCCGCCGAAGTTCAGCGAATTGATGATCTGCACCAGGCCGTCCAGGGCCAGGTCACCGCCCACCACACCAACGTCGTTGGCGACCTTGCTCAGGATGCCGATAACCATCTTGTTGGTGGTCATGTCGATATAGGGCTCGGTCAGCATGGCCCCGCTGGCGTTCATGCCGTCCTTGTACCAGGGGCGGGTGCGGGGGTCGTAGCCGTCCGGCATCTTCGCGTCCGGGCGCACGCTGAAGCCACCGTCTACCTTGCCCAGGTACACCGTTAGAAAACTGGACACCAGGGCATTCTGCCCCATCAGCGTTTCGGCACTGGCCGGCTGCTGGGCAATGTTCTGTGCCAGGTTTTCCACCAGTTTGATACGGCCCTCGAACAAACTGCGGATGTTGGTCGACGTGGATGCGCCCATTTCAGCCAGGTAGTTCTGAAGGTCCTCGCGAATCGCATTACGCTGCAGGTAATCGTTGTAGAGGGTAAAAAGGCTGAAGGCGAGTATCACGATCAGTGAGGCTGCCAATAGAATCTTGTGGCTGAAACGAAGGCTTTTGTTCATGGCGTTATCGATTCCGCTAAGGTGTTGTATCAGGTGTTCGCACCTGTCGAGCACAGCGAGTGCAACATCCCGAAAAGTCCCTTTTCGGTTTTTTCTCTCTATGTAAGGCAAATATCACCCCGAGGTATCGGCCGACCCCAGGCAAAGCTTGAGCAGAGGATTAAACAGATGTCGGAATCTTCAACCATCGTTGTAGGGGCTGGGCTAGACGGCCTGCCGGTCGGGCAGGCGCTGAAGCTGGCCAACCGTCATGGCCTGGTGGCGGGCGCCACAGGTACTGGCAAGACCGTGACCCTGCAGCATCTGGCCGAGGCCTTCAGTGACGCCGGTGTCGCCGTGTTCGCCGCTGACGTTAAAGGTGACCTGTGCGGGCTGGGGGCGGCCGGTGCGCCGCAGGGCAAGGTGGCCGAACGTATCGCCGGCATGCCCTGGCTGCACTACCTGCCGCAGGCGTATCCGGTCAGCCTGTGGGACATTGCCGGCAAGACCGGCCACCCCCTGCGTACCACGTTGACCGAGATGGGCCCATTGCTGCTTGGCAACCTGCTGGATCTAACCGATAGCCAGCAGGCCGCACTGTACGCCGCGTTCAAGGTGGCTGACCGGGAAGGGCTGCTGCTGCTGGACCTCAAGGACCTGAAGGCGCTGCTCGCGCACCTCAAGGACAACCCGCAACTGCTGGGTGAAGACAGCGCGTTGGTGACCATTGCCTCTACCCAGGCGTTGTTGCGCCGGTTGGCCACGCTGGAGCAGCAGGGTGCCGAGACATTGTTCGGCGAGCCGGCCTTGCAACTGGACGACCTGTTGCAGCCGGCTGCAGGTGGTAAGGGCCGCATCCACCTGCTTGATGCCAGCCGCCTGGTGCACGAGGCCCCCAAGGTCTACGCGACTTTTCTGTTGTGGTTGTTGGCCGAGCTGTTCGAGCAATTGCCGGAGCGAGGGGATGCCGACAAGCCGGTCCTGGCGCTGTTCTTCGATGAAGCCCACCTGCTGTTCAAGGGCACACCCAAGGCGTTGCAAGACCGGCTGGAGCAGGTGGTGCGGCTGATTCGCTCCAAGGGGGTGGGGGTGTATTTCGTGACCCAATCCCCTGCAGACCTGCCGGACGCTGTGCTGGCCCAGCTGGGCCTGCGTATCCAGCATGGGCTGCGTGCCTACACCGCCAAGGAGCAGAAGGCGCTGCGGGCGGTGGCCGAGGGCTTTCGCCCGAACCCGGCCTTCGATGCCCTGGCGGCATTGACCGAACTGGGTATTGGCGAGGCGCTGGTGGGCACATTGGAAGAAAAGGGCACGCCTGCCACGGTGCAGCGCGTACTCATAGCGCCACCCCAGTCCCGTATCGGGCCGCTGAGTGACGCTGAGCGCGCTGCCCTGATCGCGGGTTCTCCCTTGCTCGGGCGTTACGACAAGCCCGTGGACAGGGAGTCTGCCTATGAGCTGCTGACGCAGCGCAAGGGCGAGGCGGTAGAGCCTGCGCCGCAGCCCAAGGCCGACGAAAGCAGTTTTGCCGACAAGGCGGGTGAGTTTTTGCAGGGTGCGGCAGGGCAGGCGATCAAGTCGGCGATGCGCCAGGCGGCCAACCAGATTGGGCGGCAATTGGTGCGCGGCTTGATGGGGTCGTTGCTGGGCGGGAAGAAGAAGTAGCGGGTAACCGCCTGTGTGGGTGCAGGAGCCAGGGCGGCTCCTGCACCTGGCACTTTAGCTGAGCGCTTTGGAGGCCAGCCAGAACAGGCCGGCGGCCAGGCCCATGGACGCTGGCAGGGTGAGCACCCAGGCCAGCAGGATGGTTTTCACCGTGCCGCCCTGCAAGCCGCTTTTGTTGGCGACCATGGTGCCGGCCACACCGGACGACAGCACGTGGGTGGTCGATACCGGCAGGGCGAACACGTTGGCCATGCCGATGGCGCAGGCTGCGGTGATCTGGGCCGACATGCCCTGGGCATAGGTCATGCCCTGCTTGCCGATTTTTTCACCCACGGTAAGCACCACGCGTTTCCAGCCGACCATGGTGCCCAGGCCGAGGGCCAGTGCCACCGCCACGATCACCCAGAACGGTGCGTATTCGGTGGTGGCGGTCAGGTCTTTACGCAGTTTTTCCAGGTCTGCTTTTTCGCGGGCGTCCAGCCCTGGCAACTTGCCGACCTTTTTCGCCGTGTCGTCCAGGCACAGCAGGTAGCGACGCACTTCGACGCGCTTGTCGGCGTCCAGTGCCCGGTAGTCGGTCACGCCCTGCAGGGAAGACTGCAGCGCCGCGATGGTCGGTTCGGTCTGCTGCGGGTTGCAGCTGAATTTCTCCGGCAGGTCACTGGCCTTGGCTTTGCCCAGTGCCAGGAACTCGCCCAGGGTGGCGGCGTTGCGCTGGTAGAACTGGCTCATGTGCAGCGTCGCGTCACGGGTACGCTCGATCTGGTAGGTGGTGCTGTTCAGGTCGAGCACGAACTTGGCCGGGACGATGCCGATCAGCACCAGCATGATCAGGCCAATGCCTTTCTGGCCATCGTTGGAGCCGTGCACGAAGCTCACGCCCATGGCTGAGATCACCAGCACCAGGCGGTTCCAGAAGGGCGGGTGTTTCTTGTCGTCGAGCTTGCGGCGCTGTTCAGGCGTCTTGTGCATCTTCGACAGCGGGCGCCACCATTTCAGGCCGATCAGCACCAGTGCGGCAACGGCGAAGCCGGCGATGGGGGAGACCACCAGCGACATGGCAATGTCGATAGCCTTCTGCCAGTTGACGCCATCACCCAGCGGGATGTCGTTGATCAGGGCATTGGCCAGCCCTACGCCCAGAATGGAGCCGATCAGGGTATGCGAGCTGGAGGCCGGAATGCCGAAGTACCAGGTACCCAGGTTCCAGGTGATGGCTGCCGCCAGTAACGAGAAGACCATGGCCAGGCCATGCCCGGTGTTCACATTGATCAGCAGCTCGACCGGAAGCAGGTGGACGATGGCATACGCCACCCCGACCCCGCCCAGCAGCACGCCGAGGAAGTTGAACACCCCGGAGAAGAACACGGCGAGGTGTGGCGGCATGGCTTTGGTATAGATGACGGTGGCTACCGCGTTGGCGGTGTCATGAAAGCCATTGATGAACTCGAAGGCGAGCACGAAGGTGAGGGCGAGCAGCAGGCTCACCAATACCCAGGCATCCAGTCCGCTGAATAAATCGATCATGAAGGTTGTCTGGCGGTCATAGGGGGGCCGGATTATGCCAGAAAACCTTGGCAATCGATGCACCCGTTACGCACGGTTCATCCCCTCCTGGCGGCTTTCACCCCACTGCCCGGCGGCGAGCAACTAAAAGCATCAGCTCATAAAAACGCTTAAAGGCAGCGATTGCCTCCGAAAACGCCATGAAAAGATCGATCTAGATCAATTCAAACGTTTGTATGAAATTTGTGTAATTCCATTTCATGATCAGCGGGCGCAGCTTCTGCGCCCCTTGCCCAGGCGTGCCGGGCAAGGGGCTTTATCAACTGCGCTACGGGGAATCTTCGCTGCGCAGTTCTTTTTCCATGCGCTCGAGTTCCTGGTTGAACGCTTGATCCTGAACAGTGGCACGTTTGCGCCAAGGTTTGCGTTCGGGTTCTGTTTGCGCGGCGTAGGTCGTGACCTCGCCACCGTATACATCCTTGTAACGTTCTGCCTGGCGCTCGAGTTCTGCGCGCAGTTCTTCTTTCGTCACATGCAGTACCTGAATGAGTGTAATAACCGCGGAGTGCGTGGTCCCGCGTACCGGTAAGCGGCCGCTGGAACAGGCACAGTATATCAATAGGAAGTTTGCCAACCATCGTGACATGCAGGGCGCATGCAAAGGTGGCGCAGGCGAGATCAAACTGGCCCTTGCAGGTTTGAGAACCGGCCAGATGGAAAGTTCGTTGCAGTGCATGTAAAGCGCCGCATGAAAAACGGCCTCGCCCTAGGACGAGGCCGTTGCCTGAGACTTCTACGGTGGGTACCTGACCAGTCTCTCCAAAGAAGCCACAAGTGGCCTGAGAAAGGTATAAGCAAACGTGTCGGCGGTCAATTGCGATTATCGGCCGTTTGTTCGATAATCGCACGAACCGGCGTTTTTTTGAGGTGCGCGATGAGCGATGAACTGTCAGCCAACGATCCTTCCAACCCTGCCTCGGCCCGCGGGGCGACAACAGCGCTGGCGCCACCCATCGTGGCCTCGCCGGCCAAGCGTATTCAGGCCTTTACCGGTGACCCGGATTTCATGACCTCGCTGGCACGGGGGCTTGCTGTGATCCAGGCGTTCCAGGAGCGCAAGCGCCACCTGACCATCGCCCAGATCAGCCACCGCACGGAAATCCCCCGGGCAGCGGTGCGCCGTTGCCTGCACACCCTCATGAAGCTGGGCTACGCCACCACCAATGGGCGTACCTACTCGTTGTTGCCCAAGGTGCTCACCTTGGGCCATGCCTACCTGTCGTCCACGCCGTTGGCGATTTCCGCTCAGCCCTACCTGGACCGGATCAGCGATCAACTGCATGAAGCCGCGAACATGGCCACCCTTGAAGGTGACGACATCCTCTACATCGCGCGGTCAGCCACGGTGGAGCGGCTGATTTCGGTCGACCTGTCCGTGGGCGGTCGCTTGCCAGCCTACTGCACGTCGATGGGGCGTATTCTGCTGGCGGCAATGGACGACACCAGCCTTCGTGAGTACCTGGAGCGCGCTGACCTCAAGCCCCGCACCACGCGCACCTTGCATGATGCCGAATCGCTGTTCGCCTGCATCCAGCAGGTGCGTGCCCAGGGGTGGTGCGTGGTCGATCAGGAGCTTGAGCAGGGCCTGCGTTCGATAGCCGTGCCGGTCTACGATGCCTCCGGGCAGGTGCTGGCGGCATTGAACGTCAGTACCCATGTCGGGCGGGTCACGCGCAGTGAGCTGGAGCAGCGCTTTCTGCCGATTCTACTGGGGGCAAGCCGTGACCTCTGCCATCAGTTGTTTGGCTGACCCTACGTTTGTTGTGCGATAAACGCACAATCTCGCCGGCGGTGAATTGCGCCACCCCGGTTTGCTGATTAATGTCTCTCGCAACGGTCGGCTAAGCCGACCGAACAACAAAAATACAAGAGGCACCTCCCATGCACACTGCCCCCAGGCTGCAGCGGGCCTACCCGTACGCAGTGCCGTTGTCCCCAGGCTGACACAGCGCCCTCCCTTCGCAACTAACGCACTCTGCGCCGAATGCTCGCGTGCAGTGGCCTGGCTGTGCCTCCTTCTGGATAACAACAATGAATCAAGCGCAAACCGGTGTCGGCAAAAGCCTCGACGTCCAGTCACTGATCAATGAACAACCCCTGTCCCGCTACCAGTGGCGGGTCGTGTTGCTGTGTTTCCTCATCGTCTTCCTCGATGGCCTGGACACCGCTGCCATGGGCTTTATCGCCCCGGCGCTGTCCCAGGACTGGGGTATCGACCGCGCCAGCCTCGGGCCAGTGATGAGTGCCGCGTTGATCGGCATGGTATTCGGCGCCCTGGGTTCCGGGCCGTTGGCCGACCGCTTTGGCCGCAAAGGCGTGCTGGTGGGTGCCGTGCTGGTGTTCGGCGGTTTCAGCCTGGCTTCGGCCTATGCCACCGACGTCAATCAACTGCTGGTGCTGCGCTTCCTGACTGGCCTGGGGCTGGGCGCAGGCATGCCGAACGCCACAACGCTGCTGTCTGAATACACCCCTGAGCGGCTCAAGTCGCTGTTGGTGACCAGCATGTTCTGTGGTTTCAACCTGGGCATGGCGGGGGGCGGTTTCATCTCCGCCAAGCTGATCCCGGCCTATGGGTGGCACAGCTTGCTGGTCATCGGCGGTGTACTGCCGCTACTGCTGGCCGTGGTGCTGATGGTGTGGTTGCCGGAATCGGCGCGTTTTCTGGTGGTGCGCAACCGCGGTACGGAAAAGGTGCGCAAAACCCTGGCCCCCATCGCGCCGCGCATCGTGGCCGAGGCGGGCAGTTTCAGCGTGCCGGAGCAGAAGGCCGTGGCGGCGCGCAACGTGTTTGCCGTGATCTTTTCCGGTAGCTACGGGCTGGGTACTGTCCTGCTGTGGCTGACCTACTTCATGGGCCTGGTAATCGTGTACCTGCTGACCAGTTGGTTGCCCACATTGATGCGCGACAGTGGTGCCAGCATGGAGCAGGCCGCGTTCATCGGCGCGCTGTTCCAGTTTGGCGGTGTGCTGAGCGCAGTGGCGGTGGGCTGGGCCATGGACCGCTTCAACCCGCACAAGGTGATTGGCCTGTTCTACCTGCTGGCAGGGGTGTTTGCCTACGCCGTGGGTCAGAGCCTGGGCAATATCACGCTGCTGGCCGTACTGGTGCTGGTTGCCGGTATGTGCGTCAACGGTGCGCAGTCGGCAATGCCATCACTGGCAGCACGCTTCTACCCGACCCAGGGCCGGGCCACGGGGGTGTCGTGGATGCTGGGTATCGGCCGCTTCGGGGCGATTCTGGGGGCGTGGAGCGGGGCGACCCTGTTGGGCCTCGGCTGGACGTTCGAGCAAGTGCTGACTGCACTGCTGGTGCCTGCGGCACTGGCAGCCGTTGCCGTCGTCATCAAAGGCATCGTCAGCCACGCCGACGCCACCTGACAGGCCCAGGGCGGCATCGCAGCCGCCTTTTGGGAGAGATGAACAGAAAGGTAACAAATGGTTCGATAACCGCCCCAATAGTCGATTATCGGATTGTAAGCCCCGGGTCATTCTCCCTAATCTGAACCCCATAGAAACACCCTGACCAGGAGCCTCCAATGGCTACAATTCTCTCGCTCAACGAGGCCGTGAAGCAGTTCGTCCGCGACCTTGAAGCCCGTACCGCTGTGGCCCACGGCCAAGCAGCAGGAGCAGTCTGATGCGCGACGTATACATCTGCGATGCCATTCGCACCCCTATTGGCCGTTTTGGCGGCGCTCTGGCCGCCGTGCGTGCGGACGACCTGGCTGCTGTGCCCCTCAAGGCGCTGATCGAGCGCAACCCTGGCGTGCAGTGGGACCAGTTGGACGAAGTGTTTTTCGGCTGTGCCAACCAGGCCGGTGAAGACAACCGCAACGTGGCGCGCATGGCGCTGCTGCTGGCCGGCCTGCCCGAGAGCATTCCCGGCGTCACCCTGAACCGCCTGTGCGCTTCGGGCATGGATGCCATCGGCACAGCGTTCCGTGCCATTGCCAGCGGCGAGATGGAACTGGCCATTGCCGGCGGCGTGGAGTCGATGTCGCGCGCCCCCTTCGTAATGGGCAAGGCCGAGAGCGGCTACTCGCGCAGCATGAAGCTTGAAGACACCACCATCGGCTGGCGCTTCGTCAACCCGCTGATGAAAAGCCAGTACGGGGTGGACGCCATGCCCGAAACGGCCGACAACGTGGCAGACGATTACCAGGTTTCCCGCGCTGACCAGGATGCCTTCGCCGTGCGCAGCCAACAGAAGGCTGCAGCCGCCCAGGCTGCCGGGTTCTTCGCCGAAGAGATTGTGCCGGTGCGCATTGCTGGCAGAAAGGGTGAAACCGTGGTCGAGCAGGACGAGCACCTGCGCCCGGACACCACCCTGGAAACCCTGGCCCGCTTGAAACCGGTCAATGGCCCGGACAAAACCGTCACGGCAGGCAACGCTTCGGGGGTCAACGATGGTGCGGCGGCGTTGATCCTGGCATCGGCAGAGGCGGTCGAGAAGCATGGCCTTACCCCACGTGCCCGGGTACTGGGCATGGCCAGTGCCGGTGTGGCGCCGCGTGTCATGGGTATCGGTCCGGTGCCTGCAGTTCGCAAGCTGACCGAGCGGCTGGGGGTGGCGGTGAGCGATTTCGACGTCATTGAGCTCAATGAAGCCTTTGCCAGCCAGGGCCTGGCGGTGTTGCGCGAGTTGGGGGTAGCGGACGATGCCCCGCAGGTGAACCCCAACGGTGGCGCGATTGCCCTGGGCCACCCGCTGGGCATGAGTGGTGCACGGCTGGTACTCACGGCCTTGCACCAGCTGGAGAAAAGCGGCGGGCGCAAGGGCCTGGCGACCATGTGCGTAGGCGTAGGGCAAGGCCTGGCGTTGGCCATCGAGCGCGTGTGAAGGGTAGGGGCCTGCTCGCGCACTGTGCGCTGACAGGCCCTTGCTGTTAGACACAGGGCCTATTGGCGGCCACTTGGTGGAACATGTGTGTTACTAGGTATGTCTAGACTTACCTTGTACCCTCCAGGAGCAAAACCCTCATGACCTCAAGCTATTACACCGGTGAAGAGCGCAGCAAGCGCATCTTTGCCATCGTCGGTGCCTCATCAGGCAACCTGGTGGAATGGTTCGACTTCTATGTCTACGCCTTCTGTGCGATCTATTTTGCTCCGGCCTTCTTCCCCTCCGACGACCCTACCGTACAGTTGCTGAACACTGCCGGTGTATTCGCCGCCGGGTTCCTGATGCGCCCGATCGGCGGCTGGATTTTCGGCCGCCTGGCCGACCGGCATGGCCGCAAGAACTCCCTGATGATCTCGGTGCTGATGATGTGCTTCGGTTCCCTGATGATCGCCTGCCTGCCCACCTACGCCAGCATCGGCACATGGGCCCCGGCGCTGCTGTTGCTGGCGCGGCTTATCCAGGGGCTTTCGGTGGGTGGCGAATATGGCACCACGGCCACCTACATGAGCGAGGTGGCCTTGCGCGGGCAGCGTGGTTTCTTCGCCTCGTTCCAGTACGTGACCCTGATCGGCGGCCAGTTGCTGGCTGTGCTGGTGGTGGTGGTCCTGCAGCAGGTGCTGACCGAGGACGAACTGCGCGCCTGGGGCTGGCGCATCCCCTTCGTGGTGGGCTCCATCGCCGCGGTGATTTCGTTGATGCTTCGCCGCTCGCTGCATGAAACCAGCAGCGCCGAAACCCGGCAGGACAAGGACGCAGGCAGCATTCGCGGCCTGTTTGGCAACCACCTGGCGGCATTCATTACCGTGCTGGGCTACACCGCCGGTGGCTCGCTGATCTTCTATACCTTCACCACCTACATGCAGAAATACCTGGTGAACACGGCCGGCATGACCGCGAAGAACGCCAGCTACGTGATGACCGGCGCGCTGTTCCTGTTCATGGTGCTGCAGCCGTTCTTCGGCATGCTTTCCGACCGTATCGGGCGGCGCAATTCCATGCTGCTGTTCGGCGCGTTGGGCACGCTGTTCACGGTGCCGTTGCTGATGGCACTGAAAACCGTCAGCAGCCCGTTCATGGCCTTCGTATTGGTCAGCCTGGCGCTGTGCATCGTCAGTTTCTACACCTCGATCAGCGGCCTGGTTAAGGCCGAGATGTTCCCGCCACAGGTGCGGGCATTGGGCGTGGGGCTGGCCTATGCGGTGGCCAACGCTGCCTTTGGCGGGTCGGCTGAATACGTGGCCCTGGGCCTGAAGACCCTGGGCATGGAAAACACCTTCTACTGGTATGTCACGGCCATGATGGCAATCGCCTTCCTGTTCAGCCTGCGCCTGCCCAAGCAAGCGGAATACTTGCACCACGATCATTAAGGACGTTGCATGACCAACCAGTTGTTCGATGCCTACTTCACCGCGCCGGCCATGCGTGAGGTGTTCTCCGACCGCGGCCGCCTGCAGGGCATGCTCGACTTCGAAGCCGCCCTGGCGCGGGCCGAGGCGGCGGCAGGGCTGGTGCCGCAAAGTGCGGTGGCTGCAATCGAAGCGGCCTGCAAGGCCGAACGCTATGACGTGGGGGCGCTTGCCGAAGCGATCGCCACGGCTGGCAATTCGGCCATCCCACTGGTGAAGGCGCTGGGCAAGGTGATCGCCACGGGTGTACCGGAAGCTGAACGCTACGTGCACCTTGGCGCCACCAGCCAGGACGCCATGGACACTGGCCTGGTGCTGCAGTTGCGCGATGCGTTGGCGCTTGTCGAGGCTGACCTGGCTGCACTGGCCGACACGCTGGCCCGCCAGGCGCTGCTGCACGCCGATACGCCGCTGGTGGGCCGCACCTGGTTGCAGCATGCAACCCCGGTTACCCTCGGCATGAAACTGGCTGGCGTGCTGGGTGCGCTCACACGCCACCGCCAGCGCCTGCAACAGTTACGGCCGCGGTTGCTGGTGCTGCAGTTCGGGGGCGCCTCTGGCAGCCTGGCGGCGTTGGGCAGCAAGGCACTGCCGGTGGCCGAAGGCCTGGCCGAACAGTTGCAACTGACGCTGCCGGAGCAGCCGTGGCACACCCAGCGTGACCGTCTGGTGGAGTTCGCCTCGGTGCTGGGGCTGATCGCCGGTAGCCTGGGCAAGTTCGGGCGTGACGTCAGCCTGCTGATGCAGACCGAGGCGGGGGAGGTGTTCGAGCCTTCCGCACCGGGCAAGGGCGGCTCGTCGACCATGCCGCACAAACGTAACCCGGTGGGCGCTGCTGTGCTGATTGGCGCGGCTACGCGGGTACCGGGCCTGGTTTCGACGCTGTTTGCGGCGATGCCGCAGGAGCACGAACGCAGCCTGGGGCTGTGGCATGCAGAATGGGAAACCCTGCCTGAGATCTGCTGTTTGGTTTCCGGGGCGCTGCGCCAGGCCCAGATCATTGCCCAGGGCATGGAAGTGGACGCCCCGCGCATGCGCCGTAACCTGGACCTGACCCAGGGGCTGGTACTGGCCGAGGCTGTAAGCATCGTGCTGGCCCAGCGGCTTGGCCGCGACAGTGCCCACCATTTGCTGGAGCAGTGCTGCCGCCGTGCGGTCGCCGAGCAGCGCCATTTGCGCGCGGTGCTGGGTGATGAACCGCAGGTCACGGCGCAGTTGTCTGCCGAAGAACTGGACCGCCTGCTCGACCCCGCGCATTACCTGGGCCAGGCCCGGGTGTGGGTAGCGCGTGCTGTGTCCGAACATCAACATTTCACTGCCTGAAGGAGACCGCTGTGGCGCACGTGCAATTGGCCGATGGCGTTTTGAATTACCAGATCGATGGCCCCGAAGCGGCGCCGGTGCTGGTCTTGTCCAACTCGTTGGGTACCGACCTCGGCATGTGGGAGACCCAAATGCCGCTGTGGACCCAACACTTTCGCGTGCTGCGCTACGACACCCGGGGGCATGGCGCATCGTTGGTCACGGCCGGCCCGTACAGTATCGAGCAACTGGGCCGTGACGTGCTGGCCCTGCTGGATGCCTTGGATATCCCGCAAGCGCATTTTGTCGGCCTTTCGATGGGCGGGCTGATCGGGCAGTGGCTGGGCATCAATGCCGGCCAGCGCCTGCGCAGCCTCACCTTGTGCAACACCGCCGCCCAGATCGGCACTGCCGAGGTGTGGAACAGCCGCATCGACACCGTGCTCAAGGGCGGGCAACAGGCGATGGTCGAGCTGCGTGATGCCTCCATCGCCCGCTGGTTCACCCCGGGCTTTGCCCAGGCCCAGCCACAACAGGCGCAGCGCATCTGCCAGATGCTGGCGCAGACCAGCCCGCAAGGCTACGCAGCCAACTGTGCGGCGGTACGTGATGCGGACTTCCGCGAGCAAGTAGGCGGTATCAAGGTGCCTACCCTGATTGTTGCCGGTACCGAGGACGTGGTGACCACGCCAGCCCATGGCCGCTTCATGCAGGCTGCCATCCAGGGTGCCGACTATGCCGAGTTCCCGGCGGCGCACTTGTCCAACGTGGAGATCGGCGAAGCGTTCAGCCGCCGCGTGCTCGACTTTCTGCAGGCTCACTGAGTACTTGACCATGGACGAGAAACAACGTTACGACGCCGGCATGCAGGTACGCCGTGCGGTACTGGGTGATGCCCACGTGGACCGCAGCCTGGAGAAGCTGAACGACTTCAATGGCGAGTTCCAGGAAATGATCACCCGCCACGCCTGGGGCGACATCTGGACCCGCCCGGGCCTGCCACGCCACACCCGCAGCCTGATTACCATCGCTATGCTGATCGGCATGAACCGCAACGACGAGCTGAAACTGCACTTGCGCGCGGCTGCCAACAATGGCGTGACCCGTGACGAAATCAAGGAGGTGCTGATGCAGAGCGCCATCTACTGCGGCATCCCGGCAGCCAATGCCACGTTCCACCTGGCTGAGTCGGTGTGGGATGAGCTGGGCGTGGAATCGCGCGGCTGACCCTTTGGCCGAATGCCGCAGCATGCGATACGCCGTGGGGGGCTGAAGGGTGTTCGCCGTAACAGGGATTGCGCCTATGAGATCGAGCGCCGCGCGGGCGGCGCTCGATCTCACAGGCGAAAAAACCCTCAAGGCAGGCCCCTGGCGGCCCTCACGCTATCTCAATCCGTATCAATGCTGCGCTTTAGGGATGACCGCAGGCCCAGCATGAACGCCGCTTCAGCCACCACGAACAGCGGGCCGATGATCAGGCCGCTGACGTCATCGACGAATGCCGGTTTACGCCCCTCGTAGTAATGCCCCACGAACTGGATCACCCAACCCACCACGAATGCACCCAGGCCGGCCATAAGCCACACTGCGGTAGCCTGCACCGCCAGCGCCTGGCCTACCCACAGGCACAGCCCCAGCAACAGCCCCATCACCAGGCCGAACGGGATATCGAGCCGCAGGTAAAACCAGACAGCAGCCACCACCGCGAGCAGGGCAGGGGACAGCCATACACCGGCTACCTCCCAGCCAGGGCGCGACAGCAGGATGGCCACGGCCAGCACGATCATGGGGATGCCGATGAAATGGGTGGCGATGTTGCGCGGGTCGCGGTGGTAGCTGGCGTACTGGCTCAGGTGCTCGGCGAGGGTTTTCACTGTTGTGCCTCCTGTCGTGCCTGATCGGGATGTTGCTCCCGATATAGCTCAGGATAGCCCCAGGCTCCACCATCATCAGCCAGACGAATGGCGAGCCCGCACCCGGCAAGCGGGGCGGGCCTTGTGCAGCCAGGCACTTACAGGAGGTTGAGGGGGTAACTCACGATCAGCCGGTTCTCATCGAACGCGTTGGTGCTGAAGTCACGGCGCATGGTCGAATTTCGCCATTTCAGCGACAGGTCCTTGAAGGTGCCGGCCTGGATCACGTAGGCGAGTTCCGTCTCACGGGCCCATTCCTTGCCGTCATCTACACGGCCCGCAGTGACGTTGTCACCTTTGATATAGCGGTTCATCAGGGTCAGCCCCGGTACGCCGACAGTGGCGAAGTTGAAGTCATGGCGAACCTGCCACGAGCGCTCCTTGGCATTGTCGAAGCTTGAGTTGTAGCTGTCGTTGGCCAGTGTGCCGCCGCTGGTGCCGTTGACCCGCATCCAGGCGTTGTCGCCGCTGACCTTCTGCAGGCCGACGTAGAAGGTATGGCCTTGGTAGCGTGCCGAGAGCATGGCCGAGGCGGTGCGGTTGTCCAGCTTGCCGGCCCGCTCGGAGCCGTCTTCCTTGCCGATGAAGTAGCCCAGGTTGGCACCCAGGGTCCAGTCGCCCAGCGGCTGGCTGTGCACCAGGTTGAGGTACTGCTGGCGGTAGATGTCCTTGAGCTGGGCATCCCACAGGCCGATCATCGTGCGCTTGTCGTTGAAGGTGTACTCACCACCGGCGAAGTTGAAGCGGTCAGAGGTGATGGCGGCGCGGCCGGTGAGCGACATGTCGTCCATGCTCGCATCGTTGCGCGGGCTGTTGCCGCGGAACTGCCCGGCGTACAGGGTCAGCCCAGCGATTTCCTTCGAGGTCAGCTGGCCGCCACGGAAGGTCTGGGGCAACGAGCGGCCATCGTCCGAGCGCAGGATCGGCAGCACCGGCATCCACTCACCGACTTTCAGTTCGGTCTGGGACAGCTTGGCCTTCAGCGCTACCCCAAGCCTGCCGAAGTCGTCGGCCGGGCGGCCGTCATCGTGCACCGGCAGCAGTTGAGTGTTGGTGGTACCCCTGCCACCGTCGAGCTTGACCGAGTACAGCCCCAGTACATCCACACCGAAGCCGATAGTGCCCTGAGTGAAGCCGGAACGGGCATCCAGAATGAAGCTTTGCGTCCATTCCTCGGCCTTGCCCTGAGCATGTGCAGGGTCGACGAAATTGCGGTTGATGTAGAAGTTGCGCAGGTTGAGAGTGGCCTTGGCGTCCTCCATGAACCCCCCTTCGGCGGCGTACAGAGGGAAAGCGCAGGACATGGCCAACAGGCCGGGCAGCAGCTGGCGTGCGGGTGGCAAAGTGCTCATGTGTCGTGGATCTCTTGTTTTTATGGGCGAATCGGTGCCTTGCAGGCGCAGGCCGGCTGAGGCGGTCGGTATTCCGTAAACCGGGGCAACGTTGCGTGGGGAAGATGGTGCGGGGTGGTGCGGGGGAGAGGCAATTCGCCGCAGACGGAATGGGGCGATAATCGAACGGAATGTTCCAGTTAGTTAATTGTTGTACGCAAGCGCGGCGGGCGCCACGCCTGCGTACAACAACGGCGTCAGCCTTGGGGCGTTTGCACCGCCGCTTGCTGGTTGGCCTGGCCAGTGCGCTCATACCAACCGCCGCCCAGCGCTTTGTACAGGTTGACCTCGCTGGTCAGCTGCGAAAGGCGGTCACCGATCAGCGCTTGCTGGGCACTGAACAGGTTGCGTTGTGCATCGAGGTAGGTCAGGTTGCTGTCGATGCCGATGCGGTAGCGGCGCTCGGCCAGGCGGTAGTAATCCTGGTTGGCCTGCACCAGGTCACGTTGCGCCTGCAATTGCTCTTCGAAGGTCTTGCGCGCCGCCAGGCCATCAGAGACTTCCTGGAAGGCGGTCTGGATGGTCTTTTCGTACTTCGCGACGTTGATGTCCTTCTGGATCTTCGAGTAATCCAGGCTGGCCCGGAGGCTGCCGGCGTTGAAGATCGGCAGGTTGATCTGTGGCTGGAACAACCAGGTGCCCGAACCGCCCTTGAACAGCCCGCCCATGTCAGGGCTGAGCGTGCCCGCGTTGGCGGTCAGGCTGATGCTCGGGAAGAACGCAGCCCGCGCGGCGCCGATGTTGGCGTTGGCGGCCTTGAGCAGGTGCTCGGCCTCCTGGATGTCCGGGCGCCGCTGCAGCAGGTCTGAAGGCAGGCCAGCCGGCACGTCGGCCAACTGATCGGCATCCAGCTTGAGCGGCTCAGGCAGGTTGTTCGGGATACCGGTGCCCAGCAGCACGGTGAGGCTGTTCACATCCTGGGCAACCAGGCGCTGGTACTGGGAATACTTCACCCGCGCGCCCTCGACGGCGGTGCGTGCCTGGCTCAGGTCCAGTGCCGATGCCACGCCCACTTCGTTGCTGCGGCGCGTGAGGTTGAAGCTTTCCTGGTAGTTCTTGAGGGTGTCCTCAGTCAGCTTGAACAGGGCCTGGTCGGCCTGCCAGGTGTAATAGGCATTGGCCACGCTGGCCACCAGGCTGATCTGCGTGGAGCGCCGTGCCTGCTCGCTGGACAGGTACGTTTCCAGAGCCTGTTCGGAAAGGCTGCGAACACGGCCGAACAGGTCCAGTTCGTAGGCGCTCACACCCAGCGTGGCCGAGTACTGGCTGGTGATGGCCGACTGACCCGTCTGCGACATGTTGGCCGGCAGGCGCTGGCGGTTACCGCTGCCGGTGGCCGACACCGCCGGGAACAGGTCGGCGCGCTGGATGCGGTATTGCGCACGGTAGGCGTCGATGTTCAGTGCTGCCACACGCAGGTCGCGGTTGTTCACCAGCGCGGTCTGGATCAACTGCTGCAGCGCTGGGTCGTTGAAGAACTGACGCCAGCCTTGTTCGGCGGCGGCAACGTTGGCCGACTGGGTTGGCGAGTACGCCGGACCTTGTGGCCACTGGGCAGCCACCGGTGCTTCCGGGGTTTTGTAATCGGGGATAAGCGAGCAGCCGCCAAGCACGAGAGCGGTAACTGCCAGGGACAACAAAGACTTGGTCATTGCCCAGCCTCATAACGTGGGGTTTCAGGGGTATCGTCTTTTTTCGGCTCTTTGCTGCCGAACAGCGACGACACTGCGACGAAGAATAGCGGTACCCAGAAGATCGCCAGTACGGTGGCGCTGATCATGCCGCCGATCACGCCAGTACCGATGGCGTGCTGGCTGCCGGCCCCGGCGCCGCTGGCGATGGTCAACGGTACCACGCCCAGAATGAACGCCAGCGAGGTCATGATGATCGGGCGCAGACGCATGCGGCAGGCCTCGATGGCGGCGTCATACAGGCTGCGGCCCTGTTCGTGCAGTTCCTTGGCGAACTCGACGATCAGAATGGCGTTTTTCGCCGCCAGACCGATGGTGGTCAACAGGCCCACCAGGAAGTACACGTCGTTGGACAGCCCGCGCAGGCTGGTGGCGATCAGCGCACCGATGATACCCAGCGGCACCACCAGCACCACCGCGATAGGGATCGACCAGCTTTCGTACAGCGCTGCCAGGCACAGGAACACGAACAGTACCGAGAGGGCGAACAAGGCCGGCATCTGCGAACCGGACAGTTTTTCCTCGTAGGACATGCCGGTCCAGGCGAAGCCGACACCGCTTGGCAGCTCGCCGGCAATCCGCTCGACCTCGGCCATGGCCTCACCCGTGCTGTAGCCAGGGGCCGGGGCACCGAGGATCTCCATGGCCTCTACACCGTTGTAGCGCGACAGCTTGGGCGAACCGTAGGTCCATTCACCCTTGGCGAACGAGGAGAACGGGACCATTTCGCCTGCGCCATTGCGCACGTACCACTTCTGCAGGTCTTCCGGGCTCATGCGGGCATTCGCCTCACCCTGGATGTACACCTTCTTGACCCGGCCGCGGTCGATGAAGTCGTTGACGTAGCTGGCGCCCAAGGCAATCGACAGGGTGTTGTTGATGTCGGAGATGGTCACGCCCAGGGCGCTGGCACGTTCGTCATCGATGGTCAGCTGGTACTGCGGCTCATCGTTCAGGCCGTTGGGGCGCACGCCGGCGAGGATCTTGCTTTGCGACGCCTTGGCCAGGAACTGGTTGCGCGCCTCCATCAGCTTGGCGTGGCCGACGCCACCACGGTCCTGCAGGAACACGTCGAAGCCGGTGGCGTTACCCAGCTCGAGCACGGCAGGCGGGGCGAAGGCGAACACCATCGCGTCACGGAAGCTGAAGAAGTGCTGCTGGGCACGCTGGGCCAGGCCGAACACGCTGTTTTCGGCCGAACGCTCACCCCACGGCTTGAGCATGATGAACGCCATGCCCGAGCTCTGGCCACGGCCGGCGAAGTTGAAGCCGTTGACGGTGAACACCGACGATACCGTGTCCGCTTCGTCCTTGAGCAGGTACTCGCGCATCTGGTCGACCACCGCCTGGGTGCGCTCGGCACTGGAACCGGCCGGGGTCTGTACCTGGGCAAACAGTACGCCCTGGTCTTCTTCAGGCAGGAACGCCGTTGGAATGCGCGTGAACAGCCAGATCATGCCCACCACGATGAGTGCATAGGCCAGCAGGAACGGAATCTTGTTGCGCAGGATGGCGCCCACGCTGCGCTCGTAGCCGTTCACGCTACGGTCGAAGTTGCGGTTGAACCAGCCGAAGAAGCCACCTTTGGCCACGTGGTGCTCGCCCTTTTTCAGCGGCTTGAGCATGGTGGCGCAAAGGGCCGGGGTGAACACCAGCGCCACCAGCACCGAGAGGCCCATGGCCGAGACGATGGTGATGGAGAACTGCCGGTAGATTACCCCGGTGGAGCCGCCGAAGAAGGCCATGGGCAGCAATACCGCCGACAGCACCAGGGCGATACCCACCAGGGCCCCCTGGATCTGCTCCATCGAACGCTTGGTCGCCTCCTTGGGCGGCAAGCCTTCCTCGGACATGACCCGCTCGACGTTCTCGACCACGACGATGGCGTCGTCCACCAGCAGGCCGATGGCCAGCACCATGGCGAACATGGTCAGGGTGTTGATGCTGAACCCCGCTGCGGCAAGGATGCCGAAGGTGCCCAGCAACACCACCGGTACCGTCATGGTGGTGATGATGGTGGCGCGGAAGTTCTGCAGGAACAGGTACATCACCAGGAACACCAGGACCACGGCTTCGATCAGGGTGTGGATAACCCCGCTGATCGATTCGGTGACCACCGGCGTGGTGTCATAGGGGAATACGGCCTTGACCCCCGGCGGGAAGAACGGCTCTAGGTCGGCAATGGTCTGGCGCAGTGCCTTGGCAGTGTCCAGGGCGTTGGCGCCGGTGGCCAGCTTGACCGCAAGGCCCGACGCCGGCTTGCCGTTGAACTGGGCACTGACGGCGTAGTTTTCACCACCCAGGCCAACGTCTGCGACGTCGCCCAGGCGTACCTGAGAGCCATCGCTGTTGACCTTGAGCAGAATCTTCTCGAACTGCTCGGCGGTTTGCAGGCGGGTCTTGCCGATGATGGTGGCGTTCAGCTGGGTACCCGGCATGGCCGGCAAGCCGCCAAGCTGGCCGGAGGAAACCTGCACGTTCTGCGCGGCCACGGCGGTTTTAACGTCCACCGGGGTCAGCTGGAACTTGTTCAGCTTGGCCGGATCCAGCCAGATGCGCATGGCGTACTGCGCGCCGAACACCTGGAAGTCGCCCACACCTGCGGTCCGTGAGATCGGGTCCTGCATGTTGGAGACGATGTAGTTGGCCAGGTCGTCCTTGGTCATGCTGCCGTCTTCGGACACCAGGCCGATCACCAGCAGGAAGTTCTTCACTGCCTTGGTGACGCGGATACCCTGCTGCTGCACTTCCTGCGGCAACAGGGGCGTGGCCAGGTTCAGCTTGTTCTGAACCTGAACCTGCGCGGTGTCAGCGTTGGTGCCCTGTTCGAAGGTGGCCGTGATGGTCATGCTGCCGTCTGAGTTGCT
Organism: Pseudomonas parafulva NBRC 16636 = DSM 17004; assembly: GCF_000730645.1. GTDB lineage: Bacteria > Pseudomonadota > Gammaproteobacteria > Pseudomonadales > Pseudomonadaceae > Aquipseudomonas > Aquipseudomonas parafulva. Next base: position 44,717 of record NZ_BBIU01000019.1, on the reverse strand, counting down.
TTCAGACGACACGTACCGCAGGTTGTCGATACCGTTGAGCTGCTGCTCGATCACCTGCACCACGGTGTCCTGCACGGTCTGCGCGGAGGCGCCCGGGTAGGTCACGGCGATGGCGATGGCCGGTGGCGCGATACTGGGGTACTGGTTGATCGGCAGCTTCAGGATCGACAGGGCGCCGACCAGCATGATCACCAAGGCGATCACCCAGGCGAAGATCGGGCGATCAATAAAGAACTTCGACATGGTTTACTCCGCTTTGGCGTCAGCTGGCGCTGCGTTGCCCTGTTCAGGGCTACCCGGCTTCTTGACGTTGGTGGCGTCGCTGACCTTGACCTCGACGCCAGGGCGCACGTACTGCAGGCCTTCGGTGATCAGGCGGTCGCCCGGGTTCAGGCCTTCCTCGATCAGCCAGTCGCTGCCCAGGGTACGGTTGGCCTTGAGCTGGCGCAGCTCGACCTTGTTGTCCTTGCCGACCACCAGCGCTGTGGGTGCGCCTTTGAGGTCGCGGGTTACACCCTGCTGCGGGGCAAGGATGGCATTGGCGTTGACGCCGGCCTTGAGCCGTGCGTGCACGAACATGCCTGGCAGCAGCGTGTGGTCAGGGTTGGCGAAGATGGCGCGCAGGGTCACCGAGCCGGTGGTTTCGTCCACGGCCACTTCCGAGAATTCCAGGCGGCCTTCCTGCTTGAACAGGCTGCCGTCCTCCAGCACCAGTTGCACCGAGGCGGCGTTGTCGCCGGCCTTCTGCAGTTGGCCGCTTTCAAGGTCACGGCGCAATTTGAGCAGTTCGGCAGTGGACTGGGTGACGTCGACGTAGATCGGGTCCAGTTGCTGGATGGTGGCCATGGCGTTGGTCTGGCCATTGTTCACCAGCGCGCCCTCGGTCACCGCAGAACGGCCGATCCGGCCGCTGATCGGTGCCATGACCTTGGTGTAGCGCAAGTCGATCTGGGCGCTCTTGAGCGACGCTTCTGCCTGCAGGCGCTTGGCATTGGCGTCATCGTATTCCTGCCGGGAAACCGCCTGTTCATCGATCAGCTGCTTGTAGCGATCGGCCAGCGAGCGGGTCGCCTGAAGGTCGGCCTGGGCATTGGCCAGGTTCGCCTCGTACACCGCAGGGTCGATCTGGTACAGCTGCTGGCCCTGCTTCACCTCGCTGCCTTCCTTGAACAGGCGCTTGAGGATGATGCCATTGACCTGCGGGCGCACTTCGGCAACCCGGTAGGCGGTGGTGCGCCCCGGCAGCTCGGTGGTCAAGGTGAAAGCCTGGGGCTGAAGGGTGACGACGCCGACCTGAGGAGCCTGCGCTGCGGGCGCTGACGCTTCTTCTTTCTTGCAGCCACTGAGCAGGGTTGCCAGGGCGACGGCGGAAACCAGAGCGGTAACGGCTGGCTTGAATTGCATGAGTATCCTCGGGGCGCTGGAGCAGGGAGACGCTCAAGAGTAGTGGAAGAGTCTTGATCCGGATAACAGGTTACCCGGTGGATAAATAGCTTGCTAAGGAATATACTTACATTCATGGTTGTTTGTAAATACCGCTGAGTTGTACTCCGTTACCACTACAGCCCTTGATTAGCTTGATCCGTGAGGCCCCCAGCAGAGGTGCCCCGGAGCCCCGCACGCAGTCTCACGTGTGGGCCATATGAGGTTGTACTGCCATGGTCCGTCGAACCAAAGAGGAAGCCCAGGAAACTCGCGCCCAGATCATCGAGGCAGCGGAAAAGGCTTTCTACAAGCGCGGGGTCGCGCGAACCACCCTGGCTGACATCGCCGAACTGGCGGGTGTGACGCGCGGGGCGATCTACTGGCACTTCAATAATAAAGCCGAACTGGTGCAGGCGTTGCTCGATAGCCTGCACGAAACCCATGACCATCTTGCACGCGCCAGTGAGAGCGAAGACGAAATGGACCCGCTCGACTGCATGCGCAAGCTGTTGCTGCAGGTGTTCAACGAGCTCGTGCTCGACGCCAGAACCCGGCGTATCAATGAGATTCTGCATCACAAGTGCGAGTTCACCGATGATATGTGCGAAATCCGCCAGCAGCGCCAGGCGGCGGTACTGGATTGCCATAAAGGCATCACCCTGGCCCTTGCCAATGCCGTGCGCCGTGGCCAACTGCCCGAAAGGTTGGACGTGGAGCGCGGGGCGGCGGCGATGTTTTCTTACATCGACGGCCTGATCCGGCGCTGGCTGCTGCTACCCGAAAGCGTGGACTTGCTTGGCGACGGTGAAAAATGGGTTGATGCCGGTCTGGATATGCTGCGCTTGAGCCCGGCGATGCGCAAATAACACTTTGTTAAGGTTTGTGAGGGCATATTTCCCCCTGCTTTGGTGATGGCTGCTAGCGGCCGCGTAGTTGGCGGTCCGGCAGGGCCACCGCTACCAGCACCCCCGCCAGGCTGACGACCGCGCTGCCCATCAGCAGGTGGCGGAACGTGGCCAGCAAGCGTGCCTGGGTGTGCGGGTCGACCTGGCCAGCCTTGAGGCTGCCCAGCAACGGGTTGTCCAGCAGCGCGAAACCGCCCTGATGGAGCAGGGCGAGCAGCAGGCTGGACATGCACGCCACGCCCATGGCGCCCCCAAGCGAGCGGAACAGGTTGGTGGTGCTGGTGGCCACGCCGATGTCCCGCATATCCACCGCGCTTTGCGTACCCACCAGCGAAGTCGGAAATTGCAGCCCGCAGGCGATACCGGTGATCAGCATGAATAGCGCACTCGACAGCCCCGCCTGGGGTGGGGTCAGCGCCATGGCGAAGATGGCGCACGGCATCATCAGTGCGCCGGCAAGAATCTGCGGCTTGTAGCGCCCGGTCAGGGAGGTCAGGCGCCCGCCGGTAAATGCACCGATGGGCAAACCCATGGCCAGGGGCAGCAGGTGCAGGGCCGCACTGTCGGCGCCACTGCCGGTGATGCCCTGATAGCGCAGGGGCATGAGCATGGTCAGGGAAATGGACTGGAAGCTGGCGAAGAAGATCACCGCCCAGCACAGCACCGCCACCCGGTTGCCGAACAACGCCAGGGGCAGCAATGGCTCGGCGCAGCGGCGCTCATGGGCAACGAACAGGGCCAGGCCCATTACCGCGCAGGCGAACAGTACCAGCACGGCGGGGTCGGCCCAGGCGTGGCCTTGCCCGACCAGGGTTATGCCCAGCAACAGGCTGCCCAGGCCGAGGATCAGCAGCACGGCGCCCAGGTAATCCACCCGAGCCTGGCGGTGCTGCACCGGCATGCCAGCCAGTGCCCGGTGGATCGCCCAGAGCGCCACCGCCCCCAGCGGCAGGTTGATCCAGAACACCCAGCGCCATGACAGGTATTCGGTCAGCCAGCCGCCCAGCACCGGCCCGGCCACGCTGGCGACCGCGTACATGCTGCTGAAATACCCCTGGTAGCGGCCACGCTCGCGCGGTGGCACGAAGTCGCCGATGATCGCCTGGCTTACCGACACCATGCCGCCGGCGCCAACCCCTTGCAGTACCCTGGCCAGTACCAGTTGCTGCATGTCCTGGGCCAGGGCGCAGGCGATCGAGGCCAGGGTGAACAGGCTGATGCCGGTCAGGATCATGCGCCTGCGCCCGTACAGGTCTCCGAGCTTGCCATAGATCGGCACCGCGACGGTCATCGCCACCATGTACCCCGAGATGACCCAGGCCAGCAGGCCGACGTCGTCGAACTGGGCAGAGATGGCCGGGAGCGACACGGCCACGATGGTCTGGTCCAGTGCGCCCAGGAAAATGGCCAGCATCAGGGCAGTGAGCACGTTGCGCAAAGCGGTAGGGGGCAGGGCGGCGGTCACGAATTTACCTTGTCTGTCGATGGCAGGCTTCGACACGCAGTGATGCGTTGAAGGACGCTGGATTGTAACCCGACTTAGGTAGCTTCCTATGTACTATCAGCATCGCCTATGCAAGATCGGCATTGGCGCATTCATCCAGTGCACCATGGCCGCGTGATATCGTTGGTATGCCAGAAGCCCCAGAGGCCGCGTATTGCACCAGCTTGGTGCGTTATTGCCAGTCATCGCCGAGCTCTCTGGCTCCCGCACCTATTATTCCTCTGCCTGCATGTCGAACATGGCCTTGCGCTGATGGCAAGGTTCGATACAGGTCAGGCAAACCCGATTCAGGGGTCTGTAGTTACCGTTCAAATTTCTTCAATAGTGGAGTGATCATGCCCAAGGCTTCCCATCAAGATCTGCGTTTTGCCTTCCGCGAGCTGCTCGCTTCAGGTTCTTGCTACCACACCGCTTCGGTGTTCGACCCCATGTCGGCGCGCATCGCCTCGGACCTGGGCTTCGAGGTGGGCATTCTGGGTGGTTCGGTTGCCTCGCTGCAGGTGCTGGCTGCACCTGACTTTGCCCTGATCACCCTGAGCGAATTCGTCGAGCAGGCCACCCGCATTGGCCGGGTGGCGCAGCTGCCGGTACTGGCCGACGCGGACCACGGCTATGGCAACGCGTTGAATGTGATGCGTACCGTGATCGAGCTGGAGCGGGCAGGGGTTGCCGCGCTCACCATCGAGGACACGCTGCTGCCCGCGCAGTTCGGGCGCAAATCCACCGACCTGATTTCGGTCGAAGAAGGGGTGGGCAAAATTCGTGCGGCCGTGGAGGCGCGCGTCGACGCGTCGCTGTCGATCATCGCCCGCACCAATGCCGGCGTGCTCAGCACTGAAGAAATCATCGTGCGTACCCAGAGCTACCAGAAGGCCGGTGCCGATGGCATCTGCATGGTGGGGGTAAAGGACTTCGAGCAGCTGGAGCAGATTGCCAGCCACCTGACGGTGCCGCTGATGCTGGTCACCTACGGCAACCCCAACCTGCGCGATGACGAGCGCCTGGCGCGCCTGGGCGTGCGCATCGTGGTCGATGGCCATGCCGCCTACTTCGCGTCGATCAAGGCCACCTACGACTGCCTGCGCTTGCAGCGCGGCCAGCAGAACAAGTCGGAAAACCTCAGCGCCACCGAACTCTCGCACACCTATACCCAGCCTGAGGACTACATCCGCTGGGCCAAGGAGTACATGAGCGTCGAGGAGTAACCTTGCGCCGCTGGCGCGGGGTCAGAGGTCTGCGTCCCACGCCGGCTCGTCCTTGAAGCGCTGCGCAAGAAAATCCAGCATGCTGCGCAGCGTTGCGGGCATGTGCTTGCGCGAGGTGTAGACCGCATTCAGGCTCAGCTCCCGTGGCTTGGCTTTGGGCACCAGGCGAATCAGCTGCCCGTTGCGCAAGGCATCGGCAGCCTGATAGGTGGGCAGCATGGCGATGCCTGCGCCGGCAAGTGTGGCCTTCTGCAGCGTCATTGCCTCATTCGCGCTGATATTGCCCGACACGGGTATGGCCACCTGCTGCCCGCCCACCTCGAAATGCCACAGGCCATGGCCGAAGTAGGCATGGGTGAGGCAGTTGTGGCGGGTAAGCTCTTCGACGCGCTGGGGCGTGCCGTGCTCACTGAGGTAGGACGGTGCGGCGCAGATCACCGACCGGCACACGCTGAGCCTGCGGGCAATCAGGTTGGGGTCCAGATCATTGCTGGTGCGTATCGCCAGGTCGATGCGTTCGTCCACCAGGTTGACGGTGCGGTCGAGCATTTGCAATTCCACGTTCACCCCTGGGTAGCGGCGCACGTAATCGGCTACTGCATCGGCCAGCTGAGCCTGGCCAAACGACGTGCTCACGCTGATGCGCAGCGCACCGCGTGGCGCGTCATCGGGCTGCTGCACGGCGCTTTGCAGGTCTGTGGCCATGTCCAGCATCTGCCGGCAGCGTGGCAGCACCTCTTCGCCGGCGGTGGTAAGGCTCAGCTTGCGCGTGGTGCGCTGCATGAGCCGCGCGCCCACCCAGGCTTCCAGTTCTGCCAAGTAGCGTGACACTACAGGCCGCGACAGTTGCAGATGATCGGCCGCCGCCGATTGGCTACCCAGGTCGACCACGGTGACGAAAACGCGCATTGCGGTAAGGCGGTCCATGATTTGCTCGATTCCAGAAACAAACTATGTCGCAGGATCGCATTTTTTGTACTGGTTACGGCAACTATGCTCTGGGGCATCGCCAATCTGAAAGGTTTCCCCCATGCCCCTTCTCAACACCTTACGCGTGATGCTTGTGGCCTGCCTGGCGCTGGCCGGGCAGGCACTGGCTGCTGCCCCTTTGCAGTTGGATGTCTACAACCCCGGCGAGCAGGCCATCTTCCCGGTGAGTTCGGTCATCGTCAGCGGCGAGCACGATGCCGTGCTGGTGGACGCCCAATTCGGCAAGGCCCAGGCCGAGCAACTGGTGCAGCGCCTACGCACAAGTGGCAAGCGCCTGACCGCCATCTACATCAGCCATGGCGACCCCGACTATTACTTTGGCCTCGACACGCTGACCCGGGCCTTCCCGCAGGCCAAGGTGCTGGCATCGGCGCCGACCGTGGCGCATATCCGCCAGACCATGGCTGCCAAGCTGGCCTACTGGGGGCCACAAATGGGCGCGGACAAACCTGCAAAGCTGATCGTGCCGCAGGTGCTGGCAGGTGATCGCCTGATGCTGGAAGGCCAGGCCCTGGAAGTGCGCGGCCTGGGCGGGCCGCAACCGGACCGCAGTTATGTCTGGATACCTTCGATCAAGGCCGTGGTGGGCGGGGTGGTGGTGTCTGAAAACATCCATGTGTGGATGGCCGATACCCAATCGGCGCAGTCCCACCAGGCCTGGCTGGCGACCCTGGCCGCTATCGAGGCGCTGGCGCCCGAAACGGTTGTGCCCGGCCACTACCTGGGCACCGGCAGCCGGTCACTGGCAGCTGTGCGCTTCACGGCAGGCTACATACGTGACTTCGATGCCGAAACGGCCAAGGCCCACGATGCTGCGCAACTGATTGACGCCATGAAACAGCGTTACCCGGGGCTGGCCGACGAGAGTTCGCTGGCGCTCAGTGCCAAGGTCGCCAAAGGCGAGATGAAGTGGTAACCCGAACTTACTGAAGGAGCATGACCCATGAGCAACATAGCAATCATCGGTGCGACTGGCCGTGCCGGCAGCCAGTTGGTGGCGGAAGCCTTGCGCCGTGGCCACAGTGTGTTGGCCATCGCGCGAAACCCATCGGCCTTGCAGGGCCGTGAAGGGGTCACGGTGCAGGCGCTGGACGTGAACGACAGTGCTGCGTTGCAGGCAGCGCTGACGGGCGTGGACGCGGTGCTCAGCGCTGCACACTTTGCCAGTATCGAACCCGAGGCCATCATTCAGCCGGTCAAGCGCGCAGGTGTGAAGCGGCTGTTGGTGGTCGGTGGCGCCGGTAGCCTGCTGTTGCCTTCCGGGCAGCGGGTAATCGACAGCCCGGACTTTCCGGAAGCCTACAAGGCCGAGGCCAGTGGTGGGGTGCGGTTTCTTGAGGCGTTGCAGCAGGAAACCGACCTTGACTGGACCTTTCTGTCGCCCTCGGCCGAGTTCGTCGAAGGCGAACGTAGCGGGCACTACGTGCTCGGCAAGGACCACTTGCTGATCGGGGCCGACGGCAAAAGCTGGATTACCTTTGCCGATTATGCAATTGCCTTGCTCGATGAACTGGACACCCCCCGGCATTCGCGTCAGCGCTTCACGGCCGGGTATTGATCCGCAGGGTCAGTGCTGGCACAGGCCTGCAGCCACGCCAGCAACTCGACCAACCCAGGTGCCAGGCCCTTGGCCTGGCTGACCAGGTAGTAGCCCTTGCCGGTCATCACCCTCAAGGCGAACGGCGTACACAGGCGCCCTGCGCGCAGGTCTTCGCCGATCAGCGCCCAGTCACCGATGGCAACGCCCGTGCCTTGCGCAGCCATGGCCATGGCCATGTCCAGCGTCTCGAAATGCTGTTTGTGCCCTCGACCGCTCAGGGTCAGCCCGGCGGCCTGCAGCCAGGCATGCCAGTCCCGCTCGTCCCGCGACGGATGCAGCAGCATGTGCTGGCCCAGGTCCTGGGGCTGCAACAAAGGGGGTAGGCCTTGGCGTAGCGACGGCGCGCAGACCGGGGTGAGTTGCTCATCGAACAGCTTGTACGCCCGCAGCCCCTGGGGCGGTGCAGCGCCATAGACCACTGCGGCATCGAAGCCTTCCCGGTGCAGGTCCACGCCATGCTGCACGGTGGTGGTCAGTTCCACCGGCACCTCCGGGCGCAGGGCCTGCCATTGCATCAGGCGCGGCAGCAGCCAGCGCATCACACAGGTCGGCGCCTTGAGTTGCAGGGTGCTGCTGTGCCCAGCCACCTCACGTACACCCTGCTCGATGAGGGTAAACACCTGCTGTACCCGAGGCAGCCAGTCGAGGCCTTCGCGGGTCAGGCTCAGGCCTCTGGCCTGGCGCTGGAACAGCGGGTAACCCAGGTGTGCTTCCAGGGCCGCGATCTGGCGGCTCACAGCCCCTTGGGTGATATGCAGCTGCTGGCCAGCGCGGGTGAAATTGCAGTGCTGGGCAGTGACCAGAAACGTGTGCAGTGCAGGCAGAGGAGGTAAGCGATTCATAGGAAGCAGCCATGATTTCAGGACATGGCAAGTATGTGTATTTTTGCATTGTGCGGGTAGGCCATCGTTGCGTCCAATAAGCCCTTGTCCGATGCATCAACAGGGTGGAAGCGCATGGCAACTTGTGGCGAAGTGTTGGTGAAGTGGCTTGAGGCTTATGGCGTGGACCATGTTTTTGGCATTCCCGGTGTGCATACGGTCGAGCTGTACCGTGGCCTGGCGGGTTCCGCCATCACGCACATTACGCCACGCCATGAGCAAGGCGCAGGCTTCATGGCCGACGGGTATGCCCGTACCCGGGGTCAACCTGGGGTGTGTTTCATCATCACCGGGCCAGGCATGACCAATATCACCACCGCCATGGGCCAGGCCTATGCGGACTCCATCCCGATGCTGGTCATTTCCAGTGTGCAGGCCCGCAACCAACTGGGCGGTGGCCGTGGCAAGCTGCACGAGTTGCCCGATCAGGGCGCACTGGTCGCGGGCGTGGCTGCGTTTTCCCACACCTTGATGAGCGCGGGCGAGCTGCCCGCGGTGCTGGCGCGGGCGTTTGCGGTGTTCGAGGGCGCGCGGCCACGGCCTGTTCACATCGAGATCCCCCTGGACGTGCTGGTGGAGCCTGCCGACCACTTGCTGCCGGCAAGGCCGGTGCGTACCCACAGGGCGGGGCCTGCACCACAGCCCTTGAGCCAGATGGCCGACCGCCTGGCAGTGGCCAAGCGGCCACTGCTGCTGGTCGGCGGCGGTGCCCTGGCGGCGGGCGAAGCGCTGGCGCAGTTGGCCGAGCATCTGCAGGCACCCGTGGCCTTGACTATCAACGCCAAGGGCCTGTTACCTGCCGCCCACCCGCTGCTGATCGGTTCGACACAGTCGCTGCAGGCCACCCGTGCACTGGTGGCGGAGGCCGATGTAGTGCTTGCCATTGGCACCGAGCTTGGCGAAACCGATTACGACGTGACCTTCCAGGGTGGCTTCGAAATCCCAGGCAGTCTGCTGCGCATTGATATCGACCCTGACCAGACCGTGCGTAACTATGTGCCAGCGCTTGCCCTGGTGGCAGACGCCAGGTTGGCCCTGGAGGGGCTGCTCGCTGCCCTGCGCGGCCGGCAGCCTGTGTACCAGGCGGGGTGGGGTGCTGACCGGGTGGCGGCACTGCGCCTGGCCGTGGCTCGGCAATGGGACCAGGCTACCTTGAGCCAGACGCGTTTGCTGACAGCCACGCTGCAAAGCCTGCCGGATGCCATTCTGGTGGGCGATTCGACCCAGCCGGTGTACACCGGCAATTTCACCTTGGACATGGACCAACCGCGGCGCTGGTTCAATGCATCGACCGGCTACGGCACCCTGGGTTATGCATTGCCTGCCGCGATGGGGGCGTGGCTGGGTAGTGCGGTCAAAAGCGAAGACCGCGCGCCAGCGGTGTGCCTGATTGGCGACGGCGGGTTGCAGTTCACCTTGCCGGAGCTGGCCAGTGCGGTGCAGGCGCAGGTGCCGCTGATCGTGCTGTTGTGGAATAACCAGGGCTATGAAGAGATCAAGAAGTACATGGTCAACCGGGCCATCGAGCCGGTCGGGGTAGACATTCATACCCCCGACTTCGTCGCCGTGGCTCAGGCGCTGGGTGCGGCGGCTCAACACGTGGCCGATGTGCCGCAATTGCACACAGCGCTGGCCCAGGCGGCCAGACGCAGCGGCCCGACGCTGCTGCACATCGACCAGCAGCAGTGGCAGCAGGCTGTGCCAGGCTGAAGGCCGGCCTAGCCGGCACTGGAGCGCAGGCGTGCCACGTCGCGGATCGGTGGCGCGCCATACAACCGGCTGTATTCGCGGCTGAACTGCGAGGGGCTTTCATAACCCACCCGATAGGCCGCCACGGCGGCTTCCAGCCCGTCATTGAGCATGAGCCTGCGGGCCTCCTGCAGGCGCAACTGCTTCTGGTACTGCAGCGGGCTCATGGAGGTCACTGCCTTGAAGCGGTGGTGCAAGGTGGAGGTGCTGAGGTTGACCTCACGGGCCAGGTCCTCGATGCGCAGCGGCAGCTGGAAGTTTTCATTGAGCCAGCTGATTGCCTGGCACACCCGGTGGGTCTGGCTGTTGGCCAGGGCGATTTCGTACAGCCGATAGCCTTGGGGCCCGCGCAGTAAACGGTAGAGGATTTCCCGCCGAAACAGCGGCGCCAGCATGCCGATGTCCCGTGGGCTGTCCAACAGGCGGATCAGCCGCAATAAGGCATCGAGCAATGCAGCGTCGGTCTTTTCCACGTACAAACCCCGCCCCGAAGGCCGGTTAGGCACCAGCATCGGCCCGCTTTCGGCGATCAGCTGGCTGATCTCGGCAGGGTCCAGGTCCATGCGCAGGCCCAGGCTGGGGTTCTGCGGGCTGGCATCGAGCTTTACCGCACTGAGCGGCAAGGTCACCGACACCACCATGTAGTGCAGCGGGTCGTAGGCATATTGCTCGTCGCCCAGAAACAGGCTTTTGCTGCCTTGCGCCAGGATGCACAGCGCAGGTTGGGCCAGCGTGGGCACCGAGCGTACGTTCTCGGTGTAGCGCACCAGGTACAGGTTGTCGATGGCCGAGGCGGGCCCGTGGGGATCGCCGGCATGGCGGCCGATCAGCGCGGCCAGCTCCTGGCGATGGGTTTCCAGATGCGGGTCTAGGGGCGGGGCGGTGGTCATGGTGGCATTCCTCTGCTGACCGACGCAGCATAGGTTTGGGCAACACATGAAGCTAGTCGAATACTGCACGCCGATTGCCTGATCCTGCAGCGCGGCAGGATCAGGCAATCGGCGTGCAGTATTGGCCTAACGTGAACGGCCGGTGGCGCTCTAACCTTGCCAGCCTGGCTTACCCGACCGCCGCTTCAGGGAGATGGTGCAATGACGCTCAAACAACCGGTCACCCACCTTGCTTTCATCCGCGCCAGTAACGGCCGCTCGGCCGAGCTGGGCGCCCGCTTGCGTGACTTGCTCGAACCTTCGCTGGGCGCCCCGGGTTGCCTGAGCTTTACCGTGCAGCGTTCCCAGGCCGATGCCGACCTGTGGTTGCTCAGCGGCAGCTGGCAGGACCAGCAGGCGATGAACGGCTATTTCGCCTCGCCTACCCTGCAGGTGTTCGGTGAGCTGGTGCAGGCCGAAGTGGTCAGCAGCCTCGACCTGCACACCTTTGGCTGACCGGTGGCACGCGACAGCCGCGTTGCCGGGCTGCTTGGCGTAACATGACGGCTCTTTCAACCACGCGGAAAGCACTATGGCACGTAGGGAGTTTGCACAATTCGAGGCAGTTTCGGCGATGGTGCCGGTGGACGGCGGGGGCTACTACGCGGCCATCGCGGTGAAGGCGCTGGGCATGGGCGGCGCACCGCGCTTCCACAAGGTGCTGGAGGGGCAGGTGTTCAAGGGCGCCGTGGCTGCCGATGAAGCGGCCACGGCCGAGTTGCAGCGCCTGCAAGGTGTGAGCGGAGCAGGCGAGCTGATCTGGTGATCAGGCCTGCGGCCTGGCCATCTTGAACAGGTTGCCCAGTTCGAAATAGTCCGCTGGGCCGCCGCCACGCAGGATGGGTTCGGCGGCAGCGGTGTCGTAGATGCCGTCCTTGAGCAGGTGCTCGGCAATATGCACGGCCACCACCTCGCCCAGGATCAGCCAGCTGGGCACCGGCTGCTGGTCAGCACGCTGCAGTTGCACGATCTGGGTTACCTTGCACTCGAAGGCCACCGGCGTTTCGCCTACCCGCGGCACCTTGACGATGCGCGACGGGGCGGCCGTGAGCCCGCTCAGTTCGAACTCGTTCACTTCCGGCAGTACTGCCGCACAGCTCTGGTTCATCTGCTCGGCCAACGGCCGGGTTGCCAGGTTCCAGACAAACTCCCCAGTCTGCTCAATGTTGTTCAGGCTGTCTTTGCGCCCCACGCTACAGAAACCGATGATCGGCGGGATGTAGTTGAAGGCGTTGAAGAAGCTGTAGGGCGCCAGGTTCAGGCGGCCCTGGCGGTCCTGGGAGGAGATCCAGCCGATCGGGCGGGGGCCAACGATGGCGTTGAAGGGGTCATGCGGCAGGCCGTGGCCTTGTGCGGGTTCGTAGTAGTACATCGGTGCTGGGCTTGCCGGCCCACCTCCTGGGTTGACGGGCCCCTAGTGTGCCAAGGCTGCGGCCGCCTGCAAATCATCAGGCAGCGCTGTAGGGTCAGCTGATGCGGTGGCCATGGGTGCGATCGAAGCCATCTTCTGCGAAGCGCTGGGCACCGGTGCGGTCAAAGCCGTCTTCTGCGTACCCGGACGCCTGTGCCTGAGGCGCTGCAAAACCGTGCGCCTTGGTACGGTCGAAACCGTCTTCGGCATAAGCGCCAGCAGCAGACAGCGACAGAACGAGGGCAAGAAGGGTGTGGATTTTCATAAGGGCTACTCCAATGAAGGGGTGACTGTGTAGGTATGCATCACATTTTACGCCCACAATGTTGATTGTTAAGCGCATAAATCTGCGTTAAATAATCGTATAATTCGATATGTTAGTGTGCTCAAGTGCCTGCCATCGCGTGAGCGGCGGCGATTCACAAGATGCTGGGGCAAATGATTATTCAGCCTGGGTAGTATCTGGCTGTGGAATTAATCGAGTATTAAGGGGTAGGCACAACGAAAAAGGGCGCTCCATCACTGGAGCGCCCTTTTCCGTTGTTACCGGCAGAGATCAGTCGGTGGTGATCCGGGAGTGCTGCTTGGTGTCCTTCATGGTGGCGTACACCAGCAGGGAGCAGGCGATGCACCCTGTGACGTACCAGTAGAACCCGCTTTCCATACCCGCGCTCTTGAACCACAGCGCCACGTATTCAGCGGTACCACCAAAGATCGACACCGTCAGGGCGTAGGGCAGGCCGACACCCAGGGCGCGGATTTCGGTGGGGAACAGTTCGGCTTTTACCACCGCGTTGATCGAGGTGTAGCCGCTGACGATGATCAGTGCCGCCATGATCAGGAAGAACGCGCCCCACCAGGTCTGGATAGTGTGCAGGGTGCTGAGGATCGGTACGGTGAACAGCGTGCCCAGTACACCGAAGGCAATCAGGATGGGGCGGCGGCCGATCTTGTCGGACAACCCGCCAATCACCGGTTGCAGGCACATGAACAGGAACAGCGTGGCGGCCGAGATGGTGGTGGAGTCACTGATGCTCATGCCCACCGTATTCACCAGGTACTTCTGCATGTAGGTGGTGTAGGTGTAGAACGCCAGGGTGCCGCCCATGGTCAGGCCGACCACGGTCAGCAGTTCCTTGGGGTGGCGCATCAGGGTGCGCATCAGGCTTTCCTTGGCCTTTTCCTTCTTGGTGAACGAGGCGGTTTCTTCCATGCCGCGACGCAGGTACAGGGCCACCACGGCGCACAGGGCACCGATCACGAACGGTACGCGCCAGCCCCAGGCATACAGCTGCTCGGTGGTCAGGGTTTGTTGCAGGATAATCAGCACAGCCAGGGCGATGAGCTGGCCGGAGATCAGCGTGACGTACTGGAAGCTCGAGAAGAAGCCACGGCGGTCCTTGCTGGCCATTTCACTGAGGTAGGTGGCCGAGGTGCCGTATTCGCCACCCACCGACAAGCCCTGCATCAGGCGCGCGATCACCAGCAGAACGGGGGCAGCAACGCCTATGGTTTCGTAACCGGGGGTAAGGGCGATGACCAGCGAGCCGGCGCACATCAGCAGTACCGACGCCATCAGCGCCGCCTTGCGGCCCTTGCGGTCGGCGTACAAGCCCATCAACCAGCCGCCGATGGGGCGCATCAGGAAGCCTACGGCGAAGATCGCTGCGGTGTTGAGCAATTGTGCGGTGGAGTCGCCCGCCGGGAAAAATGCCTTGGCGAAGTACAGCGAGAATGCTGCGTAGACGTACCAGTCATACCATTCGACCATGTTGCCGATGGAACCGCTGAAGATCGATTTGAGGCGGCTGGCGGTGGTTTTTTCTGCGGCCGGCGCGTTGGCCGCCCCGGCTGGCAGGGAGGTGGCGTTATCCATCAGGGATACCTTCTCGTTGTTTTTGTGAAGCGCGCCTGGGCGCAGCTGGCACTGGTGATTGCAGAAGGTGTGCCAAATGGGGGCGCAGTGACCCGTCTTTGGGCATTTGAGGGGCGGTAGCCCTTACCAGCACTGCGCCTGGGGTGTGGCCAGTGGCGCAGGCCAACGGCCAGATGTGGGTGGCCCTACACCTTGTGCAAGCAAAAATCCGCTTATAGGGCTGCCTGAGTAGGCGGATTTCCGCTTATTGGCTCGACAAGAAATCTTCTCGTAGCAAGCCGTGGCGCTGCATCTTTTCGTTGAGGGTGCGCCTGGGAAGCTGCAGGTCGTCCATCACGGCCTTGATCTCGCCCCCATGCTGGCGCAGCGCTGCGCGCAGGCACTGCGCTTCGTAGGCTTCCATGCGCTCGCTCAGGGATTGACCTGCCGGCACAGGGTCAAGGGTGGGTGAGCCAAGCCCTAGCGCATGACGCTCTGCCGCGTTGGCCAGTTCGCGCACGTTGCCCGGCCAGTCATGGGTGAGCAGCTGGGCCAACTGTGCGCCAGACAGGGGCACGGCATTGCGGCCCAGCTTGTTGGCAGCGGCGGTGGCAAAGTGCTCGAACAGTACGGCGATGTCTTCGCGCCGTTCGCGCAAAGGCGCCAGGCGCAACTCGGCAACATTCAGCCGGTAGGCAAGGTCTTCGCGAAAGCGCCCGGCCCGTGCCTCTTCGAGAAGGTCGGGTTTGGTGGCCGCGATGATGCGCAGGTCCACGCTGATGCTCTGGTTGGCGCCCAGGCGTTCGATTTTCTGCTCTTGTATCACCCGCAGCAGCTTGGCCTGCTGCGCCAGCGGCATGCTTTCGATCTCGTCGAGAAACACCGTGCCGCCGCTGGCGTACTCCAGCTTGCCGATGCGCTTGCCCTGGGCGCCCGTGAAGGCACCGCTTTCATGGCCGAACAGCTCAGCCTCGAACAACGCTTCCGGAATGGCCGCGCAGTTGAGTGCCACAAAAGGCTTGTCGCCCCGTGGGCCAAAGTCATGCAGGCAGCGCGCCACCCGCTCTTTGCCACTGCCCGTCTCGCCACGGATCAGCACATTGACGGGCAGGCCTGCCAGGTCGAGCAACTGGCGGCGCAGCAACTGCGTGCTTTGAGCCATGCCAAGCAAGCTCGCCTCCAGCCGGGTCTTGAGGTCGGCCTGTTCGTGCAGGCGGCGGTTTTCCAGTACCAGCTGGCGTTTTTCCAGGGCGCGGCGCAGGCTGCCCAGCAGGTGTTGCGGGGTGAATGGCTTTTCCAGAAAGTCATAAGCACCGCTGCGCATGGCGTCCACGGCCATTGGCACATCGCCATGGCCGGTCAGCAGGATCACAGGCAGGTCGGGGTCGGCTGCCTGCAGGCGTTCCAGCAACTGCAGGCCATCCATGCCCGGCATGCGGACGTCGCTGATGACCACCCCGGGGAAGTGCGCTGGCAGCTGCGCCAGGCACTCGTCGGCACGGGCGAACAGCTGCACATTGAAACCGGACAGGCTCAGCCACTGCTCCACAGCGCTACGGATGCTGGCCTCATCGTCGATGACGATCACTGAATTCATCATGCGGGCTCCAGGTCACGGGGCAGGGTCAGGCTAAGGCAGGCGCCGCCAGGCACGTTCTCTGCCTGTAGCCGGCCACCTGCGTCATGCACGATGCCATAGGATATCGCCAGGCCAAGCCCCAGGCCTTCGCCTACGGGTTTGGTGGTGAAGAACGGCTCAAAGATTCTGGCCAGGTCGGCCTCGGCGATACCACCGCCTGAGTCCAGAATACTCAGGCGCCACAGCCCGGCTTGCGGTTCTATGCGGATTTCAAGGCGGCGGTAGCCTTTGTCGGCCATGGCGTCCAGGGCATTGCGCAGCAGGTTTATCAACACCTGTTCCAGGCGGATGGCATCGCCCCGCACCCAGGCCGGGCGCGCCAAGTACAGTGCCAGCTGGATGCCTTCACTGTGGATGCGGGTTTCCAGCAGGTGCAGGGCCTGGTCGACCACGGTGGCCAGGTCCAGCCGCTCGCGCAGGCCACCCGGGCTGTTGCGGGCGAATGTTTTCAGGTGGCTGGTCAGGGACGCCATGCGGGTCAGCATCTGCTCAAGGGGTTCGAGGGCCTGGCGCGCTTCATCGTAGCGCCCATGGTCCAGCAGCAGGCGCAGGGTTTCCAGCTGCATGCGCTGGGTCGTCAGCGGCTGGTTGATCTCATGGGCCATGGCCGCAGACATCTGCCCCAGTGCCGCCAGTTTTGCCGTTTGTACCAGCCCTTCCTGGGCGGTGCGCAGCTCCCGGGTGCGCTCCTCGACCTGGCGCTCAAGCTCGGCGCGGCTGCGCTGGCGCAGGCGGGCAATACGCAGGCGCTGGCTGACGAACAGCGCCGCGAACACCAGGCTGAGCCACACGGCAGCTGCGCCCAATGCCGCATTGCGGGCATCCGGGCCTACCTGGGGCTTGCGCAGCAGGTGCAGGGCCCAGCGTTCGCTGTCCAGCGGCAGGGTTTCCCACAGGTAATCGGCACTGCCTTGGGGGCCCTGCACGCGGCTGAGGGTGCTGTTGGCGGCAAACCGGGTGAGCACCTGATGGGGCAGGGGCACAAGGGGTTGCTTGTCGTACTGGCGGGTTTCAGCCAGTTCGGCACGGTCGGCACCGGTCAGCGGCTGCAGCTCCCGGTAGCGCCAGCCGTCCTGGTTGGCAATGAAGGTGATGCCGCGGGCATCGCTGACCAACAGAATGTCGCTGCCTTGGCGCCACTCACGCTCAAGCTCTGGAAACTCCAGTTTTACAACCATGGCGCCGAGAAAGCGGCCCTGTTCGTCGAGCACCGCGCTCGACAGAAAATACCCCGGTACGCCACTGGTCACACCCACGGCGTAGAAGCGACCGTTACCCTGGTTGCGGGTCTGGGTGAAATAGGGCCTGAAGCCATAGTTGGAGCCCACGTAGCTGGTGGGTAGCCGCCAATTGCTGGCAGCGATGGCCAGCCCGGTGTGGTCGAGCAGTTCGAGGGTGGACGAGTTGGCCGCGCCGTTGATCCGTTCAAGCTTTCGGTTCAGGGCGTCTTGCACCTGGTCGTCGACAGGGCCGCGCAAGGCGGCGATCAGTTCCGGGTCCAGTGCCAGCACCGCAGGCAGCGCCCTGTAACGGTCGATCAGGGTGTGCAGGGTATTGGCGTACAGGCCCAACTGCTGGCTGGCAAGCCGGGCGTCGGCCTCCATGGCCTGACGCTTGGCGTGGTGCATGGCCCAGCCCGCGCTCAGCACGGTGCCCAGCACGATCAGCAAGGTGATCAGCCCCAGACGCAGGGCGCGGAAGGTGAAGGGCATCGGGTCAGGTCCGGTGGTTGGCTATCGGGGCGGCCTACTCAGTCAAAGCAACTCGAAGCCCTGTTGCTGCACTGCCTCGGCGTCCAGCCCCACCTGCACGTTGAACTCACCCGGCTCGGCAACCCGCTGCAGTTGGCCATTATAGAACTTCAGGTCGTCTTCGCGGATGGCGAAGGTCAACTGCCGCGTTTCGCCGGGCTGCAACATCACCTTCTGGAAGTGCTTCAGCTCTTTGACTGGCCGGCTCATCGACGCGGTTACATCCTGCAGGTACAACTGCACCACGGTCTCGCCGGCAACCTTGCCGGTGTTTTTCACCGTCACCTTGGCCTGCAGGGTATCGCCGCGCTTGAACTGCTTGTGCGAAAGGTCAAGCCCCGACAGTTCGAAGCGGGTGTAGCTCAAGCCGTAACCGAATGGGTACAGCGGGCCGTTGGGTTCCTCGAAGTACTGCGAGGTGTAGTTGCCCGGCTTGCCCGGCGTGAACGGCCGGCCGATACGGGTGTGGTTGTAGTACATCGGGATCTGCCCGACAGACCGCGGGAAGGTGATGGGGAGCCTGCCGGACGGGTTGTAGTCACCGAACAGCACATCGGCGATGGCGTTACCCCCTTCGGTGCCGGCAAACCAGGTTTCCAGAATGGCGTCAGCCTGCTCCCGCTCCCAGCCGATGGACAGCGGGCGGCCATTCATCAACACCAGTACCAGCGGTTTACCGGTGGCCTTCAGCGCCTTGATCAGTTCACGCTGGCTGGCCGGGATCTCGAGGGTGGTGCGGCTGGACGACTCGTGGGACATCCCACGCGATTCGCCGACCACCGCCACCACCACGTCCGACTGCTCGGCCGCCTTGACCGCTTCGTCGATCAGCACCGCAGGTGGCCGTGGGTCGTCGACGATTTCCGGGGCATCGAAGTTCAGGAAATTCAGGTAGTCGAGGATCGCCTTGTCACCGGTCACATTGGCGCCCTTGGCGTAGACCAGCTTGGCCTTGCCCTCCACAGCCCGGCGCAGGCCCTCGCGCACGGTGACCGAATGTTCAGGCCTGCCATCGGCAGCCCAGCTGCCCATCATGTCGATGGGGGCATCGGCCAGGGGGCCGACCAGGGCGATGGTGCCGGCTTTTTTCAGCGGCAGCGCCTGGTTACGGTTTTCCAGCAGCACCAGGCTGCGCCGCGCCACGTCCCGTGCGGCCTCGCGGTGCAGGCGGTCGTTGCCGTAGTAGTCCTTGAGGTCGGTTTCAGCGTTGCCGATACGCACGTACGGGTCCTTGAACAGGCCCATGTCGTACTTGGCACCGAGCACTTCACGCACGGCCTGGTCAAGCTCGCCCTGGCTGACCTCGCCGGTTTTCAGCAAACCTGGCAGTTCCTGGCCGTACAGGGTGTCGTTCATGCTCATGTCGATACCGGCCTTGATCGCCAGCTTGGCGGCTTCACGGCCATCGCGGGCGACACCGTGGCGGATCAGCTCCTGGATGGCCCCATGGTCGCTGATGGTGACACCTTTGAAGCCCCACTCCTTGCGCAGCACATCGTTCATCAGCCAGGTGTTGGAGGTGGCCGGCACGCCGTTGATCGAGTTCAGCGCCACCATGACGCCGCCAGCTCCGGCATCCAGCGCGGCGCGGTAGGGCGGCAGGTAGTCGTTGTACATTTTGGGCAGGCTCATATCGACTGTGTTGTAGTCGCGCCCGCCTTCCACGGCGCCGTACAGAGCGAAGTGCTTGACGATAGCCATGATGCTGTCGGGGTTGGCCGGGCTGCTGCCCTGAAATGCGCGCACCATCACCTGGCCGATTTTCGAGGTCAGGTAGGTGTCTTCGCCGAAGCCTTCGCTGGTGCGGCCCCAGCGCGGGTCACGGGCGATGTCGACCATCGGCGCGAACGTCATGTCCAGCGCATCGGCCGCCGCCTCGATGGCGGCCGTGCGGCCAACCTTGGCGACGGCGTCCATGTCCCAGGTGGCAGCCATACCCAGGCCGATAGGGAAGATGGTGCGCTCGCCGTGGATGGTGTCATAGGCGAAGAACATCGGGATCTTCAGCCGGCTGCGCATGGCCGCGTCCTGCATCGGGCGGTTTTCCGGGGCCGTGCGTGAGTTGAAGGTGCCACCGATGCGGCCTGCGGCGATCTCTTCGCGGATTTTCTCGCGGGGCATTTCCGGGCTGATGCTGATCAGGCGCAGCTGGCCGATCTTCTCGGCTTCGGTCATCTGGCTGACCAGGTGATCGATGAACGCCCGTTTGTCTTCAAGGGGCGGCGCGGGTGTGGCGGCAAGTGCCGCCTGGCTGGCAAGGCCCATGGCCAGGCCCAGCAAAGACAGTTTCATCAATGAATTCCGTTGAGGGCCTGTGCCGTATCCAGCGTGATACGTGCGCGGCCGAAGTTTTCGGGCGGCTATTGTTGTACGATTTGCAGGCATCTCTTCCAGCGGCGGATTATGCCTGAATATCTCGCCCGCGGACGAAGCCCCGCAAGCCGGGACAACAACTATAAGAACGCTCAAGAGAACGACGGCATGACCCCTCTCGACCTGTACCATCAGCGCCAGATCGCCGAAGCCATTGCCCGTGCCGAGCAGCGCACCGACGCCGAGCTGGTCACGGTGCTGGCCCGGCGCGCCGATGACTATGCCTACCTGCCGCTGTTCTGGGCAGCCCTGTTGGCGCTGGCGGTGCCTGGCATGCTGCATTGGCTGCTGGGCTGGCCCAGCGTGCGCGGCCTGATCGTCGCCAACGTCCTGCTGTTCATCGTGTTGTGCCTGCTGCTGCGCAGCCCGCACGTTGCCAGCCGGCTGATGCCGCGGGTGTTGCGGCGCTGGCGTGCTTCGCGGCTGGCCCGTCAGCAATTTCGCGTGCTCAACCTGCAGCGCACGGTAGGCGCTACCGGCGTGTTGATCTTCGTCAGCGAGGCGGAGCAACATGCCGAGATCCTGGCCGACCAGGGCGTCGCGTGCTTTCTCGACGGTGCAGCCCGCGGCGCCCTCGTCGCCCGCCTGGCCGA
Source organism: Pseudomonas parafulva NBRC 16636 = DSM 17004 (assembly GCF_000730645.1). GTDB lineage: Bacteria > Pseudomonadota > Gammaproteobacteria > Pseudomonadales > Pseudomonadaceae > Aquipseudomonas > Aquipseudomonas parafulva. Next base: position 23,907 of record NZ_BBIU01000019.1, on the reverse strand, counting down.
GCAGGTACGCGGTGGCCAGACCCTGCAGGGTTTTGTCGAATGCATCGATGCGTGTGCAGAACTGCTGGGCCAGCATGTGCCGCCTACCCATGCCCGCAACCAGTTGCCCAACCGGCTGGTGATCCTCGACTAGCGCGCCAGCGGGCGAAGGCGACAAGGTGTAGAATGCGCTCCCCGCTATTCGAGGCACCGTTTTCCCATGTCTGCCAGTACCTCCACGCCGGATGCACGCGTCCGGTTTCTCGACCTGCTCGGCACTGCCCTGCAGGGCAACACGCTGGTAAAGCTGGTGCTGGCGCGCCCTGTGGGTGCCGACCCGACCTTGCAACGCATCATTGCCAAGCCGCTGTCGGTGAAGGGTCAGCCGTGCCTGTCGCTGGTCTATCGCCACCAGACCCGCGACATCACCCGCAACCTGCCCTCCGAGCAGGCGCTGGCGTTGATGGCCGAACTGCTGCCGGGCAGTTTTCGCAATGCGCACCTGTTCGATGCCGAGGGAGAGGTGCAGCTTACTTTCAGCAAGAAAGGCAAGCCCATGCTGCAGCGTCACGGCGCGCAGGCTCCACGAGAGGCGGTGGTGGATAACGGCCATGACCGGGAGAAGAAGCGTTACCTGGCGCTGTCCCGGCCGTTCCTGCGCGACCTGGGGGTTACCGACGCCCATGGCGCGCTCATCCCGTCGATGTCGCGCAAGTGGAAGCAGATCAACAAGTTCATCGAGGTGTTCGACCACGCCCTGGCCAGCGCCCCGGTACCGGCCGGGCAGACCTTGCGGGTGGCAGACTTTGGTTCTGGCAAGGGCTACCTGACCTTTGCCATGCACGATTACCTGCGCAATACCCTGGCCCGTGAGGCAAAGGTGACCGGGGTGGAACTGCGCCAGGACATGGTCGAGCTGTGCAACGCCGCTGCTGGCCGCCTGGAGCACCCGGGGCTGGAGTTCCAGTGTGGCGATGTGCGCAGCGTGGTGCCCGAAGCCATCGAGGTGATGATCGCCCTGCATGCCTGCGATATCGCTACGGACTATGCCATCCACACCGGCATCCGTTGCAACGCCGCGATCATCATGTGCTCCCCGTGCTGCCACAAGCAGGTGCGCCCGCAACTGCAAAGCCCGGGGCTGCTGCAACCCATGCTGCAATACGGCCTGCACCTGGGCCAGCAGGCCGAGATGCTCACCGACAGCCTGCGCGCGCTGTACCTGGAGGCCTGTGGTTACGAGACCAAGGTGTTCGAGTTCATCTCGCTGGAGCACACCAACAAGAACAAGATGATTCTTGCGGTGAAACGGCGGCAGCCCGTGGACAACGGTGCGCTGTTGGAGAAGATTGCCCAGCTCAAGGCATTCTACGGCGTGCAGGAGCATTGCCTGGAGACGCTTCTGCGGGCGGACAGGCTGCTTTAACACCCCATGCTCGTACGAAAGATGTAGATGGCAGATAGGAATAATCCGAATTTTCCTTATCGACCCACCCACGCCTATTCCTACGCTAGTGTTGCATGTCCATAGAGGTTGTCAGTTGACAACCCTTGCGCACATGCCACACTCGAGGACGCTGATGTCACGGCCCATTCATTCCAATAAGGAAGTCGAGGCTGCGCTGCGATACGCACAGTCGAGGGGCTGGAAAATCAGGGTTGGGGTGGGCATTGTTGGGGGAAAATCTATTGCCCTTGGAATAATTCCGATTGTAGGTGCGGTGAGTTCTGTATCACCAGCATCTGGAGCACGCCCAAAAACCCCGGTAATTTTGCCCGTCAGATTAAACGTACAGTCGATAACTGTTCAGGCCGCTGCGCAGTCAATAACACTGTGGACTCAAAGATAGAGTGATGAGTATGGAGTATGAATTCACACTCAAGTACCAATTGAGTAAGCCATACGATGCTGACGCTCTTCTTGAGCGCCTTGCTGAAAACGGGTGCGACGATGCTTTGATCGGTGTGGGCCAGCCGGGGCGACTGGCATTGGCTTTCATTCGCGAATCGGGCTCTGCCGATGAAGCCCTGCAAAGCGCGTTACAGGATGTCTATCGTGCAATACCGTCTGCTCGCCTGATCGAAGCGACCCCGGACTTGGTCGGGCTTACTGACGTCGCTGACCTGATAGGCGTTTCTCGTCAGAACATGCGGAAATTGATGCTGGCCCATTACAGTGATTTTCCTGCGCCCGTGCACGAGGGCCGTACCTCACTCTGGCACCTTGCGGATATTCTGGTCTGGCTCAGAAAGCGAGAGACCTATGCCATAGGACAAGGGGTTTTCGAGTTGGCGCATACGGCGATGGCGATCAATATCTCAAGCGCCTACGACCGCCTTTTCGGTGCAGCCCATTCGGCCCGCTGATCACGAATTGAAACCCCGGGGCACATCAATCGCCAGCGCCGCCTGCCCCAATGGATGCGTAGCGGCATCAAAGAAGTGAACCGGTGTGTGTGCCAAGCCCTCCAGGCGGCTCATGAAGTGCCGCTTCTGGTTGATCACCGACGCCTCCCCCAATGGCCGTATGGCGATGGCCAGGTGCTTGGGCCTGGCCTGGCGGATGGCGTCCAGCAGGTGCTGGTCGCTGCTGTCCAGGTGTTGCCCGAACAGGCAGACCCCATCCTGTTCCCCAGCCAGTTGCCCCAGGCACCAACTGAGGTAATCCGAGTTGCGGATGGCCCGCAGTTTTTTGTCGCTGCGGTCTTCGTTGACGAACAGGGGCACCTCACCGGGGGTATTCACGGCGAAGCCTTGGAGCAGCTCCGCGCTGCTGGCACTGCGCTGCCGTGTGGTGCCGTCGGGCAGCTTGAGCAAGTGCATGCCGCCGTGCAGGTGCAGTACCCGGGTGCCTTCGCAGGCTGTGCGGCGTACATCGAAGAAGCCTTGTTCGTCGAACAGTTCGGCGAAGCCCTGCGGCGCGTGTTGCAGGGCCCATGGCAACAGCAGGTCGTAGTTGCTGGTGTACACGCTGCGATAGCTGCGCAGGGCCTGGTTCAGGGTTGCCAATGTAGCAGCGGGCACCAGCGGCCATGGCAGGTGCACGGTACGTACGGCGTGGATCAGCGCTTCCTTGATCGAATAGTAACGGTTCAGCGGCGCTGTGGAATTGATGGCCAGTGCAGCGTTGGTGCGCACGGTGGCATTAAGCGCGCTGAGCACGGGTTCGAACAGCTCCGTACCCAGGGACTTGAACAGTGCCTGGTCGCTGATCGCCAGGCCTTTCTTGCGGCCGGCGCGCTGGGCTTGCTCGTAGAGCGAGAAATAGCTGAATGGCTTCCACAGCGCACGGCTGGCGCCGTTGCCCACCAGCAAGGCAGTGCAAGGGTGCTGGGCGGCAAGGTCTGGCCAGGGTAGGAGGGTGGCGTCGAGTGCGGGCATGCTGAAGTCCGTTGGGCGAAGCGGGAACGGCAGGACTTTAACATGCCACGCCCTAACCGAGCGGCTGGGTACCTGCCGCTGGTGCTTCCTCGTGGCGGGTTCTGTTGCGCCATACCCGGTAGGCGCGGATGCCCGCCCGCACCGAACCGAACAGCAGCCGGTCTTCCATTTCCCTGGCCAGGCCCGAACGCACCAGCATGCGCAGGAACGTGCCACGGGCCCGGGCGATGGCAAACAGGATGCCTTGCGCGGCGAGGGTGTCGCGGGCTTCGCGCAGCGCTGCGATGCCGCTCACATCAATGCTGGTCACCGCTTCGGCATCGAACAGCACAGCCTTGGGCTGCGGTTGGCTGTGAACCGCCTCCAGCAGGCGCATCTTGAAGTAGTCAGCATTGAAAAACAGAATCGCGTCATCAAAGCGGTACACCACCAGCCCGGGCACGGTGCGCGCTTGCTTGTGTTTGCGAATGTCCACCTGGCCTTCTGTGCCTGGCAGCCACCCGAGCACGGCATCGGTGGGTTGGTAGATGGTGTAGAGCAGCCGCAAGATGGCCAGGGTCACGGCGAACACGATGCCGGGCAACACGCCCAGGCCCAGCACGCCGGCTGTGGTCAGCAGGCACAGCCAGAACTCGAAGCGGCTCAGCTTGCGGATATGCCTAAGCGACTTGACATCGATCAGCCCCCAGCCGGCCATCAGCAGCACGGCGCCTAGCGCGGCTTGGGGGATCCACGCCATGGGCGCGGTGAAGAACAGCAGGATCGCGGCAATGACCAGGGCAGCCACAACCCCTACCAGCTGGCTCTTGCCACCCACCATGTCGTTGACTGCGGTGCGCGAATCGGCGCCGCTGATGGCAAAGCCTTGCGAAACACCGGCTGCCAGGTTGCTGACCCCCAATGCCACGAACTCGTGGTTGGCATTGATGGCATACCCATGCCGGGCAGCAAAGCTGCGGGCGGTGAGCATGGCGCTGCAGAAACTCACGGTGGCGATACCCAGGGCATCACGCAGCAGGCTTTTCATCTCGGCCAGGTTGCTGTGCGGCCAGGCCAGTTGTGGAATGCCTGCAGGCACCGGGCCCAGAATGGCAACGCCGAAGCGGTCCAGCCCGAACAGCCCCACCAGCAGCATGAACAGCGCCACCACTGTGAGTGCGGCGGGCAGGCGAGGGTAGCGGCGCGGCAGCCAGATCAGCAACCCCAGTGCGGCCAGCCCGATGATCAGCGTGAGCCAGTGGATTTCGCCCAGCCGCTGCAGGAAGTTGATCAGGCTCAGGATGAAGCCGTCACCCTCGATGCTGAACCCCACGACCTTGGACAGCTGCCCGGCGATCAGGCTCAGGCCGATACCATTGAGGTAACCGATCAGGATGGGCCGTGAAAAGAAGCTGGCAATGAAGCCCGCCCGTGCCAGCCCAGCGGCGATCAGCATCACCCCGACCAGCAAGGTGATGATGACCGACAGCTCAGCCAGCCGTTGCGGGTTGCCCATGGCCAGCGGCGCCACTGCGCCAGCGATCATCGCGCAGGTGGCCGCATCCGGGCCCACCATCAACTGCCGCGAACTGCCAATCAGCGCATACACCATCATGGGCAGTACGCAGGCATACAAGCCGTACTGCGGCGGCAGGCCGACGATCTGCGCATAGGCAATGGCAATGGGAATCTGGATGGCCGCCACCGAGAGCCCGGCTTGCAGGTCAGCGTGAAACCATTCGCGGCGGTAATGCAGCAGGTTGGCGAGGCCAGGCAGCCAACGGGAAAGCGCCATGGGGAGTCCTTTCAGGGTGTGTCACAGACCAGTTGCGCATTGAAGCGGATTGGCAGGCAAATGGCCATAACCTCAGTCAAGGCCGCCGCTGGTTCTCCCCTCTTCAAACGCTGACCGGATGGCTTCGAGGATACGATCAGCCCGGTGTTGGTCTTCCAGCTGAGGGTATTGCTTCTTCAGCTTGCCGGAAATGTGCCAGCCGTTCTCCTTGATGGACCGGATAATGCGATGGGCGTCCTGGTCCGGGACCTCGACGACATCCTTGAGACGCTCCAGTGCACACTGGAAGACGATCAGGGCTTTGGCTTCCTCGGCCATCTCTTCCCGCACCGTGTGTGCTACGAGGCGCGTGGTGTACACCACGTGCTCGGTCAGGTCGGGATATCGCCAGGCAAATTTTGCATCGTCGTAGTCGTCAAAGATGAAATTACTGGGTGTGCCATCCTCATGATTCTTCAGCTCGCCGAAACGATATGAGGTTGCGTAGCGACGCATGAACGGGCGAGAAAACGTCTCCAGCGTGCGATCGTACCCTGAGCGGAACTCGGCTGAATTCGTGATGGTGGCCGAAACGGGCAAGATCACGCCGTCCGGGATTGCCTTGTCGCGTACGAGGGTGTCATTGATCAGAAATCGATGAATACGGCCGTTGCCGTCCCGCATGGGATGGATATAGACGAAGCCGAACGCGAGTACCGCGGCACGGGCCAGTGACTCGCGCCCTCTCGTGGCCTGCTCAAACCCGTCCAGCCCCGCGAGCATAGGCCCCAGGTCATCGAAATGCGGGGCGATGTAATGCACGATATTTTCCCGCATCGTCGCTTGGCCCACGAAGACCGGTGAGCGTCTTAGCCCAAGCCCGAATGCATCGTGGCCCAGGATTCCAGCTTGCAAGGTATGCAGGCTTTCATCGCTTAGTGGGTCTTGAATATGGCCGCAGTGCTGGGCGATGACATGAGCGAAACGTTGGATGCGGCTGGCCTGGTCCGCCTCTTTCTCGATCAGAAAGCTCGCCCGTGATTCCTTGAAGGTCAACCAGCTGGCGGTCCGTTGAAGAATATCGGCGCCATAGGCACGGTCCAAATCACCCAGCGCGGCGGCGAGATCGAATTGCAGCACTTCCTGGACGGCCTGCGTGCGGCGAACGACAGGGCAAAAAACTGGCGTTCCAGGCAGATTGTTATTGATACGCCAGCGGCGCACTCGCGCTGGCTTGGTTCGGGTAAGGTATTTGTCTGCTGCAACGGCATCGACATAGCCGCCGTTGGTGACGTCAGGCACGTCCAGCGGTTGCCCGGTCAACCATTCGTACAAAAAGCCCGTGCGGCGGGCGTACTGGCCAAATGGCGCGCTGGTGCACCAGGCCTCGATGGGTTTGGGGCCTACCACAGCAAATAACCGCGCGAAGAACTCTAGGTGGACTTCTTCGTATTTGAGGCCAAACTCGAAATGGCCGGCGAAATCATCCGTTGGCCGGTAGTGCGGCGGATATTGATGCTCGATTTGGTTGCCAGTGTCACGGCTGATGCGACTCGCGCCGAGGGTGGAACCCACTCGCAAAGGCTGTACCAGCGCGATGCCATGCCGGGCGGCAAGAGCCTTGAAACCAACCTGCATGGTGGGATTCCTTTAACGAACGAGCTAAAACGTTAACGATTCACAGATTCTACACCAAATCGATAAGTATCAAGCCGATGCCGTAGCGCTCCAGGATGCATTATCGAGCAGTGATCCAGGCGGATAGATGCAACGCAATGGGACGCCGAGCCGGGCTTTGAATAAGTAAAACTGGAGGGGAGTACTACGGGGCGACGTGCGGAAGCTTTGGGAAGCTTGAGGTGGAGCGGGTAGAGGGAATCGAACCCTCAACTAAAGCTTGGGAAGCTTTCGTTTTGCCACTAAACTATACCCGCGTCTGAGCTGCACTTTTTACCAGAACCCGGGGTAAATTAGAAGCCCACGTTATAAAAAATCTAGCATCACCCTGCAACCTCCACGGTTGTGGCCACAGGGTGTGTTACCCGTCACATGGCCAATGCATGCTGCCCTTGAGCTGCTGCCTGATAACGCGGGCGCTTTTCTCGCACGTCTGGCTTCAGGAAGCCCAGCAGCACGGCGCGGGTATCCTCGCAGGCGGCCTTGTGCTCCATGTCCAGGAAGTGGCCGGCGTCGCGGATCGCGCTGAACTGGCATGTGCCGACATGCCTGTCAAACTGCCGTGCATCCGCCACGGTGGTGTACTCATCGCGCTCGCCGTTGACGAACAGCACCGGAATGTCGATGTTGCGCGCGCGGCTCAGGGCCCGCTCCAGGTCGTGCTGCAGCACTTCGTTGATATGGAAGTGCATCTGCGCGTATTCATGGCTGTCCAGGCTGCTGACGTGCCGATAGTTGAAGCGTTTGAACAGCGACGGCAGGTGCTTGCCAATGGTGTCGTTGACCAGGTTGCCCACTTGGTAGCGGTCGCAGGCGGCGAGGTACTGGCTGCCGCGGCTGAGGTAGTCGCGCATCGGTTCGTTGATCACCGGTGAGAACGAACTGACGATGGCCTTTTTCACCCGCCGCGGCTGATGCGCCAGCGCCAACAGGGTACTGGCGCCACCCCATGAAAACGACATCACATGGTCGGCCTGGAAGTGGTCGATCAGTTCCAGAAGAATATGGGCTTCGGTTTCCTTGCTGATCAACCTTTCCTGACGGTTGTGGGGCTTGGATTTACCGGCGTAGGGCTGGTCGAACAGCACCACGTTGAACTGCGGGTGCAGGTTGCGTACGGTCTGGGCAAACGAGGCCGTGGTGGCAAGCGAGCCGTTGATCAGGATGATCGTTTTCTCGGCCGCGTCCGCGCGATAGAACTCCGTGTAAACCCGATACTGACCTTGAATATCAAGTACAGCGATTTCTGGCCTCATGTCATCGACTCCTGGCGCAAAAAGGGTATTCGCGTCACCTAAAGTGCACGTTTTTTATGACAGGTAGGCATCTGCCTGAAGAGAAACCGGGCCCCGTGTCGATCCATTGGCACGTGTGTCGACGGTGTTGTTATGGCGGGCAATCTGTTGTGCCCCAAGGCATCGAGACCCTGGGTGGCCAGCAGACAGGTGTCGGCCGTGCAGCTATGACTATCCAGTCACATGCAGACCGACGCAGTGGATTCAAGCAGCGACGCCGGGTTCGTGCAAGTGCCGTTCGGGGGAAAGCAGCGCCCTGCGTCGGGCGGTTGATTGCCGTTGGCCGGCTAAATCAGACCGCAGCGACTTCCTCGGCCGTCAGTGCGCGAAAAGCGCCAGGTGCCAGCGCCGGGTCCAGCGCAATGGCACCCATGCGCTCACGGTGCAGCTTCACCACCTTGTTGTTGTAGAAGCCGAACATGCGCTTGACCTGGTGATAACGCCCCTCGACGATGGCCAGCCGCGCCTGGCGCGGCCCCAGAATGTGCAGCTGGGCGGGTTGGGTGACGAGGCCTTCGAAGGCGAAATGAAAACCCTCGAGAAACTTGGCGACGTAGTGCTGGCCGATCTCGTCTTCGGTGTCGACCAGGTAGTGCTTGGGCAACTTGGTGGCCGGCTGGGTAAGCCGGCGCGACCATTGCCCATCGTTGGTGAGGAGCATCAGGCCGGTGGTGTTGAAGTCCAGCCGCCCGGCAATGTGCAGGCCGTGCCGCGCCTCGGCGGGCAGCAGGTCGAGCACAGTGGGGTGTTGCGGGTCGTGGGTGGCACTGACGCAACCGGCTGGCTTGTGCAGCATCAGGTAGCGCGCGGGGTAGCCGGCCTGGAGCACCGCGTCATCCAGCGCCACATGGCTGAATTCGCGCACCTGTGCCAAGGGGTCGCTGACCACCTGCCCATCCACGCGCACGCGCTGCTGGGCCAGCAGCATGCGTGCTTGCTGGCGGTTGTAGTTGGGCAGGTTGGCAAGAAAACGGTCAAGGCGCATGGCTGTCAGTTGACCGGGGCGGGTGGCAGCTGCGCCTCGACGGCTGCGCAGCGTGGGCACAGGCAGGCTTTGCCGCGCAGCTCGGCGGGCAGCGCCTGGATGACGGCGGGGTCGATGTGGGCGCTGTAACACCAGCAGGCCTGGGTGGCGCTGCGTGGGTCGGCCAGGCTGCACTGGTTGAGGGCGCCGCACGCAGGGCAATGTTGGTTGTCATTCATTGTGCAGTTCACTGCAGACGCGGTTGCGGCCAGCCTGTTTGGCACGGTACAGGGCGCTGTCGGCGCGGGTCAGCAAGGTGTGCAAGGTGTCGTCTTGCTGCAGGTTGCTGACGCCGATGCTGGTGGTCAGGCGCAGGGGCTGGTCCTCGTAGCTGAATGTCAGTTGCTCGGCGCGCCTGCGGATTTTTTCGGCGACCTCGATGGCCTGCCGGCCTTCGGCTTCACGGAGCAGGACGATGAATTCCTCACCGCCCCAGCGGCACAGTATATCCGACTCGCGCAGGCTGCCCTGCAGCACATTGGCAAACTGGCGCAGCACTTCGTCGCCCGCCAGGTGGCCGTAGGTGTCATTCAGGGCCTTGAAGTGGTCAAGGTCGATCAGTAGCGCCACCAGCGGGCTGCCGTCGCGCTGGGCTTCGCGCAGTGCCTGGGCGGCCAGCAGGTCGAAACTGCGGCGGTTGGGCAGGCCCGTGAGGCTGTCGAGGGTGGCCAGGGCCTCGATGCTGGCGTGGTGGCGGCGCACCATGGCATGCACCAACGCCACGACCACCAGGGTGATCATGGCGCAGATGGCCAGGTTCAGGTAGAGCGAATGGCGGATGCGGTCCAGCGCGCCGGTCTCGCGTTTGTCCACCAGCAGGTACCAGTCCAGCTCCGGCAGGCGCCGCACGTTGAGGAAATGGCTGTGGCCGTCGGCATCACGGTAGTCGTGGCTACCTTCGCTCGGCACCGGTTGGCCTGCCCGTGCGTCATCAAGGTCGGTGTTATCGCTGAGCGACTGGCCCACCCGCACGCCGCGCGGGCCGCCTTCAGACCCAGTGAGCAACACCTTGCCCTTGGCATCGACGAACATCACCGCACGCTGATAACGACGCTGATACTGGTCGATCAGCTTTACCACCGAAGACACGCTGAGCCCGACGCCGGCCGCACCGAGGAACTGCTGCTGGTAATCATGCACCTGGTAGTTGATGAACACGGTCAGGCTGTCCTGGTTAGCCATGTCCAGGTCGACGTTGATCTCATAGGGCGCCTTGAGACCACGCAGGCGAAAGTACCAGGCATCACGCCAGGCCTGCGGTTGCACGTGCTTGAGCACACCCTTGGCCTGGTAATAGGTAAGGGTACGGTCCGAGACGAAGAACGAGGTGAAGGTGTCCTGCTTGCCCATCACTTCGCCCAGGTAGCGCGTGATGCGGTCTGTGTCTTGTTCACCGGACAGCACCCAGTCACGCAGGAAGGTGTCCTGGGCCATCATCGAGGCGATGAGCACCGGGCGGACCAGGTCTTTCTGGATTTCCGAGTACACCGTGTCGGAGGTGAGCGGTAACTCGGTGTTGATGATGCCGTCACGGATGGCGCTGCGCGATGAAAAGTAGCTAAGCAGCGAGGTGGCGATAAAACCGCAGGCCAGCAGTATCAACAGGGCCGCAATCAGCGAACGCTGCGATAACAGGGCGGAACGTGAGGGCATGATCTTCCCATGATGTGTGCCAAGCCGGCTATTCTAGTGGCCTGGGCGACAAATGGCCGCATGTTTTTCAGGGTTTGCCCACGTGTATCAATTTATTGCAGGCAGCGCACTGCACGCCCTTGGCGCTGTCTTACTCATTACCAGCCCACGCATGCCGGGTTGGCGCTCGCCAGCGTCGCTGCCCGAGCATCCCTGCGGTCCAGGAGGCCGCCTATGTCCTATCGAATTCTGTTGCTTGCCCTCGTGGGGCTGACGGTGAGTGCCTGCGTCCCTTATTCGGGGCGCTCTGCCTACTACCGCACGGACTATTACGTCACTGACCGCTATGCGTCTCCTGGCTACGCGCCGGGTTATTACCGCTATGACCGTTACTATGTGGCGCCCCAGCCCCGTTACTATTATCAGCCTGGGCCACGCTACTACGCGCCGCCCGTACCGGTTTACCGGCCTGTGCCACCTGGGGTGGACCGCTGGCACGGCAACCCGCGCTACGACTATGGCAACCGCCAGCGCTATGACTACGGTCGCGACCGCGACCGGCATGACTACCGCGACCGCGGCCCGCGTTACCAGCCAGACCGCTGGCATTCGAACGGTTGGGGGGACCCGCGCAGCCGCAGGCCCTGATCGCGGCGGCAAAACGCACAGGGGCTACCCCAGGTCTGCCAGTGGGTGGCGCCCCTCCCAGGCCTTGGCAAAGTGAGCCTGCACCACCGCCTGGGGCACCTGGGCCACATCCGGCCAGTGCCAGCGCGGCTGGTTATCCTTGTCCAGCAAGCGGGCACGCACGCCTTCGCCAAACTCAGGATGGCGACAGCAATTCAGGCTCATGGCGTATTCCATCTGGAACACCTGCGCCAGTGACAGGTGGCGGGCGCGATGGATCTGTTCCCACACCAGGTGGGCCGTGAGTGGGCACCCCCCTTGCATGCGCTCGGCGGCCGACGCCAGCAGCGGGTCGTCGTGCTGGCGCAACGCACTCAAGGCATGCCAGGCGGCGCTTGCGTCCGTGACATCCAGCACACGATCGATCAGCTGCCGGCGTGGCAGCCACTGCGCTGGCGGCAATTGGCTGCAGGCGCGGTGCTCCTCGGCCTTGAGCAGGCTGTTGAGTTGCAGTGCGGTTTGCTCCTGCCAGTTCAGCTGCAGCAGTTCGTCGACCAGCCCAGCCTGCTGTTGTTCGCCAAGGAAACGATCAGCCAGCCCCAGGTCGAGGGCATCCCGTGCGTTCAGCGGGGCGCCGGTGAGCCCCAGGAACAACCCGAGCCGGCCGGGCAAACGGGCGAGAAACCAGCTGGCGCCTACATCCGGGTACAGGCCGATGCTGATCTCTGGCATGGCCAGGCGGCTGCTGGGGGTGACGATACGCACATTGGCCCCTTGCAGCAGCCCCATCCCGCCACCCAGCACGTGGCCATGGCCCCAGCACAGCAGGGGCTTCGGGTAGGTGTGCAGGGTAAAGTCCAGGCGGTACTCGGCCGCGAAAAAGGTTGCCGCCAGGTGGGGGACGCGGCCTGGCTGATTGCTGCAGGCCTGGGCCAGGGCCCGAACGTCGCCGCCTGCGCAAAACGCCTTGGCGCCATTACCGCGCAGCAATACGCAGGCCACCCCAGGGTCCTGGGCCCAGGCATGCAACTGCTCGCCGAGCACTTCGATCATGGGCAGGGTCAGGGCATTGAGCGCCATGGGGGCATCGAGGGTGGCGATAGCGATGCGCGCGCCGTCGACACCGGTGTGTACTTCGCAACGAATAGTCATGGCTCACCTCGTCAGGTTACCGCACAAGTATGGCCCGGCTGACCGATCATGCCGGTTGGCGGTCGGAGGGTTTGACAAGCACTCATCGCGCACCTAGTGTCGCGCCATTGATTACGGATGGCCCCATGACTGACGACGATCGCATCAAACTCGAACCCAGCTGGAAAGCTGCACTGCGTGCCGAGTTCGACCAGCCCTACATGCACCAGCTGCGGGAGTTTCTGCGCAGTGAGTACGCAGCCGGCAAGCAGATCTTCCCGCCTGGCCCGCTGATCTTCAACGCGCTCAATTCCACGCCCCTGGACAAGGTCAAGGTGGTGATCCTCGGCCAGGACCCGTACCACGGCCCTGGGCAGGCCCACGGTCTGTGCTTCTCGGTGCAGCCGGGTGTGGCGACGCCGCCGTCGCTGGTGAACATCTACAAGGAGCTGCACCGCGACCTGAACATCCCGATCCCCAGCCATGGCTGCCTGCAAAGCTGGGCAGACCAAGGCGTGCTGCTGCTCAACACCACCATGACCGTGGAGCGGGCCAATGCTGCCTCGCATGCCAAGAAGGGGTGGGAGTTCCTTACCGACCGCATCATCGAACTGGTCAGCGAGCGCTGCCAGCATGTGGTGTTCCTGCTGTGGGGCTCCCATGCGCAGAGCAAGCAGAAGCTGATCGACGGCACCAAGCACCTTGTGCTCAAATCGGTGCACCCCTCGCCACTGTCGGCCTACCGTGGGTTCCTGGGTTGCGGGCATTTCAGCCGCGCCAACAGCTTCCTGGAACAACGCGGGCTGGCCCCTGTCGACTGGGCCTTGCCACCGCTTTAGGGCAGCCGCCGGCTACGCCGGCGCTTTCACCCAGTAACGGAACAACGGCTCGGCCAGAAACAGCACGAACAGCAGTCGCATCACCTGCAGCGCCGTGACCAGCGGCACCGATAGCTGCAGGGTTTCTGCCGTGAGGCTCATCTCGGCAATGCCGCCCGGCATCATGCCCAGCGTCAGCGAGCGCAGGTCCAGCGCGGTAATCAGGCTCAGCACCCAGGCGGCGCTGCCAGCAATGAACATGCACAGGGCGGTGGCCACCAGGGTGCGGGCGAGAAACGCCGGTGCACGGCGGAAGAACGCACGGTTGAAATGGCAGGCCAGGCCGCTGCCGATCAGCCACTGGCCGATTTGGCTGCCGCCGTTGGGCAGGGCGATCTGCAGGTTGGCTGCCAGGCAAACGCTGGCCGCGACCAGCAGCGGCCCGAACAGCCACGGGTTAGGCTGGCGCAGGCGCTGCCACAGCCAGGCAACGGCCACCCCCATGGGTACGATCAGCGCCAGCCAGCCCCAGCTCACGCTGGCGCCGTGGTTCAGTGCCACCCCGTCACCCAGCAGCCACTTGAACAGCGCCGGCACGCACAGCACCACCGCCAGCACCCGTAGGCTCTGCGCCGCAGCCACCTGGCTGAGTACCGCACCATTGCGTGCACCCAGGTTGACCATTTCCCCCGACCCGCCCGGCATGCTGGCAAAGAACGCTGTTGCGCGGTCTTCGCCAGAGCGCCTCAGCAGCCATACGCCGATGACACTGGACAAGGTGGTGAGCAAGGCGCCGAAGAAGATCAATACGAAGTGGCTGGCCACCTGTTCGATGATGGCGGGGGTGAAATGCAGGCCGATTCCAATGCCGATGATGCATTGGCCGCAGCGCCGGCCATTGGGTATTTCCGGCAGTTGCCAGGGGGTGAGGCAGCGCACGGCGATGATCGCCAGCAACGAGCCCACCATCCACGGCAAAGGCCAGCCGACCTTGCTGGCGATGAAACCGCCCGCAAGGCCGACCAGCCCGGTTGCCCAGTACAGCGGCAAACGGCTATCAGGCATCGGCCATCGCCCGACGTTGCTGGCTGCGTTTGCGCCAGATGCGCAACAGCGGCAGTGCCAGCATCATCGCAACCAGCGCCCAGACGCCCATGCTGATCGGGCTGGACCAGAGGATGCCCAGTTCACCGTTGGAGATCGACAGCGCCCGGCGCAGGTTCTGCTCCATCAGGCCACCGAGGATGAAGCCCAGCAGGATTGGCGACAGCGGGAAGTCCAGCTTGCGCAGGATGTAGCCCATGATGCCGATACCGACCATCAGGAACAGGTCGAACGTAGTGGCATGCACGGCGTACACGCCGATGGCGGTGATGATGGCGATCACCGGTACCAGCGCCCAGTTCGGGACGGCCAGGATGCGGGTGAAGATGCGGATCATCGGGATGTTCAGGATCACCAGCATGATGTTGGCAATGAACAGCGATGCGATCAGGCCCCAGACGATGTCCGGCTGCTGTTCGAACAGCAACGGGCCTGGGGTGATGTTGTACAGGGTCAGTGCACCGATCATCACCGCAGTGGTGCCTGAGCCAGGTACACCCAGGGTCAGCATCGGCACCAGCGCGCCGCAGCAGGAGGCGCCGATGGCCGTTTCCGGGGCCGCCAGGCCACGGGCATCACCCTTGCCGAAGTGGCCGCTGGTGCCGGCGATGCGCTTCTCGGTCATGTAGGCCACGGCACTGGCCAGGGTGGCCCCTGCGCCTGGCAGCACGCCCATGATGAAGCCCAGCAGGCCACAGCGAATGTTCACCACGAACACCGAGGCTGCTTCCTTGAGGTTGAACAGCATGCGCCCGGTGGCCTTGATCGCCTGGTGGCCATGGTGGGTCTTTTCCAGCAGCAGCAGAATTTCGCTGACCGAGAACAGGCCCAGCACAAGCACCACGAACTGAATGCCATCGGCCAGGTGCACACTGTCACCGGTGAAGCGGTACACGCCGCTGTTGGCGTCGATACCCACTGCCGAGAGGAACAGGCCGATCAGTGCCGCGATGAAGGTCTTCAGCGGTTTGTCACCTGCCATGCCGCCCAGGGCGACAATGGCGAACACCATCAGCACGAAGTATTCCGCAGGGCCGAAGGCAATCGCCCACTTCGCCAGCAGTGGTGCGAACAGCACCATGCCGCAGGTGGCGATGAAGGCACCGATGAACGAGCTCCAGGCCGACAGCGACAGTGCAACGCCGGCCAGCCCCTGGCGGGCCATGGGGTAGCCATCGAGGGTGGTCATCACGGTCGATGCTTCACCAGGGATGTTCAGCAGAATCGAGCTGATGCGGCCGCCGTACTCGCAGCCCAGGTACACGGCCGCCAGCAGGATCAGGGCCGACTCCGGTGGAAGCCCCAGTGCGAAGGCGATGGGGATGAGCAGCGCCACGCCATTGATCGGGCCCAGGCCCGGCAGCAGGCCGACCACGGTGCCGATCAGCGTGCCGGAAAGGGCGGTAACCAGGTTGTAGGGGGACAGGGCGACGCCGAAGCCCTGGCCCAGGTAGCTCAAGGTATCCATGTGTCAGTTCTCCAATACGCTCAGCAGGCCAAGGGGCAGGGGCACGTCCATGACGCGGTCGAACAGCCAGTAGAGGAACACGCTCATGCCGACCACCACGACAACACTGTGCAGCCAGCGGCCGCCATACAGCCGGGCCATGGGTACGCCGGCCAGGATGGCGCTGAGAATGAAGCCCAGCGATTCGAAGGTGGCCGCGAAGACCAGCAGCAGGCCGATACAGGCTGCGATCTTGGTCAGGGTTTCGCGGTCCAGTTCCGGTTCGTCATCCTTGCGCACGATGGGGGTGGGGCGGATGGCCAGGTACAGCAGGCCAAGGCTCATCAGGCCGAGCATCAGCAGCGGGTAGGCGCGCGGGCCTACCGGCTCATAGGAAAACGCCGCCTGGTAGGGCCAGGCCATTACGGCCAGGGCGGCGCAAACCGCCAGCAGCACCAGGGCGAAGATGCGTTGAAGGATCATGACAGAGTCCTCATGTGTGAGAGCGGCGGGTCGCCGCCCCCACAGGGGGCGGTGAAGGGGCGTGATGGGTTACTGGATCAGGCCGAATTCCCTGGCTAGCGACTTGTAGTCGGCCACCTGTTTCTTCACATACACGTCCAGCTCTTCACCCGTCATGGCAAACGGGAACAGCTCACGCTGGTCACGCAACTTGGCGAAGTCTTCCGAGGCCAGCATGTTGTCGAACGATGCCTTCCACCAGGCGTAGTCCTCGTCGCTCACCTTCGGCCCTAGGTAGAAGCCGCGCACCACTGGCCAGACGATGTCGTAGCCCTGTTCCTTGGCGGTGGGGATGTCCTTCATTTCCGGTTCGTCCAGGCGCTTTTCCGAGAACACCGCGAGGATGCGCATGTTGCCGCTCTGGATGTGCGGCATGGAGTCGGAGATATCGGTCGAGCCGACCTGAATGTGGCCACCCAGCAGCGCCGTGGCAATCTCGCCACCGCCCTCCAGGGCCACGTAGCGCAGGTCACGCGGGTTGATACCGGCGGCCTTGGCGATCAGCGCCGTCTGCATCCAGTCCTGGCTGCCGACGGTGCCCCCCGAGCCGATCACCACTTTGCTCGGGTCTTTTTTCAGTGCGGCGACCAGGTCATCCAGGGTTTTGTAGGGCGAGTCGTTCTTCACCGCGATGGCGCCGTAGCTGGTGCCCACGGCCGCCAGCCATTTCACCGCGTTCTCGTCGAAGCGGCCGAACTTGCCCTGGGCCAGGTTCAACAGCGAGCCACTGGACCAGGCCACCAGGGTGCCCGCATCGGCCGGCCGCTGGGCGACCACGGCGTTGTAGGCTACCGCGCCGACACCGCCCGGCATGTAGGTGACGCGCATGGGCTTGCTGAGGATCTTTTCCTGCACCAGGGCGCTTTGCACCAGCTTGCAGGTCAGGTCGAAACCGCCGCCTGGCGAGGCAGGGGCGATGCATTCAGGGCGTTTGGGTTCGGCGGCCAGGGCGTTGCCTGCCAGCAGCAGGCAGCCGGTTGCAAGGACGATGCGGCGCAGTGAGAAGGTCATGGTGTATCTCCGTAGGCATTGTTGTTATCGGGTTACCACAGGGCCACGCTGTAGCTCACCAGCAGGCGCACTTCGTCAGCGTCGCGGGCAAAGTTGGAGCGGAAGGTGGCATTTCGCAGGCGTACAGCGACGTTCTTCAACGGGCCGCTCTGCACCACGTACTTCAGTTCGGTGTTGCGCTCCCATTCCTTGCCTTCGCCCCCGCTGGCGCGGCTGACATTGTCGCCGTTGATGTAACGGGTCATGAAGGTCAGGCCCGGTACGCCGAGCGCTGCGAAGTTGTAGTCGTAACGGGCCTGCCAGGAACGCTCGTCGGCATTGGCGAAGTCGTTGATCTGGACGAAGTTGACCAGGTAAGGGTCGGCGCCATCCACGTAGGGGAATGCGCTGTCACCCGACAACTGCTGCCAGCCGGCACTCACCTTGTGCCCGCCCAGCGCGTAGCTGAACAGGCTGCTGAAGGTGGTGTTGTCGATAGTGCCGGCCTTGGCAGCGCCAGCGTCATCGCTGAGCGCCAGGCGCAGGTCCACGCCGACGGTGCCGGGGCCCCATGGCTGGGTGGCGAGCATGCCGATGAAGTGCTGGCGGTAGATATCGTCGAGCTGGGCGAAGTGGTAGCTGCCGGTGATACGGTCGGTGAACTGGTAGTCCAAGCCCGCCAGGGTCAGGTTGTCTGCGCTGAACGTGCCACCGAAGCGGCCATTCTTGTTGTTCAGTGCCAGGTCTTCCCAGTTGGTGTCGTTGCGGTCCTTGGCTTTGTCCAGGCGGCCACCGGTGAAGGTCAGGCCCTTGATCTCGCGGGAGGTCAGCAGGCCACCTTCGAAGGTTTGCGGCAGGATGCGCCCGTCGTTGGGGCGCAGGGTGGGCAACTCGGGGATCAGCGTGCCGATCTTGAGCTCGGTCTGGGAGATCTTCGCTTTGGCGGTCAGGCCCAGCTTGGAGTACTCATCGGCAGCCCTGCCATCATCGTGGGTGGGCAGCAAGCCGCTGCCAGTGCGGTCGGGGCTGGAATCGAGCTTGATGCCGAGCATGCCCAGCGCATCCACGCCGAAGCCTACGGTGCCGTCGGTGTAGCCGGACTCGAAATTGAGGATGAAACCCTGGGCCCATTCATCACGCTTGGACTGCTGCGCGCTGGTGCCATCGCGAAAATCGCGATTGAAATACATGTTGCGGGTTTCAAAGGTGGCCGTGCTGTCTTCGATGAAGGCGGCCTGGCTTATAGGGGCGACCCCGGCGAGCGCAAGTGCGCTGGCGATGGCGTTGGGCCGTACGGCAAAGGAACGGGTAGGCGCAAATGCCTGCGGCTGCGATGACAGCATCGTGTTTGGCTCCGTTTATTGTTCTTATTCGTTGCACCTTGCTGGTGCTTTTTTCGGCGCTTGGCGCGACCGTGGTGCGATGCTAGGTAACGAACCTTTCGCTAACCTTTCAGTGTGAAAGGTTTGTCAGCAAGGGCTTCACAGGCAGCCCGACAGCGGTACACTCCGCGCCACCGCCCCACCCGAGAGGCATGAACCGATGCGTGTGTTGCTGGTTGAAGACCATCTGCAGTTGGCCGACAGCGTGGCCCAGGCTTTGAAAAGCCTTGGCCTGACCGTGGATGTATTGCATGACGGGGTGGCTGCCGACCTGGCGCTGGCCAGTGAGGACTATGCCGTCGCCATACTGGACGTCGGCCTTCCGCGGCTGGACGGCTTCGAGGTGCTGGCCCGCCTGCGTGGGCGTGGCAAGACCTTGCCGGTGTTGATGCTGACCGCCCGCAGCGACGTCAAGGATCGCGTCCACGGCCTGAACCTGGGGGCCGATGACTACCTGGCCAAGCCCTTTGAGCTGACCGAGCTGGAGGCGCGGGTAAAGGCGCTGCTGCGGCGTAGTGTGCTGGGTGGTGAGCGCCAGCAGCGCTGCGGCCCCCTGGTGTATGACCTGGACACCCGCCGCTTCAGCCTGGGTGACGACACCCTGGCGTTGACGTCGCGCGAGCAGAGCGTGCTGCAAGCACTGATCGCCAGGCCCGGGCGGGTGATGAGCAAGGAACAGCTGGCTGCCCAGGTATTCGGCCTGGACGAAGAAGCCAGCCCGGATGCCATCGAAATCTACATCCACCGCCTGCGCAAGAAGCTCGATGGCCACCCGGTGGCGATCGTTACCTTCCGCGGCCTGGGTTATCTGCTCGAGCATCGCGATGCGTGACAATGTCAGCCTGCGGGGGCGTTTGCTGGGCAACCTGGCCCTGTTGCTGGTGGTGCTGATGCTGGCCAGCGGTTTGAGCGCCTACTGGAACGGTCGCGAAGCCGCCGATACCGCCTACGACCGCACCTTGTTGGCCTCGGCGCGGACCATTGCAGCAGGCTTGTCCCAGCGCGACGGCTCGCTGAGCGCGGATGTGCCGTATGTGGCACTGGACACCTTCGCCTACGACAGCGCTGGCCGTATCTACTACCAGGTGCTGGACATCAAGCAGCGGCTGATCTCCGGCTACGAAAAGCTGCCGCCTCCGCCGCCAGGTACGCCGCGCACCGACGACTACCCGGCGTTGGCGCGGTTCTACGATGCCACCTACCTGGGCCAGAACGTGCGGGTGGTCAGCCTGCTGAAGGCGGTGAGCGAGCCCAACATGAACGGTATGGCAGAGATTCGCGTGGCCGAAACCGACGAGGCGCGGGTGAGCATGGCCCGCGGCCTGATGGCTGATACGTTGCTGCGCCTGGGCATGCTGGCACTGGGTGCGCTGGTGATGGTCTGGTTCGCTGTCAGCGCGGCCTTGCGGCCGCTGGAGCGCTTGCGCACGGCGGTCGAGGAGCGCCAGCCAGACGACCTGCGCCCGCTGCCGGTGGTGCAGGTGCAGCGTGAGTTGGGCCCGCTGGTAGGGGCCTTGAACCACTTTACCGAACGCCTGCGACGCCAGTTCGAACGCCAGGCCCAGTTCATCGCCGACGCCGCCCATGAGTTGCGCACGCCGTTGGCCGCCCTGAAAGCGCGAGTGGAACTGGGGCTGCGCTCCAGCGACCCGCAGGTGTGGCGCCAAACCCTGGAAACCGCCGCACAGGGTACTGACCGCCTGACCCACCTGGCCAACCAGCTGCTGTCGATGGCTCGGGTGGAAAACGGCGCGCGGGCAATCGCCGAGGGTGGCGCCCAGCGCCTGGACCTCAGCCAGCTGGCGCGCGAACTGGGCATGGCGATGGCGCCACTGGCGCATAACCGTGGTGTGGCCCTGGCGCTTGAAGCCCAGGCACCGGTGTGGCTGAAAGGCGAGCCCACGCTGCTCAACGAGCTGCTCAGCAACCTGGTGGACAACGCCTTGGCGCACACGCCAGCAGGGGGGAACGTCATTTTGCGGGTCATTGCCCCGGCGGTACTGGAGGTGGAGGACGATGGGCCGGGCATTCCCGAGGACGAACGCGAGCGGGTGTTCGAGCGCTTCTACCGTCGCGGTGTTCAGGGCAGCGGGCTGGGTTTGGCAATCGTCGGCGAAATCTGCCGCGCCCACCTGGCGCAGATCAGTCTGCACGATGGCGTCAACGGCGGGTTGCGGGTGCGCGTGAGCTTCATCGCCGACTAGCCTGCCCATAAGGGCCTGGCCTCAGCGCAACAGGCTGCGGGCTTCGGTCAGTTCGTCGGCCTGCAACTCGATCCCCACGGGTAACCCCAGATGGCGATAGGCGGGCAGGGCAGCCAGCGGCCGTTGCCGCCCGCGCTGGCTGATGCAGCGGGCAATCTGCACCACGTCGATGTAATCGAGGGCAGCGGTCTGCCGGTCCAGGTCCTGGATCTGGCCGGGCAGCCTGACCAGTTGCTCGGGGAACTCCCAGGCCTTGAGGATCTTGTCGCCCAGCACGGGCTGGATCTGTTCGATGACATAGTGCAGGCAAACCGGGTCGGAGAGCAGCTCGTTGTGCTCCTCGGCGTAGATCAGCACCGGCAGCGCGCCAATCTGATGAACCAGGCCGCCCAAGGCTGCCTGGTCGGGCTTGAGGCGGCTGTAGCGCCGTGCAATTTCGTAGCTGATACCTGCCACTTCCAGGCTGTTGGCCCAGATTTCTCGCAGTTTCTGCTCCACCGCCGGGGCGCGTGCATGGAAGATCTGCTCGATCACAAGGCCAATGGCCAGGTTGCAGCTGTAGTTGATGCCCAGGCGGGTGATTGCGGTATGCAGGTCGGTTACTTCCACCGCTGCGCGCAGCAGGGGGCTGTTGACCACCTTGATCAGGCGTGCTGACAGGGCGGCATCGCGCCCGATCACCTTGCTCAGCGCCGCCACGCTGATTTCATTGTCTTCCGCTGCTTCGCGGATGCTCAAGGCAACCTCGGGCAGGGTCGGCAGCACCAGGTCATCCTTTTCGATGGCATCCAGCAACTGTGCCTGGACCATCTCGGCCAGCTTGTTCATTGGCATATCTACCGCAGTGGTGGAGCAGCCCCGCGGGGATGGCGGGGCGGGCTGTTCAGCGCTGGATTTCCCGGTCGCGGTCCAGTTCGTAGGGCAGGGGCAGCACGTGCAGGCGCGGGCCTTCCAGGTTGCCCAGGTGCAGGTTGCCGTCCTCGACTGCCTCGGCCCCGATCACTGCCAGCAGTTCGCAGCCAGCGCCGGTGCTGGCCGCCAGTACCACCTCACCCACCGATGAACCGTGGGTAGGGGAGAAGATCTGGTCGCCAGGCGATACCTCCACCTGCTGCTCAAGTGCCACACGGTACTGACGGCGCTTGAGCTTGCCCAGGTACTGCATGCGGGCGACGATTTCCTGGCCGGTGTAGCAGCCTTTCTTGAAACTGACGCCGTCCACGGCCTGCAGGTTGATCATTTGTGGAATGAACAGCTCGCGGGTAGGGCCCATCACCTGGCCGATGCCGGCGCGGATCTGCCCCAGCAACCAATCGTTGAGGTTGCCTTCCGGCAGCGCAGCGGCGAGGGTGGTGTGAACCTCGGTGGCGATGCTCGCAGGCGCCCATAGTTCGACCCTGCCAGTGGAAACGGCAATGGCGATGAGGCCTTCGTGGCGCACGGTACTGCCCGCGGTGCCCGGCACTTCCAGGCCCAGCGACTGCAGTGCTGCCTCGCCATTTGCCAGACCGAAACGGGCCCACTCGGCGCTTTCGTCGGCCAGCGTGGCTTTGGAGAACACCGCATATTTCTTCAGGTCAGCCAGCTGTGCGTCCAGCAGCTCACTGGCCATGGCCAGCAGGTAGCCGTTGCCCTCGGGCAGGATGCGGAAGCTGGACTGCATGCGGCCTTTGACCATGCAGCGGGCACCAAGGCTGGCGTATTCCGAGTTGAGGTAATTGATATTGCAGGTCAGCTGGCCTTGCAGGAACTTGCCTGCATCGGAGCCGCGGACGGCGAGGATGCCCTCGTGGGACAGTGGGCAGAAGAAAGCGGAATCGGCCATGGGTCATCGCGGTGGCTAAAGACTGTCGGCCATCATAGAACGCTGGTAACAAAATAGGTAGGTGACTTAGACCAACGCCCGCTGTCGCTTCGATGACCTGGCTGTATACTGGCGGGCCATTCGAGGAGGGCCCCATGGTCGAACAAACTGAACTCAACCGGCTTTTCTGGCACAGCCGCCGGGGCATGCTGGAACTGGACGTACTGCTGGTGCCATTCACCCAGGAAGTCTACCCCACCCTCAATGAAACCGACCGTGAACTGTACGTGCGTCTTCTGAGCTGCGAGGACCAGGACATGTTCGGCTGGTTCATGGAGCGCACCGAGTCCGACGACCCGGAGCTGCAGCGCATGGTCCGCATCATCCTGGACCGTGTCCAGCCCAAGTGAGTGCTTCGAATGCCGGTGGCAGGGCTCGCGCCTGCTGCTGGCGGCCTACCTGATCTGCCAGTTGCTGGCGTGGCTCGCCGCCTTGCTTGGCCCGCTGCCGTGGTGGGCGGGCCTGGGCGCCATTTGTGCGTGTGTTGCCCATGGGGCCTGGGTGGTTCCGCGGCGCATTCTGTTGAGTCATGGGGATGCGGTTGTAGGGCTGCGTCGTGACGGGCGTGGCTGGTGGGTGTTCAGCCGGGCGCAGGGGTGGCGGGCGGTGCGGTTGTGCCGTGACAGTGTGGCGTTGCCGGCGCTGGTGGTCTTGAGGTTTGTGCCGGTGGGGGGCTGGGTGGGGCGGAGTCAGTGCATACCTTGCGATGCGCTTGAGGGGGATGAGCATCGGCGGTTGCGGGTTAGGCTTAAGTTTAGTCGGCGGCGGTGGGTGGACCCTGGGCAGGGTTAGTTTGAAGTTGTTTGCTGTTCGTGGGTTTTCATGGCAAGCATGCTCTCGTCATCCGGCCCTTATGCTGCGCTTCGGGGTTCCCTCACTACGGCCTCCTGAAGTCGCGAAGATCAAGGCCAAAGTCAAGATCAAGATCTACAGCAATAGCAACAGCGAACTTAAATATATCCATCCACCAACTGAAAGCACTCTACCGCTCTTGCTTCTAAGTGCGCGATAGTTCAAACAACACAAATTGCGACTTCAGGAGGCCGAGCGGAGGGATTGCGGAGGGAGGTGACGGGC
>NZ_BBIU01000020.1 GCF_000730645.1 Pseudomonas parafulva NBRC 16636 = DSM 17004 | reverse complement strand
AGGTGATTAAGCGCAAATCACGTAAAAGAATGTTAGCTGGGTGTCTGCGCCCACACTGAACGAGCTTGAAGCTTGAAGCTTCAAGTTCTATTACGTTGTGGTTATTTGGAATAGCCTCACCCCGCCGGCGCCACCAACACCGGCACCTGCACCCCATCAATCACCTTCCCACTCACCGAAGGGTCCAACAACCGCCCCAGCCGCGACAAATGCCGGTGCCCCATGATGATCAACTCACACCCCAGCGCCCGCGCCTTCCCCACAATCACCTCAGCCGGCAGCCCAGCCATCATGTGCCCCTGGCACTCAAACCCCGCACGTTGCAGATCATCCACAGCCGCCGCCACAGCCTGATCCGCATGCTGCTGCTCCTCGCAAGCCGCAGGGTACTCCTGCATTTCCTCAGGCGTATAAGGCCCAGGCGCATCATGCACCGCGAAGGTGGCATCAATGGCCAACAGCACATGCAGGCGGTGTTCCCCAGGTTGGCAATAGCGCCTGGCCAGGGTAACCAGCGCGTGGGAGGCGGGGGAGGCGTCAATGGCAATAAGGACAGGGCAGGGCATCGTGTTTCCTTGAGTCGGCCAGGCAAAAAGGGCTGTCTTCCAGCCACCATTCTTCGCCCAACCCACCCTGTGGATAAATACCCCACCCCGCACGAGCGCATTGCACCAGACGCAATCGGGCAACCTGCTACCATCGCCCCATCGAAATAGCGCGACGGAAACCACCCCCATGCAACTCCCGGACATGAACCTGCTGGTCGCCCTCGATGTGCTGCTCGACGAGGGCAGCGTGGTGGGCGCCGCGCAGCGCATGAACCTGAGCCCCGCTGCCATGAGCCGCACCCTGGGGCGCATCCGGGAGGCGCTGGGCGACCCGATACTGGTGCGCGCCGGTCGCGGCCTGGTCCCCACCCCACGCGCACTGGCCCTGCGTGACCAGGTGCACGGCCTGGTCGAGCAGGCCGGCCAGGTGTTCCGCAGCCGCGAAGGCGTGGACCTGGCCAACCTGCACCGGGCCTTCAACATCCGCACCAACGACCTGTTCATTGCCCTCTACGGGGCCAAGCTGCTGCGCATGATGCTGGCCGAGGCGCCCCACACCGTGCTGCGCTTCGTGCCGGAGGGCAGTGGCGATGACGATGCCATGCTGCGCAACGGGCAGATCGACCTGATCGTCAGCTCGTCCGTGGAACTGGGCCCGGAGATCAAGGTACAGAGCCTGTTCAATACCTACTTCGTGGGGCTGGCCCGCACCGACCACCCCATCTTCGATGGCCCCATCACCCCCGAACGCTTTGCCGCGTTCCCGCAGATCAGCGTGTCCCGTCGGGGCCGCGCCAACGGGCCTATCGATGTGGCCTTGGCCAACCACCGCGTGGAACGGCAAGTGGCACTGATTACCACCAGCTTCCATTCCGCGATGTTCTCGCTGCCGGACTCGGACCTGATCCTGCCCATACCCGCCAACATCCTGAACAGCGTGCAGCGCCTGAAACTGCCGTTGCGGTCCTTTGAGATCCCGGTGCCGCTGGAAACCGTCACCGTGATGCAGGCCTGGCACCCGCGCTTTGACAACGACCCCGCCCACCGCTGGCTACGCCAGACCATGAAAACCTGCGGTATCAGCGACCCGTGAAGGTTGTCGATTGCGTTTGACGCAATATAAACCTGCTGACAATTCAGTTTTCGTCATCATTCGACCTTCTTAAAATTGCTCCAGTCGCAAATATGTTGCTGGAGATTTCTGTTAATGAATGCCTTGTCTGCCCCTTTTACCGGAACCGCCGCCGCACCCGCGCCGGCCGTACCGGTGCCGAGCGCCTTCGGCCTGCGGGTGGTGGTTGGGCTGTTTGGCGTGTTGCTGGCCGTGCTGTGTGCGGGCCTGAATGAATCGGTGACCAAGATTTCCCTGGCCGATATCCGCGGGGCCATGGGTATTGGTGCCGACGAAGGCGCCTGGCTGCTGGCGGCGTACAGCGCCGCCTCGGTGTCGGCCATGGCCTTCGCGCCGTGGCTGGCTACCACCTTCTCCCTGCGGCGCTTCACCCTCTGCGCCATCGCAGTGTTCGCAGTGCTGGGCCTGCTGCAGCCATTTGCCCCCAACCTGCACAGCCTGATGCTGCTGCGGGTGCTGCAGGGTTTTGCCTCCGGTGCCTTGCCGCCGATGCTGATGAGCGTGGCCCTGCGCTTTCTGCCCCCAGGCATCAAAGTGTATGGGCTGGCCTGTTATGCCCTGACAGCAACGTTCGGCCCCAACCTGGGCACGCCGCTGGCGGGCCTGTGGACCGAGTACGTGGGCTGGCAGTGGGCGTTCTGGCAGATCATTGTGCCGTCACTGCTGGCGGGTGCCTGCGTGGCCTGGGGCCTGCCGCAGGACCCGTTGCGCCTTGAACGCTTCAAGCAGTTCGACTGGCGCGGTGTGCTGCTCGGCCTGCCGGCCATCAGCAGTATCGTGCTGGGGCTTTCGCTGGGCGACCGCTGGGGCTGGTTCGACTCGCCGCTGATCTGCTGGCTGCTGGGCGGGGGCGTGTTGCTGCTGGTGCTGTTCCTGTTCAACGAGTGGTCCGAGCCCCTGCCGTTCTTCCAGTTGCGCATGTTGTCGCGGCGCAACCTGAGTTTTGCCTTGCTGACACTGTGTGGCGTGCTGGTAGTGCTCTCGGGCGTAGGCAGCATCCCGTCAGCCTACCTGGCGCAGGTGCAAGGGTATCGGCCCGCGCAGACCAGCCCGTTGATGCTGTTGGTGGCCATGCCCCAGCTGATCGCGCTGCCGCTTACCGCCGCACTGTGCAACATCCGCGCGGTGGATTGCCGGTGGGTGCTGGCTTGTGGGCTGGCCATGCTGTGCTGCTCGTGCATTGGCAGCAGCCTGCTGACCTCACAGTGGATACGGGGCGACTTCTACCCGTTCTACCTGCTGCAGGTGTTTGGCCAGCCCATGGCCGTGCTGCCCTTGCTGATGCTGTCCACCACGGGCATGAGCCCGCAGGACGGGCCGTTTGCATCCGCCTGGTTCAACACCGTCAAGGGCCTGTCCGCCGCCATCGCGGGCGGCCTGCTGGACGGGCTGGGTACCGTGCGCCGGCATTTCCATTCCAACCACCTGGTCGACAGCCTGGGCAATGCCGCGTTGGTAGACGGCAACACCCCTGGCCTGGCTGCACGCATTCACGAACAAGCCGCGGTACTGACCTCCGCCGACCTCTACCTGGTCATGGCGGGTGTCGCCGTTGCCCTGATCTGCCTGATTCCTTTCGTGCCTACCCGGGTCTACCCGCCGCGTGCGGTGGCCTGATCCCTGGATGACTTCGAGTAACGCTGAAATGACCCAAAACCGCAAAACCCTGTTCATTGGCTCAGTGCTGGCCGTGGCCGTGCTGGCCGCTCTCGTTGGCCCCTGGCTGTTCGGCAGTGACCACCGGCAAAGCACCAACGACGCCTATGTGATCGCCGACTACACCGTGGTCGCGCCCAAGGTCGCCGGCTTCATCAAGGACGTATTGGTGGAGGACAACCAGCAGGTCGAGGCTGGGCAGTTGCTGGCGACCATCGACGCCCGTGACTACCAGGCTGCCCTGGATGCTGCCCAGGCGCAGTTGTTGGTGGCCCAGGCACAAAGCGCCGACGCCCGCGCCA
Source organism: Pseudomonas parafulva NBRC 16636 = DSM 17004 (assembly GCF_000730645.1). Classification (GTDB taxonomy): domain Bacteria; phylum Pseudomonadota; class Gammaproteobacteria; order Pseudomonadales; family Pseudomonadaceae; genus Aquipseudomonas; species Aquipseudomonas parafulva. The sequence continues at coordinate 84,943 of NZ_BBIU01000020.1, read as the reverse complement.
CCCTTGACCGGCAGGGGGCACTGATCGCCCAGGCCGAAGCGGCGGTAAAGGCGGCCCAGGCCGAAGTGAGCTTTGCCGACCATGAAGTGCGCCGCTACGGCCGGCTGGCCGAGCAGGGCGCCGGCACCGTGCAGAACGCCCAGCAAGCCCGCAGTCGGGTGGACCAGGCCCGGGCCCGTCTGGCCAATGCCCAGGCGGCGCTGGTGGCTACCCGCAAGCAGGTGGACATCCTCACCGCCCAGGTGGCCAGTGCCGATGGCCAGCTCAAACGTGCCGAAGCGGGCCTGGAGAAAGCCCAGCTGGATTTGTCGTACACCCGCATCACTGCACCGGTGGACGGCATGGTGGGTGAGCGCGCCTTGCGCGTGGGTGCCTATGTAACGCCTGGGGCGCGGCTGCTTTCGGTGGTGCCGTTGCAGCAGGCCTATGTGGTCGGCAACTTCCAGGAAACCCAGCTGACCCACGTGCAGCCCGGCCAGCCGGTGACTGTCAGCGTCGACACCTTCGCCGGTGAGCAACTGCACGGCCACGTGCAAAGCATCGCCCCGGCAACGGGCGTCACCTTCGCCGCCGTCAAACCAGACAACGCCACGGGTAACTTCACCAAGGTGGTGCAGCGCATCCCGGTGAAAATCGTGTTCGATGACGGGCAACCCCTGCTGAGCCGCCTGCGGGTTGGCATGTCGGTGGAGGCCACCATTGATACCCAGGCGCAAACACTGCAGGGCAGCGAGGTCAGTGCACGATGAAGCCGGCATTACGCTTGAGCCCGTTGCTGCTGGCCCTGTGCATGGCCGGCTGTACCCTGGGCCCGGATTTCCAGCGGCCCGACAGCCAGGCCCCGCAACAGTGGGCCGGTATCCAGGGCCAGGCTGCGGCTAGCCAACCGCAACCTGAGCCGCTGGAAACCCGCTGGTGGGAAACCTTTCACGATGCGCAGCTCACCGCGCTGATCCAGCGGGTTGCCGAGCGCAACCTCGACCTGCAGATGGCCAGTGCGCGCCTGCTGCAAAGCCGGGCGATGCGCAGCACAGTGGCGGCCGACGAAGCGCCGACAGTGGAGGCCAACGCCGGTTACAGCCGCGCCCGCAACAGTGCCGAGGGCCTGAATGACCCCTCGGGCAAGGCCGGCAAGCAGGCGTTCAACCTGTGGCAGGGTGACCTGGTGGCCGGGTGGGAACTTGACCTGTGGGGCCGTGTGCGACGGCAAGTAGAGGCGGCGGATGCCTCGGTACAGGTGGCCGAAAACGATCGCCGCGCCGTGTTGCTGGCATTGCTCTCGGAAACCGCCGGGGACTATATCCAGTTGCGCGCCGTGCAGCACACCCTTGCCGTGACGCAGGACAACCTCAAGGTCGCCCGGCATAGCCTGAAGCTGTCTGAAGACCGCCAGGCCGAGGGCGTCGCCACCCGGTTGGACGTGGCCCAGGCCAGTGCCCAGGTGGCGTCCATCGAAGCGCGCCTGCCCACGCTGGAAGCCCGGCGCGACGACCTGATCAACGCCCTGAGCCTGCTCGCCGCCGAACCACCGCGCAGCCTGCAGGCCCAACTGCAGCAGGGCGCCGACCTGCCTGCACCGCAACAGCGCTTTGCTATCGGTTTACCGTCCGAACTGGCCCAGCGCCGGCCCGACATTCGCCAGGCCGAAGCCCGCTTGCATGCGGCCACGGCCAGCATTGGCGTAGCCAAGGCCGACTTCTACCCCAGCATTCGGCTGTCGGGCAATGTCGGCTTCCAGGCCATGCAACTGGCCGATTTCGGCGCCTGGGATTCGCGCCGCTTCGCGTTCGGGCCGCAGTTGTCGTTGCCGATCTTCGAAGGTGGCCGGCTCAAGGGCACCCTGGCGTTGCGCGAGGCGCAGCAGCAGGAAGCGGCCTTGAACTACCGCAAGGTTGTGCTGGGCGCGTGGCACGAGATCGACGACGTGCTGCGGCTGTACAACGCCAGCCAATTGCGCCGCGATCACCTGGCCGAAGCCGTGCGCCAGAACCGTATCGCCCTGGAAACGGCCCAGCGCCAGTACGTGGAAGGCGCGGTGGACTTTCTCAATGTACTGACCGTGCAGGGCGCCTTGCTGACCAGTGAAGAGCAACTGATCGACAGTTCGGCTGCGGTTTCCCAGGCCCTGGTGGGGTTGTACAAGGCGCTGGGCGGTGGGTGGCAGGGGTTTGAGCAGGGTTGAACCTTGGTGTCGATCTGCGCACCACCGCACAAACCACGTCCTGCCTCAAAGCCCGCGCAACAACCCAAACCTTTTGCGCAACACCCAGTCCAGCAGCCGCCGCGGCAGCACTTGCGCCAATAGCGGCAGGGCGGTGCTGCCATTGCCCAGCCTGACCAGCACCGGTACAGGCGAGCGCCGCGTTGCCGCCAGCACACCTTGGGCAAAGCTCGCCACAGGGGTGGGCCTGTCCTGGGAAGCACGGGCCCTGGCCTGGATCTGCTCACGTAACGGCCACCAGGGCGACGTCGGTGCCAGCAACTGCTCAGCCTCGTGTTGCGCATGGCTGGCAAACTGCGACGCGATGGCACCGGGCTGCACCTCCATGACCCGAACGCCGAACGGCGCCAGCTCCAGGCGCAGGGCGTCGGTCAGCGCATGCACGGCGGCCTTGGAGGCGCAGTAAGCCCCGGCGAACGGCGTCACCAGCACACCCGACACACTGCCGATATTCACCACTAGGCCTCTGGACCGGCGCAGCAACGGGAACAACGCGCGGGTTACCCCCACCAGCGCGAACACATTGGTCTGGAACTGGCGCTGCATGGCGTCTACCCCACCATCTAGCAGGGGCCCCATGGCGCCGTAGCCTGCGTTGTTGATCAGGATATCGAGGGTGGGCAGTTCCTCGGCCAGCCGGGTCAGTGCCTGCGGGTCGTTGACGTCCAGCGGCCTGGCAGTAAAACCTGCAGCGGCCAGGCGTTCAACGTCTTCAGGTTTACGGGCGGTGGCCCACACTTCATGGCCGGCATCGCGGAAGGCGTCGGCCAGGGCGCGGCCGATGCCGCTGGAACAACCGGTGATCAGAACGGTGGGCATGGCAGAGCCTTAGGTCAGGGGCGGTTAGTTGGCGAAGGTGCCTTGCAGGTGCTCGGCGCGGAATTCCAGGGTTTGCGCACGGTAGCCTGCGCGCAGTGGGGGCAATGGCAGGCAGTCGCTCCATTGGGCACCCGCCTGCAGTTCGCCAGGGCCACGGTAGCGCGGTGCGTTGTAGGTGTTTTCGGCAAGGTTGACGGTGTCGCCCGGCGCATAGGCGGCCACCCGCCAGCGCAGTTCGGTGAGCGGCACCGTATTGTCGTTGCGGATTGTGACTTGCAATGGGCGGTCGGCCGGGCATTGGGCAGGTGCATGGACCAGCCGCAGGTCTACCCGCGCCAGTTGCGACGCCTCGCGGCTGTCCTGCCAGATGACGAACAGCGCCACCAGCCCCAGCCCACCAATGGCCGCCAGGGAGATCGGCAATGCCTTGGCCGGGTAGCGCAGCAGCAGTACCAGCCAGGTAAGGATGAGCAGGGCGCCGATGATCATGGGGATGCAGACCTGAGTTGCGCGGGGTCTGAGCATCGTAGCGTGAAATGGGAATGGGCTCAAAACGGCGGCAGTCACTGCCTTGACCCGTTCGAGCCCATCGCTGGCAAGCCAGTGCCTACACCGGCCTCATCAACCCAGGCCGGTCGCGCCCTCTGCCGCCACCGAGGTACGCCCATACACGTCCTCGAAACGCTCGATATCGTCCTCGCCCAGGTAACTGCCCGATTGCACCTCGATGATCTCCAGCGGGATCTTGCCGGGGTTGCGCAGGCGGTGTACCGAGGCGATCGGGATGTAGGTGGACTGGTTCTCGGTCAGCAGGAATACCTTCTCGTCACAGGTGACCTCGGCGGTGCCGGACACCACGATCCAGTGTTCCGCACGGTGGTGGTGCATCTGCAACGACAGGCTGGCGCCCGGCTTCACGGTGATGTGCTTGACCTGGAAGCGGCCGCCCATGTCCACCGAATCGTACGAGCCCCACGGGCGATAGACTTCCAGGTGGTTCTGGGTTTCGCTGCGGCCCTGCTCGTCCAGCGACTTGACCATCTGCTTCACGCCCTGAACCTTGTCCTTGTGGGCGATCATCATGGCGTCCTTGGTCTCGACCACCACGATGTTCTCCAGGCCGATCACCGACACCAGCTTGCCATTGCCGTGGATCATGCAGTTGTGGCTGTCCTGCACCATCACGTCGCCCTTGGTGACGTTGCCGTTGTCGTCCTTGTCGTGCACATCCCACAGCGACGACCAGCAACCCACGTCGCTCCAACCGGCCGACATCGGCACCACGCAGGCGCGCCGGGTTTTCTCCATCACCGCATAGTCGATGGAGTTGTCCGGGCAGCAGGCGAAGGTGGCTTCATCGATGCTCAGCGTGTCGCCATCGGCCTGGCTGCGTTCCAGGGCCAGCATGCAGGTGTCGTAGATGTCGGGGTCGTGCTTTTTCAGTTCTTCGATGAAGCGGCTGGCACGGAACAGGAACATGCCGCTGTTCCAGAAGTAGCCACCGGCCTGAACGAACTCGGCAGCGCGCTTCTCATCGGGCTTTTCCACAAACTGGGCCACCCGCGCCACCCCTTCGGGCAACAAGGCATCCTGGCTGGAACGGATGTAGCCATAGCCGGTTTCAGGCTTGGTCGCCGGCACCCCGAACAGCACCATCTCGCCACGTTCGGCGGCTACCGTGGCCAGGGCCAGCGCGCGTTGCAGGGCCTTCTGGTCATCGATCACATGGTCGGCTGGCAGTACCAGCATCAGCTCGTCACGGCCTTCATTCACCAGTTTCATGGCGGTCATGGCCACGGCAGGCGCGGTGTTGCGCCCGAATGGCTCCAGCAGGATGCCCTGGGTCTGCAGAGACAGCGCGGCCAGTTGCTCCTGCACGATGAAGGTGTGGTCCTTGTTGCAGACCACGATGGGCGCATCCATGCCTTCGAACACCAGCCGTTCGATGGTTTGCTGGAACAGCGTGTGCTCGCCGGTCAGGGCCAGAAACTGCTTGGGGAACTGCTTGCGCGACAGGGGCCACAGGCGCGAACCGCTACCACCAGAAAGAATTACCGGGATCATCGTGTTTCTCCACTAGTCATCGAGGGGTAGTTGGAATCAGTTGCCCGATACCGGGCGGGTGACCCAGACCGGCGACAGCGCGCTGCCGGAACCGGTGACGTACAGCACGGCCGCTTCGCCGCGCTCCAGGGCGACGGGTTTCACGTCACCCACTTTCTTGCTGCCCTGGTACAGCGCCAGGTTGACCTTGACCGGGTTGATTTCCCGTTCGCCACGGCCGTGGGCGGCCACCGGCTTGACCACTTCGGTCTTGCCGTCGGCGGTTTTCAGGGTGAGTGACTGGTCGCTCAGGTTTTGCACGCGTACCAGGGCCTTCTGCTTGTTCTTGAACGGCGGCTCCTCCACCAGCTGCGGGTTGCCGGTACCGCTGTTGACCAGGGTGTAGTACTTGTCGGAGGCCAGTTGCACCGGCACCTGCTTGCCGCCGACCTGGGCGGTGTAGTCACCGCCTGGCAGGAAGCTGAAGTCGCTGCTGGCCTGGGCACCCACCTGCTTGATCTGGGTATTGCCGACGCTGGCGGCAGCCGGTGCGCTGGCGGCGTTGAACAGGCGCACGAAGGTGGAGCCTTTTGGCGCGCTCGGCCCGTAGAGGGCGGCGTCGGCGCCGGCGAAGGCCTGCAGTGATGCCAGGGACAGGCCGGCTGCGAGGGTGAGGGCCTTGGCAATGGAAGTTTTAGGAGTCATGTGCGGTTTCCTCTCTATCAGGGGTGCGTCCGGGTGGACGACATGGCCAGGTTTGCTTCGGACTTGCGGGTGTTCTTCAGCTGCGCGATCCACTGCGGATCGAAGCGGCTGAGGTCGGTTTTCATCGGCAGGTAACGCTCGGGGAATTCCCACACCACCACTTGCGGCGGGGCATTGCGCAACGCGTCGCTTTGCAGGTACTTGAGCATCGGCACCAGTGGCCCGTGGCCCTCTTCGGCGTAGTTGGCCACGTCGCTGCGCAGCGCCTGCTGCAGTGCCCCCAGGAAATTCCAGTGCGGGTTGGCGCTGTAGCTGGTGCCCACCAGGGCCACCGGAATGCGGGTGTCGGCGAACAGCGCGTCATCGCCCTGTGCTTCGGCCTGCGCCGGGCGCGTGGTGCGCTGCTGCAGGGTGTCGGGTGCCGGCAGCAGGTTGCTGAACAGCGGGTCCAGCGGCAGGAAATGGGTCAGGTCGCCCTTGTACGGGGCGGTGGGGCCGGCTTCGGTAACGAAGGCCTGTTGTTCGCCTACGAGCAGGTGCTGGCGGCCGACCGCTTCGGCCAGGGCCTGGGCTGCGGTCTCGGCGCCCATCGGTGTCCAGTGGGTGTCGGTACGCAGGAACACCTGGCCGCGGGCCTTGGCCTGTTCCAGCGGCGCCATCAGGTCTGGGGCAAACACCCCGGCTTGGCGCGCCCTGGCATGGAAGCGGTTGTACAGGTCGTCGTGCAGGCTGGCCGGGCGTTGCTTGCCCAGGTACTCGTCATACACCCGCGCCTTGGCCGGTACGATCGCCAGTACCAGCTGGCTGCCCTGTTGCTGCAGGGTGTCGCGCACGCCACGGATCAGTGCCAGGTTGTCCTGCATCCGTTGCTCGGCGCCAGCGGCGGGCTTGAATTCCTCGTCGCTGTACAGCCACTGGTCGCGCCCCAATACCACACCGGGGCGGCCCTCGTTGAACAGTTTGAAATCCATGGCCGCCCACAGGTTGGTGCCCAGGCGCTTGATCGGGAACTGCGCGTCGTAGTGCGTCTCGGCGGCCTTGGCCAGCTTGCCGTCCAGCAGGGTCATCGGCGCCGTGCGCTGGAACCCCTGCAGGCCACCGAGGGACCACACGCCCATGCCTACCAGCAGGCCGAGGAACGACAGGGAATAGGTGATGCGTAATGTGCGGGTCATGTGAGGCCCCTCAGAACTGGAAGTACAGGAACGGTGAGTAGCTCTGCGCCGAAAGCTTGAGGACCGAGGCGGCGAACAACAGCAGCACCAGCACACGGGTCAGTACCCGCGTCACGTCCACGTCCACCGAACCGTCGGCGTTGACCTGCGCCGGGGTGGGCAGGGCCGCTGCCGGGGTGGCCGTGCGATAGAAGTCGCGCAGGCCGAACCACGCCAGGGTGAGGTAGGCAATCACCAGGGTGGCCACCTGCAGGCCGGTCAGCTGGGCGCGGTTGAGCTCCGACAGCTGCCAGTCGCCGAAGCTGAACATGGCGCCATACATGCGGCCGGCCACGTGCAGGTTTTCGGCGCGGAAGATCACCCAGCCGACCACCACCAGCAGGAAGGTGAAGGCCCATTTGACCGGGTTGAAACGCTGCGGGTTGGTGTCGATGCCCAGCGCGCGTTCGATCGCCAGCCACATGCCGTGCCAGGCGCCCCAGAGGATGTAGGTGAAGTTGGCGCCGTGCCACAGGCCACCCAGCAGCATGGTCAGGAACAGGTTGCGGTAGGTGTTGAAGGTGCCTTTGCGGTTGCCACCCAGGGTGATGTACAGGTAGTCGCGCAGCCAGGTCGACAGGCTGATGTGCCAGCGGCGCCAGAACTCGGTGATCGACTGGCTGATGTACGGCTGCTTGAAGTTCTCCATGAAGCGGAAGCCCATCATCAGGCCAAGGCCGATGGCCATGTCGCTGTAGCCACTGAAGTCGAAGTACAACTGCGCGGTGTAGGCCAATGCCCCCAGCCAGGCGTCACCGGTGGTGGGTGCCTGCAGGGCGAAGCAGTGGTCGGCGATCACGGCCAGGGTGTCGGCGATGAACACCTTCTTGATGAAGCCCTGCATGAAGCGCGTGCAGCCTTCGGAGAACTTGTCCAGGGTGTGGGTGCGGTTGTTGAACTGCTCCACCAGGTCCTTGAAGCGCAGCACGGGGCCGGCGATCAGGTGCGGGAAGATCGCCACGAACGCTGCGAAGTCGATCAGGTTGCGGGTGGCCGGGGTGTCGCCGCGGTACACGTCGATGATGTAGCTGATGGACTCGAAGATGTAGAACGAGATACCGATCGGCAGCAGCACGTGGGTGAGGATGAACGGCTCCAGGCCGAACGAGGTGACGATGGCGTTGAGGCTGTCGACGCCGAAGTTGGCGTACTTGAAGTAGCCCAGTATTGCCAGGTCCACGCCCACGCCCAGCAGCAGCCAGCGCTGTGCCGGCTTGGTACGCACGCCGGCTGCACCGACCTTCAGGCCGATCCAGTAATTCCACAGCGTGACGCCGGCGAACAGCGCCAGGAAGTCCACCCGCCACCAGGCGTAGAAGATGTAGCTGGCGACCAGCAGCAGCAGGTTGCGATAGCGCTGCCCGCTCAAGTAGTACAGGCCGAGGAAGATCGGCAAGAACAGGAACAGGAACACGTTGGACGAGAAGACCATCCCGGCTCTCCTAATTGGCTCACAGCATTCAGGGCAAACGCCCCCCAAACCCCCCACGCAGACGCGGTGGGCTACCTAGACTTTCCGTAGGCGCGCGTTTACCCGCGCCTACGGGCTTGCGTCAGTTTTTCGGGTCATACACCCGGGTCATGTCGCCACCCATGCGGAAGCTGTTGAACGGCTGCATGCCGTGCTTGCGCTGCAGGGTGTCGCCTACGCAGTGGTACAGCGCACACCAGGGTTCGAGCCAGGCGTACTTGGTGTCCACTTTCAGGTCCTTCATGTCCTGTTTCTCGCCTGCCCGTTCGGCGAAATGGCGCGGGTCGCGGGCGCCGGCCAGCACGCCTTCGCCCAGGCGCTGCAGGGCGAAGTTGTTCTCGCTGCGCAGGTCCACGCCGTTGGCCTGGGCGAAACTTGCGATCAGCGCCAGCGGCGGCAGGGCGTAGTTGTGGTAGGCCAGGGCGCGCTGCCTGCGTTTGATTTCATTGGGCAGGAAGCCCTGCTCGTCGACCTGGTTGGCGCCCACCTTGTATTCCTTCACGGCCCAGTCGAACAGGTCGCGGCGGTCGGTGGCCACGGCAGTGGCCATCACCGACCAGGCGGCCCAGTAACTGTGGTTGTTGATCTTCTGCAAGGGCAGGTTGCTCCAGTCGCGCACGGTCTGCTCGGCCAGGCGGGCGAACCACTTTTCGATCAGTTCGGCCTCGGCCTGGTGGGCCGCCAGCGGTTGCGAGCGGGAGAACTTCAAGCGCAGCCAGGAGCCGCTCATGCTGCCCAGCGCCCATTTGCGCATCGACTTGCCGGTGTGGTTGTACTGGGTGGACATCAGCGCATCGGCCCGGGCCCAGGTGCCCAGCCAGGTCAGTGCGCAATCGAGCTGCGCCGGGCGGCCGTCACGCATGTACTGGGTGACCATCTTGCTCACGCCTTTTTCAAGGGTGGTGATGGCTTCGGTCGAGGTGCGGAAGGCGTGTTCGGAGTCGAGGTTGAGGGTGGCCCGCGCCTTGTCCGAGCCCTCGTACTTGCTGCGAAATTGCAGCGCGCCGGTATAGGGTTTGGGCGCGGCTTCACAGCGGAACTTGCCGTCGCCGGTCTTGAGCTTTTCGATGCCTTCGTAGTACCCCTGCGGCGGTACCAGGGCGGCCTGTGCGGCACTGCCGCACAGGGCCAGGGCGAGCAGGGCGGGGCGCAGGATGTGCGTGTAATGGGTCATGGTCGCCTCACTGGCCGGCTTGCGCGGTGTGCGCAGGCCCGGCGAAGTTGTTGCGTTTGCAGAGCTTGGCCTCGACGTTCTGGGTGCCTTTTTCCGGCCCCTGCACCTCGAAGGCCAACAGGCTTTGATCGGCCCAGTCCTCGTCTTCGCGCATCTGGAACACGAAGCGGCCGTCGGTATCGGAGGTTTCCGGCTTTTCCAGCTTGATGTCTTCGTGCCGGCCGTTGAGGTACCACAGGGTGGCTTGCAGCACCTTCACCGACGGGTCTTCGAACTTCACGTCCATCTGCAGGTTGCGGTTGACCAAGGGCTTGATCACGCCACCTTTGCCATTGACCATCAGTTGGTTCTGGCCAGGCTTGAGCGCAGTGCTGGCGCTCATCAGCGCGGGGCGGTCGTCACAGCCATCGTCGAGCAGGCCGAGGATCTGCCGCCAGATGGTCTCCTGGTCCAGGCGGTACAGCGGCGAGAACTCCCACACCAGGATCTTCGGCGGGTTCTTCCGGAATTCCTCGCTGCCCAGGTACTGGATCATCGAGCCTTCAAGGCCGCCGCCGGGGAAGGCGACGTTCAGCACGTCGGCACCGATGTACTGCTCCAGAAAGCCGGCAAAGTTGTAGTTCTTGCCGCTGTGGCTGGTGCCCACCAAGGTGATCTGGGCGTTGCCTTGGTCGCCGAACAGGTCGTCGCCATCGCCGCTGGCACCCTTGGGCTCGGTGCTGAACTGGTCCATGTACTGCACGGCGTAGCTGGTGCCGCACAGCTGCCCGGCCACGTTATGCAGGGTGCCGGTCTTGCCCATGCGCCCAGACTGGGTGGTTTCGAATTCCTTGCGCGGGATGCCCTCGAAAGCCGGCATCTTGTGCACCGTGTCGGCCACGATTCGCGCGGCGCGTTCGGCGCCGTACGGGGTCCAGTGCTGGTCGCCGCGGAAGTAGAAGTCCTTGCCCTGGTCGGCAGCGGCCAGTTGCTCGTTGGTCAAGGGCGACAGGTCGGGCACGTTGTAGCCCATGCCGGCAAAGCGCTTGAGCATGGCCTGGTAGTTGCCCAATGCCTTCTGGTAGTTGAAGGCGGCTTTTTCAGCCGGTTCGAGCATGTTGCGGTTCACCAGGCCACGGGTGGGCTGGTACACCACCACCAGCTCGACACCGCGCTTCTTGAAGGCGTCGTGCACCTGCTGCAGGCGCTTGTAGCCGGCCGGTGTGGTGCCGAATTCGGTGCGCAGGTCTTCCCGGGTACGGAACAGCCAGTCCCCTTTGGCCTGCACCAGCGTGGTGAAGTTCTGCTGATAGCGGGTGGTGTAGCGGCTGGCATCGTGCGCTTCGGGGCACAGCTGGCAGCACGGCTGGGCGGTGAAGGTGGGGGCCTTCACCTGGTCGGCGCGCGCGCCCTGGCTGATGGCCAGAAGGGCGCAGGTAACGCCCAGCAGTTTGAGGGTGTGTGCGGTCATGGTCGGGGCTTCCTTAATCGATCATTTCGGCCTGGCGTTCGACCGGGTCGATCAGCACAGCCTTCTGCTGGCGCACCAGCAGGTCGAGGATTTCGTCCTGGCGCTGGCCCAGCACGCCACTGAGGGTGATACCGCTGGCCTTGCGCGGGGCCAGCATGGCCACCTTGTACAGCTCCACCGACAGCGGCGAGTCGATGGACAGCGGGCCGGAGCCGTTGGCCACCAGCTGCCCGCCCACCACAATCAGCGACACCTTGGTATCGAACGGGTCCAGGGCGATGTCGCGGTCGGTGTCGGACAGGTCCTTGATATGGCCGTACACCCCCACCAGGCCGTTGGCCATGGCGACGTTTTCGTACAGCCGGATGTTCACGCTGTTGCGCACGCGGATGCCGTGGCGACGGTTGTTGACCAGCTTGTTGCCCCAGATCAGGTTGTCGCCGCTTTCGTACAGGGTGATGCCATCGGTGTGGTTGCGGTAGATCTCGTTGTAGGCCACCAGGTTGTTGATGCTGTTACGGTCGACCACCACCCCGGAGAGCTTGTTGTCGAAGCTCTTGTTGTTGATGATCCAGCTGTCGTTCACCTCGCGGGACACGATGATGCCGTGCTTCTTGCGCGTGCCATGCACCGTGTTGCCGGCAATGATCAGGCCATGGGAGCGGTCGTGCGGGTCGATGCCGTAGACGATGTTGTCACGGTAGGTGTTGTCCTTCACCACGAAGTCGCGGGTTTCATAGCAGTAGAAGCCGTACCACATGTCGCTGAACTGCGACCCGATGATCCAGCCGGTCGGCTCGGGCCGGCCCATGCGCCTGGCCAGGTTGGGCGTGTACTGCGAAATGCTCACGCCGTAGGACTTGGACTTGGCATAGCCGAGGCTGGCCATGGTGGTGTTGACGATGTAGGTCTCGGTGCCGCCCCACGACAGCAGGAACGGGCGAAACGCCTTGGGCGAGCGGAACGTGGCCGGGCCGTTGCTTTGTTCGCGCCAGCCGGTCACCTGGGTGTCGGTGACGAACAGCTTGCCGTCGTTCACCAGAAACGCACCGCCTTCCTCGGACAGGCGCAGTTGCCTGACTTTGCTGTTGATCTCCAGCGTGCCCCTGCGCCCGACCACGATGGGCAGGCGTGCCAGGTACACACCCGGCTGCACTTCGTTCAGGTACTGCCTGGGCACCTGGCGGCTCAGTTGCGCCAGGTCGACATGGCCGTCATCGATGAAGATGGCCTGTGGAATGCCGTGCTGGCGCTGCACCCACTCGGCGGCCTTGTTGTCGCCGCCGACGAACTCCTTGAGGCTGTCTTCCTGGAACATGCGGCGCACCGTGACCTTGCCCGGGTGGCTGCGGTCGATCTTGCTCTGCACGGCCTGCGCGGTGTAGCCGGAAAGGTCGGGCAGCGTGGGCGGGTCCATGCGCAGCGGTTCGGTCGGCGCGCTGGACACCGTATAAGTGCGTGCCTGCTGCAGTTCCTTGGCCAGCAGGCGCGGCTCTGCGGCGGCGACCAGGCCGCTGGCCAGCAGCAGGGCGCTGGCCAGCAGGCCGTGGCGCAAATGTGGATGAAGGTTCATGGCAATCCCCTCGCGGCCTCAGAAACGCCAGATCACATCGACGAAGGCGCGGTGCATGTAGCTGTCCGCCTCCTTGCCGTATGCATCGCCCGGCTTGAATACCCCGGCGCGCAGGCGTACCAGTGCAGAGGGCTCGTCGATGGCCTGGCTCATCGACGCCGGCAGCAGGCCTTGCTTGAAGTACTTGGTGACGACCACGTCCATTTCCTGGCCAAGGTCCTTTTCGCCATCGACCAGCGGGCGGTTCACGCCGTTGTCGTTGACCACTGCGTTGATGCCGCTGGAGCCGATATTCTGCTTGCCGTCCACGCGCCAGAACTTGTGGTAGAGGAAGCTGGCGTCGTAGTCGTCGCGCAGTTGCCAGGAGGCGAACAGGGTGGCCGCCTGCAGGTTGCCCAGCTCGCCGCGGAACGCTTCGCCGAAGCGGTGCACGCGCGACCGGGTGCCGGTGAAGTTGGAGCGGTTGCTCTCAAGGCCGGTTTGCTCGAAATTGTTGCCGCCGTCGTCCCCACCCCCACTGCCGCGCGCATAGGCGGCGCCGACCTGCCACTGCGGGTTGAGGCGCAGGCGCATACCCAGGTCGGTGGCCCAGGCATTCACGTCACCGCGTTGGGTGCCGCTGGCCACTTGCTGGTCGCCGACCTGGCGGCTGCCGAGGGTGTCGCGGTTACCGGTCAGCCAGGTCAGGCTGCCCCAGTAGTTGATGCTGTGATCGTTGCGCCAGTTGTAGGCGTCGCTGTTGGCTTCCAGGCCCAGCCAGGTCAGGTCGCCGGTGCGGGTCTTGTCCAGCGCATCAACGGTTTCACCCGGCTGCTTCAGGCTGCCGCTGTCATGGGTATGGTGGGCGCGCAGGCCAACCCAGTGGCCAGGTGTCCACTGGGTGGCTATGTTGCCGTAGACGTGGGTGCGGTCCTTGTCCTGTGGCGCCAGTTCGGTGAGGTCGGTGCGGTATTCGCTGAAGCGCTGGGCAACGCCCAGGTCGGCCTTGAGCAGGGTGGTGTCGAAGGTCCAGTTGAGGGCTTCGATGTTGGTGTCCCGCCACATGCCGTCATCGCTGCGCAAGCGCTGGCGGCCCAGGCGCAGTTGCTCGCCGGGGTAGGCGGTGAGGCCGCTGTAGCCTACCCAGAACTCACGCATGGCCAGGTAGCTTTTGTCTGGCTGACGGCTGTCTTCAGCCGTGTCGGTGGTGGTGCCGTCGTCGTTCTGGCGCAGGGTGTCGGTTTCGATGGTGTCGGTAGCGGTGACCGCCTGGCCCATGGCGTAGGCGCTCCAGTTACCGCGCTCGCCGTACACCCAAGGGCGCAGGTCCAGGCCCAGGCCATTGACATCGCCACCGGGGCGGGTGCCCAGGTCGCGGTCGTCTTCGGACTGGCCAGTGACTTTCACTTCCAGGCCGAAATTCTTGTCGGCGGTCAGCTGCGCCAGGGTGGGGCAGGACCATAGCAGGGCGAAGCTCAGGCCGATGCCGGCTTTCATGAAGGCATTGAGCGTCATAGCGAATCCTCGGCGTCTTCGTCTTGTTCATCGCCCTGCAGGGCCTGGAGGGCCAGAATGCTGTTGGCGCCTTGCGCCATGGCACTGCGGGCCTGGGTTTCCTGGGCGAGCGTGTGCTGGGCCTGGTCGCGCTGCTCGGGCGTGAGCTGCTGGTCGAGTTGCTGCAGCAGCTCGGCAGCCTGCGGCGTAGGGTTGGCCTGGGCCAGTTGGGCGAACACCCAGGCGTCGGCGGGCTGCGGGCGCACGCCGTGGCCTTCGCTGAACAACTGGGCCAGGGCATAGTCGGCGCTGTTCTGCCCGCCGCGGGCGGCGGCCAGCAGGTTGTCCAGTGCCTTCTGCGGCTCGACGTTGCCCAGGTAGCCGCGGCGGTACAGCTGGCCCAGGTAGTAACGGGCGCTGGGCTCACCGGCCTCGGCGGCCGCTTGCAGGTGCTGTTCGGCCTTGGCCGCGTCGGCGGGTACGCGGTTGCCTTCGTAGTACAGGCGGCCCAGCAGCAGGTCGGCGCGGGGTTGCTGTGCGTCACGGCCTTTTTCGAGGTAAGCCAGCATCGGGTCGGTATCGCCCAGCTCTGGGAAGTCGTACAGCAACTGCGCCAGGCTCACCCAGGACGCCGGGTTGGCCGGGGCGATGTGTTCGAGCAGCGCCTGGGCGGCTTTCTCGTCGGTCTGGCCAAGGCTGCGATCAGCCAGCACCCGGGCCACGCTGTCTACCCGGGTGCCCGGTACGGCGCCGCGGGCGTAAGCCGACTTGAGTTGCTTGAGCAGGGCGGCCTGCTGCTCGGCCTGGCCGCGTTTCTGGTAGACGGTCGCCAGTTCCACATAACAGCTGTCGGCAGTGGCCAATGCGGCCTTGCACAGCTGTTCGACCTCGTCCAGGTGCTGGTCGTAGGTGCCTTGGGTGCGGTACAGCAGCACCTGGGCCACGCCTGCCTCCGGGTAACCGTCGGCGCGCCACTGGTCGATCTGTTTCTGCGCATTGATACCGGGGAAGCTTTGCGGGTACACCAGGTACAGCATCGCCAGCGGGATCAGGGTGTTGCCCTGGCCCTGGCGGGCGGCGAGCTTGAGCAGGGTTTGCGCCTCTTCGCGTTCGGCCTGGGTGCTGCCGGGCTTTGCCACCAGCAGGCGGCCCAGGCGCGCCTGGGCACGGGGCGAGGTGGCTGCGGCAGCGCGGTAGGTCGCCTCGGCCTGTTCGAGTTGCGCCGGGTTGCCGGTGGCCACCTTGATGTCGGCCAGCCCCACCTGGGCATCGCTGTAGCCTAGGTTTGCCAGGGCCTGGTAATTGCGCTCGGCCAGTGCGGTGTCCCCGCGCTTGAGGGCTTCGTTGGCCAGGCGCTGGTCGGGCAGGCCCGCGCAGCCGGCCAAGGTCACGGCTAGGGCGAGCGTGCACCAGGTGAAGGGGCGAGGGCACAGCCCTTGCAACGGCGGCATGCAGTTCATCACGCGTTCCCCTTACAACCCACGGGCTTGAGCGCTGTCGAACAGCCCGTTCAACGAGGGCCCACGGTCGCTGCTGACCGCCACCGGGCGCCCGGCCAGCTCTGCCGGCAAGCCGCTGTCGGGTTTGATCTGCACGCGGATGTCGGCAGCCAGGTCTTCGCTGTTCAGGCTGCTGCTGCCGACGATCTGGCCAGTACGCACCTGGTCTTCACCGGCGACCTGGAAGTTGACCCGGGTGCCTGGCTTCACCTCGTCGAACTGGCGGTAGCTGAAGCGTGCTTCCACGGTCGGGGTGGTGGTGCGCGGGATCAGCTGGAAGATCGGCTGGCCCTTGGCGGCGTACTGGCCGTCGTCCACCCACTGGCGGGCGACCACACAGTCGCAGGGGCTGGTGAGGGTACCGGACAGCTGCTTGCCGAACAGCTCTTCGATCTTGGCCGGTTCCAGCTGTGCGTCGTCCAGGCTGCCCTTGAGCATGTCCAGCATGCTGGTGGTGAAGCTGGCCAGGGGCGCACCCTTGCCGATCTGCCCGCCGGCCTGCACTAGGCTGTTGACGGTGCCGTCACGGGGCATGGTGATGGTGGTGGCGGGCACGGCGACCACGCCGGCTTCGGCGCGGCTGACGAAGTACATGCCGTACAGCGACTTGGCGACAAAACCAAAGGCGGCGATGCCCACCACGAACACACCCAGGGTCACACTGACTGCCTTGAAGCGGCCAAAAGGGGTCAGGCCGCTGCCGCTGTCCTTCTGCTTGCGCGCCTTTGTGAAGTTGTCACGTTGCAGGGTGCTGAGCACGTCGCCCAGGGTGATCAGCTCACCGGACAGGTGGCTGGTGATGAGGTGGCGCAAGGTGGCGATATCGCGGGGTTCCAGGTTCTGGAACTGCGCGCCGGTGCGGCCGTCGCCTGCGTTGTAGGCACGTACCTGGAACTCGATGTCCATCGACAAGCCGAGGTTGTCGACCGTGAACTGCAGCCGCCCGCGCAGCACCTCGCCCACGGCCAGCGGCTGCTGGGAATGGAAGCTCAGGCCACCCGCGGACAGGTCCTCGACCTTGACTTCGTGGGGCTGGCGCTGGGCATCGAGGAAACGCAGTTTGGCAGGGATGCGGACCCGGGCATGCTGGCGCTGGGCTTCGGACTCATGCACGACGTTGACATTCACGGCGGTATTCATGGGGCTCTGTTCCTGTAAGTTCCGATCCGGGTTGGGTCACACGACCATGAACAGCACAGCGACGAAGATGCTGGCGGCCGAGAAGGTCATGGCCCGCGAGGACCAGGTGTTGAACCATTGTTGAAAGCTGGCGAGGTCACGCTTGAGGGCAGTGGGCTGGCGCGTCCACGACTGCTTGTCGAGGCGGAAGAACACGTAGATCTTCATCAGCGCGCCGATGATCTGGTTGTAATAGAGGATCAGCGGGTAGGCCGGGCCCACGCTGTGGCCTGAGCACAGCAGCATGATGGTGAGGATCAGCCGGGTGATGCCGATCCACAGCAGGTACACCAGCAAGAAGGCCAGGCCGAACTTGAGGCTGGCGATCACCGCTACGGTCAGGCCCAGCAGGCTGGTCCACATCGACACCCGCTGGTCGAACAGCACGATGCCGGTGAACAGGCCCAGCCGGCGCAGGCCCAGGCCCAGTGCGCGGGAGTTCTGCCGCAGGTTGTTGCCGTACCAGCGGTACATCAGCTTGCGGCTAGCCTTGAAGAAGCTCTTTTCCGGCGGGTGTTCAACCGTGTTGATGGCTGCGTCCGGCACATAGAAGGTGTCGTAGCCCAGGCGCATCAGGCTGAACCAGCTGGATTTGTCGTCACCGGTCAGGAACTTGAAACGGCCCAGGCGCCAGTGCATCAGCGAGTCGCTTTCCACGTCGGCGATGAACTCGGGGTCGGTCACCACGCTGGCGCGGAACATCGACATGCGCCCGGTCATGGTCAGCACGCGCTTGGACAGGGCCATGGAGCACATGTTGATGTGGCGCTGGGCGAAGCGCAGCTTGTGCCATTCACTCATGATGTAGCCGCCGCGCACTTCGCAGAACTCGTTGGTGGTCAGGCCACCGACGTTGGGGTAGAGCTTGAACCAGGGCACGGTCTTGCGTACCACGCCGTCGGCCAGCACGGTGTCGCCATCGATCACCGCCACCACGGCATTTTCGTCCGGCAGCATGCGCGAGATGGCGCGAAAGCCGTAGGCCAGGCCGTCCCGTTTGCCGGTACCGGCAATGCGCACGATGTCGAGGGTGACGTGGGGCGGCGGGTTGTACTTGGCCCACAGGCTCTTCACCAGCAGTTCATCGGACATCTCCACCAGTGAGCACACCACGGTGGTAGGGAAGCCGCAGTTGATCGCTTCACGGATCACCGAGCTGTACACCTGGGCGGTGGTCAGTGCTTCGATGCGAAAGCTGGTGACCATCAGGTACACATGCGAGGGGTCGGCGGCCTTGCCCATGCGCTGCACCTTGCGGCGCAGGTACGGGTACACCCCGTAGAGAAAGATCATGCCGCGGATGAAATGGGTGGCGCCCATGGAGTAGCGCCAGATGCCGACTGCGCCGACCAGGAAGATGAAGTGCTTGGACTGCGCGTCGAAGATGTCGGCTGGCAGGGCCAGGGCGATCAGCATGAGCAGGCTCATGTAGAGCAGCCAACCGGCGCACTGCAACAGCACTGTCTGAAGCCTTTGCATGTTCAGCATCCGTGGAGAATTCAGAAGTAGAGGCAACGCGGGGAGGTGCCCGCGTTGCCTGGCCCGGCCGTTACCAGCAGATGCCTTCGGTACGGCCTTGGGCGCTGGTTGGCTTGCTCATGAAGCCCACCAGGTCGATCACCTGTTTGCCCGCCGGTGCCTTTTGAGCCAGGGCGCGGAACTGCTCGTCACGGTTGCCCAGCACGATGATGTCGGCGTTGTCGATCACCTTCTGGAAGTCGGCGTTGAGCAGCGAGGACACGTGCGGGATCTTCGACTCGATGTACTCCTTGTTGGCCCCGTGGACGCGGGCGTACTGCACGTTCTCGTCATAGATATCGAGCTGGTAGCCTTTGCCGATCAGGCGTTCGGCCAGTTCCACCAGTGGGCTTTCGCGCAGGTCGTCGGTGCCTGCCTTGAAGCTCAGGCCCAGCAGGGCGACCTTGCGCTTGTCGTGGCTTTCGATCATGTCGAAGGCGTTCTGCACCTGGGATTCGTTGCTGCGCATCAGCGAGTCCAGCAGCGGCGCCTTCACGTCCAGGCTGGCGGCGCGGTAGGTGAGGGCGCGCACGTCCTTGGGCAGGCACGAGCCGCCGAAGGCGAAGCCAGGGCGCATGTAGTACTGGGACAGGTTGAGCGCCTTGTCCTGGCACACCACTTCCATCACTTCGCGGCCATCCACACCCACGGCCTTTGCAATGTTGCCGATCTCGTTGGCGAACGTGACCTTGGTGGCATGCCACACATTGCAGGTGTACTTGATCATCTCGGCCACTTCGACCGACTTGCGGATGACCGGGGCATCCAGTTCTTCATACAGGGCTTGCAGCACGTCGCCGCTGGCGCTGTCCAGTTCACCGATGACGGTCATGGGCGGCTGGTCGTAGTCCTTGATGGCGGTGCTTTCACGCAGGAACTCCGGGTTCACCGCCACGCCGAAGTCGATGCCGGCGCGTTTGCCCGAGCAGTCCTCCAGAATCGGGATGACCACGTTCTTCACGGTACCCGGCAACACGGTGCTGCGGACCACGATGGTGTGGCGGCTGGCCTTTTCACGCAGCACATAGCCGATTTCACGGCACACCGACTCGATGTACTCCAGGCCCAGGTCGCCGTTTTTCTTGCTCGGCGTACCCACGCAGATCATCGACACGTCAGTGGCGCGGATGGCTTCGGCAAAGTCGGTGGTGCCGCGCAGGCGGCCATTGGCGATCCCCTGTTGCAGCAGCGTTTCCAGGCCCGGCTCGACGATGGGCGACTTGCCGTGATTGATCAGGTCGATCTTGGTGGCGGACACGTCCACACCGATCACTTCATGGCCACGTGCCGTGAGGCAGCCTGCACAGACTGCACCTACATAACCCAAACCAAAGATGCTGATACGCATCGCTATCACCTCATGTGTTTATCATGCCGACACTGTTCGCCAGCGTTGAACTGGGTGGATCAACCGCAATTTCTGGGCGCAAGGGGGCGTGGCAGATGCACACTTCGCCAAGCGCAGATAAAGTAAGTTGTTCAGCGCATTTGTAGATGCACTGCAAGTAGGCAGCATTAAGCCGTTAATTAAAAACAGGCCCTGATCTGTCGTCGTCTTTATTGCAGTGCGCAACCTGGCGCGCTGCAGTGCTTGTTCTTTCAAGTTGAAAAAACCTTTGAAATCAACCACGTGGACGATGTGTTGGGCGCGTTTCTCCTGCATGAACAGCCGTTGCGAACGCGGTCGCCTGGCCGGTCGGAAGTTTCAGGTTGAGGCGTAAAGCCTGCTCGGTCATCTGTACGTTATTTCTCACACCCCGGGGGCATGAAAATCGTTACGGCACTATGAGCGGCCTCAAGAAGGTAAGTTCCGCGATGGGATGGGGCTGCATGAAGGATCTTTCAGTTATCGATCTTCATCAGGTAGTTTCAATTTGATAGCACTGTTCGGTCAAACCCCCGTATATACGGGGTGGAATTGTTTCTAGATGTATTTTTGCCAGTATCGCTATCTTTTTAATAAAAAAATTGCAAAAAGGGTTAAGCGGCATGATGGCGTTATGAAATTTTCACAGTGATGTTTATTTTTTTGGCGTCAAATTTTTGTAGCGCTGACACAGGTTTAGCGGTGCGCTTGCATATCCTGTTACGACTGAAGACCCTTCGGGCGCTAAGGTTTTTATCACGATGGCCGTCAACCACACTGGACGTCGTCGAGGATGACTGTGTACGAAGGAGCGTCTCAGGCAGCCCGTGGCTATTGCCATGACGGCGTCTCACCCATAACCACAGGGAAGAGACGAGGCTTGATACCGATGAAAACATTTACCCGAACCCTTTGTGGGGCGGCCGCATTGCTTGCGGCGAGTACAGCGCTTGCCGGGCCACCTGTCGAAGTGACCTTCAGGAACCTTGGCACTGAGCCGGTGAAGCTTCAGCTGACGAATGCTAATGAGACGAGTACGTACCAGATTGCCAGTCCGAAGCCTCACGAAGAGGTGAAACCAGGTGAAACCATCAGGTTCACAGTACAACGGCTGGTAAGCCCTGATACGAATAGTGCGATGATTCGTTACTCAATCGGACGCAAAACATGTGCGTTCAGCACGACGTTTGTGATGATGATGTCAGGAGGCGTCAAACAGCCTAAATGGAACAAGACTGCCACACCGACCGGCGGCGCTGTGTGTACTGCAGTCAACTCCGGATTTAGAGCCAACTATGCCTGGAAAGCTGAGTTCACAATGAAATAAACCTCTCCCGATTCCCCACTCTGTCACTTGCCGTTATAGGCATGCAGGGTGGGGCCTACAGGCGAGCATTTTTCAAGTGTAATAGCGAATGGTGTAGTAATGGACAGCATCCAAAAAAATAGTCCGTCATCTCAGTGGGCGGTACAGAAAATCCAGTCAGAGTCACCGGCGAACAATGCAGTCTCTAGCGCCGTATCAACAGTGGTCGACCAGGGTGAGGTGCGTTCTGGGGTATCTGCCCTGGCACGTCAGCTGGCTGCTGCAGCGGAGCGTGCAGCGCTTCGTGATAGCCAACTGAGTCGTCAGGAGCTTGCCAAGCTGGGCTCGCGGATTCAGATGGAGTTGGGAGGGCGAGGATACACCTCAACCAAGCCGCTGCATGACGCATTTGTTCCCAGCACTGATGACCCGGAACTCCTGGACCGCGCAAAGCGTGCGACCCACTTTCTCAACGGCAGTGGCGAGAATCCTTTTAAAGGCCTGAGTACTGAACAACTTGCATTAATAGGTTACGACGAAGGCTATGATTTTACACACAACGAACGCTTGGCCGCGAGCACGGAACTCAGTCATCGCTATGCGCTATGGACACACTACATCGTCGATAAAGCTAACAGTGAGTATGACAACACCGGTTATAGAGACGATGCGCTGAGAGAGATGATTCAGTATTACAAAGGCTTGCCCCCCATTATGGAGGCAGGCTTCGGTAACTATGAAATCGATTTAACGCTGCTGATCGGCAAAACAGACCAGCGACAAGGCAGCGAAGACGATCCGCTGATTGAAATGATCTTGAAAACGGTGCGTAAACTCGAAGATGAGGCTGAAAAAGCGCATCCGCCGATTGATCCATCGATCAAGCCCGGAGGCCTCGCATGAGCGCCATCGTGAGCCTCACCGAGGTGAGCCGCTTCCATGCCGGGTTGCCCGTGCTCAAGGACGTCAACCTTGTTGTTCCAAGTGGGCAAACGTGCGCCATTGTCGGCCCATCCGGTTCAGGCAAAAGTACGCTGCTGAACCTGATCGGTCTGCTGGACAGGCCGTGCTCTGGCCGTGTGCAGTTGGTGGGTAATGACATGACAGGGGCCAGCGCCGACCAGTGCGCTGTCGTGCGCAATCGTCTGATCGGGTTCGTCTTCCAGAGCTTTAACCTGCTGCCGCGTCTGTCCGCCCTGGATAACGTCGCGCTGCCGCTTTCCTACCGTGGGTTGCGCCTGCCAGCAGCCCGGGTACTCGCCCAGAACCAGCTGGAAGCGGTAGGTATTGGTGAGCTTGGCCCGCAACGCTCTGCCGAGCTATCGGGTGGCCAGCGCCAGCGTGTTGCTATCGCCCGGGCTCTGGTAACCGAGCCCTCGTTATTGGTGGCGGACGAGCCTACCGGCAGCCTGGATACAGGACCTGCCTACCGTTCATGAAGGCCAGCAGGCCCGGGTCACAGTCGCCGGGCAGGTTTTCCAAGGCCGGGTTGCCCATATTGCACAGCTGCCCAGAACCGAGGGGGCGCAAGACGCCTGGTACGACTTGGTGGCGGACATCGATCTGCCTTCGCTGGAGCCCGGCCGACCTCTGCGCTTGGGCATGAGTGCCCAGGTTGAAGTGCTGGTTTCGAGCAAGGACCGGGTATGGGTAGTGCCACCCGATGCCGTTGAGCAAGACAAGGCAGGGCTGAGTTATGTGTGGTTCCGTGAGCACCCCAACCAGTTGCCGAGCAAGGTGCCGGTGAGCATTGGCTCGATATGGCCACAGGGGTTGGAAGTGGCCGGGCTGAGGTCAGGGTACGTGCGACTGCCCTGACACCAGCCCGCTCGCAACCGGGCTCACTCGCCAGGATGATCCCGCAAAAACACCAGATGATCCGCTTTCGACTGCTCGGCACTGTAGTAGTACCCCTGCACATCGAACTGCTTGAGCTGCGCTGGGTCGCTGATGCGCTCTTCGATGGCGAAGCGGGTCATCATGCCGCGGGCTTTCTTGGCGTAGAAGCTGATGATCTTGTATTGGCCGTTCTTCAGGTCCTTGAAGTCGACGTTGATCACCCGGGCGTTCAACGCGCTGCGTTTCACTGCGCTGAAATACTCGTTGCTGGCCAGGTTCAGCAGCACGTCGTCGCCCTGTTCGGCCAGGGCCTGGTTCAGCCATTCGCTGATGCGGGTGCCCCAGAAGGCGTACAGGTCCTTGCCGCGGGCGTTAGCCAGCTTGGTGCCCATCTCCAGGCGGTAGGGTTGCATCAGGTCCAGCGGGCGCAGCAGGCCGTACAGGCCCGAGAGCATGCGCAAGTGGCCCTGGGCGAAGGTGAAGTCGTCCTCGCCCAAGGTTTCGGCAGCCAGCCCGGTGTACACGTCGCCCTTGAAGGCCAGCAACGCCTGCTTGGCGTTCTGTGGGGTGAAGTGCGGCGTCCAGCTGCCGAAGCGGGCGGCGTTCAGGCCGGCAAGCTTGTCGGAGAGGTGCATCAGTTCGCTGATCTGCGCCGGGCTCAGTTCGCGCAGCTGCCCGATCAGTTCCTGCGAGTCATCGAGGTAAGCGGGCAGGGTGAAACGCTCGGTCACCGGCGGGGTGTCGTAGTCGAGGGTCTTGGCGGGGGAAATCACCGTCAGCATCGGGTCGGCTCCTGGCATCGTTGACCGTGAATTCTACGGGCTGGGCGTGGCAAGTCCAAACTATGGCGACGATAGTGGGCGCTCATGGAGCGTGCAGGCGCTATAGTGCCTGTTTTGCCATTGGGGAGCCTTGGACCGTGCGCATAGCCTCAGCCCTGCTGGCCGCGCTGCTGAGCGTGGCCGTGCACGCCGCGCCCAGCGACCAGGTGAGCCTGGACCGCAGCCTGTGGCCCGAGCAGTTGGACAGCCCGGTGCTGTTCGACGTGGCGTCGCGTGCCGAGATACTGTCGTTTGCCCAGGTGCTGCATGAAAGCGAGCTGCTCGACGATGCGGCGCTGGCGGCGCGGCTGGGGCTGCGCCAGATCAACCTGCACAAGGTGCGCCTGGTGCGGGCGCGCATGTGGCAGCGCCTGTGGAGCGGTTACCAGCAGGCCCAGCGCAGTTGCGAGCAGGATGCCTCGTTCTGCTACGCCGTCACCTCCATGGCAGAACTGCGCACGCAAGCCGCTACCTTCGCTGCCGATGTTGGCGCGTTCTACACCGGCTGGGTCGAGCCTAGCCACCGCTTCCATGTGCGCTACCTGGACGAGCAACTGCGCAAGGCGGCGTTGATGCCGCAAACCAGCAGTGAGGTGGAGCGGCTGTCACCGGCCGAGCGCAACGGCGACGAACTGAACGACCGGCTGTTTCTGCTCACCTTCGTTGGTGGGCCGGGGCCGGTGGGTGGCAGTACCGATACGTTGGCCGACTACCTGCGCGGGCAGAAGCTGGAAGGGACTTTTTTCGTCCTGGGCAACCGTTTGCAGCAACGTCGCGAGGGCACCTCGCTCGACGCCCTGCGCACGTTGTATGACGGGCAGTGCGTAGGTATTCAGGGCTGGGAGTACAGGTCCCACGCGCAGTGGAATGGCTGGCAGGACTCGCTCAGGCGCAGCCAGGGGCGGGTGCAGGCAGATCTGCCTGAGCAATACGTGCCATTGTTCAGGCCCCCCTATGGCCAGCGCAGGGCGGATGGGGACGCGTTCATGGCCAGCCAGCAACTGCGCGTGTCACTGTGGGACATCGACGCCCAGGATGACGGCGCGCTGGATGCCCAGGCCTCGGCCCAGCGGGTGCTGACCTTGATGCTGCTGTGGCGCAAGGGGGTGATCCAGTTTCACGATGCCCTGCCCAAAGCCCAGCCCGCCGTGCAATGGCTGCTGGAGCACACCGCACAGAGCGGCATCGGCTGGCAGGGCTGCAAGGAATATGCTTATGCACAATGAGCAATCTGACTTCTGACTGTAGACCCGCCTGGCCGCCCCGCCAAGGGCAGTTCGTCAATCGGAAAAATAAACTTCAAAAACGCGTAAAAATGCTTTTTCCGGTCATGCCTTTTGCGGTATGAAGAAACCAGACAGCCGATTCCTGCAGCACAGGTGGCGTCATACAGGCTCACCTGGCCAGGTTCGCTTCCCGCCCGTAACAACGCGGATACGGGGAGACCGGCAGTCACTTTGCGGCGTAACAGACCGCGCCGTGTGGCTTCGACATAAGGTGACCGAGTATGGATGACCAAGGACGCACCCCTTCCTCCAGCAAGCCAATCCTCTATGTGCTCGATACCAACGTCCTGATTCACGACCCTAACGCATTACTCAACTTCGAGGAGCATCACGTCGCCATCCCGATGACGGTGCTGGAGGAACTCGACAAGCTCAAGGCCGGCAAACAGAGCATCGCCGCCGAATGCCGCCAGGCCATC
The DNA here is from genome assembly GCF_000730645.1 of Pseudomonas parafulva NBRC 16636 = DSM 17004. Lineage (GTDB taxonomy): Bacteria > Pseudomonadota > Gammaproteobacteria > Pseudomonadales > Pseudomonadaceae > Aquipseudomonas > Aquipseudomonas parafulva. Next base: position 59,567 of record NZ_BBIU01000020.1, on the reverse strand, counting down.
CGCCTGATCGACCAGACCCTGGGGGACGCCTCACCCAGCGTGGTCGAGCAGGGTGTACCCATCCAGCGTGGCAAGAGCGGGCCCAAGGGCTTCCTGTCCATTCTGATGACCCCGCGCAACGAGCCTAATCGCCTGCTGCCGGAAACCCTCAACGACAACATCATCATCAACCAGCTGCTGGAAGTGCGGGCACGGCGCACCGACCTGGATGTGGTGCTGGTCACCAAAGACATCAACATGCGCCTGAAGGCGCGCGCCTGTGGCATTGCGGCCGAAGACTACAGCACCGACCAGTTGGTAGACGACGTGTCGCTGCTGTCCAAGGGATACCACTCGGTCACAGGTTCGTTCTGGGACCGGGTGAACAAGGTGGATACGCGCCAGGAACGTGGCCGTACCTGGCACCGTGTGCAACTGGCCGAGAACCTGCCGGCGGTGCACGTCAACGAGTTCATCATCGACGAGCAGGGCTTCGTTGGCTGGATCAAAGGCATCCGTGAAAACGAACTGCTGCTGCTCGACCTGCACCAGGAGCCGCTGCTGCACCAGGAAGCCTGGGGCCTGAAGCCACGGGATATTCACCAGAGCCTGGCGCTGTTCGCCCTGCTGGACCCAGATATTCACCTGGTCAACCTGACCGGCGCCGCGGGCTCGGGCAAGACCATCCTGGCACTGGCTGCCGCCATCGAGCAGACCATGGTCAGCAAGCGCTACCGGCGCATCATCGCCACCCGCAGCGTGCAGGGGCTGGACCAGGAGATCGGCTTCCTGCCGGGTACCGAGGCCGAGAAGATGGAGCCTTGGCTGGGTGCGATCACCGACAACCTCGAAGCCTTGCACATGGACGACGAAAGCACACATGGCAGCGTGGAGTACATCCTCGAGCGGGTACCGTTGCAGTTCAAGTCACTGAACTACATCCGTGGGCGCAGCTTCCAGCAGAGCCTGATCCTCATCGATGAATGTCAGAACCTTACCCCGCACCAGATGAAAACCATCATCACCCGTGCCGGTGCCGGCTCCAAGGTGGTGTGCCTGGGTAACCTGGCGCAGATCGACACACCTTACCTGTCCGCCACCAGCTCGGGCCTTACCTACCTCACCGAGCGCTTCAAGGACTTCCCCCACGGCGTGCACATCACCCTGCAGGGTGTGCCGCGGTCGGTGCTGGCCGAGTACGCCGAGTCGCACATGTAACGGCACATCGGGGCGGCCTGCTCGGGCCGCTCCAACTTCCCGCCCGGCTACAAACCCGTGCCTAAAGCTGACCCACAGGTTTACACTCGTTGCTCCCTTCACAGGAGCAGAGCAGTGCTGACACATCTTGATTCCCAGGGGCGGGCCAACATGGTCGACGTCACTGAAAAAGCCGTCACCGAGCGTGAGGCCACCGCCGAGGCGCGAGTGCGCATGCTGCCGCAAACCTTGCAGATGATCGTGGATGGCGCACACCCCAAGGGCGATGTGTTTGCCGTGGCGCGCATCGCCGGCATTCAGGCGGCGAAGAAGACCAGTGATCTGATCCCGTTGTGCCACCCATTGATGCTGACCAGCGTGAAGGTGGAGCTCGATGCCGAGGGTGAGGATGCGGTGAAGATCGTCGCCCGCTGCAAGTTGGCCGGGCAGACCGGTGTGGAGATGGAAGCGCTGACGGCGGCCAGTGTCGCGGCACTGACCCTTTATGACATGTGCAAAGCCGTGGACAAGGGTATGGTCATCGAACAGGTGCGCCTGCTGGAAAAGCTCGGCGGCAAAAGTGGCCATTACAAGGTGCAAGGCTGATGAACGTGAAGGTGATGTATTTCGCCCGTTACCGCGAACGGCTGGGGGTGGACGCGGAGCGTGTCGAAGGTGCTTTCGCGGTGCTCGACGATGTGCGTCAGGCGCTGGTGGCCAGGGGCGCGCCGTACGACGTGCTGGGCGAGCAGAACCTGATGTGTGCACGCAATGAAGAACTGTGCAAGCTCGATGAGCCGCTGGAAGAGGGCGATGAAGTGGCGTTCTTCCCGCCGGTAACAGGAGGCTGAACATGGCTGTGCGCGTTCAGGAGGCTGCATTCGACCCGGGGCTGGAAGTCAATGCCATGCACGCGGCCAACGCGGGTGTGGGGGCGGTTGTCGCTTTTGTCGGCTACGTGCGGGATTTCAACGAAGGGCGCGAGGTGGCGGGGATGTTTCTTGAACATTACCCGGGCATGACCGAGAAGGCCCTGGCCAAGATTGCCGCCGAGGCCCAGCAGCGCTGGCCGCTGTTGAAGGTCGAAGTGCTGCACCGCATCGGGGCGCTGGAGCCGGGCGAGCCCATTGTGTTCGTGGGGGTGGCCAGTGCTCACCGGCAGGCCGCGTTCGATGCCTGCAACTTCATCATGGATTACCTGAAAACCCGGGCGCCGTTCTGGAAGAAGGAAATGACCGGGGACGGCCCGCACTGGGTCGAGGGCAGGCAGAGTGACCAGGATGCGGCGGGGCGCTGGTAGCCCTGTGTTGGGTGGCCGGGGCTATGCCCCGGTTCGCGGGTAAACCCGCTCCCACAGTGATTGAGCCAACTTTCAGATCTTGTGTAAGACAGTTGCTCCCACCTAGTCATGCACCTTATCTGCTGGAGCAGGCGCCCTACCTGTGGGAGCGGCGGTGCGGCGATCCGATTTACCCGCGAAGAGGCCGGTACAGGTCAGTGATGCTTGCGCGGCACGGGCTGCAGCAGTTCATCTGGCGGCATCTCGCACTTGATCTTGCGGCCCAGCAGTTCTTCGATCGCGGGCAACTGATACGAGTCATCCTCCCCGGCAAAGCTGATCGACACACCGCTGGTGCCTGCACGGCCAGTACGGCCGATACGGTGCACGTAGTCGTCCGGGTCTTCGGGCAAGGTGAAGTTGATCACGTGGCTGATACCGTCGATGTGAATACCCCGCCCGGCCACATCGGTGGCAACCAGCACGGTGATGCGCCCTTCACGGAAGTTTTCCAGCGTGCGGATACGCTTGTGCTGGGGCACGTCGCCTGAAAGCTGCGCGGCATTGATGCCGTCACGCACCAGTTTTTCCTCGATGCGCCGCACTTCGTCCTTGCGGTTGGCGAATACCATCACCCGTTCCCACTGGTGTTGGGTAACCAGGTTGTACAGCAGCTTGTACTTGTCGCTGCCCGCCACCGCATACACATGCTGCTCGACCGTTTCGCTGGCAACGTTCTCGGGCTCGATTTCGACGATGGCCGGGTCGGTCGTCCACTGCTTGGCCAGGTTCATCACGTCGTCGGTGAAGGTGGCCGAGAACAGCAAGGTCTGGCGTTCGCTCTTGGGCGGGGTCTGGCGGATGATCTGCCGTACCTGGGGGATGAAGCCCATGTCCAGCATGCGGTCCGCTTCGTCCAGCACCATCACCTCGACCATGTCCAGGTGCACCTCGCCGCGCTGGTTGAAGTCCAGCAGCCGGCCTGGGGTGGCCACCAGAATGTCGCAGTGCCGGGCTTCCAGCGCCTTCAGTTGCTTGTCGAAGTCCATGCCACCGACGAAGCTCATCACGTTCAGGCCGGTGTACTTGGTGAGGGCCGCAGCGTCCTTGGCGATCTGTACCACCAGCTCGCGGGTGGGCGCGATGATCAGCGCACGGGGTTCGCCCATGTAGCGCTCTTTGGGCGGTGGGGTCTGCTGCAACTGGGAAATGATCGAAATCAGAAACGCTGCCGTCTTGCCCGTACCCGTCTGGGCCCTGCCGATCGCGTCCTGCCCACGCAGGGTGTAACCCAGCACCTGTGCCTGGATCGGCGTGCAGTACGGGAAGCCCAGGTCGTGGATGGCGTGCATCAGTTCGTTGGACAGCTTGAAGTCATGGAAGCGGGTTTTGCCTTCCTGCGGCTCGACCACGAAGTCTTCCGGCTTCCACAGGCTGGCCTGCGGCTTGGGCTTGCGCTCGCGGCGCGGTTTTTCTTTTGCCGGCGTTGCCGCCGCAGGCGCGGTTGCCACCGGCTGGCTGGCCTTGGGGGCAGGTTTGGCGCGCGGTGGCTTGGGTGCGGTTACTGGACGGGCCTCGGAAACGGGCGCGGGCGATGCAACGCTGGCAGCAGGCGCGACAGCCTGCGGGGCGTCGTCTCCCTTGCCGAATATTTTTTTAAGTGCCTTGAGCACGGTCGTCTCGTCAACTGGTTAAGGAATGTACGCCGGGCAGTGTAATGCAAGAACCCTGCGCGGCGTAGTGGAACTGACGCACAACTACAGGCGGCTTGGGTTATTGAAGTTGCCTGGCCAGCCAGTGGTAGATGTCGTTCAGCTCCTCGACCACCACCTCGTGCTCCATGGGGTACTCCTGCCAGGTTGCGGCAATGCCCCAGGTATTGAGGTATTCAAAGGCGGTACGGCCCATCGACGGGATCACCACCGGGTCATGCACGCCGTGCAGGCACAGCGCCGGGGTGCGCTGCTGGCAGGCACTGAGCTGATGCCCTTCACTGAACGTTGGCGCGTAGGTAGACAGTGCCAGCACCCCGCCCAGGGCCTCCTGCCACTTTATATAGGCGGTGTGCAGCACCACCGCGCCGCCCTGGGAGAAACCGGCCAGGAAGATGCGTGACAGGCTGACGCCCTTGGCCTGCTCGGCCTTGATCAGCGCGATGACCTGGTCGGCCGACGCGTCAAGCTGCGCCTCGTCGATGGCGCGGGCCGGGCTCATGGCCTTGATGTCGTACCAGCTGGGCATGGCGTAGCCGCCGTTGATGGTGACCGGCTGGGTCGGCGCCTGGGGCATGATGAAGCGCGTGCTGTTCAGCCGCTCCTGCATGAATTCAGCCACAGGTAGGAAGTCGTAACGGTCGGCCCCCAGGCCGTGCAACCAGATCACACAGGCATCTGCGGTGGTCTGGGGTTCCAGGATCAGTGGGTCGGTCATTGCTGCTCCGAAAGTGTGCGGTTAGGCGGTTAGCGTGCATGAATATAAAGCGCGTGTGCAGCGCGCGAGAACGAGAATGTCGCAACGCTGAAACTTTACCCACTTGACTCTGGCTTAATCGCTCCAGCCAAGCGAACTGGTACGCGCTTTGCAATTCCATCTGTGATGCAAAGGGTAGGCCGGGAACGGTAACACCCTCTGTAAGCGAAGGCTGTCACAGAACAGCCCATTGCGCCAATTGACCCAATAACAAGCCAATACGGGTCGGATGCGCCTCAAAAGGGTGCGGTGCAATTCCGGCTCGATACAACAAGAGCGATGTGGAGGTAGTGAATGAAGATGTTGAAAACCACCCTGGCAGTCCTGACCGCTGCCGCCGCGCTGGGCGCCGTGAGCACTGCCCAGGCCGGCGCCACTCTCGATGCGGTTAAAAAGAAGGGCTTCGTCCAGTGTGGCGTGAGTGACGGCTTGCCTGGCTTCTCGGTACCGGATGCCCAGGGCAAGATCATCGGCATCGATGCCGACGTCTGCCGCGCCGTCGCGGCGGCGGTGTTCGGCGACGCGACCAAGGTCAAGTTCAGCCAGCTCAACGCCAAGGAGCGCTTCACCGCCCTGCAGTCGGGCGAAGTCGACGTGCTGTCGCGCAACACCACCTGGACCAGCTCGCGCGATGCCGGCATGGGCCTGGTGTTCACCGGTGTCACCTACTACGACGGCGTCGGTTTCCTGGTCAACAAGAAGCTGGGTGTTTCCAGCGCCAAGGAACTCGATGGCGCTACCATCTGCATCCAGGCAGGTACCACCACCGAGCTGAACGTGTCGGACTTCTTCCGCGCCAACAACCTGAAGTACACCCCGATCACCTTCGACACCTCTGACGAAAGCGCCAAGTCGCTGGAGTCGGGCCGTTGCGACGTACTGACCTCTGACAAGTCGCAGCTGTTCGCCCAGCGCTCGAAGCTGGCCGCACCCACCGAGTATGTAGTGCTGCCAGAAACCATCTCCAAGGAGCCCTTGGGCCCGGTGGTGCGCAAAGGCGACGAAGAGTGGTTCAGCATCGTCAAGTGGACGCTGTTCGCCATGCTCAACGCCGAAGAGGCGGGTATTACCTCCAAGAACGTCGAAGCCGAAGCCAAGGGCACCAAGAACCCTGACGTGGCCCGCTTGCTGGGTGGCGACGGTGAATACGGCAAGGACCTCAAGCTACCCAAAGACTGGGTAGTGCAGATCGTCAAGCAAGTCGGCAACTACGGCGAAGTGTTCGAGAAGAACCTGGGCCAGAGCACCGACCTGAAGATCGACCGTGGCATGAACGCCCTGTGGAACAACGGCGGCATCCAGTACGCGCCACCTGTGCGCTGATGGTTGCACCCTGCGGCGGCATCCTGCCGCCGCAGGCAGTTCGGCACCCTCTCTTCCGGGGCATTTCATGCAAAATCGAATCGGCGCACAAAAGGGTTTATCCCTGAGCGATCCACGTGTGCGTGCGTGGCTGTTCCAGATCCTCACCATTGTCTTCGTGGTGGGTCTGGGCTGGTACCTGTTTCACAACACGCAAACCAACCTGCAACACCGCGGTATTACCTCGGGCTTCGACTTCCTCGACCGCAGTGCCGGCTTCGGCATCGCCCAGCACCTGATCCCCTACGTGGAATCGGACAGCTACGCCCGGGTATTCGTCATCGGCTTGCTCAACACCCTGCTGGTGACACTGATCGGCGTGGTGCTGGCCACCATTCTTGGCTTCATCATCGGTGTGGCGCGGTTGTCGCCGAACTGGATGATCAACAAGCTGGCGACGGTGTATGTGGAAACCTTCCGCAACATCCCGCCGCTGCTGCAGATCCTGTTCTGGTACTTCGCGGTGTTTCTCACGCTGCCGGGGCCCAGGGGCAGCATCAACATCGACGACACCTTCTTCATCAGCAACCGTGGCCTGAACATGCCGGGGGCCTCCATGGCCGAGGGCTTCTGGCCATTCGTCATCGCCGTTGCCCTGGCTGTGCTGGCCGTGGTGGTGATGGTGCGGCGGGCCAACCGGCGTTTCGAAGAAACAGGTGAGCCCTTTCACAAGTTCTGGGTGGGCCTGGCCTTGCTCGTGGTCATCCCCGGTGCCTGCGTGCTGCTGTTCGGCAGCCCTGTGCAGTGGGAAGTGCCGCAATTGAAAGGCTTCAACTTCGTGGGTGGCTGGGTGCTGATCCCCGAGCTGCTGGCATTGACCTTGGCGCTGACCATCTACACCGCCGCGTTCATTGCCGAGATCGTGCGTTCGGGTATCCGTTCGGTGAGCCACGGCCAGACCGAGGCTGCACGGTCGCTGGGCCTGCGCGAAGGGCCGACCCTGCGCAAGGTGATCATCCCCCAGGCACTGCGGGTGATCATTCCGCCGCTCACCAGCCAGTACCTGAACCTGGCCAAGAACTCGTCGCTGGCGGCCGGTATCGGCTACCCGGAAATGGTCTCGCTGTTTGCCGGCACGGTGTTGAACCAGACCGGCCAGGCCATTGAGGTGATCGCCATCACCATGAGTGTCTATCTCGCCATCAGCATCAGCATTTCGCTGTTGATGAACTGGTACAACAAGCGCATTGCGCTGATCGAGCGGTGAGGATACGCCTGTGAATGCCCATGTTTTCAAACCTGACATGCCGCCACCGGTAAAAACCGTCGGCGTGCTCGCCTGGATGCGTGCCAACCTGTTTTCCAGCTGGCTCAATACACTGCTCACCCTGTTCGCCGTGTATCTGCTGTGGCTGATCGTGCCGCCGTTGCTGCAATGGGCGCTGATCGATGCCAACTGGGTGGGTACCACCCGCGCCGACTGCACCAAGGAGGGCGCCTGCTGGGTGTTCGTGCAGCAGCGCTTTGGCCAGTTCATGTACGGCTACTACCCTGCCGAGTTGCGCTGGCGGGTGGACCTTACCGTGTGGCTGGCGGTACTCGGCGCGGCACCGTTGTTCATCAGCCGCTTCCCGCGCAAGGCGGTGTACGGCCTGGGCTTCCTGGTGCTGTACCCGGTGCTGGCCTATACCCTGCTGCACGGCGGCTACCTGGGCCTGGACACGGTGGCTACCAGCCAGTGGGGCGGGCTGATGCTGACCCTGGTCATCGCCACGGTCGGCATCGTCGGTGCCTTGCCCCTGGGCATTGTGCTGGCGCTGGGCAGGCGCTCGCGCATGCCGGCGGTGAAGGTGGTGTGTGTGACCTTCATCGAGTTCTGGCGCGGCGTGCCACTGATCACCGTGCTGTTCATGTCGTCCGTGATGCTGCCGTTGTTCCTGCCCGAGGGCATGAGCTTCGACAAGCTGCTGCGGGCCATGATCGGTGTGATTCTGTTCCAGTCGGCGTATATCGCCGAGGTGGTGCGCGGTGGCTTGCAGGCCATTCCCAAAGGCCAGTACGAGGCTGCGGCGGCCATGGGCCTGGGTTACTGGCGCTCGATGGGCCTGGTGATCCTGCCCCAGGCGCTGAAGCTGGTGATCCCCGGCATCGTCAACACCTTCATTGCCCTGTTCAAGGACACCAGCCTGGTGATCATCATCGGCCTGTTCGACCTGCTCAACAGCGTCAAGCAAGCAGCTGCCGACCCGGCCTGGCTGGGTATGGCCACCGAGGGCTACGTGTTCGCGGCCCTGGTGTTCTGGATTTTCTGTTTCGGTATGTCCCGCTACTCCATGCATCTGGAGCGCAAGCTGGACACTGGCCACAAGCGTTAGGAGTTTCGAAATGAGTGAAGCGATCAAGCAGCCTGCTGGCCCCGAAGGCATCATCCAGATGCAGGGCGTGAACAAGTGGTATGGCCAGTTCCATGTGCTCAAGGACATCAACCTGAACGTGCGCCAGGGCGAGCGCATCGTGCTGTGCGGGCCGTCGGGTTCGGGCAAGTCCACCACCATCCGCTGCCTCAACCGCCTGGAGGAACACCAGCAGGGGCGCATTGTGGTCGACGGGGTAGAGCTGACCAACGACCTGAAGCAGATCGAGGCCATCCGCCGCGAGGTGGGCATGGTGTTCCAGCACTTCAACCTGTTCCCCCACCTGAGCATCCTGGAAAACTGCACACTGGCGCCCATGTGGGTACGCAAGATGCCGCGGCGCAAGGCCGAGGAAATCGCCATGCACTACCTGGAGCGGGTACGCATTCCGGAGCAGGCGCACAAATTCCCGGGGCAGTTGTCCGGTGGCCAGCAGCAGCGGGTGGCCATTGCCCGTGCCCTGTGCATGAAGCCCAAGATCATGCTGTTCGATGAACCGACTTCGGCGCTGGATCCGGAAATGGTCAAGGAAGTGCTCGATACCATGGTGGGGCTGGCTGAAGACGGCATGACCATGCTGTGCGTTACCCACGAGATGGGCTTTGCCCGCACCGTGGCCAACCGGGTGATCTTCATGGACAAGGGAGAGATTGTGGAGCAGGCCGCGCCGGATGATTTCTTCGACCGGCCGCGCAGTGACCGTACCCGGTTGTTCCTGAGCCAGATCTTGCATTGATGCAGGTAGGGGCTGCAAAGCAGCCCCTTTTACAGGCTATTTCTCTTCCTGTTTGGCCACTGGCGCTGGCGGCGGCCTCAGGCCTACTTCGGCCACCAGCTTCAACTGCTGCCCATTGCGCATCACCTCGATGGTGATCTTCTCGTTGGGCTTGATGCGCGCCACCTGGTTCATCGACTTGCGTCCGTCACCGGCCGGTTCGCCGTTGATGCTCAGAATCACGTCACCCAGCTGCAACCCGGCCCTGGCCGCCGGCCCCTCGCGGAATATACCCGCGACCACGATGCCTGGCCGGTCTTTCATGCCGAACGATTCAGCCAGTTCGGTGCTCAGTGGCTGCACTTCGATACCCAACCAGCCACGGATCACCTGGCCGTGCTCGACGATGGACTTCATCACTTCGAGCGCCAGTTTCACCGGGATGGCAAAACCGATGCCCTGGGAGCCGCCAGACTTGGAGAAGATCGCGGTGTTGATGCCGATCAGGTTGCCATTGGCATCCACCAGTGCACCGCCGGAGTTACCCGGGTTGATCGCCGCGTCGGTCTGGATGAAGTCTTCGTAGTTGTTCAGCCCCAGCTGGTTGCGGCCGGTGGCGCTGATAATGCCCATGGTCACCGTCTGGCCTACGCCGAACGGGTTGCCGATGGCCAGCGAGACATCGCCGATACGGATGGTGTCGGAGCGGCCGATGGTAATGGCCGGCAGTTTCTTCAGGTCGATCTTCAGCACCGCCAGGTCGGTTTCCGGGTCGCTGCCGATAACCCGGGCCAGGGTCTCGCGGCCGTCTTTCAGGGCCACGACGATCTGGTCGGCACCGCTGGTGACGTGGTTGTTGGTGAGCAGGTAACCCTCGGGGCTCATGATGACTGCCGAGCCCAGGCTGGACTCCCAACGCCGCTGCTTGGGCAGGTTGTCCCCGAAGAAGCGGCGGAACTGCGGGTCTTCGAACAATGGGTGCGAGCTCTTGTTCACCACCTTGGTGGTGTACAGGTTGACCACCGCGGGGGCGGCCAGGGTCACGGCATCAGCGTAGGAAACCGGGCCCTGGACCACGCGTGTGGTCTGGGGCGCCTGTTGCAGGTTGACATCCTGGCTGGGCAGGCCGACCCACTCGGGGAAACGCTGGATGATCAGCACGGCAATGAGCACACCGGTGAGCAGGGGCCAGCCAAAGTAACGCAACGCCTTGAACATGAACGAGTCCTGGATAGAGCAGGGGGCCAGCGGCCACCGAGTGGGGCATGCAGGGGTACGTGAACCGCACGCGCAGGCACCGGTTCCCCCGGTGCCGACGACGGCCCATAATGGCCGGCATTATACGGGCGTTCAGCCGGCGTTGTGCCTGTGGGATGCGCAGATTTCGAGGAGAATTTAATGGCCGTCGCTCTCAATACCCTGGTCGAGGAAGCCGAGCGCTTTCTGGGCAGCAGCAAGGTCCAGGACTATTGCCCCAACGGCCTGCAGGTCGAAGGCCGGCCCCAGGTTGGCCGTATCGTCAGCGGCGTGACTGCCAGCCAGGCGTTGCTGGACGCGGCCGTGGAGGCGCAGGCTGACCTGGTGCTGGTGCACCACGGCTACTTCTGGAAGGGCGAAAACCCCTGCATCACCGGGATTCGTCAGCGGCGCCTGAAAACCCTGCTGAACCATGACATCAGCCTGCTGGCGTTCCACCTGCCGCTGGACCTGCACCCCGAGGTGGGTAACAACGTGCAGCTGGCGCGCCAGCTGGATATCACTGTCGAAGGCGCACTGGACCCGGCCAACCCCAAGGTGGTTGGGCTGGTCGGGTCACTGGTAGAACCCATGACCGCTCGCGACTTTGCCCGTCGGGTGCAGGAGGTGCTGGGCCGTGAACCGCTGCTGGTGGAGGGTGAGCAGATGATTCGCCGGGTAGGCTGGTGCACCGGGGGCGGGCAGGGCTACATCGACGATGCCATTGCCGCAGGAGTGGACCTGTACCTGACCGGTGAGGCTTCGGAGCAGACGTATCACAGTGCCCGCGAGAATGGGGTCAGCTTCATTGCCGCCGGGCACCACGCCACCGAGCGGTATGGCGTGCAGGCGCTGGGTGATTACCTGGCGCGGCGGTTTGCCGTGGAGCACCTGTTCATCGATTGCCCGAACCCCATCTGACCTTGGCGGCCTCATCGCCGGCAAGCTCGCCCCCACAGGGATCGCACAGCATTCAAAGCCTGTGTCAGCCCTGTGGGAGCGGGTTTACCCGCGAAGGGCCTGGCCTGCAACGCCCAAACCCCCAGTCATATGGTTAGACGCTTTCGATCTAGCCAGCCGCCTAAATAGAAGCATCTGCTGTGATAGAGTGGCTCGCTCGAACACGGCCCGCTGGCCGTCCATAAGATCGTTTTTCGTGAGTAGCCATGGTCGACAAACTGACGCACTTGAAACAGCTGGAGGCGGAAAGCATCCACATCATCCGCGAGGTGGCCGCCGAGTTCGACAACCCGGTGATGCTGTACTCGATCGGCAAGGATTCCGCCGTGATGCTGCACCTGGCGCGCAAGGCTTTCTTCCCGGGCAAGCTGCCGTTCCCGGTGATGCACGTCGACACCCGCTGGAAATTCCAGGAAATGTACCGCTTCCGCGACAAGATGGTCGAGGAAATGGGCCTGGAACTGATCACCCACGTCAACCCTGAAGGGGTGGCGCAGGGCATCAACCCATTCACCCATGGCAGTTCCAAGCACACCGACATCATGAAGACCCAGGGCCTGAAGCAGGCACTGGACAAGCACGGCTTCGATGCCGCCTTCGGTGGTGCGCGCCGCGACGAAGAGAAGTCGCGGGCCAAGGAGCGCGTGTATTCGTTCCGCGACAGCAAGCACCGCTGGGACCCGAAAAACCAGCGCCCCGAGCTGTGGAACGTATACAACGGCAAGGTCAACAAGGGCGAGTCGATCCGCGTCTTCCCGCTGTCGAACTGGACCGAGCTGGACATCTGGCAGTACATCTACCTCGAAGGCATCCCGATCGTGCCGCTGTACTTCGCCGCCGAGCGTGAAGTGATCGAGAAGAACGGCACCCTGATCATGATCGACGACGAGCGTATCCTCGAACACCTCTCCGAGGAAGAGAAGGCGCGTATCGTCAAGAAGAAGGTGCGTTTCCGTACCCTTGGCTGCTACCCGCTCACGGGCGCTGTCGAGTCGGAAGCCGAGACGCTCACCGACATCATTCAGGAAATGCTCCTGACGCGCACTTCCGAGCGCCAAGGCCGGGTCATCGACCACGATGGCGCCGGCTCCATGGAAGACAAGAAACGCCAAGGGTATTTTTAAGCTTCAAGTTACAAGCGGCAAGCTGCAAGACAGAAGCAGAGCGCGTAGCGTTTGAGCCTTGTGGATTGCCGCCTGCATTGCGGGCGGCCCGGAGCGCTCGTAATGGATTTTGAGAAGCTGGCAGTTTGGCAACGGAGTAAGCGTCTGGCCATTGAGTTGTACCGGACACTGGCTGGGTGTCGTGATTATGGATTCAAGGATCAGATCACGCGGTCGGCACTTTCCATCCCGTCCAATATTGCCGAGGGCATGGAGCGGCGCGGGAGCAGAGAGAAGGTTTGGTATCTCAGCGTTGCGAAAGCGTCCTGCGGGGAGTTGCGTACGCAGCTGATGGTCGGTGGTGAGATAGGTTACATCGACGCTGGGCTGGCTACCGGCTGGATTAACGAAACCCGCGAGCTCTCCCGAATGCTAAGTGGGTTGATCAACAGAATTTCTAACTAGTTGTACGCCGACAAGCTTGCCGCTTGAAGCTGACAGCTTGGAGCTTGAATGAAATGAGTCACCAATCCGATTTGATCAGCGAGGACATCCTCGCCTACCTGGCCCAGCACGAGCGTAAGGAACTGCTGCGTTTCCTCACCTGCGGCAACGTGGATGACGGCAAGAGCACCCTGATCGGGCGCCTGCTGCACGACTCGAAGATGATCTACGAGGACCACCTCGAGGCCATCACCCGTGATTCGAAGAAGTCTGGCACCACGGGCGAGGAAGTCGACCTGGCGCTGCTGGTGGACGGCCTGCAGGCCGAGCGGGAGCAGGGCATCACCATCGATGTGGCCTACCGCTATTTCTCCACTGCCAAGCGCAAGTTCATCATCGCCGACACCCCGGGCCACGAGCAGTACACCCGCAACATGGCCACCGGCGCGTCCACCTGCGACCTGGCGATCATTCTGGTTGATGCCCGCTATGGCGTGCAGACCCAAACCCGCCGCCACAGCTACATCGCGTCGCTGCTGGGCATCAAGCACATTGTGGTCGCGGTCAACAAGATGGACCTCAAGGGCTTTGACGAGCAGGTGTTCGAGTCGATCAAGGCCGACTACCTGGCGTTCGCCGAAGCAATCAACCTGACGCCAAGCAGCCTGCACTTCGTGCCGATGTCCGCGCTCAAGGGCGACAACGTGGTCAACCACAGCGAGCGTTCGCCGTGGTATGCCGGCCCGACGCTGATGGAAATCCTGGAAACCGTTGAAGTGTCGGCTGACCGCAACTTCACCGACCTGCGCTTCCCGGTGCAGTACGTGAACCGGCCGAACCTGAACTTCCGTGGCTTCGCCGGTACCCTGGCCAGCGGCGTGGTGCACAAGGGCGACGAGGTCGTGGTGCTGCCATCGGGCAAGAGCAGCCGCGTGAAATCCATTGTTACCTACGAAGGTGAACTGGAAAGCGCAGGCCCCGGCCAGGCGGTGACGCTGACAATGGAAGACGAGATCGATATCTCCCGTGGCGACCTGCTGGTGCATGCCGACAATGTGCCGCCGGTAACTGACCAGTTCGACGCCATGCTGGTGTGGATGGCCGAAGAGCCGATGCTGCCGGGCAAGAAATACGACATCAAGCGTGCCACCAGCTACGTGCCTGGCTCGATTGCCAGCATCACCCACAAGGTGGATGTGAACACCCTGGAGAAGGGCAGTGCCAGCGCGCTGCAACTGAACGAGATCGGCCAGGTCAAGGTGGCCCTGGATGCGTCTATTGCCCTGGATGGCTATGACAGCAACCGCACCACCGGTGCCTTCATCGTCATCGACCGCCTGACTAACGGCACCGTCGGCGCGGGCATGATCATCGCGCCCCCTGTGCTGCCCCACGGCAATACCGGCCAGCACGGCAAGCTGGCGCACGTGTCCACCGAGGAACGTGCGCTGCGCTTCGGCCAGCAGCCTGCCACCGTGCTGTTCAGTGGCTTGTCCGGTGCCGGCAAGAGCACCCTGGCCTATGCGGTGGAGCGCAAGCTGTTCGACATGGGCCGGGCGGTGTATGTGCTCGATGGCCAGAACCTGCGCCATGACCTGAACAAGGGCCTGCCACAGGACCGCGCCGGGCGTACTGAAAACTGGCGCCGCGCCGCCCATGTGGCGCGCCAGTTCAACGAAGCCGGCCTGCTGACGTTGGCAGCGTTCGTGGCCCCGGATGCCGAAGGCCGTGAGCAGGCCAAGGCGCTGATCGGCAAAGACCGCCTGGTGACGGTGTATGTTCAGGCCTCGCCGCTGGCGTGCCGCGAGCGTGACCCCCAAGGGCTTTACGCAGCCGGCGGCGACAACATCCCGGGTGAGAGCTTCCCGTTCGATGTGCCGCTGGATGCGGACGTTGTGATCGACACCCAGGCCACCAGCGTGGACGAAGGCGTCAAGTTGGTGCTGGACGCGCTTCGCCAGCGTGGTGCGATCTGACGGCGTTTGAATGTTAGGCTGGGGCGAGCTGCGCTCGCTCTGGCAGAACTACAAATAACCGTTGAGCCAGCAGGGACCTGTGGGAGCGGCTTCAGCCGCGAACACCGGCGCAGCCGGTGCCCTCCACCGCGCTGTCTGCTTCGCGGGTAAACCCGCTCCCACAGGTGTGGTGCGATCTGACGGCGTTTGACGGTTAGGCTGGGGCGGGCTGCGCTCGCTCTGGCAGAACTGCAAATAACCGTTGAGCCAGCAGGGACCTGTGGGAGCAACTGTCTTCCACAACAATCTACAAGTTAGCGCAATCACTGTGGGAGCAACTGTCTTCCACAAGATCTCAAAACTGGCGCAATCACTGTGGGAGCGGGTTTACCCGCGAACACCGGCGAAGCCGGTGCCCTGCACCGCGCTGTCTGCTTCGCGGGTGAACCCGCTCCCACAGGGGGGCGGGCTTGCTTGCGAAATCAATGCTCTGCGCGAAAGCGCAGCTCGCGATCTTCCAGCTGTACCCAGCTCTCCGGCCCCGCCAAGATCTCCTCCTCGCTCAGCAAGCATCCATCCAGCGCCACCCTCAGCGCATCAACGTCCAGCCCCTGGCCGATGAACACGATTTCCTGCCGGCAATCGCCCACGTTCTCATCCCATTTACTCATGATCGCCTGGCGCCGATAGGCTTCCAGCGGCCACTGTGCCTGCTCGACGAAGCGCCACCAGCGCCCGCTGTATTCCCACTCGAACCGCCCGCCGCTCAACGCCAGCATGCCGATTTCGAAAAACCGGCTGGCCGACCAGAAATAGCCCTTGCAGCGCAGCAGGTGCCCGTGTGCCCACGGCTGTTCGAACAACGCCCGCAGCCGTTGCGGATGGAAGGGCGCGCGCTCACGGTACACCCATGACGTGATGCCGTAGGTTTCCGATTCCGGCTCCGGCTGTGCCTCACGGTCCATCTGCTGCATCCAGCCCGGCGACTGCGCCAGGCTCGGCAGGTCGAACAGGTGCGTACCCAGCACGTTGGCCAGGTCCGTTTCGCCGCGCACCATCGGCACGATGCGCGCACGCGGGTTCAACTGGCGCAGCAGGGCCTCCAGCGCCGGGTAGCGCTGGGGTTCCAGCAGGTCGAGCTTGTTCACCAGAATGACGTCGGCATACTCCACCTGTTCGACCAGCAGGTCGCCCAACGGCCGCTGCCCGGGCTCACCCCCGGCCGGGGCAGCGGCACCCAACAAACCTTCGAAGCTGCTGGCGTCGACCACCGTGGCCAGCGTGTCCAGGCGCGCCAACTCACTCAGGCTGAACCCGTCACGGTCGAGAAAGGCGAAGGTTTCGGCCACCGGCATGGGCTCGGAGATCCCCGTGGATTCGATCAGCAGGTAGTCATAGCAGCCGGCCCTGGCCAGCGCGCTTACCTGCTCCAGCAGGTCGGCGCGCAGGGTGCAGCAGATACAGCCGTTGGTCATCTCCACCAGCCGGTCGCTGCCACGCTCCAGGGTGACGTTACGCCCAACGTTCTCGGCGTCTATATTCACCTCGCTCATGTCGTTGACGATGACCGCCACCCGCAACCCCTGGCGGTTATGCAGGATGTGATTGAGCAGGGTGGTCTTGCCTGCGCCGAGAAAACCCGACAGTACGGTCACGGGCAGCCGAAGGGGGTTGTCGGCTGCACGGCTCATGCCGGCTGCACCGGGTCCAGGTAGCTCTCAAACAGGTCGACCACCACACGCCCGTCGTCTGCCGCCTCGCCCCACAGGTCCCGCACCTCGAACTGCACGTGGTAGGTGGGTTGCAGCGCCGCCGAGCGGTCACCGTGGCCGATGCTGTCGGGGAACGGCCAGCGTTCGCGGGTGCGGTGCAGCACCACGCCTTCCTTGCCCCGCACGTAGGCGGGGCAACGCACGTGGCCGGCGAAGCGCTCGTCACGTACCCGTACCCGCTGGCCCACCTCGAACGGCGGGCGGTCGGTGATGGCCGCCCGCCCCTTGCTGTGGGGCGGGTTGGCCAACTTGAACGGTGAGCCCAGGGCTTCGTCCAGCGCCTCCTGGGTGATGGCCTGCGCCTCCACCAGCAGCGAGGCGGTGGCGATGACATAGCGTTCGTAATAGGTGGTGCCCACATGCTGGCGCACATCCAGGCGCTCCACGGCATGGCGGGCCTCGTCGATGCTGAACAGGCCCAGGTGGTCACTGGCCACGAACATCAGGCTGTACGCCAGGTGCTCCCAGTCTTCCTTGAAGACCGGTTTGTAGCTGAGGGTGTCGATGCGGTGGGCGACCTTGCCGAAGCCCTGAAAACCGCCGAGATCGTGAAATCCGTCCATTGCGCTTTACCTGTGTGGAATGGGGAAAAGGTGCGCCTAGCGCACCACGGGCAGGGCGACGCCGATCAGCACATCCTTGGTGACCAGGCGGCGCAGCGCCTCTTCATCCAGGTGCTCGCTGCCGGCCGGGCGTTGGGGCAGTACCAGGTAGCGGCTCTCGGCACTGGTGTCCCACACACAGACCTGCATGTCGGGCGGCAGCTCGGTGCCGAGTTCGCGCAATACCGTGCGGCCTTCGCGCACCAGGCGGGCGCGGAATTCGAAGCTCTTGTACCACTCAGGTGGCAGGCCGAGCACCGGCCAGTTGGTGCACGAGCAGAGGCTGCAGACGATCACGTTCTTGACCGTGGGGGTGTCTTCCAGGGCCACGATGTACTCGCCCTGGGGGCCGGTGTAGCCGTACTCGGCGCAGGCGGCGGTGCCGTCTTCCAGCAACAGGCGGCGGTAATCTTCATCGACCCAGGCACGGGCGACCACCCGCGCGCCGTTGGCCGGGTCCCACTGGTTCTCCATCAGGTCGGTGAGCTGTTCGATGTAGCCGTCGGGCACCATGCCCTTGTCCTGCATCACTTTCAGCAGCGCCCGGGCACGCTGGCCCGGGGTCGAGGTGTCGGTGGTTGGCACTGATGTGCTCATGATGGTGGGCTCCTGATCAGGCATTGCGGTCAAAGGGTTCGCCAGTCGACGCTGGCTTCGAAGGCGCTGGCGGCCTGGTACAGCAGGCCCTCGGCGTAGTGCTTGCCCACCAGCATCAGGCCCACCGGCAGGCCGTCCACGTTCCCGCACGGGATGGACATGGCCGGGTGGCCGGTGATGTCCTGGGCGCTGGTGTTGCCGATCATCTCCAGCGCCCGGGCTACGTATTCGCTGATCGAACAGCCTGCCGGCGGGTGGGGTTGGGCGATGATCGGCACGGTTGGCAGCACCAGCAGGTCGTAGCGCTGCAGCGCCTGGTCATACCCTGCGCGGGCCAGGCGGGCAATGTTCTGGGCCTTGGCGTAGTAGCGCCCGTGGTACCGCTCCAGGCCGTACTGGCCCACCAGCATGCACAGCTTCAGTGAGGGCGACAGCACATCAGCCTGGTTGCGCCAGCCGGCCTGTTTGTCCAGCAGCGCCACGTCGTACAAGCCCTTCCAGTTGAACCCGGCGCCGTTTGCGTGCATCAGCTGGTGGGTCAGGCCCTCGCAACCGATGGGGTGCCACAGCGCGCCGGCCAGCCGATGCTCGGCGACGGATACCGGTTCCACCACCGCGCCCAGTGCGCTCAGGCGTTCGATGGCGGCGTGCACGGTGTCGCGTACCCGTGGGTCCAGGTTGTCCAGCTCGAAGCCTTCCTGGAGGACGCCGATGCGCAGGCCGCTGACGCCGCGGTCCAGATACTGGGTGTAGTGGTCCACCTGCGGCGCGGCCTGGCGCGGGTCCAGGCCGTCGGCACCGGCCAGCACCTCCAGCATCAGCGCGTTGTCGCGCACGTTGGCGGTGATGGGGCCAGCGTGGTCGATGGTCGCCTCGATGGCCATGATGCCGGTGTAGGGCACCAGGCCGTGGGTGGGCTTCATGCCGTAGGTACCGCAGAAGGCCGACGGGATGCGAATGGAGCCGCCCTGGTCACCGCCAATGGCCATGTCCACCTGGCCAGCGGCGACCAGCGCCGCACTGCCCGAGGACGAGCCCCCGGACGCGTAACCGTGACGGTGCGGGTTGTGGACCGGGGCAGGGTCGGACGTGTGGCTGCCGCCGGAGATGCAGTAGTGCTCGCAGGTCGCCTTGCCGACGATGGTGGCCCCGGCCTCCAGCAGGCGTGTCACCACGGTGGCGTCGAACCCCGGCACGAACCCTTCCAGGGGGGCGGCGCCGTTCATCATCGGCACACCGGCCAGGGCGATGTTGTCCTTCAGGGCCACACTGCGCCCGGCCAGCTTGCCATCGCTAGCACCACTGATTTCGGTGCGCTGGTACCAGGCATTCAGCGGGTTTTCGGCGTCGGTCGGGCGATGGCTGGTGCGCGGCTTGCCAGCTGTGACCGGGGTGTAGTCGGGCAACTCGTCGATCAGGTCATAGGCATCGAAGCTGCCTTGCATCAGTGCCAGGTACTCCGTGGCCTGTTCGGGGCTCAGTTGCATGTGCAGACGTTGGGCGAGGTCTTGTATCTGTGTTGCGGTGGGGCGGACGATGGCCATGGGGCAATCCTTTCAGGTATTGGGTGATGAATGCGGGGTACGCTGCCTCAGAAGATGTGTGCATAGCGCAGGTTGATGCGCAGGTTCTCCTTGGGCCCGTTGTCCACCGACAGGTCGCGCCCCAGTTGCAGCTGCAGCTGGTCCTGCGCAGTGACGAAACGGGTGGCGGTCAGGCGCAGGTTGGTAGTGCCTAGGCGGTTGTCCTGGTCCACCCGCGCGACCTCGGTTTCGCCGCCCCAGGTGCGGCCGACGCCAACGGCAAAGGTGGTGGCCGTGTCCGGCATGTAGCGGGCCATGATCTGTGCAGCGTAGGACACGTCCTGCTCCAGTTTCTGGCCAGCTGGCCCGTAATCGTCGTTGTCGCCATACCAGGTGGCGCCACCGACCAGGTCCACCGCCCAGTGGGCGTCGAAGTGCTTGATGTAGGCGCCCTGCAGTTCGAACTTCCACCGGTTTTCGCCGATGTTCAGCGGGTCATCGCGGTCGTAGTTGCCCGTGGGCACGAACAGGTACGGGGTCAGGCTGAGGGTGTCCCGGGCTTCGTTGAGCCGTAGCTTGAACGGCGCAGCCAGGATCAAGTCGCCGATACCGTCGGCATTGCCCAGAGGCGACGCATCGCCGCTGCTGGACACATGGCCGAAGGGCAGCAGGAACTGTGGGTCGACGGTCACCGTGTCACTCAGGGCGATGACGTGCAGCAAGCGCAGAATGCCCACCTCCGACCTGAGCTTGAAGTCCGAGCTTATCTTGTGGCCCTGGGCGTAGGCCGCGTTGGTGGTGGAGTGCTGGTAGTACAGCGCACCGATGGTGGCGCCCACCGGGTACTGTTCGTAGTCCCCGGGTGCCACTTCCACGGCCTGGGCTGCGGCGGCTGGCAGCAACGCGCTTAGGGTAAGCAGGCGCAACTTGTTCATGCCGTGCGCCCTCATGATGCGTGCGCCTGGTGCGGGCAGCCGGTAGCGGCGGGTAGCGCATCGCGCATCATGCCGGTATGGGGGTGGCAGTTGATGTACTCGAACAGCTGCTGGCGGCCATCGCTCACGGACACCTCATGGTACAAGCGCAGTTTTTCCAGGCCGCTTGCCACGCGGAAGAAGGTGACGAAGATGCGCAGGTGGGTAGGGTGCGACTCGGCCCAGCGCTCGAGCTTTTCAACCGACCGCCAGTGGCCGATGTTGTAGCTTGAGTCGAGCAGGTTGCCCTGCAGGTCGATATTGCGTACGAAGCGGTTGCTGTAGCAGCCCAGTGGCGCCCCCTGGTCACGCAAGAAATCCATGCCTGCCTGCAGGGTGGGAAGGATCTCGTCAAGGTACAGCGAGCGTTCCTCGGCCTCGGCCTCCACCCAGTCCTGCCCGGAACGAATCAACGCAATGTTGTCATGGCCGCGCACCACCACCCGGCCGCCTTTGGCAGGGTCACCACTGACGATGCGCAATTCGCCGTCGGGCAGCATCCAGTCGGTCTGTGACACCGGGAAACGGTCGCGCATGGAGCCCCAGTAGCCATGTTCCTCGATCTCGCCGCTGGTGCTGTCCATTACAGCGCCTACACCCGGCAGCCGGTCCTGGAAGGCATACAGCGTTTCGAACTGTTCTGCCCGTGGGGCGATGATCTCGCGGAAATATCCGAGCCCATCCTGCAGCCGCGCTTCGGCTGCCCACCACTGGGCCACTTCCGGTGAGTTCAGCCAGCGGCCATAGGCGGCCGGGTCTTTCCAGTAGCCGACCACCATCAGGTTGTCGTAGCCACTGTTGTCGGTGTGGTGGGTCAGGTCATGGTTCAGCGGGCCATCGGCCAGGCTGAAGCTCGCCACGATCTGGCCCATGGCCTGCAGCGCGGCGGGCTGGTGTTGCTGGCCCTGGTACTGCACGCCCAGGTAAGCCATCACCACCTGCTGCATGTGCTCGCCGGCGCGGGCCACCCACATGGGGAAGGGCGGTTGGTAGTCGTCGGGCACACGGCGGGACAGGCTTCTTGGGCACTTGAGGTGCTTGTCGATCGCGGATTCCATAGGCTGCTCCTTTCTTCTTGATGTTCATCAGGCCGCACGCAGTGGCCTTGGAGGGCACCGGGGAAATGGCCGGTGTTGCCTAAACGTTATGCAGCGCAAGGCCCATCCGCTTTGTTCGGCGTGACAACCGATTGGCTGGAAAGGACAGGTTCACGCCACGGAGGCAGGCGTGTTCGAGGGTGGTGCCGGGCGCGCGCCACGTGCGCCATTGGGAGGCACTTACTGGGGCGTGCTGCTGCCCCGGCAGCGTGGGGCGGCGGTTACCGGGCTGGCGTGGAACTTGCTGAAAAATCGGTTGGCGAGTTGCCCGCGACTCTCCCGATTCATGACGCAGTCCGCCTTGTGAGGTAAGTGCCATGCCTGTGCCCAGCCACTACTCGACCGTCGCAGTGGAAGCGCCACGTCGTTTCGATTACTGGAAGGATGTGGTCTGCCAGCACTGCCTCAAGGCCGACAGCCAACCCGCGTCGCAGAGCGATTTCGAAGGCATGCTGGCGGTGAAGGGCATCGGTGCGCTCGAGCTCTATACCCTGTCCTCACCCCTGCATCACTGGGCGCGCAAACCGGGTCACGTGCGCAGCGATCCGAATGACGACCTGTGGCTGGCATTCACCCCAAAAGGCTTCGGGCAATTCGAGCAAGGTGGGCGACAGGCTGCGTTTTCTGCCGAGGACGTGTTTCTTTACGACGCAGACCAGTGTTTCCGTTTCAGCCTGGGTGGTACCGAAAACCACCTGCTGCGTATCCCCCGGGCGTGGCTGGCTACCCGTGTACCGGCCATCGAGCAACGCACCGGCATGCTGCTGGATCAGCGGCGGCCGGGCGTATTGCCATTGCGGGCAATGATTCAGCAGGCAGCCAGCCACGGTACGGTTGGCAGCGACGTGCTCAGCGAGCGCTACGCCGACACCTTGCTCGATCTGCTGGTATTGAGCCTTGAGTGGCAGGACCTGACCGTCACTCAGCACGAACTTGACCTGCATGGCCGGGTCATGCACTACATCCGCCAGCACCTGGCCGACCCCGACCTCAACCTGGAACGCCTGGCGCAGGTGCATCATGTGTCGACGCGCACCGTTACCCGGGCCTTCGCCCGCCACCAGAAAACCCCGGCGGCGGCCATCTGGAAAGAGCGCCTGGATGCCAGCCGCACTGCGTTGGAGCGCGGCCGAGTCAAGAGCATTTCCCAGGCGGCGCTGGATTATGGCTTCAGCGATTTTTCCCATTACAGCCACGCGTTTCGCAAGGCATTTGGTGTGGCGCCGTGCACTTTATTGAACCGGGGCACGAAAGTGTCTTTGGACTGAAACGGCGCTTGCATGCACCACGGCCGGTGTTGTTCAAATGTGTTTTTCCGCGACGGGGACCATTCGCCGCTCCTTCACCGCCTTGTAGGAAAAACTCGAATAGATCTCCTTCACCCCCGGCAGGCGCTGCAGCACCTCACGGGCAAATTCGCCGAAGGACTCCAGGTCGCTGGCCACGATTTCCAGCAAAAAATCGTACCGCCCGGAAATGTGATGGCAGGCGACAATCTCGGGTATCTCCATCAGCCGCTGCTCGAACGCCAGCGCCATGGGCTTGGTGTGGGAATCCATCATGATGCTGACGAAGGCGGTTACCCCGAACCCTAGCGACTTGGGTGAAAGCATGGCCTGGTAGCCGGTGATATAGCCGTTCTCCTCCAGCAGCTTGACCCTGCGCCAGCAGGGCGAGGTAGTCAGCGATACCAGGTCGGCGAGTTCAGCGACCGTCAGGCGGGCATTGTTCTGCAAGGCGGCGAGCAGGGCGCGGTCGATGCGGTCCAGGGGTGCAGGCATGATTTGCCCTCAAATATTCAGGTTTATTGTTTCTGTTCCAAAGCAGCGTAGTTAGGCTGGCGATTTTGGAAAAATTCTTGGATTGTGCTGGCATAAGCTTAGAGCAACCTACAAGAGGCAGTTGCCATGCGCGGCTCCGACAACAACACCGGTTTTTCTACGCGGGCGATCCATTACGGGTACGACCCCTTGACCCAGGGCGGTGCCTTGGTGCCGCCTGTCTACCAAACTGCCACCTATGCCTTCCCTACGGTTGAGTACGGTGCTGCGTGCTTTGCCGGGGAGCAGGCCGGGCATTTCTACAGCCGTATTTCCAACCCCACCCTGGCCCTGCTGGAGCAGCGCATGGCCTCCTTGGAGGGCGGCGAAGCGGGGCTGGCGCTGGCTTCGGGCATGGGTGCCATTACCTCGACGATGTGGACGCTGCTGCGCCCGGGCGACGAGTTGATTGTCGGGCGCACGCTGTATGGCTGCACGTTCGCCTTTCTGCACCATGGCATCGGCGAGTTCGGGGTAAAGGTTCACCACGTGGACCTGAACGATGCGGCGGCATTGAGGGCGGCGCTCAACGACCGCACGCGCATGATCTACTTCGAGACGCCAGCCAACCCGACCATGCAACTGGTCGACATCGCGGCGGTTGCCGAGGCCGTACGCGGGCGGGATGTGCGGGTGGTGGTCGACAACACCTACTGCACCCCTTACCTGCAACGCCCGCTGGAGCTCGGTGCCGACCTGGTGGTGCATTCGGCCACCAAGTACCTGAGCGGTCACGGTGACATTACTGCGGGGCTGGTGGTGGGGCGCCAGGCTTTGGTCGACCGCATCCGCCTGGAGGGGCTCAAGGACATGACCGGGGCGGTGCTGTCGCCCCATGACGCGGCGCTGCTGATGCGCGGCATCAAGACCCTGGCGCTGCGCATGGACCGCCACTGCGCTAATGCCGGGCAGGTGGCGCAGTACCTCGCAGCCCAGCCGCAGGTCGAACTGATCCATTACCCGGGGCTGCCAACCTTTGCCCAGCATGCGTTGGCCAACCGCCAGATGCGCTTGCCCGGTGGCATGATCGCTTTCGAGCTCAAGGGCGGTATCGAGGCCGGGCGACGATTCATGAATGCCTTGCAGCTGTTCGCACGGGCCGTGAGCCTGGGGGATGCCGAGTCGTTGGCCCAGCACCCGGCGAGCATGACCCACTCCAGCTACACGCCCCAGGAGAGGGCGCATCACGGCATTTCCGAAGGGCTGGTGCGTTTGTCGGTGGGGCTGGAGGATGTGGAGGATCTGCTGGCGGATGTTGAGCAGGCGCTGCAGGCTTGCTTGTGACTTTGACATGCCTGTTTGGAAGCTTTGCCCGATGCCTGATCCAGCGCGGCGAACGCATGCTGGATGTGCTGGTGACGTTACCAGCACATCCAAGAGGAGTTGCACCATGGAAGCAGTCCCAACATGTATCGACGTGTTCATTTGCCGCACAGGCGGTGACGATGAAGAAGGTGGCCAGTCCTGGCGCAAGCCTTGACCTGAGTAGAAAACCCCGCTTCGGCGGGGTTTTCTTCAGCTCTTCCACGGGGCAAGAAAAAGGCCTCTTTCGAGGCCTTGATTCTTTTCAGTGACTCAATGCTTGAGCCCGTAGCTCTCGTCCAGCATGCCTGGCGAGTTCGGCGTCTTGGGCGCGTAGTCGCGGGGCACTTCGGCCGTGTCCTTCGGTGGGGTCAGGCGGTCACGGTGCCCGTGGGCGCCTTCTGAATGCAGTGCGGCCAGCAGGCGTTGGCGGGTCAGCTCGTCCAGGGCCAGGTGGTTGGCACCGTCGGCCAGGTGATCCTGCACATCCTGGTAGCTCTGGTTCAGCTTCTTCACCAGCACCGCCGTGCTGTTGAAATGGGTAACTACCTGGTTCTGGTAGCTGTCGAAACGCTGCTGGATGTCATCCAGCTGGCGCTGTGTGCTGCTGGGGGCGGCATTGGGCAACAGGCGGGCCACGACGAAACCTACGACCACGCCAATGACCAGGGCCAGGGTCGGCAACAACCAAACAAGGAGCGAGAGTTCCACGAGTCCTTCCTCTATAAACGGCTTTGCTTTACGTTAACGGCTCAGACCTGCGCTGTATACCGCGAGCGATCGCAAATCAGAACAGAATTCCTCACCTAGACGAATCGACCTCTCTCAAGGTCACGGAGTAGTGCCTTGCTTGTCCGAGAAACCGCCTTGTTCATCGACGGCCCCAGTGGCCCGCTCGAAGCCTTGTACCTGGACGTTGCCGATGCCCGTGGCGCGGTGCTGATCTGCCATCCCAACCCGGTCCAGGGCGGCACCATGCTCAACAAGGTGGTCTCGACGCTGCAACGCACCGCCCGCGATGCCGGCTATGTGACCCTGCGTTTCAACTACCGCGGTGTCGGGCAAAGCGCCGGCACCCATGACATGGGCGCTGGCGAGGTGGCCGATGCACAAGCCGCGGCCGCCTGGCTGCGGGCCACGCACCCTGCGCTGCCAGTGGTGTTGATGGGCTTCTCGTTCGGCGGCTTCGTGGCCACCAGCCTGGCCGGCCGCCTGGAAGCCGACGGCGTGACGTTGCAGCACCTGTTCATGATTGCCCCGGCGGTGATGCGCCTGACCGCAGCGTTCCCGCTGCCGGAGCAGTGCCCGATCACGGTGGTGCAGCCCGAAGCGGACGAAGTTGTGGAACCGCAGCTGGTTTACGATTGGTCCCACAACCTGTCGCGCCCCCATGAGCTGCTGAAAGTGGCAGAATGCGGACACTTCTTCCATGGCAAGCTGACCGATCTGAAGGATCTGCTGCTGCCACGCCTTTCGAACTGAGCCAAGCCTGAATAAGCGAACACCCATGACCACGCGCATCCTTACCGGTATCACCACCACCGGCACTCCGCACCTGGGCAACTATGCCGGTGCCATCCGCCCGGCGATTCGTGCCAGCCAGCAGCCCGGCGCCGACTCGTTCTATTTCCTGGCCGACTACCACGCGCTGATCAAGTGCGACGACCCGCTGCGCATCCAGCGCTCGCGCCTTGAAATCGCCGCCACCTGGCTGGCCGGTGGCCTGGACCCGAACACGGTGACCTTCTACCGCCAGTCCGACATCCCGGAAATCCCCGAGCTGACCTGGCTGCTGACCTGCGTTGCCGCCAAGGGCCTGCTCAACCGCGCCCATGCCTACAAGGCCTCGGTGGACAAGAACGTGGAAAACGGCGAAGACCCGGATGCCGGCGTTTCCATGGGCCTGTTCAGCTACCCGGTACTGATGGCGGCAGACATCCTGATGTTCAACGCCAACAAGGTGCCGGTGGGCCGTGACCAGATCCAGCACGTGGAAATGGCCCGCGATATCGGCCAGCGCTTCAACCACCTGTTCGGCCAGGGTCAGGACTTCTTCGCCCTGCCAGAGGCCGTGATCGAGGAAAGTGTTGCGACCCTGCCGGGCCTGGATGGGCGCAAGATGTCCAAGAGCTACGACAACACCATTCCGCTGTTCACCAGCGCCAAGGACATGAAGGATGCGATCTCGCGCATCGTCACCGACTCGCGCGCCCCTGGCGAGGCGAAAGACCCGGACAACGCGCACCTGTTCACCCTGTTCCAGGCGTTCTCCACGCCAGCGCAATGCACCGAGTTCCGCGCGGAGCTGGAGCAAGGCCTGGGCTGGGGTGAAGCAAAACAGCGCCTGTTCCAGTTGCTGGACGGCCAGTTGGCCGAAAAGCGCGAGTACTACCACCAGTTGATCGCTCGCCCGGCCGACCTGGAAGACATCCTGCTGGCGGGTGCTGCCAAGGCGCGCAAAATCGCCACCCCGTTCCTTGAGCAACTGCGTGAAGCGGTAGGCTTGCGCTCGTTCCGCAGCAGCGTACAGGCTGCCGCCGACGTGAAGAAAAAGGCCACCAAAAGTGCCCGCTTCGTCAGCTTCCGTGACGAAGACGGCAGCTTCCGCTTCCGCCTGTTGGCCGCCGATGGCGAGCAACTGCTGCTGTCGCGCAGTTTTGCCGACGGCAAGAGCGCAGGGGCCGTAAGCAAACAGCTGCAGCAGGGTGGCGAGGCCGATGTTCGCGCCGAGGGCCTGGGCTTTGGCCTGTGGTTGAACGGCGAGCACGTTGCCGACGGGCCGCAGTGCAGCAGCGTCGAGGCCCGTGATGCGGCCATCGAAAGCCTGCGTGCAGCCCTGCAGCCGCAACAAGGTTGAATGTAGGAAATGCATTCAGGCTGAGGCATTTCGCCGCAAGTCTGATTGCCATTAAGCGGGCCGGTCGCTACAGTGACGGCCCGTTTTTTGTTGCCTCGCTAACGAATCATGACTCCCTTAGAACGCTATCAAGCAGATCTGAAACGTCCCGACTTCTTCCATGACGCGGCGCAGGAAAATGCGGTGCGTCACCTGCAGCGCCTGTACGACGATCTGGTGCATGCACAGAACAGCAAGCCGGGCATGTTCGGCAAACTGTTTGGCAAAAAGGAGCAGACCCCGGTCAAGGGCCTGTACTTCTGGGGTGGGGTAGGGCGAGGCAAGACCTACCTGGTCGATACCTTCTACGAGGCGCTGCCGTTCAAGCAGAAGATGCGCACGCACTTCCACCGCTTCATGAAGCGGGTGCACGAGGAAATGAAAACCCTCAAGGGCGAGAAGAACCCGCTGACCATTATTGCCAAGCGCTTCAGCGAAGAGGCCAAGGTCATCTGCTTCGACGAATTCTTCGTGTCGGATATCACCGATGCCATGATCCTTGGCACCTTGATGGAAGAACTGTTCAAGAACGGTGTATCGCTGGTGGCCACGTCCAACATCGTGCCGGACGGCCTCTACAAGGATGGTCTGCAACGTGCGCGCTTCCTGCCGGCCATTGCCATGATCAAGCAGTACACCGACGTGGTGAACGTCGATAGCGGGGTCGATTACCGTCTGCGCCACCTGGAGCAGGCCGAACTGTTCCATCACCCGCTCGATGAAGCCGCTCAGCAGAGCATGCGCGCCAGCTTCAAGGCGCTGACGCCTGAGTGCACCCAGGCGGTGGAAAACGATGTGCTGATGATCGAGAACCGCCCGATCCACGCGCTGCGCACCTGCGACGACGTGGCCTGGTTCGACTTCCGCGCGTTGTGCGACGGGCCGCGCAGCCAGAACGACTATATCGAACTGGGTAAGATCTTCCATGCCGTGTTGCTGAGCAATGTGGAGCAGATGGGCGTCGCCACCGACGACATCGCCCGCCGCTTCATCAACATGGTGGACGAGTTCTACGACCGCAACGTCAAGCTGATCATCTCAGCCGAGGTGGAGCTCAAAGACCTGTACACCGGCGGCCGCCTGAGCTTCGAGTTCCAGCGCACGCTAAGCCGGCTGCTGGAAATGCAGTCCCACGAGTTCCTGTCCCGCCCCCACAAGCCCTAGCGGGCAGCTGCAAGCTATAAGCGGCAAGCGGCAAGCTAAAGCCAGTGCGGTGTACGCGCTGCTGTGGCTTTTTCTTGCAGCTTGCAGCTTATAGCTTGCCGCTGCAGGCGGCTCTTAGGCCTCCTGCATGAATTGCTGGCGATACTGGTTGGGTGACAGTTCGGTGTGCTGGCGGAACAGCCGCGCGAAGAAACTGGCATCGTCGTAGCCGACCTCGTAACTGATGGTCTTGATGCTCTTGCGGGTGCTGGACAACAACCCCTTGGCTGTCTCGATCCGCAGGCGTTGCAGGTAATGCAGCGGCTTGTCGCCTGTGGCGCCCTGGAAGCGGCGCATGAAATTGCGGATGCTCATGCCGTGGTTGCGGGCCACGTCCTCGAAGCGGAACTTGTCTGCGAAATGCTCTTCGAGCCAGTGCTGGATCTGCAGGATGATCAGGTCCTGGTGCAGCTTCTGGCCACCAAAGCCCATGCGCCCCGGCGAGTAGTTGCGCTGCACCTCGTAAAGGATGTCGCGGGATACCGCACGTGCCACGTTGGCCCCGCAGAAACGCTCGATCAGGTAGATGTACAGGTCGCACGCCGATGTAGCGCCGCCCGCACAATACAGGTTGTCGGCATCGGTCAGGTGCTTGTCCTGGTTCAGGCGGATCTTCGGAAAGCGTTCGGCGAAGCTGGCGAAGAATCGCCAGTAGGTGGTGGCCTCCTTGCCATCCAGCAGGCCGGACTCGGCCAGCCAGAACACCCCGCTTGCCTCTGCGCACAGCACCGCACCGCGGGCATGTTGTGCCCGTAGCCAGGGCAATACCTGGGGGTAGCGTTGCAGCAGGTTGTCGAAATCGTCCCAGAAGGCCGGCAGGATGATCACATCCGCATCTTCCAGCCCACCGTCCACGGGCAATTGCACATTGCTGAAACTTTCCACGGGCAGGCCGTCAGGGCTCACCAAGTGAATCTCGAACATGGGCT
Organism: Pseudomonas parafulva NBRC 16636 = DSM 17004; assembly: GCF_000730645.1. GTDB lineage: Bacteria > Pseudomonadota > Gammaproteobacteria > Pseudomonadales > Pseudomonadaceae > Aquipseudomonas > Aquipseudomonas parafulva. The sequence goes on along the minus strand of NZ_BBIU01000020.1, from coordinate 29,799 downwards.
GCAAGCCCAGGCCCAGCTGCTTGCTGTAACGCAGGCTGGCGAGGTGGAAGAAGTCCTTGGCCTGCATCAAGGTAGAAGCGAACACCTTGTCAATGGCCAGGATGCTGACGCGCCGCAGCGACGCGGGGGGTTGGGTAAACATCATTGTCATTGTTCTTATAGGGGGGAGTGGTCAATCACTGGCTGGATCGTCTTATTTTTTTCGGCCAGCGGCAAGGGGGGGCAGCGGCAAGCGGCAAGCAGCAAGCAGCTAGCGGTGAGCTGCTTGCTGCAACAGAAGGCGGCTGCGGCTCAAGGTGCCGGGTTGGGTTGGTCCTGGTGGATGGCCTCGATTGCGGCCAAGAGTTCGTCGCTCAGGGTCAGTGACAGGCTGGCCAGGTTGCTGTCCAGCTGCTCCAGGCTGGTGGCACCGATGATGTTGCTGGTCACGAAGGGTTGGCGGGTGACGAAGGCCAGGGCCATCTGTGCCGGGTCCAGGCCGTGCTCGCGGGCCAGTTGCACGTAACGGCTGCAGGCATGGGTGGTCTGCGGGTTGGAGTAGCGGGCGAAGCGGCTGAACAGGGTCAGGCGCGCGTTTTGCGGCCGGGCACCGTTCTCGTACTTGCCCGACAGCATGCCGAAGGCCAGGGGCGAGTAGGCCAGCAGGCCGCACTGTTCACGGATCGCGACCTCGGCCAGGCCCACCTCGAAGCTGCGGTTGAGCAGGTTGTAGGGGTTCTGGATCGAAACGGCGCGTGGCCAGCCCCGGCTCTCGGCCAACTGCAGGAACTTCATGGTGCCCCACGGCGTTTCGTTGGACAGGCCGATGTGGCGGATCTTGCCCGCGCGCACCTGCTCGTCCAGCACCTCGAGGGTTTCTTCCAGCGGCGTGAAGTGGTCCTGGGGCAGGTGCTGGTAGCCCAGCTTGCCGAAGAAGTTGGTGCTGCGCTCGGGCCAGTGCAGTTGGTACAGGTCGATGCGGTCTGTTTGCAGGCGCTTGAGGCTTTCGTCCAGGGCCGCGACGATGTGCTGGCGGTTATGCCTGAGCTGGCCATCGCGGATGTGGCTGATGCCATTGCCGGGGCCCGCCACCTTGCTGGCCAGCACCCAGTCGTCACGGTCACCCTGGCTGGCAAACCAGTTGCCGATGACGCGCTCGGTGGCCGCGTAGGTCTCGGGGCGTGGCGGCACCGGGTACATTTCGGCGGTGTCGATGAAGTTGATGCCGGCGGCCTTGGCGCGGCCAATCTGGGCAAAGGCCTCGGCCTGATCGTTCTGTTCGCCCCAGGTCATGGTGCCCAGGCACAGGGCGCTGACGTTGAGGTCGGTACGGCCGAGCTGGCGGTATTCCATCGGTTGCATACTCCTTCAGAAAGTTTGTTCATCAAAGCAGGTTGAAATTTTTCGCGCAATCTGGATAATTCAGCGCCTCTCCGTGTGGCGGAAGTGATGCACCACCACGCAGGAAGAACCCCGTCGAACATTGGCGTGCCTGACCCGAGCCCCCAAAAGCGTCAGCGTTCGGCTGCGCGCTTGCCCTTGGCAAGCCGTGCACTATCCAGTAAGATTCGCCGTCTATTTTTCGCTGGGCGGCCTCTGAGGCTTTAGAGAATGAAAACTTTTACTGCTAAACCGGAAACAGTAAAGCGCGAGTGGTTCGTAGTCGACGCCGCTGGCCAGACCCTGGGTCGTCTGGCTACCGAAATCGCTAGCCGTCTGCGTGGCAAACACAAGCCAGAATACACTCCTCACGTTGACACCGGCGACTACATCGTCGTCATCAACGCCGAGCAGATTCGTGTAACGGGTGCCAAGTCTTCCGACAAAATGTACTACTCCCACTCCGGTTTCCCGGGCGGCATCAAGGAAATCAACTTCGAGAAGTTGATCGCCAAGGCCCCTGAGCGTGTTATCGAAACCGCGGTCAAAGGCATGCTGCCTAAGAACCCGCTGGGTCGCGACATGTACCGTAAGCTGAAAGTGTACGCGGGTGCAGCTCACCCACACACTGCTCAGCAGCCTCAAGAACTGAAGATCTAACGGGATAGTTCATTATGTCGGCGACTCAAAATTACGGCACTGGCCGTCGCAAGACCGCAACCGCTCGCGTATTCCTGCGTCCGGGTACTGGTAACATCTCCATCAACAACCGTTCTCTGGACGTGTTCTTCGGTCGTGAAACCGCTCGCATGGTTGTTCGTCAGCCACTCGAGCTGACCGAAAGCGTCGAGAAGTTCGACATCTACGTCACCGTTTCCGGTGGTGGTGTCAGCGGTCAGGCCGGTGCGATCCGTCACGGTATCACCCGCGCCCTGATGGAATACGACGAAACTCTGCGTGGCGCTCTGCGTCGTGCTGGCTACGTCACCCGCGACGCTCGTGAAGTCGAGCGTAAGAAAGTGGGTCTGCGTAAAGCGCGTAAGCGTCCTCAGTACTCCAAGCGTTAATACCGCTTCGGCAGTCGAAAAAAGCCCGGTTCCTTGGAACCGGGCTTTTTTTTTCGCCTGAACTAACCTGTCAGCATGTCGGTGACCGCTTGTCGCATAGACGCAGATCAAGCAAAGCGTGGGTTGTCCCCCTGCACTGGGGTAATCACCTTGTCAGTGTGTGGATTTGTTTCTTACCATGGCGGCCAATTTTTAGCGCACTGACACAACCTAAGTACGAGCCTGGTTCAACAGGCCAAGCAAGCTGATGGGAGAGGACTGAATGAGCAATGACGGCGTCAACGCAGGCCGGCGCCGCTTCCTCGTAGCCGCGACATCCGTGGTCGGGGCAGCGGGAGCAGTGGGGGCTGCGGTACCGTTCGTGGGGTCATGGTTCCCCAGCGCCAAGGCGAAAGCCGCAGGTGCACCGGTAAAGGTAAATATCGCCAAGGTTGAGCCAGGGCAGCAAATGGTCGCCGAATGGCGAGGCCAGCCAGTATTCATCGTGCGGCGAACGGATGAGATCCTCGGCAACCTGAAAAAAATCACCGGCGAGTTGTCCGACCCGGATTCCAAAGCCTCGGTGCAGCCGACCTACGTCGACCCGCAAGTGCGCTCCATCAAGCCTGAAATTCTCATCCTGGTAGGGCTGTGTACGCATCTGGGCTGCTCCCCCACCTTCCGTCCCGAAGTTGCACCCGCCGATCTGGGCCCCAAGTGGGTCGGTGGCTACTTCTGCCCCTGCCACGGTTCCCACTACGACCTGGCCGGGCGTGTTTACAAATCGCAGCCTGCCCCTCTTAACCTGCCAGTGCCACCGCACTCCTATGAGTCGGATGAGATCGTCGTCATTGGCGTCGACCAGGAGAATGCATGATGAGCAAATTCATGGACTGGGTCGACGCACGCTTCCCCGCCACCAAGATGTGGGAAGAACACCTCAGCAAGTACTACGCGCCCAAGAACTTCAACTTCCTGTACTTCTTCGGTTCCCTGGCGCTGCTGGTGCTGGTCAACCAGATCGTGACCGGTGTGTGGCTGACCATGAGCTTTACACCGTCGGCCGAGGAGGCGTTTGCCTCGGTCGAGTACATCATGCGCGATGTGGAATACGGCTGGATTCTGCGTTACCTGCACTCCACCGGGGCGTCGGCGTTCTTCATCGTGGTGTACCTGCACATGTTCCGCGGCCTGCTCTACGGCTCTTACCAGAAGCCCAGAGAGCTGGTCTGGCTGTTCGGCATGCTGATCTACCTGGCGCTGATGGCGGAGGCCTTCATGGGCTACCTGCTGCCCTGGGGCCAGATGTCGTACTGGGGCGCACAGGTGATCATCTCGCTGTTTGGCGCCATTCCGGTGATCGGCGATGACCTCACCCAGTGGATTCGTGGCGACTACCTGATTTCGGGTATCACCTTGAACCGGTTCTTCGCCCTGCATGTGGTGGCGTTGCCGATCGTCATCCTGGGCCTGGTGGTGCTGCACATCCTGGCGCTGCACGAGGTGGGCTCGAACAACCCCGATGGCGTCGACATCAAGAAGCACAAGGACGAAAACGGTATTCCGCTGGATGGCATTCCGTTCCACCCTTACTACACGGTGAAAGACATCGTAGGCGTAGTGGTGTTCTTGTTCGTGTTCTGCTCCGTGGTGTTCTTCTTCCCGGAAATGGGCGGTTACTTCCTGGAAAAACCCAACTTCGAGCAAGCCAACGCCTTCAAGACGCCCGAACACATTGCCCCTGTCTGGTACTTCACACCGTTCTACGCCATTCTGCGCGCGGTGCCTGACAAGCTGATGGGCGTGATCGCCATGGGTGCCGCCATCGCCGTGCTGTTCGTACTGCCCTGGCTCGACCGCAGCCCGGTGCGCTCCATGCGCTACAAGGGCTGGATCAGCAAGCTCTTCCTGCTGGTGTTCTGTGTTGCCTTCGTGATCCTGGGTGTCCTGGGCGTACTGGCACCGACCCCGGGGCGTACCTTGTTGTCGCAGGTGTGCACGGTGTTGTACTTCGCCTACTTCCTGCTGATGCCGTTCTACACAAGGCTCGAGAAGACCAAACCGGTTCCGGAAAGGGTGACTGGCTGATGAAAAAGTTGATTGCAGTATTTTTGCTGGCCGTGATGCCTGCCATTGGATCCGCCGCTGAACACGGGGTAGAGCTGGACAAGGTCGATATCGACCTGGCTGACAAGGCCGCCATGCAGGACGGTGCACGCACCTTCGCCAACTATTGCATGGGTTGCCACAGTGCCAAGTTCCAGCGTTATGAGCGGGTGGCCGACGACCTGGGCATCCCACACGAGGTGATGCTCGACAACTTAGTGTTCACCGGTGCCAAGATTGGTGACCACATGCAGATTGGCATGAAGCCCGCTGATGCCAAGACCTGGTTCGGTGCGGCACCACCCGACCTGACCCTGGTGGCGCGCGTGCGTGGTACCGACTGGCTGTACAGCTACCTGCGGGCCTTCTACGAGGACCCGTCGCGCCCTTACGGAGTGAACAACAAGGTGTTCCCCAACGTCGGCATGCCCAACGTGTTGGTCGGCCTGCAGGGCAATCAGGTCATCGGTTGCAAGCAGGTGCAGACGGTGGTGGATGGGAAGAAACAATTTGACCCATTGACCGGCAGCCCTTTGACCCATGAGGCCTGCGACCAGCTGACCATCACGCCGAATTCCGGTACCCTGACGACCGAGCAGTTCGACGAGAAGGTCAAGAACCTGGTGACCTTCCTGGCCTATTCGGCCAACCCGGTCAAACTGGAAAGCCAGCGCATCGGTACCTACGTGTTGCTGTACCTGGCTTTCTTCTTCGTATTCGCCTACTTGCTCAAGCGTGAATACTGGAAGGACGTGCACTGATCACGCAGTAGTTTCTGGTTGTTGAACGCGCCCGCGGCCCCCTGGCAATACTGCCAGGGGGCCGCGGGCGCGTTTTCATTTATAGTTTTACAAGCATCCCCTGCGAGGAGGCGCTACATGGGCGTAACCAACAGGTTAGCCTGCTATTCCGATCCTGCTGACCACTACTCTCACCGCGTGCGCCTTGTGCTGGCCGAGAAAGGTGTCAGCGTGCAGGTCATCGATGTCGACCCCAGCCGGGTGCCGCCCAAGCTGGCCGAGGTCAACCCGTATGGCAGCGTGCCAACCTTGGTCGACCGTGACCTGGTGTTGTATGAGTCGACCGTGGTAATGGAGTACCTGGAGGAGCGTTACCCGCACCCGCCGCTGATGCCGGTGTACCCGGTTGCACGTGGCAACAGCCGTTTGCTGATGCACCGCATCCAGCGCGACTGGTGCAGCCTGGCTGACCAGGTACTGGGCCCTCGCAGCAGCGAGCCAGCCCGGGCCAATGCGCGCAAGGCGCTGCGCGAGAGCCTGACCGGGGTGTCGCCGTTGTTCGGTGAGTTCGCCTGCTTCATGAGCGAGGAGCAAAGCCTGGTCGATTGCTGTCTATTGCCCATACTCTGGCGCTTGCCGATCATGGGTATCGAATTGCCGCGGCAAGCCAAGCCGCTGCTGGATTACATGGAGCGTCAGTTTGCCCGGGAGCCGTTCCTGGCCAGCCTATCCTCCGTTGAACGTGAAATGCGCAAGCTTTAAGGAGCTGTTGATGAACTCCAGTCGCCCCTATCTGGTTCGAGCACTGTACGAGTGGATCGTCGACAACGATTGCACGCCCCATATGCTGGTCAACGCCGAGTACCCGAAGGTGCAGGTGCCGGATGGCTTTGCCACCGATGGCCAGATTGTCCTGAACATTTCCCCAAGCGCGGTGCGCAGTTTGCACATGGACAACGACGCGGTCAGCTTCGAGGGCCGCTTTGGCGGCGTGCCTCATTCGCTGTTCGTGCCTATTGCTGCAGTGCTGGGTATCTACGCACGCGAGAATGGCCAGGGCATGGTCTTCGAGTTGGAGTCGCCTCTGGAGGAGGAAGCGCTTGAAGACGACGCTGTGCAACCGGATGACGATGGGCCGCCAGAAGGTGGCGGTCAGCCTCCGCGCCCCAGTGGCCGGCCCAGCTTGAAAGTGGTCAAGTAATAAAAAAGGCGATCCGTAAGGATCGCCTTTTTTTCACGGTGTCTGGCACAGGCGCCAAGAAACCCAGCCTAATCAGTCGATATATTCGAACAGCTTGACGATTTTCTGCACGCCCGACACGCCCTGCACCACGGCGGTAGCCGAATTGGCCTCCTGTTGGGTTACCAGGCCCAGCAGGTACACGATGCCATTTTCGGTAATCACCTTGATGCGCGAGCTTGGCACGCCGGAGTCTGCCAGCATCTGGGTCTTGATCTTGGTGGTCAGCCAGGCGTCGTTATTGCGCGCCAGGATGGAAGAGGGCTGCATCACTTGCAGCTCGTTATGCACCTTCTTCACCCGCTGGACCTGGCTGGCGGTCTGTTCCGCCAGGGCCTTGAGGTCGGCCCGTGGGGTTTGGCCAGCCAGCAGGACGATACCGTTGTAGCTGCTGACAACGATGTGCGAGCCCTTGTCCAGGTCTGGGCTGGCCTTGGCGATGTTGACCGATGCCTTGGTCTCGATCAGCGAATCATCGATCTTGCTACCGATGGTGCGGGTACCGCGATCATCCTCGATCGGCGAATTACGGGTTGAGTTGAGCACCGAACTGCAACCGGTGACACTCAGGCACAGGGTCAGGGCCAAAAGGCCGACGCGCATAGGGGTCATTCTTCACTCCCGAACAGTTGGCTGTCGATCAGATCGCACAGGCAGTGGATCGCCAGCAGGTGGACTTCCTGGATGCGAGCGGTGACCGTCGAGGGTACACGGATCTCGACGTCTTCGGGCAGCAGCAGCGAGGCCATGCCTCCGCCGTCGCGGCCCGTCAGTGCTACGACAATCATTTCGCGATCGTGTGCGGCCTGGATGGCCTGGATCACGTTGGCAGAATTGCCGCTGGTGGAGATCGCCAGCAACACATCCCCGGGCTGCCCCAGGGCGCGAATCTGCTTGGAAAAGACCTCGTTGTAACTGTAGTCATTGGCAATCGAGGTGAGGGTGGAGCTGTCAGTGGTCAGGGCGATGGCCGGCAGGCTGGGGCGCTCGCGCTCGAAGCGGTTGAGCAGCTCCGAAGAGAAATGCTGCGCGTCGCCGGCCGAGCCGCCATTGCCGCACGCGAGCATCTTGCCCTCGTTCAGCAGTGCGTTGACCATGACCAGGCTGGCGTGCTCGATATGCGGTGCCAGGATGTCCATTGCCTGTTGCTTGGTGTCGATGCTGGCCTGGAACAGCCGGCGAATTCGGGATTGCATGTCCATCTGGTGACCTTAAGTGGGGCGGTGGCCGGCGCGGCGCGCAACGGTGACCAGCCCGCGAAACATAGAGCAAAAAAAATGAAGTGGGTTCAGCATTCGAAGGCGTTTTTCAGCCATTGAAGCGGCCTGCCAGCATGCTGGCTGCCTTGCAGGGCGACCACATCGAAGCGGCAGGGGTGGTCGCCCCAAAGGGGTTGCTGGTGCAGGAACACACGGGCGGCAAGCACCACTCTGTTCTGCTTACGCCGATCAATGCTGCCGAGGGCGCCACCAAAGCCCGCATGCAAGCGGTAGCGGACTTCGACGAATACTACTGTATCGGCGTCGAGCATGACCAGATCAAGCTCGCCGCCTTTGCATCGCCAGTTGCGAGCCAGCAGTTGCAGGCCCTGCCCTTGAAGGTGTTCAAGGGCCTGGGTTTCTGCAGCCTGCCCGGCGCGTGTGGGCGACGCCGTTGCCATCAGCGAGCAGTGTCGGGCAGGCGCTTGACCTGGCCGCCGGCAAACTCGGCCCACGGCAGCTGACGCTCGACACGCTGGCTGGCATTCATGCTCAGGCTACCCGACAGCCCCTGGATGCGGTTGTCTGGCAGTGCCTTGAGTTGGCCCAGGCGCGGCGCCAGGCTATAGGCATCCACCCCCATGGCATACAGGCGGCCAAGGCTGCCAGCAGCTTGTGGCCATTGCTGCACCACCTGCTGACGCAGGCTGTTGCTCGTATCCAGCAGCCACGGGGTTTCGCAGAAGCGGATGCCGTTCATGTCGTTGTACTGGTTCACGTCACCGCTGGCGCTGTAGAGGTTCGAGGTGGCGTACACCGGTACATCGCCCGCGTACTGGAAGTTGAGTGTGGGCTTGATCTGCTGGGCCTGTTGCGGCGTGGAGGCCAGGAAGATGAAGTCGATGTCCTGGCGGCGCGAGGGCTGCGCGGCGATGTTGCCACCCACGGTGCTCTGCAGGCTCTTGGCCCGGCCTTCGCTTTGGCGCAGCTGGAACAGGTCGGCAATCTGCTGGGCAAGGGCTACCGGTTGCGCAATGCGCTCTGCGGCAAGCAGGGTGCCGCCGTTGGCTTCCCAGTCCTTGCGGAAGGCGGCGAGTACGCGATCACCCCATTCGCCACTGGGCACCAGTGCCACGGCGCGCACCATGCCGTCGGCGCGTGCCCGGCGTGACACTTCGCGCGCTTCGTCTTCGGCCGCCAGACCAAACTGGAAGAGCTGTGGCGGTGCGGTCTGGCCGGCGTCTGCGTAGTTGAGTGCCAGGGTGGTGACAGGCAGCTGCGGCTTGGCCGCCAACTGCTTGACCAGGGGTTTTTCCAGCGGGCCGATCACCAACTGCACGCCATCGGCCTGGGCCTGGCGGTAGAAGTCGTCCAGCGAGCCGATGCGCGAGCTGTCCACTACCTGCACGGCTGGGGTTGGCTGGCCGGATTGCTGGGCTTGCAAGTGGGCGGCCATGAAGCCATCGCGAAGCGCGCGTGCTACACCGGCCAGCGGGCCTTCTTGAGGCAGCAGCAAGGCGATCTTGGTGAGTGGCTGGCTGGCCAGTGCCTTGAGCTTGGTCAGGGCCGATGGCAGCTGTTGGGCGGCGGGGTGGTCCGGGTGCTGTTTCACCCAGGCGTCGATGGCTGCCTGCTGTTGCTCCAGGGTGCCGGCGCTTTTCACCGCCAGCGCAAGGCTGGCCCAACCGTTGAGCACCGGATCGGTGCCAGGCTGTTGCAGTTGCTCGGCCGGCAGTGCGGCGACCAGCGCCCAGATGGCGTCGTTGTTGGCGCTGGCAGCGGCGCCGCTGAGCAGCGGTGCCAACAGCACACGCTGCTGTGCGGCAGGCAGTGCCTGGCCGTCGGCTTCGAGGGCGGCAGCGTGCACACTGTAGGTGCGGACCTGCTGCTCGGCCGGCAGCTCAGCGGTGTGCTGCAGGCTGGGGTGAGCCAGAGCTGCGAGGGCCGCCTTGGGTTGGTTGCGGCTCATCGCCAGTTCCGCCCCCAGGGTGCTGGCGAACACTTGCTGTGCCGGCTTGAGCGTATCTACGGGGACTTGTTCGAGGATGCGTGCGGCGCGTGGGAAGTCTTTTTGCTTGTAAGCCAGGTCTGCTGCGCTCAGGCGCAGCAGGGCAGCGTCCTCGGCAGATTTGCTGGAAGCGGCCTTCTCGAGCAATTGCTCGATGCTGGCGTCCGGGGTACGTGGCAGCTCGCCGAGGCTGGATGAGGGCGAGCTGGCGCAGGCTGCAAGCAGAGCAGCAAGACAGAGGGCTGTGAGCAGCCGCAGGCAAGCGATCATGTAATAGTCCTGTTACTCGATCAAGTTGGCCGGCAATTGTACCCAAGCACTGGCCGGGGCGCGATGTCGCCGTGTTGATCCTTCACTATAGGTGGCCTTGCGCAGACCGAAAGCGAACTTCTTTGCGCCCTGTTGCGGGTGCTCGGGCTACAATGGCGCCTTTGATCCAGATGACAGGTGCGTGCAGTGACTGATGTGGCAGGGGCTTCCAAAACCGCAATAGGGACGCTTTACGTCGTGGCCACCCCTATCGGCAACCTTGACGACATGAGCGCCAGGGCGCTGAAGGTGCTGGCGGACGTGGCCCTGATTGCAGCCGAAGACACGCGTCACTCCATCCGCCTGTTGCAGCATTTTGGTATAGAAACACCATTGGCCGCGTGCCATGAACACAACGAGCGTGATGAAGGGGGGCGCTTCCTCACCCGTCTGCTGGCAGGGGATGACGTGGCGCTGGTGTCCGATGCCGGCACGCCGCTGATATCCGACCCGGGTTACCACCTGGTGCGTCAGGCGCGCCAGGCCGGGGTCAGGGTGGTGCCGGTGCCAGGCGCCTGCGCGTTGATCGCCGCGCTATCGGCCGCGGGCCTGCCATCGGACCGCTTCATTTTCGAGGGTTTTCTGCCCGCCAAGGCGGCAGGCCGCCGCGCCCGCCTTGAGCAGCTCAAAGAGGAGCCGCGCACGCTGATCTTCTATGAGGCCCCGCATCGCATTCTGGAATGCCTGGAAGACATGGAGTCGGTATTGGGCGGTGAACGCCCTGCGGTTCTGGCCCGTGAACTGACCAAGACCTTCGAAACCCTGAAGGGGGTACCCCTGGCGGAACTGCATGCCTTCGTGGCGGGTGACAGCAACCAGCAGCGTGGCGAGTGCGTGGTGTTGGTGGGCGGCTGGTCGGCGCCGGAAGGTGAGCAGGCCATCAGTACCGAAGCGCAACGAGTGCTGGACCTGTTGCTGGCTGAGTTACCGCTCAAGCGGGCAGCAGCACTGGCTGCTGACATAACCGGCGTGCGCAAGAACCTGCTGTATCAACTGGCCCTGGAAAAACAGAAGGCTAAATAGTGGCAATTTGATATATGTGCCGGTATCGCTTGTTCTTGAAGGCGACTACCGTTACTCTTTGCGGCGGAGAGTCGATCGGACAGTCGCTGCCTGTTTAAGTTCCGCAGTTCTGCTGCGCAACTGCAGGGGGAGGAAAGTCCGGGCTCCGCAGGGCAGAGTGCCAGGTAACGCCTGGGAGGCGCGAGCCTACGGAAAGTGCCACAGAAAATAACCGCCTAAGCGCTTCGGCGCCGGTAAGGGTGAAAAGGTGCGGTAAGAGCGCACCGCACGTCTGGCAACAGTTCGTGGCTAGGTAAACCCCACTCGGAGCAAGACCAAATAGGGTTCCATCAGGCGTGGCCCGCGTCGGAACCGGGTAGGTTGCTAGAGGCGTCCAGTGATGGCCGTCGTAGAGGAATGACTGTCCTCGACAAAACCCGGCTTACAGATCGACTCTCCACCTTTTCTCCCTGCTTGAATCGATAGCAGATCCCCTCTGGTAATGCCGAAAAAATCTTACTCTTCATAAATTACTTTAAGTTCCAGCGCCAGGCGCCTGGGTGGGTTTGATTTTTCTCGTCTTTTTATATCCCCGGTATTCCTTCCCCCTTCTTTTATTGCGCTAAATCTCGGTCCTGTAAGGCTTTTCCTTCCGAACGTGCCTTGACGGTGCTGCGGGCGGATTCCTATAGTGTGCGCAAGTGGCAGAAAGTGGGATGAAGTGGGTTTTCTGGCACAAAAACGCTACCATTGTGGGGAATCGCAGCCGTGTTCCGCGGAGCCAACGCCGTCAGCCTCGATGCAAAGGGCCGTCTCGCCATGCCGAGCCGGTACCGTGACGAGCTCGATTCGCGCTGCAATGGCCAGCTCATCGTGACCATTGACGCTGTTGACCCCTGCTTGTGTGTCTATCCGCTCGACGAGTGGGAACAAATAGAAGCCAAGTTGCGTGCCTTGCCGTCGCTTCGTGAAGAAAACCGCCGCCTGCAGCGTTTGCTGATCGGCAATGCGGTTGACCTGGAGCTCGATGGCAGTGGCCGTTTCCTGGTGCCACCCCGCCTGCGGGAGTACGCCAAGCTGGACAAGAAGGCGATGCTGGTGGGGCAACTGAACAAATTCCAGCTGTGGGATGAAGATGCCTGGAACGCGGTTTCGGCAGCCGACCTTGCAGCTATTCAACAACCGGGCGCCATGCCCGACGAACTGCGTGACCTGATCCTGTGACCATAGATAGCGGCTTCAACCACATCACCGTCCTGCTCGACGAAGCGGTCGAGGCATTGGCCTTGCGCGCCGACGGTTGCTATCTGGACGGTACCTTCGGCCGTGGCGGCCACAGTCGATTGATCCTGAGCCGGCTCGGGCCGCAGGGGCGGCTGCTGGGGTTCGACAAAGATCCACAGGCGATTGCCACGGGGCAAGCGCTGGCGGCCGAAGACGGCCGCTTTGTCATTGTGCAGCGCAGCTTTGCCGAATTGGGTGCGGAGGTTGCCGAGCGCGGGTTGCACGGCAAGGTCAGTGGTGTGCTGCTGGACCTGGGCGTGTCGTCGCCGCAACTGGACGACCCGGAGCGCGGTTTCAGCTTCCTCAATGATGGCCCCCTGGACATGCGCATGAACCCGGCCCAGGGCATCAGCGCCGCCGAGTTCATCGCCACCGCACCTGCAGAAGAAATTGCCCGCGTGTTCAAGGAATACGGTGAAGAGCGCTTTGCCGGCCGCATGGCACGTGCTGTGGTCGAGCGCCGTGAAGCCCAGCCGTTCACCCGCACTGCCGACCTGGCAGAAGTGCTCAAGGTGGCCAACCCGGCCTGGGAGAAGGGCAAGAACCCGGCGACCCGCGCTTTCCAGGGCCTGCGCATCCACGTCAACAATGAGCTTGGCGACCTGGAGGCCGGGCTGGAAGCCGCGCTTGACGCCCTGGAAGTCGGCGGCCGCCTGGCTGTCATCAGCTTCCACTCGCTGGAAGACCGCATCGTCAAGCTGTTCATGCGCAAGCTGGTCAAGGGCGAGGCCGACAACCTGCCGCGTAACCTGCCCGTGCAGCACAAGGTGTTCGAGCCCAAGATCAAGCTTATCGGCAAGGCCCAGTTCGCCTCTGAGGCCGAGCTCAAGGCCAACCCACGGTCGCGCAGTGCGGTAATGCGTGTGGCGGAGAGACTGCGGTGAGCAAGCTGTTCGCCAAGCCCCTGCCAGGCGGAAGCTTCCTGATGCTCCTGCTGTTCGTCGGCGTGCTGATTTCGGCCATCGCTGTATCGTACAGCGCGCACTGGAACCGCCAGTTGCTCAATACCCTCTACGGCGAGCTGAATGACCGCGACAAGGCCCAGGCCGAGTGGGGCCGGCTTATCCTCGAACAGAGCACCTGGACCGCTTCCAGCCGCATCGAGAACCTGGCGTCCGAGCAATTGAAGATGCGCGTGCCTGCCGCTGACGAAGTGCGAATGGTGACGCCATGATGAAGCTCGAAGGCGCACTGTACCCATGGCGGTTTCGCGTGGTCATCGGCCTGCTGGCGCTGATGGTGGGCGCCATCTGCTGGCGCATCGTCGATCTGCAGGTGGTCGACCGTGACTTCCTCAAGGGCCAGGGCGATGCCCGCAGCCTGCGTCATATTCCCATCCCGGCACACCGCGGCCTGATCACCGACCGCAATGGTGAGCCTCTGGCCGTGAGTACGCCGGTCACCACTTTGTGGGCCAACCCTAAGGAAATGCAGGCCTCGCGCGACCGCTGGCCGCAACTGGCTGCTGCCTTGGGGCAGAACGCCCAGCAGTTGACCGAGCGCCTGACCCAGCAGGCCAGCAAAGAATTCATCTACCTGGTACGTGGCCTGACCCCGGAGCAGGGCCAGCATGTGCTGGACCTGAAGGTGCCGGGTGTGTACGGGCTGGAAGAATTCCGTCGCTTCTACCCGGCCGGCGATGTGACCGCGCACATGGTTGGCTTCACCGACCTGGACGACCATGGCCGCGAAGGGGTCGAACTGGCCTACGACGAGTGGCTGGCGGGCGTGCCGGGCAAGCGACAAGTGATCAAGGATCGGCGTGGCCGGCTGATCAAGGACATTCAGGTTACCAAGAACGCCAAGGCCGGGAAGACCTTGGCGTTGTCGATAGACCTGCGCCTGCAATACCTGGCCACCCGTGAGCTGCGCAACGCCATCGCCGAACAGGACGCCAAGGCGGGCAGCCTGGTGATCATGGACGTCAAGACTGGCGAAGTGCTGGCCATGGTCAACCAGCCCACCTACAACCCCAACAACCGTCGCAGCATGTTCCCGGCAGCCATGCGCAACAGGGCGATCATCGACGTGTTCGAGCCGGGTTCCACGGTCAAGCCGATCTCCATGAGCGCCGCCTTGCAGAGCGGCCGCTGGAAGCCCACCGACAAGGTCGAGGTCTACCCTGGCAGCCTGCAGATCGGCCGTTACACCATCAAGGACGTGTCCAAGAGCGAGGGCCCGATCCTCGACCTGACCGGTATCCTGATCAACTCCAGTAACGTGGGCATGAGCAAGATCGCCTTCGACATTGGCGGCGAAGCCATTTACCGGGTGATGTCCCAGGTGGGCCTGGGCCAGTACACAGGCCTGGGGTTCCCGGGTGAACGGGTGGGTAACCTGCCTAACCACCGGGAATGGCGCAAGGCCGAAACGGCCACCTTGTCCTATGGCTATGGCGTATCGGTGACTGCCCTGCAACTGGTGCATGCCTACGCGGCGCTGGCCAACGACGGCAAGATGGTGCCGCTGTCGATCCTCAAGGTCGACAAGGCGCCTGAAGCCGTGCAGGCCATCCCCAAGGAAACCGCTGAAACCGTGCAGGGCATGTTGCAACAGGTGATTGAAGCACCGCGCGGCGTGTTCCGTGCCCAGGTGCCGTTCTATCACGTGGCGGGCAAGTCGGGTACGGCGCGTAAGGCCACGGTGGGCTCCAAGGGCTACACCGAGAACGCCTACCGTTCGTTGTTCGCAGGCTTCGGCCCCATGAGCGACCCACGCTACGCCATCGTCGTGGTGATCGACGAACCAGGCAAGGGCGGCTACTTCGGTGGCCTGGTGTCGGCACCGGTCTTCAGCAAGGTCATGTCCGGCACCCTGCGGCTGATGAACGTACCGCCAGACAACCTGCCCCCACCGGCACCGGCCGAGCAATCGCAAGTCAATGCAGCCGCCGCCAAGGGAGGGCGTGGATAATGACGATGCCACTGAGCAAACTGTTTGCCCACGCCAGCCGTGACCCGCTGATTCGCGAGTTGACCCTGGACAGCCGCCAGGTGCGCCCTGGCGACCTGTTCCTGGCCGTACCGGGTGCCAAGATCGATGGGCGCGGTCACATTGCCGATGCCCTTGCCCGTGGCGCCGCGGCTGTGGCCTACGAAGAGCAGGGCGCCAACGTGTTGCCCCTGACCGACGTACCGCTGATTCCGGTAAAAGGCCTGGTCGCCCAGTTGTCGGACATTGCTGGCCGCTTCTATGGCGACCCCGGCCGCCAGCTGAACCTGCTGGGCGTGACCGGTACCAATGGTAAGACCAGCGTTACCCAACTGGTTGCCCAGGCACTGGATGCGTTGGGCCAGCGTTGCGGCCTGATCGGCACGCTGGGTACCGGCTTCTATGGCGAGCTGCAGAGCGGGCGGCTGACCACACCCGATCCCATCGCCGTGCAGGCCACCCTCTACGACCTCAAGAAGCAGGGCGCCAAGGCCGTCGCCATGGAAGTCTCTTCCCATGCCCTGGAGCAGGGGCGTGTGGCTGCGCTCGACTTCGACATTGCGGTGATGACCAACCTGTCCCGCGATCACCTGGATTACCACGGCAGCATGCAGGCCTATGAAGCGGCCAAGGCCAAGCTGTTCGCCTGGCCCAGCTTGCGCTGCCAAGTGGTCAACCTGGATGACACGTTCGGCCAGCGCCTGGCAGACGCCTATGCCAGGCGCCCTGTCGGTGATCATATCGAGACCCGGCTGATCAGTTATAGCCTGGAAAACCCGGACGCCACGCTGTTCTGCCGCGAGGCTGTGTTCACCGATGAGGGCGTGTGCGCCACCCTGGTCACGGCGCAGGGCGAACGCACGCTGCGCAGCCAGCTGCTGGGCCGTTTCAACCTGAGCAACATGCTGGCCGCCGTCGCCAGCCTGCTGGCGCTGGACTACGCGCTGGACGAAATCCTCAAGATCACCCCGCAACTGCAAGGGCCGGTAGGCCGCATGCAGCGCCTGGGGGGCGGTAGCAAACCGCTGGTGGTGGTGGACTATGCACACACACCCGATGCCCTGGACAAAGTACTGGAAGCACTGCGCCCGCATGCGCACGGCCAGCTGCTGTGCCTGTTTGGCTGCGGCGGCGATCGCGACCGCGGCAAGCGCCCGCTGATGGCCGAAGTCGCCGAGCGCCTGGCCGACCGGGTGCTGGTCACCGATGACAACCCGCGCAGCGAAGACCCACAGCGCATCTTCGATGACATCCGCCCGGGGTTTTCCGCGCCAGATGCGGTGGCCTTCGTCTCTGGCCGCGGCGCAGCCATTGCCCAACTGATCGCCGGTGCTGCCGCCGACGATGTGATCGTGCTGGCCGGCAAGGGGCACGAGGATTACCAGGAGATCAATGGCGAACGTCACGCCTTCTCCGATTTGATCGAAGCCGACAAGGCACTCGCAGCCTGGGAGGCACCACATGCTTGAGCCCATGACCCTCAGCCAGCTGACGGGCGCACTTGGCGGTCGCCTGAGCGGTGCCGACGCGCGCTTCGATGGCGTGAGCATCGACAGCCGCAGCGTGGGTGCCGGGCAGCTGTTCGTTGCCTTGGCCGGCCCGCGTTTCGATGGCCATGACTACCTGGCCGATGTGCAGGCCAAGGGCGCAGTTGCGGCATTGGTCGAGCACGAAGTGGCAGGCGTCGACCTGCCGCAACTGGTGGTCGCCGACTGCCGTGTGGCCCTGGGCCAGCTTGGCGCGCTGAACCGTGCCCGGTTCCACAACCCGGTGGTGGCCATTACCGGCTCCAGTGGCAAGACCACGGTGAAGGAAATGCTCGCCAGCATCCTGCGCACCCGCGGCCTGGTGCATGCCACCCGTGGCAACCTGAACAACGACCTGGGTGCGCCGCTGACCCTGCTTGAAATCGCGCCCGAGCACAGCGCGGCAGTGATCGAGCTGGGCGCCTCGCGCATTGGCGAAATCCGCTACACCGTCGGCCTGACCAAACCGCAGGTGGTCATCATCAACAACGCCGGTACCGCCCATGTAGGCGAGTTCGGCGGCCCGGAAAAGATCGTCGAGGCCAAGGGCGAGATCCTGGAAGGCCTGGGTGAAGGTGGCATTGCCATCCTCAATTTGGCCGACAAGGCGTTCGATATCTGGCGCAAACGCGCCGGTAGCCATCGCGTCATCAGCTTCGCCCTGGATAACCCCGGGGCCGACTTCCATGCCAGTCACCTTGGCCGGGATGTACGTGGCTGCCCGGCCTTCACCCTGCATGGCGCTGGCGGTGAAGTCACCGTGCAACTGAACCTGCTGGGCGTGCACAACGTCAGCAACGCACTGGCTGCCGCTGCCGCTGCCCACGCCGTGGGCGTGAGCCTGAGCGGCATCGCCGCGGGCCTGGCTGCCGTGCAGCCGGTCAAGGGCCGTACCGTGGCGCAGATCGCGTCGGGTGGGGCCTGTGTTATCGACGACAGCTACAACGCAAATCCCACCTCCATGTGCGCGGCCATTGATATACTCGCCGCCTTTTCCGGGCGTACCGTCCTGGTGCTTGGAGATATCGGCGAACTGGGGCAGTGGGCAGAGGAAGGCCACCGTCAGGTGGGTGACTATGCCCGCGGCAAAGTCGATGCCCTTTACGCGGTGGGTGCCAACATGGCCCACGCGGTACAGGCATTCGGCGCACATGGCCGCCATTTCGCGACGCAAGCTGAGCTCATCGACGCTGTCAGTGCCGAGAACGTCAGCGACACCACCATATTGATAAAAGGCTCGCGCAGCGCTGCGATGGAAAACGTCGTGGCTGCACTGTGCGGTGCCAGCGGGGAGAAACATTAATGCTGCTGCTGTTGGCCGAGTATCTGCAACAGTTCCACAAGGGCTTCGCGGTCTTCCAGTACCTGTCCCTGCGCGGGATTCTGGGTGTACTGACCGCGTTGTCGATGGCGCTGTGGCTGGGGCCGTGGATGATCCGTACCCTGCAAATCCGTCAGATCGGCCAGGCCGTGCGCAACGACGGGCCGCAATCGCACCTCTCCAAGTCCGGCACCCCGACCATGGGCGGTGCGCTGATCCTTTCCGCCATCGCCGTCAGCACGCTGCTGTGGGCTGACCTTACCAACCGTTACGTGTGGGTGGTGCTGATCGTCACCCTGGCTTTCGGTGCCATCGGCTGGGTGGACGACTACCGCAAGGTCATCGAGAAAAACTCCCGTGGGCTGCCCAGCCGCTGGAAATACTTCTGGCAGTCGGTGTTCGGCCTGGCTGCAGCGGTATTCCTGTACAAGACCGCGCCAACCAGTGTCGAAACCACGCTGATACTGCCGTTCATCAAGGACGTCACCATCCCGCTGGGCATCGGCTTCGTGGTGCTGACCTATTTCGTCATCGTCGGCTCCAGCAACGCCGTCAACCTCACCGACGGCCTCGATGGCCTGGCGATCATGCCGACGGTGATGGTGGGTGGGGCGCTGGGCATCTTCTGCTACCTGTCGGGCAACGTGAAGTTCGCCGAATACCTGCTGATCCCGTACGTGCCGGGCTCGGGCGAGTTGATCGTGTTCTGCGGTGCGCTGATCGGTGCCGGCCTGGGCTTCCTGTGGTTCAACACTTACCCGGCGCAGGTATTCATGGGCGACGTGGGCGCGCTCGCGCTGGGCGCGGCACTGGGCACCATTGCCGTCATCGTCCGCCAGGAAATCGTGCTGTTCATCATGGGCGGCGTGTTCGTGATGGAAACCCTGTCGGTGGTGATCCAGGTGGCGTCGTTCAAGCTCACCGGCAAGCGCGTGTTCCGCATGGCGCCGATACACCACCACTTTGAACTCAAGGGCTGGCCGGAGCCACGGGTGATTGTCCGCTTCTGGATCATCACCGTGATTCTGGTGCTGGTTGGCCTTGCAACCCTGAAACTGAGGTAGACGAGCGTGTCACTGATCGCTTCCGACCAATTCCGCATCGTTGTCGGCCTCGGCAAGAGCGGCATGTCCCTGGTTCGCTTCCTGGCGAGCCGGGGCATCGCCTTTGCGGTCGCCGACACCCGCGAGCAACCGCCGGAACTGGACACCCTGCGCCGTGACTACCCGCAGGTGGAAGTACGCTGTGGCGAACTGGATGTCGACTTCCTGTGCCGCGCCAGCGAGCTGTATGTGAGCCCTGGCCTGGCCCTTTCCACCCCGGCGCTGCAACAGGCGGCGGCACGGGGGGTGAAGCTTTCCGGCGACATCGAGCTGTTTGCCCTCCATGCCAAGGCACCGATCATCGCCATCAGCGGCTCCAACGCCAAGAGCACTGTCACCACACTGGTGGGCGAGATGGCGGCCAAGGCCGGCAAGCGCGTAGCGGTGGGCGGTAACCTCGGCACGCCGGCGCTGGACCTGCTGGCCGATGACGTCGAGCTGTACGTGATGGAGCTGTCCAGCTTCCAGCTGGAAACCACTGACCAGCTCAATGCCGAAGTGGCCACGGTGCTGAACATCAGCGAAGACCACATGGACCGCTACAGCGGCCTGCCGGCCTATCACCTGGCCAAGCACCGCATCTTCCGTGGGGCGCGCCAGGTGGTGGTCAACCGCCAGGATGCACTCAGCCGACCACTGCCGGTCGAAGGCCGCCCGTGCTGGACATTTGGCCTGAACCAACCGGACTTCAAGGCCTTCGGCCTGCGCGAAGTGGATGGCGAGAAATACCTGGCGTTCGAGTTCCAGAACCTGATGCCGGTGCGCGAGCTGAAGATTCGTGGCGCCCACAACCAGAGCAACGCCCTGGCTGCCCTGGCCTTGGGGCACGCGGCAGGGCTTGCCTTCGCGCCCATGCTGGAGGCCCTGCGCGCATTCGGTGGCTTGGCCCACCGTTGCCAGTGGGTGCGCGAGCGCGATGGCGTGAACTGGTATGACGATTCCAAGGCGACCAACGTTGGGGCAGCCCTGGCTGCCATCGAAGGTTTGGGCGCCGACATTGAGGGCAAGCTGGTGCTGATCGCCGGGGGGGATGGCAAAGGTGCCGAGTTCACGGCGTTGCGTGAGCCGGTCAAGCGTTTCTGCCGCGCGGTAGTGCTGCTGGGCCGTGACGCCGAGCGCCTGGCCGACGCACTGGGCGACGACGTGCCGCTGGTGCGCGTCGGCACCCTGGAAGATGCCGTGCGCCAATGCGCCGAGCTGGCCCAGCGCGGGGACGCCGTGCTGCTGTCGCCGGCCTGCGCCAGCCTCGACATGTTCAGGAACTTCGAAGAACGCGGGCGCCTGTTTGCCCAGGCCGCGGAGGCACTCGCATGATCTTCGGTGTCCTCAAGCCTTACCCGTCGCCACTGATCAGTGGCCGTGGCATCGACCTGGACTTCGCGCTGCTGGCAGGTTGCCTGGCCTTGCTGGGCCTTGGCCTGGTGATGATCACCTCGGCTTCGTCGGAAGTGGCTGCCGTGCAGTCGGGTAACCCGCTCTACCACATGTACCGCCACCTGGTGTACGTATTCCTGGGCCTGGTCGCCTGCGGCGCGACCATGATGGTGCCGATCGCCACTTGGCAGCGCATGGGCTTCATGATGCTGCTGGGCGCCTTCGGCCTGCTGGTGCTGGTGCTGGTGCCCGGCATTGGCCGCGAGGTGAACGGCTCGATGCGCTGGATCGGCTTCAGTTTCTTCAACGTGCAGCCGTCTGAAATCGCCAAGGTATTCGTGGTCATCTACCTCGCCGGTTACCTGGTGCGGCGCCAGACCGAGGTGCGCGAAAGCTGGATGGGCTTCTTCAAGCCGTTCATCGTGCTGCTGCCCATGGCCGGCCTGTTGCTGATGGAGCCGGATTTCGGCGCCACCGTGGTCATGATGGGTGCGGCAGCTGCCATGCTGTTCCTCGGCGGGGTGGGGCTGTTCCGCTTCAGCCTGATGGTGGTGCTGGCGGTGGTGGCGGTGTTCGTGCTGGTACAGGCGCAGCCCTATCGAATGGCGCGGCTGATCACCTTCACCGACCCCTGGTCCGACCAGTTCGGCTCGGGTTACCAGCTTACCCAGGCGCTGATTGCCTTCGGCCGTGGCGAGTGGCTGGGCGTGGGCCTGGGCAACAGTGTGCAGAAGCAGTTCTACCTGCCAGAAGCCCACACCGACTTCGTGTTCTCGGTGCTGGCAGAAGAGCTGGGCGTGGTCGGCTCGCTGGTTACCATCGCGCTGTTCGTATTCGTCACCGTGCGTGCCCTTTACATCGGTTTGTGGGCCGAGAAAGCCAAGCAGTTCTTTGCTGCCTACATGGCATTCGGCCTGGCCTTCCTGTGGATTGGCCAGTTCCTGATCAACATCGGCGTGAACGTCGGCCTGTTGCCGACCAAGGGCCTGACCCTGCCGTTCCTCAGTTATGGCGGTAGTTCCCTGGTGATTTGCTGCGCCTGCGTGGGCCTGTTGCTGCGCATCGAGTGGGAAAGCCGCACGCACCTGGGTAGCGAGGAACATGAATTCAGCGAGAGCGATTTTGCCGAGGAGCCCAGTCATGGCCGCTGACGGCAAAAACGTATTGATCATGGCAGGCGGCACCGGGGGCCACGTGTTCCCGGCCCTGGCCTGCGCCCGTGAGTTCCAGGCCCGCGGGTATGCCGTGCACTGGCTGGGTACGCCGCGTGGCATCGAGAACGAACTGGTGCCTCAGGCAGGTCTGCCGTTGCACCGCATCGAGGTCAGCGGTTTGCGCGGCAAGGGCAAGCTGTCGCTGCTGAAGGCGCCGCTGATGCTGATCAAGTCGATCTTGCAGGCCCGGCGTGTGATCCGTCAGCTCAAGCCGGTCTGCGTGCTGGGCTTCGGTGGCTACGTCACCGGCCCAGGCGGTGTGGCGGCCAAGCTGTGCGGTGTGCCGCTGGTCATCCACGAGCAAAACGCCCGGGCCGGTACCGCCAACCGCTTGCTGGCACCGCTGTCGGCGCGGGTGTGCGAGGCGTTCCCGAATACATTCGACGCCAGCGACAAGCGCCGTACCACGGGTAACCCGGTGCGCCCTGAGCTGTTCATGGACGCACAGCGCACGCCGCTGGCTGCGCGCCCGGCACGCCTGCTGGTACTCGGCGGTAGCCTGGGTGCGGAACCATTGAACAAATTGTTGCCTAAGGCGCTGTCCGAAGTGCCTGCGGCCGTCAGGCCAGAGGTGTTCCATCAGGCCGGCAAGCAGCATGCGCCGGTCACCGCCGAGCGTTATCGCGAGGCTGGCATAGAGGCTCAGGTAGAGCCCTTCATCAAGGACATGGCCCATGCCTACGGCTGGGCTGATCTGGTGGTGTGCCGGGCCGGCGCCCTGACTGTCAGCGAGCTGGCGGCAGCGGGCCTGCCTTCGATGCTGGTGCCCTTGCCCCATGCCATCGACGACCACCAGACCCATAACGCCCAATATCTGGCCCGTGAAGGCGCTGCCTTCCTGATGCCACAAGCGACAACTGGCGCAGCGCAGCTCGCTGAACGCCTGAACGAGGTGCTGATGCAACCCGAGAAACTCACTGTCATGGCTGGTACGGCAAGACGCCTGGCCAAACCTGCTGCAACCAGCACCGTAGTCGACATCTGCCTGGAGGTGGCCCATGGTTGAGAGCCAGAAAGCCATGCCCCAGCCGAAAATGGGCCGTATCCGTCGCATTCACTTCGTCGGCATTGGCGGTGTGGGCATGTGCGGCATCGCCGAGGTGCTGCTGAACCTGGGCTATGAAGTGTCCGGTTCCGACCTGAAGGCCTCGCCTGTCACCGAGCGCCTGGAATCGTTCGGCGCCCAGATCTTCGTCGGCCACCGCGCCGAGAATGCGGCCACCGCCGATGTGCTGGTGGTGTCTAGCGCGATCAACCCTGCCAACCCGGAAGTGGCCACCGCGCTGGAGCGCCGTATCCCGGTGGTACCGCGCGCCGAGATGCTTGCCGAACTGATGCGTTACCGCCATGGTGTGGCGGTTGCCGGCACCCACGGCAAGACCACCACCACCAGCCTGCTGGCATCGGTGTTCGCTGCAGGCGGCCTGGACCCTACGTTCGTCATCGGTGGCCGCCTGACTGCAGCCGGCACCAACGCCCAGCTGGGCACCAGCCGCTACCTGATCGCCGAAGCCGACGAGAGCGACGCCAGCTTCCTGCACCTGCAACCGATGGTTGCCGTGGTCACCAACATCGACGCCGACCACATGGCCACCTACGAAGGTGACTTCAACAAGCTGAAGAAAACCTTCGTCGAGTTCCTGCACAACCTGCCGTTCTACGGCCTGGCCGTGATGTGCCTGGACGACCCGGTAGTGCGCGAGATCCTGCCGCAGGTCAAGCGCCCGACGGTGACGTACGGCTTCAGCGAAGAGGCCGACATCCGCGCCATCAACGTGCGCCAGCAGGGCATGCAAACCCACTTCACCGTGCTGCGCCGCGACTGCGAGCCGCTGGAAGTGTCGGTGAACATGCCGGGCAACCACAACGTGCTGAACGCCCTGGCTACCATCGCCATCGCCACCGACGAAGGCATTGCCGACGACGCCATCATCCAGGGCCTGTCCGGCTTCCAGGGTGTCGGCCGGCGCTTCCAGGTGTATGGCGAACTGCCGGTAGACGGTGGCAGCGTGATGCTGGTGGACGACTACGGCCATCACCCTACCGAAGTGGCTGCTGTGATCAAGGCGGTACGCGGTGGCTGGCCCAGCCGCCGCCTGGTGATCGTGTATCAGCCGCACCGCTACAGCCGTACCCGTGACCTGTACGACGATTTCGTCCAGGTGCTGGGCGATGCTAACGTGCTGCTGTTGATGGAGGTGTACCCGGCCGGTGAGGAGCCGATCCCGGGCGCCGACAGCCGCCAGCTGTGCCACAGCATCCGCCAGCGCGGCAAGCTGGACCCGATCTACATCGAACGTGGCGCCGAGCTGGCGCCGCTGGTCAAGCCCTTGCTGCGTGCCGGCGACATCCTGATTTGCCAGGGGGCCGGCGACGTCGGCGGCCTGGCCCCGCAATTGATGAAAAGCCCGCTGTTCGCTGGCGCCAAGCAGGAGAAGTCGAAATGACCAGCGCCTACGACACGTTGCACTCCACCCTGGACGTCAAGGCGTTCGGCCGCGTCGCGGTACTGTACGGCGGCAAGAGCGCCGAACGCGAAGTGTCGCTGAAGTCCGGGGCTGCCGTGATCAGCGCGTTGACGGCAGCGGGTGTTGACGTGGTTGCCATCGATGTGGGCGACGACCTGCTCACCCGCCTGCAAAGCGAGAAGGTCGACCGTGCGTTCATCATCCTTCATGGTCGCGGCGGCGAAGACGGCAGCATGCAAGGCTTGCTGGAGTGTCTGGGCATCCCTTACACCGGCAGTGGCATCCTCGCGTCGGCGCTGGCCATGGACAAGCTGCGCACCAAGCAGGTGTGGCAGAGCCTGGGCATCCCCACGCCACGCCACGCAGTATTGGCAAGCGAAAGCGATTGTTTGCGTGCCAGCACGGAACTGGGCTTCCCGCTCATCGTCAAACCTGCCCATGAAGGCTCCAGCATCGGCATGGCCAAGGTGAACAGCGAGCAGGAACTGGTCGCCGCCTGGCAAGACGCCGCCAACTACGATTCCCAGGTACTCGTTGAACAGTGGATTCACGGCCCGGAGTTCACCATTGCGGTACTGCGCGGGCAGGTGCTGCCGCCAATCGCCCTGGGTACCCCGCACGTGTTCTACGACTACGACGCCAAGTACATCGCCAACGACACCCAGTACCGCATTCCCTGCGGGCTGGACAGTGTCAAGGAACAGGAACTGATCGACCTGACCGCCCGTGCTTGCGATGCCATCGGCATCGAAGGCTGGGGTCGGCTGGACGTGATGCAGGACGAGCAGGGCCGGTTCTGGCTGCTCGAAGTCAACACCGCACCCGGCATGACTGATCATAGCCTGGTGCCCATGGCGGCCCGCGCGGCCGGCCTGGACTTCCAGCAACTGGTGCTGGCGATCCTGGCCGACAGCATGGCGACGCGAGGTTAACCATCATGCAAGGCGCGATGATACGTCAGCAGCAACCCGTTACCGGCCGTAGCAAGCCGGTGCCGCGTGGTGCCAGCCGGCTGGTGGCCGACGAGCCCGTATCGGCGCGCCTGCCGCGGCCTAGCCTGGGCGGCCTCAAGCGCCTGCTGTGGCCGGTGCTGCTGGTAGCCGCAGGTTTTGGTGCGTACGAGGGCGCGGTGCGGCTGATGCCTTATGCCGACCGGCCCATCACCAAGATCGACGTGCAGGGCGACCTGACCTACATCAGCCAGCAGTCCGTGCAGCAGCGCATCGCCCCCTACGTGGCGGCCAGCTTCTTCACCGTCGACCTGCCGGCGATGCGTACCGAGCTTGAGCAGATGCCCTGGATTGCCCACGCCGAAGTACGCCGTGTATGGCCGGACGAGGTCGTGATCCGCCTTGAAGAACAACTGCCGGTGGCGCGCTGGGGTGATGAAGCCTTGCTCAACAACCAGGGCCAGGCATTCACCCCGCGCGAGCTGGCCAACTACGAGCACCTGCCGCAGCTGGCCGGGCCGCAGCGTGCACAGCAACAAGTCATGCAGCAGTATCAGGTACTGAGCCAGATGCTGCGCCCCCTGGGCTTTTCCATCGCACGCCTGGAGCTGCGCGAGCGGGGCAGCTGGTTCCTGACCACGGGTGCGAGCAGCGCCGGGCCAGGCATCGAGTTGCTGCTGGGGCGCGACCATCTGGTAGAGAAGATGCGCCGTTTCATTGCCATTTACGACAAGACGCTTAAAGAGCAGATCGCCAACATCGCCCGCATCGATCTGCGATACGCCAACGGGCTTGCCGTTGGCTGGCGGGAACCGATTGCACCGACGACGGCCCAACCCGCCGTTGCGAAGAATTAGAGAGAGGCAGGACCATGGCAAACGCGCATAGCGGCAAAATGATCGTCGGGCTGGACATTGGCACCTCCAAGGTGGTGGCGCTGGTGGGTGAGGTGGGCGAGGACGGCACCCTGGAAATCGTCGGGATCGGCACCCATCCGTCCCGGGGCCTGAAAAAAGGCGTGGTGGTGAACATCGAGTCCACCGTGCAGTCGATCCAGCGTGCCGTTGAAGAAGCGCAGCTGATGGCCGGTTGCCGCATTCACTCGGCATTCGTCGGCGTAGCCGGTAACCACATCCGCAGCCTCAACTCCCACGGTATCGTCGCCATTCGCGACCGTGAGGTCAGCCTGGCCGACCTGGAGCGGGTACTGGATGCGGCCCAGGCCGTCGCCATCCCGGCAGACCAGCGTGTGCTGCACACCCTGCCGCAGGACTATGTGATCGACAACCAGGAAGGTGTGCGCGAGCCGCTGGGCATGTCGGGCGTACGCCTGGAGGCCAAGGTTCACGTGGTGACCTGCGCCGTCAACGCTGCCCAGAACATCGAAAAGTGCGTGCGCCGCTGCGGCCTTGAAATCGACGACATCATCCTCGAGCAACTGGCCTCGGCCTACTCGGTGCTGACCGATGACGAGAAAGAGCTGGGTGTGTGCCTGGTGGACATCGGTGGGGGTACCACCGACATCGCCATCTTCACCGAAGGCGCCATCCGCCACACGGCGGTGATCCCGATTGCCGGCGACCAGGTGACCAATGACATTGCCATGGCCCTGCGCACGCCCACACAGTACGCCGAGGAGATCAAGATCCGTTACGCCTGTGCCCTGGCCAAGCTGGCTGGCGCCGGCGAAACCATCAAGGTGCCAAGCGTGGGCGACCGTCCGCCGCGCGAACTATCGCGCCAGGCCCTGGCCGAAGTCGTGGAGCCGCGTTACGACGAGCTCTTCACGCTGATCCAGGCCGAACTGCGCCGCAGCGGCTACGAGGACCTGGTGCCCGCGGGCATCGTCCTCACCGGCGGTACTGCAAAAATGGAAGGCGCCGTTGAACTGGCCGAAGAAATCTTCCACATGCCGGTACGCCTGGGCGTACCGCACAGCGTTCGGGGGCTGAGCGACGTGGTGCGCAACCCGATTTATTCCACCGGTGTGGGCTTGCTTACCTACGGCCTGCAAAAGCAGACCGAAGACCTGCCTTTGACCGGCAACAGCAGCAACAACAGCTATGGCGATGAACCGAAGGCCCCGGTGCTTGAGCGCTTCAAGCGGTGGGTTCAAGGCAACTTCTAAGTTTCAAAGCAGTAGTGGTAGGCGCGACAACTAGAGAACTGTAAGGAGAGGGAAAATGTTCGAGCTCGTAGACAACGTCCCGCAAAGCCCGGTCATCAAGGTGATCGGTGTAGGTGGTGGTGGCGGCAACGCCGTCAACCACATGGTCAAGAGCAGCATTGAAGGCGTGGAATTCATCTGCGCCAACACCGATGCTCAAGCCCTGAAAAACATCGGTGCACGCACCATCCTGCAATTGGGCACTGGCGTGACCAAGGGCCTGGGTGCAGGTGCCAATCCGGAAGTCGGCCGCCAGGCCGCGCTGGAAGACCGTGAGCGCATCGCCGAAGTGCTGCAAGGCACCAACATGGTGTTCATCACCACTGGCATGGGCGGCGGTACCGGTACCGGTGCAGCACCGATCATTGCCGAAGTGGCCAAGGAAATGGGCATCCTCACCGTTGCGGTGGTGACGCGTCCGTTCCCGTTCGAAGGCCGCAAGCGCATGCAGATCGCCGACGAAGGCATCCGCATGCTGGCTGAAAGCGTCGACTCGTTGATCACCATCCCCAACGAGAAGCTGCTGACCATCCTGGGCAAGGATGCAAGCCTGCTGTCTGCCTTCGCCAAGGCGGATGACGTGCTGGCCGGCGCCGTGCGCGGTATCTCCGACATCATCAAGCGCCCTGGCATGATCAACGTCGACTTTGCCGACGTGCGCACCGTGATGGGCGAGATGGGCATGGCCATGATGGGTACCGGCTGCGCCAGTGGCCCGAACCGGGCTCGCGAGGCCACCGAGGCGGCCATCCGCAACCCGCTGCTTGAAGACGTCAACCTGCAGGGCGCCCGTGGCATCCTGGTGAACATCACCGCAGGCCCTGACCTGTCGCTGGGTGAATACTCCGATGTGGGTAGCATCATCGAAGCCTTCGCCTCCGACCACGCGATGGTCAAGGTGGGTACCGTGATCGACCCGGACATGCGCGACGAGCTGCACGTCACCGTTGTGGCTACTGGCCTGGGTGCGCGTATCGAGAAGCCGGTCAAGGTCGTCGACAACACCCTGCAAACTGCCCAGCAGGCCTACGAGGCATCCAACCCTGCCCCGGTGCGCCAGGAGCAGCCAGCGGTCAACTACCGTGACCTGGAGCGCCCGACCGTGATGCGCAACCAGGCCCACGCCGGTGCCGCCGCAGCCGCCAAGCTGAACCCTCAGGATGACCTGGATTACCTCGATATTCCGGCCTTCCTGCGTCGTCAGGCCGATTAATGAAATTTATCAGGGGTATAAGGGTGATTGGTATTCATCAAAGGTTGGGTCTGTTATCATCCCCAGCCTTTGTTGATACCTGTTCGCAATTTGCGCTGAAGCGGCCAATGCCATGATTAAACAACGCACCCTGAAGAATACCATCCGTGCCACAGGTGTCGGTCTGCACTCCGGGGAGAAGGTCTACCTGACCCTCAAGCCTGCACCTGTTGACACCGGCATCGTCTTCCGCCGCGCCGACCTGGACCCTGTGGTCGAGATCCCTGCGCGTGCGGCCAACGTCGGCGAAACAACCATGTCGACGACGCTGGTCAACGGTGACGTCAAGGTCGATACGGTCGAGCACTTGCTCTCCGCCATGGCGGGTTTGGGCATCGATAACGCCTACGTCGAGCTCTCCGCCTCGGAAGTGCCGATCATGGATGGCAGCGCCGGACCTTTTGTATTCCTGATTCAGTCTGCCGGCCTGGAAGAACAGGACGCAGCCAAGAAGTTCATCCGCATCCTGCGTGAGGTAACCGTGGAAGAGGGCGACAAGCGCGCCACGTTCCTGCCTTTCGAAGGTTTCAAGGTGAGCTTCGAGATCGACTTCGATCACCCGGTGCTTCGCAACCGGACCCAGAGCGCCAGCGTCGACTTTTCCAGCACGTCGTTCGTGAAGGAAGTGAGCCGCGCCCGCACCTTCGGCTTCATGCGTGACATCGAATACCTGCGCAAGCACAACCTTGCGTTGGGTGGTAGCGTCGAGAACGCCATCGTGGTCGACGAGGAAGGTGTACTGAACGAAGACGGCCTTCGCTACGAAGACGAATTCGTGAAGCACAAGATCCTCGATGCCATTGGCGACCTCTACCTGCTGGGCAACAGCCTGATCGGCGAGTTCAAGGGCTTCAAGTCCGGGCACGCGCTGAACAACCAGCTGCTGCGCAAGTTGATTGCTGAAACTGATGCTTGGGAAGTGGTTACGTTCGAAGACGCCAGTACGGCACCGATCTCCTACATGCGCCCTGTTGCGGCTGTGTAAGTTCGAACATTCTCTAGTTCATTAAGGCCACCTTCGGGTGGCCTTTTTTATGGTTCAACTACCTGCTCGAACCCATCTCAACCACTCCATTCCGTTACAGTCCCGCCCGGTATTTTTGCTGTTGCTGTTGCTTCTAAGCGCGCGATAGCTCAGGCGACGCAGATTGCGACTTCAGGAGGCCGAGCGGAGGGCTTGCGGAGGGAGGTGACGGGCAT
>NZ_BBIU01000021.1 GCF_000730645.1 Pseudomonas parafulva NBRC 16636 = DSM 17004 | reverse complement strand
TCCCACAGGATGGGGGTTCACCGGTGAAGGCGCCTGGTCAGGCGGAAGCGCCCAACTGGCCTTGGTCGCAGCAGGGCTGCGGGGCGTTGGCGGCTGAAGTACCAGACGCAGAAGGTCACCAACGATACAGACAGCAGAATCAGGCTCCCGCAGAGGCACCCACACTGCTAGTCAGAAAAATTGCGCAATCCTTGTAGATGAAACTGTCTTCCACAAGATCTCAAAGCTGGCGCAATCACTGTGGGAGCGCGCCGCGCTATGCCTGACGTTTGTGCGCTGATCAGGCCTTGTTCAGATACATTCGCGTAGTCAGCAAATACACCGGCAACCCCGACACCACAATCAGCAGCGCCGCATACGGCGCCGCTGCCGCGAACTCGACATTGGCCGTGTGCGCCCAAACCTCGGTGGCCAGGGTAGTCATGCCGGTCGGGCTTAGCAGCAATGTGGCGGTGAGTTCCTTCATGGCATCCAGGAACACCAGGGCAAAGGCGGCCGCCATGGCGGGGAAGATGATCGGCAACGTGACCCTGCAAAAGGCCGTGAAGCTGCTCGCGCCCAGCGTTCTGGCGGCCTCTTCAAGCGTTGGCGAGGCCTTGTTCAGCGCGGTGCGTACGGGTGACTGGGCCAACGGCAGGAACAGCAGCGCATAGGCCAGCAGCAACAGTGCCGACGTCTGGTACAGCGCCGGCACATAGTGCAGGGCGAAGAACACCAGCGTCAGGGCGATCACCAGCCCGGGCAGGGCGTGCAGCAGGTACGGCAGGCGCTCTGCCCAGATGGCCAGGCGGCCTTTGTAGCGCACCACCAGGAAGCTGATCGGCAAAGCCAGCAGCACGCAGAAGCCCGCGCCGCCCAGCGATACCGAAAGCGATGTGAACAGCGCCTTGGAAATGGCTGCTACCGGGAA
Organism: Pseudomonas parafulva NBRC 16636 = DSM 17004; assembly: GCF_000730645.1. Classification (GTDB taxonomy): domain Bacteria; phylum Pseudomonadota; class Gammaproteobacteria; order Pseudomonadales; family Pseudomonadaceae; genus Aquipseudomonas; species Aquipseudomonas parafulva. Next base: position 39,714 of record NZ_BBIU01000021.1, on the reverse strand, counting down.
GGCGGCCGACGACCCCACACTCAACCAGTAACCGAGCATCGCCAATGGGATGCCGCTGCCCAGTACCGCCAGGCCCAGGCAGAACAGCTGCGCGGGCAGTGCCCAACCACCCAGCCGAACGGGTTGCGCCCGGCGCGCCACGCCCTGGCCAATGCGCACATGGCGAGCCTTGCCGCGTACACGCAGCTCCAGCCACAGCATCACCAGGCACATTGCCAGCAGCACGGCAGACAGCATGGCGGCATTGGCGTTGCTGAACTCCAGTTCGAACTGTTGGTAAATCGCCGTGGTGAAGGTCTGCAAACCGAGGATCGACAGGGCGCCGAATTCCACCAGCATGTGCAAGGCAATCAGCAGCGCGCCACCGAGCATCGACGGCCACAGCAGTGGCAGGGTGACCTTGAGGTACACCCCCCAGCGGCTGCAGCCCAGGGTACGCGCCGACTCTTCCAGGGAGGTGTCGAGGTTGCGCAGGGTGGCTGCCACGGGCAAGAACACCAAAGGGTACTTTGACAGGGCCATCACCAGGATCGCCCCGCCCAGGCCTTCGAAGTCCGAGCTCAGCGATACCCAGGTGAAGCTGCTGACAAAGGATGGCACCGCAAAGGGCAGGCACAGCACTACCCCCCAAAGCCTGCGACCGCGCAGGTTGCTGCGCTCGAGCAGCCAGGCCAGCGCCAGGCCCACCACCATGCAGGTCAGCGTTACACCCACCATCAGCAGCAGGGTGTTGCGCATCAACCCCCATACGAAGGGCCGCCACAGCAGGTGCAGCGCCTCTCGCCAGCCGGCTTCCCAGGCCTTGATGGCCACATAGAGCAAGGGCAGCAGGCTCATGGCGACCAGGAACAGTACGGGCAGCACCACCCAGACAGAGGGGCGCTTGCGGCGCGGCACGAAGCGTACCGGCGCCGGCTGGGTCAAGGCGGCAGTCATCAGAGCAGGCCGACCTCACGTTCAAGTTCGATCGCTTCCTCTGCGTTGCCCAGGTCGGCTGGCGAGATCTTCGGTGGGCGCAGGTCTTCGAATGGCTTGAGGCCGCGGTCAGACACCATGCCTTTGTGCAGTGGGTACTCGGCGGTGGTCTGGGTGATCACCCGCTGGCCTTCTTCGCTGGCCATCCAGTTCAGCAGGGCCTGAGCCTCCTTGGGGTGTTTGCTGGCCTTCACCGCCGCAGCACCAGAGATGGTCACCAGGTTGCCGGCATCGCCATCGGCCAGGTAATACAGCTTGGAGTCGAGCTTGCCGCGCTCGCGCTCCAGGGCGTACCAGTAGTAGTTGTTCACCAGCACAGCAGCCACTTCACCTTTTTCAACGGCCTTCAGCGCCACCATGTTGTTGGTGTAGGTCTTGCCGAATGCTTTCAGGCCTGTGAGCCATTCTTCGGTGGCCTCGCGGCCATGCATCTTGAGGATGGCCACGGCCTGCTCCTGGAATGCACCGCTGGTCGGCACGAAGCCGACGCGCCCGTCCCATTCCGGGTCGGCAAAGTCCATTACCGTGGTGGGCAGGTCTTTCTCGTCGATCTTCTTCGGGTTGAACACCACCACACGGGTACGGGCGGTAACGCCCATCCAGCTGCCATTGGCGGCCACATATTCCTTGGGCAACATGTTCAGGGTAGCGTCGTCGATCTTGGCCAGCAGGCCCAGTTCGCCCAGGTTGTTCAGCGGCGGCGACTCTTCGGTGTAGATGATGTCGGCGGGCGAGCGGTCGCCTTCCTCGATGATCTGGCTGGCCAGCTGGTTACTGCTGCCTTTGCGAATATTGATATGGATGCCGGTCTTGGCCTCGTAGGCCTTGGCGATGGCTTCGCCGATTTCCTTGTGCTGACCGTTGTACATGGTCAGGGTGACCGGGGCGTCTGCCATGGCGGCCGGAGCGCCGATGACCAGGCTCAGCACGGCGGCAGCCAGGGTGCGCATCAGCGGTTGCGGGCGGATCGTCATGCGGGTACTTCCTCGCTTACGGCTACATATTTGGAAACAATGGTAAACGAAATCGTTTCTCAAGTGGCCACGTGAGAAGAAATTCATGGTTGTGTGCTGCCATCACTTACAGGCAACCACTGCCGTCACCGGCGCCACCGGGTACCTCAGGCCATCCTCCTGGTGAACATCCGCGAACCCGGCATTGCGCAGCCGCTGCGCCAGTTCGCCGGCTGGCAATACATGCCGCCCTTGCATGCGCATATGCAGGTAATAAGGCAGTACCCGCGCTGCCGTGTGCCGGTTGCGTGGCACTTCGGCGTGGCAGCACATCAGCACACCGCCGGGGGTGAGCGCCGTATGAAGTCGGCGTATCACCCCATCGAGGTCACGGGCGAAGTGGAACACCGACGAGCACCAGATCAGGTCATAACCACTGCCAAACCCGTCATGGTCCAGATCACCACCAATGATATTCAGGCGCTTCTCCAGCCCCGCGCGCAGAATATTGTCCTGGGCAACGGCAGCGGTTTCGGCAAAGTCGAACACCGTGCCCTGCAATGCCTTGAACCGTTCAGCGAGGGCGATGGCAACCAGGCCTGGCCCGCCGCCCAGGTCCAGCATGTGTTTCAGGCGCGTAGCGTGGGGCAGCCGGTCGACCAACTGGCACGCAACGTCGGCTGTCACCGCTTGCTGCTCCTGGGCAATCTGCACCCGCGCTGCCTCTGCCCAGCGGCGAGCCATCTCTGGGCCGGGCGCTGTAGCCGGCGGCAGGCCGTTACGTAGCGCCTGCTCCAGGGGCGCGCCTGCCTGGCGCAGTACCTGGTGTCGGAACAGCAGGGCGTCACCGCAGTAATCATGCGCGCTGCGGATCAGGTAACGGCGGGCAGTGTCGCCATTGCGGTACTGGTTGCCGTGCTCATCACGCTCCAGCAGCCCTTGGGCCCAGAGCATTTCCAGCAGGTAGCCCGTGTTGAAGGGCTCAAGGTCCAGTGCCTTGGCCAATTGCGCGGGGGCAGTGAAGTGCTGCAGGTGATCGAACAGTTCAACCGTGAGTGCCGTGCGCAGGGCGTCGGCGGCCAGACCTGCCAGTTGCAGGTCCCAGCAGGCTTGAAGCGGGTGAGGGGTAGTCAGGTCCATGCTCATTGCAGGCTCGCTCCATGAGAGAAAGCCAGATGCTAGATGAGAATGATTCTGTATTGCAAATCCGGATGGACATTACAAAACCAGCAGGCAAGAAAAAACCCACTAGCAAGCTAGTGGGTTTTTGTATGGTGCCCAGGAGAAGACTCGAACTTCCACGACCGTTAAGTCACTGATACCTGAAACCAGCGCGTCTACCAATTCCGCCACCTGGGCAAAGCTTTACATCGTCTGGTGAAGGCGACTATTGTTCGCTTCACACAGTAGTAACAGATCCTTGGTCATCTATTACTTGAAAATCTTGGTGCCCAGGAGAAGACTCGAACTTCCACGACCGTTAAGTCACTGATACCTGAAACCAGCGCGTCTACCAATTCCGCCACCTGGGCACACATTCGAGATAAAAGATGCTTTACAGCGCCGTTCATCTCTACTACAACTGCGGGGTTGTCCGTCGTTGTGGTGCGCACTATACGGATGCCTCCGAGGGCTGTAAAGCCCCCGATCAAAAAAAATCTCAAAAAATTCAACTTGTTGATTTCACGAGCCTATTCCCGTTCGCCGGACACGCCACTGGGGCTGTCCAAGGCTGACATTTCCGGTTTCAATACGCCTATGCCAGAATTCCTATCTATATACCCCAAGGTGAACCCCTTCTGATGGCCGATTGGCAATCCCTCGATCCCGAGGCCGCTCGCGAAGCGGAAAAATACGACAACCCCATTCCCAGCCGTGAGCTGATCCTGCAGCGCCTCGCCGACCGTGGCGAACCGGCCGCACGCGAGGAGCTGGCGGCAGAGTTCGGTCTGCACGAAGAAGACCAGATCGAAGCCCTGCGCCGGCGTCTGCGGGCCATGGAGCGCGATGGCCAGCTTATCTATACCCGGCGCGGCACTTATGCCCCGGTGGACAAGCTGGACCTGATCTGTGGCCGTGTGTCCGGCCACCGCGATGGCTTCGGCTTCCTCATCCCCGATGACGGTAGCGAAGACCTGTTCCTCAGCCCCTCGCAGATGCGCCTGGTGTTCGACGGCGACCGCGGCCTTGCCCGTGTCTCGGGTGTCGACCGCCGCGGCCGGCGCGAAGGCGTGCTGGTCGAAGTCATTTCCCGAGGCCACGAAAGCGTGGTGGGCCGCTATTTCGAAGAAGGCGGCATCGGCTACGTGACCCCCGACAACCCCAAGATCCAGCAGGAAGTGCTGGTAACCGCGGGGCGTAACGGCGGGGCAAAGATCGGCCAGTTCGTCGAGATCAAGATCACCCACTGGCCAACCCCGCGCTTCCAGCCGCAAGGCGACGTGGTGGAGGTCATCGGTAACTACATGGCCCCAGGCATGGAAATCGACGTTGCCCTGCGCAGCTACGATATCCCCCACGTATGGCCCCAGGACGTGATCAAGGAGGCGCGCAAGTTCCGCTCCGAAGTCGAGGAGAAGGACAAGGAGAAGCGCGTCGACCTGCGCCATCTGCCGTTCGTCACCATCGACGGCGAAGATGCCCGCGACTTCGACGATGCCGTGTATTGCGAGCCGCTGGGCAAGCTGCGCATGTTCTCCGGTGGCTGGCGCCTGTACGTGGCCATCGCCGACGTTTCCAGTTACGTTCGCCTGGGTTCTGCCCTGGATGTGGAGGCCCAGCAGCGGGGTAACTCGGTGTACTTCCCGGAGCGCGTGGTGCCGATGCTGCCGGAGGAGCTGTCCAACGGCCTCTGCTCGCTGAACCCGCATGTCGATCGCTTGGCCATGGTGTGCGAAATGACCATGAACAAGGCTGGGCAGATGGTCGACTACCAGTTCTATGAAGGGGTGATCCATTCCCACGCCCGCCTGACCTACAACAAGGTCAGCAGCATGCTCGAGCACTCCCGAACCCGTGAAGGCAAGGCCCTGCGCGAGGAATACAAGGCGGTCGTGCCAGACCTGAAGAACCTCTACAACCTGTACAAGGTGCTTCTGAATGCCCGCCATACCCGCGGTGCCATCGACTTCGAAACCCAGGAAACCCGCATCATCTTCGGCGAAGAGCGCAAAATCGCGGAAATTCGCCCCACTGTGCGTAACGATGCGCACAAGCTGATCGAAGAGTGCATGCTGGCTGCCAACGTGGCCACTGCCGAGTTCCTGCAGAAGCATGGCGTGCCGGCCCTGTACCGTGTGCACGACGGCCCTCCGCCGGAGCGGCTGGAAAAACTGCGCGCCTTCCTGGGCGAGCTGGGCCTGTCGCTGCACAAGGGCAAGGACCCGTCGCCGAAGGATTACCAGGCCCTGCTGGCGAGTATCGCCGAGCGCCCGGACTTCCACCTGATCCAGACGGTGATGCTGCGCTCGTTGAGCCAGGCGGTGTACAGCACCGACAACAACGGCCATTTCGGCCTGAACTACGAGGCGTACACCCACTTCACCTCGCCGATTCGCCGTTACCCCGACCTGTTGGTGCACCGCGCCATCCGCAGCATCATCCGCTCCAAGGTGGATACCCCGCACGTCAAGCGTGCCGGCGCCATGAGCATCCCCAAAGCGCGCATTTACCCGTACGACGAGAACACCCTCGAGCAGTTGGGTGAGCAGTGCTCGATGACCGAACGCCGGGCCGATGAAGCGACCCGTGACGTGGTCAACTGGCTCAAGTGCGAGTTCATGAAGGACCGTGTGGGCGAAACCTTCCCGGGTGTAATCACGGCGGTGACGGGCTTTGGCCTGTTCGTCGAGCTGACTGACATCTATGTGGAAGGGCTGGTGCACGTCAGCGCACTGCCGGGCGACTACTACCACTTCGACCCTGTGCACCACCGCTTGTCCGGCGAGCGCACCGGGCGCAGTTTCCGCCTGGGTGACACCATCGAGGTGAAGGTCATGCGCGTTGACTTGGACGAGCGCAAGATCGACTTCGAGGTGGCTGACAAGACCCTCGCCGCGCCGATTGGCCGCAAGCAGCGTGGCGCAGCCCCTGCCGGCGCCCCCGCCGAGCAGGCGCAACCGGTAGAGGCCAAGGCCACACCGAAGCCGCGCAGCCGCAAGAGCGAAACCGCCGAAGCGTACTTCCCCAAGGACGCCGTACAGCGCAACAGCGAAGTGCGTAAAAGCCGCGAAATGAAAAAGGCGTTGATGACCGAGGCCCGCACCGGCGGTAATGCCAGTGGCAAGTCCGAGAAGGGCAGCAAGGCCACCGGCAAGCCCACCAAGCACCGTAAAGGCCCGTCGAAGTCCGGTACCCAACGCAAGAGCAAGAGCAAGTCATGAGTCAGCTGGAAAAAATCTACGGCGTGCATGCCGTGCAGGCATTGCTGCAGCACCATCCGAAGCGGGTCAAGCAGATCTGGCTGTCGGAAGGGCGCAGCGAGCCGCGCCTGCAGGCCCTGCTGGCGCTGGCTGCCGACAACCGCGTGGCGGTCGGCCAGGCCGAGCGCCGCGAACTTGATGCCTGGGTCGAGGGCGTTCACCAGGGCGTGGTCGCCGAGGTGAGCCCTAGCCAGGTGTGGGGTGAGTTGATGCTCGAAGAGTTGCTCGAGCGCACCGAAACCCCGCCGCTGATTCTGGTGCTCGATGGCGTGACCGACCCGCACAACCTGGGTGCCTGCCTGCGCACTGCCGATGCGGCCGGTGCCACCGCGGTGGTGGTGCCCAAGGACAAGTCCGCCACCCTGACGCCCGTGGTGCGCAAGGTGGCCTGCGGAGCCGCAGAGGTGATCCCGCTGGTAGCTGTAACCAATTTGGCACGCACGCTCGAGAAACTGCAGCAACGCGGTTTGTGGGTCGTGGGTACCGCCGGTGAGGCCGAGCAGGAAATCTACCAGCAGGACCTGACCGGCCCGCTGGTGATGATCATGGGCGCAGAGGGCAGGGGCATGCGCCGCCTGACCCGTGAGCATTGTGATTTCCTGGTCAAGTTGCCGATGGGCGGCAGTGTCAGCAGCCTGAACGTGTCGGTGGCTACCGGGGTTTGCCTGTTCGAAGCCGTGCGTCAGCGCCAGGCCAAGCGCTGATCATCAGCCCGTCGTGGCGTCTTCGCGGGTGAGCCCGCTCCCGCAGGTAGTGTGCAAGGCTTGATGCTAGGCCGAAGCCTGTGGGAGCGGTTTCACCCGCGAAAGGGCCGGCAGCTTGTGAATAGATTTCAGACTGTTCAAATAATCACCAATCACCTTGCTTGTACGCGCGGCCTTCTCTACAATTGCGCCCCTTGCCGACCTGGCAGGCGCGCATGTGCCTCCCCACCGTGCAAGACATACAGTGTCATTCACTCCTTGTCTGACCAGATTCGCTGGCAGACTACTAACCCGTAAGGAGCATTCATGCGTCATTACGAAATCATCTTCCTGGTTCACCCGGACCAGAGCGAGCAAGTCGGCGGCATGGTTGAGCGTTACACCAAGCTGATCGAAGAAGATGGTGGCAAGATCCACCGCCTGGAAGACTGGGGCCGTCGTCAACTGGCCTACGCAATCAACAATGTTCACAAGGCTCACTACGTGATGCTGAACGTTGAGTGCACTGGCAAGGCCCTGGCCGAGCTGGAAGACAACTTCCGCTACAACGATGCCGTTATCCGTAACCTGGTCATCCGTCGTGACGAAGCCGTTACCGGTCAGTCCGAGATGCTGAAGGCTGAAGAAAACCGCAGCGAGCGCCGTGAGCGTCGCGAGCGTCCTGAGCATGCCGAGTCCGCCGATGGCGACGACAGCAATGACAGCGACTCCAGCGATAACGCTGACGAGTAATCCACGGACCTTTAGAGGAGCCTATTAAATGGCACGTTTCTTCCGTCGTCGTAAATTCTGCCGCTTCACTGCTGAAGACGTGAAAGAGATCGACTTCAAAGATCTCAACACCCTGAAAGCTTACGTATCCGAAACCGGCAAGATCGTTCCAAGCCGTATCACCGGTACCAAAGCTCGTTATCAGCGTCAGCTGGCTACCGCTATCAAGCGCGCCCGCTTCCTGGCCCTGCTGCCCTACACCGACAGCCACGGCCGCTGAGACCGGGTCGTCGACAAGCAGTAAGGGATTAGCATGCGAGCGTTAGCAAGTTTCATCATGCGCGGTCGTGTGCAGGCTACCCTGGTGGTGGTCATCAGCGCGGTACTGCCGCTGCTGTTCTGGTTGAGTGCCGCTGCCGGCAGCCTTGTGCTGCTGCGGCGGGGTTTCAAGGATGCTACAACGGTCATCGCCGGCGGCTTGCTCGCCGGGCTGGCCGTGTGGGTCATGGGCGATCCGATCACCTTCATGGTGATCGCCGGTGCCCTGGCCTTGGCCGCCATGTTGCGTGGCGAGCATTCCTGGAGCCGGGTTCTGGTGGTCAGCGCCGTGTTCGCCGTGGTTTTCAGCCACGTGCTCGATCTGGCGCTGGCCCCGACCTTCGATGCGCTGGCCAAGGCGTTTTCCGACGCCATGCCGCAAGTCGAGGGGCAACCGGTGCTCTCCGGCGAAACGATCCGCCCTGTGCTGGTCGCTTCCACAGCCGTGACGGTGCAATTGTTCTGCGTGCTGGCTTTGGTGCTGGCGCGTTATTGGCAGGCAGCGTTGTACAACCCTGGAGGCTTCGGTCGCGAATTTCGCGCACTGAAGTTGCCGAAACAGACCATGGCGGTCTTGGTGGCAGTGATGGTGGTGGCCCCGTTCATCGGGCCGCAGTTCATCATCCTGGCATCGGCTTCGAGCCTGGTACTGGTGCTGGCCGGCATCGCGTTGATGCATGGGCTCGTGGCACAGGGCCGACTGGCTGGTTTCTGGCTGGTGGGGATGTACGTGACGTTGCCGCTGATCATGCAGCTGATTTATCCGTTGCTGGTGGTTTTGGCCATTGTCGACAGCCTGATTGATTTTCGCGGTCGCAAGTCCCCCAAGGGGAATGACTCCGCGAACGGTGAAGGTTAAAAGTTAAGAGGTTTTACCAAATGGAACTGATCCTGCTGGAAAAAGTCGCCAACCTGGGTAACCTGGGCGACAAAGTAAATGTTAAGGCTGGCTACGGCCGTAACTACCTGCTGCCATTCGGCAAGGCCACCGCTGCGACCGCCGCCAACCTGGCTGCGTTCGAAGAGCGTCGCGCCGAGCTGGAAAAAGCAGCCGCTGACAAGAAAGCTTCGGCTGAAAGCCGCGCTGCCCAATTGGCCGAGCTGGAAGTGACCATCACTGCCACCGCTGGCGACGAAGGCAAGCTGTTCGGTTCGATCGGCACCCACGACATCGCTGACGCCCTGACCGCCTCTGGCGTTGAAGTGGCCAAAGCTGAAGTGCGTCTGCCGAACGGCACCATCCGTCAGGTTGGCGAATACGACGTAGCCGTGCACCTGCACAGCGACGTTGAAGCCACTGTACGTGTGGTCGTCGTAGCTGCCTAAGCTGCGCTGACCGGCTGGCCCGTCAGGTGTCAGCCGGTTAACATCGGGCACGGTCCTGTCTTCGACAGGCCGTGCCCTTTGTGTTTCTAATCCTCCAGAATTCTTCCGTGGACATGAACGAGATCACTTCCTCCGAACAGCTTGACCTGCAAACCGCAGCCCTGAAGGTGCCGCCGCATTCCATCGAGGCCGAACAGGCCGTGCTCGGTGGCCTGATGCTGGACAACAATGCCTGGGAGCGGGTGCTGGACCAGGTGTCGGATGGCGACTTCTATCGGCATGACCACCGTTTGATCTTCCGTGCCGTGCACAAGTTGGCCGACGCCAACCAGCCATTCGACGTGGTGACCCTGCACGAGCAGCTGGACAAGGAAGGCCTTTCCACGCAGGTGGGTGGCTTGGCGTACCTCGCCGAACTGGCCAAGAACACGCCGTCGGTGGCCAACATCAAGGCGTACGCCGCGATCATTCGCGAGCGGGCCACGCTGCGCCAGCTGATCAGCATCAGTACCGACATTGCCGACAACGCGTTCAACCCGCAGGGGCGCGATGCCGCAGAAATCCTCGACGATGCCGAGCGGCAGATCTTCCAGATCGCCGAGGCACGGCCCAAGACCGGTGGCCCGGTGGGGGTCAACGAGCTGTTGACCAAGGCCATCGACCGTATCGATACACTGTTCAACTCCGACAGCGATATCACCGGGGTGTCCACCGGCTTTACCGATCTGGACGGGAAAACCAGCGGCTTGCAGCCGGCCGACCTGGTCATCGTTGCGGGACGACCCTCCATGGGTAAAACCACCTTCGCCATGAACCTGGTTGAAAACGCGGTGCTGCGTACCGACAAGGCAGTGCTGGTGTTCTCGCTGGAGATGCCAGGCGAATCGCTGGTCATGCGTATGCTGTCGTCGCTTGGCCGTATCGACCAGACCAAGGTGCGTTCCGGGCAATTGGACGATGATGACTGGCCCCGTCTGACCTCGGCTGTGAACCTGCTCAACGACCGCAAGCTCTTCATCGACGATACCGCCGGCATCAGCCCATCGGAGATGCGTGCGCGTACCCGGCGCCTGGCCCGCGAACACGGCGAAATTGCCCTGATCATGGTCGACTACCTGCAGCTGATGCAGATCCCGGGGTCGGCCGGTGACAACCGTACCAATGAAATTTCCGAGATTTCCCGCTCGCTGAAAGCACTGGCAAAGGAATTCAACTGCCCGGTCATCGCGCTCTCCCAGCTGAACCGATCCCTGGAGCAACGCCCGAACAAGCGCCCGGTGAACTCCGACTTGCGTGAATCCGGTGCAATCGAGCAGGACGCCGACGTGATCATGTTCGTCTACCGTGACGAGGTGTACCACCCCGAAACCGAACACAAGGGCGTGGCGGAAATCATCATCGGTAAACAGCGTAACGGGCCGATTGGTTTTGTGCGGCTGGCGTTTATTGGTAAATACACCCGCTTCGAGAACCTGGCGCCGGGGATGTACAACTTCGACGACGACGAGTAAGGCTCGACCAGGCGTTCGCCTTGCTGGTTTCAGTGTTGTTGAGTTCAAGCGCCGCGAGGGCGGCGCTCGATTTGACAAGCGAAGTCATCATCACGGCGGGCACCCGTAGGCCTTTACACCAACTGTCGCGCAACCCACCTATCCCCTACGATTCCAGTCGGACTTGGTTAAAATTTGTGCTATATTTCGCGCCCGCGATTTTCCTGCACACCAGAACCGGTCACTGACATGCAAGCAGCCAAACCACTCTACGACTATCCCAAGTACTGGGCCGAATGCTTCGGGCCAGCACCTTTCCTGCCAATGAGCAGGGAGGAGATGGATCTGCTCGGCTGGGATTCCTGCGACATCATCATCGTGACCGGGGATGCCTACGTCGACCACCCGTCGTTCGGCATGGCCATCATCGGCCGCCTGCTGGAGGCCCAGGGCTTCCGCGTGGGCATCATTGCCCAGCCGAACTGGCAGTCCAAAGACGACTTCATGAAGCTGGGCGAGCCGAACCTGTTCTTCGGGGTGGCTGCAGGCAACATGGACTCGATGATCAACCGCTACACTGCGGACAAGAAAATCCGCTCCGATGACGCCTACACCCCGGGCGGGCTGGCCGGCAGCCGCCCTGACCGTGCCAGCCTGGTGTACAGCCAGCGCTGCAAGGAAGCCTACAAGCACGTGCCGATCGTGCTGGGCGGCATCGAGGCCTCGCTGCGCCGTATCGCGCATTACGACTACTGGCAGGACAAGGTCCGCCACTCGATCCTGATCGACGCCAGCGCCGACATCCTGCTGTTCGGCAACGCCGAGCGCGCCGTGGTCGAAGTGGCCCAGCGCCTGTCCAACGGCGAGCGCATCGACACCATCACCGACGTACGTGGCACCGCGTTCGTGCGCCGCGATACCCCGCAAGGCTGGTACGAGATCGACTCCACCCGCATCGACCGCCCGGGCCGTGTCGACCAGATCATCAACCCCTACGTGAATACCCAGGACACCCAGGCCTGCGCCATCGAGCAGGCCAAAGGCGACCAGGAAGACCCGAACGAAGCCAAGGTGGTGCAGATTCTCGACAGCCCGCGCATGACCCGCGACAAGTCGGTGATCCGCCTGCCCTCGTTCGAGAAAGTGCGCAACGACCCGGTGCTGTATGCCCACGCCAACCGCGTGCTGCACCTGGAGACCAACCCCGGCAACGCCCGCGCCCTGGTGCAAAAACACGGCGAAGTGGATGTGTGGTTCAACCCGCCACCCATCCCCATGAGCACCGAAGAAATGGACTACGTGTTCGGCATGCCGTATGCGCGTGTGCCGCACCCTGCCTACGGCAAGGAGCGCATTCCGGCCTACGAGATGATCCGTTTCTCGGTGAACATCATGCGCGGCTGCTTTGGCGGCTGCACCTTCTGCTCGATCACCGAGCACGAAGGCCGGATCATCCAGAACCGCTCGCATGAGTCGATCCTCCACGAGATCGAAGAAATGCGCGACAAGGTGCCTGGCTTCACCGGCGTGGTGTCTGACCTGGGCGGCCCGACCGCCAACATGTACCGCATCGCCTGTAAAAGCCCGGACATCGAAAAGCACTGCCGCAAGCCGTCGTGCGTGTTCCCCGGTATCTGCGAGAACCTCAACACCGACCATAGCTCGTTGATCGAGCTGTACCGCAAGGCCCGTGCCTTGCCAGGTGTGAAGAAAATCCTGATTGCCTCGGGCCTGCGCTACGACCTGGCGGTCGAGTCGCCGGAATACGTGAAGGAGCTGGTCACCCACCACGTGGGCGGTTACCTCAAGATTGCCCCGGAGCACACCGAGCGTGGCCCGCTGGACAAGATGATGAAGCCGGGTATCGGCACCTACGACCGCTTCAAGCGCATGTTCGAGAAGTTCTCGAAAGAAGCGGGCAAGGAGCAGTACCTGATCCCGTACTTCATCGCCGCGCACCCAGGCACCACCGATGAAGACATGATGAACCTGGCCCTGTGGCTCAAGGGCAACGGCTTCCGCGCCGACCAGGTGCAGGCGTTCTACCCCTCGCCGATGGCCTCGGCCACGGCCATGTACCATTCGGGCAAGAACCCGCTGCGCAAGGTGACCTACAAGAGCGAAGGCGTGGATATCGTCAAGAGCGACGAGCAACGCCGGCTGCACAAGGCATTCTTGCGCTATCACGACCCCAAGGGCTGGCCGATGTTGCGTGAGGCGCTGGAGCGCATGGGCCGCGCCGACCTGATCGGCCCGGGCAAGCACCAGCTGATCCCCCTGCACCAGCCGCAATCGGACACCTACCAGAGTGCTCGGCGCAAGAACTCCACGCCTGCAGGTAGCCACAAAGTGGCCAAGGAGCAGAAGGTGCTGACCCAGCACACCGGCCTGCCGCCGCGTGCCAGTGATGGCAGCAAGCCTTGGGACAAGCGAGAAAAGGCCAAGGCCGAAGCATTCGCGCGCAACCAGCAAGCCGCCAAAGAGCGCAAGGATGCAGGCAAAGGTGGTAAAGCGGGCAAGGGCAAGAAACCGCGTCAGCCGGTCATCCCGCGCTAGTCGACCTCGTTCGGGGCCGCCTGGCGGCCCCGCAACACTGTGAATCCTTCAACCAGCTGTTATTCCGGGCGCGAGAATTCGCAGATCGCCCCGGTGGCTGCGTGTGCGTAAGCGGCGAGCAGGCTGTTGATGAGGCGGGACATGGGCATTTGGTATTGCTCCTAAATGAGTGGTTGTCCCATCGTCTAATAAAGGGGCATGATGTGCCTTTAGATTGGTTGTATACAATCCATTGAGCAATTCAACTGCCTGGCCTATTGACACCCCGTTGACCCACATCAGCGAGGGGCTGAACGGTATAAGGCAGTCTCGCAATTGATAAAACCCTGCCAAGGAGATTCATGATGTTTGCGAAAGCTGTAGCGGTATCCCTGCTGACCCTCGCCAGCGCCTCTGTCTTCGCAGCCGAGTGTTCGGTGACTGTCGATTCCACCGACCAGATGTCGTACAACACCAAGGAAATTACCGTCGACAAGAGCTGCAAGGAGTTCACGGTAAAACTGACGCACTCCGGCAACCTGCCGAAGAACGTCATGGGCCATAACCTGGTCATCAGCAAGACTGCCGACATGCAGGGCATTGCGACCGAAGGCATGAGCCAGGGCCTGGAGAAGGACTACATCAAGGCCGACAACGCCGCGATCATTGCCCACACCAAGATGATTGGTGCGCCTGAGAAAGAAACCGAGATCAAGTTCGACACCTCCAAGCTGGATGCCGGCGGTGACTACAGCTTCTTCTGCACCTTCCCTGGCCACATCTCGATGATGAAGGGCAAGGTTGTCGTCAAGTGATCTGAAGCGCGTGGGTACGTGTCATTGGGGCCGCTTTGCGGCCCCAATGCATTGTTACGGCGCAAACGGCAGCTCGCGCTTGTGCTGGGTCTTGCGGTAGTTGGCGACGATGATGTCGAACGCCGCCTGGTCGATGGGTTGCCCCTGCAGGAAGTCGTCGATCTGCTGATACGTCACACCGTGCGACGCTTCGTCCGGCTTGCCCGGTTCCAGGTCTTCCAGGTCGGCCGTTGGCACCTTCTCCACGAGTGACTCGGGCGCACCGAAGCTGCGCGCAATCGCCCGTACCTGGCGCTTCACCAGGCCGCTCAACGGGGCCAGGTCGCAGGCACCGTCACCAAATTTAGTAAAGAAGCCCATTACCGCTTCGGCGGCGTGGTCGGTACCGATCACCAGCCCAGCACGGGCGCCGGCAATGGTGTACTGCGCCACCATGCGCGTACGCGCCTTGACGTTGCCGACCACGAAGTCCACCAGGGTGGGCGAACCGGCCTTCAGCTCGACCACCTCGGCGGCCAGTGCCTTCACCGCAGGGGCAATGTCGACGGTGTGTACTTCGTCGGCCTTGATCACTTCCAGGCAGGCCTGGGCGTCATGCTCATCGTGCTGGACGTGGTAGGGCAGGCGTACGGCGATGAAGGTGTAGGCCTTGTCGCCGGTTTCTGCACGCAGCTCGTTGATGGCGCGCTGAGCGAGCAGTGCAGCGGTGAGTGAATCGACACCGCCGCTGATGCCCAGCACCAGGGTCTTGAGGCGGGCGTTGGCCAGGCAGCCCTTGATGAACGCCACACGCCGGGCGACTTCGGCGTCCAGGGCAGCGGCGTCGGCGAACGGCGGCTGTACCTTCAGGGCCTGGGCAATTTCCTGTTGAACCGCTTGCATGGGTTACTCCTTGCTGGGGACTTTGAATACATGACGCAAGTAGGCGACGAAATTCGGGTCGCGGCACTGGGTCTTGGCCGCCTCGTCGGAAATCTTCGCCACCGGGGCGCCGTTGCAGTCGGTCATCTTGAGCACGATGCTCATCGGCGCCACCCCCGGGATGTCGCATGTCAGGTTGGTGCCGATACCAAAGCTTACGTTGATGCGACCGCGCAGCGCACGGAAGATTTGCAGCGCCCGGGGCAGGTCCAGGCCATCGGAGAACACCAGGGTCTTGGTCATCGGGTCGATGCCCAGGTGCTGGTAGTGGGCGATGGCCTTTTCCGCCCAGGCCACCGGCTCGCCGGAGTCATGGCGCAGGCCGTCGAAGAGCTTGGCGAAATACAGGTCGAAGTCACCGAGGAAGGCGTCCATGGTGACGCAGTCGGTCAGGGCGATGCCCAGCAAGCCGCGGTACTCCCGCACCCAGCAGTCCAGTGCGGCGATCTGGCTGTCGATCAGCCGGGGGCCGAGCTGCTGATGGGCCATGATCCATTCGTGGGCCATGGTGCCCAGGGGTTTGATATCCAGCTTCCAGGCCAGGTCGACGTTGCTGGTGCCCACGAAGCGGGCCGGGAAGTCGTCGCGCAGCACCCGCACCACCTCCTGTTGCACGCGGCTGGAAAAGCGCCGGCGGGTACCGAAGTCGGCGACCTGCATCTCGGCCAGCTCGTCTCCGCTGGCATTGGCATTGAGCCAGTCGAATTTGCGATAGAGCTGGTCGCGTGCTTCCGACAGCCGCATGTGCGGGTGCAAGTGGCGGTTACGGACCTCGCTGATGATGGCCAGCAGCGGAACTTCGAACAGAATCACATGCAGCCAGGGGCCTTTGAGGCGCAGGCACAGCTGGTCTTCCTCGATGCCCAGTTGGACGTAGCGCAGGTTGAAGCGGAACAACCGCAGAAACCGCAGAAAGTCCGGCTTCAGAAAGCTGATGCGTTCCAGAAAGCCCAACTGCCCGTCATCCAGTGTCAGGTCGCTGAGACGTTCGAGCTGCTGACGGATTTCGCCAAGGTACGGGCGCAGGTCCTCGCCATTGCGGCAGCGGAACTCCCATTCCACGTCGGCATCCGGGTAGTTGTGCAACACAGCCTGCATCATGGTGAGTTTGTAGAAATCGGTGTCGAGCAGGTTATGCACGATGCGCTCGGCGAATGCGCTCTCGCTCATCAGGGGTGACTCCAGAAACGGCGAATGGCGGCCATTGTGCCAGCCTTTTCACTTTGATGTTTCGGCCAGCCTTGAAACGGTGCCGGGTGTAGCAGTGGCGCACCACGTGTGTGCAGTTCGGTGACGTTGTTTGTTACAGGCGGGTTGCACGGTGGTGTGGGGCAGGGTTGCAATGATGGCAGGGTGGAGTTGCCCTGATTCCTGGATGAAGGTGGCACCTTGCGCGTCGCAGACGGTTGCACGCTCAGTAACAAAAGGCCATGCCAGGCTGGCACGCCTGTTAAACGAAGTGTTTAACAGCGATGTAAAACTGATGGCACGGCCCTTGCTCGGAGGACAGGGCTGAGTCGTTGTAGTGCCAACCAAAAAAATTCAGGAGCACCACCTCATGTCGCAGACGTTTTACAAGAAAGGTTTTCTGGCCCTGGCCGTCGCCACGGCACTGGGTGTTTCTTCGTATGTTCAGGCCGACGTGAAGATCGGTGTCGCGGGCCCTATGACCGGGGCGAACGCAGCGTTTGGCGAGCAATACATGAAGGGGGCCCAGGCCGCCGCCGACAAGATCAACGCGGCAGGTGGCGTGAACGGCGAGAAGATCGTGCTGGTGAAGGGCGATGATGCTTGCGAACCCAAGCAAGCCGTGGCCGTGGCCAACCGGTTGGTGGACCAGGACAAGGTCATTGGCGTGGTCGGCCATTTCTGTTCGTCCAACACCATCCCGGCTTCGGAGGTGTATGACGAAGCAGGCGTGATCGCCATCACCCCCGGCTCGACCAACCCGCAGGTCACCGAGCGTGGCCTTTCTGCCATGTTCCGCATGTGCGGCCGGGACGACCAGCAGGGCGTGGTCGCGGGCAACTACATCGTCGATGTGCTCAAAGGCAAGAAGGTGGCGGTGTTGCACGACAAGGACACCTACGGCCAGGGCCTGGCCGACGCGACCAAGGCGCAGCTGGAAAAGCGCGGCGTGAAACCGGTGCTGTATGAAGGCCTGACCCGTGGCGAAAAAGACTTCAGCGCCGTGGTCACCAAGATCCGCTCCGTGGACGCCGACGTGGTGTACTTCGGCGGCCTTCACCCAGAGGCCGGGCCGCTGGTTCGGCAACTGCGCGAGCAGGGCCTGAAGGACGTGAAGTTCATGTCTGACGACGGCATCGTCACCGACGAGCTGGTGTCCACTGCTGGCGGCGCGCAATACGTCGATGGCGTGTACATGACCTTCGGCGCCGACCCGCGCCTGCTGCCGGACAGCAAGGCGGTGGTGGAAGCATTCCGCAAGGCCGGCACCGAGCCTGAAGGCTACACCCTGTATGCCTATGCCTCGCTGCAGGCGTTGGCAGCGGCGTTCAACGGCGCCAAGTCGAACAAGGGCGAGGACGCCGCCAAATGGCTGAAAGCCAACCCGGTGCAGACCGTGATGGGTGAGAAGAAGTGGGACAGCAAGGGCGACCTGACGGTGTCCGACTACGTGGTCTACCAGTGGGATAAGGACGGCAAGTACCACCAGCTGGAAAAACAACAATAACAACGGCCCAAGGCCCAGGTGCACACGCCCTGGGCCCGGGCCCCTGCGGTACCTGTCTTTATTCGTAGACCTGCACGGGTCTGCACTGCGAGGGCCGCCTTGACCCGGGCCCGCCGTGGGCGGCGCCCGTGCAGTCTCCATCAGGTGAGATTGCGTTATGGATGGTATTTTCCTGCAGCAACTGGTCAATGGCCTGACCCTTGGGTCGGTCTATGGCCTGATCGCCATCGGCTACACAATGGTCTATGGCATCATCGGCATGATCAACTTCGCGCACGGCGAGGTGTACATGATCTCCGCTTACCTGGCGGCGATCAGCCTGGCATTGCTGGCTTACTTCGGTATCGAATCCTTCCCCCTGTTGATGCTGGGCACGCTGTTGTTCACCATCGTGGTCACCGGGGTGTATGGCTTCACCATCGAACGCATCGCCTATAAACCCCTGCGTAACTCCACCCGCCTGGCACCGCTGATCAGTGCCATCGGCATTTCGCTCATCCTGCAAAACTACGCGCAGATCAGCCAGGGCGCCCGCCAGCAGGGTGTACCGACGTTGCTCGAAGGCGCCTGGCGCGTCGATGTGGGCAGTGGCTTCGTACAATTGACCTACACCAAGATCTTCATCCTGGTGGCCGCGTTCGTCGGCATGGGCCTGCTGACCTATGTCATCAAGTACACCAAGCTTGGGCGCATGTGCCGTGCCACCCAGCAGGACCGCAAGATGGCGTCGATCCTGGGGATCAACACCGACCGGGTGATTTCCTACGTATTCGTGATCGGTGCGGTGATGGCCGCGCTGGCCGGTGTGCTGATCACCATGAACTATGGCACTTTCGATTTCTATGCAGGCTTCATCATCGGCATCAAGGCATTCACCGCCGCCGTGCTCGGGGGCATCGGCTCGCTGCCGGGGGCGATGCTTGGCGGCATCATCCTGGGGATCTCCGAATCGCTGTTCTCGGGGCTGATCAACTCGGACTACAAGGACGTATTCAGCTTCTCGCTGCTGGTGCTCATCCTTATCTTCCGCCCTCAAGGCCTGCTGGGTCGCCCACTCGTGGCTAAGGTGTGATCATGTCCGTTGCCAAAATTGCCTCTGTTTCCGAAACCAAGGGTTTCGACCTGAAGCGCAGCCTGCTGGAAACCCTGGTCGCAGGGCTGCTGGCGCTGATCGTGTTTGGCCCGGTAGTGGGTGTGGTGCTCGATGGCTACAGTTTCAACGCCGAGCCGCGCCGGGTGGCCTGGCTGGTTGGCGGGGTGATGGTGGGGCGCTTTCTGCTCAGCCTGTACCTGCAGACCGCCGCTGGCCGGCGCATGCTGCAGGGCTTCGACAGCGGTGGCTCGGGCGTGCACGTCAACGCACCGGACTACAAGTCGCGCCTGCGCTACATCATCCCGGCGCTGGTGATCATCGCCATCGTGTTCCCCATCTTTGCCAACAAGTACCTGCTGACCGTGGTCATCCTTGGGCTGATCTACGTCTTGCTGGGCCTTGGGTTGAACATCGTGGTGGGCCTGGCAGGCCTGCTCGACCTGGGCTACGTGGCGTTCTACGCCATCGGCGCCTATGGCCTGGCGCTGGGTTACCAGTACCTGGGGCTGGGCTTCTGGAGCGTACTGCCGCTTGCGGCCATCGCCGCTGCGTTGGCCGGGTGCATTCTGGGGTTCCCGGTGTTACGCATGCACGGCGACTACCTGGCCATCGTCACCCTGGGCTTTGGTGAAATCATCCGCCTGGTGCTGAACAACTGGTTGTCGTTCACGGGCGGGCCCAACGGCATGCCGGCGCCTTCGCCGACCTTCTTCGGCCTGGAGTTCGGGCGGCGTGCCAAGGACGGCGGCGTGCCGATTCACGAGTTCTTCGGCTTCGATTACAACGCCAACCTCAAGTTCGTGTTCATTTATGGGGTGCTGTTTCTGGTCGTGCTGGCGGTGCTCTACATCAAGCACCGGCTGACCCGGATGCCGGTTGGGCGAGCCTGGGAAGCGCTGCGCGAGGACGAGATCGCCTGCCGTTCCATGGGGCTCAACCATGTGCTGGTCAAGCTGTCGGCCTTTACCCTGGGCGCATCGACTGCAGGCCTTGCCGGTGTGTTCTTCGCCACCTACCAGGGCTTCGTCAACCCGTCTTCGTTCACCTTCTTCGAGTCGGCGCTCATTCTGGCCATCGTCGTGCTGGGCGGCATGGGTTCGACCGTGGGCGTGGTCATCGCGGCCTTCGTGCTCACCGTCGCCCCTGAACTGCTGCGCAGCTTCTCGGAATACCGGGTGCTGCTGTTCGGCGTGCTGATGGTGCTGATGATGATCTGGCGACCGCGGGGCCTGATTCGCATCAGCCGTACCGGTGTGACCCCACGTAAAGGAGTGGCGCCATGAGCGACGAAATCATTCTGTCTGTGGATAACCTGATGATGCAGTTCGGTGGCATCAAGGCGCTCAGCGACGTTAGCCTGAAGGTCAGGCGCAACCAGATCTTCGCCTTGATCGGCCCCAATGGCGCCGGCAAGACCACGGTTTTCAACTGCCTTACCGGCTTCTACAAGCCCAGTGGCGGGCGCATCGAGCTGAACGTGCGGGGCGGCCACACCAACGTTATCCAGTTGCTGGGCGAAAGCTTCCAGGCGGCGGATTTTGTCTCCCCGTCCCGTTTCGCCAGCCGGCTGTACTACAAGATGTTCGGTGGCACACACCTGGTGAACCGCGCAGGCCTGGCCCGTACGTTCCAGAACATCCGCCTGTTCAAGGAGATGTCCGTCATCGAGAACCTGCTGGTGGCGCAGCACATGTGGGTAAACCGCAACCTGCTGGCCGGGGTGCTCAACACCAAGGCCTACCGCAAGTCCGAGAGCGATGCGCTGGACCACGCCTTCTACTGGTTGGAGGTGGTCGACCTGGTCGATTGTGCCAACCGCCTGGCTGGCGAGCTGTCGTACGGGCAGCAGCGGCGCCTGGAGATTGCCCGGGCCATGTGCACGCGGCCCAAGGTGATCTGCCTGGACGAGCCGGCGGCCGGCCTGAACCCGCAGGAAACCGAGGCGCTCAGCCGTATGGTGCGGGTGCTGCGTGACGAGCACGACATCACGGTGGTGCTGATCGAGCACGACATGGGCATGGTCATGAGCATTTCCGACCATATCGTCGTGCTGGACCACGGCAACGTGATCGCCGAAGGCGCCCCGCAGGATATCCGCAACAACCCGACCGTGATCGCTGCCTACCTGGGTGCCGACGAAGAGGAACTGGTATGACTGCACCCATTCTCGAACTGCGTGACCTGGACGTGTTCTACGGCCCGATCCAAGCCCTCAAGCAAGTGTCCATGCACATCGATGAAGGTGAGACGGTGAGCCTGATTGGCGCCAACGGGGCGGGTAAGTCCACCTTGTTGATGTCCATCTTTGGCCAACCGCGCGCCGCTGCCGGGCAGATCATTTACCGGGGGACGGACATCACCCGCAAGTCCACGCACTACATCGCGGCCAACGGCATTGCCCAATCCCCGGAGGGGCGGCGGGTGTTCCCGGACATGAGCGTGGAAGAAAACCTGATGATGGGCACCATCCCCATCGGCGACAAGCACGCCGACGAGGACATGCAGCGCATGTACGAACTGTTCCCGCGCCTCAAGGAACGGCGCAACCAGCGTGCCATGACCATGTCCGGGGGCGAGCAGCAGATGCTGGCGATTGCCCGCGCACTGATGAGCCGGCCGAAGTTGCTGCTGCTGGACGAGCCTTCGCTGGGGCTGGCGCCGATCGTGGTCAAGCAGATCTTTGCCACCCTGCGTGAGCTGGCCAAGACCGGGATGACTATTTTTCTGGTGGAGCAGAACGCCAACCATGCGCTGAAACTGTCGGATCGCGCCTATGTGATGGTGAACGGGCAAATCCGCATGACCGGGACGGGGCAGGAGTTGTTGGTGAACGAAGAAGTGCGCAGCGCTTACCTGGGTGGGCACTGAGCGGCGGCGCTGGGCAGCGCCTGCCTGGTTCGTACGGCACGATATCGCGCCATGCGCAAAGGCGTCCGCGCAAAAACGCCCCGGCTTAATTGGCCCGAAACAAATGTAGGAGCGAGCGCAGCTCGCGATGCGCCGCGCGGGCGGCGCTCGATCTGCGCGCCACCACAACCACCACGTCATGCCTGTGGTTGCCATCACACGATCTGCGTCGGCTGCCACGCCGGACGATTTGCGGGTAAGGGATGTGAGGGCTTACAGGTGCCCGCCTTGAGGTTTTTTTCGCCCGTGAGATCGAGCGCCGCCCGCGCGGCGCATCGCTAGCTTTGCTCGCTCCTACAGTGTGGACAACCTGTCGCACCCCATTTGTCATAACGCCTTTTATCCCGCCAGCATCCCCGTTTTCCACAGGCCGAAGGTTGTCCACGGATAATGTGCAACCGCCTGTGGAAAACATGGTGGCATGTTCACCTAAGCCACACACCGCGTGGCGTACAGAGCTTTGATCGTTTTTTGATCAATGGCATGCCACGGATGGTTTTCTGTGTCTTTTCAACGCCCTGTGCGGATTTACGAATTCCTGCAAAGGCTGTGGATAAGTCTGTGCAAAAACCTTGGACAGACTGCTGTAGGCGGCATGGCTGAAAGCCTTGGGCCATCACCCATGGACTGATCGCGGACCGTACAAGGCTGAAAGGGTTCCGCTCCGGGCAGAAGTTGCCCCCATTCAGTGGGGAAAGGCTTGTGGATAACGTGCGCATAGCTGGCCGTAGCCCGCTGATGGCGAGGGTTTGCGGCATATGAACAAAAAATGACCAACTGCACCACGGCTTGCTGAGTGTGCGTGGCGCGGGCATGCTGCACCCCTGCCCACACTCCTACCGTGAGGAACACTGCATGACATCCACCGTCTTCATCACTGGCGCCACCTCCGGCTTTGGCGAGGCCACTGCCCGACGTTTTGCCGAGGCAGGCTGGAAACTGGTGCTGACGGGCCGGCGCAAGGACCGCCTTGATGCGCTGTGCGCCGAACTGTCGGCCAAGACCGAGGTGCATGGCCTGGTACTGGACGTGCGGGACCGCAAAGCCATGGAGCAGGCCATCGCCAACCTGCCGGCAGGCTTCGACAAGCTGCAGGGCCTGGTCAACAACGCGGGCCTGGCGTTGGGTGTGGATGCGGCGCAAAACTGCAGCCTGGACGACTGGGAGACCATGGTCGACACCAATATCAAAGGCCTGATGTTCACCACACGCCTGCTGCTGCCACGCCTGATCGCCCACGGCCGTGGGGCGTCGATCCTGAACGTGGGGTCGGTGGCAGGTAACTACCCATACCCTGGCAGCAACGTGTATGGCGGCACCAAGGCGTTTGTCGGGCAGTTTTCCCTCAGCCTGCGCTGTGACCTGCGCGGCACCGGCGTGCGGGTGAGCAACATCGAGCCCGGGCTGTGCGAGAGCGAGTTCTCGCTGGTGCGCTTTGCTGGGGACCAGGCCAAATACGATGCCACCTACGCCGGCGCCGAGCCCATTCAGCCCCAGGACATTGCCGAGACCATCTTCTGGATTCTCAACCAGCCTGCGCACATCAACATCAACAGCCTGGAACTGATGCCGGTGAGCCAGGACTGGGCTGGGTTCGCCATCGACCGTTCTGCCAAGGGCTGACTGCGAAGGGCTTAGGCCAAGCTTTGCAGGCCTTCCAGGCAGGTTGCCAGGTGGTAGGGGGTGGTAGACGGCATGTCATGCCGGCTTACTGCCCCCTCGCCGTCCCGGCATTCATACCAGCCGCCGGCATGCAGAAACTGCCGTTCCATCGCCTCTAGCTGGGCAGGGAGCATGGCTTGGCTACCAGGCCGCAGGGCCAAGGCCCGCAGGTATTCAGCCTGTGCCCAGATGCGCTGGGTAGCGTCCAGTACATTGCCGTGCACATCGAGCGCGGCCATCACCGCAGCCCCTTTTACCCCGAACCGTTCGGCAAAGCCGAAGGCGCGGTCGATGGAAGCGTGCAGGGGCGTGTCGCGCAGCAGGGGCGAGGTGTGCAGCAGGTAGAACCACTCGAACTGATGCCCCGGCTCGAACCAGTTATCCACAGCACCGCGTGGCTTTTCCAGCATCAGGCCGTGAGCCGGTTCGATGAAGTGCGCTTCGAGGGCATCGCTCAGCTGCAGCAGCGCCTGGCGAACGGGGTGGTCGTCACGTACTGCCAGCACCTTGAGGAAGGCTTCTGCCAGGTGCATCTGCGGGTTCTGCAGCGGGCCGCTGCCCAGGTCGGCCCAGTTTTCACCGAGGCAGGCTTCGTACAGGCCCTCTTCACGGGCGAATTGCTGGGCAATGATATCGAGCGCGGCGTTCAGGGTGGATTCGACGAGGCTCTGCTTGACCTGGCCCCAATAGTGCGCGCAGGCGAACACGATGAAGGCGTGGGTGTACAGGTCCTTGCGCCGATCAAGCGGCTTGCCCTGGGCGTCGATGCTGTAGAACCAGCCGCCGTGCTCAGCATCGTGGAAGTGCTTTTGCAGCGAGCGGAACAGCGCCGCCGCCCGTTCGGCAGCACCGGGCTCGCCGATGCGGCTGCTGAACAGGTACAACTGGCGTGCGCAGGCCATGGCCCGGTAGCGCTGCACCGGCAGTGGACGGTGGTTGGCGTCCAGCGACTCAAACGGCAAGGCCAGGTCGGCGTTCCAGCCAGGCCCCTGCCACAGCGGCACGATGCATTCGGCGAAGTGCTGGCTGAAACGGGCCAGGGCGGGCAGGGAAGAAGAGGGGTGAGACATGTTCGCGCTCGTCGCTGTCAGGCAGGGCGCCATGGTAGCAGAAGTGGGGTGTGCAGTTGCCTGTGCAGGCCTCACCCCAGGTCACCCGTCAACCCGGATTGCCAAGCCCTTGCCAATGGCGAGCGCCCACGAAAATGAAGCGTAACTGCTGGGTGATCTTTTCCTGGGCCGTGAGTGCTTGTGGATAACCCGGCCCCGGGCTGTCGATCAGCTCGGGCAGGGTCGCGAACACGGTTTTCACCACCAGGTCAGCCATTACCGCCAGCGCCGCACCGTCAAGATGCTGCCAGCGCTTCATGCGGGCCAGGTCAGTGGCCAAGTCGTCGCTGATGTTCTGGCGCAGGCAGGCGATGGCCTGGCGTACGGCCTGGGAGCCACCATACTGCTCGCGGGCCAAAAAAAGAAACTGCGCGCGGTGGGCGGCGACCACATCCAGGAAGATACGCACCGAGGCGTCGGTGATGCCGCCCAGTTCGAATTCGTTTTGCCGCACCAGGCGGATGGTCTGGCGGAAGGTATTGTCGACCTCGGCCACCAAGGCCAGGCCCAGGGCATCCATATCGGAAAAGTGCCGGTAGAAACCGGTGGGCACAATGCCCGCCGTCTTGGCCACTTCACGCAGGCTGATACTGCCGAACCCGCGGCCACTCTCCATGAGCAGGCAGGCGGCATCCAGCAGGGCCTGGCGGGTTTGCAGCTTCTGTTCGGCGCGCGGCAACATGATGCGGGCTTCTTTGACGGTGAGGCTGGGCACTCTAGTTAAAAAAACGAAGCCCGGTCAATGGACCGGGCCAAGGGGTAGCAGGGGGTATGACAGCGTTTGCGCTTGTCAGCCATAGGGTCAGCTCACGCGACGGGTTTCGATCAGGCGATCGGAGCCGCCTTCGGCGACGCGGCCTTGTTGCTCGATCAGGCGATCGGAGCCGCCTTCAGCTACGGTCTTTAAAGCCTGCACGTGTTCGACAGTGCTGGCGCGTGACTCAGCTGTCAGGTGCTGTTCGGTGGCCGGCAGCGCAAAGGCATTGGCTGCAAGTACGGACAAAGCCAGGGTCAGGAGATGGCGTTTCATGATCGGGTGCTCCTCTTGGGGGCTGGAAAGTGGGTACGAAGCCAATGCTACGCCGCGTACCTCCAGAGAGAAGTTCATCCTGGTAATGGTAAACATCGACCGTATCGATAGCGTGTTCCAAGGTGTCTAGTTGGCTGCTTTGCGAGCGGTAGAGGGAAATTCTTGGCTATGATGGCGTCATCAATAAAACCCTGAGGGGTTTCGTCAGTCCCACATAAACCAGCATCACCGCTGTATTTGTTTACGCCATAGCGCATGGAGACCCACGCAATGACGCGTCCCGCCAGAATCACCCTCTGGACCCTGCTCACGCTGCTGACCCTGCTGGCGATTCTGGTGGTAGTGATCGCCACGTTCGACTGGAACCGGGTCAAGCCACTGATCAACGAGAAAGTGTCCGAAGCCCTGCATCGGCCGTTCGCCATCAATGGCAACCTTGCCGTGCACTGGCGCACCGAGCCTGAGGAAGGCGGCTGGCGTGCCTGGGTACCTTGGCCGCGTTTCGTTGCCGAGGACCTTACCCTGGGCAACCCGGATTGGCTGAAGACGCCGCAGATGGTCGGCCTTGAGCGCGTCGAGTTTCGCCTGGCCCCGCTGCCGCTGCTGGCGCAGCGCATCAGCATCCCGCGCATCGACTTGACCAAGCCTACCGCCAGCCTTACCCGGCTGGCCGATGGCCGCGCCAACTGGACGTTCGACTTCGGCCCGAAGGATGAAAACGAAGCGCCCTCCAAGTGGCAGCTGGACATTGGCGCGATCGGCTTCGACCAGGGCAACGTCAGCTTCGACGACCAGACCCTGAAGGCCCGCATGAAGGTGCAGATCGACCCGCTGGGCAAGCCCATTCCGTTCAGCGAGATCGTTGGCAAGGCCGCCGCCGAGAAGGCCGGGGCAGCCCAGGACTATGCCTTCGGCCTGAAAGCCGAGGGCCGTTACAAAGACCAGCCCGTATCCGGCACGGGCAAGATCGGCGGCTTGCTGGCACTGCAGGACGCCAACCAGCCATTCCCGCTGCAGGCCGACGTGCGTATTGCCGATACCCATGTGGTGCTTGCCGGCACCCTGACCGACCCCCGCAACCTCGGCGCACTGGACCTGCGCCTGCGGCTGTCGGGTGCCAGCCTGGGCAACCTCTACCCGCTGACCGGTGTGACCCTGCCGGATACCCCTGCCTATTCCACCGATGGCCGCCTGAAGGCAAATCTGCATGCCGCGCAAGGCGCCACGTTCGAGTATCAAGGCTTCAACGGCAAGATCGGTGACAGCGACATTCATGGTGACCTGGCCTTCGTCGGCAGCAAGCCGCGGCCCAAGCTGTCGGGCAAGCTGGTGTCCAACCAGTTGCTGTTCAAGGACCTGGCGCCGCTGATCGGGGCCGACTCCAACGCTGAGCAAAAAGCCCGTGGTGGCGCCAGCAAGCAGCCCACCGACAAAGTGCTGCCGGTGGAGGAGTTCCGCACTGAACGCTGGCGCGCCATGGATGCCGATGTCACCTTTGCTGGCAAGCGCATTGTGCACAGCGAGCAGTTGCCATTCACCGACCTCTCGGCCCACGTGATCCTGGACGATGGCCTGCTGCGCCTGGAACCGCTGCGCTTTGGCGTAGCGGGCGGCAACCTGGCTTCCAGGATTCGCCTGGATGGCCGCAATGTGCCGTTGCAGGGCCGCGCCCAGCTGACGGCGCGTGGCTTCAAGCTCAAGCAGCTGTTCCCCACCTTTGCGCCCATGCAGAGCAGTTTCGGCGAACTGAACGGCGACGCTGACATCAGCGGCCGCGGTAATTCCGTGGCGGCATTGCTGGGTACGGCCAACGGCGACTTGCGCATGCTCGTCAACGATGGCGCCATCAGCCGTAGCCTCATGGAAATCGCAGGTTTGAACGTGGGCAATTACATCGTCGACAAGTTGTTCGGTGACGAAGATGTGAAGATCAACTGCGCCGCTGCCGATGTGGGCATCAAGGATGGCCTGGCCAGTACGCGGCTCTTCATCTTCGATACCGAGAACGCGATCATCTACATCAACGGCACGGCCAATTTCGCCAACGAGCACCTGGACCTCAAGGTTACGCCGGAGTCCAAGGGCCTGCGGCTGTTCTCCCTGCGTTCGCCGTTGTACGTACGCGGCAAGTTCGCCAAGCCCAGCGCGGGCGTACAGGCCGTGCCCCTGGCACTGCGTGGCGCAGGCATGGTAGCGCTGGGTGTGGTTGCAGGGCCTGCCGCAGGCCTGCTGGCCCTGATCGCACCCAGCAGCGGCGATGACCCCAACCAGTGCACCCCGTTGTTGCAGCAAATGAAGGAAGGCAAGGCACCAGCAGCCGTGAAAGGGCGCCGGTAAACGCGAGCACGGATCGCGTTGTGCTCGCCTGGACATGACTTCAACCCCAAAAAAAAGAGGCCGCAAATGCGGCCTCTTTCGGTTCAGCAACTCCTGTTACAGGCCATCGAGCAGGTCCGACATATCGTCGGCATGCTCTTCTTCCTGCGCCAGGATTTCTTCGAAAATGCGACGGGTAGTCGGGTCCTTGTCACCGATGTACTGGATGATCTCGCGGTAGCTGTCGACGGCGATACGCTCGGCCACCAGGTCTTCCAGCACCATCTCCTTCAGGGTTTTGCCCGCCACATACTGAGCGTGAGAGTTCTTGCTCAGGTTGTCCGGGTTGAAGTCCGGCTCGCCGCCCAGCTGGACGATACGCTCGGCCAGTTTGTCAGCGTGTTCGGCTTCCTGGTTGGCGTGTTCCAGAAACTCATCGGCCGCCACGCTGGCCTTGACGCCAGAGGCCATGAAGTAGTGGCGCTTGTAGCGCAGCACACAGACCAGTTCGGTTGCCAGCGACTCGTTCAGCAGGGTGATGATGCGTTCGCGGTCGGCGCTGTAGCCTTCCGTCACCGCACCATTTTCCACGTGCTCGCGGGCGCGTTTGCGAAGGGTCTGTACGTCGGTCATTTCAGTCGAGCTCATGTCTATCTCCGAAAATATCAAGGTAGTCGTGGAGTGGTCCCGGAAGGCTTACGCGCCTGGCACGGCGTCGCGGTCTTCTTCACGTTGTTTGCAGGTTTTGAAGCCTTTTGCATCCACATGGCCGGTGGCGTCGAAGCGCACGTAGTACGGCTGCTGGTGGCCATCACGGTTGAGGATGTAGTCGTTGCAGGTGCCGCCGTTTGGCAGGTCGATGACATTGGACGGGCTGCCGCCGATGGCGATGACCTTCTGCATGGTCATGCCGTGCTCCACCTGCTTGACCAGCGGCTCTTCACGATAGGTCACGTAGTCCACCGGGTTTTCCGGGCGGCTGCCACAGGCGGCCAGGGTGGCGCTGGCCAGTAGAATCGCCAGGGTCTGCTTGATCATCGTCCCGCTCCTTGCACAAAAGGGTATGTGCAAGTTTTGAACCTCGCGCAGCGCCAGGAGTTCGATCGCACTAGCCAATTGCCTGCAAGTGGGCGGGCAGGGGGAGGCAATGGGCATTTCTTGGCTACACTCACTTCGTCGACCGTGCATCGGGCGCGGGGCCCAGGAGATCACTTCATGAAATGGCTACACGTTCCGTTTTTGATGGTGGCAGTGCTGTTCAGCGCCCAAGGTTTCGCGGCCAACACCGCCCAGCAGGAAAAAATGAAAACCTGCAACGCCGATGCCAGCGCCAAGTCGTTGAAGGGTGATGAGCGCAAGGCGTACATGAGCACGTGCCTGAAGAAGCAGGCGCCGCAGACCCAGCAGGAAAAAATGAAGACCTGCAACGCCGACGCCACGGCCAAGACGCTCAAGGGTGATGCGCGCAAGGCCTACATGAGCGACTGCCTGAAGAAGAAATGACCTGCGCCTATGCGTGCAGGCATAACGCTGGCAGACTGCGGATCTTCTTCGCTGTCTGCCGTTGAGGCTGTATGACCTTCACCCCCCGCCAAGTCACCCTGGCCAGTTGGATCATCGTATTTGCCGGTTTGCTGCTGGCGTTGCCATTGAAGTTGCTGCCCAGCCTGCTGGCGGGCCTGTTGGTATTCGAGCTGGTCAACATGCTTACCCCGCGCCTGCAGCCGTTGATGGCCGGGCAGCGGGCACGCTGGCTGGCGGTGGCGCTACTGAGCACGCTGGTGGTGACCACGCTGACCCTGCTGATTGCCGGTGCTTTCAGCTTCTTGCTGCACGAAGCGGAAAACCCAGGCGCCTCGCTGGACAAGTTCATGGCGCTGGTAGAACGCGCCCGGGGCCAGCTGCCGCCATTCATCGAAGGCTACCTGCCGGCCAGCGCCGCAGAGTTCAAGGTGGCAATCGGGGACTGGATCAAGAGCCACCTCAGCGACTTGCAGCTGGTCGGCAAGGGCATGGCGCACATGTTCGTGACGCTGCTGATCGGCATGATCCTGGGCGCCATCGTGGCCTTGCAGCGCATCCCTGACATTTCCCGGCGCAAGCCATTGGCTGCGGCGTTGTTCGAGCGCCTGAGCCTGCTGGTGCAGGCGTTTCGCAATATCGTTTTTGCGCAGATCAAGATCTCGCTGCTCAACACGGCCTTTACCGGCATCTTCCTGGCAGTGGTGTTGCCGCTGTTCGGCGTGCACCTGCCGCTGACCAAGACGCTGATCGTACTGACCTTCCTGCTGGGCCTGCTGCCGGTGATCGGCAACCTGATGTCCAACACCCTCATCACCATCGTCGGGTTGTCGTTGTCGATCTGGGTAGCCGCCGCTGCGCTGGTGTACCTGATCGTCATCCACAAGGTGGAGTACTTTCTCAATGCCAAGATCGTCGGTGGGCAGATCAGGGCCAAGGCCTGGGAACTGCTGCTGGCCATGCTGGTGTTCGAAGCGGCATTCGGCCTGCCCGGCGTGGTGGCCGGGCCGGTGTATTACGCGTACCTGAAAAGCGAGCTGCGCCGCGCTGAACTGGTGTAGGCGGATGCCTGGGGCGTATGAGGCCCCGCGGGCTCAGGCAGCGCCGTAGCGCTTGCGGGCCTCGATGGCCAGGCCGCTGCCGATGCTGCCGAAGATGTTGCCTTCCACATGCTGCGCATTGGGCAGCATGGCCGCCACGCTGTTGCGCAGCGCAGGTATGCCACTGGAGCCCCCGGTGAAGAACACCGTGTCGACCTGCGTTTGGCTCACGCCGGCCTTGGCCAGCAGTTCGGTCACGCTGCCGCGCACACGTTCCAGCAGCCCCTCGATGGCGCTTTCGAACAGTACCCGCGACAGGTCTACGCCCAGGTCCCGCTCGATACGGCCAAGGTCCACGCGGCGGCTTTGCTGTTCGGTCAGCGCGATCTTGCTGGCTTCGACTTCCATGGCCAGCCAGTGCCCGGCGCGTTCCTCGATCAGCTTGAACAGGCGGTCCACGCCCAGGGTGTCTTCGATGTCGTAGCGCATGCTGCCCAGGGCCAGCTGCGACTTCTGCGAGTACAGGGCGTTGATGGTGTGCCAGGTCGCCAGGTTCAGGTGGTAGCTGGTGGGCATCAGCGCGCCGCTCTTCATGCGGCTGCCGTAGCCGAACAGGGGCATCACGCCCTGCAGGCTCAGTTGCTTGTCAAAGTCGGTGCCGCCAATGTGCACGCCGCCAGTGGCCAGAATGTCGTTTTGCCGTTCGGCCACGTTGTGGCGCTGCGGGGACAGGCGGATGAGCGTGAAGTCGGAGGTACCGCCGCCGATGTCGACGATCAGCACCAGCTCTTCACGGCTGATGCCAGACTCGTAGTCGAAGGCTGCAGCGATGGGTTCGTACTGGAACGACACCTCCTTGAAACCGAGCTTGCGCGCCACCTCGGCCAGTGTGTCTTCGGCCTCCTGGTCGGCTGCTGGGTCTTCGTCGACGAAAAACACCGGCCGGCCCAGCACCACCTGGTCGAACTCGCGGCCGGCCTCGGCCTCGGCGCGCTTTTTCAGCTCGCCGATGAACATGCCCAACAGGTCCTTGAAGGGCAGTGCGCTGCCCAGCACGCTGGTGTCGTGCTTGATCAGCTTGGAGCCCAGCAGGCTCTTGAGCGAGCGCATCAGGCGGCCTTCGTAGCCTTCCAGGTATTCGTGCAACGCCAGGCGGCCGTAAACCGGGCGGCGCTCTTCGATATTGAAGAACACCACGGACGGCAAGGTGATCTTGCCGTCTTCCAGGGCAATCAGCGATTCCCGGCCAGGGCGGTGCCAGCCAACCGTGGAATTGGAGGTGCCAAAGTCGATGCCCAGGGCGCGGGCCGGGGTTACGTCGGACATGGGAATGAGCTTCCGGAGGTAAAACGGCCGCGCAGTTTATGCCAGTTGGCTGGAGAATCAAGGCCGGTCGTCTGCCATGGCGCAACCCCAAGCGGGTCTTGAAAGGCTATGCTTGACCCCTATCTTCTGTAGCAATACGCACATTCACATTGGTGATCCCCAGATGGACTTCAAAGACTACTACAAGATACTTGGCGTAGAGCCCACCGCGGACGACAAGGCGATCAAGGCCGCGTATCGCAAGCTGGCCCGCAAGTATCACCCTGACGTCAGCAAGGAGCGCGACGCCGAGGACAAATTCAAGGAGGCCAACGAGGCCTACGAGGTGCTGGGCGACGCCCAGAAGCGCGCCGAATTCGACGAGATCCGCAAGTACGGTGGCCAGCACGGTCGACCGTTCCAGGCGCCGCCCGGCTGGGAAGGCCGTGGCGCGGGTGGTGGCGGCGGCTTCGAAGGGGGCGATTTTTCCGATTTTTTCAGCTCGATGTTCGGTGGCCGGGGTGGCAACCCCTTCGGCGGCGCCCGGCAACAGCAGCGCAGTGCCGGCAGGCGGGGGCAGGACGTGGAGCTTGAACTGGCAGTCTTCCTTGAAGAAACACTGAGCAAAGAGTCCAAGCAGATCAGCTTCCAGGTGCCGCAGACCAACGCCATGGGGCAACGCACCGGGTTCACCACCAAAACCCTGAACGTCAAGATTCCCGCCGGGGTTACCGACGGCGAGCGCATCCGCCTGAAGGGCCAGGGTGCACCTGGCAGTGGTGGCGGCGCCAACGGCGACCTGTTCCTGACCATTCGCATGGCGCCGCACCCGCTGTTCGATGTGGAAGGGCACGACCTGATCATCACCGTGCCGCTGGCACCGTGGGAAGCCGCCCTGGGCACCAAGGTGGCGGTGCCTACCCTGGAAGGCAAGATCAACCTCACCATCCGCCCCGACAGCCAGAGCGGCCAGCGCCTGCGCGTGCCGGGCAAGGGCCTGGCCGACAAACAAGGCCAGCGTGGCAACCTGTATGCGCAGCTCAAGGTGGTCATGCCGGCCACCTCCGACGAATCAACCCGTGAACTGTGGGCCAAGCTTTCCGAAAAGGCCGCGTTCAACCCGAGGGCACAATGGAGTAAGTGATCATGAGCAGCACCCTGATCGTTCAACTGGACATGCGTACCTTGTGTCAGGAGGCCGACGTCACGGCCGACTGCGTGATCGAGATCGTCGAACACGGCATTGTGGAACCGTCCGGGCGCACGCCCGAGGACTGGCTGTTCGACGATCAGGCGCCGTTGCTGGCCAGGCGCGCCGCCAAGCTGCACCACGAGCTGGAGCTGGAGTGGGAGGGGGTGGCACTGGCACTGGAGTTGCTGCAGGAGGTGCAGCAACTTCGCAGCGAGAACACCATGTTGCGCCAGCGCCTGGGCAGGTTCACGCAGATGTAGGCGCCGCCCCGGGGTTCAACAGCAACTGCATGAAGGTGAGGTCCAGCCAACGGCCGAACTTCACCCCAACCTGCGGCATCTGCCCGGTGGTCACGAAGCCCAGCCTTTCGTGCAGGCGCACCGAGGCTGCGTTGCCGCTCTCGATGGCGGCCACCATCACATGCTTGCCGCCGCTGCGGGCCCGCTCTACCAGCAGGGTCATCAGCGCAGGCCCCAGGCCCTTGCCGCGTTGGTCGCTGCGCACGTACACCGAGTGTTCCACCGTGTTGCGAAACCCTTCGAACGGGCGCCAGTCGCCAAACGACGCATAGCCGAGCACGCCGGTTTCGTCCACCGCCACCAGGATGGGGTAGCCCTGTTGCGCGCGCGCCGCGAACCAGGCCTGGCGGTTAACCAGGTCTACAGGTGTTTCGTTCCAGATCGCCGTGGTGTTGCGCACCGCGTCGTTGTAGATGTCGAGAATGCCCGGCACATCGCTGAGCAGGGCATCGCGTAGTTGGTAACTCATGACAGCGTCTCGCAAAGGGGTTGCGTGCAGGTTAAATGGTTACCAGCCCGCGTACACCCTCGGCCGGCATGTTTTCGCCACGGCCACACTGGATGATCTCGCCCCGGGCCATGACCAGGTACTGGTCGGCCAGTGCTTCGGCAAAGTCGTAGAACTGCTCCACCAGCAAAATTGCCATGTCGCCGCGCTGGGCCAGGCGGCGGATCACGGCGCCTATCTCCTTGATCACCGACGGCTGGATACCTTCGGTAGGCTCGTCGAGGATCAGCAGCCGTGGCCGGCTGGCCAGGGCGCGCCCGATGGCCAGCTGTTGCTGCTGGCCTCCGGACAGGTCGCCGCCACGTCGCTGTTTCATCTGCTCGAGTACCGGGAACAGCTCGTAGATGAAGGCTGGCACTTCGCGAGCTTCACGGGCAGGGAACCGCGACAGGCCCATCAACAGGTTTTCCTCCACGGTCAGGCGCGGGAAGATTTCGCGGCCCTGGGGCACGTAGGCGATGCCGGCCTGTACCCGTTGCTGGGGCTTGAGCGTGGTGATTGGTTTGCCCTCCCACTGCACGCTGCCTTCGCGGGCCGGTACCAGGCCCATCAAGCAGCGCAGCAGGGTGGTCTTGCCCACCCCGTTGCGCCCCAGCAGGCAAGTCACTTCGCCCACCTTGGCTTCGAAGCTCAGGCCCCTGAGGATGTGGCTGCCGCCGTAGTACTGGTGCAGGCTGTCGATCTTGAGCATGTGAATATTCCCGGAAACGTTGCAGTGCCTGCACCGGCCCGCGAGGGGCCAGCCCAGGTTTCAATCCCTAACGGCCTAGATACACCTCGACCACCCGCTCATCCGCCTGCACCTGTTCCAGCGATCCCTCCGCCAGCACACTGCCTTGATGCAACACCGTCACGTGGTCAGCGATGCTGCCGACAAACCCCATGTCGTGCTCCACCACCATCAGCGAATGCTTGCCAGCCAGGCCTTTGAACAGTTCGGCGGTGAACTCGGTCTCGGCGTCGGTCATGCCGGCCACCGGCTCATCCAGCAACAGCAGCTGTGGCTCCTGCACCAGCAGCATGCCAATCTCCAGAAACTGCTTCTGCCCGTGGGACAGCAGCCCGGCCTGGCGCCCGGCCAGCGGCAGCAGCCGCAAGGTGGTGAGCACCTGCTCGATACGTTCACGCTGCTCACCGCTCAGCCTTGCGGCCAGGCTGGCCCACACCGATTTGTCGGCTTTGAGCGCCAGTTCCAGGTTTTCGAACACCGTCAGTGCCTCGAACACCGTAGGCTTCTGGAACTTGCGGCCGATGCCGGCCTGGGCGATCTGGTATTCGCTCATACGGGTCAGGTCGAGGGTGTCGCCAAAGTACGCGGTCCCGGTATCGGGGCGGGTCTTGCCCGTGATCACGTCCATCAGGGTGGTCTTGCCGGCGCCGTTCGGGCCGATGATGCAGCGCAGCTCCCCCACACCGATATAGAGGTTCAGGGCATTCAGCGCCTTGAAGCCATCGAAGCTAACGCTGACGTCCTCCAGGCTCAGCACTGTGCCGTGGCGGGTGTCCAGGCCGGCTTTGCGGCTGTGGCCGAGGCCAATGGCTTCGCGGCCGGCGCCAAGCTGGTCGAAGACGGGTTCGAGCATGAATTCCGGGTGAACCGGCGGCACGCCTCTCATGGCTGGCTCCTTTTCTTCAGCAGCCCGACCACCCCTTTGGGCAGGTACAGGGTCACCAGGATGAACAGCGCGCCCAGGAAGAACAGCCAGAACTCCGGGAAGGCCACGGTGAACCAGCTCTTCATGCCATTGACCAGGCCGGCGCCGAGCAGCGGGCCAATCAATGTGCCGCGCCCGCCCAGGGCGACCCACACGGCGGCTTCGATGGAGTTGGTGGGCGACATCTCGCTGGGGTTGATGATGCCCACCTGCGGCACGTACAAGGCGCCTGCCAAACCGCACAGCACAGCGCTGAGCACCCACACCAGCAGCTTGAACCCGCGTGGGTCGTAGCCGCAGAACATCATGCGGTTCTCGGCATCGCGCACGGCGGTGAGCAAACGCCCGAACTTGCTGCGGGTCAGCCGCCAGCACAGGTACAGGCTGGCCAGTAGCAGCCCGACGGTGAGCAGAAACAGCACCGCACGGGTGCCGGGCGCGGCAATGTCGAAGCCCAGGATGGACCGGAAGCTGGTGAAGCCGTTGTTGCCGCCAAAACCGGTCTCGTTGCGAAAGAACAGCAACATGCCGGCAAAGGTCAGGGCCTGGGTCATGATCGAGAAGTACACGCCCTTGATGCGCGAACGGAACGCAAACCAGCCAAACGCCAGCGCCAGCAGCCCGGGCGCCAGCACGACCAGGCACAGGGCCCAGGCAAAGTGCTGGGTGCCGGCCCAGTACCACGGCAGCTCGGTCCACGACAGGAAGGTCATGAACCCGGGCAGCCCGTCACCGGCAGCCTGGCGCATCAGGTACATGCCCATGGCGTAACCGCCCAGGGCAAAGAACAGGCCGTGGCCCAGGGACAGCAGCCCGGCGTAGCCCCACACCAGGTCCAGAGCCAGGGCGACGATGGCGTAGCAGAGGATCTTGCCGACCAGGGTCAGCGTGTAGGCCGAGACGTGCAGGGCATGTTCTGCCGGCAGCAGTGACAGCAGCGGCAGTGCTATCAGCACCAGTGTGGCGGCGCAGCCGGCGGCCAGCGACAGGCGTGGCCCGGCTTTTTGCGCAGCGGTGACAAGCAGTGGCTGGTTCATCAGTCGATTACCCGTCCCTTGAGGGCGAACAGGCCTTGCGGGCGTTTCTGGATGAACAGAATGATCAACGCAAGGATGAGGATCTTGCCGAGTACCGCGCCTATCTGCGGTTCCAGCAGCTTGTTGGCGATGCCTAAGCCGAAGGCCGCCCAGAGGCTGCCGGCCAGCTGGCCGACACCGCCCAGCACCACCACCAGGAAGGAGTCGATGATGTAGCTCTGGCCAAGGTCCGGGCCCACGTTGCCGACCTGGCTGAGGGCAACGCCACCCAGCCCGGCAATGCCCGAGCCCAGGCCGAAGGCCAGCATGTCGATGCGCCCGGTGGGCACCCCGCAGCAGGCGGCCATGTTGCGGTTCTGGGTGACCGCTCGCACGTTCAGGCCTAGCCGCGTGCGGTTGAGCAGCAGCCAGGTAAGCAGCACCACTGCCAGGGCGAAGACGATGATCACCAGGCGGTTGTAGGGCAGTACCAGGTTGGGCAGCAGTTGGATGCCACCGGACAACCAGCCCGGGTTGCTGACCTCGACGTTCTGCGCCCCGAACAGCAGGCGGATGGCCTGGATCAGCATCAGGCTGATGCCCCAGGTGGCCAGCAGGGTTTCCAGTGGGCGGCCATACAGGTGGCGGATGACCGTGCGCTCCAGGGCCATGCCCACCCCGGCACTGACGGCGAACGCCACCGGCAGGGCAATCAGCGGGTAGAACTCGATGGCGCCCGGGGCGTAGCGCTGCACCAGCACCTGCACCATGTAGGTGCTGTAGGCGCCGAGCATCAGCATTTCGCCATGGGCCATGTTGATGACCCCCAGCAGGCCAAAGGTAATGGCCAGGCCCAGGGCGGCCAGCAGCAGGATCGAACCCAGCGACAGGCCGCTGAACGCCTGGCCCAGCAGTTCACCCATCAGGAGCTTGCGCTTGACCTGGGCCAGGCTGGTTTCGGCGGCGGTGCGCACTGCCGGGTCGGCTTCGGTATCCGGTTGCAGCAAGGCTTCCAGGCGGGTGCGGGCCATGGGGTCGCCGGTTTCGCCCAGCAGGCGCACGGCGGCCAGGCGTACCCCAGGCTCGCTGGCGCCCAGTTGCAGATTGGCCAGGGCCAGGCCAAGGGCGGCGTGCACGGCAGGGTCGGGGTCGTTGGCATAGCGCCGGTCCAGCCAGGCCATCTGCGCCGGCTGGGCGCTTTTTTGCAGTTGCCTGGCCGCTGCCAGGCGGGTTTCGCTGTTGTCACTGAGCAGTTGATGGCTGGCCAGGGCATTGTCGATCAGCCCGCGCAAGCGGTTGTTCAGGCGTACCTTGCGGGTATCGTCCTGTGCGATGCGGCCCTGGCGCAGGTTTTCCAGCAGGGCCAGGCGCGCAGGGTCGGGTTGTGCGGCCCAGCTTTCGAGCAGGCGGGCCTGCTCGGCGGGCTTGGCGGCAAAAAAGAATTCGCCTTCGCTGGCTTCGGCAGCCAGCGGCAACAGCAGCAAGAGGATGAGGAGGTATCTGAGCATCTGGGCCATCCTGGAAATCGGTGTTGGAGTCATCGCGGGCAAGCCCGCGCCCACAGGTGCGTTGAAGGGTTTGAAGCCAGTGCTGTCGCTGTGGGCGCGGGTTGCCTGCGATTGGGGCCGCAGTGCCTCAGTTACTCTTCACCGCATAATCAGGCCGCTTGTCGTTGCCTGGAATGAACGGGCTCCAGGGCTGCGCACGCAGGGGTTGCTCGGTCTCCCACACCACGCTGAACTGGCCGTCGTCCTGGATCTCGCCGATCATCACCGGCTTGTGCAAATGGTGGTTGGTCTTGTCCATGGTCAGGGTGAAGCCTGACGGTGCCTGGAACGTCTGGCCGGCCAGTGCTTCACGTACCTTGTCCACGTCAGTGGACTTGGCTTTTTCCACCGCCTGGGCCCACATGTGGATGCCCACGTAGGTGGCTTCCATGGGGTCGTTGGTCACGGCCTTGTCGGCGCCGGGCAGCTTCTTGGCCTTGGCATAGGCTTTCCAGTCGGCAACGAACTTCTGGTTGACCGGGTTATCCACCGACTCGAAGTAGTTCCAGGCCGCCAGGTGGCCTACCAGTGGCTTGGTGTCGATACCGCGCAGTTCTTCTTCACCTACCGAGAACGCCACCACCGGCACATCGGTTGCCTTCAGGCCCTGGTTGGCCAGTTCCTTGTAGAACGGTACGTTGGAGTCGCCGTTGACGGTGGAGATGACCGCGGTCTTGCCGCCTGCGGAGAATTTCTTGATGTTGGCGACGATGGTCTGGTAGTCGCTGTGGCCGAACGGGGTGTATACCTCCTCGATGTCCTTGTCGGCCACGCCCTTGCTGTGCAGGAAGGCGCGCAGGATCTTGTTGGTGGTGCGTGGGTACACGTAGTCGGTGCCCAGCAGGTAGAAGCGCTTGGCACTGCCGCCGTCCTCGCTCATCAGGTACTCCACGGCCGGGATGGCTTGCTGGTTGGGCGCCGCGCCGGTGTAGAACACGTTGGGCGACATTTCTTCACCCTCGTACTGCACCGGGTAGAACAGCAGGCCATTGAGCTCCTCGAATACCGGCAGGACGGATTTACGCGATACCGAAGTCCAGCAGCCGAACACCACGGCGACCTTGTCCTGGGTCAGCAGTTGGCGGCTCTTCTCGGCGAACAGGGGCCAGTTGGAGGCCGGGTCTACCACCACGGGCTCCAGCATCTTGCCGTTGACGCCGCCCTTGGCGTTGATCTCGTCGATGGTCATCAGCGCCATGTCCTTGAGCGACGTCTCGGAGATGGCCATGGTGCCGGACAGCGAATGGAGAATGCCGACCTTGATGGTTTCGGCGGCCTGGATGGTCCAGCTCAGGCCCATGGCGGCGATCGATGCGCTGAGGGTAAAGGCCTTGATCAAACTGCGACGCTTCATGTGCTCTCTCCGCTGCGTTTTTTTTTGAGTGTTGGGTAAGCGGGGAGTGGGGTTGCAAGGGGTGTGCCTAGTGATGGAGCGGGGCTAGCGCGGGTTACAGCGCATTATTTGGGCAGGCTGACGTAACAGACTGGTGCGTGGTCGATGCGCCTGCACGTTCTTGGTGCTGGCCTGTCGATTTGTTTCGAAGTGATGAATTGAGATCGCTCGATCTGCTTCTCTTGATCTGCTTCTTTGGCAACAGCCAATCTGACTGAAGTACGCCACTGCTTTTGCTTCTAAGCGCGCGATAGCTC
>NZ_BBIU01000022.1 GCF_000730645.1 Pseudomonas parafulva NBRC 16636 = DSM 17004 | reverse complement strand
CGATCTCACAGGCGCTGAACATCTCAAACCCTGCGCCTATAAACAAGGAGAGCCGAAGCTCTCCTTTTTTACCAACAGCGATCAACCAATAGTCATCAAACTGGCATTCCCGCCCGCCGCCGCAGTGTTCACACTCACCGCCCGCTCAATCACCAGCCGCTCCAGCGCAATCTGGTGATCCCCGCTGGACAGCCCATGTACCCCCACGATGGCCCCGGCGCGCTTGGCGACCTGCTGGCACACCCCGCGCAGCTGGTCCGAGTCACCATGGTGGATCACGGCGTCGAACGCCACGTCATCCTTGCTCCAGTCCGCCGTCAATCGGACCTTGTCCTGCAGCTCGCGCGGCAGGCGATTGCGCAGGGCCTTGCCGGGTTCGCTGTCGGCCCACACCGCCGAACTGCCCACCGCCAGCACCGCAGCAAGCTGCGCGAGCAGGTCAGCTTCGTTGTCGGCCAGGCACAGCACATGCTCGCGGGGCAGGATGGTGTAGGTGTTGCGTTCGCCGGTCGGGCCAGGCAGCAGGCGCGCGATGCCGCTTTGCGACTGGGTGGCGAACTGGCTGCACAGCGTGGCCAGCTCGCTTAGCTGGTTGCCTTGTGCCCAGGCCTTCAATGCATGCAACGGCTTGACCAGTTGCTCATGCAGCGCACGGTCAGGCTTGCCGTCGCCGTCCTGCTGCTCGAAGTGCTGGCCGATGGCATCTGCCGGGCGGGTCGACAGCAGGCGGTACAGGTACAGCGGGCCACCCGCTTTCGGGCCGGTGCCCGACAAGCCTTCACCACCGAATGGCTGTACCCCGACCACGGCACCGACAATGTTGCGGTTGACGTACATGTTGCCGGCGTTGGCGCTTTCCACCACCTTGGCGATGGTTTCGTCGATACGGGTGTGCACACCCAGTGTCAGGCCGTAGCCGGAGTTGTTGATCTGCTCGATCAGCTGGTCCAGGTTGCGCCGGTTGTAGCGCACCACGTGCAGCACCGGGCCGAAGATCTCGCGCTTGAGCTCGTCGAAGCTGTCCAGCTCGATCAGGGTTGGCATCACGAAGGTGCCGCGCTTGAGCTCGGTGGCATCGGCGATGGCGACCTGGTACAC
The DNA here is from genome assembly GCF_000730645.1 of Pseudomonas parafulva NBRC 16636 = DSM 17004. GTDB lineage: Bacteria > Pseudomonadota > Gammaproteobacteria > Pseudomonadales > Pseudomonadaceae > Aquipseudomonas > Aquipseudomonas parafulva. The sequence continues at coordinate 67,646 of NZ_BBIU01000022.1, read as the reverse complement.
CGCGCGGCCTTTCTCGCGCATGCCCTGGATGTGCTTCTCGATACCCGCCTTGGCTTCGCCGTCGATCACCGGGCCGATATCCACGGCCAGGCGGTCCGGGCAGCCGAGGCGGCTTTCAGCCATGGCGCCCTTGAGCATTTCGATCACGCGGTCGGCGCAGTCTTCCTGCAGGCACAGCACGCGCAGGGCAGAGCAGCGCTGGCCGGCGCTGTCGAAGGCCGAGGACACGACGTCGATCACCACCTGCTCGGTCAGTGCTGATGAATCCACGATCATCGCGTTCTGGCCGCCGGTTTCTGCAATCAGCGGAATCGGCCGGCCTTGGTTGTCCAGGCGCCCGGCCACATTGCGCTGCAGCAGGCGGGCGACCTCGGTGGAGCCGGTGAACATCACCCCTTTGACCCGCTCGTCGCCCACCAGGCCGGCGCCCACGGTTTCGCCGCGACCTGGCAGCAGCTGCAACACACCCTCCGGTATGCCTGCCTCCAGCAGCAGGCGAACGGCCTGGGCGGCGATCAGCGGGGTTTGCTCGGCTGGCTTGGCCAGCACCGGGTTGCCTGCTGCCAGGGCTGCCGCCACCTGGCCGGTGAAGATCGCCAGCGGGAAGTTCCATGGGCTGATGCACACCACCGGGCCCAGCGGGCGGTGGGCGTCGTTACTGAACGCGTTGCGCGCCTGTACGGCGTAGTAACGCAGGAAGTCCACCGCTTCGCGCACTTCGGCAATGGCGTTGGCGAAGGTTTTGCCCGCCTCGCGAATGAGCAGGCCCATCAGTGGCTGGATTTCGGCTTCCATCAGGTCGGCAGTGCGTTCCAGGATGGCTGCACGCTCGGCGGGCGGGGTGGCCTGCCAGATAGGCGCTGCATTCAGGGCGCACTGGATGGCGTTGTCCACGTCGGCGGTGGTGGCTTCCTGCACATGGCCCACCACATCGCGGTGGTCGGCCGGGTTCAGCACTTCAGCTACCGTGCCCTCGCTGGCAGCGCAGGCCAGCAGCGGCGTGGCCTTCCAGTCATTGTTGGCGGTCGCCAGCATGGCGCAGGACAGCGACGCCAAACGGTGTTCGTTGGCCATGTCGATGCCCGCCGAGTTGTCACGCTCGCTGCCGTACAGTTCGCGCGGCAGTGGGATGCGCGGGTGCGGCAGGCCGATGCTGCCTTCCTGGGCCCCCATGCGCTCGATGCTCTGCACCGGGTCGGCCACCAGTTCCTGAATGGAGATGGAGTGGTCGGCGATACGGTTGACGAACGAGGTGTTGGCGCCGTTTTCCAGCAGCCGGCGGACCAGGTAGGCCAGCAGAGTTTCGTGGGTACCCACCGGGGCATACACCCGGCATGGCCGGTTCAGCTTGCCGTCGGCAATCTTGCCCACCACCTGCTCGTACAGCGGCTCGCCCATGCCGTGCAGGCACTGGAATTCGTACTGGCCGGGGTAATAGTTCTGGCCGGCAATATGGTAGATGGCCGACAGGGTGTGGGCGTTGTGGGTGGCGAACTGCGGGTAGATGGCCTCCGGCACGGCCAGCAGTCTGCGGGCACAGGCCACGTAGGACACGTCGGTGTACACCTTGCGCGTGTAGACCGGGTAGCCTTCCAGGCCTTCGACCTGGGCACGCTTGATTTCGCTGTCCCAGTAGGCGCCCTTGACCAGGCGGATCATCAGGCGGTGGCGGCTGCGCTTGGCCAGGTCGATGACGTAGTCGATCACGTACGGGCATCGCTTCTGGTAAGCCTGGATGACAAAGCCGATGCCGTTCCAGCCCGCCAGCGCAGGCTCGAAGCACAGACGCTCGAGCAGGTCGAGCGACAGCTCCAGGCGGTCGGCCTCTTCGGCGTCGATGTTCAGGCCGATGTCGTATTGCTTGGCCAGCAGGGTCAGCGCCAGCAGGCGCGGGTACAGCTCATCCATCACCCGCTCGTACTGGGCGCGGCTGTAGCGCGGGTGCAGCGCCGACAGCTTGATCGAGATGCCGGGCCCTTCATAGATGCCGCGGCCATTAGAGGCCTTGCCGATGGAGTGGATGGCCTGCTCGTAGGAGGCCAGGTACTTCTGCGCGTCGTGCTCGGTGAGGGCGGCCTCACCCAGCATGTCGTAGGAGTAGCGGAACCCTTTGGACTCGAAGCGAGTGGCGTTGGCCAGTGCCTCGGCAATGGTTTCGCCAGTGACGAACTGCTCGCCCATCAGGCGCATGGCCATGTCCACACCCTTGCGGATCATCGGCTCGCCGCTCTTGCCGATGATGCGGGTGAGCGACGACGTGAGGCCGGCCTCGTTATGCGTGCTGACCAGCCTGCCGGTAAGCAGCAGGCCCCAGGTGGCCGCGTTGACGAACAGCGATGGGCTGTTGCCCAGGTGAGGCTGCCAGTTGCCGTTGCTGATCTTGTCGCGGATCAGCGCATCGCGGGTGCCCTTGTCGGGGATGCGCAGCAGGGCTTCGGCCAGGCACATGAGGGCCACGCCTTCCTGGGACGACAGCGAAAATTCCTGCAGCAGCCCCTGAACGATACCGGCGCGCCCGCCGGCGCTTTTCTGGTTACGCAGTTTTTCTGCGATGCCGGCGGCCATCTTGTTGGTGGCCTCGGCGAGCGGTGCGCTCAGGCGGGCCTGTTCCAGCAGCATGGGCACCACTTCCTGCTCGGGGCGGCGGTAGGCTGCAGTGATGGCCGAGCGCAGTACCGACTGGGGCAGGATGCTCTCGGCAAACTCCAGGAAGCACTGGTGGCCATGGTCGACCGGGGCATCCCCGGCATCCTCTGCCAGGCCACTGGCCTGGCCGTTGATTTCATTCAGGGTCGCGCCACCCTCGAGCTTCTCCAGGTAGTTGAAGATCGCCTGCTTGATCAACCAATGCGGCGTGCGGTCGATGGACTGCGCCGCGGCCTTGAGTCGTTCGCGGGTAGGGTCATCGAGTTTGACCCCAAGGGTGGTCGTCGCCATTTCTTATCCTCGTTATTGCCACGAATGTGGCGTCAGCTGGCGCCAAGATTATCCGCAGGGCGAACCGGGTGCAACCAGGTGCAACCCGAATTTCACGACAGCTGGGTGCAACTCGTCTGACGGTCGTTTCCGACGTTTCTGAAAGCGACATGAATGGTCGTTTCGTTCTAAAAATGCGCTTCCCATGCACTAAACAGGAGCAAAAAACAGGCTTTATCTGAAAATGCACGGGCAGGTGCAACTTGCAAATGAAAAATGGTTGCACCCCATTGCGTTGTTGCATAGCATTCCCCGCCTGGGTGCAACCGCCTCGACCGGTTGCACATGAAATAACAACAAACACCAGGGCACACACATGGGTAACCCAATCACGATCACGTTTGTGATCTACATCGCCGCAATGGTGCTGATCGGCTTCGCGGCCTACCGCGCCACTAAAAACCTTTCTGACTACATCCTGGGCGGTCGCAGCCTGGGCAGCGTGGTGACCGCGCTGTCTGCGGGGGCCTCCGACATGAGCGGCTGGCTGCTGATGGGCCTGCCGGGCGCCATCTACTTCGCGGGCCTCTCCGAAGCCTGGATCGCCATCGGCCTTACCGTGGGTGCCTACCTGAACTGGCTGTTCGTGGCTGGCCGCCTGCGCGTGCAAACCGAGCACAACGGCGACGCACTGACCCTGCCGGACTACTTCACCAGCCGCTTCGAAGACAAGAGCGGCCTGCTGCGCATCATCTCGGCCGTGGTCATTCTGGTGTTCTTCACCATCTATTGCGCCTCCGGCATCGTGGCGGGTGCCCGCCTGTTCGAGAGCACCTTCGGGATGTCCTACGAAACGGCGCTGTGGGCCGGTGCAGCAGCCACCATTGCCTACACATTCGTCGGTGGTTTTCTGGCGGTCAGCTGGACCGATACGGTGCAGGCCACGCTGATGATCTTCGCGCTCATCCTCACCCCGGTGATCGTGCTGATCTCAACCGGTGGTTTCGACCAGACCTTCGCGGCGATCGAGGCGGTCAACCCGGCCAACTTCGACATGCTCAAGGGTGCCAGCTTCATCGGCATCATTTCGCTGATGGGCTGGGGGCTGGGCTACTTCGGCCAGCCACACATCCTGGCGCGCTTCATGGCGGCCGACTCGGTGAAATCGATCGCCAACGCCCGCCGCATCTCCATGACCTGGATGATCCTGTGCCTGGTCGGCACCTGCGCCGTTGGTTTCTTCGGCATCGCCTACTTCTCCGCCAACCCGGAGCTTGCCGGGCCGGTCAACGAAAACCACGAGCGGGTGTTCATCGAACTGGCCAAGATCCTGTTCAACCCCTGGGTTGCCGGTGTGCTGCTGTCGGCCATCCTGGCGGCGGTCATGAGTACCCTGAGCTGCCAGCTGCTGGTGTGCTCCAGCGCCCTGACCGAGGACTTCTACAAAGCCTTCCTGCGCAAGAATGCTTCGCAGGTGGAGCTGGTGTGGGTTGGCCGGTTGATGGTGCTGGCCGTGGCGTTGGTGGCCATCGCCCTGGCGGCCAACCCGGAAAACCGCGTACTGGGCCTGGTGGCCTACGCCTGGGCAGGCTTCGGTGCAGCGTTCGGCCCTGTGGTGCTGATGTCGGTGCTGTGGAAGGGCATGACCCGCAACGGTGCACTGGCCGGCATCGTGGTCGGCGCTGTAACCGTCATCCTGTGGAAGCAGCTTGACCCATGGGGCCTGTACGAAATCATCCCTGGCTTCCTGCTGGGTACCCTTGCCATCGTGCTGGTCAGCAAGCTGGGCCGTCCGACCCAGGCGATGGTGCAGCGCTTCGAAACGGCTGATGCTGCCTATCACGCCGAAAAGTAAAGCTGGCGCAGCGGTGCCGGCCTAGCCGTCGGCACCAACCAGCAGCCAGGCCTGACGCGGCCGGCAAGGCAAGGTAAACTTGCCGCCCGCGCAGGAGTTGCCATGAACTATCGTCACGCCTTCCACGCCGGCAACCATGCCGACGTCCTCAAGCACATCGTGCTGACCCGCCTCATCGCCCTGATGTCGCGCAAGGAACAGCCGTTCGCCTACATCGACACCCACGCCGGCCTGGGGTTGTATGACCTTCAGGGTGACCAGGCGAGCCGTACCGGTGAGTACCTCGAAGGTGTCGCGCGCCTGTGGGGCCGTGACGACCTGCCGGCGATGGCTGCCGATTACCTCCGCATCATCAAGCGCCTGAACGCGGATGGCGAGCTGCGCTATTACCCTGGTTCCCCCGAACTGGCCCGCCGCCTGATGCGCCAGCAGGACCGTGCCCTGCTCAACGAGAAGCACCCTGAAGACGGGCCGCTGCTCAAGGAAAACATGAAAAAGGACCCGCGCGTGGTCGTGCACCTGGGCGAGGGCTGGCACGTGCCCCGGGCCCTGCTGCCGGTGCAGGAAAAGCGCGCGATCATGCTGATCGACCCGCCGTTCGAGCAGGCCGATGAGCTCAAGCGCTGCACCAGCGCCATGAAGGAGGCAATCGGCCGCATGCGCCAGACGGTCGCGGCCATCTGGTACCCGATCAAGGACCAGCGCTCCCTCACTCGTTTCTACCAGGACCTGACCAGCACGGGCGCGCCCAAGCTGCTGCGGGTGGAGCTGTATGTGCACCACCAGGACAGCCCGCAGGGGCTCAATGGCTCCGGCCTTGCCATTGCCAACCCGCCTTGGGGGCTGGAGGAAGAGCTCAGGGAGCTGCTGCCCTGGTTGGCCCGGGAGCTGGCGCAGACGGCGGGTAGCTACCGCATGGACTGGTTGATCGCCGAGTAACGTGCCTGGCCTGCCGGCGATAGGGCCAGTTGGAATTCTTTGCGTTATAATCTCGCCTTTTAGCCGCCACCCGCCCCTGGGGCCACTGGCGCATTTCTACAGAATGAAGAGGCTCATCCCTTGGCATTGACGATTCTTGGCCTGTCGGGCGCCCTTAGCCATGACCCTTCCGCGGCGCTGTACATCGACGGCAAGCTGATTGCCGCCGCCGAAGAAGAGCGCTTCGTGCGTGACAAGCATGCGAAGAACCGCATGCCCTACGAGTCGGCGAAGTTCTGCCTGGAGCAGGCCGGCATCAAGCCGTCGGACGTCGACGTGGTCGCCATCCCGTTCGCCCCCATCAGCCTGTTCGGCAAAGCCCGCTGGCATTACGCCAAGCGTTACTGGTACGCCCCGGACCGCGCCCTCGATGCCATCCTGATGGGCAACCGCCGCTACAAGCGCTACCGCAAGAAGATCGTCTGGTGCCTGGAGCAGCTGGGCTTCGACCCGAAAAAAATCAAGATCGAACCGGTCGAGCACCACCTGGCCCATGCGTCCAGCGCCTACCACTGCTCGGGTTTCAAGGAAAAAACCGCGATCCTGGGCATCGATGGCAAGGGCGAATACGCCACGACCTTCTTCGGCTACGGCGAAAACGGCAAGATCCACAAGATCAAAGAGTTCTTCGACCCCGATTCCCTGGGTGGCCTGTACGGTGCGATCACCGAGTTCCTGGGCTTTGAGATGCTCGACGGCGAGTTCAAGGTCATGGGCATGGCGCCGTATGGCGACGCCAGCAAATACGACTTCTCGCGTTTGGCCAGTTTCGAGAACGGCGAGTTGGTGATCAACACCGAGTACGCCAACGTCATCGGCTTGCGCCGCCATAAAGAGAAGGGCAAGGGCTTCTATTTCTCGCCCAAGCTGATCGAATGGCTGGGGCCCAAGCGCGAAGGCGATATCGCCGACGAGCCGTACATCCACTATGCCGCCAGCATGCAGGCCTTGTTCGAAAAGATCGCCCTGCAGATGATCGACCACTACCTGGGCGACACCTTGCGCGAAACCGGCAAGCTGGCATTTGCCGGTGGCTGCGCGCTGAACGTCAAGCTCAACCAGAAGATCATCGCCCGCTCCGACGTCAAGGAGCTGTTCGTGCAGCCGGCCTCCGGTGATGCTGGTACCGCCGTGGGTGCTGCGGCCTACGTGTCCCACGCCCGCGGTGTGCCGGTAGAGAAGATGGAGCACGTCTACCTCGGCCCTTCGTATTCCAACGAAGACGTGATCGCCGCCTGCGCCCGTCACCCGAATGCGCCCAAGTGGCGCAAGCTGGACGACATGCCGCAGCGCATCGCCAAGATCATGGTCGAGGGCAACCCGGTGGCCTGGTTCCAGGGGCGCATGGAGTTCGGCCCGCGTGCCCTGGGTGGCCGTTCGATCATCGGTTGCCCGAGCGTGCCGGGTGTGGCCAACCGCATCAACGAGCAAATCAAGTTCCGCGAGCGCTGGAGACCCTTCTGCCCGTCGATGCTCGACACCGTGGCCCCGCAGATGATCAAGGTCGATCACCCGGCGCCGTTCATGACCTTCACCTTCGAAGTGGCCGAAGAATGGAAAACCCGTGTACCCGAAGTGGTTCACGAGGACGGTACGTCGCGTGCCCAGGTACTCAAGCGCGAGTACAACCCGCGCTACTACGACATGATGAAGGCCCTGGAAGACCTGACCGGCAACGGTGTATCGCTGAACACCTCGCTGAACCGTCGCGGTGAGCCGATGATCTGCTCGCCAACCGACGCCCTGAACATGTTCTTCGGTTCCGACCTGCAGTACCTGATCATGGAAGACATCCTGGTCGTGAAGGACGGCGCCGCCGCGTATGACCAGCCGCTCTGAACCGCGCATCCTGCAGTTCTGCCATGGCTATGACGGGCCGTTCCTCGACTGTGCCCGTCAGTACGCCAGCCTGTTCCAGGGCAGCGGCTACAAGGTCACTACCGTGTTCCTCACCGGTGCGCCCGACCCACAGGTTGCGGCGGGTTGCGCCTCGGATGAAGTGCTGTTTCTGGGGTTCAGCTCCAAGGCCGTGCGTGGCCTGAAACTTGGCGCCATCCGCGCGCTGCGGCGCATTGCCGCCGAGCGCCAGTTCGCCTTCTGTATCGCCCACCGCTTCAAGCCCATCTATGTGGCCTTGCTGGCGACCGGTTTGCCGGTGATCGGCGTTCACCATGCTTTTGGTGACTATCAGCGCAAGGGGCGGCAGCTGTTCGCCAACCTGTTTGCCAAGCGCCTGAGCCTGCTGGGTGTGTCCGATGCGGTGCGTGACGACATGCGCCGCTGCCTGCCGAAGTGGCCGGCCGAGCGCATCCAGACCTTGTACAACCGCATCGATATCCAGGCCTTGCAGGCCGCCCTGGTGCCGCGCGCCGAGGCTCGTCAGGCCCTGGGCCTGGGCCCGCAGGCCTGGGTGGTGGGGAACGTCGGCCGCCTGCACCCCGACAAGGACCAGGCCACCTTGTTGCGTGGCTTTGCCCAGGCGCTGCCCGGGCTCCCGGCAGGTGCCCGCCTGGCGATCCTGGGCAAGGGGCGGCTGGAACCTGTGCTCAAGGCCTTGGCCAGCGAGCTGGGTATCGCCGGGCAGGTCGATTTTCTGGGCCAGGTGCCCGATGCGCGCCGGTATTTCCAGGCGTTCGACGTGTTCGCCCTGAGCTCCGACCATGAACCGTTCGGCATGGTCCTGCTCGAAGCCATGGTCGCCGGCGTGCCGGTGCTGGCAACCGCCTGTGGCGGTGCCCGCGAAGTGGTCGAAGGTGTGGGCATGCTGTTCCCGTTGGGTGACGCGGCGCAACTGGCCGAGGGCCTCAGGCACATGGCGCTGCTGGATGGACAGCAACGCACGGCTTGCGCCGAACACATGTTGCAACGCCTGGCGGAGCGCTTTTCTGACCAGGCGGTGCGCGAGGCCTTCTGGCAGCTGCCCCAGGTGCGCGCGTTGGTGGAGGCCTGATGCTCAATCATGTAAAGGCCCTGCGCGAGCGCGGCTGGCAAGCCATCGACGGCGAAGCCTACGCCCAGGCCTGGGCGCGTTTTGGTGGCAGCGTTGCGACCCACCCACAGGTGGTGCAACAGCTGGCCGACCTGGCCGGTATCCCGGTGCGCTACCTGGGCTGGCACCAGGCCGGCGAGTTGAAGGCGGCCATCCCCACGTGGGGGCGGCACCTGGCGCTGTCCAAGGACGTGCTCAAGCGAGCTGGCAAAAAAGCCCTGTTCGATCTGGGTAATGCTGAAATCATCCTGCCTGCGGCGCCTGATGCCGGTGCCCCGTTGCGCCATGCCGTGCGTTACCTGTCCGAGCTGAACCAGGGCCGTTTCAGCGGCCTCAAGGTGCAGAAGGAGCAGTTGGCCATGGCCCGGGCGCCAGAAGACCTGTCGAAGAAATTTCGCTACAACCAGCGCCGCGAACTGCGGCTGCTGGAAGAGGCGGGCGGTGTGGTAAGGCCCATCAGCGATTTCAGCGCCCAGCAAATCGCCGGCATGTACTGCGACCTGTTCCTGCGTCGCTGGGGTTTCCCGGCCACTGGCGCCCAGCAGATGGGTGAGGTGCTGGGGCGCTTGCACAACCTGTTGATCGGTTCGGTGCTGCTGCTGGGCGACAAACCCATTGCCATCCAGCTGGTGTACCGCGTCGAGGCGCCAGAGTGGATCAGCGTCGAGTACATCAACGGCGGGGTCGACCCCGAAACCAAGGCCTTCAGCCCCGGCAGCGTGTTGAGCTTTCTCAATACCCAGGCCGCCTGGGAACACGCCCGCGCCCTCGACAAGCCGCTGCGCTTCTCGTTCGGCCGGGCCGACCGCGAGTACAAGGACCGTTGGTGCAGCCCTGTGCCGGTGTATCAGGCGTGAGCCGCAAGCAGCAGTTGCTCAAGCGCCACCGGCGCAACAAGCGCCTGGGTCTGTTGATGGCCCTGGTGGTGCTGGTTGCGCTGGGGGGCTTCATCTGGTGGCTGCCGCTGCTGCTGTTGCCGCTGCTGTGGGTCGCCCACGAGGCGTGGCTGGCCGACCACCTGTTCTATGGGGCAGGCGAGGACTACACCTACCGTTTTCCGGCGGCCGATGAACTCCCCGGGGTGAGCCTGGAGGGCGGTCGCCTGATGGCTGAGGGGTTGCAGCCGCACCACGACGGCACGTTGCTGTTGCAGGTAACGCTGCGCTGTGGCGTGCTCGGGCGCCTGTTCGACCCAGGCGTGCGCATTCAGGGCCCGCATGGCGAAGACCTGCAGGTGTTCGAGCGGGGTGTACGCGGTGTGCGCTTCGTGAACCTTACCGGCCTCGGCCAGGCGCTGGCGGACGGCCAGGTGACCCTGCGCGGCCGCCATTGCCGGTTGGTTGGCCAGCCCCGGCTGTGGGCGTTTGCCCAGGAGGACCTGCGGCGCAAGCGCGTCATGGTCATCGCGCCCCACGCCGATGACGCCGAGCTGGCCGCCTATGGCCTGTACAGCCAGGCCGACGAAGCCTGGGTGGTCACCCTCACGGCCGGCGAGATCGAAGCGGAGCACTACCAGGCCATGGGCCTCTCGGCTGTGGAGGCTGCGCGCCTCAAAGGCAGGCTGCGGGCCTGGGACAGCATCGCCGTGCCGCGCTGGGCCGGGGTGCCAGAACGCAATTGTGTGCAACTGGGCTATTTCTGCCTGCAACTGCCTGCCATGCGCGATGCCCCGGCTTCACCCTTTGGCTCTCGTGAAGCCGACATGGCCGACACACGGCCGTTCCGCACGCTGAACCAACTTGCCCTGCCTGGCGACGATGGGGTGCCCACCTGGCACAACCTGCTGGCCGATCTGCGCGCGGTGCTGCAAGAGGCACGCCCGCAGGTGATCGTGATGCCCCACCCGGTCCTGGACCCGCACCCCGACCATGTGGCTGCCCAACAGGCGCTGCACGAGGCGTTGCAAGGGCTGGACTGGCAGCCTGAAACCCTGCTGGGCTACGCCAACCACCTGCACGACAACGACCGCTGGCCCATGGGCGACAGTGGCGCGGGCGTGGCCCTGCCACCCATGACCGGCGACCAGCCTGTAGGGCGGCCTTGCACACTGATGCTGGACGCACGCCTGCAGCGCGACAAGGCCATGGCGCTGGGTATGATGCATGATTTGCAGCCTCGGCCACCGTTCAAGCGGCGGCTGCGCCGTTTCATTCAGCGCTGGCTGGCTGGGCGGCGCCTGTCGCCGTATGGCGAAAATGAATTTTTCCGCAAGGCCGTGCGCCGTCACGAGCTGTTCTGGGTCTTGAAGGGCCGCCACCAGGGTGTTGATCGGGAAACCGTATGAAGCGCTACAAAGTCCTGCAACTGCAACCGGACTACAACATCAAGCAACACGACTTTGCCGACCTGGCCGAACAGATCTTCAAGGCACTGCCGGCTGACCGGTTCGAAACCACCATGGCGTTCCTCAAGGGCCGGCCGCAAGCGGGCCAGCCGGTGAGCCGCGCTGACCATTCTGTGTATTTCGATTTCGCCGACAGCGCCCTCAAAGGCATGCGCCTCAAGGCCCTGTGGCAGTTGTACCGGTTTTGCCGGCGCGAGCGCTTCGACGTGGTGATCTGCAACCGCTTCAAACCGGTAAACATGCTGTTGCAGCTCAACCGTTGGCTGAAGATTCCCCTGTGCATCGGTATTTCCCACGGCTTTGGCGAATACGACCGGTTTTATCGTCGGCGCCAGACACAACGGCTGATCGACCAGCACTGGCAGTTCGTGGGGGTATCGCCTGCCGTGAAGCAGTACCTGCTCGACTGCCGCTGCGGCTTCACCGACAGCAACACCCACGCCATCACCAACGCCATCGACACCGAGCAGGCCACGGCCTTGCAACTCACGCGCGTCGAGGCCCGTACGCAACTGGGCCTGGCCCAGGATGCGCGGCTGGTGGGGGCACTGGGCCGGCTGGTGCCTGTGAAGGGGCACACCTACCTGCTCCAGGCGTTCGCTGCCTTGAAGGACAAATACCCCAACGCGCAGTTGGCCATCATTGGTGCCGGTCGAGAACAGGCGCGTCTACAGGCGGAAATCGAACGCCTTGGGCTGGCAGGCCGTGCGCACCTGCTGGGTTTCAGGGACAACGCCTTGCGTTATGTGCGGGCGTTTGACATCTGGGCCATGCCGTCGCTGGCAGAAGGCCTGGGCCTGGCGTTGCTCGAGGGCATGAGCGGGCGCTTGCCGGTCATCGCCAGCGATGTACCTGCCATGCTGCCGCTGATTACCGGCGCAGGCGGCGAAGTGGTCAAACCGGCAGACGTGGCCAGCCTTGCCGCCGCGCTGGACCGCTACCTGGCGCTGGATGACAACGCGCTGCAGGCCAAGGGCGAGCAGGCGTTCGACTACCTCAACCACAACCATGACATCACGGTGTTCCGCCAGCAGTACCTGGCGCTGATCGAGTCTGGCCTGGCCGCCCAGGAGGCAAAATGAGCGCCGAGCAAACCCTGGTGACGGTGATCATCGCATCGTACAACCACGGCCCCTACATCGAGCAAAGCATCCTCAGCGTGCTCAACCAGACCTACCCGCACATTGAATTACTGGTGATCGATGACGGCTCGTCGGATGACAGTGTCGAGCGCATACAGCGCCTCCAGGCCCAGCATGGTTTCGACTTCCGCGTGCAGCGCAACAAAGGCCTCACGCAAACCCTGAATGACGCCATTGCCCGTGCCAGGGGTGAGCTTATTGCCCCGTTCGGCTCGGACGACATCATGATGCCGGACCGTATCGCGATCCAGGTGCAGTACATGGCCGACAAGCCCGAAGTGGGTATCTGCGCTGGCAACATCGAGCTGATCGACGCCCAGGGCGAACTGTTCCCTGAGGCCCGCCAGCGCCGTGACGTACCGTTCCGGCGCCTGGATTTCGAGGATATGTTCCTCGAGCGCAAACCGTACCCGCCCGCACCCACGCTGCTGATCCGCCGTGAGGCGCTGCAGAAGGTTGGTGGGTTTGACCCGGATGTGCGCCTGGAAGACCTGATGATCGAGCTGAAGGTGACCCACGCCGGTTACTTCATCGATGGCTTGAGCGTGGTCATGGCGCGCTACCGCAAGCACGCCAGCAACACCTACAAGAATCACCGTTTCATGATCGACAACATCCTGCGCACCTACGCCAAGTTCAAGGACCACCCGGCCTATGAAGAGGTGAAGTTCAAGGCCTTGAACTCGATGTTCCTCAAGGTGGCCAACCGTGATCGCAAGCTGGCCCGTGAGCTGTTGGCGCAGATCCCCCTGCGGGCCTACACACGCAAGACCTGGCGTGGCCTGGGGCGGTTGTTGTTCTCGCCGCTGGAAAAGGCCTGATCGGCCATGGGGTGGATTTCGCGTTACCTGGCCAAGCGGGCCAAGCGGGCCATTCGCAAGCTGCCGGCGATTGAGCGTGGCCAGGCGCGGTTTGCTGCGCGCTACCCGCAGTACGCCTTTGGGGTGGGGAGCTACGGCGTGCCTGAGGTGCATGACTGGAATGAAGGTGCAACCCTGCGCATTGGCGCGTATTGCTCCATCGCCGAGGGCGTGCAGATTTTCCTCGGTGGCCATCACCGCGCGGACTGGGTAACCACCTATCCGTTCCCGGCCATGCTCAAGGAAGCAGCCGGGATCGAGAACTACGCTTTCAGCCGTGGTGATGTCTGCATCGGCAACGATGTGTGGCTGTGCTCCAACTGCACCCTCCTCTCGGGGGTGAGCATTGGCAGTGGCGCGGTGGTAGCCGCGGGTGCGCTGGTGACCCGGGATGTGCCACCTTACGCGGTGGTGGGCGGCAACCCGGCGCAAATAGTGCGTTGGCGCTTCCCGGAAGAAGTGCGCGCCCAGCTGCTGGCCAGCGCCTGGTGGGACTGGCCGCCGGCCGAAATTGCCCAGGTGGTGGGCAAGCTGTGCAGCGAGGATATCCAGGAGTTTCTGGACTACGCCCGGCAGCGCGGGTCAGGCGCGGTTCGCTGAGCCTGGCTCCAGCTGTGCACCGGTTGCCTGCTGTCGGCGGGCAAGGCGCTTGCCCAGGGCTATGCCGGGTTTCTCCAGCAGCAGGAAGGTCGCGCTGCTCAGGGCTACCAGCGCAATGCAGGCCACCACCACCAGTGCCATGAATGCCCCGGTGTCGTCATAGCTGAACCCGTACCGAGGGTACAGGTAGTAAGCCAGCCACCACAGCACCAGCCCATGCAGCAGGTACAGGCTGTAGCTGATTTCCCCCAGCCAGCGTGCGCTGCGCAGGCGCAGGGCGCCGAGCAGGTCGTTGCCGGACACCACGATGCAGAACACGATGCTGAGCAGCAGCAGCGGGAACACTGCAAAGGTCTTGTTCAACCCCAGCATGACCACGGCCAGCAAGCCCACGGCCACCCAGGTGCCCTGGCGGCGCTGCGCCCACTGCACCAACGCCGGCCTGCGTACCCAGTACACGGCGGCAATACCGCCTGCGAAGCTGAGCAGGTACTTTTTCTTCAGGGCATGCTCCCAGCCGACCAGCTGCGCCAGCCCGTACAGGGCAACCAGGCAGATCAAGGTTCTGAGCAGCGTGCCTCGGTAGACGAAGGCCATGCCCAGCAGCGGCAACGCCAGGTAGAAGTAGATTTCGTAGTTCAGGGTCCAGGTCACGTTCGAGATCAGGTTGCCGGTGCCCGCCAGCTGGTTGATGTCAGGGCGATGAAACGCCAGCCACCCGGCCAACTGGCCGATCAGGGCCAGCGGCGTGTCCAGCAACGCCCAGCCCTGCAGGTAGAACACGCTCAGCAGTACCACCGCCAGCAGGCCCAGGTACAGCGGGTACAGGCGCATCACCCGGGAGATGGCAAAGGCCCGCCAGTCAAATTGCCGGCCTTGCTGCAGCAGCCGGTTCCAGAACAGGAAACCGGTAATCATGAAGAACAGCGCCACCCCCACCTGGCCGACCTGGGCGAAGAACCGCTCGGGTGGCATGCCGATCTGGCCGGTGTATTGGTAATGCCAGGCAATCGCGGCGTGGTGAATGAACACGCCCAGGGCCAGGTAGCCGCGCAGGCCATCAAGGGTGGCCCAGCGGCCGGCGGCTGGTGCCAGGTGGCGAGCGACCAGGTTGCTGCGCAACAGCAGGCGGGCACTCAGCAGCGCCAGGGCAAAGACCAGGGCGCCCAGCAGGGGGGCCAGCAGCGCCATGTCAGCGCTGCACCCCGTGGGACAACTGCACTTTTTGGCGCACGGCGCGGCTCATGCTGCGGTTGGCCGACAGGTCATAGCCTTCCAGCAGGGCCTGAACGTTCTCTTCGAACAACCAATGGCGGTCTTCGTCGTAGCGCTGCATGTGCCGCAGGTTGCGCTGGCGCAGTTCGGCGGACAGGGGCGAGGGCAGTAGGCGCATGTCGGCCAGGTCGATCAGGCCGAACTCACCGTTGTCCAGCAGCAGTACGTTGCCTAGGTGCAGGGAGCGGAAGTACACCCCTTGCTGGTGCAGGCGGCCGATGAACTGGCCCAGGCGCCCGACCAGGGCCTGGCGCTCAGCCAGCGCCGGGCAGGCCTGCAGGGCCTGGCGCACGGTGCGGCCTGCCAGTGGCAGGTAACGCACGCCCTGTGAGCCGTCGGCGTAGTTCAGCAGCTCGACTACCTGTGGGGTGGCAATGCCTTCCAGGGCCAGTTGCTGGCTGTTTCTGACGAAGCGCCGGGCATAGGGGTAGAAGCTGCCGGCCGTGTACCAGGGGCGGGCACGGAACAGCTTGAGGAAGCTGCCATCCTGCAGCAGCAGCACCTTTGGCCCAAGGCCATCTTCTTCGATGACCTTGGCGCCCTGGCGCAGCGCCTGCACCTGTGCAGGGGTCAAGGTGTGGCGAGTTGCTGCAACCAGGCGGCCGCCTCGGCGGGCGACGTTCAGCCCGGCGATCAGGGCCAGCGGGATCCACAGCAGGAACCAGTGCTCCTTTGGCCTCGAGAGGATGCCACCGCCTTCGGTCAGGCCTGCGCCGATGCCGAATACCAGCAGCGCCGTGGCCATCTGCAGGGCCGGGTGCCTGCGGTATTTCCAGCCGCTATACAGGGCGTAGCCAAGCATGCCAAGCCAGGGCAACATGCCCAGGATGCCAACGTAATACAGGACGCCCATGGCGAAGCTGTGGGGTTCACTGAAGGGGTAACCCACCCCCACATCGATGCTCAGCGGCGCGTCATAGCCATGGCCGATCAGCGGATGCTGCAGGAACAGCTCCCAGGTGGTGTGCCAGATCTCGAAGCGGTAAGAGTCGCCCCGCGCCGTAATCAGTTGCGGGTCAACCAGCAGCACCAGCACGATGAACACCGGCGCCGCCAGGAACAACGGAATGGAGCGGCGGTCCAGGCACAGCAGGGCGATCCAGTTGACGGCCAGGGTCATGGCCACCAGCGGTGTGCGGGAGCCGGTCGCGACCACGGCGGCGAACATCACCGCGAACGCCGCCGTGCACAGCGCCACGGTGAGTGCACGCTTGCTGTTGACCGCCATCCACAGCCAGTAGACACCGAAGAAACCGAACAGGTGAGAGCTGAGCAACGGGTTGTCCAGAGCCCCCGCGCCGATCAGCCGGCTACCTGGCTGGTAGGTCAGCACGAAGGTGGACAGGTCGCGCAGGGTGGCCACCAAGGCCAGCAGGGCAGCCCCCAGAAACAGCGCCTTGAGGGCTTCGGGGCGGTAGCGCAGCATCAGGCCAGTACCCAGGAACAGCATCAGGGTGTGCAATGGGCGCTTGATCAGGTTGTCGGCCTCGGTGGGCGAAGGCGACCAGGCCAGGCTCAGCACGGCATAGCCGGCAAACAGCAGGAACAGCCACAGCAGCGGCTCGCGCAGCAATGGCTTGAGTGCACTTGGCCGCACGCACAACGCCAACAGCGTCGGGATGCTGAACAGGCCGTAGTACAGCTTGTGATGCAGGCTGCGATCGGGCAGGAAGAACAGCGCACCCAGCAGCGAGAGCATGCCGGCGGGCAGCAGCCACAGGCACACGAAATCGTAGAAGCGGTTGCCGACGTTCTGGAGGCTGCTTGGGGACATGAGCGAAACGGGCCTGGGTGTGAAGAACGGGCAATGTTAACCCAGCTTTGCACGCATTGCTGCTGGTACGCGCCTGGTCGTCGTTAACCGACGTGCAAGGCAACCTGTGCTAAAGTCAGCACCCCATTTTCAGCATGTTCCGTGATATGACAGACGCCAAAGGCTCCAGCAGTTCATCGAGCATGAAGATCTACCTCCGTCTACTTGGCTATGTCCGCCCCTACATCGGCGTGTTTCTGCTTAGTATCCTGGGCTTTCTGATCTTCGCTTCGACTCAGCCCATGCTGGGCTATATCCTCAAGTATTTCGTCGACGGCCTGTCCAACCCGGACGCCTCGCTGTTCCCCAACGTCCCTTACCTGCGCGACCTCAACCTGTTGCACACGGTACCTGGGCTGATCATTCTGATCGCCGCCTGGCAGGGGCTGGGTTCGTTTCTGGGCAACTACTTCCTGGCCAAGGTCTCCCTGGGCCTGGTACACGACCTGCGGGTGCAGCTGTTCAATAACCTGCTGACCCTGCCCAACCGCTACTTCGACCAGAACAACTCCGGGCACCTCATTTCCCGCATCACGTTCAACGTGACCATGGTCACCGGCGCTGCCACCGACGCCATCAAGGTGGTGATCCGCGAAGGCATGACGGTGATCTTCCTGTTTGCCTCGCTGCTGCTGATGAACTGGCGCCTGACCCTGGTGATGCTGGCCATCCTGCCGCTGATCGCCTTCATGGTGGGCCGCGCCAGCAAGAAATTCCGCAAGCAGAGCAAGAAGATCCAGGTGGCCATGGGTGACGTCACCCACGTGGCATCGGAAACCATCCAGGGTTACCGGGTAGTGCGCAGCTTCGGCGGCGAAACCTACGAGCAACGGCGCTTCCTCAAGGCCAGCCAGAGCAACACCGACAAGCAGCTGCGCATGACCCGCACCAGCGCCATCTATACGCCGCTGCTGCAGTTGGTGATCTATGTGGCCATGGCGGTGCTGATGTTTCTGGTGCTGTACCTTCGCGGCGACGCCTCGGCGGGTGACATGGTTGCCTACATCACCTTGGCCGGTCTGCTGCCCAAGCCGATTCGCCAGCTGTCGGAAGTCAGTTCGACCATCCAGAAGGGCGTCGCCGGTGCTGAAAGCATCTTCGAGCAACTGGACGAGCCGCGTGAGCTGGACAAAGGCACTGTGGAGCGCGATTCGGTCAAGGGTCGCCTGGAAGTGCGCAACCTCAGCTTCACGTACCCAGGTACCGAGCGCCAGGTGCTGCGCGACATCAACTTCACCGTCGAGCCCGGGCAGATGGTGGCGCTGGTGGGCCGGTCCGGCAGTGGTAAATCCACCCTGGCCGGCCTGATTCCGCGCTTCTACCACCACGACACCGGCGAGATTCTGCTCGATGGCGTGGAAATCGAAGACTTCAAGCTGCTGAACCTGCGCCGCCACATCGCCCAGGTCAACCAGCACGTCACGCTGTTCAGCGACACCATCGCCAACAACATTGCCTATGGTGACCTGGCCGGTGCCCCGCGTGCCGATATCGAGGCGGCCGCCGAGGCGGCGTTCGCCAAAGACTTCGTCGACCAATTGCCCAAGGGCTTCGATACCCAGATCGGTGAAAACGGCGTGCTGTTGTCTGGCGGCCAGCGCCAGCGCCTCGCAATCGCTCGTGCGTTGCTGAAGAACGCACCCTTGCTGATCCTGGATGAAGCGACCTCGGCGCTGGACACAGAGTCGGAACGGCACATCCAGGCCGCCCTGGACCGCGTGATGGAAGGCCGCACCACCCTGGTGATCGCGCACCGTCTGTCGACCATCGAGAAGGCCGACCAGATTCTGGTCATGGACCAGGGTTGCCTGGTGGAGCGTGGCACCCACGCCGAGCTGCTGGCAGCCAATGGCTATTATGCCCGCCTGCATGCCATGGGCCTGGATGAACCGGCCAAGGCCGATATCACCTGAAACCTGCCACACCGGGGCCCTGGCGGCCCCGGTTGTATCCGGATATTCCCAGGGTGATCTGGCCGTAAAGCCACCGTTCACCCTGTGCTAATATCCCGTCCCTGTTCACTATTTTCATATGGGTTGCCCATGAAGTTGTCCATGCCGCGTTTCGATCAAGCCCCGGTACTGGTGGTCGGCGATGTCATGCTCGACCGCTACTGGCATGGCGGTACCTCGCGTATCTCGCCTGAAGCGCCAGTGCCGGTGGTCAAGGTCGATCAGATCGAGGATCGCCCGGGTGGCGCGGCCAACGTTGCGTTGAACATTGCGGCGCTGGGTGCGCCTGCGTCGCTGATCGGTGTCACCGGGCAGGACGAGGCCGCCGACAGCCTGGCCAACAGCCTGCACGCGGCGGGTGTGCGCTCGGTGTTCCAGCGCATCGCCCATCAGCCGACCATCGTCAAGCTGCGGGTCATGAGCCGCCACCAGCAGTTGCTGCGTAT
Source organism: Pseudomonas parafulva NBRC 16636 = DSM 17004 (assembly GCF_000730645.1). Lineage (GTDB taxonomy): Bacteria > Pseudomonadota > Gammaproteobacteria > Pseudomonadales > Pseudomonadaceae > Aquipseudomonas > Aquipseudomonas parafulva. The sequence goes on along the minus strand of NZ_BBIU01000022.1, from coordinate 48,476 downwards.
CGATTTCGAGGAACCCTTCGCCACCGACCCCCTGTCACTGGGTGCGGAAGTGGACAAGCTGCTCGAAGGCGTCAAGGTGCTGGTACTGTCGGATTACGGCAAAGGCGCCTTGAAGAACCACCAGAGCCTGATCCAGGCAGCGCGTGCCAAGGGTATCCCGGTGCTGGCCGACCCCAAGGGCAAGGATTTTTCCGTGTACCGCGGTGCCAGCCTCATTACCCCCAACCTCAGCGAATTCGAAACCATCGTCGGCCGCTGCGCCGACGAGGCCGAGCTGGTAGCCAAGGGCCTGCAGCTACTGCATGACCTGGACATGGGCGCCTTGCTGGTGACCCGTGGCGAGCACGGCATGACCCTGCTGCGCATCGGCCAGCCGCCGCTGCACCTGCCAGCGCGGGCGCGAGAAGTGTTCGACGTCACCGGTGCCGGTGATACGGTGATCTCTACCCTGGCTGCCGCCATTGCGGCCGGCGAGGAGCTGCCTCATGCAGTGGCCCTGGCCAACCTGGCGGCAGGCATCGTGGTCGGCAAGCTGGGTACCGCCGCCATCAGTGCACCAGAGCTGCGCCGGGCCATTCAGCGCGAAGAGGGTTCCGAGCGCGGGGTGCTGGGGCTTGAGCAACTGCTGGTAGCCATCGATGATGCCCGGGCCCACAACGAGCGCATCGTCTTTACCAATGGCTGCTTCGACATTCTGCATGCCGGGCACGTGACCTATCTCGAACAGGCCCGTGCCCAAGGGGACAGGCTGATCGTTGCCGTCAATGACGATGCGTCGGTCAGCCGCCTGAAAGGGCCAGGCCGGCCGATCAACAGTGTCGACCGGCGCATGGCGGTACTGGCGGGCCTGGGGGCGGTGGACTGGGTGATCAGTTTCTCGGAAGGCACGCCGGAAAACCTGCTGAGCCAGGTGAAGCCCGATGTGCTGGTAAAGGGTGGCGACTATGGCATCGACCAGGTGGTGGGTGCCGATATCGTCAACGGCTACGGCGGCACCGTGAAAGTGCTGGGGCTGGTCGAGAACAGCTCGACCACTGCCATCGTCGAGAAAATCCGCAAGCACTGACGCTGCGTCGGGGCCATCATGGCCCCGGTCATGGGCTCTGGTTGCGCAGAGACGTCCTGGCCCGCCGCAGCAGGGCCCGCGCCTTGGCACCAAAGCGCTGCAGGTGGCTGGCCCGCGCGGGCTTGGTTTCTACCAGGCCTTGCTGCTTCACCCAGTCCCGCCAGCGCACCCGCTCATCCTTCACCACCCAGCCTTCCTGCTGGGCAAAGCTCTCGGCCAGGTACAGGCCGCGAGTGCTCGCCGGCACCAGCTCGTCCTTCTTCAGGGTGTACAGCTCGGCCAGGGGTTGGCCGTCCTTCAAAGGCATCAGGTACAGGTCTGGCCGCTTGCGGTTCAGCCGTGCCACCAGTTGGTCGCCTTCCAGCCGCTCATCGACGTGGAACAGGCTGAGCTTCTTGGCGTCCCGCGGCACGTCCAGGCGCATGTCGTAGATCAGTTGCAGCGATGCCGTGGGCAGGTGCACATAGGCCCTGGGCCGCTCCAGCAACACCTGCTGGCCGCAGTGCACCGGGCGCGCCGCGCCGGACTGCGGGGCCAGCTGGAAGTGCGGGGTTTCGCGGTAATGCAGGGCGGCTGCGTAGGGCACGGGCAGCCAGGTTTCGTTGAAGCGCCCACCCAGCCACCCTTCGGTGGTTTCCAGCAGGCATTCTTCGGCCACTTCCTGCACCGCCGTGTGCAAGGGCAGGTTCAGCTCCTGCGCCGGTACATAACCTGAGATCAGTTTCAGTACCACGTCGCCGCGGTCTTGTCGGCGCTGGCGCACCAGCACCCAGTAATCGCGGTTTTGCCAGTGCAGGGTGAGCCGAACCGAGACGCCCAGGTTGGCCAGCTCGGCGACGAAACGCTGCGGGTCATCCACCTGGATGGGCTTGCGCCGTTGTTGGGTCTGGGCAAAGTTGAGGGGCACGCCGATGCTCTGGTACACCAGGCCCTCGGCGGTGGCTTCTACATGCAGTGGCAGCGTCTTGAAGTTGCTCGGGTTCTTGCGGATCAGCGTTCGCGCCACGGGGCTTCTCCTTGCGTCGGCTCAGTTGCCCGGCCATGGCCACGGGCAACTCACTGCTGGCCCAGGATGCGGGCGACGGTGGCCACGTTGTGGGCCAGGTGCAACGGGTTGATGGTGCCCACGATAGCACTGCTGACGCCCGGGTGGGCAAACAGCAATTCGAAGCTTGCCCGCACCGGGTCCACACCGGGTGCCAGGCATACGTGGCCGCTGGCCAGGGCCTTTTTTACCAGGATGGCCTTGCCGTGTTGCGCAGCGTAGTCCAGCACGGGGCGCTCTGCCTGCTCGTTCAGGTTGTAGGTGACCATGGCGCAGTCGCCGTGCTCCAGGGCCTTCAAGCCGCCAGCAACCGTCTTGCCGGAGAGGCCGAAGCCCAGAATCTTGCCCTCGCGCTTGAGCTCGGCCAGGGTCTGGTACACCGCTTGCTGCTCCAGGATGGCCAGGTCGTTGCCGTCGGAGTGCACCAGCACCAGGTCGATGCGGTCGGTTTCCAGCCGCTGCAGGCTACGTTCCACCGACCGGCGGGTGTGGGCGGCACTGAAGTCGAAGTGCGACAGGCCGCCCTCGAACTCTTCACCCACCTTGCTCACAATCACCCATTCATCGCGTTGCCCACGCAGCAACGGGCCGAGGCGTTCCTCGCTGCGGCCATAGGCGGGGGCGGTATCGATCAGGTTGATGCCCAACTGGCGGGCCTGGGCCAGCAGCAGGCGGGCATCTTCATCGCCGGGGATGGTGAAACCGGCAGGGTATTTCACGCCCTGGTCGCGGCCGAGCTTCACGGTGCCAAGGCCCAGGGGCGACACCTGCAGCCCGGTGCTGCCCAAGGGGCGATGGAAATTGTGCAGGGTGGGCAGGCTCATGGCAGCAGTTGCTCCCAGGCTGGCGTGCCCAGAGGCGGGCGTGGCAGGCCGGACAGGTCAGGGTGGGCCTGGGGTTGAATGCCGTCGCGCTGCAGCTGGTTGATGACCCGGTCACTGAAGTCCGGCGCCAGGGCCAGCTTGGTCGGCCAGCCCACCAGCAGGCGCTGCTGTTCGGCCAGGAAGGCGTTGTCGGGGCGCACCAGGCCCGATTGCGCGGGTTCTGCGCGGTCGACGCGCAAGGTGGCCCAGCGTACCTGGCCCTGGTCGACCCAAGGCAGCAGGTTGGCCACTTCCTGCTGTGCGGCGGCGATCTGCGCAGCGCTGTCGCGGGCCACGCCATCGGCTTCGGCCAGGTCGCCACCCAGGTACCACACCCACTGGCCGTCGGCAGCCGGGTGGGTGGTGACGGTCATGCGCGGCTTGGGCCCGCCACCCAGGCAGTGCGCATACAGGGGTTTGAGGTTGGCGCCCTTGGCCATCACCATGTGCAGGGGGCGCGTTTGCATGGCTGGCTGCTGCAGGCCCAGGGCGTGCAGCAGGTCTTCGGTGCCGGCCCCTGCGCTGAGGACGATGCGCTGGGCGATGATGCTGCGCCCATCCACCTGCAGGCCAACCAGTTCGTCGCTTTCACGTAGTGGGGTGATGCGTTCGCCTGCCAGCAGGCTGTCACCGGCCAGTTCTGCCAGGTTGGCCAGCAGGCTGGGCACGTCGATGACCAGTTCTGCCAGCCGATAGACCTTGCCCTTGAAGGCCCGGTCCTGCAGGGCCGGGGGCAATTGATTGCCCTTGACCTGGTCGACGCGGCCGCGCACCGCCTTGCTGGCGAAGAAGCTGGTGAGGTTGCCGGCCAGCGTACCGGGGGACCACAGGTAGTGGGCCTCGGACAGCAGCCGGGTGTTGGCCAGGTTGAGCTCACCGTTGCCGGCCAGCGCCTCGCGCCAGCGCCTGGGCATGTCGGCGATGGCTTCGGAAGCGCCGGTCAAGGCGCCATGCAGGGCGTACTTGGTGCCGCCATGGATGATGCCCTGGGACTTGATGGTCTGCTCGCCGCCAAGGCTGGCGCGCTCCACCAGCACTGTCGAGTAGCCCAGCCGACGCAGTCGGGCATTGAGCCACAGGCCTGCGACCCCGGCGCCGACGATCAGCACGTCAGTGGTAATAGCAGATGGCATGGTGGTACCTCGAAGACTGGGACAGCGGGCAAGTATACAGGGTCGGGCCTGGGTGGGCAGTTAGCCGGGAGTGTTCGCCTTGGCAGTTGCGGCGCCTGGGCGATCGAGCGCCAGGCTCAACCCAGGCCCGGCATCAATGCCCCGCCGTCTTGGAAAACACCTGAATCACCACCACGCCCCCAACAATCATGGCCATGCCCAGCATGGCGGGCACGTCCAGCTTCTGCCCGTAGATCACCAGTGCCGCCACGCTGATCAGCACGATGCCCAAACCCGACCACACAGCATAGGCAATCCCCACCGGAATGCTGCGCACCACCAGCGTCAGCATCCAGAACGCGATCCCGTAGCCCACCACCATCAACAGCAGCGGCAACGGCGTGCTCAGCCCTTTGACCGCTTTCATCGAAGCAGTGGCGATGACTTCGGCGCAGATGGCGATGGCGAGGTAGGTGTAGGCATTCATGATGGTTTCTCCTGATGATGCGCGCATTCTAGAGGGTGCCAGTATGCGGTAAAGTCATTACCTATCTGGTATGGAGATAGGTTGATGGCCGAGCTATGGAACCTGGAGCAGCTGCGCACCTTCCTGCGCGTGGCGGAGCTGCGCTCATTCTCAGCAGTAGCGCGGGAGCAGGGCAGGGCGCAGTCCGCAATCAGCAATGCCATCGCCTTGCTGGAAGCCGACCTTGGCGTCACGCTGTTCGAGCGCAGCAGCGGTCGGCAGCCGAAACTCACTGAAAACGGCAGTGCCCTGTTGGCCGATGCCCGCGAGTTGTTACGCCAGTGCGAACGCCTGGACGGCCGTGCCCTGGCACTGATGCGCGGCCAGGAAGCCCTGTTGCGGGTGGCGCAAGACGAAGCCATGCCCTACCAGCCCGTCATCGACAGCCTGGATGAACTGGCCAGCCGTTACCCGTTTCTGGAAGTGCAACTGGCCAGCGGCGCCCAGGGTGACGTAGCGCGCAAACTGGTCGAGCGGCGCGCCGACCTCGGCCTGTTCTTCCACCACGAAAGCATGCCGGCATCGCTGGAGCGGCGAGCCCTGGGGAGTGTGGAAATGGTAACCGTGTGCGCCGTTGACCACCCACTGGCGCAGGCCGGGCCGGTGACCCGTCAGCAACTGGCACGCCACCGCCAGTTGCTGGTTACCCCCCAGCAGAGCGGCTACCCGGGTGGCGAGGCGATCAGCCCGCAGGTGTGGCGGGCCGACAGCTTTTACGCCATGGCCGAATTGCTGATGCGCGGCCTGGGTTGGGCCTGGCTGCCGCGGCATGTGGTGCAATACCCGACGTATCAGGCGCACATGGTCGAGCTGGCCAGTGAATGGCGCCCACCGGCATTGGTGGTGGAACTGGCCTGGCGCCGGGACGAGCCCCTTGGGCCCGCCGCACAGTGGCTGGCCGAGCGCTTTGCGGTACACCTGCGTGCTATCGGGTAAACTCCGCCGCCATGAACAGAACTCTCTATAGCTTGTTGTTTCACCTCGGTCTGCCACTGGTTGCGCTGCGCCTGTACCTGCGTGCGCGCAAGGCGCCTGCCTACGGCCAGCGCGTGGGTGAGCGCTTTGCATTCAAACTGCCAGCCATGCGCAAGGGCGGTATATGGGTACACGCGGTGTCGGTGGGTGAAAGCATCGCCGCCGCGCCGATGGTGCGCGCATTGCTCAAGGCCTACCCGCAGTTGCCGATTACGCTCACCTGCATGACCCCAACCGGGTCGGAGCGTATTCGCGCACTGTTCGCCGACGAACCCCGGGTGCAGCATTGTTACTTGCCCTATGACCTGCCATGGGCGGCCGGGCGTTTTCTGGACCATGTGCAGCCGAAACTGGGCGTGATCATGGAGACCGAGTTATGGCCCAACCATATCCATCAGTGCGCCAAGCGCTCGATCCCGGTCGCGCTGGCCAATGCGCGGTTGTCCGAGCGTTCCGCCCGTGGCTATGGCCGCTTTGCCAGGCTGACCCGGCCCATGCTGGCCGAGATGAGCCTGATTGCGGTGCAGACCGAAGCGGAGGCCGAGCGTTTCCGCACCTTGGGTGCGCGCCCGCAGTGCGTCCAGGTGACGGGGTCGATCAAGTTCGACCTGCAAGTCGACCCGCAACTGCTGCCCCGCGCCAAGGCGCTGCGCGAGCAGTGGGGGGCCGCCCAGCGGCCGGTGTGGATCGCGGCCAGCACCCATGAAGGCGAAGACGCACTGATTCTCCAGGCTCATCAGCAGTTGCTGAAGAGCCATGCCGATGCGTTGCTGATTCTGGTGCCGCGCCACCCCGAGCGCTTCGCTGCCGTGCATGCCCTGTGTAGCGAGCAGTTCGCAACGGTACGCCGCTCCGCTGGGGACGCTGTGCAGGGCCAGAGCCAGGTGCTGTTGGGCGATACCATGGGCGAATTGCTGTTCCTCTATGCCCTGGCCGACATCGCCTTCGTGGGTGGCAGCCTGGTGGCGACAGGGGGGCACAACCCGCTGGAGCCCGCCGCGCTGGCGCTACCGGTGCTGATGGGGCCGCACGTGTTCAACTTCCTCGAAATCAGCGCAATGCTGCGCGAGGCCGGGGCGCTGCAGCAGGTGGACGATGCCGACGGGCTGGCCCAAGCGGTGCAGCGCCTGGTCGAGTTGCCGCAGGACGCCCGGCGCATGGGCGAGGCGGGCCGGGCAGTGATGCGGGCCAACCAAGGGGCGTTGCAGCGGTTGATCGATGGGTTGAGTGGGTTGTTGGGGTAAGGCCGCCGCCACGCGGCCCCCGTTTCAGCGCCTGCGCTCGAAGTTCTTGGCCGCCGCCGCCGCCAGGTCCGGCGGCAGGAAATCCTTGTCCGGGTTGTAGTCCGGTTTCAGGTACCGTTTCAGATCCTGCAGGTCTTGCGGGCTGAGCGTGCCGGCTGCCTGCTTGAGGCTCAGGTTATCGAGGATGTACGCATAGCGGCTGTTGTTGTAATCCCTCACCGAGGTATACAACTGGCGCTGCGCATCAAGCACGTCAACGATATTGCGCGTGCCCACCTGGTAGCCAATTTCAGTGGCTTCCAGCGCACTCTGGTTGGAAATGATCGACTGCTTGCGCGCCTGCACCTGCTCCACGTCGGTGTTCACCGCCCGGTGCAGGTTGCGGGTGTTTTCCACCACCTGGCGGCGCAGGCTCTCACGCTGTTGTTCGCTCTGGCTGAGGCGCTGGTAAGCCTCGCGCACCTGGGAGCTGGTCAGGCCACCGCTGTAGATCGGGATGTTCAGTTGCAGGCCCACCGTGGTCTGTTCCACGTCACCGCCATAGCGCACGCCCAGCGGCGACGGGTTGCTGAACCCCAGGTTGTCGTTGTCGCCCTTCTGGTACTTGGCCACTGCATCCACCGTAGGGGCGTGGCCGGCCTTGCGCTGGCGCAGGGTTTCTTCAGCGGCAGACACCGCGTAGTTGGTGGCCAGCAGGTTCAGGTTCTGCCGGCCTGCGGTTTCTACCCAGGCCTTGGCGTCGTTAGGGGTCGGCACCTGCACTGGCAGGCTGTGCACCACACCCTGAATCGACGTGTATTCACGGTTGGTGAGGGTGACCAGGGCCTGGAAGGCATCCTGCACCTGGCGGTCGGCAATGATGCGGTTGGCCCGTGCGGTGTCGTAGCTGGCCTGGGATTGCAGCACGTCGGTCTTGTCCGAAAGGCCCACGTCGAAGCGTTCGTTGGACTGGTCCAGCTGGCGCTTGAGTGCGGCCTCTTCGGCTTTGGTCGCAGCCAGGTTGTCCTGGGCGCGCAAGACTGCAAAGTAGCTTTGCGCGGTCTGCAGGATCAGGTTCTGTTCGGTGGCCGACAATTCCAGTGCGGCCTGCTCGTTGACTGCTTCGGCAGCCTGCAACTGGAACCAGCGATCGGCGCGGAAGATCGGCTGGGCCAGTGTCGCGCTCCAGGCGTTGCCGCTGCGGGTAGAGGTGATCGAGGGTTCGTCGAGCTTGGTGCGCGTGTTCATCATCTCGGCACCCGCTGACAGGTTTGGCAGCAGCCCGGCACGGGCCTGGGGTACCACTTCGCGCCGCGCGCCATAGTCGGCGCGGGCTGCCGCCAGGTCGGCGTTGTTGTCCACGGCTTCCTGGTAGACGCTGACCAGGTCGGTCTTCACCGTTGGGGGCACGTCTGCTGCCCAGGCCATCGCGTTGGATGCACAAGACACGGCGAGGGCCAGTGAAAGTTTGCGCAGCATAGGTGCAATCCTTGTACGAAATGTAATTACTGAACTGTTGAGTATCGTGCGATGACGCAGTGTAGTGCGGTGTGCCCCGGGCAACAATCGCCTATTCACCGCCGATCGTCCGGGCCGATAGCCGCTTGGCTTTGCGGGCCACTCCAGTCTAGACTGCGCATGTTCTTGTCGGGGTGCCTTGAAGCAAAGGCTGAGATCGCATAGGTGCGGATCCCGTTGAACCTGATCAGGTTAGCGCCTGCGTAGGGAACAAGATTGCTCGCCTTCCCGGGGAGCCTCTTGTGCCAGGTCCGGGAATGTCTCAGCTGCTTGCGGCTGTTGGCACCTCGTCTTTGGCACCGCACCCGTCTAGGAGTGCATCCGCGTCCTTCAGGTTCACCCCGACATTCCACCGCTTGGAAGCCGTCTGGAGAGCCTGTGATGACCAAACAAGAAAAAGCGATCAACCTCAGTGAATCGGCCCAGGTCGATCAGCAGTCCGTGCAACCCTTCCCGCGCTCGCGCAAGGTGTATGTCGAGGGTTCGCGCCCGGACATCCGTGTGCCCATGCGCGAGATCAGCCTGGACGACACCCCCACCGATTTTGGTGGCGAAACCAACGCCCCGGTGCTGGTCTACGACACCTCCGGCCCCTACACCGACCCCAGCGTGCTCATCGACGTGCGCAAGGGTCTGGCCGATGTGCGTTCGGCCTGGATCGAGGCACGCGGTGATACAGAGCGCCTGGCCGGGCTCAGCTCCCACTTCGGGCAGGAGCGCCTGAACGATGCCGAACTCGCCAAGCTGCGCTTCGCCCACGTGCGCAACCCGCGCCGCGCCAAGCCCGGTGCCAACGTCTCGCAGATGCACTATGCCCGCCAGGGCATCATCACCGCCGAAATGGAATACGTGGCCATCCGCGAGAACATGAAGCTGCAGGAAGCCCGGGCCGCGGGCCTGCTGGCCGAGCAGCACGCCGGGCACAGCTTTGGCGCCAGTATCCCGCAGCAGATTACCCCGGAGTTCGTGCGCGAAGAGGTTGCCCGTGGCCGTGCGATCATCCCGGCCAACATCAACCACCCAGAGCTGGAGCCGATGATCATCGGCCGCAACTTCCTGGTGAAGATCAACGGCAATATCGGCAACAGCGCACTCGGTTCCTCCATCGAGGAAGAGGTGGCCAAGCTGACGTGGGGCATCCGCTGGGGGTCGGACACGGTCATGGACCTGTCCACCGGCAAGCACATCCATGAAACACGCGAGTGGATCATCCGTAATTCGCCAGTGCCGATTGGCACCGTGCCTATCTACCAGGCCCTGGAAAAGGTGAACGGCGTGGCCGAAGACCTCACCTGGGAGCTGTTCCGCGATACCCTGATCGAGCAGGCCGAGCAGGGCGTGGACTACTTCACCATCCACGCCGGGGTATTGCTGCGCTATGTACCGCTGACCGCCAAGCGCGTTACCGGCATCGTCAGCCGCGGGGGTTCGATCATGGCCAAGTGGTGCCTGGCGCACCATCAGGAGAACTTCCTCTACACCCACTTCGAAGAAATCTGCGAAATCATGAAGGCCTACGACGTCAGCTTCTCGCTGGGCGATGGCCTGCGCCCGGGGTCGATTGCCGATGCCAACGACGCGGCCCAGTTCGGCGAGCTGGAAACCCTGGGCGAGCTGACCAAGATTGCCTGGAAGCACGACGTGCAATGCATGATCGAAGGCCCCGGCCATGTGCCCATGCAGTTGATCAAGGAGAACATGGACAAGCAGCTTGAATGCTGTGACGAAGCGCCGTTCTACACCCTTGGCCCGCTGACCACCGATATCGCACCGGGCTACGACCACATCACCTCGGGCATCGGTGCGGCGATGATCGGCTGGTTCGGCTGCGCCATGCTCTGCTACGTCACACCCAAGGAGCACTTGGGCCTGCCGAACAAGGACGACGTGAAGACCGGCATCATCACCTACAAGATCGCCGCCCACGCTGCGGACCTGGCCAAGGGCCACCCCGGCGCGCAGATCCGTGACAACGCGCTTTCCAAGGCACGCTTCGAGTTCCGCTGGCAGGACCAATTCAACCTGGGCCTGGACCCGGACACCGCCCGCGCGTTCCACGACGAAACCCTGCCGAAGGAGTCGGCCAAGGTCGCGCACTTCTGCTCCATGTGCGGGCCGAAATTCTGCTCCATGAAGATCACCCAGGAAGTACGCGAGTACGCCGCCAAGATCGAAACCGTTGACGTTACGGTGGAGCAGGGCATGCGTGAGCAGGCCGAGCGGTTCCGCCAGGAAGGCAGTCAGCTGTACCACAAGGTGTAACCGGCTTTACACCTGCACCGAAGCGGCTAGCCCCTTCGCGGGTAAACCCGCTCCCACAGGAATGTGAACTGCTCTGTGGGAGTGGATTTACCCGCGAAGAGGCCAGCCGCTTCAGCACCCATCTCAACCTTCTCGGCGATCACAACAATGACCACCCCCAGCCCGTTCTCCCCCGACCACCCGGTCCCCGCTGCCAGGCGCATCTTTGGCGCTCGCGACTTGTTCTCCCTGTGGTTCTCCCTCGGCATCGGCCTGATGGTGCTGCAAGTCGGCGCCATGTTGGCACCGGGCCTGGGCCTTGCCGGCGCGGTGCTTGCCATCGCCCTGGGCACAGGTGTCGGGGTGCTGCTATTGGGCGCCGCCGGGGTGATTGGCAGCGACACCGGGCTGTCCGCCATGGGTACCCTGAAGCTCAGCCTGGGCAGCCATGGCGCACGGTTACCGGCGCTGCTCAACCTGCTGCAACTGGTGGGTTGGGGCGCCTTTGAAATCATCGTCATGCGCGACGCCGCGAGCCTTTTGGGCGCACGCGCGTTCGGCGAAGACAGTGCCTGGAACAGCCCCATGCTGTGGACGCTGTGCTTCGGCGCCCTGGCCACCGCGCTGGCAGTCAGCGGGCCGTTGGCCTTCGTACGCAAGATCTTGCGCGCCTGGGGTATCTGGCTGCTGCTGGGCGCCTGCCTGTGGCTGACCTGGAACCTGTTCGCCAAGGCGGACCTGGCCGCCCTGTGGAACCGCAGCGGCGATGGCTCGATGTCGCTGGCGGTGGGCTTTGACATCGTCATCGCCATGCCCCTGTCATGGCTGCCGCTGATCGCCGACTATTCGCGCTTCGCCCGTGATGGCCGGCAGGTGTTCGGCGGCACGGTGCTGGGCTACTTCATCGGCAATACCTGGCTGATGAGCCTTGGCGTGGCCTACACCCTCGCCTTCGCTGCCAGCGGCGAGGTCAATGCATTGCTGCTGGCCTTGGCGGGGGCGGGCATGGGCATCCCGCTGCTGCTCATCTTGCTGGACGAATCGGAAAAGGCCTTCGCCGATATCCATTCGGCAGCGGTGTCCAGCGGCGTGCTGGTGCCGGTCAAGGTCGAGCACCTGGCCCTGGTGATCGGTGTGCTGTGCACCCTGATTGCCTTGTTGGCCCCGCTGGCCCAGTACGAGAACTTCCTGCTGCTGATCGGTTCGGTGTTCGCGCCGCTGTTCGGCGTGGTACTGGTGGACCATTACGGGGTGCGCCGTCGCCGCCTGCCGACCCAGGCCACGGGGCTGCACTGGCCGGCGTTGCTGGCTTGGGGGATGGGCGCGGTGGCCTACCACGTGATCGCAGCGCAGGCGCCGGACCTGGGGGCTACCCTGCCGGCGGTGCTGCTGGCAGGGCTGACCTACGGTGTACTGAGCCTCAGCCGCGGCCGGGGAACAGTTCAGGCTTGATCACGCCGTTGAGGCGCGGGTAGGGGATTTTCAGCTCTACATGGCCCATGGAGTACGGCGCGATGGCGTACACCTCGTACTTCACCACCACCGCGCCGTAGGTCAGGGCAATGTGCGGCGAACGTTTGAACGGCCAGGTCTTGAGGAACTCGGCGTCCTTGTCCATGCCGACGCTGATCAGCCAGGCACGGTGGGACTCCTCGACGGTCTTCCAGAACGTGTCTTCCTGGCCGGGTACCAGCATGTCCTGCAAGGTCAGCACCTTGTCCAGCTTGCGTGAGTAGTTGATGAACGCGCGGCCCGGCATGCCATGGGCACCGCCGGTGTCCAGGTAGCTGGACAGTTCGACGATCACCAAGCCGTCATGCTGCTCGCGTACCTTGGCCTGCAGGTAGCTGCTGTTGCGCTTGTCGGCGCTGGCCAGGTACTGCTGCTCGTAGGCTTGCAGGGTGGCCGGTACGGTGCCGCGTGCGTTGTCTTCGGTCAGCTGCAGCAGGCGTTTTTCAACGATTGCATCAAGCTTGGGCAGCGCCGGGAAGTGCACGGTATCAATGTTCACCAGCGGGCAGTCACGTTCGCTGCAGCCGGGTTTCACGTGCTCCCAGGCCTCGCGCTTGACCTCGAGGGGGGCTCGGTAGTTGGGCGCGAACAGGCTCTGGCAAGCACCCAGGGCCATGGCCAGCACAGCCACGGAAGTCAGTTTGACAAGTGTCATGATGATCCTTGCAAGAACAGGGAAAAGTCGGCCTTTGACTGTCGGCACGGCCTTCAGTTCGCCACTAAGCTAACAGAGACACCGCCTGCTGTCCCGTGTGCCCCAACGGTTGCTGCTGGGGGGTGAAACGTGCCAGCGTGCAGAGTAGGATGGCGCGAAGCGGTATCGAGGTAATGAGGATTTCCATGTCAGACACGTTGAATTCAGTGCCCCGGGCGGTCGAGATCGTCAAGCGGGCCAACTGCTTCCAGGGCTTCTACAAGCTCGACAAGCTGCAACTGCGCCATGAGCTGTTTGCCGGCGGCATGGGGCGCGAGATCAGCCGTGAGCTGTTCGTGCGCCACGACGCGGTGTGCGTGCTGCCCTACGACCCGCAACGCGATGAAGTGGTGCTGATCGAGCAGTTTCGCGTCGGCGCCCTGGGCAAGGCCGACAACCCCTGGCTGATCGAGATGGTTGCAGGGTTGATCGACAAGGACGAGCAGCCCGAAGAGGTTGCCCACCGCGAAGCCGAAGAAGAGGCCGGCCTCACCTTCAGCGCGCTGTGGCCGATGACCCGCTACTTCCCCTCACCGGGCGGCAGTGATGAATACGTCCACCTGTTCCTGGGCCGGTGCAGTGCCGAGGGCGCGGGTGGCCTGCATGGCCTGGAGGCCGAAGGCGAGGACATCCGCGTGCGCGTCTGGTCGTTCGAGGATGCCCTGCAGGCGGTGCGTGACGGCCGTATCTGCAACGCCGCTACCATCATTGGGCTGCAATGGCTGGCGCTGAACCGTGACGAAGTCCGGGGTATGTGGAAGTGAACCTGTTGCGCGAGCGCTACCGGGTCGACCTGGCCGGGCTGCAGGCCGCCTGCGAAGCCAATTACGCCCGGCTGATGCGGCTGCTGCCCGACATGCGCAGCACCCAGAGTTCGCGCCGCATCGGCATGACCCAGGGCGACCAGATGCTCGGTGTGCTGGTGCTCGAAGTGGTGCTGGCCTGCCCCTATACCACCACCTTGCGCGTGCGCCAGGAGCACAGCCTGCCCTGGCTGCCGGTACCGGTCATGGAGGTGCAGGTGTACCACGATGCGCGCATGGCCGAAGTGGTCAGCGCCGAGCATGCCCGCCGGCTGCGCAGCATCTATCCCTACCCCAATGACGCCATGCACCAGCCGGACGAAAAGGCCCAGCTCAACCTGTTTCTGGGTGAGTGGCTGAGCCACTGCCTGGCCTGTGGCCACGAACTGGCAAGCGCCCGCTGAAAGGAGACGGCCGTTGCCGCACCTGAACCCTGCCGGCACCGTGAATGTGGTGCAACTGACCGATGCTCACCTGTTTGCCGACCCTGGCGGCAGCATGCTGGGCCTGAATACCCGTGACAGCCTGCGCCATGTGGTGGCCCAGGCATTGCGCGAGCAGCCGGACACCCACCTGCTGTTGTGCACCGGTGACCTGTCCCAGGATGCCAGCGTTGCGTCTTACGCGGCGTTTCGCCAACTGACCGAAGGCTTTGCCGCACCTGCCCGCTGGTTGCCAGGCAACCATGACGAAGCCCAAGTGATGGCCCAGGTTGCGCCCGAGCTGGTACAACCCGTTACCGACCGGGGCGTCTGGCGCATCATCATGCTCGACACGGCCGTGCCGGGCGCCGCTCACGGCTGGCTCGACGATGCCCAGTTGGCGCTGCTGGATGCCGCGCTGGCCAGTGCGGGCGGGCGGCACTGCCTGGTGTGCATGCACCATCAACCCGTGGACATCGGCTGCGCCTGGATCGCCCCCATCGCCCTGCGCAACGCCCCGGCGCTGTTTGCAGTGGTGGCGCGTTACCCACAGGTGCGCGCCTTGCTGTGGGGTCACGTGCACCAAGAATGGGATGAATGGCGCGAGGGCCGACGGCTACTGGCTACACCTTCTACCTGCATCCAGTTCGCGGCGCGCAGCGAGGACTTCCAGGTAAGCCACGAGCAGCCAGGCTACCGCTGGCTGCGCCTGCATGCCGACGGGGTGATCGAGACGGGGGTTGAGCGGGCGCGGGACTTCGTCGTGGCGCTGGACTTCGACAGCCCAGGGTACTGACGGGTACACCAGCGCTGAGCGGTAAAAGTGTTGCCAAACCCGCCACGCAGCGTCAAAACCCGTCGAACGCGCTACACTGCGCGTCCCTGCGCCGGCGTCACCAGGCGCGAAGTCACAGATTCCGGGGGCAGCATGTCGGGTTCCATCCTCTATATCCATGGCTTCAACAGCTCGCCGCTGTCCACCAAGGCGCGCCAGCTGGAGGCTGTCATGCAGCAGATCGGCCTGGCCGAGCAGTTGCGCCTGCCTGCCTTGCACCATCACCCACGCAATGCCATCACCCAACTGGAAGCTGCCATCGCCGAGCTGGGCGCGCCGTTGCTGGTCGGCAGTTCGCTGGGCGGCTACTATGCCACCCACCTGGCCGAGCGCCATGGCCTTAAGGCGTTGCTGATCAACCCGGCCGTGAACCCGCACACGCTGTTTGACGGCTACCTGGGCACCCAGCACAACCACCATACCGGCGAGGCCTGGGAACTCACCCACGACCACGTCCAGGCCCTGGCGGCGCTGGAGGTACCACCGCCGGCTGACGCCAGCCGTTACCAGGTCTGGCTGCAAACCGGCGACGAAACCCTGGACTACCGGCATGCCGAGCGCTACTACCGCGCCTGTGCCCTGCGCATTCAGGCAGGTGGCGACCACAGCTTCCAGGGCTTTGCCGAGCGGCTGCCGGCGTTGTTGGCGTTTGCCGGCATTGAGCGTGCGCAGTATGCGGCCCTCGATTTTTCTGTATTTTGATTTTTTCGCATTCACCAGACTGACGACGAGACCCCATGGCCAATCCCAGCGCTAGCGCCTATAACGCAGACGCCATCGAAGTCCTCTCGGGCCTTGACCCGGTCCGCAAGCGGCCGGGCATGTATACCGATACCAGCCGCCCCAACCACCTGGCCCAGGAAGTCATCGACAACAGCGTCGACGAAGCCCTGGCCGGCCACGCCCGTTCGGTGCAGGTGACCCTGCATGCCGACCACTCGCTGGAGGTCAGCGACGATGGCCGTGGCATGCCGGTGGACATCCACCCCGAGGAAGGGGTTTCCGGCGTTGAGCTGATCCTGACCAAGCTGCACGCCGGCGGCAAGTTCAGCAACAAGAACTACCAGTTCTCCGGCGGCCTGCACGGCGTGGGCATCTCGGTGGTGAACGCCTTGTCCACCCAGGTTCGTGTGCGCGTGAAACGTGATGGCAACGAATACCAGATGACTTTCGCCGATGGCTTCAAGGCCAGCGAGCTGGAGGTGGTCGGTTCGGTGGGCAAGCGCAACACCGGCACCAGCGTGTATTTCAGCCCGGACCCCAAGTACTTCGATTCGCCCAAGTTCTCTGTCAGCCGCCTCAAGCATGTGCTCAAGGCCAAGGCCGTGCTGTGCCCGGGCCTGCTGGTCACGTTCGAAGACAAGACCAGCGGCGAGAAGGTGGAGTGGCACTACGAAGATGGCCTGCGCTCCTACCTGGTGGACGCGGTCAGCGAGTTCCAGCGCCTGCCCGACGAGCCGTTCTGCGGCAGCCTGGCCGGTAACAAGGAAGCGGTGGACTGGGCCCTGCTGTGGCTGCCGGAAGGCGGAGACAGCATTCAGGAAAGCTACGTCAACCTGATCCCCACTGCCCAGGGCGGTACCCATGTCAATGGCCTGCGCCAGGGCCTGCTCGACGCCATGCGCGAGTTCTGCGAGTTCCGTAACCTGCTGCCCCGTGGCGTGAAGCTGGCGCCGGAGGACGTGTGGGAGCGCATCACCTTCGTGCTGTCGATGAAGATGCAGGACCCGCAGTTCTCCGGGCAGACCAAGGAGCGGCTGTCGTCCCGCGAGGCGGCGGCGTTCGTTTCCGGCGTGGTCAAGGATGCCTTCAGCCTGTGGCTCAACGCCCACCCCGAGCTGGGCATGCAGTTGGCCGAGCTGGCCATCAGCAATGCTGGGCGGCGCCTGAAGGCGAGCAAGAAGGTCGAGCGCAAGCGCATCACCCAGGGGCCGGCACTGCCTGGCAAGCTGGCGGACTGCGCAGGCCAGGACCCGATGCGCGCCGAACTGTTCCTGGTCGAGGGTGACTCGGCCGGCGGCTCGGCCAAGCAGGCGCGGGACAAGGAGTTCCAGGCCATCCTGCCCCTGCGCGGCAAGATCCTCAACACCTGGGAAGTGGATGGCGGTGAGGTGCTGGCCAGCCAGGAAGTGCACAACATTGCCGTGGCCATTGGCGTAGACCCGGGGGCCACCGACCTGGCACAGCTGCGTTATGGCAAGGTATGCATCCTGGCCGACGCCGACTCCGACGGCCTGCACATCGCCACCCTGTTGTGTGCCTTGTTCGTCCAGCACTTCCGCGCCCTGGTCGAAGCCGGGCACGTCTATGTGGCCATGCCACCGCTGTACCGCATCGACCTGGGCAAGGAAATCTACTACGCCCTGGATGAAGCCGAGCGCGACGGCATCCTCGACCGCCTGGTGGCCGAGAAGAAACGCGGCAAGCCCCAGGTTACGCGCTTCAAGGGCCTGGGCGAAATGAACCCGCCCCAGCTGCGCGAAACCACCATGGACCCGAACACCCGGCGCCTGGTGCAACTGACCCTGGACGACGTACAGACCACGTGCGAGCTGATGGACAAACTGCTGGCCAAGAAGCGTGCGGGTGACCGCAAGGCCTGGCTGGAAACCAAAGGCAACCTGGCCGAGGTCATGGTTTGATCCGTCTGCTTCTGGCGGCCTTGCTGGCGCTGGCGGCCCTGCCGAGCGTGGCAGGCGAATGGCCCGAGTTGCAGTTGGTCGCCGAGCACCCCATCGACGGCATGCGTGCCGGCAACCTGTCTGGCCTGGCCCAGTGCCGGGGCAGCCTGTGGGGGGTGTCGGACCGTGATGACGACCGCATCTACCGCCTCGACCAGCAAGCCCGCGTGTGGCGTGCCGAACCTCTGCTGTTCGATCCGCCAGCGGTACCGGAAAGCGGCTTGCCATGGGGGCTCAAGACCCGCACCTGGCTTGCGGGCCTGGTGCGCGGTGGCGAGCTGGATTTCGAGGGCCTCACCTGTGACAAGGCGGGCAACCTCTACCTGGTCAGTGAGGCCCATGCAGCGGTGCTGCAGCTGCCCGAGGCGGGTGAGCCGGGCTGGCTGAAGATTGACTCGGCCATGGTGCGCCAGGCCCGTGCCAGCGGCATGTTGCTGAACTTCAATGCGTTGTTCGAAGGCCTGGCGATCAACCCGGCAGGGGACCGCCTGTGGCTGGCGGCAGAGCGTGAGCGCCGTGGCCTGGTGGCCATCGAACGGCAGCAGTCGGTGTGGTCCTGTGGCCGTGGCTGTGTGCTGCTGAGCGAAGCCGGTACCGAAATGCAGCCCGCGCAGATGCCCAACGCCCGGCCGCGTTCGCGGGACTTTGCCGACCTGGCCTGGTTCGAGGGCAAGCTGTTCACCCTGGAGCGCAATGCCTACCGTATTTGCCGGCGCGACGTAGACACCGGCCAGGTGGAGCGTTGCTGGTCGTTCGCTGCCGATGCACTGGTTGAGCACCGCCGTTACGACCAGCCGTTCGGCGTGGCCGAAGCGCTGGTGATCGATGCCAAAGGCGCCTGGGTCGGCCTGGACAACAACGAGGCTGCCCGGGCCGACGGTGAGGCACGCCCCATCGTCTGGCGCTTCGCCGCGCCGCAAGGCGGCTGGAGCGCCAAGCCATGAGCCAGGCCCCCGGCAGGCGTGCGGGCAGGGTACTGATGATCCTGGCCTGGGCGGCCGCGTTGTTTTTGGCCACCCGCTACTTTGGTGACTGGGAAGACCGCCAGCGCAACCCCAACGCCCAGGTCCAGTCGTCCCACGGGCAAGGCTTTATCGAGGTGCGCCTGCTGGGCAATGGCCAGGGCCACTTCGTGGCCGATGGCGCCATCAATGGCCAGGTGGTGCACTTCATGCTCGACACCGGCGCCACGGACGTGGCCGTGCCCGAAACCCTGGCTGGCAAGCTGGGGCTCACCCGCGGCAGCCCCGTGGTGCTGAGCACCGCCAATGGCCGGGCTGCCGGTTACAGCACACGCCTTGCAGACCTGCAACTGGGTGATATCCACCTGCAGAACGTGCGCGCGGTGGTGATACCCGGCCTGGACGACGACACTGTGCTGCTGGGCATGAGCGCCCTGAAACAACTTGAATTTACCCAGCGCGGCGGCACCATGCTGTTGCGCCAGAACCTGAAATGACGAGGCTCGCATGAGCGACTTACAAGACAGCCTGGATGGCGTAGAACGCCGCTCACTGGCTGACTTCACCGAACAGGCCTACCTCAACTACTCCATGTACGTGATCATGGACCGCGCCCTGCCGCACATCGGTGACGGCCTCAAGCCCGTGCAGCGGCGCATCGTGTACGCCATGAGCGAGTTGGGGCTGGACGCCGACGCCAAGCACAAGAAGTCGGCGCGTACGGTGGGTGACGTACTCGGCAAGTTCCACCCCCACGGTGATTCGGCCTGCTACGAAGCCATGGTGCTGATGGCGCAGCCGTTCAGCTACCGCTACACCTTGGTCGACGGCCAGGGTAACTGGGGTGCGCCGGACGATCCCAAGTCGTTCGCGGCCATGCGCTACACCGAGGCGCGCCTGTCGCGCTACGCTGAAGTGCTGCTCAGCGAAGTGGGCCAGGGCACCGTGGACTGGGTACCCAACTTCGATGGCACCCTGCAGGAACCGGCCGTGCTGCCGGCGCGCCTGCCCAACATTCTGCTCAACGGCACCACCGGTATCGCCGTGGGCATGGCCACCGACGTGCCGCCGCACAACCTGCGCGAAGTGGCCAGTGCTTGCGTCCGTTTGCTGGACGAGCCCAAGGCCACCATCGAGCAACTGTGCGAGCATATCCAGGGGCCGGACTACCCGACCGAGGCGGAAATCATCACGCCGCGGGCCGAGATCCTGAAGATGTACGAAAGCGGGCGCGGCTCCATTCGCATGCGCGCCGTGTACCGCGTCGAAGATGGCGATATCGTGGTTACCGCGCTGCCGCACCAGGTCTCCGGTGCCAAGGTGCTGGAGCAGATTGCCGCGCAGATGCAGGCCAAGAAGCTGCCAATGGTGGCCGACCTGCGGGACGAGTCCGACCACGAGAACCCCTGCCGCATCGTCATCATCCCGCGTTCCAACCGGGTGGATGCGGCTGAGCTGATGCAGCACCTGTTCGCCACCACCGACCTGGAGAGCAGCTACCGGGTCAACGTCAACATCATCGGCCTAGACGGCAGGCCACAGCTGAAAAACCTGCGTGCCCTGCTGCTGGAGTGGCTGGAGTTCCGTACCAACACGGTGCGCCGCCGCCTGCAGCACCGCCTGGACAAGGTGGAAAAGCGCCTGCACCTGCTGGATGGCTTGCTCACCGCCTTCCTCAACCTGGATGAAGTGATCCACATCATCCGCACCGAAGACCAACCCAAGCAGGCCCTGATTGCCCGCTTCGACCTGACTGAAATCCAGGCCGACTACATTCTCGAGACCCGCCTGCGCCAGTTGGCCCGTCTGGAAGAAATGAAGATCCGCGGCGAGCAGGACGAATTGCTCAAGGAGCAGGCCAAGCTCCAGGCCCTGCTGGGTTCCGAGGCGAAGCTGCGCAAGCTGGTGCGCAGTGAGCTGATCAAGGATGCCGAAACCTATGGGGACGACCGCCGTTCGCCGATCGTCGAGCGTGCCGAAGCCAAGGCCCTGTCGGAAAACGAGCTGATGCCGACCGAGCCCGTTACCGTGGTGCTGTCCGAAAAAGGCTGGGTGCGCTGTGCCAAGGGGCACGACATCGATGCCACGGGCCTGTCGTACAAAGCCGGCGATGGCTTCAAGGCTGCCGCTGCCGGGCGTTCCAACCAGTTTGCCGTGCTGATCGACTCCACAGGACGCAGTTATTCGCTGGCGGCCCACAGCCTGCCGTCTGCCCGGGGGCAGGGCGAGCCGCTGACCGGGCGCCTGACCCCGCCACCGGGTGCCACCTTCGACTGCGTATTGATGCCCGAAGACGATGCGCTGTACGTGGTGGCATCCGACGCGGGCTATGGCTTCGTGGTCAAGGGTGAAGACCTGCAGGCCAAGAACAAGGCCGGCAAGGGCCTGTTGAACCTGCCTAACGGTGCCAAGGTGATGACCCCGCGCCCGGTGGCCAGCCGTGAGCAGGACTGGCTGGCGGCGGTGACCACCGAAGGGCGGTTGCTGGTGTTCAAGGTCAGCGACCTGCCGCAGTTGGGCAAGGGCAAGGGCAACAAGATCATCGGTGTGCCGGGTGATCGGGTGGCCAGCCGTGAAGAGTTCGTGACCGATATTGCCGTGATCGCCGAGGGCGCCACGCTGGTGCTGCGAGCCGGCAAACGCACGCTGTCCCTCAAGGCAGATGACTTGGAGCACTACAAGGGCGAGCGGGGCCGACGCGGCAGCAAGTTGCCACGTGGCTTCCAGCGGGTCGACGGGTTGCAGGTCGAGCTCCCGGCCTGACGCCCGCAAGGCCCGCATTGGCGATTTCACCGCCTGTGCGGGCAGAAATGCTGGAGTCGGGCCGCCATTTCGCGGATGATATGCCCCTTGCGGCGCCGGCCTGGCCGTGCGCCCGTTTGAATAATTGTGTATCACTGCGGTATGCCTGAAGGCATCCGCCTGGATGGGATGATGAAATTTCTGCGCATTCCTTTTGCGCTGTTGATGACTGGCTTGCTGGGCCTGGGTGGGTGCACCATGCATCAGCCTGTGGCCCTGTACCAGCTCGACAGCGGTGAGCCTGGCCAGCCGTCGCAGAGTGCTGGCATGGCTGTGGTGCTGGGCCCTGTCTCGGTGGCCGACTACCTGCAACGCGAAACCTTTCTGCAACGCCAGGCTGACGGCAGCCTGAGCGCCGCCACCGATGGCCGTTGGGCCGGTAGCCTTTCTTCGGACATCGACCAACTGCTTGTCCGCCAGCTGGCCTGGCGCCTGGACAGCCAGCGTGTGGTGCTGGCGCCGGCCACAGCGGGTTTCAGCCCGGATGTGCAGGTGCTGCTGTCGATCACGCGGCTGGACTCAGGCAAGAACCAACCGGCCATTCTGGATGCCCAGTGGCGCGTACTCGACCGCCGTGGCCAAGTACGTGACAACCGCATCGTTCACCTTGAGCAACAGCACGAGGGCAGCGAAGCATCCCAGGTGCAGGCCCAGGGCCAGCTGTTGCAAAAGCTGGCTGAGCAGCTGAGCACGGCCGTAAAGCCTCTGGCCAACCAGCCGGCGATTGCCGAGGTTGCGCCGAAAAAACCTGCTGCACCTGCGCAGGTGAAGAAGCAGCCTGAGAAATCGAAGATCCCCATGGCGTCCCCGATTCGTACCGATATGGAAGTCTATCGGTTCTGATCTTGGCGTTAAGTAAGAAAAAGCCCGCTGATGCGGGCTTTTTTGCGTGCGGCTGCTGGGGTGGGTGTCAGACCCGGCCCTCGTGCATGCGCGCCAGTTGCCGCTCGAGCATGGAGGGGTAGGGCTCCATCAGGCGCTCTACGCAGCATGCGCCTTCTGGGCTGGCGATGGGGCGGATGCGGGCACGTTGGCGGATCAGCGCGTCGTCGCTGATCTTGCGTTCCACCAGCAGCAGGTTGCGGCTGTGCTGCGACAGCGCCAGTGCGTCCTGTACCTTTTCTGCCATCAGCACGTCCACCAGCTCCAGCCCGTGCAGGTCGTTACCCAGAGTCAGGCCGAGCTGCAATTGCAGGGTAATGCCGCTGTCGGCCACCTCGATTTGCAGCGCATGGCCCAGGGCGCGCAGCAGCTCGCCGCAGCAGATGGCATTGGTCAGGTAGTCCTCACCGCACTCGCGGCTGTGGAACAGCACCAGCGTGCTGCCGTCATTGAGGGTGTGGGTTTCACCGTCATACAGCGAGGCGGCTTGCTCCAGGCAGTCCTGGTAGCGTTCGGTCAGCTCGGCCAGGCGGGTACGTGGCAGGCGCCGCAGCTGCTCCTGCGAGCCCAGCTGCACGGCCAGTATGGCGCTGAACTGCGGTTCATCCGACTCGATGGGCAGCGGTTTGGGCGCTTCGTCATCCAGCAGGCCGGCAAAGGCTTCGTCATCGTCTTCGTCCACTGCAGCCGGCCTTGCCCGTGGTGCAGGCTTGGCGGCAGGTGCGCTGTGCAGGTCATGCTCCAGCTCGTCCTCGTCTTCCAGCTCCGGTTCCGGCTCTGGAGGCGGTGGCGGGGCCAGGCGTGCGTGCAGCTGGCGGGCGATATCGCCGATCTCGTCCTGGCGGTCGGTGGCCGGGGTGTAGTGCTGTGGGTCACGCAGCCACACCCGCAGTTGCAACAGTGGCAGGGTGATGTAGCGGCCCTGGCGCAGGCTGAGGGTAAGTGCCAGTACCAGCAGGATGGCGGCCAGGATGCCCATGCTCTGCAGGCTGATCAGCATGGGTTGCTGGAACTGGCTCATGTCCAGGCTGATGCGCAGTTGCCCGGCGGTGACGTCCTGGAAGGTGATCTTGGTCTGGTAGACCCCCTCGGTTTCCCCGATCAGGCTGTTGCGCGGGCGCTGCCCGGCTTCGGCGAGGATGCGGTTGTCGACGCTATAGATAGCCGCATGGGCCACCAGCGGGTTCTTCACCAGGTTGCCCAGCAGCACATTGAGGCTGAGGATGTCGTTGGCCACCAGCAGTTCGGTCGCCGAAGTGGCTGTCTGCGTGGTCAGGCTCTGCCCCAGTGCGTCGGCCTGCTCGTGCATGGCCTGCTTGAACTGCAAACCCATCACGCAGGCATAGATCACCAGCGCCAGGGCCACCAGGAAGATGTTGGTGCAGGCGATGCGCAGTGCCAGTGGCACGCGACGTTGACTCAGGGCGCGATAGATCATCAGGAAGAAGTTGTCTGCTTTGACGGGCGTGGGCCGGTTCACTGAGCTCGGCTCTTAATGGCATGAAGTGGGGGGCAGTATAGCGACCCGGGTTTTGTCGGCAAAGTATCGTTGGCGCCCGATGGTCACGGAAAGTCGGTAGAATGCGCATTTTTCATCGAAGTCGGAGCCAGGTTGTGCGCGAAATCGTCCTGATCAACATCACCGGTGAAGATCGCCCCGGTCTCACTGCTGCCATCACCGGCGTCCTGCTGCAGGGCGGGGTGAGCATTCTCGACATCGGCCTGGCGGTGATGCACGGCACCTTGTCGTTCGGCATCCTGGTGGACATCCCCGACAACGAAGTGGCCACCAAGCTGTTGCAGAGCGTGCAGGCCAAGGCCCATGAGCTTAACCTGCAGGCCCGCTACACGCCGATTTCCGAGGCGGATTACCAGCAGTGGGCCGACGGCCACGGTGACGCGCGCCACGTGGTGACCCTGTTGAGCCGCAAGATCACCCCGGACCAACTGCAGCAGGTCAGTGCGGTGATCAGCCAGCACAACTTGACCATCGAGCGCATCGAGCGGTTGTCTGCCCGTGTGGCGCTGGACGCCGATACCAGCAAGGGCAAGGCGGCCATCGAGATTTCGGTGCGCGGTGAGCCTGATGATGCCCAGGCGTTGCGGGCCGAGTTCTTTGCCTTGTCCGAAGCGCTCAGCATCGACATTGCCTTCCAGAAAGACGACCTGTTCCGCCGCAATCGCCGCCTGGCGGTGTTCGACATGGACTCGACGTTGATCGAGGCCGAGGTGATCGACGAACTGGCCAAGGCGGCGGGCGTGGGCGAGCAGGTGGCGGCGATCACCGAGCGGGCGATGCGCGGCGAGCTGGATTTTCGCGCCAGTTTCAAGGAGCGCATGGCGCTGCTCAAGGGCCTGGACGTGGGTGTGCTGGACCAGATCGGTGCGTCGCTGCGCCTCACCGAAGGGGCGGAGACCCTGTTTGCCGAGCTCAAGCGGCTGGGTTACAAAACGGCCATTCTGTCGGGCGGCTTCACCTATTTTGCCCGCCAGGTGCAGGCGCGGCTGGGCATCGACTATGTGTTTGCCAACGAGCTGGAAGTGGTCGACGGCAAGGTGACCGGTGTGGCCGTGGAACCGATCGTCGACGCTCAGCGCAAGGCCGAGCTGCTGCAGAAGCTGGCGAGCGAAGAGGGCTTGCAGCTTGAGCAGACCATCGCCGTGGGCGATGGCGCCAACGATTTGCCGATGTTGTCACTGGCAGGCCTGGGCGTGGCGTTCCGCGCCAAGCCGCTGGTGCGCCAGTCGGCCAAACAGGCCATTTCGACCCTGGGGCTGGATGGGGTGTTGTACCTGCTGGGCCTGCGCGACCGCGACGCGCAGTCTGCGTAAGCGCAGCGTTAGCCGCCTGCTGCGGGGGTGAACGCACTCCACAGGCAGGCGGCGTTATCCCCAACAGGGCATCAGGCTGGCAGGCCGAGCTGCTGCCCCATGCGCACGGCCGAGGCTGCGCCCAGCGATTGCGCCCACTTCACCTGCTGTGGCCCGAACAGGACGATGGCAGTCGAACCCAGCTTGAAGCGGCCCAATTCGGCACCTTTCTCCAGGTGGATGGGCGCCCGGCTGGCTTCGTCGTAGCGGAAGGTTTTCAGCTCACGTTTGGGTGGCGTCACCAGCCCTGCCCATACGGTCTCGATAGAGGCCACGATCATCGCCCCCACCAGCACCACCGCCATCGGGCCGCGCTCGGTGTCGAACAGGCACACCACGCGCTCGTTGCGCGCGAACAGCTCTGGCACGTTCTCTGCCGTGGTCTGGTTTACCGAGAACAGCCGGCCGGGCACGTACACCATCTCGCGCAGGGTACCTGCCAGCGGCATGTGCACGCGGTGGTAGTCCTTGGGGGACAGGTAGATGGTGGCAAACTCGCCGCCCATGAATGGCGCAGCCATGGCCGGGTCGCCGCCCAGCAGTTCCTGGGCGCTGTAGCCGTGGCCCTTGGCCTGGAAGATGCGGCCGTGTTCGATGGGGCCGAGCTGGCTGACTGCACCGTCTGCAGGGCACAGGATGCTGCCGGGCGTGTCGTCCAGCGGCCGTGCACCTGGCTTCAGGGCGCGGGTGAAGAAGGCGTTGAAGTGCTCATAGGCGCTCAGGTCTTCGACCAGCGCTTCGCTCATGTCGACCTGGTAGCGTTTGGCGAACCAGGCGGTAAAGGCATTCTTGAACCAGCGCACACGGCACTCGGCGACGCAGCCGGCCAGCCGTGACAGCAGGTGGTGCGGCAGCAGGTACTGGCTGATGATGAACAGACGGGATTTCATGCAGGTTCCTTAGACTTCTACAGGCGTGTCCGGGTGGTTGCCCCATTCGCTCCACGAGCCGGCATAGGCTTTGACACGTGGGTAGCCGAGGGCCTTGGCCACCAGGTAGGTGAAACCGGAGCGGCGGTGGGTCTGGCAGTGGGTGATCACTTCCTTGTCCGGGGTGATGCCCAGTTGCTGCAACACCTGGGCGATGTCAGGGCGGATGCGCAGGTGGTCGTTGAGGTCCATGCCGGCGGTCCACTCGAAGTTGATCGCACCGGGTATGTGCCCGCCCTTGGCCGCCAGCACTTTCTCGCCACTGAATTCCTGCGGACCGCGGGCATCCCAGATGACCAGGTCGTCGGCGCCCAGGCGGCTTTGCAGGTACTCGCGGGTGGCAGTGGGCGTAGTGTCGATGTGCAGTGCCACTGGCGTAGTGCCCTTGGCCGGGGCCTCGGTGGACAGTTTGTCCGCAGGCCATGCCTGGATGCCGCCATTGAGGTAGTGGTAGCGCGTGTGGCCGATCACGTCGAGCAACCAGATGAAGCGCCCGGCCCAGCCGCCGCCGTCATCGTCGTACACCACGTACACCGCATCATCACGGTGGCCCAGCTCACCGAACAGTTTTTCCAGGTCGCCCAGCGCTGGCAGCAGGCCAGGGGCCGGTGGCTGACCGAGCTGGGTGCGTTTGCCGTCGACAAAGTGCGCGCCCGGGACATGCCCACTGACATAGCGGTTCGCGCTGCTCAGGTCGACCAGGATCAGCTGGGGCGAAGCCAGGCGTGGCAGCAGGTCTGCGGGCTCGATCACCAGCGGCAGGCCGGAAAAGTCGCTCATCCACGGTCTCCAGTGTGCAAAGAGGGGCGATTGTAGCGCAAGGCTCAGGCCTTGCGGTTGGCAAACACGGTCAGGGCCCGTTCGATGCATTGTGCGGTCTTGCCGAAGGCCTGCACGCTGATATCGGCCATGGGCCTGCAGCCCTGGTCGGCGACCATCAGCATGAGTACCTGGTCATTCACCGCCAGGGAGCGCAGCAGCACGTGCTCGCCGCGGAACAGGGCACGCAGTGGGGCGGGCAGCAGGGCGTTGAACTGGGTGTGGTTCTCGGGGGTAATGCGCAACTGCCCCGCCTGGGCCATCATTTTTTGTAACAGCTTGTTCGGCGCAACGGGCAGCACCAGGCTCGCGGCCTCTTTGGGCAGGCCGGCCACCTGCTGCACGCGCAGGCAGTCGTTGGCCCGGTCGAGCCCGAGCAGCAGTACGCGCTGCAGGCCGCACGCCAGCAAGGCCTCACGGGCCTGGGTGGCGAGGTGGACGGTGTTGGTGAACGGGGTCGGCTGGGCCAGCAGGTCCTGGCAGAGCGTGCGCCAACGTGCCAGGTCGTCACTGGTAGGGGGCGGCGGTGCCAGCATGTCTGGGTGCGGTCGGCGCTGGTGCCAGGGCCAGATCAGCGCCTCGGCGGGGTGGAACAGCGCCAGCCTGGCATGGCGGCGGGCACTGGCAGCGGCCTGCTGGTGCATTTGCTGCTGCACGTCTTCCAGCGACGTCTGCAGGTAAAGCGCGGTCAGCAGTTGCCAGCGCAGCAGGTGCGGGTTGTCCCAGCCCACCTGGGCGGCCAGGGCCAGGTTGTTGGCCAGCAGTACGGTGTTGGCCGGCTGGTTGAACCAGCGGCGCAGGCCGGGCTCGGCGTCCAGCCTGTGTTGCTGGCTGAGCAGGTCTTCGTCGCGGGCGATGTTCAGCACCTGTGCCAGTTGCTCGCGCTCCTCGAGCAGCAGGCGATAGCCCAGCGTGACCCACTGTGGCAGGCGCCAGTGCTCGGCCATGGCTCGGCACAGCTCCAGGATACGTACGCCAAACAGTTCATGCTCGACCTCTGCGGCTACCTCGCCTTTGTGGATGACCCGCAGCTCCCAGGTGTCCAGCAGCTTGGGGTGGGCCAGCGCCAGTGGCCACAGCGGCGACAGAAACAGCAGGCTGCCCCAGTGGATTTCCTGCCAGAGCCGCGCCAGGCGGCTGGCGAACAGCCCACTGGCCTGCTGCGAGGCATGCTGGCTGATCAGCTGGAACTGGCAGAGCACCGGTGGGATGTTCTCGGCTGGCACTGATGGCAGGCGCTTGAGCAACTGCGCACTGCGCTCCAGCCCCAGGCGGTTCAGGGCCACCTCCAGGCTTTCGGCAGGCTCGGCCTGGCTGGCGTTGGTGGGGTGGTTGGCTTCACGCATCACCGACAGCACCAGGGCGGGGCTGTCCTGCATCAGTTCGGCGATATCGCGCAGTGAGCGGCGATTGTCGTTGATGGCCGCCATTACCCGGTCGTAGCTGTGCTTGGGCACAGGTATGCGAATGCTTTCCAGCAGCTTTACCCAGGCCTCTAACGTACGTGGAGCCTGGCCGGGTACCTTGGTTTCGATTGGCATTTTGACATCAGTCCGAACTGGCTTTTCGCTTTGAGTGGCTATAGTCTGGCGCAGTTCTGCCGATAAGTAGAAGAAGAGTTTTGACGCTTCCGCCACATCCCCTGACCACGACAGCAAGTGCTTTGAATCTATGGCTAAAATTATCGGCATCATCGTCGTATTCGCGAGCGTGCTCGGCGGCTACGTGCTCTCCCACGGCAAGATCGCGGCACTGATCCAGCCGTTCGAAGTACTGATCATCGGCGGTGCGGCCTTTGGTGCATTCTTGCAGGCCAACCCCGGCTACATGACCATGCACGTCATCAAGAAGTCGATGAAGATGTTCGGCTCGCGCTTCACCCATGCCTACTACCTTGAAGTGCTGGGGCTGGTGTACGAGATTCTGAACAAGAGCCGCCGTGAGGGCATGATGGCCATCGAGGCCGACATCGAGGATGCCTCTGCCAGCCCGATCTTCGCCAAGTACCCGACCGTGCTGGCCGATGAACGCATGACCGCGTTCGTCTGCGATTACCTGCGCATCATGTCCACCGGCAACATGGCCCCACATGAGCTCGAGGGCTTGTTCGACATGGAGCTGCTGAGCATGAAGGAAGAGCTGGAGCACCCGTCGCATGCGGTGACCGGCGTGGCCGACGGCATGCCCGGCTTTGGTATCGTGGCTGCGGTGCTGGGTATCGTGGTGACCATGGCCTCGCTGGGCGACGGCGACCAGGCGGCCATCGGCATGCACGTAGGCGCGGCGCTGGTGGGTACGTTCTTCGGGATTCTGGCGGCCTACGGCTTCTTCGGCCCATTGGCCAAGTGCCTGGAGCACGATGCCAAGGAGGAGCTGAACCTCTACGAATCGATCAAGGCTTCGCTGGTGGCGTCGGCCTCGGGGATGCCGCCATCGCTGGCCGTGGAGTTCGGGCGCAAGGTGCTGTACCCCAAGCATCGCCCGAGCTTCTCCGAGCTGGAACAAGCGGTACGCGGTCGCTGATCCATGGAAAACAACCAGCCCATCATCGTCAAGCGCGTCAAGCGCTTTGGCGGCGGCCATCACGGCGGCGCCTGGAAAATCGCCTTTGCCGACTTCGCGACGGCCATGATGGCGTTCTTCCTGGTGCTGTGGCTGCTTTCCACGGCCACGCCGGAGCAGAAGATTGCCATCGCCGGCTACTTCAAGGACCCGATCGGTTTTTCGGAAAGTGGCACGCCCTACGTCATCGACCTGGGCGGCTCGCCTGAACTGGCCCCGGAAAAAACCATCAACCCGACGGAGAAGTCCGAGCCTACCCCCGACAACACCATCGAGGTGAACAAGGACCAGGTTGAAACCATGGCCGAGCAGGTTGAGCGGGAGCGCCTGGAACTGCTGCTGCAAGAGCTTCAGAACAAGGTGGAAGAGAACCCGCAACTGCAGAAGTTCAAGGACCAGATCCTGTTCGAGATCACCCAGGACGGCCTGCGTATCCAGATCATGGATGCCGAGAACCGGCCAATGTTCGACATCGGCAGCGCACGCCTGCAGCCGTATTTCGAAGACATCCTGCTGGCGATGGCAGACACCATCAAGACCGTACCGAACAAGATCAGTGTCAGCGGCCACACCGACGCCAAACCCTATGCGGGCACTGGCGAGTTCGGCAACTGGGAGCTGTCGGCCAACCGCGCCAATGCGGCGCGGCGGGCGCTGGTGGCCGGCGGATACCCGGACGATCAGGTGGCGCGGGTGGTGGGCTATGCGTCGTCATCGCTGTTCGACCGCAAGAACCCGTTCAACCCGGTGAACCGCCGCATCGACATCATCGTGCTGACCAAGAAGGCCCAGCGTGATATCGAGGGCGAGCAAGGTTCGAAACAAGCGCCCGCCGCCCCCGCGTCGGCGCCCGGCGCTGCGGCACCCGCTGCGCCCAAGGCCGACAACGACAACGACCAGGCGCCCATGCAGCCCCGCGAGTTGCGCCAGAAGCTGAATATCTTTGAAGATGGCGCGCTGAAGATGGATGAAGCCAAGGAGCAATAGGCCTTTGGCGGTATCAGCGCTGACGGCTGTTTGGCGTAACGGGTGCAGCGCCTACGGGATCGAGCGCCGCCCGTGCGGCGCTCGATCTCACGGCCAGCGCAACTACCACGGCGAGCGCATCTACCTTAAGTCAGGCTGGCGATGATCGAGCGGTAGCTATTCATGCGTTGCGGCTTTATACGCCCGTCATCCAGGGCCTTGAGCAGTGCGCAGCCCGGTTCGCGGTCATGCTTGCAGTCGCGGAAGCGGCAAGTGCCGAACAGGTCGCGGAACTCGATGAAACCTTCTTCCACGTCGGTACGGCTGACGTGACCCAGGCCGAACTCACGGATGCCCGGCGAGTCGATCAGGTCGCCGCCATTGGGGAAGTGGTACAGGCGGGCGGTGGTGGTGGTGTGGGTGCCCTGGCCTGACCACTCCGACAGGTCGCCCACGCGCGTGCCGGCATCGGGCAGCAGGCTGTTGACCAGGGAAGACTTGCCCACGCCCGACTGGCCAACGAACACACTGATGTGGCCGTCGAGCGTCTGCTGCAGGCGCTGCATACCGTCGCCCTGGTGCGCGGATACCTCCAGCAGCGGGTAGCCCAGTTCGCGGTACACCTCAAGCAACTGGTGCAGGCCGGGGCCATTCTGTTCGTCGATCAGGTCCGCCTTGTTCAGCAGCAACAACGGGCGCAGGCCCGCGTGTTCTGCGGCCACCAGGTAGCGGTCGATAAGGTTGGGGTGTGGCTCGGGGGCGGGTGCGAAGACGATGACGATAAGGTCGACGTTGGCCGCCACCGGCTTCAGCTGGCCGTGGTTGTTGGGCCGGCAGAGCTCGGTGCTGCGAGGCATCTGCGCCACGATCACGCCGATACCCTGGTTGCCCGCCCGCCAGACTACCCGGTCGCCGGTCACCAGTGCTGGCAGGTTGGCCCGCAGGTGGCAGCGGAACACCTGGCCGGCGGTGTCGCCGTCCTGGGCTTCCACTTCGACCTGGACGCCAAAGTGCGCAATTACCAGGCCCAGTTGTTCCGGCCCCAGGTCACCACCTTCCAGTTCGTGCAGCACGTGCTGCTCACGCTTGGCTGCACGGGCAGCGCGTTCGTTCTGGATTTTTTCGATACGCCAGTTCTGACGGCGGTTGAGCTGGCGTTTGGCCATGAACGCTCCGTAGGAGAGCCCCACGCGGGGCGTTGAAATCGGCAGGCAGTCTAGCACGTCGGCCCCACGGCCTGTGCGCTTGGCTTTTTGACCGGTACCGGGGCGTCTGGGCTAAAATGAGCGCCTATTCGAGGAGCGCCCCATGCAAAACCCACAGAACCTGATCTGGATCGACCTGGAAATGACCGGCCTGGATCCGGACAGCGATGTCATCATCGAGATGGCCACCATCGTCACCGACAGTGACCTGAATACCCTGGCCGAAGGCCCGGTGATCGCCATCCACCACAGCGATGAGGTGCTGGCGCGCATGGACGACTGGAACACCCGTACCCATGGCGCTTCGGGCCTGACCCAGCGGGTGCGCGAAAGCACGGTCAGCATGGCCGAGGCCGAGGCGCAGACCATCGCCTTCCTCGAACAGTGGGTGCCCAAGGGCAAGTCGCCGATCTGCGGCAACAGCATCTGCCAGGACCGCCGCTTCCTCTACCGTCACATGCGCAACCTGGAAAACTACTTCCACTACCGCAACCTGGACGTGTCCACGCTGAAGGAGCTCGCCGCACGCTGGGCACCAGAGGTGCGCGACAGCTTCGTCAAGGGCGGCACCCACCTGGCACTGGACGACATTCGCGAGTCCATCGCCGAGCTGCGCCACTATCGCGAGCACTTCATCAAGTTCTGAGCATCAGCCAGCAGACCGAAGGCGGCGTTTGCCGCCTAACGCTTGCCACTTGCCGCTTGTCGCTTCAAGGAATGTGCTTCATGTTGTTGATGCTTTACCTGATCGCCATCACCGCTGAAGCGATGACGGGCGCGCTGTCTGCCGGGCGTCGTGGCATGGACTGGTTCGGTGTGGTGCTGATTGCCTGCGTGACGGCACTGGGCGGCGGCTCGGTACGCGATGTGCTGCTTGGCCATTACCCGCTGACCTGGGTCAAGCACCCTGAATACCTGGTGCTTACCAGTTGCGCGGCACTGTTCACCATCTTCATCGCGCCGATGATGCGCCGCCTGCGCTCGTTGTTTCTGGTGCTCGATGCCCTGGGGTTGGTGGCGTTCACGCTGATCGGCTGCATGACTGCCCTGGAAATGGGGCAGGGCATGTTGGTGGCGTCGATCAGCGGGGTCATCACCGGGGTGTTCGGCGGGATTTTGCGGGATATCTTCTGCAACGATATCCCCCTGGTCTTCCGCCGCGAGCTGTATGCCAGTGTGTCGTTCGCAGCCGCGTGGTTCTACCTGGGGTGCGTGTATTTCAACGTGCCAGCCGAGCAGGCGATGCTGCTGACCTTGTTCGGCGGGTTCCTGGTGCGGTTGCTGGCCATCCGTTTTCACTGGGAAATGCCCAAGTTCCACTACAACGACCAGCAATAGGCCATTTTCAGGCCTGATGCCGCAGGCTTGGGCACGGGGCTATTGAATGTGGTGCTGGGCCAATGCCCACGCCACATGCTCACGCACCAGCTCCGAGCCATCGTCACGGCGTGCCTTCAGCGCCTCGATCACCGGGATCGTAGACGGCGCATTGCCCAGCCCCACTGCCAGGTTGCGCAGCCAGCGCTCGTAGCCCGCCCTGCGCAAGGGGCCGCCCTCGGTCTTGCGCAGGAAGGTTTTCTCGTCCCACAGAAACATCTCGGCCAGTTCGGCATTCTCCAGCCCATGGCGTGGCTGGAAGTCCTGCTCGCGGGTGGCTTTGGCAAAGCGGTTCCAGGGGCACACGATCTGGCAGTCGTCGCAGCCGAATACCCGGTTGCCCATCATGGGGCGCAGCTCCACCGGTATCGGGCCCTTCAGCTCGATGGTGAGGTAGGAGATGCAACGGCGCGCGTCCAGCACGTACGGCCCGACGAAAGCCTGGGTCGGGCAGATGTCCAGGCAGGCCTGGCAGCGCCCGCAGTGCTCGCTGGTGGTGGCCGGGTCCACCGGCAGCGGCAGGTCGACGAACAGCTCGGCAAGAAAAAAGTAACTACCGGCCTTGCGGTTGAGCAGCAGGGTGTTCTTGCCAATCCAGCCCAGCCCGGCCTGTTCGGCCAGGGCTTTTTCCAGCACCGGGGCGCTGTCGACAAAGGCCCGGTAACCGAACGGGCCGATGGCTGCCTGGATGCGGTCGGCCAGAAACTGCACGCGCTTGCGCACCAGCTTGTGGTAATCGCGGCCCAGGGCATAGCGGGAGACGTAGGCTTTTTCGGGCTGGGCCAGGCGCTGCGCCATCTGCGTGTCGCCAGGCAGGTAATCCATGCGCAGCGACACCACCCGTACCGTGCCGGGGATCAACTGCTCGGGGTGGGCGCGCTTGCTGCCATGGGCACCCAGGTATTCCATCTCGCCCTGGTAGCCAGCATCAAGCCAGCGCTGCAGGTGGTGTTCGTGTTCACCAAGGTCGACCCCGGCGATGCCTACGTGGGCAAAGCCGAGTTCCTGGCCCCACATCTTGATCGATTGGGCCAACTGTTCGAGGTCGGGTGTGGAGGCGGGCATGGATGGGCAAGCAATACGGGCTCAGGTGCGTATAATTCTGCCAGACATTGGAGCTTTTGACCCCATGCCACAGACCAAACACCCAAACCCTGCGCCGCAGCTGCTCAGCAGCCTCACCGTCGCGCACCTGCCGCCGCGGCCTGCGCAGGCCCATAAAGGCGACTTCGGCCATGTGCTGGTGGTAGGCGGCGACCTGGGCACCGGGGGCGCTGTGCTGCTTGCCGGCGAGGCGGCGCTGCGCTGCGGGGCAGGGCTGGTCAGCCTTGCAACGCGCCCGGAGCACGTTGCCGCAGGCCTCGCCCGCCTGCCTGAAACCATGTGCCTTGGGGTGCAGTCGGCCAACCAACTGATGGGCGTGCTGGAGCGCGCCTCGGTGCTGGTGGTGGGCCCTGGCCTGGGGCAGGCGGGGTGGGGGCGCAGCCTGTTGTCGGCGGTGGCCAATGCCGACCGCCCGCAGGTATGGGATGCCGACGCCCTGAACCTGCTGGCCAGTGCGCCCCTGGCGCTGCCCAGCGGCAGCGTGCTCACGCCGCACCCGGGGGAGGCTGCGCGGCTGCTGGGCATTTCTACCGAAGCGGTGCAGGCCGACCGGCCGGGGGCTGCGCGCAAGCTGGCGCGGCGCTACAACAGCGTATGCGTGCTCAAGGGCGCCGGCACCTTGGTGGCCGACCCGGATGGGCAACTGATGCTCTGCGACCGTGGCCACCCGGCCATGGCCGGCGCTGGCCTGGGCGATGTACTCAGTGGCGTGCTGGCCGCGCTGCTGGCGCAGGGCCTGAGCGCCTGGGAAGCCGCAGGGCTAGGGGTGTGGCTGCACGCCCGTGCCGGTGAACGCCTGGGCAGTGAAGGCCGGGGGCTGGCGGCCAGTGACCTGATACCTGTCATTCGTTATTTGTTGGAGGAGCACAGCGCGTGCCTGGCTTAAACCTGTTTCTGGCCGACGAAGCGGCCACTGTCGCCTTCGGCGCACACCTAGCCACTGTCACCGATGGTCGCGGTGTGATTTTTCTTGAAGGGGACCTGGGCGCGGGCAAGACCACGCTGTCACGTGGCCTGATCCGTGGCCTGGGCCATACTGGTGCAGTGAAAAGCCCGACGTTCACCGTTGTCGAACCCTACGAGATCGGTGATGTCCGAGCTTTTCACTTCGACCTTTATCGGCTGGTCGATCCAGAGGAGCTTGAGTTCATGGGTATTCGTGACTATTTCGAGGGGGACCCACTGTGCCTGTTCGAGTGGCCACAAAAGGGTGCGGGCGTTTTGCCAAAGCCTGACCTGACCATTACCATAAGCCCCCAAGCTGGCGGACGCTCGCTTGACCTGTCGCCGCAGGGGGCTCGTGGCGAGGCCTGGTGCGTGGCACTGGCCGAACACTATAAACAGTAAGTGGGGTAGGTATGCGCATACGCGCACTGGTCGCCATCGTTGGGCTGCTGCTGACAACGGTGACCGTTGACGCTCTGGCCGTCACTCAAGTCAAGAGCGTGCGCCTGTGGCGCGCGCCGGACAACACACGGCTGGTTTTCGACCTGTCTGGCCCCGTGCAGCACAGCGTCTTTACCCTGAGCGCACCGGACCGGCTGGTTATCGATATCAATGGTGCGACGTTGGCCGCCCCGTTGAAGGTTGCCACCTCCAACACGCCAATCAGCAGCGTGCGCTCTGCCCAGCGTACCCCTACCGATTTGCGGGTGGTGGTCGACCTTAAAAAGTCGGTCACCCCCAAGAGCTTCACCCTTGCGCCCAACGCGCAGTATGGCAACCGCCTGGTGGTCGACCTGTATGACCAGGAAGCCGACGCCATCGCCGCCACTGCGCCGCCGCCGGCTCCACCACCGGTGCAGGCGCCGGCAACCACCCCGGCTGTGCCGGTGACGCCCACGCAGCCTGCCATCAAGTTACCGCCGGTACCCAGTGGCAAGCGCGATATCGTGGTCGCCATCGACGCCGGTCACGGCGGCGAAGACCCTGGCGCGTCCGGGTCCAGTGGGCAGCATGAAAAAGATATCGTGCTGCAGATCGCCCGCGAGCTGCAACGCCAGATCAGTGCCGAAAAGGGCTTCCGGGCCGAGCTGACGCGTACGGGTGATTATTTCATCCCGTTGCGCAAACGCACCGAAATCGCGCGCAAGAAAGGCGCCGACCTGTTCATTTCGATCCATGCCGATGCCGCGCCTTCCCGTGCTGCCTTCGGTGCATCGGTGTTCGCCTTGTCTGACCGTGGCGCCACGTCCGAAACCGCACGTTGGCTGGCCGACACGGAAAACCGCTCCGACCTGATCGGTGGTGCAGGCAACGTCAGCCTGGATGACAAGGACCGCATGCTGGCAGGTGTACTGCTGGACCTGTCGATGACCGCCACGCTCAGCTCCAGCCTCAACGTGGGGCAGAAGGTGCTGGGCAACATGGGGCGCATCACATCGCTGCACAAGCAGCGGGTCGAGCAAGCGGGCTTCATGGTATTGAAGTCGCCCGATATTCCTTCGATTCTGGTGGAAACCGGGTTCATCTCCAACAATGCGGAGGCCGCCAAGCTGTCGACCCGCAGCCATCAGCAGGCACTTGCCCGCTCGATCCATACCGGCGTGCGACAGTACTTCCAGCAAAACCCGCCGCCAGGCACCTATATCGCCTGGCTGCGTGACAGCGGCAAGATCGCCCAGGGCCCACGTGAGCACACGGTGCGCCCCGGCGAGACCCTGGCCATGCTGGCTGTGCGCTACCAGGTCAGTGTGAGCAGCCTGCGCAACACCAACAGCCTGAAGACCGATGAACTGAAGGTGGGCCAGCGCCTGGATATCCCTGCTACCACGTTGGCCTCGCAATGAGCGGCGGTTCCCGCATCCAGCTGCTCAGCCCGCGGCTGGCCAACCAGATTGCGGCGGGTGAGGTAGTCGAGCGGCCTGCCTCGGTCGCCAAGGAACTGCTGGAAAACAGCCTGGACTCCGGGGCCCGTCGTATCGACGTGGAGGTGGAGCAGGGCGGCGTGAAGTTGTTGAAGGTGCGCGATGACGGCGGCGGGATTTCTGCCGACGACCTGCCGCTGGCGCTGGCGCGGCACGCCACCAGCAAGATCCGCGAGCTGGAAGACCTCGAAGGGGTACTGAGCCTGGGCTTTCGGGGCGAGGCGCTGGCCTCGATCAGCTCCGTTGCCCGCCTGACCCTCACCTCGCGTACCGCCAGTGCCAGCGAAGCCTGGCAGGTGGAAACCGAAGGCCGTGAGATGACCCCGCGGGTGCAGCCGGCGGCTCACCCAGTGGGCACGTCGGTAGAAGTGCGCGACCTGTTTTTCAACACGCCGGCCCGGCGCAAGTTTCTCAAGGCCGAAAAAACCGAGTTCGATCACCTGCAGGAAGTGGTGCGCCGCCTGGCGCTGGCGCGTTTTGATGTTGCCTTCCACCTGCGCCACAACGGCAAGAGCATTCTCAGCCTGCACGAGGCTCATGACGAAACGGCCCGTGCGCGGCGGGTGGGCGCCATCTGCGGCCCGGGCTTCATGGAGCAGGCGCTGCCCATCGAGGTAGAGCGCAACGGCCTGCGCTTGTGGGGCTGGGTTGGGCTGCCGACGTTCTCGCGCAGCCAGGCCGACCTGCAGTATTTCTTCGTCAATGGCCGTGCGGTCCGCGACAAGCTGGTGGCCCACGCCGTGCGGCAGGCTTACCGTGATGTGCTGTTCAATGGCCGGCACCCCACGTTCGTGCTGTTCCTTGAGCTTGAGCCCAACGGCGTCGACGTCAACGTGCACCCCACCAAGCACGAAGTGCGCTTCCGTGAAGGGCGTTCGGTGCACGACTTTCTCTACGGCACCTTGCACCGCGCCCTGGCCGATGTGCGGCCAGAGGACCAGTTGGCTGCCCCGGCTGCCGTGCCCGAGGCTGTGCGCCCCACCGGCCAGCAGGCTGGCGAATTCGGCCCGCAAGGCGAAATGCGCCTGGCGGCTGCGGTGCTGGAACCACCCCGTGCCCAGCCGTCGTTCAGCAACGGGGGCAGCGGCGCCGGCTACCAGTACACGTACACGCCGCGCCCGTCGCAGCCGTTGCCCGCGGCTGAGGCACAGGCGGTGTACCGCGAGTTCTACAAGCCGCTGGCCGAAGGCGCCACCGCGCCTGCCGCGCTGCCGGAGAGCCAGGGCGATATTCCGCCGTTGGGCTATGCCCTGGCGCAACTCAAGGGTATCTACATCCTGGCCGAAAACGCGGTCGGCCTGGTGTTGGTGGACATGCACGCGGCCCATGAACGCATCATGTACGAACGGCTGAAGGTGGCCATGGCCAGCGAAGGCCTCAGTGGCCAGCCGCTGCTGGTGCCCGAAACCCTGGCCTTGAGCCAGCGCGAAGCCGACTGCGCCGAGGAACATGGCCAGTGGTTCCAGCGACTGGGCTTCGAGCTGCAGCGCCTTGGCCCGGAAACCCTGGCGATTCGCCAGATCCCGGCATTGCTCAAGCAGGCGGAGGCCAACCGCCTGGTACAGGATGTTCTGGCCGACCTGATGGAATACGGCACCAGTGATCGCATTCAGGCGCACCTCAACGAACTGCTCGGCACCATGGCTTGCCACGGTGCAGTGCGTGCCAACCGGCGCCTGGCGATCCCGGAGATGAACGCCCTGCTGCGTGACATGGAAAACACCGAGCGCAGCGGCCAGTGCAACCACGGGCGCCCTACCTGGACGCAGATGGGCCTGGATGACCTGGACAAACTCTTTTTGCGCGGCCGATGACATGAGTGGCAAGCCCCCTGCAATCTTCCTGATGGGCCCGACGGCGTCCGGCAAGACCGACCTGGCCATCGAGCTGAGCAAGGTCATGCCCTGTGAACTGGTGAGCGTTGATTCGGCGTTGGTATACCGGGGCATGGACATTGGCTCGGCCAAGCCGTCCAAGGCCATGCTGGCGGCTCACCCGCACCACCTGATCGATATTCGCGACCCTGCCGAAAGCTACTCGGCGGCGCAGTTTCGCGCCGACGCCCTCCAGGTCATGGGCGAGATCACCGCGCGGGGCAACATCCCGCTGCTGGTGGGCGGCACCATGCTCTACTACAAGGCCTTGATCGACGGCCTGGCGGACATGCCGGCAGCGGACGCCCAGGTGCGCGCCGAGCTGGAAACCCTGGCGCAGGCGCAGGGCCTGGCGGCGCTGCACCGGCAACTGGCTGAGGTCGACCCGGAATCAGCTGCCCGCATTCATCCCAACGACCCTCAGCGGTTGATCAGGGCGCTTGAGGTGTACCGCGTCAGCGGCCAGAGCATGACGGCCCATCGCCAGCGTCAATTGGCTGAAAGTAGCGGCGCAGACGCAGGCGCGGGCGGCCATTTGCCCTATACTGTCGCGAGTTTGGCGATAGCGCCTACAGATCGTCACATTCTGCATCACCGAATTGCGTTACGATTTTCACAGATGTTGGAACAGGGCTTTGTCGACGAGGTCCGAATGCTGCGAGCCAGAAGTGACTTGCACGCCGGGTTGCCGTCTATACGGGCTGTGGGGTATCGGCAAGTCTGGGACTACCTGGACGGCATACTGGATGAGAATGAGATGCGCGAGCGCGGTATCATTGCCACCCGGCAGCTGGCCAAGCGGCAGTTCACCTGGTTGCGTGGCTGGCCGGGCGTGCAGTGGCTCGACAGCCTTGCCTGCGACAATCTGTCCCGCACCTTGAAATACCTTGGGGCCATCTCCATATTGAGCTGAGTCCCTGCTGATTGCCGTCTATCCTTGCGATGGGCGGCCCAATTTATCGTTTTTCCAGATTTTCCAATTATTTATCCTTACAGGAGTGCGGCATATGTCAAAAGGGCATTCGCTACAAGACCCTTACTTGAACACCTTGAGAAAAGAAAAGGTTCCGGTTTCGATCTACCTGGTCAACGGTATCAAGCTGCAGGGCTCGATCGAATCCTTCGACCAGTTCGTGGTACTGCTGAAAAACACCGTCAGCCAGATGGTCTACAAGCACGCCATTTCCACTGTCGTACCTGCCCGTCCGGTTCGTCTGCCAAGCCCGTCCGATTCCGAGAGCGGCGACAGCGAGCCAGGCAACGCCTGATAGGAGCCTGCATTGTTCTTTGAGCGCCACGGTGGTGGTGAACGGGCCTTGCTCGTTCACTTGGAAGGTCAGAACCCTGAGGCGCGTGAAGACCCGCAGGAGTTTCAGGAGCTGGCGCTGTCGGCAGGTGCCGACATCGTCTCGCTGGTCACGGTGACAAGGCATCAGCCTTCCGCCAAATACCTGATTGGCAGTGGCAAGGTCGAGGAATTGCACGACCTGGTCCATGCCGAACAGGTAGACCTGGTGATTTTCAATCACACCCTCACGCCCAGCCAGGAGCGCAACCTCGAGCGCGTGTTCGAGTGCCGTGTGCTCGACCGTACCGGGCTGATCCTCGATATTTTCGCCCAGCGGGCGCGTACCCATGAAGGCAAGCTGCAGGTCGAACTGGCCCAGCTGGAGCACATGAGTACCCGTCTGGTACGCGGCTGGACGCACCTTGAGCGGCAAAAAGGCGGTATCGGCCTGCGCGGGCCGGGTGAAACCCAGCTGGAAACCGACCGCCGCCTGCTGCGGGTGCGCATACGCCAGATCAAGTCACGGCTGGAAAAGGTGCGCAGCCAGCGTGAGCAGGCGCGTCGCGGCCGCAAGCGGGCAGACATCCCCTCGGTTTCGCTGGTGGGCTATACCAACGCCGGCAAGTCCACACTGTTCAACGCCTTGACTCAGTCCGAGGTGTACGCCGCCGACCAACTGTTCGCCACGCTCGACCCAACCCTGCGCCGCCTGCAACTGGACGACCTGGGGCCAATCGTATTGGCCGACACGGTGGGCTTTATCCGCCACTTGCCGCACAAGCTGGTCGAGGCTTTTAGGGCTACGCTCGAAGAGTCGAGCAACTCCGACCTGCTGCTGCACGTCATCGATGCCCATGAGCCCGAGCGCATGGAGCAGATCGAGCAGGTGCTGGCGGTGTTGGGAGAGATTGGCGCCGAAGGCTTGCCGATCCTCGAGGTGTATAACAAACTCGACCTGCTTGAAGATGTCGAGCCGCAGATCCAGCGCAATGCCGACGGCAAACCCGAGCGGGTCTGGGTGTCGGCACGCGATGGGCGTGGCCTGGAGCTGGTTGGCCAGGCGGTTGCCGAGCTGCTCGGCGATGATCTGTTTGTTGGCACCCTGTGCCTGGAGCAGCGTTTTGCCCGCTTGCGCGCGCAATTCTTTGACCTGGGCGCGGTGCAGAGTGAAGCGCATGATGAAGAAGGGCGCAGCCTGCTGAGTGTGCGGCTGCCCTGGGTCGAGCTCAACCGCCTGGTCAGCCGGGAAGGCATGGAGCCGCAAGTGTTTGTCGAGCAACACACTTTGCAATAAATGCTCGTCGACGTCGCCGGGCAGCAATGACAGGCATTCTGTAGCATTGGACGGCGCGCCGTGGGCGCGTCTTTGCTTTATCAGATGGAGAGCGCTATGGCTTGGAACGAGCCGGGTGGCAACTCGAACAATCAGGATCCCTGGGGCGGTCGCCGCGGTAATGGTGGCGGCGGCGGTGGCGGTGACAAAAAAGGGCCACCGGATCTGGACGAGGCCTTCCGCAAACTGCAGGACAGCCTGAATGGCATGTTCGGCGGTAATAAAAAACGTGGCGGCGGCGGTGACCGCAATGTCGGCAAGGGTGGTGGCCTGGGCCTGCTGGGCATCGGCCTGGCCGTGCTGGCTGCCATCTGGCTGTATAGCGCTGTCTACGTGGTCGACGAGCAGGAGCAAGCCGTGGTGCTGCGCTTCGGCAAGTACTATGAAACGGTCGGTCCCGGCCTGAACATCTACTTCCCGCCCATCGATCGCAAGTACATGGAAAACGTCACGCGTGAGCGTGCCTACACCAAGCAGGGCCAGATGCTGACCGAAGACGAGAACATCGTCGAAGTGCCGCTGACCGTGCAGTACAAGATCACCAACCTGCAGGACTTCGTGCTCAACGTCGACCAGCCTGAGGTGAGCCTGCAGCACGCGACCGACAGTGCCCTGCGCCATGTGGTGGGCTCCACTTCTATGGACCAGGTGCTGACCGAAGGCCGTGAGCAGATGGCCGTGGATATCCGCGAACGCCTGCAGCGCTTCCTCGACAACTACCGTACCGGCATCACCGTGACCCAGGTCAACGTACAGAGCGCGGCAGCCCCGCGTGAAGTGCAGGAAGCCTTCGATGACGTGATCCGTGCCCGCGAAGACGAGCAGCGTGCCCGCAACCAGGCCGAGTCCTACGCCAATGGTGTGGTACCCGAGGCTCGGGGTCAGGCCCAGCGCATCATCGAGGACGCCAACGGCTACCGCGACGAAGTCATCGCCCGTGCCAAAGGTGAGGCCGACCGCTTCGTCAAGCTGGTCACCGAGTACCGCAAGGCGCCTGACGTGACCCGCCAGCGTTTGTACCTGGAGACCATGCAAGAGGTTTACAGCAACTCGAGCAAAGTCATGGTGGCCACCAAGGACGGGCAGAACAACCTGCTCTACCTGCCACTGGACAAGATGGTCGAAGGCAGCCGCAACCCGGCCGCGCCAAGCAGCGGCGTATCGTCGGCGAATGATGCAGCCGCTGCCCGTGCGGCGCAGGACACGCAACAGCAACAGCAACCGCTGCGCACTAGGGAGAGCCGCTGATGAGCAACCGATCGCTGATCGCCCTGATCGTCGCTGTGGTACTGGGTATTGTGGCCTGGAACAGCTTCTACATCGTGGCCCAGACCGAACGGGCAGTGCTGCTGCGCTTCGGTAAGGTGGTCCAGGCGGATGTGCAGCCTGGCCTGCACGTGAAGATTCCGTACGTGAACCAGGTGCGCAAGTTCGACGCACGCCTCATGACCCTCGACGCCCCCACCCAGCGGTTCCTGACCCTGGAGAAAAAAGCGGTGATGGTCGATGCGTACGCCAAATGGCGCGTCAAGGATGCCGAGCGTTTCTATACCGCCACTTCCGGCATGAAGCAGATCGCCGACGAGCGTCTGTCCCGTCGCCTGGAAAGCGGCCTGCGTGAC
Source organism: Pseudomonas parafulva NBRC 16636 = DSM 17004 (assembly GCF_000730645.1). GTDB lineage: Bacteria > Pseudomonadota > Gammaproteobacteria > Pseudomonadales > Pseudomonadaceae > Aquipseudomonas > Aquipseudomonas parafulva. The sequence goes on along the minus strand of NZ_BBIU01000022.1, from coordinate 5,497 downwards.
CAGTTCGGTAAACGCACACTGCACGAGGTGGTGTCCGGTGAGCGTGACGCGTTGATGGCAGACATCACCGCTTCGCTTAACCGCATGGCCAACAAGGAGCTGGGTATCGAGGTTGTCGACGTTCGCGTCAAGGCCATCGACCTGCCGAAGGAAGTCAACCGCAGCGTGTTCGACCGCATGAGCACCGAGCGTGAGCGTGAAGCCCGCGAGCACCGCGCCAAGGGTAACGAGTTGGCAGAAGGCATCCGTGCCGACGCTGATCGCCAGCGCCGCGTACTGCTGGCCGAGGCCTACCGTGAAGCCGAGGAAACCCGCGGTGACGGTGATGCCCAGGCCGCTGCCATCTACGCCAAGGCCTACACCCAGGACGCCGATTTCTACGCGTTCTACCGTAGCCTGCAAGCGTACCGTGACAGCTTCTCGAGCAAGAGCGATGTACTGGTCCTGGACCCGAAGAACGAGTTCTTCCGCTTCATGGACAAGAGCCGGCCCTGAGGCTCGTTCGGGTTGGTGCCCCGCCTGGCAGCTAAAACGCCTGGCGGGGTGCATCCTGAATGAAAACGGGTGTATCATGAGTCAGCCGGGAAATTTCCCGGCTTTTTTGCGTCTGCAAGGTTGATTGGCACGCGCCGGTTGACGGTTTGCTCAGCTCGCAAGGCAATTCGAGGGTATCGGGTACGGTGGCTGCGCTGGGATCAGTGCTGCCCGTTGCTGTGCGCGATACCGGCTTTACTGACGGCTGGCCTGCGGGCGGCCGCCCGGACCAGAGGGGAAATGGCGTAATGGCAACGGTAGACCGCTGGCTGCTGCCAGATGGCATCGAGGAAGTACTGCCACCTGAGGCTGCGCGCATCGAAATCGCGCGGCGCCAGGTGTTGGACCTGTTCCAGAGTTGGGGCTACGAACTGGTCGTCACGCCGCATATCGAGTACCTGGAGTCGCTGCTCACCGGCGCCGGCCAGGACCTGGACCAGCGCACCTTCAAGGTGGTGGACCCGCAGTCCGGCCGCCTGATGGGCTTTCGCGCCGACTTCACCCCGCAAGTGGCACGCATCGATGCCCATACCTTGCGCCGTGAAGGCCCAAGCCGCCTGTGCTACGCCGGCAGCGTGCTGCATGCCCAGCCGCGGGCCTTGTCCACCTCGCGCAGCCCGATCCAGTTGGGCGCAGAGCTGTACGGCGATGCCAGCCCCACCAGTGACGTCGAAGTCATCAGCCTGATGCTGGCCACGCTGCAACTGGCCGATGTGCCCGACGTGCACATGGACCTGGGCCACGTGGGCATCTACCGCGGCCTGGCCCGTGCTGCCGGGTTGTCCGGCGCTGTGGAACAGCAACTGTTCGACGCCATGCAGCGCAAGGCCGTGGATGAAGTGCAGGCCTTGACCGCCGACTTGCCCAAGGACCTGGGCAACATGTTGCGCGCGTTGGTCGAGTTGTGCGGCGGCCGCGAGGTGCTGGCCGAGGCCCGCGTACGCCTGGGCCGTGCGCCGGCCAGCGTACTGGCCGCGCTGGACGACCTGCTGGCGATCGCGGATCGCCTGGCATCGCGCTACCCGGCCCTGCCGCTGTACTTCGACCTGGGCGAGCTGCGCGGTTACAACTACCACACGGGTGTGGTGTTTGCGGTGTTCGTGCCGGGCGAAGGTCAATCGATCGCCCAGGGTGGGCGCTATGATGACATTGGCGCTGATTTCGGTCGGGCGCGCCCGGCCACTGGTTTCTCCACGGATTTGAAGACCCTGGTCACACTGGGGCGAGCGGAGGTCGTATTGCCCACGGGCGGCATCTGGATGCCGGACAGTGGCGATGCGGCCCTCTGGCAGCAAGTCTGCCAGTTGCGCAACGAGGGCCAGCGAGTGGTCCAGGCGCTGCCTGGCCAGCCGTTGAGTGCTGCCTTCGAAGCGGATTGTGATCGGCAATTGATTCAGCAAGACGGGCGCTGGCAGGTTCTGCCGCTGGCCCAGTGAGTTTCTGCGTCGGCAAAGGCCGGCAACCAAGTTTGCGTGAATGAGGACCAATGTAATGGGTAAGAATGTCGTCGTCCTGGGCACCCAATGGGGTGATGAGGGCAAAGGCAAGATCGTCGATCTGCTGACCGAACATGCTGCCGCCGTAGTGCGCTACCAGGGTGGCCACAACGCGGGCCACACCCTGGTGATCAACGGTGAGAAGACCGTTCTGCACCTGATTCCGTCCGGTATCCTGCGTGAAGGCGTGCAGTGCCTGATCGGCAACGGCGTGGTCGTTGCCCCGGATGCACTGATGCGTGAAATCACCAAGCTGGAAGAGAAGGGCGTACCGGTGCGCGAGCGCCTGCGCATTTCCCCGGCTGCACCGCTGATCCTGTCTTACCACGTGGCGCTGGACCAGGCCCGTGAAAAAGCCCGTGGCGAAGCCAAGATTGGCACCACCGGCCGTGGTATCGGCCCCGCTTACGAAGACAAGGTGGCACGCCGTGGCCTGCGCGTGGGCGACCTGTTCCACCGTGAGCGTTTTGCCGCCAAGCTGGGTGAGCTGCTGGATTACCACAACTTCCAGCTGGTGAATTACTACAAAGAGCCTGCCATCGACTTCCAGCAGACCCTGGACGAGTGCATGGCCTATGCCGAACAGCTCAAGCCGATGATGCTCGACGTCACCGCCGAGCTGCATAAGCTGCGCCGTGCCGGCAAGGACATCATGTTCGAAGGCGCCCAGGGCTCGCTGCTGGACATCGACCACGGTACCTACCCGTACGTCACCAGCTCCAACACCACCGCTGGCGGTATTTCCACCGGCTCCGGCGTTGGCCCGATGTACCTGGACTACATCCTCGGTATCACCAAGGCCTACACCACGCGTGTGGGCTCTGGCCCGTTCCCGACCGAACTGTTCGATGAAACTGGCGCTACCCTGGCCAAGCGTGGCCATGAGTTTGGTTCCACTACTGGCCGTGCCCGCCGTTGTGGCTGGTTCGACGCCGTCATCCTGCGCCGCGCCATCGACGTCAACAGCATCTCGGGCATCTGCCTGACCAAGCTGGACGTGCTCGACGGCCTGGACACCATCAGCATCTGCGTAGGTTACAAGGATGCCAACGGCGAAGTGATCGAAGCACCGACCGACGCCGACAGCTACATCGGCCTGCAGCCGGTGTACGAGCAACTGCCGGGCTGGAGCGAGTCGACCCTGGGTGCCAAGACCCTGGAAGAACTGCCCGCCAATGCGCGTGCCTACATCACCCGCATCGCGGAGCTGATTGGCGCGCCGATCGACATCATCTCCACCGGCCCGGACCGCAACGAAACCATCGTGTTGCGCCATCCGTTCGCCTGATCGGCCTGCCAGGTCGACCTGACGCCGCGTCCCCGTAAGGGGGCGCGGCGTTTTTCATTGTGCAATGCCTGTTGCGGCCTCTGCGCGACTGTACCCGCGCCCGTAGATTGCTCAACCTTGGCGCTTATCCCCGCTGCCCCGGCACAACCCTTGCTGTAAGAAATATCTGTCGATGCCATCAAAATAGTGGCGCCAGAAAACACGAGGGTTACACCGTGTCTGCCATCCTCTCACTGTTACGAAGCCGCCTTTTGCGGCCTGTCTTTGTGGCCCTGGGTATCGCCCTTTTGGTGCAGGTACTGGTGGCTGTTGCCCTCACGCGAAGCACAGTCACTGCCCTTGAGGCCGACCTGAGCGAGCGGCTGGGCCAGGACAGCCAGCAACTCACTGGCGACCTGGAGCAGGCCGGGCAAGATGTCCGCGCCGGCCTTGATGGGTTGTCCAGCAGTACCCGCCAGCGCTTGAGTGCAGGCCTTTCGGAGCGCCTGCAGGCCGAACAGCAGCAACTGCGCGGCACCCTCGAGAAAAGCCTGAAGGAATCGGCCAACGATATGGCCGAACTGCTGGCTTCGGTGGCACCTCGGGCCATCTGGGACAACGATGTACCGGTGCTTTCCGATTTCGCCAGGCGTGCCCAGCGCAACCCCAACGTGCTGTTCGTCATCTACGACGACGCCCAGGGCCAGCACCTGACCCGCTACCTGAACCGGCAAAACCCCATCAACCAGGCCCTGATGGAAAAGGGGCAGGGTGAGCGTGCGCTGGACAAGGTCATCGAGGCGGCCCGCCGCGACCCGGCTGTGTATGTCGTGGAGGCACCCATCAACCCCAATGGTGCGGAGATCGGCAAGGTACTGATGGGCGTGTCGACAGCGGGCATCGACCAGCAGCTGGCGGCCCTCGACCAACGTTTCGCTGCCCTGATTGCCAGTGGCGAGCAACTGGTGGGCGACAGCCTGGTGGGCGCTGCCGCCGACAGCGGCAAGACCTTGCGCGAGCGCCTGGAGAAGGCGCAAGGCAGCGCCGCCGCGATGCAGGCCAATACCGCCCAGACGGTTCGTGATGCGGCAGGCGAGCTGCGCTGGCGCATTGGCCTGGGTCTTGTATTGGTAGGGCTGGGGGTATTGCTGGTGGTGGCCGTGGTGCTGGGCCGGCGGGTGGTGAGCAAGTTGCGCCTGCTGATCGCGGCGCTCGACGACCTGGCAGCCGGGGAGGGCGACCTGACCAAGCGGGTGCGTATGGACAGCCGTGACGAGATCGGCGACATGGCCTCGGCCGTGAACCGTTTTGTCGACAAGTTGCAGCCCATCGTTCGCGAGGCCGGTGAGGTGGCTCAGCGCACCGGGGTGGAGATCGGCGCCATGGCCCAGCGTAACGCCGGCGCCGATGCGGCTGCCGCGCTGCAGCGTGATGAAGTGGCTGCCAGCCTGCGCGACCTGTCGAGCATGGCCGACGAGGCCCAGGCCGAAAGCCATGCGATGCAGGCCGCGCTGCAGCAGGTGGTGGATATCCGCCAGGCGACCGATGAAAACACCCGCACTTCTACCCAGTTGGCCGGCCTGATCGAGAACCTGGCTGGCCAGGTGGATGCGGGCTCCCAGGTAATCGAAAGGCTGGCCAAGCAGAGTGAGCAGATCGAGGTGGTGCTGACGGTGATCCATGGCATTGCCGAGCAGACAAACCTGTTGGCCCTGAACGCCGCCATCGAAGCCGCGCGTGCCGGTGAAACGGGCCGGGGCTTTGCCGTGGTCGCTGACGAGGTACGCGCCCTGGCGAGCAAGACCCAGAGCTCTACCGGAGACATCCAGGCACATATCGCCGCCTTGCAGAAGGGTGCCAAGGAAGCCGTCGCCACCATCAGCCAGGCGGGGGTGAAAGCCAATGAAGGGTTGCTGGTGTTGCGTGACAACGAGCGCCGTCAGCAGTCGGTACAGGCGGCGGTGGAGCAGGTGCACGCGGCCATCGGTTTGGCCACCCGTGCGGCTGAGCAACAGGCGAGTGGGGCCCAGGCGGTGCGGGGGCGGGTGGAAACCATCCACGTCCAGGCGGAGCGCTCGGCCGAGGTGGTGATGCAGACCACCGCCAGCAGCAAGGTACTGGATGACCTGGCGGCGCAGTTGCGGGCAAGCTTGGGCCAGTTCCGTGCCTGAGCTATCCCAGGCACCCACGCCACCTCTGT
>NZ_BBIU01000023.1 GCF_000730645.1 Pseudomonas parafulva NBRC 16636 = DSM 17004 | reverse complement strand
GTTCGCGGCTGAAGCCGCTCCCACACAGGTCCCTGCTAAATCAATATGTCATGTGCAGGTCCGTAAGAGCTTGCGATGAGTTGCGGTGCGTTATGTCTGATTGACCTGCGCAATCGTCAGGTCCCGCAGCAGTTCCAGCGCCTCTTGTACCGCGGCGGCCTGCAAGGCACCTTGCAGGTCCAGCTCCTGGGCCAGGGGATAGTCCAGGCTAGCCAGCGCCAGTACACGCTCGCGCAAGTGCGCCTGGATCTCGGCAAAGCGTTCGGCGTATTCCCCGCGCAGCCGTGCCGTCCAGTCATCGTTGGCCATCAGGTAGTCGATCAGCGGCTGGCCCCGTTCGCTGCGCCGTACTGCTTCCAGCACTTCGGAAATCTCGTCAGGGGCCAGGTTGGCCGCACTGCGAAAACGCATGCCGTCGGCGATCGGCAGGTCCAGTTCCCGTGCCAGCTCCCGGCGGTAGGCCAGGCGCACCGAGACCAGGTCACCCTGCCTGGAACGCTGGCTGGCCAGGCGTTCGAGCTGTTCGATACGGAACAGCTGCAGCAGGCGCTGACGCATGGCCTGCAGCGTGTCGCCTGCCTCGATCAGCAGGCGTTGCCCCATCAGGTACAGCTCGATGTTGTTGAACTCCTGCAGCGCCCCGTCGTGGCACGTCTGCGCGCCGCTTTCAGGGTCGGGCAGGGCCGCTTCGGCAATCGCCTCCATCACCGGGCGTTCGCGTTCGTTGCTCGCTGCCAGCACCAGCATCATCCGCACCCGCTCGCAAAAACTGCCGCGGGTACCCGGTGCTACATACGGTGCCGCGTTGCGCAAGCGGCCCACCAGGCGCAGTAGGGGGCTCCCGCCCAGGGTTTGCCAGCTGTCCTGCAGTGCTGTGTTCTGCGCTTCGCTGCCCAGCAGCCAGTCTTCCAGCCGGGGCATGTCGTCGCCCATCAGCGGGAAGTGCGGGTGGTCGAGTGAGCCTTCGCTGGAACTGTCCACCAGCATCAGGTTTTCCGGAATGTCCAGGGCGAAGGAGTAGCTGTGCTGGCTGTCCGAGAAGGTGCGCACGCGCAGGATGGTTTCCAGGGGCAGTGGGTTGTCGAACAGCGCAATGGAGGAAATCGGCATGGGGTTGTTCAGGTTCGAGAGAATGTGCTCGGGCAACTGAGCGATGTTGTTGTTGCTCAGGTCCAGCAACTCCAGCGGCAGCAGGCTGTCGCACCAGTTTGGCCAGCCCTGCAGGTTCATGTTGGCCAGGGTCAGCGATTGCAGGTTGTGGGCCAGCCGGGTGGGCACCTGGGCGATGGCTGCCGAGCGGTTACCGGATAGATCGAGCGATGTCAGGTGCTCCAGGCGCGCAAAGGCTTCCAGCATGGTCTGGTCAACCTCCAGCCCCATGTTGCGGAACTCCAGGTGCGTGAGGCGGGGCAGGCGTACCAAGGTAGATGCTAGTGCCCCCGTGGCTTCCTGATGGCTGTCGATCGTGAGGCGCGTGATGTTGGGGAACCGGCTCAGCAGTTCATCGAGCTGTGTCGCGGACCCCTGCAGCCGCGTCAGGCTCAGTGCCCGTACCCGCTCGCCGAAGAACGGCGGCAGGCGCCGCGGAAAGTTGGCGATGGCGACGTCTTCCAGTTGCAGGCGCAGGTAATGCTGCCCTTGCTCCTGCTGCTCCCAGAACTGCGTGACAGCTGCCTGTATGCGCTGCCTGTCTTCCAGGGCAGCCTGGGTCAGTGGGTTGCTGGAGCTGGAGGCCTGGGCCCAGCCGTCGATGGCGTCTCGCATCTGTTGCCGCTCTTCGCGCAGGCGTGCCAGGCGTTCGGCCAGCGTCGCCGGTTGGTCGGTGCTGATGCCGGAGGCGTCCATGCGCTCGTTCAGCAGCAGGCGCTGCAAGTGGGTTTCGTTGATGGCGTTGCCTTGCAGCGAAATCACCGGCGGGCTGGTCAGGGCCTCTGCCTCGTTGAGCAGAAACGCGGGCAGTGCCCTGAGGTTGTTGTCGCGCAGTGACAGGTGGGTGATGCGGGCCAAGGCGTCGCTGCCGATACCAATTGGCCACTGGGAAAGCTGCATCTGGTTCAGCCCGAGGTAATCCAGGGTCAGCTCATGGAAGCTTGGGCTGTTGTTCTGGGCCAGGCGGTTGCCACTGAGGTCCAGGTAACGCAACTGGCCCAGGCCTGCCAGCAGGTTCACGTCACTTTCGGAAAACGCGATGTTCTGGTTGGTCAGTACCAGGCGCTGCAAGCCCGGCAGTTGTTCGGCAATGGTGGGGATGCTGAACAGAAAAAACGAAGGCGTTGCCCTGGGATCATAGGGGCGGGTGATTTCCAGCGCCTCGATGTTCGGCATCTGGCGCAGCAGGCGTTGCAACAGGCGCTCGTTCTGCGCCCAGCCCGACAGGGCGCCGGATGGCAGGTCGACCAGGCTCAGGCTGCGCACCTGAGCGTTGAAGAAGTCAGGCAGGGTCAGCGGTATATCGGCCAGTGGAACCTGGGTTACCCGTAGGTTGATCGTGGGCGTGCTGCTGGCCTGCAACGCGGTGGCCTGCCAATGCTGCAGGATGGCCTCGCGCAGGTTGTCGTAACTGCGCGCAGCCTGGTCGGAGGCCGGTGTGATGGCTTCGCCCCAGTCGTCCAGGCGGCTGATCAGTTCGTGGCGTTGTTCGAGCAAGGTCTGCAAGTGGTCGAGCATCTGCCGCTGGGATAGCCCCCTGCTGGCCAGCGCTTGCAGGGCCTGTTCAGCCGACCTGTCATCCGCGGCAAGGCCTGCCGCCTGCGCTGCCGTGAGCAATGCCTGGCGCCCCACGCTCTGTGTGGCCGGGCCACCTCCACCAAGGCGGTAACCCAGCCTGCCGTCGGCCAGGCGCATCGGCGAGCGATACCCGGGCCGCACGGGCTGCATCCCCAGCACCGCTCGTAGAGCGGCGCGGGGCAGTGGGGGGCGCTCCTGCAGCAACCGTTGCAGTGCTTGCGGATGGGCCACCCCCATCTGCGCCATGGCCTGCGGCAATGCCTGGTGCAAGGCGGCGTACAGATTGGGGTGCAGTACGATTGCAGCACCCGGCTGGCTGTATTCGTGAACGATGTAGCCAGCCCGTGCATGGGTGATGGTGACGTACGCCCCATCGCCTTCACCGCCTACCGCATGTTCCGCCGCAGGCCAGGTGCTGCGCTGCAGCAGGCGTAGCCGTGTGCCGCCAGGCCAGCCTGGCAGCTGTGCCAGGGTTTCGAGGATCAGACGGTCGCTGTCCCAGGTGCGCACGCACGCCAGGTGAAGACCCTCATACGCGCGGGCCAGGCGTACCTGCTGCTGATAAACGCGGATTTCTTCTGCTACACGCAACGGGACTTTGCTGTGGGCCAGCATGTCGCGCTCGGCGCTGCTGAGCGCGGCGGCCACTTCTTCGCTCACCGCCTTCGGCAGCGCCGGATACGCTCGCTGGATGGCCTGGGCGTCGGCGCCTGTCGGGTTACCAAGGGCCGCGTAGGCTTCGCTGAAACGGGTGGCCCAGGTGGTGGCGTCGGCTTGTAGGCGTACTGCCTGGTCCAGTTTGAAGCGTTGCAGGGTGTCTTGCAGCAAGGCCGGCAGCGGCAGGCTTTCTGCCAGCGACCGGCGTAACGCGTCTTCGGAAACGCCGCTGACAGCAAGAATGCGGCGCAGGGTTGGTGCATCGAAGTGAGCGCTCAGATGCCCGGCGCGATGCAGCAAAGCGATACCCGACCAGTTGCGCGGCTGGTCTATGACGTGCAGCCATGCGCCAGCCCCATTGTGTCGCAGGGGCGGTCGATAGCGGCCGGGTGTGTGCGGATGCTCCACGTAATAGTCACCGGTGTCTGGCGAGCGGCCGACGGCATAGTGGTTGCCCTCCAGGGCCAGCCAGCTCCGGCCCTGGTAGTGACGCAGGCCAAGCGAGTCGGGCTCAAGCTCAGGCGGCAGCGGTTGCTGGCTGCGGTAGGGGGTGAGGTCCGGCTTCCACAGGCACAGCTGGCCGTCGGTTGTTTCGACTTCGTGCAGTTCCTCGATGAAGGACGGCGTGGCTACCGGAGCGGGTGGGGCACCAGGCGTGCCTCCCTGGCCCTTGATCACATTGGCGGCAACGGCAAAGGCGGCCATGGCGGCGACGTTCTCGACAACGTCCACCAAGTAACCGTAGGCAGTGTCGCGCTCGTCGTTGTGCCAGGCGTCGATCCCTTCGTACACCTCATGTGCCAGCTGGGCCACGCATACAGCAAGCATCAGCTCGCCCAGGCCCGGGATGACAAAGCCGGCGATGTTCAGTGCACCCAGTACTCGCCCGGCAATCAACTGCCGGTGCGCCTGTGCCGAGCGGCGGTCGACGATTTGTGTGGGTATGGCGTGGTACAGCACGTCCATCTCATGGCGCTGGGCGCGCTGGAAGGCCATGGCGCCCTGGAACGTATGGCGCAGGGGTTGGGCAACCGGATACAACTCGGCATGGGGTGCCGGCGCCCGCTCACGTATGCCGCGCTCGCTCCACTGCAGGGGTGTCAGCCGGTCCCGCAGGCGGCTGATGGTAGAAGCCTGGTCACGGTCGGGTATGTGCCGGTCGAGGTAGGTGATGTCGGCCAGCAGCCGGTCCCGCAGCGCCGAGTGCAACGCCTCGAGCGTCGGGAACTCCTTCAACGGCGTTGCCTCATCCTCGGGGATGTACAAGGCGACGGCCTGATGGCCGTCGGTGCGCAGTGTCACCAGCAGCACGCCGGTCAATTCCGTTTCCCAAAGCTGCACGAGGCTGAAGTGCACACTGGCATTGGCCGAGGGTGGCTGGTCCAGGGGTACTCCCAGTGCAGCGGTATACAGCGCCCGGCTGATATCGCCCTTGAGCCTGGCGAAATGCAGTGCCTGGCGAAACGCCGACACCTGCGCATTGCCCAGGCAGCGGTAAACGGCCAGCGCCGCTTCATCGGAGCCTGGGTAGTAAATGGCATGCACCAGCTCGTGGTACTTGCCACCGATGTCGAGCGTGCGGCATAGCCCGGCGAAGTCTTCGGCAGAGATCGCCAGCGCGTTGGTGATGGGCACGCTGCCCATGTAGCGGCGGTGGTCGACGATGACCGATTTTTTCAGCATGCCTGCGGGTGCGTCCATCCCGCCAGGCTCGGCAGCGGCTTGTTCGAAGTTGTGCAGCGCACACTGCAGCAGCGAGCGGGTGGCGCGGTCAACGGCCTGGCGGCTGTCGCCAGCCGTGGCGCTGTCGATCTGCCGCGCATCGATGAGGTAGGTGGTGCGTACGTCCAGCTCCAGCCCGAATCGCTGCTTGATGGCGTCGCTCAGCAGGTCACAGGCGAAGCGTTCCAGGTCGGGCAGTTGCGTGAACAGCTGTTGCACCTGCGCCTGATTGTCACGGTGGCGGGCGTGCTCTGCCTGCCACGCCCTTGCTACATCGGTTTGCTGGGCAAGCGCTGGCGTCAGCCAGGCGGGGGCGAGGTGCCAGTTGCGCATGGCCTGGTGGATGGCCGGCGGTGCGGCCTTGAGCCAGGCAGGCACCTGGCGTTCAAGGGTGGCAGCGTGAAAGGTGGGTTGTTCGGTGGCTGCTGTTGGCATGGGGGAGCCCTTCGGAGATGACAGGGCACTGTCGCTGGCCGGTTGCGCCGGTAGGAGGTAGATATCTGTGGCCTGGTAGTGGCTCAGGTAAGCGGGGACGGTGCCGAAACTGCAATTCAGGTTTATGATGGCCCACGGCCGAACCATCCTCACACGGAGTGCGCAATGCAGACCCTCTACCCGCAGATCAAACCCTACGCCCGGCACGATCTGGCCGTGGAAGCGCCGCACGTGTTGTACGTTGATGAAAGCGGCTCGCCGGAGGGGTTGCCGGTGGTGTTCATCCACGGCGGGCCAGGCGCCGGTTGCGACGCTCAGAGCCGTTGCTACTTCGACCCCAACCTGTACCGCATCATCACCTTCGACCAGCGCGGTTGTGGCCGCTCCACGCCACACGCCAGCCTGGAAAACAACACCACCTGGCACCTGGTCGAGGACATGGAGCGTATCCGCGAGCACCTGGGCATCGATAAATGGGTGCTGTTCGGCGGCTCCTGGGGTTCCACCCTGGCGCTGGCCTACGCCCAGACTCACCCCGAGCGTGTTCACGGCCTGATCCTGCGGGGCATCTTCCTGTGCCGGCCGCAGGAAATTCAGTGGTTCTACCAGGAGGGCGCCAGCCGCCTGTTCCCGGATTACTGGCAAGACTACGTGGCCCCGATCCCGCCCGAAGAACGCGGCGACCTGGTGGCGGCGTTCCACAAGCGCCTGACCGGCAGCGACCAGATCGCCCAGATGCACGCGGCCAAGGCCTGGTCTACCTGGGAGGGCCGTACGGCCACCCTGCGCCCCAACCCGCTGGTAGTGGACCGCTTCTCGGAGCCGCAGCGGGCGCTGTCGATTGCCCGCATCGAATGCCATTACTTCATAAACAATGCGTTCCTCGAGCCCGACCAGCTGATTCGCGATGTGCCTAAAATCGCCCATCTGCCGGCAGTGATCGTGCATGGTCGCTACGACGTCATCTGCCCGCTGGACAACGCCTGGGCATTGCACCAGGCCTGGCCCAACAGTGAGCTCAAGGTCATCCGCGATGCTGGCCATGCCGCCTCCGAGCCCGGTATCACCGACGCCCTGGTGCGGGCTGCCGACCAGATGGCCCGGCGCCTGCTGGACCTGCCCCTGGAAGAAGCATGAAAGGCCTGCTGCAGCGGGTGCGCGGTGCGCGCGTGGAAGTGGCGGGGCAGGTGGTAGGTGCCATCGACCAGGGGCTGCTGGTGTTGGTGGCTGTCGAGCCTGAAGATTCCCGCGAACAGGCCGACAAGCTGTTGCACAAGCTGTTGAACTACCGTGTGTTCAGCGATGAGCAGGGCAAGATGAACCGCTCGCTCAAAGACGTGGGCGGTGGCTTGCTGCTGGTGTCGCAGTTCACCCTGGCAGCGGATACCCGTAATGGCATGCGCCCGAGCTTTTCCACTGCGGCGCCACCTGCGCTTGGCGCCGAGCTGTTCGACTACCTGGTGGAGCGGGCCAAGGCCAGCCACCCCGAGGTTGCGACGGGCCAATTTGGTGCAGATATGCAGGTGCACCTGGTGAATGATGGCCCTGTAACATTAATGTTACAAATTTGAGGTTAAAAAACCCCTGCCCATTGGGAAAACAAGGGGTTTTGTACGATAAATAGTTGTTGCAGCCTGATGCGTTGTCACGCGACCTGCTGGATAATCGCGCGCTGCATGGGCCTGCGTTCGCAGGTTCGTTTCACTCTGACTCGAGCAATGTCTGGATCCGTTTGGGGAATCATTACGCCCTTACGGGGTCCGAACAGTGCTCGCCAACCCGGCATTTGTCGCTGGCCGTTGGTTTCATGATCTGTTTTCGGCGAGGGTTGCTCGTGATTGTTAGTCCCCAAAAAGCATCAAGAATCCCTGGCGTCCGGCTACGCAAGGCGCTGATGGCCAGCGTGGCGTTGGTCGGCCTGATGAGCGCGGGCCAGCTATGGGCATTCAATCTTGACGATGTTGCAGCCAAGGCAAAGGATCTGGCCGGCCAGAAGTACGAAGCCCCCAAAAGCAACCTGCCGGCCGTGTTCCGCGATATGAAGTTCGCGGACTACCAGAAGATTCATTTCCTGCAGGAAAAGGCCGAGTGGGCCAACGACAAGACGCCGTTCAAGCTGTCCTTCTACCACCAGGGCATGCACTTCGACACCCCGGTGAAGATCAACGAGGTCACCGCCACCAAGGTCGAGGAAATCAAGTACGACCCGAGCCGGTTCGAGTTCGGCGACGTCCCGCATGACGCCGACGCCACCAAGAACCTCGGTTACGCCGGTTTCCGCGTGCTGTACCCGATCAACAAGGCCGACAAGCAGGATGAAATCATGACCCTGCTTGGCGCCAGCTACTTCCGTGTGGTCGGCAAGGGCCATGTGTACGGCCTGTCGGCCCGTGGCCTGGCCATCGACACCGCGCTGCCGTCGGGGGAGGAGTTCCCGCGCTTCACCGAGTTCTGGGTCGAGAAGCCCCAGCCGGCCGACAAGCACCTGGTCATCTATGCCCTGCTGGACTCGCCGCGTTCCACCGGCGCCTACAAGCTCACCCTGCGCCCTGGCAACGACACGGTGGTAGACGTGCAATCGCGTGTTTACCTGCGTGACCACGTCAGCCGCCTGGGCATCGCACCGCTGACCAGCATGTACCTGTTTGGCCCTAACCAGCCCTCCAAGGTGCTGAACTATCGCCCGGCACTGCATGACTCCGAAGGCCTGTCGATTCACGCCGGCAACGGTGAATGGCTGTGGCGCCCGCTGAACAATCCCAAGCACTTGTCGGTCAGCAACTTCAGCGTGGAAAACCCGCGCGGTTTCGGCCTGATGCAGCGCCAGCGTGCCTTCAGCGACTTCGAAGACCTGGACGACAACTATCAGAAGCGCCCAAGCGCGTGGATCGAGCCCAAGGGTGACTGGGGCAAAGGCTCCGTCGACCTGGTGGAGATCCCGACCGCCGACGAAACCAACGACAACATCGTTGCGTTCTGGAGCCCGGAAAAACTGCCTGAGCCGGGCGAAGCCATGGACTATGCCTACCGCCTGCACTGGACCATCGACGAGCCCAAATTCCAGGCCCCTGAGTTGGGCTGGGTGAAGCAGACCCTGCGCTCCACCGGTGATGTGAAACAGTCCAACCTGATCCGTCAGCCGGATGGCAGCGTTGCCTTCCTGGTCGACTTTGCCGGCCCTGCGCTGGCTGCTCTGCCGGAAGACACCCCGGTGCGCAGCCAGATCAGCGTGGGCGACAACGCCGAAGTTGTGGAAAACAACCTGCGCTACAACCCTGAAACCAAGGGCTGGCGCCTGACGTTGCGGCTCAAGGTGAAGGATGCCAATAAAGCGACCGAGATGCGTGCCGCACTGGTGCGTGATGTGCCGGTAGAAGCTGCCGCACCTGCCCAGGAAACCAAGCAGGACAAGGCTGCTGCCAAGCATGCCAAGGCCGGCAAGGCGACCAAGGCCGAACAACCTGCCGCCGAGGCGGCGCCCACCACCGGGGCCCCGGCCACCACCGAGAAGGTGCTGACCGAGACCTGGAGCTACCAGTTGCCTGCCGATGAGTAACTCAAACGCAAGGCCGGTATCGCTTGGCGAGTACCTGGCCCACCTCCCCCTGAGTGACGAGCAGCGAGCAGAGCTTGCCAGCTGCACGTCATTCAGCGAGCTGCACCAACGCCTGGCTGCCACCCCCCACGCCAGCCCTGCCGAGGCCGTGCAGGCCTCGGTGGGCTCGCGCCTGACCGTGGGCAATGCGGCCGAGCTTGAAGACGCCGAGATGCTCAGTGTCGATGGCAGTGGCCGCCTGCGCCTGAAGATCGCCCCGCCGATCAACCGCACCAAGGTGGTGCCAGAGCCCTGGCGCACCAACGTGCTGGTGCGCCTGTGGCGGCGCATGACAGGGCGCCCCAATGCGCCGCAGCCACCCAAGCGCGAGCTGCCGGCAGCGCGTTGGCGCACGGTGGGCTCCATCCGCCGGTACATCCTGCTCACCCTCATGATCGGCCAGACCCTTGTCGCCGGCTGGTACATGAAGAGCATCCTGCCGTACCAGGGCTGGTCGTTCGTCGACCTGGACGAAGTCACCCGCCAGCCCCTGTGGGACACCGTGGTGCAGGTGTGGCCGTATGCGTTGCAGACGTCCATCCTGATCCTGTTCGGCATCCTGTTCTGCTGGGTGTCCGCAGGTTTCTGGACGGCGCTCATGGGCTTCCTCGAGCTGCTGACCGGGCGCGACAAGTACAAGATTTCCGGCAGCAGTGCCGGTAACGAGCCGATCGCTGCCGACGCGCGTACTGCGCTGGTGATGCCGATTTGCAACGAAGACGTACCCCGGGTGTTCGCCGGCTTGCGCGCCACCTTCGAGTCGGTGGCGGCCAGCGGCAACCTCGACCGTTTCGACTTCTTCGTGCTCAGCGATACCAACGACACCGACATCGCCGTGGCCGAGCAACAGGCCTGGCTGGATGTGTGCCGTGAAACCAAAGGCTTCGGCCGTATCTTCTACCGCCGCCGTCGGCGCCGGGTGAAGCGCAAGAGCGGCAACCTCGACGACTTCTGCCGTCGGTGGGGCGCCGACTACAAGTACATGGTCGTGCTCGACGCCGACAGCGTGATGAGCGGCGAATGCCTGAGCAGCCTGGTGCGCCTGATGGAGGCCAACCCGGATGCCGGTATCATCCAGACCGGGCCCAAGGCCTCTGGCATGGACACCCTGTACGCGCGCATGCAGCAGTTCGCTACCCGTGTATACGGCCCACTGTTCACCGCCGGCCTGCACTTCTGGCAGCTGGGTGAGTCGCACTACTGGGGGCATAACGCGATCATTCGCATGAAGCCCTTCATCGAGCACTGCGCCCTGGCGCCGTTGCCCGGCAAGGGTGCGTTCGCCGGTGCGATCCTGTCCCACGACTTCGTCGAGGCAGCGCTGATGCGCCGTGCCGGTTGGGGGGTATGGATCGCCTACGACCTGCCAGGCAGTTATGAAGAGCTGCCGCCCAACCTGCTGGACGAGCTCAAGCGCGACCGCCGCTGGTGCCACGGCAACCTGATGAACTTCCGCCTGTTCCTGGTGAAGGGCATGCACCCGGTGCACCGTGCGGTGTTCCTCACCGGGGTGATGTCGTACCTGTCGGCACCGTTGTGGTTCCTGTTCCTGGTGCTGTCCACCGCGTTGCTGGCCACCAACACGCTGATGGAGCCGCAGTACTTCATCGAGCCCTACCAGCTGTACCCGTTGTGGCCCCAGTGGCACCCGGAAAAAGCCGTTGCGCTGTTCTCCACCACCATCGTGTTGCTGTTCTTGCCCAAGCTGCTCAGCGTGATCCTGATCTGGGCCAAGGGCGCCACCGAGTTCGGGGGGCGCATCAAGGTCACCCTGTCGATGCTGATGGAGATGCTGTTCTCCATGCTGCTGGCACCGGTGCGCATGATCTTCCACACCCGGTTCGTGCTGGCCGCGTTCCTGGGCTGGGCGGCGACCTGGAACTCGCCGCAGCGCGATGACGACTCCACCCCGTGGAGCGAAGCGCTACGCCGTCATGGCCCGCAAACCCTGCTGGGCTTTGCCTGGGCTGGGCTGGTGGCGTGGCTGAACCCGAGCTTCCTGTGGTGGCTGGCGCCAATCGTCGGTTCGCTGGTGCTGTCGATCCCTGTGTCGGTGATTTCCAGCCGCACGCGCCTGGGCCTGGCGGCCAAGGATGAGAAGCTGTTCCTCATCCCGGAAGAATACGCCACGCCGCAGGAGCTGCTGGCCACCGACCAGTACACCCACGAGAACCGCTGGCATGCCCTGCATGACGGCTTCGTGCGGGCAGTGGTCGACCCACGCCAGAATGCCCTGGCCTGCGCCATGGCCACCGCGCGCCACGGTCAGGCAGCGCCCATCGAAGCATTGCGCGTTGAGCGGGTGGCCAAGGCGATGGAGGTTGGCCCGAAGGGGCTGGACCTCAACACCCGCCTGGCGTTGCTCAGCGACCCGGTGGCGTTGACCCGCCTGCACGAGCAGGTATGGGCCGAACACAATGCGGCCTGGATCGATGCATGGCGTGCGTCGATCAAGAACGACCCGCATTCGCCGCTGCTGCCGCTGCACCCGGAGAACGAAGGCCAACCGGCACTCGCCTGACAGGCTTCTTCGCGGGTAAACCCGCTCCTACAGGGTTATCCACACATCCTGTAGGCGCGGGTTTACCCGCGAAGCTTTTCAGGGCCCAGGCTGATTTTGGCCAACAAAGTCCCCGCCAGCTCTAGGTCCCCAGCCCACCATGCGTTAGCATCCCTCTCCGACAGTACGCAGCGGCCAGTACGGCCGTGCCAATAAAAAAGATTCGCTACTTTTATTTCCAGGGGACTTGGTGATGTTCAAGAAATACCTTTCGCGACTGCTGGTGGGTGTTACCGCCCTGGTCGCCGTAACGGCCGTACAGGCAGGCGCCATCGACGAAGCGGTCAAGCGCGGTACCTTGCGGGTGGGCATGGACCCAACCTACATGCCGTTCCAGATGACCAACAAGCGCGGCGAGATCATCGGCTTCGAGGTGGACATCCTCAAGGCCATGGCCAAGTCGATGGGCGTGAAGTTCGAGGCGGTTTCCACGGCCTACGACGGCATCATCCCAGCCCTGCTGACCGACAAGTTCGACATGATCGGCAGCGGCATGACCCTGACCCAGGAGCGCAACCTGCGCCTGAACTTCAGCGAACCCTTCATCGTCGTGGGGCAGACCCTGCTGATTCGCAAGGAGCTGGCCGGCGAGATCAAATCGTACAAAGACCTGAACAACGAGAAGTATCGCCTCACCTCCAAGCTGGGCACCACTGGCGAAATGGTCGCCAAGAAGCTGATCGGCAAAGCCAAGTACCATGGCTATGACAACGAGCAGGAAGCGGTCATGGACGTGGTCAACGGCAAGGCAGATGCTTTCGTCTACGACGCACCGTACAACGTGGTGGCTGTGGAGAAGGCCGGTGCTGGCAAGCTGCTGTTCCTCGAAGAACCCTTCACCTACGAGCCGCTGGCCTTCGGCCTGAAGAAGGGCGACTACGACAGCATCAACTTCATCAACAACTTCCTGCACCAGATCAAGCATGACGGGACCTACGATCGTATCCACGACAAGTGGTTCAAGAACAAGGACTGGCTGAAGGACATGGAATAAGAGGCATCCTCAGGCCGCAAGCTGCAGGTTGCAGGCAGACGCCGACCGTTTCTGCCTGCAGCCTGTGGCTTGCGGCTTGCCGTTTTCTGGAGTAACCCCGTGATCAAACACAACAAAGCCCGGTGGCCCTGGCATGGCCTGACCGCGCTGGTGCTGGTGGGCCTGGCGTTCAGCCTGTACATGGCCACCTCGATGATTTCCTACGAGTGGCGCTGGAACCGCGTGCCGCAGTACTTCGCCTACCAGGCCGAAGACGTACAGCGCGCAGCCGGTTATGGCACCGTGCAGGATATCGTCGTGGCCGGCGACAACGCCCGCGTTACCCTCAAGGATGAAAACGGCGACCAGCAGGTGCTGGAAGTGGCCAGGGACAGCCTGCAATTGAGCCGGGGCGACGATGTCGCCGAAGGCGACCAGATTGGTGTCACCCGCCATTGGGCTGCCGGCCCGCTGGCCTGGGGCTTGTGGACCACCTTGTGGATTTCGGTGGTGTCCGGGGCGCTAGGCCTGGTAATCGGCCTGTTCGCCGGGTTGTGCCGGTTGTCCACAAACCCCACCCTGCACGACCTGTCGACTGTCTACGTAGAGCTGGTACGCGGCACGCCGCTGCTGGTGCAGATCTTCATCTTCTACTTCTTCATCGGCACGGTGCTCAACCTGTCCCGCGAGTTCGCCGGTGTCGCCGCGCTGGCGCTGTTCACCGGCGCCTACGTGGCAGAAATTGTCCGCGCGGGTGTGCAGTCGATCGCCAAGGGCCAGAACGAAGCAGCCCGCTCGCTGGGCCTGAACGGCGCGCAGTCGATGCGCCACGTCATCCTGCCGCAGGCGTTCAAGCGTGTACTGCCCCCGTTGGCCGGGCAGTTCATCAGCTTGGTCAAGGACACCTCGCTGGTATCGGTGATCGCCATCACCGAGCTGACCAAGAGTGGTCGCGAAGCCATTACTACGTCGTTCTCCACCTTCGAGATCTGGTTCTGCGTGGCAGGCCTGTACCTGCTGATCAACCTGCCGCTGTCGCACATCGCCAGCCGGCTTGAGCGGAGGCTTGCGCAAAGTGATTGAAGTTCGTGACCTGCTGAAGGTATTCGACACCCGTGGCCACGTGGTGCGGGCTGTGGATAACGTTTCCACGCAAGTGGCCAAGGGCGAGGTAGTGGTGGTGCTGGGCCCGTCGGGGTCTGGCAAGTCCACCTTCCTGCGCTGCCTCAATGGCCTGGAGCATTTCGACCAGGGCCATGTAGCCATCGATGGGCTGCCGTTGGCTGACCCGAAAACCGATATCAACGCCTACCGCCGTGAAGTCGGCATGGTGTTTCAGCACTTCAACCTGTTCCCGCACATGACCGTGCTGGAAAACCTCTGCCTGGCGCAGAAGGTGGTGCGCAAGCGCAGCAAGGCCGAACGCGAAGCCAAGGCCCGTGCACTGCTGCAAAAGGTGGGTATTGCGGAGAAGGCTAACGAATACCCCTCGCGGCTGTCGGGCGGGCAGCAGCAGCGGGTGGCCATTGCCAGGGCCCTGGCCATGGACCCCAAGGTGATGCTGTTCGACGAGCCGACCTCGGCGCTGGACCCGGAAATGGTCGGCGAGGTGCTGGATGTGATGAAAACCCTGGCCCTGGAAGGCATGACCATGGTTTGCGTCACCCACGAAATGGGCTTTGCCCGCGAAGTGGCGGACCGGGTGCTGTTCTTCGACCATGGCAAGCTGCTGGAAGACTCGCCGCCGGCAGCGTTCTTTGCGGCCCCGAAAGACCCGCGCGCCCAGGCGTTTCTGCGCCAGGTACTGTGAGGCCGGTGGGGGCGTGTTTATCCGCGAACGCAGAGGCAGAGCATTCGCGGGTAAACCCGCTCCCACAAGAATTGCGACGACCTCGAGTTTTTGTGTAAGACAGTTGCTCCCATACCTGGGCTGCCTCACCCTCTCAGATGTTGAAACGCCCCACCATCCCGCGTAGTTGCTGGCCGAGTTGTTCCAGCTCGCCGCTGGATTCGGCCGTCTGCTCGCTGGCGACGCTGGTCTGATCGGAAGCATCCCGCACATTCAGCACGCTCCGGTTGATCTGCTCGGCCACCACGCTTTGTTGCTCGCTGGCCGTGGCGATCTGCTGGTTCATGCCCTGGATGCTCGACACCGTATCGGTGATCTGGCTTAACGCATGCCCGGCCCTGCGGCTCAGTTCCACGCTCTGTTCGGTAAGGTTCTTGCTGTTGTCGAGCAACCGGGTCACTTCATCGGTGCCGTTGTGTAGGCTGTCTATCAGTTGGCCGATCTCTTCGGTCGCGGTGGACGTACGCTGGGCCAGGCCGCGTACTTCATCGGCCACCACGGCGAAGCCGCGCCCGGCTTCACCGGCCCTTGCCGCTTCGATGGCGGCATTGAGGGCCAGCAGGTTGGTCTGTTCGGAGACCGACTTGATCACGTCCAGAATGCTGCCGATACGCTGGCTTTCGCCGGCCAGGTGCTGCATGGCTGCCAGGCAATGGTCCATCTGCCCGGCCAGCTGTTCGATACGGCCGATGGCTTCAGCCACCACCTGGTCGCCCTCCTGGGCCTGCTGGTCCGCGTTGGTCGCGGCCATCGAGGCCTGTTCAGCGTTCTGCGCCACCTCTTGTACCGTGGCGCTCATCTGGTTCATGGCGGTGGCCACCTGGTCGGTTTCTTCGCGTTGCTGGCTGATCCGCAGCTTGGTGTCCTCGCTGCTGGCGGCCAGTTGCGTAGCAGCCTGGGACAGTTGCCCCACACCCTTGTCGATGCCGCCAATCAGCTCGCGCAGGCTCAGGGTCATTTCGCGCATGCTGGTCTGCAACTGGCCCATCTCGTCACGCCGCTGCACGGTTTCCACCTGGCTCAGGTCGCCTTTGGCGATGCGCGCCGCCACCACCAGGGTCTGGCGCAGCGGCTGGGTGATCTGCAGGGTAATCAGCCACCCGGCAATCACACCCACTACCAGCGCCAGCAGGGCGACGCTGGTAAGCAGTGAACGCGCAGCCAGCGCCTCACGGTCGCGCTGCTCCACCTTGCGCTTGCCCAGCTCCAGGCTGACCGCGCGCATTTCGTCGCCTTTTTTCTCCATGCTGTTCTGCAGTTGCTCGGCGCGTACAGCTGCACGCCTGTATTGCTCAACGGCGGCCCGGTACCTGGCCAGCTCGCTGCCTGGCAGCTCCGTCACGGTGCGGGGCAGGCCCAGTGGGGCCACGGCCTTGATCAACTGGCCAAGGCTGGTGTCGGCGGCGTCCAGCGCCTTGTCGCCCACCTTGGCGAAATCCTCCATGGGCGAGAAGGTGTAGGCGGGCATCAGGCTCTGCTGGTTGGCGCTTTCCACATGGCGGCTGAGGGTGTCCATCATGCCCAGTATGCCGCCTTGCTGGCCGTCCGCTGGCATCTTCAGCAGGGCCTGGGTTTCCAGCTCGTCGATGGCAGCATTGAGCCGTTCCTGTTGCGCCTGCATGGCTTCACGCAGTGTGCTGCGGCTGGCCGTTGTGCGTTGCAGCTCGGCAAAATCGCCGCGCAGTTGCTGCAGCAGGGCGAGTTTGTCCGTGAGGATCTGCCGCGACTCTTCCACGCTGCTGCGTTGTTGCAGGGTGGTCAGCATGGTGTCCAGCTGCTCCAGAATGCTGGCGATGCGTGCCTTGCTGGTGTCGTCGTTCAGCACACGGTAAGTGATGCGTTCAGCGCGCAGGTCCTTGGTCAGGTCGTTGATGCGGCCTATTTCGCTGAGCTGCTGTGAGCGGACAATCGCGCCATCGAGGGCGCGCCATCCGCTGATGGTGGTGATCAGCGTCAGCAGCAGGACCACGGCAAAGCCGAGGGCCAGCTTGGCTGCGACGCTGATATTGCCGAGCTTGCGGTTCAGGTAGCCGAGCATGGTGAGTCTCCGTTCGGTTGGAAAGGGGATGCAGGCGCTTTGCGCGCATCACACCCTTGCCAATCGGCGGAGCAGGTGTAGGACTTGACCTGATAATCAGGTAGGAAACGTCACCCTGTGCTGTACGAAGAATTACCTATGCTCGTTGCCGGATCATAGCCTGAACCGGCCTACCAAACCCTGCAGGTGCGTGCCCAACCGCGCCAGCTCCACGCTGGAGCTGGCCGTCTGCTCACTGGCCGACGAGGTCTGGTCGGAGATATCCCGCACATTGATCACGCTGCGGTTGATTTCCTCGGCAACGGCGGTCTGTTCCTCCGCGGCGGTGGCGATCTGCTGGTTCAT
Source organism: Pseudomonas parafulva NBRC 16636 = DSM 17004 (assembly GCF_000730645.1). Classification (GTDB taxonomy): domain Bacteria; phylum Pseudomonadota; class Gammaproteobacteria; order Pseudomonadales; family Pseudomonadaceae; genus Aquipseudomonas; species Aquipseudomonas parafulva. The sequence goes on along the minus strand of NZ_BBIU01000023.1, from coordinate 74,839 downwards.
GGCCTGGATCGACGACACGGTGCGGGTGATGGTATCCAGCGAAGTGCCGGCGCGGCGGGTCAACTCCACACTGCTGTCAGTCAACTGGCGGCTGTTGTCCATCACGCTGGCCACACGTTGGGTGCCGCTTTGCAGGCCGGCGATCAACTCCTCGATTTCTTCGGTCGACTGCTGGGTGCGTTGCGCCAGGCTGCGTACCTCGTCGGCCACCACGGCGAACCCGCGCCCGGCTTCACCAGCCCGGGCAGCTTCGATGGCCGCATTGAGTGCCAACAGGTTGGTCTGCTGGGCCACCGACTTGATCACATCCAGCACGCTGCCGATCTTGTCGCTCTCGCCCTTGAGCTGGCTCATGGCCTCGCTGGAGTTGACCACTTCACGGGCCAGGCGCTCGATCTGCGCCACCGCCTCGTTCACCACCCGGTCTCCTTCACGGGCCTGCTGGTCGGCCATCAGCGCGGCCTCCGAGGCCTGTTCGGCATTGCGCGCCACCTCGTGAACGGTGGCGGTCATCTGGTTCATGGCGGTGGCGACCTGGTCGGTCTCGACCTTCTGGTTGCTGACGCCGGCACTGGTCTGCTCGGTCACTGCAGACAGCTCCTCTGCCGCACTGGCGATCTGGGTAACCCCGTCGCCAATGCCGCCAATCAGCTCGCGCAGGCCGCGGGTCATGCGCTGCACGCTGGCTTGCAACTGGCCCAGTTCGTCACCGCGAGGGCGCTGCTCGTCCAGGGTGAGGTCGCCGCTGGCTACGCGTTCGGTACTGCGCAGCACCTCGCGCAGGGGCACGATGATCTGCCGGGTGATAGCCCAGGCGGCCAGCAAACCCAGGGCCAGCGCCAGCACGGTGGCCACGGCCAGCAGCACTTTGGCCTGGGCGGCGGCTGCGTCACGCACGGCTGTCTGCGAGGTGGTCATGGCCTGGCTGGTCTGCATCAGCACGGCGCCTTGTTCGACCATGCCCTGCAACGCCTGGGCACTGGCCGCCTGGGCCTGGCCGAACTGCAGCACCGCATCGCGGTAGCCGCCCATGGCGGTCGCAGCGTCGTCCAGGCCTGCGGCGTATTCGGCCGGCAGCCTGGCCGGCAGTGCGCGCAGCTCTGTCACCGCCTGGTCGATGGCCTTGAGCGCGGTTTGCTGGTACTCGGCATTGCCGCTGTAGGTGTAACCGCGCACCTGGAAGCGCGCCTGCTGCAGCAGGCTGCTGACCGTGACCACCTGGTTGTATGGGCTAATGTCACCGGCTTCGAGCAACCGCTGTTGCACGCGGCCGATCAGCTCCACAGCCTTGTCGGCACTGTCGCCCAGTACCTGGCGGCTGGCTTCGCGGCGCTGGCCGGCCTGTTTCAACGCGACGAAGGCCTGCTGATAACCGGCAACCGCATCGCGCTGCTGCTCGAGGCGCTGGTGGTCGGCAGGCTGCTCGATCTGCCCCAGCATCAACTGCACCTGCCGGTCGAGGTTGGCCAAGGCCTTGTCCAGCTCGCCTATGGAGGCCTCGTCGCGCTGGCGCTCGTACTGCTGCCGGGCGATGCGCAGTTCTTGCGTGTATTGCTGGATCAGCGAGATGTTGCCCAGCTTGTCGCCGCGGCCAATGATGCTGTCCATGCCGTGCCAGCCAGTCAGGGTAGTGCTCAGCGTCAACAGCAGGACCAGGCCGAAACCCAGCCCCAGTTTGCGGATGACGCTCACGTTTCCCAGTAGCTGGGTTAACCATCGATTCATAGGTAACTCCCTGGCGGCTTGGCAGCACGATTCATTGTTGTTGCCAAGGCCATCGGCCCGGGAGAGGGAAACTTGATGGTGGAAAATGCTGACTAACTTGTCAGAAAATTCGCGACAAGAGCGCGGTGACCGCCGTTTCCACCCGCAGTATGCGATCACCCAGTTGCACCGGCGCCAGGCCGGCGTTGGCAAGCAGGTCGACCTCGTAGGGTATCCAGCCGCCCTCCGGGCCGATGGCCAGGGTCACTGCTTGTTCCACTGCCCGTGGGCAGGCGGAGTAGGGGCCGGGGTGGCCGACGAGCCCGAGGGTGCCGGCTGCGATGGCGGGCAGGCGATCTTCAACGAACGGCTTGAAGCGCTTTTCGATGATGACCTCGGGTAGTACGGTGTCACGTGCCTGTTCCAGCCCCAGTATCAGGTTCTCGCGAATGGCGTCAGGGTGCAGGAACGGCGTTTGCCAGAAGCTCTTCTCGACCTTGTAGCTGTTCACCAGAATGAGCCTGGGCACGCCCAGGGTGGCAACTGTCTGGAACAGCCTGCGCAGCATTTTCGGGCGCGGCACGGCCAGCACCAGGGTCAGCGGCAGTTTGGCCGGCGGCGGCTGGTCGAAGCTGACCTCAAGCTCAGCCTCGTGCGGGGCCAGGCGCAGCACGGTGGCCTTGCCCATCATGCCGCTGATGCGGCCCACGCGCAGCGAATCACCCTCCACCACGCGGTGGATGTGCTGCATGTGGGTAAAGCGCCGGTCGGCGAGTATCACACGGTCGGCCGACACGAAGTCGGCCTCCTCAAGCAGCAACAGGTTCACGGTTGGGTCGCAGGCGGCTGGTCTTGGTGGTCGCCTGCGTCTGGCTCACCTGCGCTTCGCTTGCGAATCAGGCTGCCGCACAGCACGCCGATTTCGAACAACAGCCACATGGGCACTGCCAGCAGCGTTTGGGAGAAGATGTCGGGCGGTGTCAGCACCATGCCCACCACGAAGCAGCCGATGATGACGTAGGGGCGGATCTTTTTCAGGTACTTCACATCCACAACGCCAATCCACACCAGCAGCACCACGGCCACGGGGATTTCGAAGGCCACGCCGAAGGCGAAGAACAGCGTCATGACGAAGTCCAGGTAGCTGGCGATGTCGGTCATCATCGACACGCCTTCTGGGGTTGCACTGGCAAAGAAGCCGAATATCAGCGGAAACACCAGGAAATACGCAAAGGCCATGCCGGCATAGAACAGCAGGATGCTGGAAATCAGCAGCGGGATGGCGATGCGCTTTTCGTGACGGTACAGGCCCGGCGCGATAAAGCCCCAGATCTGCTGCAGGATGAACGGGATCGCCAGGAACAGCGACACGATCATGGTCAGCTTGAACGGGGTAAGGAACGGCGAAGCCACGTCGGTGGCGATCATCGTGGCGTTGGCCGGCAGGTGGTCACGCAGCGGCGCCGACACCAGGGTGTAGATCTGCTGGGCGAAGGAGAACAACCCGGCAAAAATCAGGAAAATGACCGCCACGCAACGCAGCAGGCGGGTGCGCAGTTCGGTAAGGTGCGAAACCAGCGGCATGGGCTGATCGTGTTCCGGGTTCTCGCTCATGGTACTCGCGGCGGTTGTGGCGGTTCGGAGGGTGTGGCCGGGGCGGCCGGCGGCTCGCTGGGCTTGGGTTCCAGGCCCGCAGGTGGCTGCACCGTGGCGGTGGTGACCGTGGGCTGCGTGGGTGTCGCGTTCGGGTTGAGGATGCGCTTGGCTTCCTCTTCCATCTGCAGAATGTGCTCGTTATGCAACTGGCGACGGATGTCGTCGGCGCCGATTTCGCGCTCAACTTCCATCTTGATGCTGTTGAAGCTGCGCTTTAGGCGGCCTATCCACAGGCCGGCCGTGCGCGCCGCCCCCGGCAGGCGCTCGGGGCCGAGCACCAGCAGCGCGACCAGGCCGACGAGCAGCAGCTCGCTGAAACTGATGCCGAACATAGGTCAGTCTTTCCGCTGCGGCTCGTGGACCGGCTGTGCCTGACCATCGATGGTATGGCCCTGGTTGGCCTGGGCAGTGTTCTGCACCGGCTGCACCGGTGGAACAGGCTGGGCTGGCGGTGGCGTCGGCTCGGCCGGCTTGTTCTCTTCTTCGCTCATGGCCTTTCGGAAGCCCTTGATCGACTCGCCCAGGTCGCTGCCGAAGTTCTTCAGCTTCTTGGTGCCGAAGACCAGCACCACGACGACCAGCAGGACGATCCAGTGTTTCCAGTCAAAGATACCCATTTCGTACTCCTGAACAATGTGTATTGGCCCTGTACGGGCCGTGTTTCCGTCAGGCAGACGGCTGGCGCGCGGCCTTCTCGTCGTGCCCGGACAAGCCGAAGCGCCGCTCCAGTTCATCCAGCACAGCCTGGGGGTGCTGGCCCAGGGCACTGAGCATCACCAGGCTGTGAAACCACAGGTCGGCTGTTTCGTAGATGACATCGCTGCAGTCTTTGCTGATGGCGGCGTCCTTGGCGGCGATGATGGTTTCCACCGACTCTTCACCGAGCTTTTCGAGGATCTTGTTCAAACCCTTGTGGTACAGGCTGGCCACGTAGGAGCTGTCTGGAGCCGCTTGCTTGCGTTCTTCCAGCACTTCGGCCAGGCGGTTGAGGGTGTCGCTCATGTCAGTGTCCTGCGCTGTAGATGGCATCGGGGTCTTTCAGGACCGGGTCGACGGTTTTCCACTGGCCGCCTTGATACACGCGGTAGAAGCAGCTTTCGCGACCGGTATGGCAGGCAATATGGCCCAGTTGCTCGACCATCAGGATGATCACGTCGGCATCGCAGTCCAGGCGCATTTCATGCAGCTTCTGCACGTGGCCGGACGCTTCACCCTTGCGCCACAGCTTGCCACGCGAACGCGACCAGTAGATAGCCCGTTCCTCGGCGGCCGTCAGGGCCAGCGCTTCGCGGTTCATCCAGGCCATCATCAGTACGCGTCCGGTCTTGTGGTCCTGGGCGATGGCCGGTACCAGGCCATCGCTGTTCCACTTGATCTCGTCCAGCCAGTCTTTCATCGTCGACTCCAAAGCCGGCCCGTTTCTGTCCCGGGCCCTTGCGCTAGTGTGCCAGCCGCAGGCGCGGCTGGCTATTGGCGCACGACCAGGTAAAGGCCTGCGGCTAGCATCAGCCAGGCCGGCCACGCCGCAGGGGCCGCCAGGCTGCCGGCCTGGGCCGCAGTGGTAGCCAGCACCGCCCCGCCGCCCAACAGGCCTGCACCCAACAGGCGCAGTGCCCAGTGGTCACCCTGGCGGCGACGCTCAGGCAATTGTGGGTCGTGCAGGTGCGGCTGCGAGAGCCGTTCCAGCAGGTCGCGGGTCATGTTGGCCAGGTGCGGCAACTGTTCGACCTGGCTATGCAGGTTGCCGAGCACGGCCTTGGGGCTCATGCGGTCGCGCATCCAGCGTTCCAGGTAGGGCTTGGCAGTACTCCACAGGTCCAGCTCGGGGTACAGCTGGCGGCCCAGGCCCTCGATGTTGAGCAAGGTCTTTTGCAACAGCACCAGCTGCGGCTGCACTTCCATGTTGAAGCGGCGCGCGGTCTGGAACAGGCGCATCAGTACCTGGCCGAACGAAATGTCCTTCAATGGCTTTTCGAAGATGGGCTCGCACACCGTACGGATTGCTGCTTCGAATTCGTTGACCTTGGTGTTGGCAGGCACCCAGCCGGAGTCGATGTGCAACTGGGCGACACGGCGGTAGTCGCGTTTGAAGAAGGCGATCAGGTTACGCGCCAGGTAGTCCTGGTCCTCGTCGGTCAGGCTGCCGACGATGCCGCAGTCGATGGCGATGTACTTCGGGCTCCACGGCTTGACGGTGCTGACGAAGATGTTGCCCGGGTGCATGTCGGCGTGGAAGAAACTGTCCCGGAACACCTGGGTGAAGAACACCTCCACACCCCGTTCGGCCAGCATCTTCATGTCGGTGCCCTGGTCGGCCAGGGTGGCCATGTCGGTGACCGGCACGCCGTAGATGCGCTCCATCACCAGCACCTTGGGGCGGCACCAGTCCCAGTACACCTGGGGCACGTACATCAGGTCGGAGCCTTCGAAGTTGCGCCGCAGCTGGCTGGAGTTGGCGGCCTCACGCAGCAGGTCGAGCTCGTCGTAGATGGTTTTTTCGTAGTCGCACACCACGTCCACCGGGTGCAGGCGGCGGGCATCGGCAGAGATGCGCTCGGCGCCCTTGGCGATCAGGAACAGCCAGGCGATGTCGGCGGCGATCACCGGTTTGAGGCCGGGGCGCACCACCTTTACGACCACTTCCTCACCGCTTTTCAGGCGCGCGGCATGCACCTGCGCCACCGAAGCGGACGCCAGGGGTTCCACGTCGAAACGGCTGAACACCTCGGCAACCGTGGCGCCCAGTTGTGCCTCGATCAGTGCCACGGCCTTCTGCGGGTCGAAGGGCGGTACCCGGTCCTGCAACAGCATCAGCTCGTCGGCGATGTCGGTGGGCAGCAGGTCGCGGCGGGTGGATAGCAGCTGGCCGAACTTGATGAAAATAGGCCCCAGGTCCTGCAATGCCAGGCGCAGGCGTGCGCCGCGGCTCAGCTCGCTGGCGCGGCGGGGCAGCCAGCGCCAGGGCATCAGCAGGCGCAGGCTCATCAGCCACCAAGGCAGCGGGTAGTCGAACAGCAGGTCGTCCAGCCGGTACCGGATGACGACACGCTGAATACGGAAAAGACGGCGGACGGCGAGCAACTTCATGCGTTATCGCTGGTATCAAGGGATCGGGAGAGGCGTTTGAGGCGCGCCTCGAGGCGTTCGGTGTCGAGCTTCAGGGTGTCTATTTCGCTGAAGGCCGCTTCGGCCTCGCGCTTGCCCACCAGTGTACGTGACTCTTCTGCCAGGTATTCGGACAGGCTCTGGCTCAAGCGGGCCAGGCTCTGGCGTGTCCAGCGGGCACGCAGGCGAACATGGCCTGCAAGCAGCGCAGTGGGCACGGGGCCCAGCCAGTTCTGCAGCTCGTGTTCCCAGTCCAGTTCCAGATCCTGGAGGATGCCGAACAGGTCGAGCAGTGCAGCGGTATCACCGTGCAGCTCCACCTGAGGGCTATGCAGCACGGCGGTTTTGTCCCGGGCCAGGGCCAGTTGGGCGAGGCTGCCGGCGGGGGCGCGCAGGGTGCAGTCAACGCTGCCTTCCCAACTGCTGGCGAGCATCAGCCCCTGTTCATCCGGCAGGATGAACACCTGCAAGGCCGGTTGGCGGCAGTCGATCTCGATGACCTTGCCCTCCAGTGCAGCCAGGCGCGGCATGGCCGTGCTGTCCATGCGCAGGATGCGATTGAGCCCGTGCTCCACGCTGGCGAGCAGCCCGGCCAGCAGCATCAGGGTTTGATCCCCCGGTGCACGGCAACGATGCCGCTGGTCATGTTGTGGTAGGTAACGCGGTCAAAGCCGGCTGCAACCATCATTGCCTTGAGGGTTTCCTGGTCCGGGTGCATGCGGATGGACTCGGCCAGGTAGCGGTAGCTTTCCGAATCGTTGGTGATCAGCTTGCCGGCCAGCGGCATGAAGGCGAACGAGTAGGCGTCGTAGGCCTTGGACATGAATTTGTTGGTCGGTTTGGAGAATTCCAGCACCAGCAGCCGCCCGCCAGGCTTGAGCACCCGCAGCATCGAGCGGATGGCGTCTTCCTTGTGGGTGACGTTGCGCAGGCCGAAGGCGATGGTCACGCAGTCGAAGTGGTTGTCGGGGAAGGGCAGCTTTTCGGCATCTGCCTGGACAAACTCGATATTGCCTGCCACGCCACGGTCGAGCAGGCGGTCGCGACCCACCTTGAGCATCGATTCGTTGATGTCAGCCAATACAACCTGGCCAGTCGGGCCGACCAGGCGCGAGAACTTGGCGGCCAGGTCCCCCGTGCCGCCGGCGATGTCCAGCACGCGGTTGCCGGTGCGTACGCCCGACAGTTCGATGGTGAAGCGCTTCCAGAGGCGGTGCATGCCGCCGGACAGCACGTCGTTCATCAGGTCGTACTTGGCGGCTACCGAATGGAACACTTCGGCGACTTTTTTCGCCTTCTGGCTTTCAGGCACGTCCTGATAGCCAAAATGGGTGGTGGGTTCGGCGTGGTCGCCTTTGCGCTGGTCGTTCATATCGCTTCACCGAAAAAAATTACCGCCATTCTAGGGCGAACGCGCGGATTTGTCTTGGCGGGGTGTGCCGTTGGGCAGGGGCGGGCATAATGCCAATTATGTCTACATCTCCAGGAACACCTGCATGACCCAGATCAGCGTCGAACGCAAACACACCCTCGGCCGTGAGGCCGCCCGTGCCAAGGCGCAGGCGCTGGTCGACAAGCTCAGCCGCGAGTACGACTTGAAGGCCACCTGGAACGGCGACCGGGTCGATGTGGCCCGCAGTGGCGCCAACGGTAGTGTGCACATCGGTGAAGACAGCATTCGTGTCGACCTGAAGCTGGGCATGATGCTGTCGATGATGAGCGGCACCATCAAGGGCGAGATCGAACGCGCCCTGGACAAGGCACTGGTGTGAGTCAGCGTGCGCATGTGCCGTTCACCTTAGGGTGACGTTTCTAAATTCACCTCCTACCTTGATGGTTTGGCCCACGGTTACGACGCACGGGTACGTGGCGCCTTGAAGCGCCTGGGTATTGCGTCTACACCTTCCGTTGAGGCGCGCGTAAACCACAAGGAGAGCAGGATGGCTGGCAAGAAGAACGCTGAAAAAGACGGTAGCTCCTGGGTCGGGGGGGTTGAGAAGTACTCCCGCAAGATCTGGCTGGCGGGGCTGGGCATCTATTCCAAAATCGATCAGGACGGCCCCAAGCTGTTCGACTCGCTGGTCAAGGATGGTGAGAAGGCCGAAAAGAAGGCCAAGAAAGCTGCCGATGACGTGGCCGACTCCGCCAAGTCGTCTGCTTCTTCGCGTGTGGCAGGGGTGAAGGACCGGGCCTTGGGCAAATGGAGCGAACTGGAAGAGGCCTTCGACAAGCGCCTGAACAGTGCAATCTCGCGCCTGGGTGTGCCAAGCCGCAATGAGATCAAGGCCCTGCAAGGCCAGGTAGAGGCCCTTACCAAGCAGATCGAGAAGCTCACCGGTGCTTCGGCCAAGCCAGCTTCTACCCGTGCCGCTGCCGCCAAACCGGCTTCCGGCACTGCCGCCAAGCCACTGGCCAAGGCCACAGCGGCCAAGCCTGCGACCAGGACGGCGGCGGCCAAACCTGCAGCCGCCAAGCCGGCTGCTGCAAAAACCACCGCTGCGAAAAAACCTGCAACCCGAAAAGCCCCGGCCAAGCCAGCGGCTGCCCCGGCGGCATCTACCACCACGGCGTCAGCTGCCGCTGGCGATGGCCCACAGGCCTGACGCAAGTCAGTTTGTATGGAGTGACCGGGGCCGCGTGATGGCCACCAGGCGTATGCCTTGGGTTGTGTGGGGGCGTAGATCGAGCGCCGCGCTGGCGGCGCTCTGTCTCACAGGCGAACCATCCTCAAGGCGGGCACCTGTAACCCCTGAGATAACCCTGCGCCAGCTGTTCAGCCGCAGCACGGGCAGCAGGTTGAAGGTGCGGCGCCACCAGCAGCATCACCTGATACACCACAACCCCCACATCCCCCTCGCGGCCCAGCACCCGCTGGTAATCCAGCGAGAACAACAGGGCCAGGGTGATCTGTTCCACCAACTGCCCCAACGCCTGGGTATCGCTCTCTATCAGCCCCTGGTCTTTGAGGCACGCCAGCAGCGCCGCCAATGTATGCTTGAGCGCGTTGATCAGGCGGCGCATGCCACGGGCCAGCCTGGGCAGGCGCCCCACCAGGTTGGACATGTCCTGGAACAGGAACCGGTACTCGGCCATGCGCTCCACGATCAGGTGCAGGAACAACCAGTAGTCCTCGGCCTCCAGGCGCAGGTTCACAGGCGGGTCCAGCAAGGGCATCAACGCTTCCTCGAAGCGTTCGAACAGCCCCAGTACCAAAGGCTCCTTGCCGTGAAAGTGGTAATACAGGTTACCCGGGCTGATACCCAGTTCGTTGGCGATTTCCAGCGTGGAGACGTTAGGCTCGCCTTTGCCGTTGAACAGCGCCAGGGCGCAGGCAAGGATACGGTCGCGGGTTTTCATGCGGTCGGTACGCTCATCGGGTCAACACATAAGTACCGGGTGCAGGGCCCAGCGCCGGGTAGGTGGCGTTGCCCGGTAGGCCTTTGGGCGGCCTGAGCGGGCCTGAGCGCGCTTTTATCCACGTCATCCATAGCGGCCACCAGCTGCCCTCGCTGCGCTGGGCATCATGGAACCAGGCACGTGGGTCGCCTGGTAGCTGCGGGTTGTCCAGGTAATACCCCTTGGGGTTGCCTGGGGGGTTGATGATGCTCTGGATATGCCCACTGTTGGCGAGTATGAAGCGGCGCTTGCCGCCCAGCAGGGTTGCCGAGCGATACACCGCGTCCCACGGGGTGATGTGATCGTTGCTGCCGGCCACTGTGAAACTGTCGATGTTGATCTGCTGCAGGTCGATGGACGAACCGCACACCTCAAGCCCCCCCGGCCGGGTCAGCGGGTTCAGCTTGAAGAAGTCCAGCAGGTCGCCATGCAGCGCGGCCGGCAGGCGGGTGTTGTCGGCGTTCCAGTAGAGGATGTCGAAGGCCGGGGGCGTCTTGCCCAGCAGGTAGTTGTTGACCCAGTAGTTCCAGATCAGGTCGTTGGGCCGCATCCAGGCGAATATCCTCGCCACCTCAGCACCGTCGAGCACCCCTCGCTGGTAGGAGCGGCGTTTGGCAGCCTCGATGGTCTGCTCGTCGGCGAACAGGCTGGCGGGGCTGTCGAACGCGCTGTCCAGCAGGCTGACCAGGTAGGTGGCACTGCGCACCCGACGCAATTGTTGCCTGGCTTGCAGGTGGCCCTGAAGCGCGGCCATGGTCAGGCCGCCTGCACAGGCGCCAACCAGGTTGGGGTCACGGCTGCCACTGATGCTGCGGCAGGCGTTGAGCGCTGCTTCAAGCGCCGCCACGTAACTGGACAGCCCCCATTCGCGGTGACGGGCATCGGGGTTGCGCCAACTGACCATGTACACCTGCAAACCGTGTTTGAGCATGTACTGGACGAAGCTGTTGGCCGGGCTGAGGTCGAAGATGTAGTACTTGTTGATCTGGGGCGGCACCACAAGCAGCGGGCGCGCGTGCTGCTTTTCGCTCATGGGCTGGTACTGGATCAGCTCCAGCATGTCGTTGCGAAACACCACGCTGCCAGGGGTGGTCGCCAGGTTGCCGCCCACTTCGAAGGCGCGCTCGTCCACTTGGCGCGGCAGCCCGCCATTGTGGCGCAGGTCCTCGAGCAGTTGAGCGGCGCCGCGCACCAGGCTCTGGCCGCCGGTATCGAACAGGGTTTTCACGGCCTGGGGGTTGAGCAGCGAATTGCTCGGTGCCAGGGCGTCGTTGAGCAGGTTGAACAGAAAGTGCACCCGGGCCCGGTCGTCCTCGTCCAGGTGGCTTTCGTCGATCCACGCCCGGGTTTGCCCCTGCCACGCCAGCCACGCTTGCAGGCCGCGGCGGTAAAGCGGGTTTTCGCGCCAAGTGGGGTCGCTGAAACGGCCATCGCGCGGGTTGGGCTGGTGGGGTGTGTCCCCCAGCAGCACCCGGCCCAACTGGCCACCCAGCGCCAGCAGGTGGCCGGCGGTGTGCAATGGGTGGCGCAGCCCATGGCGCCCGACGCTGCGCAGGGTGGATACCAAGTCCCGGCCGCGCAGGCCGACCATGGCATTTTCCATCTGCAGTTCGACGGTGTGGGGCGCCCTGGTGCCTGCGGCCGGTTTGTCTGTCATGGCAACACTCCTTGTGCACTCCATTTGCGGCTAAGCGTGTGGCGATCAACCGCCCGAGGCGGGGCGAGGGTGCATCACGGCGCGCTGACGCTCCTGCTCCAGGAACTTCGTGATGAGCGGGGCCACTGCTTCGGCCCGGGTAATCAGGAACAGGTGGCCGTCGTCGATAATGTGTAGCTGGGCATTGGGAATACGCCAGGCCAGCAGGCGCATATTGATCAGGGGGATCAGCGGGTCGTCGTCGCCGGCCAGCACCAGGGTGGGCTGGCGGATCTTGTGCAGCCAGTGGATGCTGGTCCAGCCAAGCCCGGCGAACAGTTGCCAGTAATAGCCGGTCTTGCCGCCGGAGCGTACCTTGGCGGCGTGATGCAGGGCCAGATCCGGGTCACGGCGGAACCCGCCGCCGTAGATCAGCGGGGCGATACGCAGCACGTGAGACGGCTGGACGTAGCGGCGGGGGCTGGCCATCATCCACAGCACCTTGGGTTTGCCCGGCACCATGAACGCGCCGGCTGCGGTGGCGGCAAGCACCAGCTTCTTGCAGCGCTCGGGGTAGTCGTGGGCGAACTGCTGGGCCAGCGCGCCGCCCCAGGACACGCCGATGACGTTGACCTGGCCGTAATCGAGGTAGTCGAGCATGCGTGCGGTGAGCTTGGCCAACCCCGGGAAGCGGTAGGGATGGCGCGGTGTCGATGAGCCCCCGACACCGGGGACGTCGAAGGCGATCACTTCCAGGTCCGGGTCCAGCGCTTCGATGAACGGGAAGACCAGTTCCAGGTTGGCGCCAATCCCGTTGAAGATCAGCAGGGGTGTGAGGTGGGGTTTGCCCGGGCGAACGGCGGTACGGATGGACTGGTTGTCCAGCTCGACCGTTCTGAAAATATAGGGTTGCGGCATGCGCGTGGCTCTTGGGTGAAGGAGACACCGTGGCGCCATGCAGCGCGCCACGGGCAATGGCTCAGCGTTCGTGAACGTAGGTACCGGGGGCGGCCTCGCCGGCTGGGTAGGTGCGGTTGCCCAGGCGGGTGGGGGCCTTTTTCAGCTCGCCGGCCCGTTCGGCCAGCCAGCCCTGCCAGTACAGCCACCAGGAGTCGGCATGCTTGATGGCGTTCTCTTGCCAGGCCACCGGGTCGCCGGGGCGGTCGTCCCCGGTCATGAAGCGCGCCTTGGGGTTGCCCGGCGGGTTGAGAATGCTCTGGATATGCCCGCTGTTGGACAGCACGAACGCTACCTTGCCGCCGAACAGGTGCGCCGAGCGGTAGCACGACTGCCAGGGGGTGATGTGGTCGGCGGTGCCAGCCACGCTGAAGATGTCGCACTGCACCTGCTTGAGGTCGATGGCCGTGCCGCAGACTTCCAGGCCACCGGGGCGGGTCAGCGGGTTGTTCTTGAACATCTCGATCAGGTCACCATGAAAGCCTGCCGGCAGGCGCGTGGTGTCGTTGTTCCAGAACAGGATGTCGAAGACCGGAGGCTCGTTGCCCAGCAGGTAGTTGTTGACCCAGTAATTCCAGATCAGGTCGTTGGGGCGCATCCAGGCGAACACCTTGGCCATGTCGCTGCCTTCCAGCACGCCGGCCTGGTAGGAGTGGCGCTTGGCAGCCTCCAGGGTCTGCTCGTCGACGAACAACGCCACCTGGGTATCGACGGTGGTGTCGAGCACGCTCACCAGCAGCGTCAGGGCGTTGACCTTGTGCTCGCCCAGGGCGGCGTAATGGCCCAGCAGGGCTGTACAGGTAATGCCACCAGAGCAGGCACCGAGCATGTTCAGGTCCTTGCTACCGGTGATGGCCAGCACCGCATCGACGGCTTCCTTGAGCGCATCGACGTAGGTGGACAAGCCCCATTCGCGCTGGGCTTTGGTCGGGTTGCGCCAGCTGATGATGAAGGTCTGCTGTTGCGAGCGCAGGCAGAACCGCGCCAGGCTTTTTTCCGGGCTCAGGTCGAACACATAGAACTTGTTGATTTGGGGAGGCACCACCAGCAAGGGCCGCGCATGCACCTGTTCGGTGATGGGGCTGTACTGGATCAGCTCGAGTACATCATTGCGGTACACCACGGCGCCTTCGCTGGTGCCCAGGTTCTTGCCCACCTCGAAGGCCTTCATGTTCACCTGGCTGGGCATGCCGCCGTTATGCACCACGTCGCGGGCAAGGTTCGACAGCCCATCGAGCAGGCTCTTGCCGCCGGTTTCGAAGAAGCGCTTGAGCGCAGCTGGGTTGGACAGGGTGTTGGTAGGGGCCATGGCTTCGGTCATCAGGTTGATGACGAACTGCCCTCGGCTGATGTCTTGGGGCGACAGGTCGCTGCTGGCGATCCAGTCTTGCAGCTCGCTGCGCCAGGCCAGGTAGGTTTGCAGGTAGCGGCGGTACAGCGGGTTCTGGCTCCATGCCGGGTCGTTGAAGCGGCGATCGTCCTGTTCCGGGGCCAGGCTCGATTTGCCCAGCAGCACGTTTTTCAGTTCCAGGCCGAAATGGGCCACGTGCTTGGCACTGTGCAGCGGTTGGCGTATGGCCTGGCGCAGCACAGTGCGCGCCGAGCTCAGTAGGTCCTTGCGCCGGATGCCGATCACCGGGTTCAGGCCAAGGGTGTTTTCCGAGGCCTGCCGCTGCAGATCATCATTGTTCTTGCTACTCATCTACGACGCTCCGTTGTCCTGAGACGAGTACCGCTGCTGTAGGGCAAGCACAGCCCTGAGCCCGGTACGCCTGCTCGGGTAACCAGTGATAAGGATCAGCGGTGCTGCAAGCATTCTGCTTGCCGGCAGGGGGTGTGCAGGTAAATGGCCACCTACATTGGTTACCCCAGTTTCATGTAATGCGCAAGACAGCCCTGCACAGGGCGGCCTGCACTACAGTCAAGCAGACGAGGAGGGAGGGTGCGCAGAAAAGGCTGGGAGGCGCAGCCTAGAGCATGATCTTGACCACGGACTCGGCGGGGTCGCGGGACTTGCCGGCCCTGTGCAGTTCGTCGAGGTACTCGGCCCACAGCGCTTGCTGGCGCAGGCACAGTTGCTCCAGGTATTCCCAGGTGAACAGGCCGCTGTCGTGGCCGTCGTCGAAGGTGAGCTTCAGGGCATACTGCCCGGCAGGCTCCAGGCCACTGAGGCCGACATTGATCTTGCCAAATTGCAGGATAGGATTGCCATGCCCCTGCACCTCGGCCGAAGGCGAGTGCACGCGCAAAAACTCGGCAGGCAGGTGGTACACCTCGTCAGGCCCGTAGGTAAGGCTGAGGGTTTTCGAGGCTTTATGCAGGTTGATGGCGGTAGGCATGCGAGCCATAACATCCTCTTTTTGAGCTTCAAGTGGCAAGCTTCAAGCTTCAAGCTTCGAGCCGTGATATTCAAGCCATCCGTTATCGACCTGAAGAAAACAGCCGCTGCAAGCGACGCATCTCAGCTTGTCGCTTGCAGCTAACCACTTGCAGCTTTAGAGGATGTAGCGGGAGAGGTCTTCGTTTTGGGCCAGTTCGCCCAGGTGGCCGTTCACGTAGGCGGCATCGATCAGGATCGGCGCTTCGTCATGGGTGCTGGCCAGGTCGCCTGCGCTGAACGAAACTTCCTCCAGCAGGCGCTCGAGCAGGGTATGCAGGCGGCGGGCACCGATGTTTTCGGTCTTTTCATTGACCTGGTAGGCGATCTCGGCCAGGCGCTTGATGCCGTCGGCCACGAACTCGATGTTCAGCCCCTCGGTCTTGAGCAGCGCCTGGTACTGCTCGGTCAGCGAGGCGTGTGGTTCGCGCAGGATGCGTTCGAAGTCTTCCGGGGTCAGCGCCTTGAGCTCCACACGGATCGGCAGGCGGCCTTGCAGCTCCGGCACCAGGTCGCTCGGCTTGCTCAGGTGGAACGCGCCCGAGGCGATGAACAGGATATGGTCAGTCTTGACCATGCCCAGCTTGGTATTGACCGTGCAGCCTTCGATCAGCGGCAGCAGGTCGCGCTGCACGCCCTCGCGGGATACATCAGCACCGCCTACGTTGCCACGCTTGGCCACTTTGTCGATTTCGTCGATGAACACGATGCCGTGCTGTTCGACAGCTTCCAGGGCCTTGGCCTTGAGCTCTTCTTCGTTGACCAGGCGGCCCGCTTCTTCGTCGCGGACCATTTTCAGCGCCTCTTTCACCTTCAGCTTGCGGGTCTTGCGCTTGCCTTTGCCCATATTGGCAAACAGGCTCTGCAGCTGATTGGTCATTTCTTCCATGCCGGGTGGTGCAGCAATTTCGACACCGACGGCGTCAGCCACTTCGATCTCGATTTCCTTGTCGTCCAGCTGGCCTTCGCGCAGGCGCTTGCGGAACAGCTGGCGGGTGTTGGAATCGTTGCTGGTCTGTGCGGCTTCCTCGCTGAAGCTGCCAGGGCGTGCCTGCGGCAGCAAGACATCGAGAATGCGGTCTTCGGCGGCGTCTTCGGCACGGTGGCGTACGCGAATGATCTCCTGCTCGCGCAGCATTTTCAGCGCGGCATCGGCCAGGTCACGGATGATGGACTCCACGTCGCGGCCAACGTAGCCCACTTCGGTGAACTTGGTGGCTTCGACCTTGATGAACGGCGCATTGGCCAGCTTGGCCAGGCGACGGGCGATTTCGGTTTTGCCGACACCGGTTGGGCCAATCATCAGGATGTTCTTGGGCGTTACCTCGGCGCGCAGCTCGGCAGGCAGTTGCATGCGCCGCCAGCGGTTGCGCAGGGCAATGGCCACGGCGCGCTTGGCGTCGTCCTGGCCGATGATGTGGCGGTTGAGTTCGTGGACGATTTCGCGGGGGGTCATGGACATGATGGGTACGGTCCTCGGGCGAGTGGGATCAGCGTGGAAAAGCCCTGCCACCGGGGCAGGGCGCCAGAACAGCTGATCACTCGGCCAGGTCCTGCTCCTCGATGGTCAGGTTGTGGTTGGTGAACACGCAGATGTCACCGGCGATATTCAAGGCGGTCTCGGCGATTTCACGGGCCGAGAGGTCGGTCTTGTTCAGCAGGGCGCGGGCTGCAGCCTGGGCGTAGGCACCGCCGGAACCCATGGCGATCAGGCCATCCTCGGGCTCGACCACGTCACCGTTGCCGGTGATGATCAGCGAGGCGTCCTTGTTGGCCACAGCCAGCATGGCTTCCAGGCGGCTCAACGAGCGGTCGGTACGCCATTCCTTGGCCAGCTCGACGGCGGCGCGTATCAGGTGGCCCTGGTGTTTTTCCAGCTGGCCTTCGAAACGCTCGAACAGGGTGAAGGCATCGGCGGTGGCACCGGCGAAACCTGCGATGACCTGGCCGTGGTACAGGCGGCGCACCTTCTTGGCGTTGCCTTTCATCACGGTATTGCCGAGCGATACCTGGCCGTCGCCGCCCATGACGACTTTGCCATTACGGCGAACAGAAACGATGGTGGTCAAGGGAGAGTCTCCACGCAGCGGGGCGAAAGTGCCTGATGCAGACTCATATGGGGGTGGGTTGGCTGAGCTTCAAGCTTTAAGCGGCAAGCGGCAAGAAAAAGCGGTTCGGCGCCGTGCCGGCTTTTTCTTGCAGCTTGCAGCTTGCAGCTTGCGGCTGCTGGTCAGGCTTCGTGGCAGATATGGCCGTCGACCAACGTGTAACGCACCGCGCCTGGCAGGCAGTGGCCGATGAACGGGCAGTTCTGGCCACGGGAGTACCACTGCTCACCTGCCAAGGTGGAGGCTTGCGGGTCGAACAGCACCAGGTCGGCTGCAGCCCCAACCTGCAACTGCCCGGCCGGCAGGCGCATGGCCGCCGCCGGGCCGCTGCTCAGGCGCGCCAGCAGGGTCGGCAGGTCGAGCAGGCCGTCCTGCACCAGGGTCATGGCCAGCGGCAGCAACAGCTCTACGCTGCTGATGCCGGGCTCTGTGGCACCGAACGGCGCCAGCTTGGCATCGCGCTCATGGGGCTGGTGATGGCTGGAAATCGCCTGGATCACCCCGGCCTTTACCGCCTCGCGCAGGCCATCGCGGTCGGCAGCGGTGCGCAGCGGTGGCTGCACGTGGTAGAGGCTGGAAAACTCACGCAGCGATTCGTCGGTGAGGATCAGCTGGTAAAGCGCCACATCGGCGGTCACCGGCAACCCCAGGCCTTGAGCCTGGGCGATCAGGCGTGCGCCACGGGCGCTGGTGATCTGGGTGAAGTGGGCACGCACACCGGTCTGCTCCACCAGCAGCAGGTTGCGCGCCAGGGCCACGGTTTCGGCGGTTTCCGGGATGCCCGGCAAGCCAAGGAAACTGGCCATGGCGCCTTCGTGGGCCAGCCCGCCCTGGGCCAGGTCGCGGTCCTGGGAGTGGAACACCACGGTCAGGTCGAACGTGGCAGCATATTCCAGCGCCCGCGCCAGGGTGCGGTTGTTAGGGATTTCCTTCAGGCCGTTGCCGAACGCCACGCAGCCGGTGTCGCGCAGGGCGACGAGCTCGGCCAGTTGCTCGCCTTCCAGGCCCTTGGTCAGGGCGCCGATAGGGTACACCTTGCTGTTGGCCGCTTCCCGGGCACGGTCCAGGATCAGCTCGGTCACGGCCGAGGTATCCAGTACCGGCTTGGTTTGTGGCGGGCAGCACAGGCTGGTGACGCCGCCGGCTACGGCGGCCCGGGTTTCACTGGCGATGGTGCCCTTGCGGCTAAAGCCCGGCTCGCGCAGAGACACGCCCAGGTCGACAAGGCCCGGTGCGGCGACCAGGCCATCGGCCTGGATCGTGCGGCTGGCGCTGAAGCCGGCCGGTGCTGTGCCAATGGCGGCGATGCGGCCACCGTCCAGGTGCAGGTCGGTGACCTGGTCCAGGCCACTGACAGGGTCGATAACCCGTGCGCCGAGAATGCTGAGGGTCACTGGGCGTTCTCCTGGTCGTATTGACGTTGGGCGTTTTGCCCGCTCATTGCCATGGACAGCACGGCCATGCGCACGGCGATGCCGTAGGTAACCTGGTTGAGAATCACCGAATGCTTGCCGTCGGCCACTGCCGACTCGATCTCCACGCCACGGTTGATCGGCCCGGGGTGCATGACGATGGCGTCGGGTTTGGCGCTGGCCAGCCGTGCGGTGGTCAGGCCGAACAGGCGGTAGAACTCGCCTTCGCTGGGCAGCAGGCCGCCGGCCATGCGCTCACGCTGCAGGCGCAGCATGATCACCACGTCCACATCCTTCAGGCCTTCGGCGAGGTCGGTATAAACCTTGACGCCGTACTGCTCGATGCCGATGGGGATCAGGGTTTTCGGGCCGATCACGCGGATGTCCGGGCAACCCAGCGCCTTCAGCGCCAGCATGTCGGAGCGGGCCACGCGTGAGTGCAGGATGTCGCCGACGATGGCCACCGACAGGTTCTCGAAGCTGCCCTTGTGCCGACGGATGGTGAGCATGTCGAGCATGCCCTGGGTCGGGTGCGCATGGCGACCGTCGCCACCGTTGATCACGGCAACTTCCGGGCACACGTGTTCGGCGATGAAGTGCGCAGCGCCAGAGTCGGAATGGCGCACCACGAACATGTCGGCGGCCATGGCCTCCAGGTTGCGCAAGGTGTCGAACAGGGTTTCGCCCTTGCTGGTCGAGGAGGTCGACACGTTCAGGCTGATCACGTCGGCCGACAGGCGCTGGGCCGCCAGTTCGAAGGTGGTGCGGGTACGGGTGGAGTTTTCGAAGAACACGTTGCACACGGTCTTGCCGCGCAGCAGCGGGACTTTTTTCACCGCCCGGGCGCCCACTTCGAGGAAGGAGTCGGCGGTGTCGAGGATTTCGGTGAGCAGTTCGCGGGGCAAACCGTCGAGCGAGAGAAAGTGGCGCAGCTGGCCCTGGTCATTGAGCTGCAGCGGGCGCTTGGCGTCGATTGGCGTCATCGCGGGGGACTCTTAAAGGGCGGAAGCGGGGGCGAGGTCCTGGCGCTCGAGGGCGAGCGGTGCGGGTCCGGACAATTTTACCCGTTCATGGGCCGCCAGTGACAGGGTGGCACCCAGCACATTAGGGCGAATGGGCAACTCGCCGGCATCCAGGTCCAGCAGGCAGACCAGGGTAACGCTGGCCGGGCGGCCGTAGTCGAACAGTTCGTTCAGGGCGGCGCGGATGGTACGGCCGCTCATCAGCACGTCATCCACCAGCACCAGGTGCTGGCCCTCGACCTCGAACGGCAGCTCGGAGGGGCGCACCTGCGGGTGCAGGCCGTTCTGGCTGAAATCATCGCGGTAGAACGAAACGTCCAGGGCACCCATGGGGCTGGCGTCGCCCATGGCTTCCTGCAGGGCTTGGGCAACCCAGACGCCGCCCGTACGGATACCGATATAGCGCGGCTCGGTGATGCCGCGGCGTGCCAGATGGGCACGCAGGTCGACCGCCATCTGCCGAATCAGCGCGGCGGGATCGGGTAGGCTCATAACAGGCTCCTCGCAAGGGTGCGCCGGTGGGTGGCCGGCAGCAGAAGTGATCAGGTATTGGCCTCCAGCCAGCCCTGCAGCAGCAGCGCAGCGGCAATGGCATCGACCGGGTTGTCGCGGTAGCTGCCGCGCTGGCCGCCCCGGGCCATGCGTTCACCTTTGGCCTCGAAGGTGGTCAGGCGCTCGTCGTGGGTATGCACGGGCAGGTTGAAACGGCCATTGAGGCGGCGGGCGAATTTTTCGGCGCGGGCGCTCATTTCGCTGGGGGTGCCGTCCATGTTCAGGGGCAGGCCGACGACGATGGCATCAGGTTTCCACTCAGCGATCAGGCGTTCTACCTGCGCCCAGTCCGGCACACCATTCTGCGCTTTCAGGGTGCACAGTTCGCGGGCCTGGCCGGTAACGACCTGGCCCACTGCAACGCCAATCTGCTTGCTGCCGTAGTCGAAACCAAGCAGCAGGCGGGGTTCGGCAGGCTGCTCGGCCATCAGGCGTGCCCCGCCTGGCTGGTGAGCAGGTGCAGGTTGATGCCCAGGCTTGCAGCGGCCGCTTCGAGGCGCAGGTCGCTGGCCAGGCCAAAGATGATTTCCGGGTCGAACGGGCAGTTGAGCCAGGCGTTGTCGGCCAGCTCGGCCTCCAGTTGGCCTGCTTCCCAGCCGGCGTACCCCAGGGTGATCAGGCTTTTTTGCGGGCCCACGCCCTCGGCGATGGCAAACAGCACGTCCTGGGAGGTGGACAACGACACGCCCTCCAGCTCGACAGTGGCCTGGTAGGTGCACTCGCTGGTGTGCAGCACGAACCCACGGTCGGTCTGCACCGGCCCGCCTTGGTAAATGGGTACCTGCAGGGTGCTGGCTGCGGGCACTTCATCCGGGCGCAACTGCTCGAGGATGTCGGCCAGGTTCAGCTCCTGCGGCCGGTTCACCACAAGCCCCATGGCGCCATGGGCGTTGTGCTCGACGATGTACGTGAGGGTCTGGGCGAAGTTCGGGTCGGCCATGTGCGGCATGGCGATCAGGAACTGGTGCTTGAGGTAGCTCGGCGTGAGGGTCTTCATGGGGGGGTAGTGTGGCGCCAGGCAGCGAGGCTGGCAAGGTGCTGCCGTGAAGAGGCAGCACCTGGTTTCGACCTGCGCATCCCTGCAATCATCCGTCAATAAATCAATTTACCCTCCGCGTTCAGGTCAATTGACACCTTTTCTTTGGAGGGGTGACCCACCAAGTCGAAAGTCGCGGAAACCTTGATGATTTTTTTACGGCTGCCACCAATGTTGTCTTCGCTGGGTTCAAACTTTACGTTGGCGCTGCCTTGCTGCGCTTGATCGAAGTACACGATCGCGAAGCCGTACTTCTCTCGAAACCACTGGCCCCAGCCGAGCGCTACCATGATGTCTGCGTTGGGCGAAGTGGTGACGTCAGCACGCCCTGATCGAAGGTTACGGAAAAGTATTTGCAATGCTGGGAAATCACCTTCTTTGTTGACAGGCAAATGGTCATCGTAGACACAGGTAAGCAGTGCCGTTCTATCGGCTGCTAACGCATGAAATGCGCCTTTGACAGACGTGTACTGGATTATTTCATCGCCTCGCTTCACGTGAACCTGTGTGTTTACGGTCGTCGTGAGTATATCGGCGCTGAGGGAGTGGCCTTCGGCTTTTGATAAATCTTCCCATAAGCTGTGCGCTTTTTTTTGGAATTGCTCTTCGAATTGCGCTTGGGGTGATGGGCTGTTCATGGCGTGTAATTCCTCGCGGTTGGATGTACCGCAATTGCACGTCGCTTTCGCTGCAGTCACAACTGGCAAAACTGCTAGATAATCTGCGCCTGGTTCAGGCATCAGTTGCTGGAAAGCCGGTCCCCACGGGCAAAGCGCCAGGTGCGGATGATCTCCAGCCGGTCGTATTCAGCCAGGTCCCCGGTAAACGGCGCAAACGGTGCCGCCAGGCGCACGATGCGCTGCGCTGCCTGATCAAGCACGGGCTGCCCGGACGATTCAAGCACCAGCACCTCGTACAGCGAGCCGTCGCGGTTGATCGAAACCATCATGCGCAGGTTGCCGTAGATCTGCTGCCGACGCGCTTCGTCGGGGTAGTTGAGGTTGCCCACCCGTTCCACCTTCTTGCGCCACTCCTCCTTGTACCAGGCGCCCTTGTCGCGCATGGTGGAGGCAGCATTGAGCCGGTGAATGCGCGGGCGTTTGGCATACAGCTGCTGTTCGTTGGCAAGCTCCGCCTCCAGGCTGGCGATCTGGCTGGACAACTGCGAACTGTCGAACGCTGGAGCCGGCGCTGCCTTGGGCTGGGGTTTGCTTTCCTTGGGCTTGGGCTCGACCTTCTGCGGCTTGGCGGCCTTGGTGGCCACCGCAGATTTTTGCGGCTTGGGCGGTGGCGCCACGTCCGGCCTGGCGGCCGGGGGCGGGGTGATCTTGTTGATCTTGCTGTCCTGGAAAGGTGCAAGTTCGGTGGTCTTGGGCACCGCTTTCTTGTCCAGCGTACCGCTGCCCTGCTGGTTGTCCTGGGCCTGGAAATCCGCCTTTTGCGGCGGCTTTTCGCTTTTGAAGGTGGCCAGGGTGATATCCATGGTGTGGCTGACCTGGGCGGGCTTGACCACGCTGAAACCCACGCCAAGGATCAACGCCAGGTGCACGAGCGCAGCCAGGAACAGGGTAAAGCCCAGGCGGTCCACCGGGCGTACGCGCGGCGGCAGCAGGTCGGCAGGGATGTCAGCGGGCAGCGTCATCGGTTATCCACGGTCAGCGTCAAGCTTGAGCCACGCCTGTGCAGGTGAGTGGCTCCCGGCGAGCGGCTGCGCATCATACCGCACTCGGCGCTTGTACTTCGTGCCCGCGGTCAGCGGGCCTTGAGCTGGCGATCAATGGCGTCCATCAGCTGGCCGCCGATGTCGGTGTTGTAGGCCGCGTCGATTTCGCGAATGCAGGTAGGGCTGGTGACGTTGATTTCGGTGAGCGAGTCGCCAATCACGTCCAGGCCCACGAACAGCAGGCCCTTTTCACGCAGCACCGGGCCCACCTGGGCCGCGATCCAGCGGTCGCGCTCGGTCAGCGGGCGCGCCTCGCCACGCCCGCCCGCAGCCAGGTTCCCCCGGGTTTCGCCACTGGCCGGGATGCGTGCCAGGCAATAAGGCACCGGCTCGCCATCGATCATCAGGATGCGCTTGTCGCCATCGACGATCTGCGGCAGGTAGGCCTGCGCCATGATCTGCTGGGCACCGTGCTGGGTCAGGGTTTCGAGGATCACCGACAGGTTCGGGTCGCCCTGGCGGTGGCGGAACACCGAAGCGCCGCCCATGCCATCGAGCGGTTTGAGGATCACGTCGCCATGGGTGGCGGCGAACTGACGCAGAATGTCGGCGCGCCGGCTTACCAGGGTTGGCGCCATGCACTGCGGGAACTGGGTGGCGAACAGCTTCTCGTTGCAGTCGCGCAGGCTCTGCGGGCGGTTGACCACCAGCACGCCTTCACGCTCGGCCTGCTCCAGCAGGTAGGTGCTGTAGACGAACTCCATGTCGAAGGGCGGGTCCTTGCGCATCAGGATCACGTCCAGGTCGGCCAGGGCGCTGTCCTGCTCTTCGCCCAGCTCGAACCAGCGGGACGGGTCGGCGAATACCTTCAGCGGGCGCATCTGCGCGCGGGCCTGGCCGGCACCCAGGTAAAGGTCGGGCTGTTCCATGTGGAACAAGCTCCAGCCGCGCGCCTGGGCAGCCAGCAGCATGGCCAGCGAACTGTCCTTTTTGTAGGAGATGGACGCGATGGGGTCCATGACAATGCCGAGGCGAACGCTCATGGGGTGGTTCCTCTTGGCGGCACGCTGCCGCGATGGATCGAAAGAAAAGTGGCTCAGGGTGGCGCTGCCGACGCCGCCGGTCAAGGGGCATGGCAGATGGAACGGGGCTGCGTACTGTGCTAAAAATGCAGCTGCAAGCCTTGGGCTACAAGCCTCAAGCGACGAGCATCCCTGCTCCGGGCCGCCATTGTCGTGGCGCACGCGTGCAACTTGCAGCTAATTCCCACGGGTAGGCGTTTATGGAACAACCCCTGAAGGTGATGGTGATCGATGATTCGCGCACGATCCGCCGCACCGCGCAGATGTTGCTCGGCGAGGTGGGCTGCGAGGTGATTACCGCCAGCGATGGTTTCGACGCCATGGCCAAGATCGTCGATCACCGGCCTGACATCATCTTCGTCGACGTGCTGATGCCACGGCTGGACGGCTACCAGACCTGCGCCGTGATCAAGCACAACAGCACCTTCAAGGACGTCCCGGTCATCTTGCTGTCGTCCCGTGACGGCCTGTTCGACAAGGCCCGCGGCCGGGTGGTCGGGTCCGATCAGTTCCTGACCAAGCCGTTCAGCAAGGACGAACTGCTCGAGGCGATCCGTGCCCACGTGCCCGGGTTCGCCGTGGAGCAACCTGCCACAGACCCACAACACGCACCCTGACCGCGCCCAGCCATGGCACGGTCTTATTTTTCTGATGGGGAGCCAGCATGGCCCGAGTTCTGATTGTCGACGACTCGCCGACAGAGATGTACCGCTTGACCGAGTGGCTTGAAAAACACGGCCACCAGGTGCTCAAGGCCAACAATGGTGCCGACGGCGTGGCCTTGGCCAGGCAGGACAAGCCCGACGCGGTGCTGATGGACATCGTCATGCCTGGCATGAACGGCTTCCAGGCGACCCGCCAGCTTAGCAAGGACCCGGTAACCCGCGACATTCCGGTGATCGTGGTGACCACCAAGGACCAGGAAACCGACCGCATCTGGGCAACCCGGCAGGGCGCCCGCGACTTCCTGATAAAACCGGTGGAAGAGGATGCGCTGATCGCCAAGCTTCAAGAAGTGCTGGGCGCTTGACCACCCGCCCGCAGGGCGCGTCGCTGACCGCCTTCGAGCTGTTGCTGGACATCGACCGGCGTTGCCGCCTGCTGGTCGCCGACCAGCCCGCCCAAGGCACCCGCCTGCAGCAATGGAGCGGCATCGGTTTTCGCATTGCCGGGCAGTGGTTCGTGGCGCCCATGGGTGAAGTGGCCGAAGTGCTGCGCGAGCCCCGCAGCAGCCGCGTGCCAGGGGTGCAGCCGTGGGTGTGTGGCGTGGCCAACCTGCGTGGCCGGCTGTTGCCGGTCATGGACCTGGGCCGCTTTCTGGGGTTGGGCCACGCTACGGCAGGCAAGCAGCGGCGCGTGCTGGTGCTGGACCATGAAGACCTGTTCGTCGGCCTGCTGGTGGACGAGGTACTCGGCCTGCAGCACTTTGCCCTGGACAGCCTGCAACTGGCGCCGCCGTTCCCCTTGGCCGAAACGGCCGCCCCCTTCGTGCAAGGGCATTTTCACCGCGCACGTGACTGGGCAATCTTCAGCCCCTTCGCCCTGGCCCAGGCGCCGGGCTTTCTCGATGTGGCGTTATAGGACGTGCGAACGTGAACAACCCAGCTACCCCGGTCACCGCCACCACCGTGACGCCCCGCACGCGCAGCATCGCGCAGATCACCGTGCTGTTCCTGATCCTGATCCTGTCGATCATCCTGCTGTTCGCCAATTTCGCCTACCTCAACACCCAGTCCAACTACGACAAGCAGTACATCGGCCATGCAGGCGAGCTGCGGGTGCTGTCCCAGCGCATTGCCAAGAATGCGACCGAAGCGGCGACCGGCAAGGCGCTGGCGTTCCGCTTGCTGTCCGACGCGCGCAACGACTTCGAGCGGCGCTGGGGCTACCTGCGCCACGGCGACAAGGCTACCGGGCTTCCGCCCGCGCCACCCCAGGTGCGCGACGAAATGGAGGCGGTGCGTGACGACTGGGAAAACCTGCGCAAGAGCACCGACACCATCCTGGCCAGCGAGCAGACCGTGCTGTCGTTGCACCAGGTGGCGGCAACGCTTGCCGAAACGGTGCCGCAGTTGCAGGTGGAGTACGAGAAGGTGGTCGAAATCCTGCTGAAAAGCGGCGCGCCTGCCAGCCAGGTTGCCGTTGCCCAGCGCCAGTTGCTGCTGGCCGAGCGCATATTGGGTTCGGTGAACACGGTGCTTGCCGGTGACGACGCTGCAGCCCAGGCGGCGGACGCGTTCGGCCGCGATGCCGGCCGCTTCGGCCAGGTGCTCGAGGGCATGCTCAAAGGCGATGCCAGCATCGATGTGACACGGGTCGAGGATGCCGATGCCCGTGCCCGCCTGGCCGATATAGCCGAGCTGTTCCAGTTCGTGGCAGGCTCGGTGGACGAAATTCTTGAAACCTCGCCTGAGCTGTTCAAGGTGCGTGAGGCTGCCGGGAATATCTTCAGCCTGTCGCAAACCCTGCTGGACGAAGCTTCGCACCTGGCCAACGGGTTCGAGAACCTGGCCAGCGGCCGTACCCTGGATACCGTTGGCGGTTATGCCCTGGGCCTGCTGGCGCTGGCGTCGATCATCCTCATCGGCTTGGTGATGGTGCGCACCACCAACCGGCAGCTGCGCGAGACGGCTGAAAAGAACGAACGCAACCAGCAGGCGATCATGCGCCTGCTGGACGAAATCGAGGAACTGGCCGACGGCGACCTCACCGTCAACGTCTCGGTAACCGAGGACTTCACCGGCGCCATTGCCGACTCGATCAACTACTCCGTGGACCAGCTGCGCGACCTGGTCGCTACCATCAACCACAGCGCGGTCCAGGTGGCAGCGGCGGTGCAGGATACCCAGAACACCGCACGGCAGTTGGCCAAGGCCTCCGAGCAGCAGGCCGAGCAGATCAGCGAAGCGTCCGAGGCAGTAGGCGACATGGTTGAATCCATCGACCGGGTGTCGGCCCATGCCTACGAGTCGGCCAAGGTCGCCGAGCGCTCGGTGGCCATCGCCAACAAGGGCAACGAGGTGGTGCACAACACCATCGACGGCATGAACAACATCCGTGAGCAGATCCAGGACACGGCCAAGCGCATCAAGCGCCTGGGTGAGTCCTCCCAGGAAATTGGCGACATCGTCAGCCTGATCGACGACATTGCCGACCAGACCAACATCCTGGCCCTCAACGCGGCCATTCAGGCTTCCCTGGCCGGCGAGGCCGGGCGCGGGTTTGCCGTGGTCGCCGACGAGGTGCAGCGCCTGGCCGAACGCTCCTCTTCGGCCACCCGGCAGATCGAGGCCCTGGTGCGCACCATTCAGGCCGACACCAACGAAGCTGTCATCTCCATGGAGCAGACCACTGCCGAGGTGGTGCGCGGTGCCCGCCTGGCCCAGGACGCCGGGGTGGCGCTGGCCGAGATCGAAGGCGTGTCGCAGAACCTCGCCGACCTTATCCACAGCATCTCCGACGCAGCCCAGTTGCAGACGTCTTCGGCCGGGCAGATATCCCATACCATGGCGGTGATCCAGCAGATTACCGCGCAAACCTCCGCAGGCTCCGGTGCGACCGCCGACAGCATCCGCCACCTGGCGCGCATGGCCAGCGAAATGCGCCGGTCGGTGTCGGGTTTCACGCTGCCACCTGCCGAGCCCCAGTGAGGATGCCCATGCCCATGTCTGGTGCTGCTGCAAGCCCGGCCCGTCACGATACGGTGGCGCTGGCCTGGGCCAAGCCTGCCCTGCTTGACTGCCTGGGGCAGGCACGCCAGGCGCTGGAACGCTTTGCCGGGGAACCCGGGGACCTGTCCATGCTGGCTTTCGTGGTGGACAACCTGCACCAGGTGCATGGCTGCCTGCACATGCTCGAACTGCCCGGTGCAACCCGCCTGGCCGAAGAGCTGGAGCTGCTCGCCAGGGCGCTTGCCGACGGCCAGGTCAGCCCACGCGGGGACTGCCTGGGTGTGTTGTTCCGCGGCCTGGAGCAACTGCCGTCGTACCTGGAGCGGCTACGGGGTGCGCGCCACGACCTGCCGTTGGTGATGATCCCGCTGCTCAACCAGCTGCGCGCCTGCCGGGGCGCAGAGCCTGTGGCCCAAGGCAGCCTGATCGACGGCGCCGCGCAGCGGTTCGCCGGGCCCGACGACCTCGCCAACCTCGACCTGTCGTTGGCTAACTGGCGCGACCAGGTGCAGGCCGGGCCGGGGCGCGATGCGCTGCGTTCGGTGGTAAGCGCGCTGTGTGACGACCTGATGCGCATCAAGGAGCGCCTGGACCAGTTCGTGCGCAGCGACCGTGAGCACAGCGAACAGCTCGACGGGTTGCTGGCGCCGCTGCGCCACGTTGCCGATACCCTGGCCGTGCTGGGCTTTCAGCAGCCTCGGCGGGTGATCATCGACCAGGTGCTGGCGTTGCAGGGCCTGGCCCAGGGCGGGCAAGCGGCGGACGACAGTGTATTGATGGATGTGGCCGGCGCGTTGCTGTATGTCGAGGCCAGCCTGAACGGCATGGTCGGGCCCCTGGAAGAAAGCGGCCACGGCGGCCTACCAGGTTCAGACTTGGCCGAGATCCGTCAGGTGGTGTTTGAAGAGTCGCTGAACGTGCTGCAGCAGGCCAAGGACCTGATCGGTGATTGCCTGGAATCGGGTTGGCCGCGGCAGCGCCTGCAGGCCTTGCCGGGGTTGCTGCAGCAGGTGCGGGGCGCCTTGGCGATGCTGATGTTGCCGGCTGCCGCCGAATTGTTCGAAGGGAGCGCCAGCTACGTGCAAGGCTGGTTGCAGCACCTGGAGGCCGAGCCCCCTGCCGACGAGCTGGCGCAGCTGGCCGATGCCCTGAGCGCTGCCGAGGGCTACCTGCAATGGCGCGTGGCCGACCCCCTGGCCGACGGCCAGCCCTTCATCGACATGGCGCGCGCCAGCCTGGCCGCCCTGGGTGTGCACTGCAAGCAAGCCCAGGATGCCCCTGTTGGCCGTGTTGACGGCGATGGCGTGGACGATGAGCTGCGCGAGGTGTTTCTTGAGGAAGCCGGTGAACTGCTGCCGGAAATCGAGCGGCACTGGCTGCGCTGGCGTGCCGACAACCAGCAGCGGCAAGCCTTGCTGGACATGCGCCGGGCGTTGCACACGCTCAAGGGCAGCGGCCGCATGGTGCATGCCGAGGCAATTGCCGAGCTGGCCTGGGGGGCCGAGCACCTGCTCAACCGCGTACTGGAAGGCCGTGGCGTGCTGGGGTCGGAAAGCCAGCTGGCGATGCAACAGGCGTTCGTTCACTTGCCGGACCTGCTGGCCGACTTTGCTGCGGGCCAGTTGCCGCAACTGACCGAGATCGAGAAGCTGGCCGGGCGCCTGCACGCCCTGGCTGAAGGCAAGGCTGCCGGGGCGGCCAAGGTCGATGGGCTGGACCCGCAGTTGCTCGAGATCTTCCGCAGCGAAGCCCAGGGCCACTTGGCCAGCATTGAAAGTTTTCTTCACAGCGCAGTGGGCCCCGAGGTGCCGGTCAGCGATGCCTTGCAGCGGGCCTTGCATACGCTCAAGGGCAGCGCTGCCATGGCCGGGGTGATGCCCGTGGCCGAGCTGGCCACGGCTTTCGACCGGCTTGTACGTGAATACAAAGGCCACCAATTGCCCCTGCAGGCCGCCGAGGTTGAATGGCTGCACGCGGCCCACGGCCTGTTTCTGCAGGCCCTGGCGCAACTGGGCAGCAGCCCCCTGGCACCCTTGCCGGGCGCTACCGCGCTGATCGAGCAGGTGGGCGTGGCGGTGGACGAACGCCTGGCTGGCGCCCAGGCCAGCTTGCCGACCACGCGGCGACGTGCCCGTGACCCGCAGGCGGTGGCCGCGTTTCTGAGCCAGGCCATGGACAGCCTGATGGATGCCGAAGCGCTGTTGTCTGGCTGGCAGCAACAGCCCGGCCAGCGAGACGGGCTCGAAACCCTGCTGGACGAAATGACCCAGCTTGGCCATGCCGCGCACCAGGCCGACCTGTGGCAGGTGGACGAGGTGTGCGAGGCGCTGCTCGACCTGTACGGCGCCGTGGAAGAGGGCAGCCTGCCGGCCGACCCGCGCTTTTTCGCCCAGGCGCATCAAGCCCACGAAGCGTTGCTCGACATGCTGGACGAACTGGCGGCCGGCCAGGACGTGGTCGCTCGCCTGGAGCTGGTGCAAAGCCTGCGTGACCTGCTGGGCGAGGGCCTGGCGCCGGATGCCACCGGCCTGGTCGGCCTGGACACGGTCACCCCGTTGCACCCGGACATGGACCTGAGCGATGCCCTCGGCCTTGGGCAGGTGCCTGCGCCGGTACTGGCTGAGCCATCGCAGTTGCCGCCTCAGGGCCCGGATAAGCCCGGCGAAGAGTTGCTCGAGGTATTTCTCGAAGAAAGCTCGGATATCGTCGAGAGTGCCGCCGCCGCACTGGCCCGCTGGCAGGCGGACCCGCGCAACAGTGCCGAGGTGGACAACCTGATGCGCGACCTGCACACCCTCAAGGGTGTTGCGCGCATGGTCGAGATCGGCCCCATCGGTGACCTGGCCCATGAACTGGAGTTTCTGTACGAGCTGCTGGCCGCAGGCCGCCTGCCACCTGGCGGGGCATTGTTCGCCCTGTTGCAAAATTGCCATGATCGCCTGGCGCAGATGCTTGACGCCGTACGCCTTGGCCAGCCGCTGCATGCCGCCACGGCACTGATCGATTACATCCGCAATTTCAGCAGTGCCGCCCTGGCCGACAACGCAGCACGCCAGGGGCCGGTTGAAGCGTTGAGCAGCGAGGGGCCCGCGCTTGCCCCGGAGCGCGCGCCGGGCGACATGGTCAAGGTCGATGCCGAGCTGCTGGACGACCTGGGCAACCTGGCCGGTGAGCACTCCGTCATTCGTGGGCGTATCGAGCAGCAAGTGAACGATGCCCAGTTCACCCTCAACGAAATGGAAACCACCCTGGAGCGTATGCGCGACCAGCTGTTGCGGCTGGATATCGAAACCCAGGGGCGTATTTCCAGCCGTCAGCAGCTTGAAAGCGACATCTATGACGACTTCGACCCACTGGAAATGGACCGCCATTCGCAGTTGCAGCAGCTGTCCCGGGCCTTGTTCGAATCCGCCTCCGACTTGCTCGACCTCAAGGAGACCATGGCCCAACGTGCCCAGGAAGCCTACGGGCTGTTGCAGCAGCAGGCGCGGGTGAACAGCCAGTTGCAGGAGGGCCTCACCGCCACCCTGATGGTGCCGTTCGAGCGCCTGGTGCCGCGCTTGCAGCGGGTGGTGCGGCAGGTGGCGAGCGAGCTGGGCAAGCATGTGGAACTGGTGGTGGGCAATGCCGAGGGCGAACTGGACCGCAGTGTGCTCGAGCGCATGGTGGCGCCGCTGGAGCACATGCTGCGCAATGCCGTGGACCACGGCCTGGAAAGCCGGGCAGCCCGTCTGGCAGCCGGCAAGCCTGAGCAGGGCACCATTCACCTGAACCTGCTGCACGAAGGCGCCGACATTGTCATCGAGATGACCGATGACGGCGCCGGCGTGCCCTTGGAAGCCGTACGGCTCAAGGCGATCAAACGTGGCCTGCTCGACCCGCAGGCACAGTTGAGCGACCACGAGATCCTGCAGTTCATCCTGCGGCCCGGTTTTTCCACCGCCGAGAAAATCACGCAGATTTCCGGGCGCGGGCTGGGCATGGATGTGGTGCACGAGGAGGTCAAGCAACTGGGTGGCTCGATGAGCATCGAATCGGCGCCGGGCAAAGGCGCGCGGTTTCTGATCCGCCTGCCGTTCACCGTGTCGATCAACCGTGCGCTGATGGTGCATTTGGGCGATGAGCAGTACGCCATCCCGCTCAACACCATCGAGGGCATCGTGCGCGTACCGCCCGCCGAGCTGGCAGCGTGCTACGAGCAAGAACCGCCACAGTATGTGTACGCCGGCCACGAGTACCAGCTGCGTTACCTGGGTGAGTTGCTGCAGGGCGGTGCACGCCCGGCCTTGCTGGGGCAGAGCGTGCCGTTGCCGGTGCTGCTGGTGCATTCCCAGGAGCAGTCGTTCGCGATCCAGGTCGACAGCCTGTCGCCCAGCCGCGAGATCGTGGTCAAGAGCCTGGGGCCGCAGTTTGCTGCGGTCGCCGGCCTTTCCGGGGCGACATTGCTGGGCGATGGCAGGGTGGTGCTGATTCTGGACCTGCTTGGCCAGTTGCGCGGCCAGCAGCGGCGCCTGGCGCGGCTGCCGGGTGGCGTACCGCAGTTGCAGTTGCTGGGCCCGGCACCGCGCAAGGCCTTGCTGGTGATGGTGGTGGATGACTCGGTGACCGTGCGCAAGGTCACCAGCCGCCTGCTCGAGCGCCATGGCATGAGTGTGATCACCGCCAAGGATGGGGTGGACGCCATGGCCCTGCTTGAAGAGCATCGCCCCGACGTGCTGCTGCTGGACATCGAAATGCCGCGCATGGACGGTTTCGAGGTGGCCACCCGCATTCGGCGTGACGAACGCATGCAACAATTGCCCATCATCATGATCACCTCGCGTACCGGCCAAAAGCACCGCGACCGTGCCATGGCCATCGGCGTCAACGAGTACCTGGGCAAGCCGTATCAGGAGTCGCTGCTGCTGCAAAGCATTGCCCACTGGAGCCAGCCCCATGCTTGAATTGATCGCCGGGCAACGCAGCAGCCTGACCGGCCTGCTGCTGACCCTGGGTGACCGCACCCTGGTGCTGCCCAACGTGGCGGTGGCAGAACTGAGCGGGCAGCGCAACCTGGTGTGCCAGCGTGGCGACCCGCCCTGGCACCTGGGCTGGGTGAACTGGCGTCAGCAGCGGCTGCCGCTGATTGGCTTCGAGGCCGCATGCGGCACCGAGACCCCATGTGGCGACCGTGCACGCGTGGTGGTGCTCAATGCTCTGGGCGACACGGGCCTGCGCTACCTGGCCTTGCTGCTGCAGGGCATCCCGCGCTCGTGCAAGCTCGACAGCCAGCTCAACTACGTGGATGTACCGTTGAGCCCGCTGGAACTGGCAGCCGTGCAGGTGGGCGACCAGGTTGCCCGGGTACCCGACCTGGTAGGGCTGGAGCGCCTGGTACGTGATGCCCAGCGCAGCGGCAAGCTAGGTCGGTCCAGTAGCCTGGATGACTGAGCGACCCGCTTGGCGCATGAAACTTGCCGCTTGATGAAAGGTCTTCTAGCACATGTATTACGGTGAACGTTTCAATGCCTGGACCCACCTGGTGGGTGCGGTTCTGGCCTGTATCGGTGCCATCTGGCTGATCGTCAGCGCGGGGCTGCAAGGCGACCCGTGGAAGATCGTCAGCTTCTCGATCTACGGCGGCACGCTGCTGCTGCTGTACAGCATCTCCACCCTTTACCACAGCACCCGTGGGCGGGCGAAGGTGATCATGCGCAAGCTCGATCACCTGTCCATCTACCTGCTGATTGCCGGCAGTTACACACCGTTCTGCCTGGTGAGCCTGCGTGGCCCCTGGGGCTGGAGCCTGTTTGGCGTGGTGTGGGGGCTGGCCGTGCTGGGCATGTTGCAGGAGATCAAGCCACGCTCCGAAGCGCGGGTACTGTCCATCATCATTTACGCGGTGATGGGCTGGATCGTGCTGGTGGCGGTCAACCCGCTGCTGCATACGCTGGGCAGCGCCGGGTTTGCCTGGCTGGCCGCAGGCGGGGTGTTCTATACCGTGGGTATCATCTTCTTCGCCTTCGACCGGCGCTTCCGTCACTGGCACGGCATCTGGCACCTGTTCGTGATCGCCGGCAGCCTCATGCACTTCGTGGCGGTTTCGTTCTACGTGCGTTAGAAGTCGCCCCACAGTTGCTGCGCCACGGCCAGTGCCACCACCGGAGCGGTTTCGGTGCGCAGCACACGCGGCCCAAGGCGTGCGGCCTGGAAACCGGCCGCCTTTGCCTGCTCGACTTCGTGGTCGTTCAGGCCGCCCTCTGGGCCGATCAGGAAGGCCAGGGTAGCGGGCCTGGCATGGCTTGCGAGTGGTTCGGCCACCGGGTGCAATACCAGCTTGAGGTCGGCTGCGGTGTTGGCCAGCCAGTCCGCAAGCGTCTGAGGGGGGTGAATGACAGGTAGCGTGGAGCGCCCGCATTGCTCGCAGGCGCTGATCGCCACCTGGCGCCAGTGAGCCAGGCGCTTGTCGGCACGTTCGTCCTTCAGGCGCACTTCGCAGCGTTCGCTGACAATCGGTGTGATCTGGCTGACACCCAGTTCGGTGGCCTTCTGGATCGCCCAGTCCATGCGTTCGCCCCGTGACAGGCCCTGGCCCAGGTGAACCTGCAAGGGGGAGTCGGCCTGGCCTGAGACGGCCTGGTCCAGGGTGACGCGCACGGTCTTCTTGCCCACTTCCAGCAGCTGCCCGCGGTACTCCTGGCCGCTGCCATCGAACAATTGCACGGCATCGCCGGGGGCCATGCGCAGTACGCGGCCAATGTAGTGGGCCTGGGCTTCGGGCAGGTCGTGCTCGCCGATGCTCAGGGGGGCGTCGATGAAGAAGCGGGACAATCTCATGGGTCAGGCTCTGATGAAAGGGGCACAGGGCGGGTGGCGGAGGAGGGCATTGCCCCCGAGCGCTGTCAGCCGGGGTCGCGGAAGTCGGGATGGAAGTTGCTCGGTACGGCAACGCTGACGCTGTCGCGGGTGGCAATGTCGATGCCTTCGCTGGCCACTTCCGCCAGGAAGTCGATCTGCTCTGGCGTGATCACGTACGGTGGCAGGAAGTACACCACGCTGCCCAATGGGCGCAGCAGGGCGCCGCGGGTCAGTGCATGCTCGAATACCTTCAGGCCACGGCGCTGCTGCCACGGGTAGGCGACCTTGCCGGCCTTGTCCTGGACCATCTCGATGGCCAGTGCCATGCCGGTCTGGCGTATCTCCGCCACATGCTTGTGGTCGGCGAGGTGCGCCGTGGCCGTGGCCATGCGCTTGGCCAGGGGCTTGTTGGCTTCGATCACGTTGTCCTGTTCGAAGATATCCAGGGTGGCCAGGGCCGCTGCACAGGCCAGCGGGTTGCCGGTGTAGCTGTGCGAGTGCAGGAACGCGCGCAGGGTCGAGTAGTCGTCGTAGAACGCCTGGTACACCTTGTCGGTGGTCAGGCAGGCAGCCAGCGGCAGGTAACCGCCGGTCAGGGCCTTGGACAGGCACAGGAAGTCGGGGCGGATGCCGGCCTGTTCACACGCGAACATACTGCCGGTGCGGCCAAAGCCGACGGCGATCTCGTCATGGATCAGGTGCACGTCGTAGCGGTCGCACGCTTCGCGCAGCAGTTTGAGGTACACCGGGTGGTACATGCGCATGCCGCCCGCGCCCTGGATCAGGGGCTCGATGATCACCGCGCTGATGGTGGCGTGGTGCTCGGCCAAGGTCTGTTCCATGACGGCGAACAGGGTGCGGGAGTGTTCTTCCCAGCTGACGCCCTCGGGGCGCAGGTAGCAATCGGGGCTCGGCACCTTGAGGGTATCGAGCAACAAGGCCTTGTAGGTTTCGGTGAACAGCGGCACATCACCTACCGACATGGCGGCAATGGTTTCGCCGTGGTAGCTGTTGGTGAGGGTGACGAAGCGCTTTTTGTCCGGTTTGCCGACGTTCTGCCAGTAATGGAAGCTCATCTTCAGCGCCACTTCGATGCACGACGAACCGTTGTCACCGTAGAACACCCGGTCGAGCCCGGCCGGGGTCATGGCCACCAGGCGCTCGGACAGCTCGATCACCGGCTGGTGGCTGAAGCCCGCCAGAATCACATGCTCCAGCTGGTCCACCTGGTCCTTGATGCGCTGGTTGATACGCGGGTTGGCGTGGCCGAACACGTTCACCCACCAGCTGCTCACCGCATCCAGGTAGCGCTTGCCCTCGAAGTCTTCCAGCCATACGCCTTCGCCGCGCTTGATCGGTATCAGGGGCAGGTGCTCGTGGTCTTTCATCTGCGTGCAGGGGTGCCACAACACCTTGAGGTCGCGTTGCATCCACTGATCGTTGAGGCCCATGAGCACTTCTCCTGGTTTGCGGCGTGGTTCGGCGGGTAAGCCTAAGCAAAGGCGCGGTGCAGGACAACCCGGCAGAAAAAGTGATTTACCTGAAGCACTTGATATCACCACGCTGGCAGGCCTTGCGGCGCTGACGTATTCTAGCGCCTCTCTCGGGGCATTCCGCCTCTCCCCGTTTTTGTAACCCCTGACTCGGAGTTTGCCGATATGGCTGCTGCTTGGGTGCGCCTGTGCGCGCTGGTATTGATTGGTGTGTCCAGCGGCGCCGCGCTGGCGAGTGACAAGACGCCCACGGCGATTGTGGTGGGCGGCGGTATGGCGGGCCTCACGGCCGCTTACGAGTTGCAGAACAAAGGCTGGCAGGTGACTGTGCTGGAAGCCAAGCCTGGCATGGGCGGGCGCTCGGGCCTGGCCACCAGCGAATGGATCGGCAATACCAAGGCGCAGCCGGTACTGAACCAGTACCTGGACCGCTTCAAGCTCGACACGTTGCCCGCGCCCGAGTTTGTCCGTACCCCTGGCTACCTGATCGATGGCGAGTATTTCAGTGCCGCCGACCTTGCCGTGAAGCAGCCGGCCACCGCCGAGGCGCTCAAGCGCTACGAAAAAACCGTCGATGACCTGGCGCGCTCCATCGACGACCCGCTGAAGCCACAGGCGACCAGCACGCTGTTCGCCCTGGACCAGATCACCGTGTCTTCCTGGCTGGACAAGCTGCAGTTGCCCGCCACCGCCCGCCAGCTGGTCAACCAGCAGATCCGTACCCGTTACGACGAGCCGTCGCGCCTGTCGCTGCTGTACTTCGCCCAGCAGAACCGCGTGTACCGTGATGTGAGCGACCGCGACCTGCGCGCGGCACGCCTGCCAGGCGGCAGCCCGGTACTGGCCCAGGCTTTCGTCAAGCAACTGAAAACCATCAAGACCAGCTCGCCAGTCACCGCCATCGTGCAGGACAAGGACGGCGTGACCGTGAAGGTGGGCAGCGTGGGCTACCGCGCCGACTACCTGGTGATGGCCGTGCCGCTGCGTGCCTTGGCCAAGATCCAGATGACCCCCGGCCTGGACAACCAGCACCTGGCGGCGATCAAGGGCACCAACTACGGCTGGCGCGACCAGCTGATGCTCAAATTCAAGAAGCCGGTGTGGGAAAGCCGCGCGCGCATGTCGGGCGAAATCTACAGCAACACTGGCCTGGGCATGCTGTGGATCGAGCCGGCCCTGAAAGGCGGTGCCAACGTGGTGATCAACCTGTCGGGTGACAATGCCCGCCTGTTGCAGGCCTTCGGCGACAAGCAGATGGCCGACCAGGTGCTGATCCGCCTGCATGCCTTCTACCCGCAGGCCCGTGGCGCCTTTACCGGGTACGAAGTGAAGCGCTACAGCGCAGATGTGGGTACCGGCGGCGCGTACCTGGCCTATGGCCCAGGCCAGATCAGCAAGTATTGGCGGCTGTGGGAGCGCCCGGTGCAGCGCGTAGCGTTTGCCGGTGAGCATACCGATGCGTTGTACCCTGGCACCCTGGAAGGTGCCCTGCGCAGCGGCCAGCGGGCCGCCAGCCAGGTGCAGGACCTGCTTGCCGGCAAGTCGTTCGACCCGGTCAAGGCAGCGCCAGTGGCCGCCACGGCGGCTG
The DNA here is from genome assembly GCF_000730645.1 of Pseudomonas parafulva NBRC 16636 = DSM 17004. GTDB lineage: Bacteria > Pseudomonadota > Gammaproteobacteria > Pseudomonadales > Pseudomonadaceae > Aquipseudomonas > Aquipseudomonas parafulva. Next base: position 37,544 of record NZ_BBIU01000023.1, on the reverse strand, counting down.
CCGGTGCTGCTGCAGCCAAGCAGGGCAAGGGTGGGTTCTTCTCCAACCTGTTCGGTGGCTCCTCCGACAAGGCCGATGCAGCGGACACGGCGCCGGCCAAAGCAGACGCAAAACCTGCTGACAAGGCCGAGCAGGGCAAGCCAGGCTTCTTCTCGCGGCTGTTCGGCGGTGGCGACAAAGCACCCGAGCCAGCTGCCAAGGCGGATGAAGTAGCGCCAGCGCCGGCTCCAGCCCCTGAGGCTGCGCCTGTGCCCGCACCTGCGCCCGCGCAGCCGGCACCCGCACCGGTGGCCAAGCCCGCGCCTGCCAAGCCAGCTGCGGCCAAGCCTGCCACAAGCAAGCCGGCGCCCGCCAAGCACACCCCTGCCCACAAGCCGGCCCACAAGCCTGCTGACGCCAAAAAGGCCCCCGCCAAGGCAGCACCTGCGAAGAAAGCAGTGACTGATACCCAGGCCAAAGCGGGCTGACCTGCAGACAGCGCCGGTGCCATCGCCCATGAGCGGCGATGGGCCGGCGCTAACAGCCGTCATTCAACGCCTTCCGTTAACGTTTCCTTAATAACGGCTCGTAACAATTGCTATCGGATTTCTCGATAATCCATAGCAATTTTTTCCGCTTTTATTCGATACGTTTCGCGCTAGTCTGTGCACAGCTTTCACGGGGAAGTAGGTCATCATGCAACTGCGCAATTCACCTTCACGCTACGGCGTTGTCAGTATGGTCATGCATTGGGGCGTGGCGCTCACCGTTTTCGGGTTGTTCGGTCTAGGCCTCTGGATGGTCGGCCTCGACTACTACAGCCCGTGGCGCAAGGCAGGCCCTGACCTGCACAAGAGCATCGGCCTGGTGTTGTTGGCCGTCATGCTGCTGCGGGTACTGTGGCGCTTCGTCAGCCCGCCGCCACCGGCACCTGCCAGCCACGGCCCGCTCACGCGGGTGGCTGCAAAGCTTGGGCATCTGGGCCTGTACCTGGGGTTGTTTGCGCTGATGACTGCCGGGTACCTGATCTCCACCGCCGATGGCGTTGGTATTCCGGTGTTCGGCTTGTTCGAAGTGCCTGCACTGGTCAGCAACCTGCCGGACCAGGCCGACGTGGCTGGGGTGGTACACCTGTGGCTGGCGTGGGGCGTGGTGATCTTCGCGGGGTTGCATGGCCTTGCTGCACTCAAGCACCATTTCATTGACCGTGACGCGACCCTCACCCGCATGCTGGGCCGCAAAGCTTGATCCTCAACTCAATTGCAAAGGAAGGAAGTGACGATGTTGAAAAAGACTTTTGCCGCTCTGGCGCTCGGTACCGCTCTGCTCTCCGCCGGCCAGGTCATGGCTGCCGAGTACAAGATCGACAAGGAAGGCCAGCACGCATTCGTTGACTGGAAGATCAGCCACCTGGGCTACAGCTTCATTCACGGCACCTTCAAGGACTTCGACGGCAACTTCAGCTGGGACAGCGCCAAGCCTGAAGCCAGCAAGATCAGCGTCGACCTGAAAACCGCCAGCCTGTGGTCGAACCATGCCGAGCGTGACAAGCACATCGCCAGCGCCGATTTCCTGGATGTGAAGAAATACCCGGATGCCAAGTTCGTCTCCACCAGCGTCAAGTCCACAGGCGAAAAAACCGCTGACGTGACCGGTGACCTGACCCTGCATGGCGTGACCAAGCCGGTCACCTTCAAGGCCACCTTCAATGGTGAGGGCAAGGACCCATGGGGCGGCGAGCGCGCAGGCTTCAATGCCACCACTACCCTTGACCTGAACGACTTCGGTATCAAAGGCCCAGGCCCGACTTCGCAGACCCTGGATCTGGATATCAGTGTTGAAGGCGTGAAGCAGAAGTAATAGCTGTGCGTTGAATGAGAAAGGGGCCGCTAAGCGGCCCCTTTTTTGTTATCAGCCCTTGCGCGTTAACAACGCAGGGCGCTCACCGCGTGGGCGGGCGGGCAGGTCTTCCAGTTGCTCAGGCGTCGGGAAACGGTCGAGCTTGGATTCCTTGCGGATGATCACCGGCTGGCTCTGCGGCTGGCGAGGGCTGCGCACGGCCGGCTCGGCGTCTTCGCGGGCTGGGCGGCCACGGCCTGCGCCACCATCACGGCGGGCACCGCCACCATTGTGGGCACGGGGCGGGCGCTTTTCACCGGCACCGGAACGTGGCTGGCCGCCATTGCGGGCCTGACCGCCGCCGCCTCCGTTGCTGCGCTGTTGGCCATTGCCTTGCCCCTGGCCCTGACCGCCAGGGCGACGGTTGCGGCCCTGGCCCTTGCCGTTCTGGTAAGGGCTGACGTAGTCGGCACGGTTACCGAAGTTGTCCACATCGTCATCCAGGAACACTTCTGGGTCACGGTCGGCAGGCGCCTTCGGGACACTGCTGTTGCTGGCCTGCTGGCGCGGCTTGTTGTCCCGCGGTTTGCGTGGCTGCTGCTGGCGCTCGCCACTGGCCTGCTTTTCGGCGGGCTTGTCTGCAGCCTGCTGGCGTGTCCGGCCTTTGTCCTTGCCCTTGTCCTTGCGGCCGCCGTTGGCGTCCTTGCTGCCTTCGCCACGGGCCTGCTGGTTGCGCCCGCCGCGGCCGTTGGGCTGCTGGCGCTCGCGCACTTCCGGCTTTTCGGCCTCTACCTGGCTGGCGTCGAAGCCCATGAGGTCGCCGTCGGCGATTTTCTGCCGGGTTACCCGCTCGATGCTCTTGAGCAGTTTCTCTTCGTCGGGTGCAACCAGGGAAATCGCTTCCCCCGAACGGCCGGCACGGCCAGTACGGCCAATACGGTGTACGTAGTCTTCTTCTACGTTGGGCAGTTCGAAGTTGACCACATGGGGCAGTTGGTCGATGTCCAGGCCACGCGCTGCAATGTCGGTGGCAACCAGTACGCGCACGGTGTTGGCCTTGAAGTCAGCCAATGCCTTGGTGCGGGCGTTCTGGCTCTTGTTGCCGTGGATGGCCGCGGCGGTGAGGCCGTGCTTTTCCAGGTACTCGGCCAGGCGGTTGGCGCCGTGCTTGGTGCGGGTGAACACCAGAACCTGCTCCCACGCGCCGAGGGTGATCAAGTGCGCCAGCAGGGCGCGCTTGTGGCTGGCGGGCAGGCGGTAGACGCGCTGCTCGATACGCTCGACGGTGGTGTTGGGCGGGGTGACCTCGATACGCTCCGGGTTGTGCAGGAGCTTGTCGGCCAGGTCGGTGATGTCTTTGGAGAACGTAGCCGAGAACAGCAGGTTCTGGCGCTTGGACGGCAGGCGTGCCAGCACTTTCTTCACGTCATGGATGAAGCCCATGTCGAGCATGCGGTCGGCTTCATCGAGAACCAGGATTTCAACGTGGGCCAGGTCGACCTTGCCTTGGCCTGCCAGGTCGAGCAGGCGGCCTGGGCAGGCGACCAGTACGTCGACACCCTTGGCGATGGCCTGCACCTGCGGGTTCATGCCGACACCGCCGAAGATGCAGGCGCTGACCAGTGGCAGGTCACGGGCATACACCTTGAAGCTGTCGTGCACCTGGGCTGCCAGCTCGCGGGTTGGGGTAAGTACCAGTACGCGGGGCTGACGCGGGCCGTGGCGCTGCGACTTGTCGGGGTGGCCGGCGGGGAACAGGCGCTCGAGGATCGGCAGGGCGAAACCGCCGGTTTTACCCGTACCTGTCTGTGCGGCAACCATCAGGTCGCGGCCTTGCAACACGGCGGGAATGGCCCGCTGTTGCACGGGGGTCGGCTGGGTATAGCCCGCAGCTTCGATAGCGCGGACAAGAGCCTCGGAGAGACCGAGGGAAGCAAAGGACATGGGCAATCCTGTTCTCGTGTGGGCTGGGCCCGTAGGGATGTTCTGCCTGGCGCGACGGGCATCTGTAGGATGCGATCGCGTCCGGTCCAGCTGGGCTTTCACTGCACATCCGGGAAACGGAAGGCTGACGCCAGGGTGCGTCTATGCCGATCGGGATGCCTGTTGCGAGGCCGAGCGTCCGGGCGTGAGCCGGGCGGGAAGGCCCGAGTATAACAGAGCTAGCGCGCTGTGCTGCTTTCCTGCTGCTCAACGGCGTCAAGAATGTTTTTGGAGTCGTTTATGTAACGCTCGATGATGGCCGCATAGGCGGGCTCCTGCTTGAAACGCCGCAACTCCTCGGTAAAAGCGTGGGCCAGGGCCTCGCGGCCGGGCTTGCGCACGAGGCCCAGGAACTGCGCCTTGCGGCTGATCACCAAGGGCAACGGTTCGACCTGCTGTTGCAGGCCCATGTGCTGGATCAGGTACTGGCCCACCTTGCGGTCGGTGATCGCCAGGTCGATGCGCCCCAGCACCAGCTTGCCGAAGTTGGCCTCATGGGTGGGTGCGGCCTCGCGTTGAAAGGCCGACGCCTGGTTGAACGCGGCTCCGTAGTCATAGCCAGGTGAGGTACCGATACGCAGGTTGCCGAGGTCGTTGAGGTTGTCGACCGAGTGCCGGCGTGCGTTCGCCTGGAACAGCACGAATTCCACCACCGACATGGGTTCTGCCGGGAACAGCAGGTAGGGGTGACGCGCGTCTGACTGGAAAATATCCATGACACCATCGGCCTGGCCCTGTTCGACCATCGCCAGGCAGCGTTTCCAGGGCATGAACTGCCATTCAACCTGTACCCCCAGGCGTGCGAACACCTGGGTGGTAACTTCGACGTCGATGCCGCGTGGTTGGCCCTCTTGTTCATACACGTAGGGTGCCCAGTCATCACTTACCAGACGCAGCCGCTCGCCCAGCGCCAGAGGGCTGAGGCAGGTAAGCAGCAGGGTCCAGAACAGGCAGGCGTAATGGCGCATGGCCGGAGATTACGCGCTCGGCCAGGCCAAGGCCAGTACCCGATGGCAAGCCCCCGGCGCGCTCTAGCGCGCCCTCATCAGGTGGGCCTCGACATCCTTGCGCCGCTCGCCCAGCGACAGGCGCAGCCCCGGGTGGCGCAGGCATTGGCGCACATGCTCGGGCGCCACGTGGCCGCACCGGCCGGTGAGGTTCTCCAGTGCCTTGTCCCACCACGCCGGTGCGCACGCCCGGTCGAATTCGTTGGGGTAGGGGTAACAGCCGTACAGCAGCTCGCGTGCGAATTGGCGCTCACGGCTGGGCAGGGTGAGGGTGAGGGCCTTGTAGCCCAGGCGGTGCAGTACTGGCGGGCGGGGCAATTGGTCATTCACCTTCGCCACATCCGCCAGCGCAGCAGCGCTCAGCAGGTCGTGGCCATGCTTGCGCAGCCAGGCCTGGATCTTGGCGCGAAACTGCGCCTTGTGGCTCCAGTAGTGGTGGATCACGTCGGTGCATTCATGCACTGCCAGCCTGCGGTAGGCGGCCACCGCCAGGCAGAATTCTTCCAGTGCGTAGGCTTCTGGTGCCACGGGGTGCAGTTCGTCCATCAACGCGAGCGCATGGTCGAGGGTGCCGGCATCGCCCCGGGCCAGGCCGATGACACCTGAATTGACCATGGGCATGCTGTCGTCAGCCAGCCCGCGTTCTGCCAGGGTAGCGTGCAGCTTGCGGTACAGCACGCTGTGCCTGTCGGCGCCGTAGCGCGGGCCGATGGCATTGCACAGCAGGCGGCCCGAAGCCACGCGGTTGAACAACTGCATGGGCGACTGGCGGAAAAACGTATCAGTGTCGATCAGTACTGCCAGTGGGTGCTGCTGCAAGACCTGGCGCAAGACCACATGCTTGCTGCGAAAGTGGTACCCGTGCGGTGCATTCCAGGCTTGGCGGGTGGCGTCGTCGATGAAGTGGGTGGTAATGGGTAGCCCGCTGTAGGGCTGCAGGTTGTCGGTGTACACCTGGATATCCAGGTACTCGCCAGCGGCAGCGTTCAGGCAGGCAAGGGCACTGACGATGCTGAAGCAGGCTTCCTGATGGTAGGTGGCGGGGCCGAAGGCCAGGTAGACGAGTTGGGGGCGTGGCGGCTGGGCATACGGCATGGCAGGCAGGACCTGTTTAACCCGGAAAAGAAGAAGGCTTCAGCCTATGGCCAAAGCCTTAATTTTTTCTTAAGCCGCTATGACAAAACGTGTCAGCGAGGCAGCTTCAGGTTGTTCCAGATCGCCATGCTCGGCTCGGCCTGGTTCAGGGTATAGAAGTGCAGGCCCGGCGCGCCGCCTTGCAGCAGCTCTTCGCACATGCGGGTGATCACCTCTTCGCCAAACGTCTGGATGCTGGCAGTGTCATCGGCATAGGCTTCGAGCTGCTTGCGGATCCAGCGCGGGATCTCGGCACCGCAGGCGTCGGAGAAGCGCGCCAGCTTGCTGTAGTTGGTGATCGGCATGATGCCGGGCACCACCGGGATATCCACACCCTGCTGCTGTACCCGCTCAACGAAATAGAAGTAGCTGTCGGCGTTGAAGAAGTACTGGGTGATGGCGCTGTCGGCACCGGCCTTGACCTTGTGCACGAAGTTGGCCACATCGGCCTCGAAGTTGCGCGCCTGGGGGTGCATCTCGGGGTAGGCGGCTACCTCCAGGTGGAAGTGGTCGGCGGTTTCCTGGCGGATGAACTCGACCAGGTCACTGGCGTAGCGCAGTTCGCCGCTGGCCATGCCCATGCCCGAGGGCAGGTCACCGCGCAGGGCAACGATGCGCTTGATACCCGCCGCCTTGTATTCGGCCAGCAGTGCGCGCAGCTCGGCCTTGGTGTCGCCCACGCACGACAGGTGCGGTGCGGCAGGTACCTTCACTTCGTTTTCCAGTTGCAGCACGGTATTGAGCGTGCGGTCGCGCGTGGAGCCCCCTGCACCGTAAGTGCAGGAGAAGAAGTCCGGGTTGTAGGTAGCCAGCTGGCGGGCAACGCCCATCAGCTTTTCATGACCGGCGTCGGTCTTGGTCGGGAAGAACTCGAAACTGTAACGGCGTTCCTGTGACATCACTCGTTCCTCAGGCAGCAAGCGCCAAGCCGAAAGCGGCAAGCGGCAAGCTGCAAGTAAAAGCCAGATCGGTTATGGCCGATCTGGCTTGGGCATCGTTCGTCAATCTTTAAGCTGCAAGCTGCAACGGCACGGTCTGCCTTTACTTGCCGCTTGAAGCTTCAAGCTTGCCGCTTAATACCGGTAAGCATCAGGCTTGAATGGGCCTTCGACGGTGACGCCGATGTAGTCGGCCTGTTGCTTGGTCAGCTGGGTCAGCACGCCGCCGAAGCCACGGACCATTTCCAGGGCCACTTCTTCGTCCAGCTTTTTCGGCAGTACTTCAACTGTCAGGCGCTCGGCCTTTTTCTCGGCCGAGAGGTCGGCGTACTTCTGCTCGAACAGGAAGATCTGTGCCAGTACCTGGTTGGCGAACGAGCCATCCATGATGCGGCTTGGGTGACCGGTAGCGTTGCCCAGGTTCACCAGGCGGCCTTCGGCCAGCAGGATCAGGTAGTCATCGTTCTGCGGGTCGAAGTTGCCAGCGCCGGTGCGGTGGATCTTGTGCACCTGCGGCTTGACCTCTTCCCAGGCCCAGTTCTTGCGCATGAAAGCGGTGTCGATTTCGTTGTCGAAGTGACCGATGTTGCACACCACAGCACGCTTCTTCAGGGCCTTGAGCATGTTGGCATCGCAGACGTTGACGTTACCGGTGGTGGTGACGATCAGGTCGATCTTGCCCAGCAGGGCCTTGTCGATGCTGGCTTCGGTGCCATCGTTGATACCGTCGATGAACGGCGAAACCAGCTCGAAGCCATCCATGCAGGCCTGCATGGCGCAGATCGGGTCCACTTCGGTGACCTTGACGATCATGCCTTCCTGGCGCAGCGACTGCGCCGAACCCTTGCCCACGTCACCGTAGCCGATGACCAGCGCCTGCTTGCCCGACAGCAGGTGGTCGGTGCCGCGCTTGATGGCATCGTTCAGGCTGTGACGGCAGCCGTACTTGTTGTCGTTCTTGCTCTTGGTGACCGAGTCGTTGACGTTGATGGCCGGCACTTTCAGCTCGCCTTTGGCCAGCATGTCCAGCAGGCGGTGCACGCCGGTGGTGGTCTCTTCGGTCACGCCGTGGACGCGCTCGAGCACTTGCGGGTACTTCTTGTGCAGCAGTTCGGTGAGGTCGCCACCGTCATCGAGCACCATGTTGGCGTCCCATGGCTGGCCATCCTTGAGGATGGTCTGCTCCAGGCACCACTCGTATTCCTGCTCGGTTTCGCCTTTCCAGGCGAACACAGGGATGCCGGCGGCGGCGATGGACGCGGCGGCCTGGTCCTGGGTGGAGAAGATGTTGCAGGACGACCAGCGCACTTCGGCACCCAGGGCGACCAGGGTTTCGATCAGCACGGCGGTCTGGATGGTCATGTGGATGCAGCCCAGGATCTTCGCGCCCTTGAGCGGCTGTTCGGCCTGGTATTTGCGGCGCAGGCCCATCAGTGCAGGCATTTCCGATTCGGCGATGATGGTTTCGCGACGGCCCCAGGCGGCCAGGGAGATGTCGGCGACTTTGTAGTCGGTGAAACCAGCAGGCATGTTTGCAGCGCTCATCAAGAGCCTCCATTCGTAGTGTGCGAATGGGCGCCGTTGTGCGTTGAGCGTCCGCAGGAGCGGACAACGCCCCATCCGAGCCTGACAGGCCTAGCCTGCTGCAGCGCCCCTCGGACAGGTGGCGGGCATGGCCCCGCTGTGGGCAGCCATGTGAAACGGCGACGATTATAGCCGCGAGCGGCACCATCCCCAAGGTTTTCTGTCGATTAATCGAGACGATAGTCGATGTTCAATGGAGCGGCGCCGGCCGCTCTGCCATGATGGCTGCACGTAAGCCAGTGTGTTCAGGAGTACAGATGAACTTTCACACCCGCAAGTGGGTTAAACCCGAAGACCTCAACCCTAATGGCACCTTGTTCGGCGGCAGCCTGCTGCGCTGGATCGACGAAGAGGCCGCGATCTACGCCATCGTCCAGCTGGGTAACCAGCGGGTGGTGACCAAGTACATGTCGGAGATCAACTTCGTCAGCGCCTCGCGCAAGGGTGACATCATCGAGCTGGGCATCACCGCCACCGAGTTTGGCCGTACCTCCATCACCCTGCGCTGCGAAGTGCGCAACAAGATCACCCGCAAGAGCATCCTCACGGTCGAGCGCATGGTGTTCGTGAACCTGGGCGAAGATGGCCTGCCGGCGGCGCACGGGCGTACCGAGATCAAGTACGTGCAGGACCAGTTCCCCGACTCTGCGGTGGAATAGCTGTACATCGCCGGCAAGCCGGCGATGTTCTTCAGGTCAGGTCAGGTCAGGTCAGGTCAGGTCAGGTCAGGGCTGCGCGCTGACTTTGCGCACCACGCGCCCGATGCTCAACCCCTGCACCAGAATCGACGACAACACCACGATGTAGGTAATCGACAGCAGCAGGTCACGTTCCTCGCCCAGCGGCAGCGACAGCGCCAGGGCCACGGATACCCCGCCGCGCAGGCCGCCCCAGGTCAGCACCCGCACCGTGCCCTTGGGTACCGGGCGCCAGCGGCGCAGCAGGACGATCGCCGGTGCCACGGTGAGCAGCCGCGACAGCAGCACCGCCAGTGCCAGCACGCTGCCAGCCGCCAGGTGCATCCAGTTGAACGGCAACAGCAGCAGCTCCAGGCCGATCAGGGCGAACAGCAGCGCATTGAGCATGTCGTCGATCAGTTCCCAGAAGCCGTCCATGTAGCGGCGGGTCATGTCGTTCATCGCCAGGTTGCGCCCCAGGTTGCCGATGATCAGGCCCGCGACCACCATGGCGATCGGTGCCGACACGTGCAGTTCGTAGCACATGGCCGAGCCGCCAATCACCAGCGCCAGGGTCAGCATCACCTCCACCTGGTACTGCTCGACGCTCTTGATCATGCGGTAAGTGGCGTAGCCGATCAGGCCGCCGAACAGCACGCCGCCGATGGCCTCGCGGGCGAACAGGATCGCCGTGTCGCCCATGCTCGGCGTTTCGCCCAGCTGAATGATGCCCAGCAGCACGGTGAACACCACCACGGCCGTGCCGTCGTTGAACAGCGACTCGCCCACGATGGTGGTCTTGAGCGGCTTGGGTGCATTGGCGGTACGCAGCGCACCCAGCACGGCGATAGGGTCTGTGGGGGAGATCAGTGCACCGAACAGCAGGCAGTAGATCAGCGGTACCTGCCAGCCGAACAGGGCGAACACCCAGTGTGACAGGTAGCCGATCACCACGGTGGCGATCAGCACGCCGACGGTGGCCAGCAGGCCGATGGGCCAGCGGTAGTTGCGCAGGTCGGAGAGGTTGACGTGCAGGGCGCCGGCAAACAGCAGAAACGCCAGCATCCAGTGCATCAGCAGGTCATTGAAGTCGATCTGGTTCATCAGCCCTTCGACGCGGGCTTCCAGGCCAGGGAAGCCGATGAGGCTCAGGCCCTGCAGCAGCAGTGAGAACAGCAGCGCCGTCACCATCACGCCGATGGCGGGGGGCAGGCCGATGAAACGATAATTGACGTACGTAAGCAGGGTGGTCAGGCAGATAAACGCGGCAACTAATTCGAGCATCCCAATTCCTGTAAAAGTGGCTTCCAAGTCTTTACCCGAATAGCTCGGGCAGTTCTTTGATGACCTGGCGAGGGGTTCGGGACACAGGGTTTGACCGGATTGCTGGAAAACGTTCCAGGCCGTGGCCCCATTGCTCTATGGTCATCGGCTGTGCAAGCGTGAGGACACGGGCTGCCTCGAAGAACCTTTTAGCGGGCCGGGACTCCTAGCTTGCGGGCGGGTGCTGGCCCGCAAGCTGGTGATGAAGCTCTGAACCGACAACTGAACGAGGAACCCTGTCCATGACCGTTGCCCTGTGGTGCATCCTGATCGCGATGATCCTGCCGCCGCTCTGCGCGCTGATCGCCAAACTTGCCAGTGGCCGTTTCGGCGCGAAGCACAACCATGACCCGCGTGCCTTCCTCGACACCCTGTCCGGCCTGCCGCGCCGCGCGCACGCCGCGCAGCAGAACGGCTACGAGGCGTTTCCGGCGTTCGCCGCCGCGGTGCTGGTGGCTGACATCGTCGGCAATGCCGAGCAGGTCACCCAGGACGTGCTGGGGGTGATGTACATCACCAGCCGCTTGCTCTACATCATCTGCTACCTGGCCGACTGGGCAATATTGCGTTCGCTGGTGTGGTTCGCGGGCCTGGCGATCATCGTGGCGTTTTTCGTGGTCTCTGCCTGACGCCAGGCGCGGTGGGTGTCACGGCACCTTGGGTACTTCTGGCAATGGCATGCCTTTGGGCCACAGCATCCAGATCTGCCCTTGCTGCTTCATGTTGCCGGCCAGCTCGCCTGCCGCTGGCCCGGTCCCCCAGAACAGGTCTGCGCGTACTTCGCCGGTGATGGCCCCGCCGGTATCCTGGGCGCCCACCGGCCGTACCACGGGGGTGCCGTCAGGGCGTGTGGTGGATAGCCACAGCAGGCTGCCCAGGGGGATCACCTTGCGGTCGATGGCCACGCTGTACCCTGCAGTCAACGGCACGTTCAGCGAGCCGCGCGGGCCTTCATTGCTGTCCGGGCGGGTGCTGAAAAACACGTAGCTGGGGTTGCTGGCCAGCAGTTCAGGCACACGCTGCGGGTTGGCCTGGGCCCATGCATGGATGGCGCCCATGCTCACGTCTTCCTTTTTCAACTGGCCCTGTTCCACCAGCCAGCGGCCAATGGGGCGGTAGGGGTGGCCGTTCTGGTCGGCATAGCCCAGGCGCAGCTGGCGGCCATCCTCCAGTTGCACCCTGCCGGAACCCTGTATCTGCAGGAACTGCAGGTCCATCGGGTCGGTGAGCCAGGCCAGTACCGGTGCTTTCACGCCGTCCCGGTTGATCACCTCGGCGGTGTCGTAGGGCTTGAGTACCCGGCCGTCCAGGCGCCCGCGCAGGCGCTTGCCCTTGAGCTCGGGGTAGATGCTGGCCAGGTCCACCACGATCATGTCGTCCGGCGGCCCATAAACAGCCACATGGTTGGTGGCCGACGGGCTCAGGCTACCGGGGTAGACAGGCTCGTAGTAGCCGGTGATCAGGCCGGTGGCGCTGTTTTCGGCAGAGCGCAAGCCATACACCTGCAGGTTCTGCTCAAGGAATGTACGCACCTGGGCAGCGCTTGCGCTGTCGCTGCCGGCGGCTTCGCAGGTGGCTGCCCACACCGGGTCACGCCTGAGTTTTTCACAGCCACTGCGCCAGGCATAAAAGCCCGCCAGCAAGTCTTCATCACTGACGGCAGGCAGGTCTTGCCAAGTGGCCGGGGCGTAGGTGGCGACGGCGTGGGGTTCGGGTTTTGCGTTGTCGCCGCCATTGCAACCGGCCAGCAGGGCCAGTACCGGGAGCGTCCAGGCCAGGTGGCGCAGGGCATGTGTCATGGGTTGCATTCCTAGAGAGGGCGAACATGAATATTCGCCCTGTTTTTCATGTGGCTATTGGTGTTTGTGCCTGGCAACGCGATACTGCACGCCCATTTGCCGAGGCCGAAGTGAGCGTGATGTACAAGCGATTGACGGTAGTAGTGCTGGTAACCCTGGCCATGGGCGGTTGCGATCGGGTTGACCCGAACTCGCCGCTGGGCCAGCGCAAGGTCATTTTCAAGGACATGATGAAGACCAGCGAAGACCTGGGCGGCATGCTGAGGGGGCGCTTGCCGTTCAACAGCGAAAAATTCGCTGCCGGCGCGGTGCAGCTGGATGAACTGGCCCACAAGCCGTGGCAGCACTTCCCGCAGGCGCGCGACGATGCCGCTGACAGCAGCGCCCGGGCCGAGGTGTGGGAGCGCCAGGCGCGTTTCCACGACTTGGCAAGGCAGTTGGAACACGCCACTGGCGAACTGGTGGCCGTTACCCGCGCCCAGCCCCTGGAAGCAGCGCCGCTCAAAGCGCCGATGGACAGGGTGGAGGCGGCGTGCAAGGCCTGTCATACCGAGTTTCGTAACCACTGATTGCCCGCGCCTGCTCAGGGGCCTGGGCGGGCGGCGCATGCTGGCGTCGCCCGCTGTCAGCGGTCCAGGTCGTCTACCGCTTCCTGCAGTTCTTTGCGCGACTCGGCCAACTTGTCTTTACGCTTGTTGATCTTTTCTGCGTCGCCCTTTTTCTCGGCTTTTTTCAGGTCTTTTTCCCGCTGGGCCACTTCGTGGCGTGCATCGAGCACCTTTTGCTCACGCTCTTTGCGCAGGCTGGCGTCGGTGCAGTTGGCAACGCCGCGCAGTGCTTCTTCCAGCCCGGCAACCTGGCCGCTGTTGCCTTGGTCGCGGGCGATCTTCAACTGGTTCTCGATGGCGCTGCGCTTGGCGGCGCAACCGGTCAGGCCTGCATCGGGCTGGGCTGCCTGCAGGTTGCTGGCGGCCAGGCCAAGGGTGGCGAGCAGGATGAAAGTTGAAGCGCGTTTCATGAAAAGCCTCCAGGACGGGGCGTAGTAGCGAAAAAGTAAGACGGAAATCCTGCCTTGGTTTTGCGGATTAAGAAACCCTAACCGGAAATTTCACTGCAACTATCGGGTTTTTCCGACAGGGAAATTGGTAAGAATTCATTGCCCCGAGGTAGGGGCGCTGGATTCTTGCGCCTTGGGGCTCACAAAAAAAGCCCCTGCCGATCGCTCGGCAGGGGCCCTGATGTTCGCCAACGATCGGTTACAGGCCGGCAGCGTCACGCAGCGACTGGGCGCGGTCGGTGCGTTCCCAGGTGAAGGTGGTGAAGGTGTCGTCGCCGACAGTCTTCTGCTGCGGGGTGCGGCCGAAGTGGCCGTAGGCAGCGGTTTCCTGGTACATGGGGTGCAGCAGGTCGAGCATGGTGGTGATGGCGTACGGGCGCAGGTCGAAGCACTCGCGCACCAGCTGGATGATCTTGTCGTCCGATACCTTGCCGGTACCGAAGGTGTTGATCGAGATCGACGTCGGTTGCGCCACGCCGATGGCGTAGGACACCTGAATCTCGCAGCGCTCGGCCAGCCCGGCCGCCACGATGTTCTTGGCCACGTAGCGGCCGGCGTAGGCGGCGGAACGGTCGACCTTGGATGGGTCCTTGCCGGAGAACGCGCCACCACCGTGGCGGGCCATGCCGCCATAGGAGTCGACGATGATCTTGCGCCCGGTCAGGCCGCAGTCACCCACCGGGCCACCGATGATGAAGTTGCCGGTGGGGTTGATGTGGTATTGGGTACCCTTGTGCAGCAGTTCGGCCGGCAGGGTGTGCTTGACGATCAGCTCCATCACCGCTTCCTGCAGGTCTTTCTGCGACACCTCAGGGTTGTGCTGGGTCGACAGCACCACGGCGTCGATGCCCACCACCTTCCCGTTTTCGTAGCGGCAGGTGACCTGGGACTTGGCGTCCGGGCGCAGCCACGGCAGCAGGCCAGACTTGCGCGCTTCGGCCTGGCGCTCTACCAGACGGTGCGAGAAGCAGATAGGCGCCGGCATCAGCACCTCGGTTTCATTGCTGGCATAGCCGAACATCAGGCCCTGGTCGCCAGCACCCTGGTCTTCAGGCTTGGAGCGGTCCACGCCCTGGGCGATGTCCACCGACTGCTTGCCGATGATGTTCATCACCGCGCAGGTGGCACCGTCGAAGCCCACGTCGGAGCTGTTGTAGCCGATGTCGATGATGACCTTGCGCACCAGGTCCTCGAGGTCGACCCAGGCCGAGGTGGTCACTTCGCCGGCGATGATCGCCACGCCGGTTTTTACCAGCGTTTCACAGGCTACGCGGGCGTATTTGTCCTGGGCGATGATCGCGTCCAGAACGGCGTCCGAAATCTGGTCGGCGATCTTGTCCGGATGCCCTTCGGACACGGACTCGGAGGTGAAAAGGGAGTATTCGCTCATCTCGAGGGTTCCTGAAATTTACCGATGGTGTATGTCGCCAGCCGTCCGCTGGAAATGACGAACCTGGATCTGGAAACCGTTGCGCAGGCCTACGTACAGGCTGTCTGCGTGTGCCAGCCCGGCTGCATGGGCCCAGCGGGCCAGGTCGTCCTGTTCGAAGCCAAGCCACAGGTCGCCGCAGGCTTCGCGCGCCCACCCCTGGTCATGGCTGCACAGCTCGGTGACCAGCAGGCTGCCGCCTGCCTTCACCCGCTTGGCCAGCTGGCGCAACGCCAGGGCCGGGTCGCTGAAGTGGTGCAGCACCATGTTCAGCACAACGCAGTCGGCGGCCACATCCGTTGCACACAGTGCATCGGCCAACTGCAGGTTTACGTTACCCAGCCCTTCGCGCTGGCACACCTGGCGCGCCAGTTCGAGCATGGTCGGGCTGTTGTCCAGTGCCGTGACCTGGGCGAAGCGCCGTGCCAGGTCGGGGAGAAACCCGCCATCGCCGGGGCCGACTTCCAGGGCGCTGGCACCGGGTTGGAAGTGCAGCTTGTCGAGCAGCGCCAGGAGGCTCTCGCGGTATTGCGGCAGCCCTGCGATCAGGTCTTGCTGGGCACGGAATTTTTCTTCCACGCGCAGGAAAAAGTCCTGGCTGGTGGCGGCGCGGCGCTGCTGCACCTGGGCAATACGCGCCTGAACATCGGCGGGCAGGGCCAGGTCATCGACCTCGTCGAGCAACGCCGCATGCAGGCGCCCGCCCAGGCGCAGGCTGTCGGGCAGGGCGCGGCGATAGAAGATGGCATTGCCTTCGCGACGGGTGGCCACCAGGTCGGCCTGGGCCAGCACCTTGAGGTGGTGGCTCATGCCCGACTGGCCTATGCCGAAGATCTGCGCCAGTTCCAGCACGCCGAAGGAGTCGTTGGCCAGTGCCCGCAGCACATTCAGGCGCAGCTCATCGCCACTGGCCTTGCACAGGGCGGCCAGTGTTTCGCGTTGTTCCGGGATGGCGTGCGCGGGGACATTCATGGTGCGGCAGTCTAGACAGGCAGCGCTGCCCTAGCAAGGCCAATATCAAAAAGTTTTGATATTGGGGCAAGCTGCAAGCTTCAAGCTGCAAGCTGCAAGCTTGAGAGTGGCCTGAACCGGGCTCTGCTTCATCGCTTGCAGCTTAAAGCTTGCCGCTTGCAGCTTTAAAGTTGCCCCAAGCCCCCCCAGTGGGCGAAAATGGCTGCCTTTCTTGTGTCACTCCCTATTCAAGCCCCCAGGAGATCAGCGATGCCCAGCCGTCGTGAACGTGCCAACGCCATTCGTGCCCTCAGCATGGATGCCGTGCAAAAGGCCAACAGCGGCCACCCAGGTGCCCCCATGGGCATGGCGGATATCGCCGAAGTACTTTGGCGCGACTACCTCAAGCACAACCCGAGCAACCCCAAGTTCGCCGACCGTGACCGCTTCGTGCTGTCCAACGGCCATGGCTCGATGCTTGTCTATTCGCTGCTGCACCTGACCGGCTACGACCTGTCGATCGACGACCTCAAGGGTTTCCGTCAACTGCACAGCCGCACCCCGGGTCACCCGGAATACGGCTACACCCCAGGCGTTGAAACCACCACCGGCCCACTGGGCCAGGGTATTGCCAACGCCGTAGGCTTCGCCCTGGCTGAAAAAGTCATGGCCGCGCAGTTCAACCGTGACGGCCATACCATCGTTGACCACAACACCTATGTGTTCATGGGCGACGGCTGCATGATGGAAGGCATCTCCCACGAAGTGGCGTCGCTGGCCGGCACCCTGGGCCTGAACAAGCTCATCGCCTTCTATGATGACAACGGCATTTCCATCGACGGCGAAGTGCACGGCTGGTTCACCGACAACACCCCGGCCCGTTTCGAAGCCTACAACTGGCAGGTGATCCGCAACGTCAACGGCCACGATGCCGAAGAAATCAAGATGGCCATCGAGACGGCGCGCAAAAGCGACCGCCCGACCCTCATCTGCTGCAAAACCACCATCGGCTTCGGTTCGCCGAACAAGCAGGGCAAGGAAGAATCCCACGGTGCGCCGCTGGGCAACGACGAAATCGCCCTGACCCGCCAGGCCCTGAACTGGAACCACGGCCCGTTCGAAATCCCGGCCGACATTTATGCCGAGTGGGACGCCAAGGCCAATGGTGCCAAGGTGGAAGCCGAGTGGAACCAGCGCTTCGACGCCTACGCCAAGGCCTACCCGGAGCTGGCAGCCGAATTCAAGCGCCGCAGCGCCGGCGAACTGCCAGCCGACTTCAGCGAGAAGGCCCAGGCCTACGTCAACGAAGTGGCGGCCAAGGGTGAAACCATCGCCAGCCGCAAGGCCAGCCAGAATGCACTGAATGCCTTCGGCCCGCTGCTGCCGGAATTCCTCGGCGGCTCGGCTGACCTGGCCGGCTCCAACCTGACCCTGTGGAAGGGTTGCAAAGGTGTGGAAGCGGCCGATGCCAGCGGCAACTACGTGTTCTACGGCGTACGCGAGTTCGGCATGACCGCCATCATGAACGGCGTGGCCCTGCACGGCGGCCTGGTGCCTTACGGCGCCACCTTCCTGATGTTCATGGAATACGCCCGCAACGCCGTGCGCATGTCCGCACTGATGAAGCAGCGTGTTATCCACGTGTACACCCACGACTCCATCGGCCTGGGCGAAGATGGCCCGACCCACCAGCCGATCGAGCAGCTCACCAGCCTGCGCACTACCCCGAACCTGGACACCTGGCGCCCCGCCGATGCCGTGGAATCGGCAGTCAGCTGGAAAAACGCCCTGGAACGCAAGGACGGCCCATCGGCGCTGATCTTCTCGCGCCAGAACCTGCAGCACCAGGAGCGCGACGCCCAGCAGATCGCCAATATCAGCCGTGGCGGCTACGTGCTCAAGGACTGCGCCGGCGAGCCGGAAGTCATCCTGATCGCCACCGGTTCCGAAGTGGGCCTGGCTGTTCAGGCGCATGCCAAGCTGACCGAGCAGGGCCGCAAGGCGCGCGTGGTATCCATGCCCTGCACCAGCGTGTTCGACGCCCAGGATGCCGCCTACAAACAGTCCGTACTGCCGCTTGAAGTGGGTGCGCGCATTGCCATCGAGGCTGCCCACGCGGACTTCTGGTACAAGTACGTGGGCCTGGAAGGCCGCGTCATCGGCATGACCACCTATGGTGAGTCGGCCCCGGCGTCGGCACTGTTCGAAGAATTCGGCTTCACCGTGGAAAACATCCTGGGTACTGCCGAAGAACTGCTGGAAGACTGATGTAACGGTCTGCGGGCGGTGTCGCCTGCATTGGCGGGCAAGCCCGCCCTCACTGGGTTGCATGTGCATCCAGTGGGGGCGGGCTTGCCAGCGAATGCCACACCGCAATGCCCGCAGGCTGACGAAAACAACATTGTCTCGTGAGCCCCGAATGCCCCACCTGCGTCCCTACAAAGTTGCACTCAACGGTTACGGCCGTATCGGCCGTTGTGTTCTGCGCGCGCTGTTCGAGCGTGGGGCGCGGGCCGGTTTCGACATCGTTGCGCTCAACGACCTGGCCGATCAGGCCAGCCTCGAATACCTCACTCGCTTCGACTCCACCCATGGCCGGTTCCCCGGCGAGGTCAGGGTCGATGGCGATTGCCTGCACATCAATGGCGACTGCGTGAAGGTGATGCGCAGCGCCACGCCAGAGGGCATCGACTGGGCGGCCCTTGGCATCGACCTGGTGCTGGAATGCTCCGGCGCCTACCACACCCGGGCCGATGGCCAGCGCTTTCTGGATGCCGGCGCGCCACGCGTGTTGTTCTCGCAGCCCATGGCCAGCGAGGCCGATGTGGATGCCACGGTGGTGTACGGCATCAACCAGGCGTGCCTGACAGGCAGCGAACGCCTGGTGTCCAATGCCTCCTGCACCACCAACTGTGGCGTGCCGCTGTTGCGGGTACTGGACCAGGCGTTTGGCATCGAGTACGTGCAGATCACCACCATTCACTCGGCGATGAACGACCAGCCTGTGATCGACGCCTACCACCACGAAGACTTGCGCCGCACGCGTTCGGCCTTCCAGTCGGTGATCCCGGTGTCCACCGGTTTGGCGCGCGGTATCGAACGCCTGCTACCGGAACTTGCCGGGCGAATCCAGGCCAAAGCGGTACGCGTGCCCACGGTCAACGTGTCGTGCCTGGACATCACCCTGCACACCGCCCGCGACACTACGGCGGCCGAGGTCAACAGGGTGCTGCGCGAGGCCGCGCTGGAAGGCCCGCTCAAGGGCCTGCTGGCCTATACCGAGCTGCCGCACGCCAGTTGTGATTTCAACCATGACCCGCATTCGGCCATCGTCGATGCCAGCCAGACCCGCGTTTCCGGCCCCCGGCTGGTCAACCTGCTGGCCTGGTTCGACAACGAATGGGGGTTTGCAAACCGTATGCTCGACGTTGCCGACCACTTCCTGCACGTCGTTCACCCAACCCGCAACAAACAGCCCTGAAGGACTGCATTCATGACCGTGTTGAAGATGACCGACCTCGACCTGAAAGGTAAGCGCGTACTGATTCGCGAAGACCTCAACGTGCCTGTGAAGGACGGTGTGGTAACCAGCGACGCGCGTATCCAGGCCGCACTGCCGACCATCAAGCTGGCCCTGGAGAAGGGCGCAGCGGTCATGGTCTGCTCCCACCTGGGGCGCCCCACCGAGGGCGAGTTCTCTGCCGAGAACAGCCTCAAGCCGGTTGCCGACTACCTGAGCAAGGCCCTTGGCCGCGATGTGCCGCTGGTTGCCGATTACCTGAACGGTGTGCAGGTCGATGCCGGTGACCTGGTGCTGTTCGAGAACGTGCGGTTCAACAAAGGCGAGAAAAAGAACGCCGACGAGCTGGCGCAGCAGTACGCTGCCCTGTGCGATGTGTTCGTCATGGACGCGTTCGGCACCGCGCACCGCGCCGAAGGCTCGACCCATGGCGTTGCCAAGTTTGCCCAGGTTGCCGCCGCCGGCCCGCTGCTGGCGGCAGAGCTAGATGCCCTGGGCAAGGCACTGAAAGCCCCGGCCAAGCCGATGGCGGCCATCGTCGCCGGCTCCAAGGTGTCCACCAAGCTGGACGTGCTGAACAGCCTGAGCACCGTATGCGACCAGCTGATCGTGGGTGGCGGCATCGCCAACACCTTCCTGGCCGCTGCCGGGCACCCGGTGGGCAAGTCGCTGTACGAGCCGGACCTGGTCGAAACCGCCAAGGCCATCGCAGCGAAGGTGAGCGTGCCGCTGCCGGTTGACGTGGTGGTCGCCAAGGAATTCGCTGAAAGCGCCGAAGCCACCGTCAAGGCCATTGCTGACGTCGCCGCCGACGACATGATCCTGGACATCGGCCCGCAGACGGCTGCCCAGTTCGCCGAACTGCTGAAGTCGTCGAAAACCGTGTTGTGGAACGGCCCGGTTGGGGTGTTCGAATTCGACCAGTTCGGCAACGGCACCCACGTGCTGGCCAAGGCCATCTCCGACAGCGCTGCGTTCTCCATTGCCGGTGGCGGTGATACCCTGGCAGCCATCGACAAGTATGGTGTCAGCCAGGATATCTCCTACATTTCCACCGGTGGCGGCGCGTTCCTCGAGTTCGTCGAGGGCAAGGTGCTGCCAGCCGTGGCGATTCTGGAAGAGCGGGCCAAGGCTTGATGATTTCGTCGTCTGGCAAAGGGAGTGGCCTCATGGTCAAGCAATTGCCTGTCATGCTGTTGGCCGGCCTGCTGAGCGCCTGCGCTGGCAGCCCGGCGTCGCAGGACGACCCGGCGCAGCCGCCCAAGGGCGGCTGCTACCAGTCCGAGTGGCAAGCCGAGACGGTGCCGGTGATCAGCAAGCGCGTGGGCCCCGACGGTTTGGAAAAGTACGACGAGGAACACCAGCGCAAGGCGCCAGGCTGCCCTTGATCGGGTGCCTGGCAACCTGAAGGCAGGTTTGTGGTCTTGTGAGTGGGCCCGCCCGCTTACGCGCTTTATGTGGCAGCCGGCTTGTCAACGCAACGAAGCGCGCTGACGGGGTGCAAGGTAGCCCAAACCGAGGAAACAGAATGAAAGCGTTTCTGGCCGTAACGGCCCTGGCAACCCTGGCAGGTTGCTCGCTGCTCAAGCCAGCGCAACCTGCCCCGGCAGACAACTGGACCCGCTGGGTCTGCGATACACAAACCGAAGTGCTGTGGCGCTTTGCCGACCCGCAGCAGGACCAGGTGGATGTCCGCCTGGGTGGCGGTGACCAAGTCTACCGCCTGAAGGCCGAGCCGGGTGCCTCGGGTGCGCTGTACAGTGACGGCATGCTGGCCTTCCACACCAAGGGTGATGAGGGCCTGGTGTACTGGGTGGCGACCAACGATCTGATTGGGCGGGGCTGCAAGGCACCGTGACTGGCCGGGCCGCAAGGTGGCCCACATAACTTGAACAGCAACCGCCCCTGCGGCAGGCTTGCACGAAACAACGACGCTTGTCGGGAGAGAGATACACAATGGCACTCATTAGCATGCGCCAGATGCTGGACCACGCCGCCGAGTTCGGTTACGGCGTACCAGCTTTCAACGTCAACAACCTCGAGCAGATGCGCGCCATCATGGAAGCGGCCGATAAAACCGACTCCCCGGTGATCGTGCAGGCCTCCGCCGGTGCTCGCAAGTACGCCGGTGCGCCTTTCCTGCGCCACCTGATCCTGGCGGCCATCGAAGAATTCCCGCACATCCCGGTGTGCATGCACCAGGACCACGGCACCAGCCCCGACGTATGCCAGCGTTCCATCCAGCTGGGCTTCAGCTCGGTGATGATGGACGGCTCGCTGGGCGAAGACGGCAAAACCCCGACCGACTACGAGTACAACGTACGCGTCACCCAGCAGACCGTTGCCATGGCCCACGCCTGCGGCGTATCGGTTGAAGGCGAACTGGGCTGCCTGGGCTCGCTGGAAACCGGCATGGCCGGTGAAGAAGACGGCATCGGTGCCGAAGGCGTCCTGGACCACAGCCAGATGCTGACCGACCCGGAAGAAGCGGCCGACTTCGTCAAGAAAACCCAGGTAGACGCCCTGGCCATCGCCATCGGCACCAGCCACGGCGCCTACAAGTTCACCAAGCCGCCTACCGGTGACGTGCTGGCCATCGACCGCATCAAGGAAATCCACAAGCGCATCCCCAATACCCACCTGGTGATGCACGGTTCTTCCTCGGTACCGCAGGAGTGGCTGGCGATCATCAACCAGTACGGCGGCGACATCAAGGAAACCTACGGCGTGCCGGTCGAAGAGATCGTCGAAGGCATCAAGTACGGTGTGCGCAAGGTGAATATCGACACCGACCTGCGTTTGGCATCCACCGGTGCGATTCGTCGCCACATGGCGGTCAACCCAAGCGAATTCGACCCTCGCAAGTTCTTCGCCGAAACCGTGAAGGCCATGCGCGACGTGTGCATCGCCCGTTACGAAGCCTTCGGCACTGCCGGCCATGCCTCCAAGATCAAGCCGATCTCCCTGGAAGGCATGTTCCAGCGCTACGCCAAAGGTGAACTGGTGGCCAAGGTCAACTAAGCCACCGGCGATTGAAAAACCCGCAGCGATGCGGGTTTTTTTTGCCCCCAGAAAAGGTATGCCGCGCTTCAGCGCGCGGATTATGTCGGCGAGATGACTGCCGTTCGTCTACCTTGATCTCAACGAGTGATAGCTTTCTGATTGCAGTGCGTGCTATCGGCGTGCGTCTGGAGTACAACTGGATCAGGCGGTATTTTTGAAGTCGGTCACAAAATAGAGAAGCAGCATGGATGGCGCTCAACTCCAACACCTGTCACAGGATGGCAGCTCGGTTCTTCTGGTAGTCGATGATTACCCCGAGAACCTCATCAGCATGCGGGCCCTGCTGGCCCGTCACGATTGGCAAGTGCTGACCGCCGCTTCCGGGCTGGAGGCCTTGAACGCGCTGTTGGCAAACGACGTAGACCTGGTTTTGCTGGATGTACACATGCCGGAGATGGACGGCTTTGAAGTCGCACGCCTCATGCGCAGCAACCATCGCACGCGCTTCACCCCGATCATATTCCTCACCGCCAATGAGCAGTCCGAGGAGGCGGTGCTGAAGGGCTACGCCAGCGGCGCTGTGGACTACATGTTCAAGCCATTTGACCCCAAGATCCTCAAACCCAAGGTGCAGGCCCTGCTCGACCAGCAACGCAACCGGCGTATGTTGCAGGGGCTGACCCGCGAGCTGGAGGCGGCGCGGGCATTCAATGCGTCCATTTTGGATAACGCTGCCGAAGGCATTCTGGTGGTGGACGAGCAAGGCATCATCCGCTTTGCCAACCCCGCCATCTGCCGCCTGCTTTCGGCGCCGGTGCAGCAACTGCAGGGGGCCTACCTGTTGGGGCTGGTGCAACTGGCCAGCGCCACGTTGTGGCAGGAGTCGGAGTTCTACCAGGCCTACCTGGCCCGGCGCATCTTCCGCGTGCACGATGCCCAGCTGCGCCGGTTGGGCGGTGAGCTGCTGCCGGTCGCCTTGTCGTGCGCGCCACTGCCAGTTGACCAGCAGGCCATGGTGGTGACCGTGCTAGACATGTCGGCGGTGCACAATCTGCACCAGCAACTTGAGTACCAGGCCATCACCGACCCGCTTACCGGGCTGCTGAACCGGCGCGGGTTCTACCAGGCTGCCGAAAGCGCGCTGCTGCGCAACGAGCGCTCGGACCGGGCCAAGGCACTGATGTACATGGACCTGGACGGCTTCAAGCGCATCAACGACTCGCTCGGCCACGATGCCGGTGACCGCGTGCTGCGCTGGGTGGCGGACCAGCTCAAGGACTGCCTGGGCAATGAGGCGCTGCTGGCGCGCATGGGGGGGGACGAGTTCACGGCCTTGTTCGACGGCCTGCCCTACCCGGAGCAGGCCGGGCGCTATGCTGAACGTTTGCTCGAACGCATTTCCATCAGCCATCAGGTGGATGGGCTGGATGTTTGCCTTGGGGTCAGTATCGGCATCGCCACGTACCCGGACTGCGGGGCGAATGTAGAAGGCCTGCTGCGTGCTGGCGATGCGGCCATGTACGCGGCCAAGCAGCAGGGGCGCCAGCAATACCGCTTCTACGATGAGGAACTCAACGGGCGGGCGCGGTCGCGGCTGATGCTGGAGGACGGCGTGCGCTCGGCCATCGAGCAGCAGGACTTCACCCTGGTCTACCAGCCGCAAGTGGCGTTCGCCGATGGCCGCCTGCGTGGCTTCGAAGCCTTGCTGCGCTGGCAGCACCCCAGTGTCGGTGACGTCCCCCCGGGCCTGTTCATACCCCTGCTGGAGGAAGCTAGGCTGATTAATCGGCTGGCCAGCTGGATCTACGGGCAGAGTGCGGCCCAGCGCAAGGCCTGGTACGCGCATTTTCCCAAGGACCTGGTGCTTGGCATCAGCCTGAGCCGCGCTCAGTTTGCCGCACCTGGGCTGGTGGACGAGCTGGAGCGGGTGATCCAGCGTTACCAGCTGCAACCGGCACACCTGGAAGTGGAAGTGGCAGAAACGTCCCTGATGTACAACATCGACGCTGCTGTAAAACAGATCGACCGGCTGCGCACGCTGGGTGTGCGGGTGGCCCTGGATGACTTTGGCGCAGGCGACTGCTCGCTGCGCATGCTGCGTGACTTGCCCATCGATACCCTCAAGCTCGATCGGCACTTGGTGGCGCGCCTGCCGGATTCGGCGGTGGATGCGGCGCTGGCGCGCAGTGTGCTGGGGCTGTGCGTCGACTATGGCATAACGGTGATCGCCGAAGGCGTGGAAACCCAGGCCCAGGCTGATTGGTTGAAGGCCAGTGGCTGCGCCTATGTGCAGGGTTTTCTGGTGGCGCACCCGATGACGGCCACCGACGCCGGTAGCTTCCCGGCGATTTTCCCCTGGCCAGCGACGTGATTGGCTAGAATCGCCATTCGTTTCGCCAACTGTGTTGCCATGAACGCCTTACGTTACTTGCAAGCCTACCCCCCGCACCTGCAGCAACAGGTGCGGCAGATGATCGATACTGACCGCCTGGGCGAGTACCTGCAGCGGCGCTACCCCGACCGCCACGCTGTGCAAAATGACAAGGCGTTGTACGGCTATGCCCAGGAGTTGCGCCAACGCTACCTGCGCACCGCCCCACCCCTGGACAAGGTGCTGTTCGACAACCGCCTGGACCTCACCCACCGGGCGTTGGGCCTTAACACTGCGGTGTCGCGGGTGCAGGGAGGCAAGCTCAAGGCCAAGAAGGAAATCCGCATCGCGTCGCTGTTCAAGGAAGCCGCGCCGCAGTTTCTGCGCATGATCGTGGTGCACGAACTGGCGCACCTGCGCGAGCGCGACCATAACAAGGCCTTCTACCAGCTGTGCCAGCACATGGAGCCGGACTACCACCAACTGGAACTCGACCTGCGCATCTACCTGACGTACCGGGAACTGCCAGGCAACTGTTAAGGACCACGTAGCATGGAAGTGAGCAAGACCAAGAGCAGCTTCTACCGCCGCCTGTACGTGGCCTGGCTGATCGACAGCCAGACTGCGACCAGCGTGCCCGCCCTGATGGAGGCGACCGGCATGCCGCGGCGCACCGCCCAGGACACCATCGCCGCACTGGCCGACCTGGACATCGCCTGCGTTTTCGAACAGCAGCCAGGGGCGCGTAACCATGCCGGGCACTACCGTATACAGGACTGGGGAGCGATTGACCGGCAGTGGATTGGCCGCCATTTGCAGCAGTTGCGCGAGGTGCTGGGTTACCCCTGAGCGGCATGCGCCGCACAGCACCTTGCATATGAAAAATCCAGGCTTCGGCCAGAATAGAGGCTAAATGACACTATTGGCCGCTGCCCTCGCCAGGCGCTTTGTGTAAGCTCAGCCGCAGTGTGTGCCCCTCCACGGCGAAAGGACTTGAACATGCGGCCATTGCTTTGTGTGCTCGGGTTGTTGGCAATGACAGTGGCGCTGCCCGCCACCGCACACGGCAAATTGCGCCTGGTGGCAGACCGCTGGCCGCCGTTCACCGATGCCAGCTTGCCGGGTGGAGGGCTGGCAACCAGTATCGTCACCACCGCGCTGGCCCGGGCCGGCTATAGCAGCGGCTTTGAAGAAGTGCCCTGGTCGCGGGCGCTGCTGGGCGTGAGCGAGGGGCGTTACGACGTGCTGATCAATGCCTGGTACAACGACGCGCGCACCCAAAGCGGGCTGTTTTCAAAAGCCTACCTCACCAACCGCATTCGCCTGCTGGAACGCAAGGGCAGCAGTTTTCGCTATCAGCGCATGGCCGACCTGTACCCCTATAGCATCGCCGTGGTTCGCGACTACGCCTATTCGGCCGAGTTCGACAGCGATCCACGCCTGCACAAGGTCCCTGTAAGCACCTTTTCGTCAGCTGTGCGCATGCTGGCGGCAGGGCGGGTGAGCCTGGCGATAGAGGACGAGTATGTGGCCCGGTATCACCTGCAGCGCGAACCCGAGCAGGTGCGCGACACCGTTACCCTGGTGGAGCCGCCGCTTGCTGAAAACACCTTGCACATCCTGGTCAGCCTCAAGCACCCCGAGCACACGCGCATCGTCGCCCGGTTCGAGCGGGCGATCGCGGCGATGAAGGCGGACGGCAGTTACGAGCAACTGCTTCACCGATACGGGTTATGACCCCCGTCAAAGGGCCGGTGCATCTTTCTTCATCAAGTGTGCAGCCAGGGTGCGCAACGGCCCTAACTGGCGGCAGATCAACGCCAGTTGGGTTTGCACCAGCCTTTGATGCTCATCCACGTCATCGGGCATCTGCTCCAGGGCATTGGCTAGGGCTTCTTCGGCATCGCTGTGGATGTCTACCGGCAACCCCGCCGACAGGCCGTTGGCGATTTCGTCGAGGCTGTTGGCCAGGCTGCCGCCTGCGCCTTCGATCAGTTGCTCCTGCACTTCGGCCGGCAGGGCTGTGTCGCGGTGGGCGCCCAGCCCGGAGAGGTAGCTGAGCAACGTGTGGGACAGCACCAGGAAGCGGAAGCCCACGTCCGCTTCCTTGCGGAAGTGCCCAGGCTCCATCAGCATGTTGGCCAGGGTGGTGGACAGCGCTGCATCGGCGTTGTGGGCGTTGCGCCGTGCCAGGCGATACGCCAGGTCGTCGCGCTTGCCGTAGGCATACTGCTGCATGATCTGGCGCAGGTACACACTGGCGCAGGCCAGGGTGTTGGCCAGCGCCTTGTTCAGCCGCCGCCCCTGCCAGTCGGGCAGGAACAGGAACACCGCCATGATGGCGATCAGGCTGCCCACCAGGGTGTCGAACAGGCGCGGCAGGAACAAACCGTAACCGTCGCCGATCTGGTTGAAGCAGAACAGCACCATCAGGGTGATCGCGGCAGTGGCCAGGGTATAGCGGGTGGTACGGTTGACGAAGAAGACAACCCCGGCCACCACGGCGAACAACGACTGGATGACCGGGTTGGGGAACAGGTCGAACAGCGCCCAGCCGACGGTCAGGCCAACGGCAGTACCGATGATCCGCTGCACCAGCTTGCGCCGTGTTGCACCGTAGCTGGGCTGGCACACGAACAGGGTGGTGAGGATGATCCAGTAGCCCTGGGTAGGGTGGATGAGGTGCACCATGCCGTAGCCGATCGACAGCGCCAGCGGCAGGCGCAGGGCATGGCGGAACACCAGGGACGTGGGCGTCAGTTGCGTGCGCAGCCGCTTCCACACGTCCTTGAGGGTGCGCGGCGAGCGGTCCAGCAGGCTGCTGTCGCTGGCGTCCGCCAGGCTGTCCGGGTTGCTGGCCGCACTGAGCAGGCGGTCCAGCGTGGCCAGGTTAGCCGCCAGCGCCCGCAGCGAGCGCAGCAGCCCGCGCCAGGCCGGGTTGTTCTGGTTGCGCAGGTACTCCAGCGACGCGTTGAGGTCTTCGAGTGCCTCGGCAAAGCCGCTGGCCAGCACGAACGGCTGGCGCAGGCGTATCGAGCGGGCCAGCTCCTGGCAGGACGAGCCTTGTTTGCGCAGCAGCCGCTGGCAGCGGAACATCACGTCGCTGTGGAAAAACGCCTCGGTCAGAGCGTTGTAAGGGTAGTGCGAGGCGCTGACCCTTTCGTGGATGTCCTGCGCCAGGAAATACAGCTTGAGGTAGCGGCTGACCTTGGAGTTGGGCTGGCTGTTGCCCACCCGATGCAGGATGATTTCCTTGGCGGCGTTCAGCGCCGCCACTACCTTGCCGTTCTGCTGGGCCAGTTCCAGGCGGCGGGCCTCTACATCCAGGGTGCGGATGGGCTCGAACAGGCTGGCCTTGAGCTTGAGGTAGGTGCCTAGCTCGAAATACAGCTTGGCCAGGCTTTGCTGCACCGGTTGGTTGGAAAACAACGCCTGCCACAGCACGGACAGCAGCCCATACCAGGCGGCGCCGGCCACCAGCAGCATGGGCTCGTGCCAGAAGTCCGTCACCATGCCACCGCGCTGGTCCACCCCGATCATGGTGTAGACGGCGGTAATCAAGGTGGCAGAGGCAATGGCGCCATAACGCTCGCCCAGCGCGCCCAGCATGGTCAGCGCGAACGCGGCCAGGGCGAGTGCGGTCACGAACAGCAAGGGGTAGGGGAACAGCAGTTCCACAGCTAGGGCGGCAATGGCAAAGCACACCAGGGTGACGGCCAGGGCGCTCAGGCGGCCCTGCCAGCTGTCGTCGGTCTCGGCCAGGGCGCTGGCGATGATGCCGAGGAACAGCGGGATCAGCAGGCCCATTTCGTTCTGGTGCCAGCACAAGGCCAGGCTGCCGGTGAGGGCGATGGTTACCCGGATGCTGTAGCTGAACTTATCCTGGCCCCACAGGCGACGCAGTGACTGACGCAACGAGCTCGATGACATGATGGCCTGCTAGGCAGTGATCGAATGAATGCATTGAACACGGACCAGCAAGAAGCGTTCCGTGCTGCGCAATGAATTCTACCCTACACGAACTGCGCTGCGGCATTGGCCGAGGCCCAGGCCCACTGGAAATTGAAACCGCCCAGGTGGCCGGTCACATCCAGCACTTCGCCAATGAAGTACAGCCCCGGGCTCTTGAGCGATTCCATGGTCTTGGACGACACCTCGCGGGTATCAACCCCGCCCAGGGTTACTTCGGCGGTGCGGTAACCCTCGGTACCGGCCGGCACCACCTGCCAGTGGGCCAGCGTGTCGGCGATGTGCTGCAGCTCGGCCGGGGTGTACTGCTTCATGGGCCTCGAGTTGAACCACTGCTCCGCCAGCAGGGTGGCCAGCTTGCGGGTGAACACCTCGCCCAGCACCGTCTTGAGTTCGGCGTTGGCGCGTTCTGCCTGCATCTGTTGCAGCCAGCCCAGTGCATCGCGGTCGGGCAGCAGGTTGATCTCGACGGTGTCGCCGGCTTCCCAGAACGATGAAACCTGCAGGATGGCCGGGCCACTCAGGCCACGGTGGGTGAACAGCAGGTTCTCGCGGAAGCTGCTGCCGTTGCAGCTGGCTGTGCAGTCCAGCGAGGTGCCGGACAGCTCGGTACACATGGCCTTGAGTTGCGGCTCGGTGATGGTGAACGGCACCAGGCCGGCGCGGGTGGGCAGCAGCGTGTGGCCGAACTGGCGCGCCACCTGGTAGCCAAACCCGGTGGCACCCAGCGTGGGGATGGACAGGCCACCCGTGGCGATCACCAGGGACTGGCAGGCGAACGTACCGCCGCTGGTTTGCAGCCGGTAGCCGCTGTCGGTTTTCTCGACCTGCTCGATGCTGGTGTGCATGCGGATTTCGGCACCGGCTTCATCGCACTCGGCCAGCAGCATGTCGAGGATGTCGCTGGCCTTGTTGTCGCAGAACAGCTGTCCGAGCTTTTTCTCGTGGTACGCCACGCCATGCTTGCAGACCAGCTCGATGAAGTCCCACTGGGTGTAGCGGGCCAAGGCTGATTTGCAGAAGTGCGCGTTGTGCGAAAGGAAGTTGCCCGGCTCGGTGTACAGGTTGGTGAAGTTGCAGCGCCCGCCGCCGGACATGAGGATCTTTTTGCCGGGCTTGTTGGCGTGGTCGAGGACCAGCACCTTGCGGCCACGGCGGGCGCTGAGCTGGGCACACATCAAGCCGGCGGCGCCGGCGCCGAGAATGATTACATCGGTGGAGTGCACGTTCTGAACCTTCAGATTTGAAATGCTGAGCCCTGTGGGGCCTTACAAAATGCGGACTTTCAGGGACCGACCCTTGATCTTGCCGCTGTTGAGCCGCTGCATGGCCTGCTTGGCCAGTGCCCGTTCCACGGCAACGAATGCCTGGAAGTCGAAGATGGCGATTTTACCGACCTGCTTGCCCGGGATGCCCGCATCCCCCGTCAGCGCACCCAGGATGTCGCCCGGGCGCAGCTTGTCCTTGCGCCCGGCGGCGATACACAGGGTGCTCATGACTGGCAGCAGCGGCTCGCCGCCCTTGTTCTTCAGGCTGTCCAACGGGTCCCAGCGCAACGGGCTGTTCTGCAAGGCTTCGATGGCCTGGGCCCTGTGGCCCTCGGCCGGCGCTACCAGGCTGACGGCAATGCCCTTCTCGCCGGCACGGCCGGTGCGGCCCACCCGGTGCACGTGGATCTCGGCGTCGCGGGCCAGTTCCACGTTGATGACCATGTCCAGGCCGTCGATATCCAGGCCGCGGGCTGCCACGTCGGTGGCCACCAGCACCGAGCTGCTGCGGTTGGCGAACATTGTCAGCACCTGGTCGCGGTCACGTTGCTCCAGGTCGCCGTGCAGCGCCTGTGCGACGATGCCCTTGGCGGTGAGGTGGGCGACCACATCCTCGCATTGCTGCTTGGTGAAGCAGAAGGCCACGCAGGACTGCGGGCGATAGTGGCCCAGTACGCGGGTCACCGCCTCCAGGCGCTGCTGGGGGTCGATCTCGATGAAGCGCTGTTCGATCTGGTTGTCGGTGTGCAGGCTCTCGACCTTCACCTGCTGCGGGTCACGCATGAAGTCTGCCGCCAGTTGCTTGATGCCGGCCGGGTAGGTGGCCGAGAACAGCAGGGTCTGGCGACGTGCCGGGGTCTTGCCGATGATGCTGGCGATGGCATCGAAGAAGCCCATGTCCAGCATGCGGTCGGCTTCGTCCAGCACCAGTGTGTTGAGCCCGCTGAGCACCAGGGTGCCTTTGTCGAGGTGTTGCTGGATACGCCCCGGCGTGCCGACGATGATGTGCGCGCCATGCTCCAGCGAAGCGATCTGCGGGCCCAGGGACACCCCGCCGCACAGGGTGAGGATCTTGATGTTGTCCTCGGCCCGCGCCAGGCGGCGCAGCTCTTTGGCCACCTGGTCGGCCAGCTCGCGGGTGGGGCACAGCACAAGGGCCTGGCAGCCAAAATAGCGCGGGTTGATGGGGTTGAGCAGGCCGATGCCGAAGGCGGCGGTCTTGCCGCTGCCGGTCTTGGCCTGGGCGATCAGGTCCTTGCCTTTGAGAATGACCGGCAGGCTCTGGGCCTGGATGGGCGTCATCGAGGCATAGCCCAGGGCGTCCAGGTTGGCCAGCATGGCGGAAGACAGCGGCAATGTGGCAAAGGCGGTGGTGTCGGTGGTCACGAGGCGGGCCTGCGGTGCGAAGCGAAAAATGCCGCACAGTCTACCAGCCTCGATGCCATTCC
The DNA here is from genome assembly GCF_000730645.1 of Pseudomonas parafulva NBRC 16636 = DSM 17004. GTDB lineage: Bacteria > Pseudomonadota > Gammaproteobacteria > Pseudomonadales > Pseudomonadaceae > Aquipseudomonas > Aquipseudomonas parafulva. The sequence goes on along the minus strand of NZ_BBIU01000023.1, from coordinate 6,265 downwards.
CCCTAAGACTCCATGTGCTGTTCCGGACGACGGGCACGCCTTCCGTCCGTGGGCGCCAGCTGCAGGAAAATCGCTGCAGCCAGCATGGCCATGACGCCGATGGTGAAGAACGTCAGCTGGAAGGCGCCAAGGGTGGTTTCAACGCCTTCGGCGCTGCCCGCCGCTGTGAACCCGCCCAGCAACGCGCCAGCACAGGCAACGCCCAGGCTCAGCGACAACTGTGCCACCACCGACAGCAGGCTGTTGCCGCTGCTGGCGCTGGCGTCGTCGAGGTCGATCAGCGTTACCGTGTTCATGGCGGTGAACTGCAGGGAGTTTACCGCCCCCAGCAGGCCCAGCTGCACCAGCAGCAGCCAGTACGGCGTCTGCTCGTCTACCAGGCCCAGGCCGGCCAGCAGCAGCCCCAGCAGCAACGTGTTGCCGGTAAGGATGATGCGGTAGCCCAGGCGCTCGATCAGCGGCCGGGCGATGGACTTGGCGAGCATGGCGGCGGCGGCCAGCGGGATCATGCTCATGCCGGCCTGGGCCGGCGAGTAGCCAAGCGCCACCTGCAGCAGCAACGGCACCAGAAACGGCAGGGCACCGCTGCCCAGGCGGGCGAACAGGTTGCCGAGGATGCCGATGGCGAAGGTGCGTACGCGGAACAGGCTGGGTGAGAACAACGGCTCCGGGTCGCGCCCGGCGCGCAGCCAGTACGCCGCCAGGCAGGCCATGCCGGCGAACAGCAGCAGCATCACCCGCAGGTGGGGCAGGTGCAGCTCGCCCAGGCCTTCCATGGCGATGGTGATCAGCACCATCGCTGCGCCAAACAGCACAAAGCCCGGGCCGTCGAAGGTGGTGCGCTCAGCGCCGCGCAGGTCGGGGATGAACTTCCACACCGCATAGCAGCCAATCAGGCCTACCGGCAGGTTGAGCAAGAAGATCCAGTGCCAGCTCAGGATTTCCACCAGCCAGCCGCCCACCGTGGGGCCAAGCAACGGGCCGAGCAGGCCGGGGATGGTGATGAAGCTCATGATCCGCACCAGCTCGGTGCGCGGGTACGCGCGCAGCACCACCAGCCGGCCAACCGGCAGCATCAGCGCCCCACCGAGCCCCTGCACGATGCGCGCGAAAATCAGGAAGCCCAGGCTGTTGGCGACTGCGCACAGCAGCGAACCGAAGCTGAACAGCAGGATGGCACTGAAGAAGATGCGCTTGGTGCCGAAGCGGTCGGCGATCCAGCCCGAGGCCGGGATCAGCAGGGCGACGGTGAGCATGTACGAGATGATCACCCCCTGCATGCGCAGGGGGTCTTCGGCCAGGGACCGGGCCATGGCTGGCAGCGCGGTGTTGAGGATGGTGCCGTCCAGCGACTGCATGAAGAAGGCAATGGCCACTACCCACGGGATCCAGCGGGCGGTGACAGGGTCCAGCGGGGTGCGTTCGGGCATGACGTCCTCGTTTGTCGTTACCGGCCTCATCGCGGGGCTGTGGCGCACGCCCGTGTGGCGGTGGGCTTGCCCGCGATGAGGCCGGTAATGCCAGTCACAATGTCAGGTTAAGCCCTTTGACCAGTACCCCCGGCAAATGACTCGATCCGGTACTGCGCTGCCCATAGGTACTGGTCGACAGGATCATCTCCCGCTCCAGGGTCAGGTCTTCCAGCTGGCTGCCCAGCAAACTGTACAGGCTGTCGTCGAAGCGCATGGTATTCACCGGCCCCTGTATCGCCCCGTTCTCGACCCAGAACGTGGCAAAGCGGGTCAGCCCGGTCATGCGCGCTGCGGGCAGGTCGGAGTAGTTCAGGTACCACAGGTTGCTGATATACAGGCCGGTGCCGAGGCGCTGCAGTACCGCTTCGCTGGGCAGGTTCCCGCCGGCCATGCTCAGTGCACAGGGCGATTCGTAGCTGTCGGCGCCATTGGCCACCCGCTGGAACTCTGCGGCGCTGCGTGCACTGGTCAACTGCTGGCGGGCCTTGCCGTGCTGAATCAGCGGCACGTCCATGCGCGGCGAGCCTTCATCGGAAAACGCCGGGCTCAGCGAGCCGCTGACCTGCTCGCTGAAACTCACCAGCGGGCTCAATTGCCCATCGCCGTTGTACAGGCGCTGCAGGGCACTGTTACCGGTGGCCAGGGCCTGGGCCGAGAAGCCTCCCCAGCACAGCATCCCGGCAATTTCGTCCATGGCTGCAGGCGCGAGGTACGCACGATAGCTGCCAGGCTTGAGGGTAATGGCCGGTTGGCCCAAAAAGCCCAGCTGGTCACGGGCCTGGCGCAGGCGGTGGGTAAAATCACCCGCGTTCCAGGCTTGCCCGGCATAGTTGGCTTTGACGGCCTGTCCATTCTCGTGGAACAGGCTCCAGTCCATGTTGAAGCTGTTGGCCTGGTGCCAGCCGAGGGCGCCGAATGAGCTGGCAAAGCCACGGCACACAGGGCCGGCGGCATAGATACCGACCAGGTCCAGGTCACCTGCCTCGCGTTCGATCAGCGCCAGTACTTCATCAAGCGCCGGCAGCGGTGCTGCCTGGCAGCTCAGGCTATTCCAGGGGGCGGTGTTCAGTTGCAGATACGGGTCTATTGGCAGCAGGGGTAGCGTCTGGCGTAGCAACTGCATGGCAGCCTCCAGCCGCTGGCTGTCTACCTGTGCCTCACCGCTCAAGGTGACCAACTGCTCAGCCTGGCGGCCGTCGCGGATCAGCCGCAGGTGCGTGCTGGCCTGGCTTACATCCCCCGCCTGGCGCACCTTGGCGTGGTTGAAACGCACAAACCGAGACTGCTCGGCGCTGTAGCCGAGGGTGAATTGCTCGCCGGCGTGCAGGGCGTTGTGCGCCACCCCCACCAGGGCTTCGAAAGCATGTTGCATCAGGCCTGCCCTCCGAACACGTCGATCTGGCGGAACACGCAGGCTGGGGCCGCATGGCCGACCCTTACCACCTGGTTAGGCTCGCCCTTGCCGCAATTGGGCGTGCCCAGCACCTGGAACGTGCTGCGGTCGCCGACGGCGGCCAGGTTGCGCCAGAACTGCGCCGAGATACCGCGGTAATTGGGGTTCTTGACGATGCCCTTGAGCTCGCCGTTCTCGATCAGTTGCCCCCATTCGCAGCCGAACTGGAATTTGTTGCGGGCGTCATCGATTGACCAGGAGCGGTTGGTGCGCATCAGGATGCCGTGCTCGATACCCTGCACCAGTTGTTCCAGTGACCGATCACCCGGCTCGATGTTCAGGTTGGCCATGCGGTCGATGGGCGCCCTGTTCCAGCTACAGGCACGGCTGTTGGCAACGCCCTCCAGGCCAGAGCGGTACTGCGACAGCGCGCCCCCCAGCGGGCGCAGCAACACGCCGTCACGGATCAAAAACTGCTTGGTTGCCGGGGTGCCGTCGTCATCGAAACCATAGCTGGCCAGTTCTTCGCTTATGGTCGGATCGAACGTCACGTTCAGCAATGCCGACCCGTATTGCAGGTGGCCAAAGTCACTGGCTTTTATGAAGCTGGTGCCCGCGTAGTTGCGCTCGTCGCCCAGGATGCGGTCCATTTCCAGGGGGTGGCCGATGGACTCGTGAATCTGCAGCATCATCTGGTCGGGCATCAGCAACAGGTCACGCTGGCCCTCAGGGGTGTTGGGCGCCAGCAGCAGTTGCAGGGCCTGGTCGGCCACCCGCTGGGCCGCGCCTACCAGGCCGCAACGCTCGACGACCTCGAAGCCACCCTGCTGGCCGAAGTTTTCCCGGCCCAGGCTGCGGCTCTGGCTGTCCTGGCCATCGCTGGCGGTGACGCTCAGGCCGGGGAATAGAAAGCGTTGAGCATGGCGCAGCTCGGCGCCAGCAGAGTTCAGGTAGGTTTGCTCTACCACACTCACGCCCAGGCTGGCTTGCCAGTCCACCAGGCGCTCATCGGCGGGCACGCTGGCTGACTCTGCCGCGAGCAGGGCCAGGCAGTTGGCAAGGGAGGGTATGGCCTCATCGAAATGGGGCGAGACAACGTCATGCTGCCCAGTGGGAACGGCCTGCCCACGCAGGTCGAGCAGGCTGTGCCGGGCGATTTGCCGCGCCAGCGCCTCGGCCTGTTCCAGTGCACGCTGCAGGCCTGCCTGGCTGAGGTCGGCAGTGGCGGCGTAAGCCTCTACCCCAGCCACCCGTGCGGTCAGCATGGCGCCTTCGTCCTGGCTGAAAAACGGTGGTTCGGCTACGTTGCGCCGCACCGACAGCGCCTGGTGCGACTGTTTGACGTGACGCAGGGAAAACACCTCGGCCGAACTGCGCAGCGCGGCGAAGCGCTGGCGCAGCAAGGCGCTGGAATCGAACATGGGCAGGCCTCCGTTTGCGCGGTGGCTCCCCCTTAGAACCACTCATCCTGCATGTCGAGGCAGGTCGCATCGCGGGCCTCGAGCAGTGCCAGGTCATTATGGCAGCCAGGCACCTCCCAGGTCAGGAAATAACGCGCCGCCTGCAACTTGCCCCGGTAGAAGTCGCGGTCACCGTCATCACCCTTCAATAACCCGAGCTCGGCGTGGATGGCTTGCTCCAGCCAGCGCCAGCCGATCACGCAATGGCCGAACACTTTCAGGTACAGGGCCGAGTTGGCCAGGGCCTGTGCAGCGTGGCCCTGCGCGAGGTCGCCAAGCAGAGCCAGGGTGACCGCCTGCAGGCGGTTGACCAAGTGTTCGAGCGGCTCGCGCAGCGAGTCCAGGTTGGGGTGGTGGCTGGCGCGTTCGCCGGTGGCTGCCATCAGGCGCATCAGTTGCTTGAGGCCGGCGCCGTTGTGCTGCGCCAGCTTGCGGCCGAGCAGGTCGAGTGCCTGTATGCCTTCGGTGCCTTCGTGAATCGGGTTCAGGCGGTTGTCGCGGTAGTACTGCTCCACGGGGTACTCACGGGTGTAGCCGTGGCCGCCGAGTATCTGCACCGCCAGCTCGTTGGCCTTGAGGCAGAAGGCCGAGGGCCACGACTTGACCACAGGGGTGAGCAGGTCGAGCAACTGCTGGGCCTGCTCGCGTGTGGCCTGGTCGCGGGCTGTGTGGGTATCGTCGAACAGGCGCGCCGCATACAGCCCCAGGTCGAAAGCGCCTTCAACGTAGGCCTTCTGCGCCAGCAACATCCGCCTCACATCGCTGTGGGCGATGATGGGCACGGGTGGGGTGTGCGGGTTCCTGTCTTCCAGTGGCCGGCCCTGGGGGCGCTGGCGGGCATAGTCCAGTGAGTACAGGTAGCCCGCGTAGCCTAGCATCACAGCGCCCATGCCCACGCCGATGCGGGCTTCGTTCATCATCTGGAACATGCAGGCCAGGCCTTGGTGCGGCTGGCCGACCAGGTAGCCGATGCACTGGCCGTTGTCGCCGAAGTTGAGCGCAGTGGAGGTGGTGCCGCGCCAGCCCATCTTGTGGAATAGCCCGGCCAACAGCACGTCGTTGCGCGGGCCCAGGCTACCGTCGGGGTTGACGCGGAACTTGGGCACGATGAACAGGGAGATACCTTTCACCCCGGGTGGGGCGTCCGGCAGCTTGGCCAGCACCATGTGCACGATGTTCTCCGACAGCGCGTGATCACCGCCGGAGATGAAGATCTTGTTGCCCTTGAGCCGGTAGCTGCCATCGCCCACCGGCTCGGCGCGGGTGCGGATATCGGCCAGCGACGAGCCGGCGTGGGGTTCGGTCAGGGCCATGGTGCCGAAGTATCGGCCTTCGATCATGGGTTGTAGAAACAGCCGCTTCTGTTCCTCGTTGCCAAAACTCTCGATCAGGTTGGCGGCGCCCATGGTCAGGAAGGGGTAGGCAGTGGTGCCGGCGTTGGCCGCCTGGAAGTGGGCAAAGCAGGCCTGTGACACCAGGCTGGGCAGTTGCATGCCGCCGGCTTCGAAATCCCTGTTGGCGTTGAGAAAGCCTGCCTGGAGAAAGGCGTCGACGGCGGGTTTGACCTCGGGAATCAACTCGGCGCAGCCGTTCACATAGCGCGGTTCGTTTTCATCGGCTTTGCGGTTGTGCGGTGCGAAGCATTTCTCGGCAATGGTGCGCGCCGTGGTCAGCGCCGCGTCGAAGGTTTCGCGGCTGTGCTCGGCGAAACGCGGGCGCTGGGTGAGGGCTTCGGCGTCGAGGACTTCGTAGAGTTCGAAGGTGAGGTTGCGGGAGCTGAGCAAGGTCTCGGGCATGGTCGCGGTCCTGATGCTGAATGCGGCGAGTGTAGGGGGGTGGTTGTGGGAGCGACAGGTTAATAGGTGTGGGTGATATGGGTTTAGAACGTAGTGGCGGCATGCCGGTGCTTGCCGTGGTGTTTTCTGCGCTTATGAGACCGA
>NZ_BBIU01000024.1 GCF_000730645.1 Pseudomonas parafulva NBRC 16636 = DSM 17004 | reverse complement strand
GACAGTTGCTCCCACGGGTTGGTGCTGAATCACAAGATTATGTGCACTTGCGTGAGCATCAGCTTCGCGTGCCGACCAACTGCAGACCGCGCCTGACTGATCAATCACCCGCGCCGATCAGCCACCACCCCAATCAGCACCAGCACCACCAGCAACACCGGCGCCAGCGCATAGTTGTTGAACTGGCCCAACCCTTTCAGCACCCACGGCGTGGCATAGATCAGTGCCGCGCCGCTGCCGATCATCACCAGCAAGGCCATCAGGGGTACCCGCAGGGCGCCTGCCAGGCTGCCCAGGCGTTGCTCCACCCAGGTCTTGATGTCGGTGCCGAACAGCACCAGCAGGCAGCCCACCAAGGCGAGCGAAATTTCTGACAGGTTGCTGCGGCTCCAGCGGGAAACCGTCGCGAGCAGATCAAGTACCAGATCCATGGGTCATCCTTAGGTCAAGAAATACTGCAGCAGGTCATTGAGGAACAACTGCCCCCGGGGCGTTGCGGCCAGCCGATCCGGTTCGACCTGCAAAAGGCCCTTTTGTTCGGCACTGCGGCGGGCCTCGGCCAGTTGCGCAAGGGGCAGGCCGGTGCGTTCGGTGAACAGCCGGGCTTCAACGCCATCAGTGAGCCGCAGGGCGTTCATCAGGAACTCGAACGGCAGTTCTGCGGCCGGCAGCAGCTTTTCCCCCGCCTTGAACGGTTTGGCCAGGTTCAAGTAGTCCTTGGGCAGGCGCGTCTTCCAGGTGCGCAGAATGCGGCCATCGACAAAGGTGAGCTTGCCATGGGCGCCGGCGCCGATGCCGATGAAGTCGCCAAAACGCCAGTAGTTCAGGTTATGCCGGGCAGCGCGGCCAGGTTGGGCATAGGCGGACACTTCGTACTGGGCAAAGCCGTTGGCGGCCATGAGGTGCTGGCCGGCTTCCTGAATATCCCAGAGGATATCGTCCTCGGGCAGCTCGGGCGGCTGGTTCCAGAACACGGTGTTCGGTTCCACCGTCAGCTGGTACCACGACAGGTGCGTCGGGCCCAGGTCGATGGCCTGGCGCAGGTCGCCGAGCGCATCATCCAGCGACTGGTCGGGGAGGCCGTGCATCAGGTCCATATTGAAGTTGTCGAAGCCGGCGGCGCGTGCCATACCTGCTGCGCGTACCGCTTCGTCGCCGTTGTGGATACGCCCCAGCGCCTCCAGTTTGCCGGGCTGGAAGCTCTGCACGCCGATGGACAGACGGTTGATGCCCGTTTGCCGGTAGGCCTTGAACTTGTCCTGTTCGAACGTACCCGGGTTGGCCTCCAGGGTTATTTCGATGTCCGGTGCAAACGCGATGCGTTGCTCCACACCGCGCAGCAGCCGGCCCAACGCGGCGGCGCTGAACAGGCTGGGCGTGCCGCCCCCGAAGAAGATCGAGCTGATGGGGCGGCCCTGTACGGCGGCCAGCTCCTGGTCAAGGTCGGTGAGCAGTGCCGCGACATAGGCATCCTCCGGCAGCTCAGGCCCGGCCGCGTGGGAATTGAAGTCGCAGTACGGGCATTTGCGCACGCACCAGGGGATGTGGATGTACAGCGACAGCGGCGGCAGTTGCTGGAAGCCTGCCGCAGCGGGGGAAAACTGCGGTGGGATCATGCCAGGCCCAGACGTTGACGCAACAGGGCCATGGCGCGTGCGCGGTGGCTGAGCTGGTTCTTGTCTGCGGGCGCCAGGTCGGCGCTGGAGCAGTCACGTTCGGGCACCCAGAACAGCGGATCGTAGCCAAAACCATGGTCACCGCTGGCCTGGAACAGAATACGGCCGTGCCACAACCCTTCGCACAGGATCGGCAGTGGGTCGTCTGCGTGGCGCACCAGCGCCAGCACGCAGACGAACTGGGCGCCGCGCTCGGCCTCAGGCACGTCTTTCAGCGCTTCGAGCAGCTTGGCGTTGTTCGCCGCGTCACCCTGGCCATTGGCATAACGCGCCGAATAAATCCCCGGAGCCCCGCCCAGGAAGTCCACGGCCAGGCCCGAGTCATCGGCCAGCGCCGGCAAGCCGGAGATGCGCGCTGCATTGCGGGCCTTGAGGATGGCGTTTTCAACGAACGACAGGCCGGTTTCTTCCGGTTCGACCTGGCTGAACTCGCCAATGGACCGCAGTTGCACGCTCTGGCCGAGCATGGCTTGCAGTTCCTTGAGTTTGCCGGCGTTGTGGCTGGCCAATACCAGTTGCTGGAAATTCATCATTCGCCTGGGAACACTTCCTGGTTGAAACTGAAGGAGTTGCCGATGCCGCCGGTTTCGACATTCAGGTCGAACGTGACGGTTTCGGGCTGTTCGATCTTGAACTGGGCTACGTACGACACCGTGCCCTGGTCGGTAACCTGCCTGAACGACAGGGGGCTGCTGCGCCCGGTGAGGTCCTTGACCGTACCGCTGACCACTGCCGTTGCCGGTTTGCCGGCCTTGAGCGCAGTCAGGGTGAGTACCCCCAGGTTCTTGCTGCGTACCAGGCCCGTGGCCGCAGCTACCTGGGGTGTGAGCATGCTCGAGGTGAAGGCGCTGTAGTGCACCGTCACGTTGCCGAATACCTCTTTGCGATCGGCGCGGGCAGTATCGGCGGCCACCGCCGGCAAGGCCAGACACAAACTGACGAGAAACAGTGCAAGGCGACGCATGGTGCGATCCCTCCGAAAAATCAGACTGCGAGCTGGTGTTCCTGCAGGCCGGGGCTGCTGACCCGGTAGATGCCGATTTCACCCAGAAGATTAGGCCAAAGCCGGCCACCCCACCCATTGCGGTGCAGGTTATCGACAGCCAGGCGGTCCAGCACCTTGGCCTTGCGCTCGTGCACCAGCTCTTCGAAGTCGGCGAAGGTGCAGAAGTGGATGTTCGGCGTGTTGTACCAGGTATACGGCATGAAGTCCGACACCGGCATGCGGCCTTTGGTCGCCAGGTACCAGCGGCAGCGCCAATGGCCGAAGTTGGGGAAGGTGATGATGCACTGGCGGCCCACGCGCAGCATCTCGTCCAGGATACGGTCAGGGTATTCCACGGCCTGCAGGGCCTGGGTCATGATCACCACGTCGAAACTGTTGCTGGCGAAGTTGCCCAGGCCTTTGTCCAGGTCTTGCTCGATGACATTCACGCCCTTGGCGACGCACGCAGCGATATTATCGGCGTCGATTTCCAGGCCGTAACCGGTGACCTGCTTGCGATCGCGCAGCGAAGCCAGCAGTTCGCCGCTACCGCAGCCCAGGTCGAGGACCCGGCTACCGGCGGGGATCCAGTCGTGGATGATTTCCAGATCGGCTCTCATGCTGTCCTCAGATGGCAATGCGGTTCATGTAGTTCGAGAAACCCTGCATGTAGCGAGGTGTGGGGATCAGGAAAGCATCGTGCCCATAGGGCGAGTCGATTTCCAGGTAGCAGACGTTCTTGCGGGCGGCCATCAGCGCGTCGACGATTTCCCGCGAGCGGGCGGGGGAAAAACGCCAGTCGGTGGTGAACGACATGATGCAATAGTTGGCCTTGACGTCGGCCAGGGTTGCCGCCAGGTCGCCGCCGTGGGTGGCTGCCGGGTCGAAATAATCCAGCGCCTTGGTCATCAGCAGGTAGGTATTGGCATCGAAGCGACCGGAAAACTCTTCGCCCTGATAGCGCAGGTAGCTTTCTACCTGGAACTCGACACTGTGGAAGTCGTAGTTGAGTTTGTCGCTTTTCAGCTCACGGCCGAATTTCTCACCCATCGAGTCGTCGGACAGGTAGGTGATATGGCCGACCATGCGCGCCAGCATCAGGCCGCGTTTGGGGATCACCCCCTGGTCCTGAAACGAACCGCCATGGAACTCGGGGTCGGTCAGAATCGCCTGGCGCGCCACTTCGTTGAAGGCAATGTTCTGCGCCGACAGCTTGGGCGCCGATGCGATGTCGACGCAGTGGCGCACGCGCTCGGGGTAGGTGATGGTCCACTGCAGTGCCTGCATGCCGCCCAGGCTGCCACCGACCACTGCGGCCCACTGCTCGATGCCCAGGCGCTGGGCCAGGCGCACCTGGCTGTGCACCCAGTCTTCCACCGTGAGCACCGGGAAATCGGCACCGTAGGGCTTGCCGGTGGTGGGGTTGAGGCTGCTGGGCCCGGTGCTGCCGTTGCAGCCGCCCAGGTTGTTCAGGCTGACCACGAAGAAGCGATTGGTGTCGATTGGCTTGCCTGGGCCGATGCAGCTGTCCCACCAACCCGGCTTGCGGTCGCTGGCGTCATGGTAGCCGGCAGCGTGATGATGGCCGGACAAGGCATGGCAGATGAGCACAGCGTTGCTCGCGCTGGCGTTCAGGGTGCCGTAGGTTTCGTAGACCAGCTCGTAGCTGATCAGGGAGCGGCCGCAGGCCAGGGCCAGCGGTTCATCGAACCTGGCGGTTTGCGGTACTACCAGACCGACGGAATCTTCGGGAAAGACAGTGGACATCGACCCTGCTCACGCTTGACGGAGGCGTAAGTCTAAAGAGCGCTACCCCCAGCGGCAAGCAAAGGCTTGCTGCCGGGGGTGGGCCGGGTCAGATCATGCGCCACAGCTCTTGCGGCATGCCGGCATAGGCGGCCAGCGGTGGCATGACGAACGACTGGATCACCTGGATCGCCAGGAAGGCGAAGATCGGCGAAATATCCATGCCGCCCAGGTTGGGCACGATGCGGCGGAAGGGCGCCAGTACCGGCTCGCTGATCTGGTAGGCAAGCTCTGCCGCCGGGTTGTTCGAGTTGGGGGCCACCCACGACACGATCACCATCACGATCATCGCTACCCAGAAGATTTTCAGGAACAGCGAGGTGATGCCGATGATGGCCCACATCAACAGGTGCACCACGTCACCGAAGGTGCCGTAGGTGACCATCAGCACAAAGCCCATCAGCAGCGCCTGGATGACCACCGCCAGTAGCAGCGACGAGGTATCCAGCCCGGCAATGCTGGGGATGACCCGGCGAATGGGTTTGAGCAGTGGCTGGGTGGCGCGCACGGTGAACTGGGACAACGGGTTGTAGAAATTGGCCTTTACCAGTTGCAGCACGAAACGCAGCAGCACGATCACCAGATACAGGCTGACCAGGGTTTGCACCACGAAGATCGCGGCGCCGGACAGTGCATTCATCTAAAACTCCTTATTGGCCCAGTTGTTCGGCCAGCTCTGCGGAACGCTTGGCGGCGGCCTGCAGTGCCTGCTCGACGATGGCTTCGAAACCGCTGGCCTGGAACGACGTGATGGCGGCTTCGGTGGTGCCCGCGGGCGAGGTGACGCGACGGCGCAGCTCGGCTGCATCCACCTCGCTGGCCACCGCCATGCGGGCGGCACCCAGCGCGGTGTGCAGGGTCAGCTGAGAAGCGGTTTCACGGGGCAGGCCGAGTTTCTCGCCTGCGGCCGTCATGGCCTCGATCAGCAGGAAGAAGTACGCCGGGCCACTGCCGGAAACAGCCGTCACTGCGTCCAGTTGCTGCTCCTGTTCAAGCCACAGCGCGGTACCCACTGCCGACAGCAGTTGTTCGGCCTGCTGACGCTGTTCGGCAGAGACCTCGTGGGTGGCATACAGGCCGCTGACGCCCTGGCGCAGCAGGGCCGGGGTGTTGGGCATGCAGCGCACCACCGGCCGGGCACCGAGCCAGCTTTGCAGGCTTGCGCAGGTAATGCCTGCAGCAATGGACACGATCAGCTGGTCGCCCTGCAGGTGGGGTTGCAGGGCCTGGCACACGGCTTTCATCACTTGTGGCTTGACCGCCAGCACGATCACGTCGGCGTCAGCGATGGCCTGGGCGTTGTCTTCGAAGGTTTCGATGCCGTGATCGGCCTGGATGCGGGTGCGGGTGTCGGCGCCAGGGTCGCTGGCGCGGATCTGCGAAGCCTCCAGGCCCTGGGCACGCAGACCACCGATCAGGCTGGCGGCCATGTTGCCGGCGCCAATAAAGGCAATACGTGTCTGGCTCATGTCAGGTCCTTGTGGGGAAGAGTGAGTAAAGCATGGAATCAGGCGTTGCCGTAATCGCGTGCACCGAACAGGGCGGTGCCAATGCGCACCCAGGTCGCTCCCTGGGCAATGGCGGCTTCCAGGTCGTGGCTCATGCCCATGGACAAGGTGTCCAGACCAAGCCCCAGGCCTTCCTGCAACTGGCGCAACCTTGCAAAGGCGGCCTCTTGGGCGGTGCGGTCTTCGGTGGGCTCGGGGATTGCCATCAGTCCGCGTAGCTTCAAGTTGGGCAGTGCCGCAATCGCTTCGGCCAACGCTGGCAGGTCGGTGGGGGCACAGCCGGCCTTGCTGTCTTCGCCACTCACGTTCACCTGCAGACAGATATTGAGTGGCGCCAGCCCGGCGGGGCGTTGCTCCGACAGGCGTTGGCCAATTTTCAGGCGATCCACGGAATGTACCCAGTCGAAGTGCTCGGCGATGGCTTTGGTCTTGTTCGACTGAGTGGGGCCGATGAAGTGCCAGATCAAGGGCAGGTCGCCCAGTTGCTGCTGCTTTGTCAGCGCCTCTTGTAGGTAGTTTTCCCCAAAGTCGCGCACACCTGCAGCGTGAACCTCGCGGATCGCGCTGGCCGGCTTGGTTTTGCTCACGGCCAGCAGATGCACGCTGGCGGGGTCGCGCCCGGCAGCCTGGGCACCCTTGGTGATGCGGGCGCAAATCGTGGAAAGGTTGTCTGCTAGGGTGGACATTGATCGATGCCGGCAGCTGAGAGGTTGCCGCATTTTACCTGGTTGAACGCCGAAGGGGAGTCTCATGGACGTGACTGACCTGCTGGGCAGGGCCGTGGCAGCGGGGGCGTGCGACGTGCATCTGGCTGCGGGCCAGGTACCCATGCTGCGCAAGGACGGCCTATTGCAGCGCTTGCCGGGCCCCGCCTTGCAGGGGCCCGAGCTGGCTGAGGGTATGGCCTGCATGCTGAGCGAGGCCCAGCTGCACCAGTGGCAACACGGCGATGAACTGGACATGGCATTGGCACTACCGTCGCTGGGGCGTTTCCGGTTGAACCTGTTCAGGCAATTGAACGGCCTTGCACTCACGTTCCGCCTTATACCCGGGCGTATTGCCGGGGTGGACGAGCTCGACCTGGCAGGCATTTTCAACACCATCGCAGGCTGCGACGATGGCCTGGTGCTGGTCGGCGGCCCTACCGGCTGCGGCAAATCCAGCACCCTGGCCACGCTGGTGGATCAGTTGAACCGCGAACGGGCCTTGCACATCATCACCCTCGAAGACCCGGTGGAAGTTATCCACAGCAGCCAGCGCAGCCTGGTGAACCAGCGTGAAGTTGGCCGGCACTGCACCGGCTTCGCCCAAGGTTTGCGCAGTGCCCTGCGCCAGGACCCGGACGTGATCATGATCGGCGAGTTGCGCGACCTGACCACCATCCGCCTGGCGTTGCGTGCGGCCGAGACCGGTCACCTGGTACTGGCCACGGTGCACACGCGCTCGGCAGTGAACAGTATCGACAGGTTGGTGGAGGTGTTTGCTGCCGAAGAAAAACCCCTCGTACGCGCCATGCTCGCGCAATCGTTGCAGGTAGTGGTGGTGCAGCGGCTGGTCAGGCGGGCAGGCGGGGGCAGGGTGGCTGCACGGGAAGTGCTGGTGGCCACCCCGGCTGTGCGCAACCTGATCCGCGAGGGGCGCATGGCGCAATTGCATTCGGTGATGCAAGCCGGTGCGGCAGATGGGATGCAGACGATGGAGGGGGCAATGCGCAGGCTGCGGGACAGGGGGGTGGTTGAGGCGGATTAGTCGAGGCGGGGTGAAGCCCGTGCTGCCCGTTGCGTAGGGATCACCCCAGGCAGGCAGCACGCACGTGCCGTGGTTTCAGCGCTTGGCCAGGTTCAACTGTTGCTGCTCTTTGGGCAGTACGCGCTTGGCAACAACGTAATGCTTTTGCCAGTAAGGCTTGCTCAGGTTGTCGATGCTAACCCGCTTGCCCCGGCGAGGCGCATGGATGAAGCGGTCGTTGCCCAGGTAGATCGCAACGTGGTTCACCCGGCGGCTCTTGATGTTGAAGAAAATCAGGTCGCCCGGCTTCAGGTCACCCTTGGCCACCTTGGTGCCGTGGCCCTGGGCCATGGCGCTGGAGGTGCGCGGCAGGTTGACGTCGGCAACGTCGTTGAAGGCGTATTGCACCAGCCCGCTGCAATCGAAACCTTTTTTAGGGTTGCTGCCGCCCCAAACATAAGGTGTACCCAGCACGTTGACGGCCCGGCTGAGCACGTCGCTGCTCTGCTTGGCAGACATGGCGACAGCGGGCCTGCCGTGTTTGCTGCGGGCTGCATTGCCAGGGCGAGCATGCAGGGTGGCCTGTTTGACAGGGGCACGCTTCACTGCGGCATTGGTGGTATAGCCGGTGAAACCGTTGGGAAGACGTTGCTCACGGTTGGTGGCGTGGGCGGCCAGGGGCAATAATAGGCAGAGGGTCAGCCATGTCTTGATCAAAGGCGGCATAGATGAAGCTCTTATGAATAGTTGTGTGTTGGGCGCGCAACTTTATAACAGCTTTTTGATCAATCTTTGATCCGTTGGTCGATTCTTCACGTACCGTATGTCGGCCCGGGCGAAAAAAGTCACAACTTTTTTTAGAAAAATTTCATCCGCAGCGCACGAGGTTTATGCATGAACAGTTATCAACAGGGCGCACCCCTGCACGACACCCACAGCAAGGTGATCGGCTACCTGCTGTGGATCCTGGGCTTTACCGGGTCCCATCGCTTCTACTACGGCAAACCCATCACCGGCACCCTCTGGTTCTTCACCTTCGGCTTGTTCGGCATCGGTTGGCTGATCGACCTGTTCCTGATTCCGTCCATGGACCGTGAGGCGGACCTGCGTTTCGAGTCCGGGCGTATCGATTACAACATCGCCTGGATCCTGCTGACCTTCCTCGGCGTGTTTGGCCTGCACCGCCTTTACCAGGGCAAATGGGTCACCGCGATCATCTACTTCCTGACCGGTGGCCTGTTCCTGTTGGGTGTGCTGTACGACTTCTGGACCCTGAACACCCAGGTGTCCGAGCGCAATGCGGGGCGGGGTTGAGGCGCGGCCCAGGTGGGAGCACCTGTGCAAGGTAGCTCCCACCTGGGCCTGAAAGGCTGCTTACTGTCGGGTTTGGCGCTGTTGCAGCAGCAGGTTGCTGAAGCCCGCGCCGGCCAGTTGCTTCTGCGCGACGGTCAGTTGTTCGCGGTTGCTGAAGGGACCGACCAGTACCCGGTACCAGGTTTCTTCCTTGACCGTGCCCGACTCAACCTTCACCGCTTGGCCCAGCAGAATGATCTGCGCGCGCACCTTGTCGGCATCAGCCTGCTTGCGGAATGAACCCGCCTGCAGGAAGAACTGCGTGGTCGCTGCCGGCTTGATTACGGGCGGGGCCGGTGGCGGCGTTTGCCCAAGCAGTGCAGCCTGGGCACGGGCGGTGTCGATCTTCGCGGCTTCGGCCGGTGTCACCGGGGTGACCGGCTGGGCCGGTACGGGTGGCGTCTTCTCCGGCACCGCTTCGGGCGGCACGATCACTTCCGATTCGGGCAGCAGGGTATAGAAGTCATACTTCGGCTTCACCGGCTGCTGCACGGTGGGGGCCTGGGTCGACTTGCCGGCTTCGGCCGCTTTCTCGGTTTTCTGCTGCTCGGGCTTGGTGCGCTTGATATCCGCACCGCCGGGTTCGAGCTTCATCAGAAACACGATGAACGCGCCCACGGTAAGGCCGACCGCCAGCCATACCCAACCTGGGATAGGTTTTTTGGCCGGCGCTGTCTGGCGGCTGGCGCCGCGCTTGGGGGCAGGTTTCTTCTTGGCAGCCAACTTACATGCGCTCCAGGGTTTCCAGGCCGAGCAGTTCCAGACCTTGTTTGAGGGTGCGGCCGGTCAGGGCTGCCAGGCGCAGGCGGCTTTGCTGCTGCTGCGGGGTTTCGGCGGCCAGAATCGGGCAGTTCTCGTAGAAGCTGGAGAACAGGCCGGCCAGGTCGTACAGGTAGCTGCACAGCACGTGCGGCGTGCCTTTCTCGGCCACGTTGTTGAGGATTTCCCCGAACTGCGCCAGGCGTGCGGCCAGGTCCTGCTCATGGGCGGCTTCTAGCACGATGCTGCCTTCGACTTCCTCGAAGCCCTTGCCCAGCTTGCGGAACACGCCGGCCACGCGGGTATAGGCGTACAGCAGGTACGGCGCAGTGTTGCCTTCGAAGTTGAGCATCTGTTCGAAGTTGAAGCTGTAGTCGCTGGTGCGGTGCTTGGACAGGTCCGCGTACTTCACCGCACCAATGCCCACCACTTCGCCGATGTGGCGCAGGTCGTCGTCGGCCAGGGTCGGGTTCTTTTCCTTCACCAGCGCGTAGGCGCGGTCCTTGGCTTCGGTCAGCAGGTCGATCAGCTTGACGGTGCCACCGTCGCGGGTCTTGAACGGGCGGCCGTCGGCGCCGTTCATGGTGCCGAAGCCCATGTGCTCCATTTGCATCGGGTGGCCGACGAAGCCGGCACGACGCGCTACCTCGAACACCTGGTTGAAGTGCAGGGCCTGGCGCTGGTCGACAAAGTACAGAGCGCGGTCAGCCTTCAGCACGTTGCTGCGGTAGCGCACGGCAGCCAGGTCGGTGGTGGCGTACAGGTAACCGCCATCGGCCTTCTGCACGATCACTGGCAGTGGCTCGCCTTCACTGTTCTTGAATGCTTCGAGGAACACGCACTGGGCGCCCTGGTCCTCGACCAGCAGGCCTTTGGCCTTCAGCTCGCGGACGACATTGGCCAGGTCGTCGTTGTAGGCACTCTCGCCCATGACGTCGGCCATGGTCAGCTTGACGTTCAGCAGCTCGTAGGTTTTCTGGCAGTGCGACAGGGAGATGTCCTTGAAGCGCGTCCACAGGGCCATGCACTCCGGGTCACCCGCCTGCAGCTTCACCACCAGGCCCCGGGCGCGGGTAGCGAAGGCCTCGGATTCGTCGAAGCGCTTTTTGGCGGCGCGGTAGAAGTTCTCCAGGTCCGACAGCTCGTCGCTGGTGATCGGGTTTTCTTCAAGGTACGCCAGCAGCATGCCGAACTGGGTGCCCCAGTCGCCCACGTGGTTCTGGCGGATCACCTGGTCGCCGAGAAACTCCAGCACACGCGCCACGCTGTCACCAATGATGGTGGAGCGCAGGTGGCCGACGTGCATTTCCTTGGCGAGGTTCGGCGCCGATAGGTCGACGACCACTTTCTGCGCAGGGCCGGCCTTGCGTGCGCCCAGGCGGGCATCGCCCAGGGCGGCATCCAGGCGGCTGGCCAGGGCTGCGGTGTTCTGGAAGAAATTCAGAAAGCCCGGGCCGGCGATTTCGACCTTGGTGATGTCGGCACTGGCCGGCAGGGCATCGATCAGCTTCTCGGCCAGGTCGCGCGGCTTCATGCCGGCAGGCTTGGCCAGCATCATGGCGATGTTGCTGGCGAAGTCACCGTGGGTCTTGTCCCGGGCGTTTTCCACCTGAATCGCCGGCGACAGGCCGTCAGGCAGCACACCGTCGTTGACGAGTTGGGTGAGGGCTTGCTGGATCAGCTGGCGAATGGTGTCTTTCATGGAAATCTCTTTTCGACCGCAAGCGCGGTGAGCGCCTGGATGCGCAGGTGGAAAAACTGGGCATTATCCGTGGCTGGGAGCAGGTTGCCAACCTTTGAGCTGCAAGCGGCAAGCTGCAAGCTGCAAGAAAAAGCAATATCGCGTCGGCGCTGCTTTTTCTTGCAGCTTGTAGCTCGTGGTTTGCTTTGAGCCACAAGCCACAAGCCACAAGCCACAAGCTACAAGCCACAAGCTACAAGCTGTAAGAAGAAGCCATGCCACACGCGCACTGCTCTTTCTTGCAGCTTACAGCTTGCAGCTTGACGCTCAGTACAGGTCGAGGGGGTCGACGTCCAGGGACCAGCGTACCTGGCGGCCGCTCGGCATCTGCTCCAGCACCAGCAACCAGGCGCTGATCAGCCGGTGCAGGGGCGCACGGGTGGCGGCCTGTAGCAGCAACTGTGCACGGAAGCGCCCGGCGCGGCGTTCCATGGGGGCGGGCACCGGGCCGAGCAGTTCGATGCCCGGCAGGCCCTGCTCTGCCACCAGGCGCTCGGCGGCTGCGCACGCCTCATCGAGAAACGCTTCGGCCTGGCCGGGCTTGTGCGCCTCGGCCCGCAGCAACGCCAGGTGGGAAAAGGGGGGCAGCCCGGCGGCGCGGCGCTCGTCCAGCGCCTGCTCGGCGAAGGCGAAGTAGCCCTGTTCGGTCAGTTGTACCAGCAGCGGGTGGTCTGCCAGGTGCGTCTGGATGATCACCTTGCCAGGGTCCTCCGCACGCCCTGCGCGCCCGGCCACCTGCACGATCAACTGGGCCATGCGCTCGCTGGCGCGGAAATCGCCAGAGAACAACCCGCCGTCGGCATCGAGGATGGCCACCAGGGTCACCCGGGGAAAGTGGTGCCCCTTGGCCAGCATCTGGGTACCGACCAGGATGCTCGGCTGGCCGCGCTGGATGGTGTTGAACAGCTGCTGCATCGCGTCCTTGCGCGATGTACTGTCGCGGTCTACCCGCAGCACCGGGTAGTCCGGGAACAATACCTTCAGGCGCTCTTCGGCACGCTCCGTACCGGCCCCCACCGGGCGCAGGTCCACGTGGTTGCACTGTGGGCAGTGGTGCGGCAGACGCTCGTCATAGCCGCAGTGGTGGCAGCGCAGCACCCCGGAGCGCTGGTGCACCGTCATGCGCGCATCGCAACGCGGGCACTCGGACAACCACCCGCAGTCGTGGCACAGCAAGGTGGGCGCGAACCCGCGGCGGTTGAGAAACACCAGTACCTGCTGGCCGGCTTCCAGTGTCTGGCGAATGGCCTGCTGCAACGGGCCGCTGATACCGCTGTCCAGCGGCAGGCTCTTCACATCCAGGCGCAGCATGCGCGGCGGGCGGGCACCACCGGCACGCTGGTTCATGCGCAGCAGGCGATAGCGCCCGGTCAGGGCATTGTGCAGGGTTTCCAGCGAAGGCGTGGCCGAGCCGAGCACAATGGGCACGTTGTCCTGGTGGGCGCGAACCAGAGCAAGGTCGCGGGCGTGGTAGCGCAGGCCTTCCTGCTGTTTATAGGAGCCGTCGTGCTCCTCGTCGATGATGATCAGCCCAGGGTTTTTCATGGGTGTGAACAGCGCCGAACGGGTGCCGATAATGATATCTGCCTCGCCGTCGCGTGCAGCCAGCCAGGCGTCGAGGCGCTCGCGGTCGCTCACCGCCGAGTGCAGCAACGCAATGCGGGCGTTGAAGCGTTGTTCGAAACGCGCCAAGGTCTGCGGGCCGAGGTTGATTTCGGGGATCAGCACCAAGGCCTGCTTGCCGGCCTCCAGGGTTTCGCGGATCAGTTGCAGGTACACCTCGGTCTTGCCGCTGCCGGTCACGCCTGCCAGCAGAAACGCGCCAAAGTGGCCAAAGCCTTCCAGTACGGCATCGAAGGCATCGCGTTGTTCGTCGTTGAGCGGCAGTTCCGACTGGGCCAGCCAATGCTCGCGGCGTTCCTGGGGCAGGTGGCGGCGAACCTCCAGCTGCACCAGGTCCTTGGCCAGCAGCAGGTCAAGGCTGTCCTTGTTCAGGTTGAGCTTGCTCAGCAGGCTGTGGGGCACGCCGTGGGGGTGCTGGGCCAAGGTCTTGAGTGCGTCACGCTGGCGCGGCGCGCGGGCAATGCGCGGGTCTTCCAGGCGTGCGCCGGGGGCTACATGCCAGAAGCGCTCCTGGCGCATCTCTGCCGGCTCGCCTTGGCGCAACAGGGTAGGGAGCGCCCAGCTCAGGGTGTCGCCCAGGCTGTGCTGGTAATAGTGCGCCGTCCACAGGCACAGCTTGAACAGCGATGGCGGTATCGGCGATACCGGGTCGAGCAGGGCGCTGGCAGGCTTGAGCTTGTCGGCGGGCACCTCGCTCTCGGCGCAGACGTCTACTAGCACGCCGATCATTTCCCGGCGACCGAACGGCACGCGTATGCGCATGCCTGGGCTCAAGGCCTGGCGTGCGATGCTGGCCGGTGCCTTGTAGTCGAACAGCCGACGCAGCGGGGAGGGCAGGGCAAGGCGCAGGATGACGTCGGGCACGCGGAAAGTCTCGGAGGGCGTTTCAAGAACTGGCGAGCCTAGCAGACGACGGTCGGTACACGCGACAACTTGCACTGGCGCAACGCTCTGGTATTATTCGCCGCCTAATTACGTGCGGTATTCAACAATTGGTGTTGGGTGGCGGCACGCAGCTCGAGGAAGTGACCATGAAAGCAGATATTCATCCAAACTACGAAGTAGTTGCAGTCACCTGCAGCTGCGGCGCCAAATTCGAGACCCGTTCGACCCTGGCCAAGCCGCTGGCGATCGACGTGTGCTCGCTGTGCCACCCGTTCTACACTGGCAAGCAGAAAGTCCTGGACACCGGTGGCCGCGTACAGAAGTTCGCCGACCGCTTCGGCATGTTCGGTACCAAGAAGTAATCATGCGCAAGGCGAACCCTTCGGGTTTCGCAGTGCTGCTGAAAAAGGCGCCCCTTGTGGGCGCTTTTTTTATGGCCCTGTCTTGGCACCTCCCGGCACAGGCATTCTGCCCGCTGCCCCAGCGCCCGCAGCAGGTCGCGGTGCGGTACGTGGTGGATGGCGATACCGTGCGCCTGGTCGACGGCCGCAGTGTGCGCATGATCGGCATCAATGCCCCGGAAATCGGCCGCAAGGGCCAGGCCAGCGAGCCTTATGCCGAGGCCGCCCGGCGTCGCCTGCAGGCCTTGGTCAAGGCCAGTGACGGGCGGCTCGGCCTGGTACCAGGCGTGGAAAAAAAAGACAGATACGGCCGCACTTTGGCGCATCTGTACAGCCGTACCGGCAACAATCTGGAAGCACAATTGCTCAGCGAGGGCCTGGGCTATCGCATTGCGTTCGCCCCCAATGTGCGCCTCAACGCCTGCCAGCAGCGCGCTGAACAGGTTGCACGCAAGGCGGGTGCCGGCCTTTGGAAAACGTCACCAGTGGTGTCTGCACGCGCACTCAGGCAGCCCGGGTTCGCGGTTGTGAGTGGGCGTATCAAGGCTGTACAGCGCCACCGGGGCGGTATCTGGCTGAACCTGGACGACGCAGTCACGCTGCAGGTGCCCGCTCGTCTGCAACGCACTGTGCCCGCCAGCTTCTTCGATAACCTGAAAGGGCAGCGAGTCGAGGCGCGCGGCTGGGTGAGGGACCGCGCCCGTAAAAGCTCGGGCAGGCCCGGGCACCGTCGCTGGTTCATGCAGTTGACCGATCCGAGCATGTTGGAGCGGGTTGGGGGTCAAAAGATGTAGACATTTCGCTATTGGATTGTACACACTGTAAGGCGTATGCCCCGTGGGTTATAGCGTAAAGTCTTAGGCTAAAGGCCTTGACACTAGTGACCGACCAGTCTTGTGACTCCCCGGCTCTTTGCGTATCCTCGGCGGTCCGTCAGAACAGCCAATAGCGGAATGCCCACCATGTCAGACCTGAAAACCGCCGCTCTCGAATACCACGCCAAGCCTCGTCCGGGGAAACTGAGCGTGGAACTCTCCAAGCCCACCGCCACCGCCCGTGACCTCGCCCTGGCCTACAGCCCAGGTGTAGCAGAGCCTGTGCGTGAAATTGGCCGTGATGCAGAGCTGGCCTACAAGTACACCGGTAAAGGCAACCTGGTTGCGGTGATTTCCGACGGTACTGCCATCCTCGGTCTGGGTGACCTCGGCCCGCTGGCCTCCAAGCCGGTCATGGAAGGCAAGGGTGTTCTGTTCAAGCGTTTCGCCGGCATCGACGTGTTCGACATCGAAGTCGAGTCGGAAAGCCCGCAAGCGTTCATCGACACCGTACGCCGCATCTCGATCACCTTCGGTGGCATCAACCTCGAAGACATCAAGGCCCCCGAGTGCTTTGAAATCGAGCGCACCCTGATCGAGCAGTGCGATATCCCGGTCTTCCACGACGACCAGCACGGCACCGCCATCGTGACGGCTGCTGGCATGATCAACGCCCTGGAAATCGCCGGCAAGAAGCTCGAAGACGCCAAGATCGTGTGCCTGGGTGCCGGTGCTGCCGCCATCTCCTGCATGAAGCTGCTGGTGAGCATGGGTGGCAAGGTCGAGAACATCTACATGATCGACCGTAACGGCGTGATCCACGCTGGCCGTGACGACCTGAACCAGTACAAGGCGCAGTTCGCCCACGCCACCGACAAGCGCACCTTGGCCGATGCCCTCGACGGCGCCGACGTGTTCGTTGGCCTGTCCGGCCCGAACCTGCTCAGTGCAGAAGGCCTGAAGTCGATGGCTGCCAACCCGATCGTGTTCGCCTGCTCCAACCCGGACCCGGAAATCGCCCCGGAACTGGCTCACGCCACCCGCAACGACGTGATCATGGCCACCGGTCGCTCCGACTACCCGAACCAGGTCAACAACGTACTGGGCTTCCCGTTCATCTTCCGCGGCGCCCTGGACGTACGTGCCAAGCGCATCAACGAAGAAATGAAGATCGCCGCAGCCATCGCCCTGAAAGACCTGGCCAAGCAGCCGGTGCCCAAGGAAGTCTGTGAAGCCTACGGCGTGGAAGGCCTGGAATTCGGCCGTGAGTACATCATTCCGAAGCCACTGGACGCTCGCCTGATCACCGTCGTGTCTGACGCCGTGGCCAAGGCAGCCATCGAGTCCGGCGTAGCCACCCTGCCGTATCCGAAGCACTACCCGCTGACCAGCGTGGATGACGTGTTCAACGGCTGATTGCCGCTGTCGCGACATTAAAAGCCCCGGCTCGTGTGAGCCGGGGCTTTTTGTTGGACGGTATCTTTTGGCGCCTGGGCGGCGCTCGATCTACGCGCCCGGGCAATACCTTGATCAGCCACCCTGCCTCAGAACAGATCCATCGGCGCGGCTTCGTCTGCTGGCAGTGGGCTGCCAGGCGCCACACCATTGCCCAGCTCGTCGTTGGACGGTGGCGAGTCCTCGGCCTTGAACAGCTCGAAGTAGGCATTCGGCGTGCTTGGCGTGGCAGCGCGGCCACTGACCGGGTCCACGCGCAGGCTGAGGATGCCTTCGGGCTCAGCGGGGGGGTGTTCCGGCATGCCCTTGAGGGCCGCGCCCATGAAGCCCATCCAGATCGGCAGGGCAGCAGTGCCGCCGTATTCCCGGCGGCCCAGGGTTTCGGGCTGGTCGAAGCCTACCCAGACCGTGGTCACGTAATCGGCGTTATAGCCAGAGAACCAGGCATCCTTGGATTCGTTGGTGGTACCGGTCTTGCCGGCCAGGTCGGTGCGGCCGAGGGCCAGCGCGCGGCGCCCGGTGCCGCGCTTGATCACGTCCTGCAGCATGCTGGTGAGGATGTAGGTGGTGCGGCCATCAATGATCTTTTCTGCCACGGCTGGCACCTGCGCAGCCTGCTCCGGCGCCGTAGCGCCTTCACCCGGCATCTGCGTGGTGATCGGCTGCTCGGGGGCGGCCAGGCCAGCCTGGTCCTGGGCACCTTGGGGTACGCGGGCCGGGTTGGCGGTGAACAGCGTCTCGCCGCTGCGGCTCTCGATGCGGTCGATCAGGTAGGGGGTGATCTTGTAGCCGCCGTTGGCGAACGTGCTCCAGCCGGTGGCGATTTCCATGGGGGTGAGCGTTGCAGTGCCCAGCGCCAGCGACAGGTTGCGTGGCAGGTCCTGCTTGTTGAAGCCGAACTTGGCGATATAATCGATGGTGCGGTCGACACCCATGGCCTGCAGCAGGCGGATCGATACCAGGTTACGCGACTTGTACAAGGCTTCGCGCATGCGGATGGGGCCAAGGAAGGTGTTGGTGTCGTTCTTCGGCCGCCACACTTTGTCCACCGACTCGTCGACGAACACGATCGGGGCATCGTTCACCAGGCTTGAAGCGGTGTAGCCGCTGTCCAGCGCGGCGCTGTAGATGAAGGGCTTGAAGCTTGAGCCTGGCTGGCGCTTGGCCTGCATGGCACGGTTGTAGTTGCTTTGTTCGAACGAGAACCCCCCCACCAGCGCACGGATCGCACCGCTGGTCGGGTCCAGCGTAACCAGTGCGCTCTGCGCCCCTGGCACCTGGCTGAACTTGAGTGCCCCATCGTTCAGGCGCTGCAGCCGCACCAGGTCGCCCACTTGGGCCACATCTGCCGGCGACTGGGGCGCGCGGCCTTGGGCATTGGTATTGATGAACGGGCGAGCCCACTTCATGGTGTCCCAGGCGACGGACTGCTCCTTGCCACTGCGGGTGAGCACCTTCAGGCCGGTTTTATCTACCTGGGTGACGATGGCCGGCTCCAGGCCACCCAGCGTGCGCTGCTTGGCCAGTTCTTGCAGCCAGGCAGCCTGTGTGCGGCCCGGGAAGCGTGCCTCCGGGCCACGGTAGCCGTGGCGTTCGTCGTAGTCGGTCAGGCCCTTGAGGATGGCCTGGTTGGCCATGTCCTGGGTGTCGCTGGGCACCGTGGTGGTAACGCGGAACCCTTCGGTGTAGGCGTCGCTGCCGTAGCGGCCGACCATTTCGGCACGGGCCATTTCGGCGATGTAAGGGGCATTCACTTCGGGCGTGGGCACGTGGTAGCTGGCGTTGAGCGGCTCGGCCAGGGCGGCCTGGTAGCTCGCTTCGTCGATTTTGCCCAGCTTGTACATCCGGCCGAGAATCCAGTCGCGACGCTCTTTGGCGCGCACCGGGTTGGCCAAAGGGTTGAAGCGCGAGGGTGCCTTCGGCAGGCCGGCGATCATCGCCATCTGCGCAAGGCTTACGTCGCGGATCGACTTGCCGTAGTACACCTGTGCGGCGGCATCGATGCCGTAGGCACGGTTACCCAGGTAGATCTTGTTGACGTACAGCTCGAGGATCTCGTCTTTGGTCAGTTCGCGCTCGATCTGCAGGGCCAGCAGGATCTCGTTGGTCTTGCGCGAGAAGCTGCGCTCGCTGGTGAGGAAGAAGTTCTTCGCCACCTGCATGGTGATGGTGCTGCCGCCGGTCTGGATATGGCCGGTCTTGACCAGCTGGGTGGCGGCGCGCATCAGGCTGCTCGGGTCTACGCCGTAGTGATTGAGGAAGTTGTCGTCCTCGGCTGACAGAAGCGCCTGAATGAACTGTGGTGGAATTTCCGCGAAACGGATGGGCGAGCGGCGCATTTCACCAAACTCGGCGATCAGCTTGCCGTCGCTGCTGTACACCTTGAGGGGGATCTGCAACTGGATGCTTCTGAGCGAATCGACCGAAGGCAGGTTGGGACTAAGATACAGAAACGCACCGCTCACACCGAGTACGAGCGCGCAGATGACTGCGACGGAAGACCACCAGAAGAACTTAAGCAGACGTATCAAGGCTTTTCGGTGTCCAGTTTGTGAGTGAATTGCACGCGGGTCCGGCGGACCAAAACGCCGGGCATTATAAGCATTTTTCCCCTCTCCGGGTTACCGCCCAGGTGGCTGGTCGTCGTTCTGGCCAGCGCGCATCCGGTCGCAAACCGAAGGGGCGGCAGGCAACGGGAACGCCGCGATGATAGGACGCTTTGGCAAGGATGCCGGTTCATTTTCAGGGTTGGAAATTACCGCGGGGAGCGTTCGAGCCCTGCAGTTACGGCGGCGCAAGCGGCATTACCACGTGGTGAGTTGGGCGGAGGAACTGTTCGACCCGCCAGCAGGCACCCACTGGATGGCGCAGCCGGCCTCGGTGGTGGCTGCCCTGCAGCGTATGCGCAGGCGCAGCGGGTTGCGCAAGGTGGCCATGGCGCTGCCAGCCGATCAGGTCATCTGCAAGTATTGCCAACTCCCCCTGGGGTTGGATGAGGGGCAGATGGAGGCGCAGTTGCTGGCCGATGCCGAGCGGCTGTTCCCTTTTCCGCTCGATGACCTGGCACTGGACTTCCAGGTGCTCCACGCTTGTGCGGCGCAACCAGGTTTAGCGCAAGTGATGGTGGCCGCCTGCAGGCAGAGCACCCTGGCCTCGCTCGAGGCGCTGGTGGCGGAAGCGGGGCTGCAGCTGGAGGCTGTTGAAGTGGACACGCTCGCCCTGCGGCGGCTCGTGCCCGCGGCCAGTGATCAGGACGTGGCCCTGCTGCGACTGAGCCCGCACGATGCCACTTTGCACCGCCTCAAGCCTGGTGGCGGCTGCCTGCGGCGTGAACTGTTGCTGGATGCAGGCCCTACGCCCGAGAGCATTCAGCGGAAGCTGAGCGACGAGTGCCTGCCCGCTCACCTGTGGGTCGTCAGCGCCGAGCCTTACCACCAAGCCTGGCTGGCTGAGCTGCAAGCCAGGCTCGACGTACACTGCAGCCCAGTGCCCGGGTTGGCCGGCCTCGTTCCGTTCAATGGCGCCATGCTCCTGGCTGGCGCACTGGCCATTGGGGGGGTGTACAGGTGATCCGGCTCAACTTGCTGCCTTGGCGCGAGCGGCAGCGCCAAGCAGCGTCGCGGCGTTTTTATGGCCAGCTTCTGGCAAGTGCCGTGCTGGCCCTGTGTGCGGTCATGGTCGTGGACCAACTGGCCCGCCAGCGCGGGGAGCAGCAACGGCTAAACAACCTGCAGCGCGAGGCTGCAATCTCGTCACGGCACCAGCAGGCCCAGGCCTTGGCTGAGCTGCGTGACCAGTATGCTGTGCTGGCGGCCAGGTTGGCTGAACTGGAAGGCCTGCGCGGTCACCCTGATGTGCTGGCAGGCTTGTTTGCCGACCTGGAGGGTGCGTTGCCCGGCGAGATGCAACTGCTGGGCCTGCACATGCAGGCTGGGCACCTGCGCTTGGCCGGCGTGGCACCCTCCGGTGCGGTGATTGCCCAGTTCATGCGTGACCTGCAGCGTTCAGGCG
Organism: Pseudomonas parafulva NBRC 16636 = DSM 17004; assembly: GCF_000730645.1. GTDB lineage: Bacteria > Pseudomonadota > Gammaproteobacteria > Pseudomonadales > Pseudomonadaceae > Aquipseudomonas > Aquipseudomonas parafulva. Next base: position 87,593 of record NZ_BBIU01000024.1, on the reverse strand, counting down.
TGCTGGCCGGCCTTGAGCTCAAGTCCATCAAGAGCCTGCCAGGCGCAGACGAGTTCGTGCTGACGGCTCGAGTGACGGCATTCTGGTCATGAACACCACGGCGTTATTGGGCAGCCTGGCCATCATCGGCCGTACGCCATGGTTCAGGCGGCTGGCGCCATGGTTGCTGGCATCTGGCTTGTTCACCCTTGGCTGCCTGGTTCGCCTGCCCACGGCGATGCAGCAGCAAAGGGGTGAGCATGCCCGGTCTGCTGAATTAGAGGCGCAAAACACTGCGGCGGTGCAGCAACTGGCGAAGCTGAAGGCTTTGAAGGCGAAGGTGGCAACTGCCGAACGGCATATCCAGGAGGCGCTGTGGTACCTCGATGCAGGGCAGGGGATGAGTGACCTGCTGGAGCGGCTGTCAGCCTCGGCGGGTAGCCACGGCGTGTTGATCGAGCAGTTGCAGGTGCGTGATGCCGAGCAGCAGGCGGGGTTGCAACGGGTACCGCTGGAGTTGCAGGTCACAGGGCCCTACAGGGCTGTGCGTGTGTGGCTGAACGAGTGGTTTGCGCAGCCGGCGGTATTTCGCAGCGGTGACCTGGCGATTGCAGGTGTCGATGGCCAGCCAGCGCTCGTGCGCCTGCGATTGCACGTAGACACCTACCAGACAAAAGCGCCGCCGCCCTCGGCAGAGTTTCTGGCGCGCTTGCCTGTCAGGCAAATGGCCGCAGGGCCTAGCGCTGATCCCTTTGCACCCAGGCTCGCGCCCTGGCGAGGGAACAGGCTGACCGGCGTGCCGCTGAAACAGGTGCAGATGGTTGGCCACCTGTCACGCGGCGATGCGCACGAGGCGTTGGTCGTGGTTGCCGGCACCCTGTATCGCCTGCGCACAGGTGACCGGGTGGGGCGCGACAATGGCGTGGTGGTGCAGGTCACCCCAGGCCAGGTCGAAGTGCAAGAACGGCTTTTCATGACGGGGGTGTGGCACCCGCGCACTGCCTTCCTTTCTCTGCAGCGACTTACGGGCAAGGAGGCCCCGGTTCAGGATGAAAACATTGAGCAAATGGCTGCTGACGTTACTGCTGCCGCTCCAAGCGGCAGCGTCGACCTATCAGGGTGAGGCCTTGTCGCTGAACTTTCAGGATGTGGAAGTGCGGGCCGTTTTGCAGGTGCTGGCTGATTACGCCGGTATCAATCTGGTGGCCAGCGATGCGGTGCAGGGCAATGTCACCTTGCGGCTGCAGGATGTGCCCTGGGATCAGGCGCTGGACCTGGTGCTGCGCAGCAAGGGGCTGGGGCGACGCAAAGATGGCAATGTGCTGCTGGTCGCGCCCTTGTCGGAAATCAGCTCGGCACCGCAGGGGGCGCCCGGCGGCCTCGGGCTGGAGGCGCAATGGCAACCCATGCAGCGCGAACTGTTGCCTGTGCATCATGCCAAGGCCGCCGACCTGGCGGATTTGCTGCTGGCCAGCCTGGCCGACGACGGCATTCTCAGTGGCCGAGGCAGCCTGAGTGTCGATGCCCGCACCAACACGCTGGTGGTGCATCAACCCGCTGATCGCCTGGCCGAGGTGCGAGCGTTGGTGGCCCAGCTGGATGTGCCGGTGCGTCAGGTGGCCATCGAAGCACGCATCGTCGAGGCCAATGTCGGTTATGAGAAAGGCCTGGGGGTGCGGTGGGGCGGGCGCCTGTACAGCGAGGCACCGCGGCTGGGCAAGGAGTTGTTCGTCGACCTTGGCGTGGAACGGGCCGGCAGCAGCCTGGGGCTGGGCCTGCTGCGCGGCGGGGTGTTGCTTGACCTCGAACTAAGCGCCATGGAGAAGAGCGGCAAGGGCGAGATCATTTCGCAGCCCAAGGTGGTTACCGCCGACAAGGAAACTGCCCGCATCCTCAAGGGCACCGAGGTGCCCTACCAGCAATCCAGCAAAAGCGGCGCCACCTCGGTTGCGTTTCGCGAGGCGTCCCTGTCGCTGGAAGTGACCCCGCAGATCACCCCGGACAACCAGGTCATCATGACGGTGAAGGTGACCAAGGACGAGCCGGATTACGTCAATGCCTTGAACGACATTCCGCCCATTCGTAAAAACGAGGTCAATGCCAAGGTGCGCGTGGCAGATGGGGACACCATCGTGATCGGCGGTGTGTACTCCACCTCGCAAAACAATATGGTCGACAAGGTGCCATTTTTGGGCGATCTGCCGTATGTTGGGCGGCTGTTTCGACGCGATGTATTACAAGAGAAAAAATCCGAGCTGCTGGTCTTCCTGACTCCGCGTATCATGAGTGACCAGGCGATTGCTGTGAGTCGTTGATTCTGTGCGAAATTTGATACTTGTGGGGCCCATGGGTGCTGGCAAAAGCACCATCGGGCGCCTATTGGCCAAAGAGCTGCGCCTGCTGTTCAAGGATTCCGACAAGGAAATCGAACTGCGATGCGGCGCCAACATCCCGTGGATCTTCGACAAGGAAGGGGAGCCGGGCTTCCGTGACCGCGAGCAGGCCATGCTCGCCGAGCTGTGCGAACTCGACGGCGTGGTGGTTGCCACCGGTGGCGGCGCGGTGATGCGTGAAGCCAACCGCCTTGCCCTGCACCAGGGCGGGCGGGTCATCTACCTGCACGCCTCGGTCGAGCAGCAGGTCGGGCGCACCGCCCGCGACCGCAACCGCCCCCTGCTGCGCACCGCGAACCCCGAAGCCACCCTGCGCACCTTGCTCGAAACCCGTGACCCGCTCTACCGGGAGATCGCGGACCTTGTGGTGGAAACCGACGAACGGCCGCCGCGCATGGTGGTAATCGACATTCTCGAACGCCTGCAGCAGTTGCCCCCCCGTTAACCCGGGACTATTCTCGGCCTCCTGCGTCGAGCGAGGTCAAACGTTACCGCGTGGCTTGCCCGAACGGCGCCGCGCCCAAGATCATTGTGGGGATACATGCAGACACTGAAGGTCGACCTGGGCGAGCGTAGCTACCCGATCTACATTGGCGAAGGCCTGCTGGACCAGCCCGAGCTGCTGGCGCCGCACATCGCCGGGCGGCAGGTGGCCATTGTCTCCAACGAGACGGTTGCCCCTCTGTACCTCGAACGCCTCACCCGTACCCTGGGTGCCTACGCTGTGCTGCCAGTGGTGCTGCCCGATGGCGAGGCGCACAAGAACTGGCAAACCCTGCAACTGATCTTCGACGGCCTGCTGACGGCACGGCACGACCGCCGCACCACCGTGATCGCCCTGGGCGGCGGCGTGATCGGCGACATGGCCGGCTTTGCCGCTGCGTGCTACCAGCGCGGCGTTGATTTCATCCAGGTCCCCACCACCCTGCTGTCCCAGGTGGATTCCTCGGTTGGCGGCAAGACTGGCATCAACCACCCGCTGGGCAAAAACATGGTCGGCGCGTTCTACCAGCCCAATGCGGTGCTGATCGATACCACCAGCCTGAGCACCCTGCCGGCACGCGAGCTGTCCGCCGGCCTGGCCGAAGTGATCAAGTACGGCCTGATCTGCGACAAGCCCTTCCTGGAATGGCTCGAAGACAATATGCAGGCGCTGCGCGGCCTTGACTCGGCAGCGCTCACCCAGGCCATCAGCCGCTCCTGTGCAGCCAAGGCTGCGGTGGTGGGGGCGGATGAGCGCGAGTCAGGCGTGCGCGCCACCCTGAACCTGGGCCACACCTTCGGGCATGCCATCGAGACCCACATGGGCTACGGTGTGTGGCTGCATGGTGAAGCGGTTTCGGCGGGTACGGTAATGGCCCTGGAAATGTCCATGCGCCTTGGCTGGATCGCCCAGGCCGAACGTGATCGCGGCATCCGCCTGCTGCGCGATGCAGGTTTGCCGGTGGTGCCACCACAGGAAATGACCCCGGCGCATTTCATGGAGCACATGGCGGTCGACAAGAAGGTGCTGGACGGCCGTCTGCGTCTGGTGCTGCTGCGCCAGATGGGCGAGGCCGTCGTCACCGACGACTATCCTAAAGAGATTCTTCAGGCCACCTTGTCCGCGGATTACCGCGCGATCGTGGCCCAGCTTTGAGGTTGTGACAGCGCAATGACCAGTTTGCATGCCGATGAGGCCTTTCTCGACCATTACCAGTTGAGCCACGACCCGTTCGCACCCCGTGTGCCCGGTTTCAAATTCTTCCCTGCCCAGCGCAAGCCGGTGTTGGGCCAGCTGCACCATCTGGCCCGTTACAGCCAGCTGATGCTGGTGGTCAGCGGGCCGTTGGGCAGCGGCAAGACACTGCTGCGCCAGGCCTTGGTGGCCAGCACCAACAAGCAGTCGGTGCAAAGCGTCGTGGTGTCTGCCCGCAGTGCCGGCGATGCCGCCAGCGTGCTGGCGCACATCGCCCAGGACCTGGGCGTTGCCCAGCCCGAAGTGCAGGCCATCCTGTCCAAGGTCGTGCAGCTGGCACTGACCGGCCAGGAGGTGTACCTGCTGGTGGACGATGCGGAACAACTTGGCGAGTCGGCACTCCAAGCGTTGCTGGAGTTGGCAGCAGGCGTGCCGGAAGGCCGCCCGCATGTGTTCCTGTTCGGTGAGCCGTCGCTGATTGCAGGGCTGGACGAACTCGAGATCGAGGAAGAACGTTTCCACATCATCGAGCTTGCCCCCTATAGCGAAGAGGAAACCCGCGAATACCTGGAGCAGCGCCTGGACGGTGCTGGCCGGGGCATCGAGGTGTTCAGCCGTGAACAGATTGCCGACATCCATGAAAATTCCGACGGTTGGCCTGGCAACATCAACCAGGTCGCCCGTGACACGTTGATCGAAGCCATGATCGCCAGCCGTTCGACGGTCAAGCGACCATCCATGGGGTTCAAAATGCCGAAGAAACATGTGCTCGCGCTGTCTGCTGTGGTCGTTGTCGCCGTCGCGGCTGCCGTGTTGATGCCCAGAAAGGGCGACAAGGCCCCAGCCGAAGCGCCAGCGGCCCAGGCGCAGCTGCCGCTGGGCGATGGCAAGGGTGCGGCCATCGAATTCTCGGGCTCCTCGCAGCCCACGCCATTGCCGCTGGTAGGGCAGTCGCAACCGGTGATGCGCGAACCCCTGGCCCAGGCCGCTGGCATGGGTGAGGGTGAAGAGGGCAGCCCTGCCGGTGAAACCGCACTGCAGCCAGGCAACCCACCGCCTACCGTGACCACCATCGCGCCGCCCCAGGGCGTGGCAGCAGGCCCTGCGCCAACGCCCGCCCAGCCCGTGCAGCAGGCGGCGGCGCCCAAGCCAGCCGCCACCCAGCAGGCCAAGCCTGCTGCACAGGCCAAGGCCGAGCCTGCACCTACCCAGGTTGCTGTTGCCAAGCCAGCGCCCAAGGCGGTCGAGAAGCCGGCTGCCGGGGGCAGTGGCAATGGTGGCTGGTACACCGGGCAGAAGCCGGGTAACTACGTGGTGCAAATCCTGGGCACCAGCTCCGAGGCGTCTGCCCAGGCCTTCGTCAAGGCGCAGGGTGGCGAGTACCGCTACTTCAAGAAAACCTTGCAGGGCAAGCCGCTCTACGTGGTCACTTATGGCAGCTTTGCCAACCGTGATGCGGCCGTTGCGGCCATCAAGAACTTGCCAGCGAAGGTCCAGGCTGGTAAACCTTGGCCACGTACCGTCGCCAGCGTCCAACAAGAGCTGGCCTCGGCCCGCTGATACCTTCCGGGCGGCATCACCCCGCCGCCCAGTAGCCAAGCGAATTCTAGCGTTCGACTAGCCTGCTGCGCCCAAGCGCGGCAGGCTTTTCTGTCCCGGACTGCCGGCCACAAGCCTACGTTGCAGTCATGGCTGAAACGCTTCAGACTCAAGTCACGTCGCTACCACGGCAGTTGGCGCAAAAACATTCAAAATTGCGACATAAATTTTCAATGGTGAGACATGAAAATTTGTGGGCGCGACTGTCGCTGTGCAACAATGGTTTTCCATGGCCACCGCAAAAAGCTGGCATTTGATCGGCGTGGATGGTAAGTGGTTGTTAAAAAAGAGATTTGCCTCCGTTGAGGGGTGAACCTGGTGAGAAAGTGTCTATGAAAACAGGTCTGTACCATCCCGAAGAATTCAAGGACAACTGTGGTTTTGGCCTGATCGCCCATATGACGGGCGAACCCAGCCACCACCTTCTGCAAACCGCCATGCAGGCGCTCACGTGCATGACCCACCGTGGCGGTATCAACGCCGACGGCAAGACCGGTGACGGTTGTGGTCTGCTGATGCAGAAGCCCGACCAGTTCCTGCGCGCCGTGGCCCAGGAGCATTTTGCCGCCGAGCTGCCAAGGCAGTACGCCGTGGGCATGGTGTTCTTCAACCAGGACCCGGTCAAAGCCGAAGCCGCCCGCGCCAACATGGACCGCGAAATCGTCGCGGCTGGCCTCAACCTGGTCGGCTGGCGCAAGGTGCCGATCGATACCAGCGTGCTCGGCCGCCTGGCCCTGGAGCGTCTGCCGCAGATCGAGCAGGTGTTCATCGGCGGCGAAGGCCTGAGTGACCAGGAATTCGCCATCAAGCTGTTCAGCGCACGTCGCCGTTCGTCGGTGGCCAACGCCCACGACGCCGACCACTACATCTGCAGCTTTTCGCACAAGACCATCATCTACAAGGGCCTGATGATGCCGCGCGATCTGGCGGCCTTCTACCCGGACCTCGGTGATGAGCGCCTGCAGACCGCCATTTGCGTGTTCCACCAGCGCTTCTCCACCAACACCTTGCCCAAGTGGCCGCTGGCGCAGCCGTTCCGCTTCCTTGCCCACAACGGTGAAATCAACACCATCACCGGTAACCGCAACTGGGCGATGGCACGCCGTACCAAGTTCGCCAATGACCAGATCCCCGACCTCGATGAGCTCGGCCCGCTGGTCAACCGCGTGGGCTCCGACTCGTCCAGCATGGACAACATGCTCGAACTGATGGTGACCGGCGGTATCGACCTGTTCCGTGGCGTGCGCATGCTGGTACCGCCAGCCTGGCAGAACGTCGAGACCATGGACGCCGACCTGCGCGCCTTCTACGAATACAATTCCATGCACATGGAGCCGTGGGATGGCCCGGCCGGTATCGTCATGACCGAAGGCCGCCACGCGGTGTGCCTGCTCGACCGCAACGGCCTGCGCCCGGCGCGTTGGGTCACCACCACCAACGGCTACATCACCATCGCCTCTGAAATCGGCGTATGGGGCTATCAGCCGGATGAAGTGCTGGCAAAAGGCCGTGTGGGCCCGGGCCAGATCTTGGCCGTGGACACCGAAACCGGTCAGATTCTCGACACCGACGCCATCGATGACCGCCTCAAGTCCCGTCACCCCTACAAGCGCTGGCTGCGTCAGCATGCCACGCGTATCCAGGCGACGCTGACCGACGACCAGGGCGTGGCCAGCTACGACGCTGACCAGCTCAAGCAGTTCATGAAGATGTTCCAGGTTACCTTCGAGGAGCGCGACCAGGTACTGCGCCCGCTGGGTGAACAGGGCCAGGAAGCGGTCGGTTCGATGGGGGATGACACCCCCATGGCGGTGCTGTCGCAACGGGTGCGTTCGCCGTACGACTTCTTCCGCCAGCAGTTTGCCCAGGTCACCAACCCGCCGATCGACCCGCTGCGCGAAGCGATCGTGATGTCGCTGGAAATCTGCCTGGGTGCCGAGCGCAACATCTTCCAGGAATCCCCCGAGCATGCCTCGCGGGTGATTCTCAGCTCGCCGGTGGTCTCGCCTGCCAAATGGCGCTCGCTGATGAGCCTGGAGCGTGAAGGCTTCGAGCGCCAGCTGATCGACCTGAACTATGAAGAAAGCGTCGGCCTGGAAGCGGCCATTCGCAACATCGCCGACCAGGCTGAAGAGGCCGTGCGGGCTGGCAAGACCCAGCTGGTACTGAGCGACCGCCACATCGCACCCGGCAAGCTGCCGGTGCATGCGTCGCTGGCCGTGGGCGCTGTGCACCACCGCCTGACCGACAAGGGCCTGCGTTGCGACAGCAACATCCTGGTAGAAACCGCCACTGCCCGTGACCCCCACCACTTTGCAGTGCTGCTGGGCTTCGGCGCCTCGGCGGTGTACCCATACCTGGCTTACGAAGTGCTGGCCGACCTGATCCGCACCGGCGAAGTGCTGGGTGACCTGGACGAAGTGTTCAAGTACTACCGCAAGGGCATCTCCAAGGGCCTGCTGAAGATCCTGTCGAAGATGGGGATCTCCACCATCGCCTCCTACCGGGGTGCGCAGCTGTTCGAAGCCATCGGCCTGTCCGAAGAAGTGGTCGGCCTGAGCTTCAAGGGCGTTTCCAGCCGCATCAAGGGTGCGCGCTTCCAGGACCTGGAAAGCGACCAGAAACTGCTGGCCGCCGAAGCCTGGAGTGCGCGCAAGCCGATCCAGCAAGGCGGCTTGCTGAAGTTCGTCCACGGCGGCGAGTACCACGCCTACAACCCGGACGTGGTCAACACCCTGCAAGCCGCCGTGCAGCAGGGCGATTACGCCAAGTTCAAGGAATACACCTCGCTGGTCGACCAGCGCCCGGTGTCGATGATCCGCGACCTGTTGAAAGTGAAGGTGGCCGAGCAGCCACTGGCGCTGGACCAGGTCGAACCGCTGGACGCCATCCTCAAGCGCTTCGACTCGGCGGGTATCTCGCTGGGTGCACTGTCGCCTGAGGCCCACGAAGCACTGGCTGAAGCCATGAACCGCCTGGGTGCGCGTTCCAACTCCGGTGAGGGCGGCGAAGACCCATCACGCTACGGCACCATCCGCAGTTCCAAGATCAAGCAGGTGGCGACCGGCCGTTTCGGCGTTACGCCCGAATACCTGGTCAACGCCGAAGTGCTGCAAATCAAGGTTGCCCAGGGCGCCAAGCCCGGCGAGGGTGGCCAGTTGCCCGGTGGCAAGGTCAATGGCCTGATCGCCCGCCTGCGTTACGCGGTGCCGGGGGTGACGCTGATCTCGCCACCGCCGCACCACGATATCTACTCCATCGAAGACCTGGCCCAGCTGATCTATGACCTCAAGCAGGTCAACCCGCAGGCGCTGGTGTCGGTGAAGCTGGTGGCTGAAGCAGGCGTAGGCACCATTGCTGCCGGCGTGGCCAAGGCCTATGCCGACCTCATTACCATTTCCGGTTATGACGGTGGCACCGGCGCCTCGCCGCTGACGTCGATCAAGTATGCTGGCGCCCCGTGGGAGCTGGGCCTTGCCGAAACCCACCAGACCCTGCGCGGCAACGACCTGCGCGGCAAGGTGCGGGTGCAGACCGACGGCGGCCTCAAGACCGGCCTGGACGTGATCAAGGCGGCAATCCTGGGGGCCGAGAGCTTCGGCTTCGGCACCGCCCCGATGATTGCCTTGGGTTGCAAGTACCTGCGCATCTGCCACCTGAACAACTGCGCCACCGGCGTGGCCACCCAGAACGACAAGCTGCGCAAGGACCATTACATCGGCACCGTCGACATGGTGGTCAACTTCTTCACCTTCGTCGCTGAAGAGACCCGTGAGTGGCTGGCCAAGCTGGGCGTACGAAGCCTGGGTGAGCTGATCGGCCGCACCGACCTGCTAGATGTGCTGCCGGGCGACACCGAGCGCCAGCAGTACCTCGACCTGACGCCGCTGCTGGGCAGCTCGCACATCCCGGCAGACAAGCCGCAGTTCTGTGAAGTCGACCGCAACCCACCCTTCGACCAGGGCGAGCTGGCCGAGAAGATGGTCGAGATGGCCATGCCGGCCATCCGCGACCAGGCCGGCGGCGAATTCAGCCTGGACATCTGCAACTGCGACCGCTCCATCGGTGCGCGGGTATCGGGCGAGATTGCCCGGCTGCATGGCAACCAGGGCATGGCCAGCGCGCCGATCACGTTCCGCTTCAACGGTACCGCCGGCCAGAGCTTCGGCGTATGGAACGCCGGTGGCCTGAACCTGTACCTGCAGGGCGACGCCAACGACTATGTGGGCAAGGGCATGACGGGTGGCAAGTTGACCATCGTGCCGCCAGCGGGCAGCCCGTTCAAAACCCAGCACAGCGCCATCGTTGGCAACACCTGCCTGTACGGTGCCACTGGCGGCAAGTTGTTCGCTGCCGGTACTGCAGGCGAGCGCTTCGCTGTACGTAACTCCGGCGCCCATGCCGTTGTCGAGGGCACCGGCGATCACTGCTGTGAATACATGACCGGTGGCTTTGTCTGCGTGCTGGGCAAGACCGGTTACAACTTCGGTTCTGGCATGACGGGCGGCTTCGCCTACGTGCTCGACATGGACAACAGCTTCGTCGACAAGCTCAACCACGAGCTGGTGGAAATCCAGCGCATCAGTGGTGAAGCGATGGAGGCTTACCGCACCCACCTGGCGCGGGTCCTTGCCGAGTATGTGGATGAAACCGACAGTGAGTGGGGGCGCGAGCTTTCCGAGAACCTGGACGACTACGTGCGGCGCTTCTGGCTGGTCAAGCCCAAGGCCGCCAACCTGAAGCAGTTGCTGTCCAGCACCCGTGCCAACCCGCAGTAATACAGCTGCAAGCAGGCAAGCCCCACGCTGCAGATAGAAGCAGTACGGGGTTTGCCAGGCTTACGTGATCGTCTTGTGGCTTGCAGCTAAACGCTTGCAGCTGCTGTTAAGAGGTTTTGAAAAATGGCTGAACGTCTGAATAACGACTTCCAGTTCATCGAGGTGGGCCGCAAGGACCCGAAGAAAAAGCTGCTGCGCCAGCGCAAGAAGGAGTTCGTGGAAATCTACGAACCGTTCAAGCCGCAGCAGTCTGTGGAACAGGCGCACCGCTGCCTGGGCTGTGGTAACCCGTACTGCGAATGGAAGTGCCCGGTGCACAACTTCATCCCCAACTGGTTGAAGCTGGTGTCCGAAGGCAACATCCTGGCGGCGGCGGAATTGTCGCACCAGACCAACACCCTGCCGGAAGTATGCGGGCGGGTGTGCCCACAGGACCGCCTGTGTGAAGGTGCCTGCACGCTGAACGACGGCTTTGGCGCGGTGACCATCGGTTCGGTGGAGAAGTACATCACCGATACCGCCTTCGCCATGGGCTGGCGCCCGGACATGTCCAAGGTCAAGCCCACCGGCAAGCGCGTGGCCATCATCGGTGCTGGCCCGGCGGGCTTGGGCTGTGCCGATGTACTGGTGCGCGCCGGGGTAACCCCGGTGGTGTTCGATCGCAACCCGGAAATCGGCGGCCTGCTGACCTTCGGCATCCCCGAATTCAAGCTGGAAAAAACCGTGCTCAGCAACCGCCGTGAAGTGTTCACCGGCATGGGCATCGAGTTCCGCCTGAACACCGAGGTGGGCAAGGATGTAACCCTTGAGCAACTGCTGGCCGAGTACGATGCAGTGTTCATGGGCATGGGCACCTACACCTACATGAAGGGGGGCTTCCCCGGCGAGGACCTGCCAGGGGTGCACGATGCCCTGGACTTCCTGATCGCCAACGTCAACCGCAACCTGGGCTTCGAGAAGTCGCCGGAAGATTTCGTCGACATGCAGGGCAAGCGGGTGGTGGTGCTCGGTGGTGGTGACACCGCCATGGACTGCAACCGCACCTCCATTCGCCAGGGCGCCAAGGCCGTGACGTGTGCCTATCGCCGTGACGAAGCCAACATGCCCGGTTCGCGCAAGGAAGTTAAGAACGCCAAGGAAGAGGGCGTGAAGTTCCTGTACAACCGCCAGCCCATTGCGATCGTGGGTGAGGACAAGGTCGAGGGCGTGAAAGTGGTGGAAACCCGCCTGGGTGAGCCCGACGCCCGTGGCCGCCGCAGCCCGGAGCCAATCCCGGGTTCTGAAGAGATCCTGCCGGCCGATGCGGTGGTCATCGCCTTCGGCTTCCGCCCAAGCCCCGCCCCCTGGTTCGAGCAGCACGGCATCCAACTGGACAGCCAGGGCCGTGTGGTAGCGCCGGAGCAGGGCAAGTTCAAGCACCAGACCAGCAACCCGAAGGTGTTTGCCGGCGGCGACATGGTGCGCGGGTCCGACCTGGTAGTGACCGCCATTTTCGAAGGGCGCACCGCTGCCGAAGGCATCCTGGACTTCCTGGAAGTGTGAGGTCGGCTGCCGGCTCCTGCAAGGTACGCGTTATCTGCAGGGGCCGGCTTTGTACGCGACACAGCTTGACCCAACGCATCCAATAGACAAAACGCATGGTCTCAGCCGTGCCTTTTGTGCTGGCGTCTGAGAAAATGCCCCCACTTTTTTTCCGGATGCCGACATGACTGCCCTGAAGAACGATCGTTTCCTGCGTGCACTGCTCAAGCAACCCGTAGACGTCACCCCGGTGTGGATGATGCGCCAGGCCGGCCGCTACCTCCCGGAATATCGCGCCAGCCGTGCCAAGGCCGGTGACTTCATGAGCCTGTGCAAAAACCCGCAGTTCGCCTGCGAGGTCACCCTGCAGCCACTGGACCGCTACCCGCTGGACGCCGCGATCCTGTTCTCGGACATCCTCACCATCCCTGATGCCATGGGCCTTGGCCTGTACTTCGAAACCGGCGAAGGCCCGCGTTTCAGAAAGGTGGTCAGCACCCCGGCCGACATCGAAGCACTGCCCGTGCCCGATGCCCAGAAAGACTTGGGCTACGTGATGGACGCCGTCAGCACCATCCGCCGCGAGCTCAATGGCCGGGTACCGCTGATCGGCTTCTCAGGCAGCCCGTGGACGCTGGCCACGTACATGGTCGAAGGCGGCTCGTCCAAGGACTTCCGCAAGACCAAGGCCATGGCCTACGACAACCCCCAGGCGCTGCACCTGTTGCTGGACAAGCTGGCCCAGTCGGTCACAACGTACCTCAATGGCCAGATCCTGGCCGGCGCACAGGCGGTGCAGATCTTCGACACCTGGGGTGGCAACCTGTCGGCTGCGGCGTACCAGGAGTTTTCCCTGGCCTACATGCGCAAGATCGTCAGTGGCCTGATTCGCGAGCACGAAGGGCGCAAGGTGCCGGTCATCCTGTTCACCAAGAACGGCGGCCTGTGGCTCGAAAGCATTGCCGAAGCGGGTGCCGATGCACTGGGCCTGGACTGGACCTGCGATATCGGCGATGCCCGCCGCCGTGTGGGTAACCAGGTGGCCCTGCAAGGCAACATGGATCCGACCGTGCTGTACGCCCGGCCCGAAGCCATCCGCAAAGAAGTGGCGCGTATTCTGGCCAGCTACGGCCAGGGCAGTGGGCACGTGTTCAACCTGGGCCATGGCATTACCCCGGAAGTCGACCCGGAGCATGCCGGTGTGTTCATCAACGCCGTGCACGAACTGTCAGCGCAGTACCATCAGTAAAGGCCAGCTCGCGGGCATGCCCGCGAGCCCCTACGCCGCCTTTGGCGGTAGCTTGCTCAGGTGCAACGCCACCAGCAGCGCTACCGCCAGCAGGCTGCCGATGAACAACCCGATGCCGTTCCACCCCCACTGGTGCCAGAACACCCCGCCTGCCGTCCCGGCCACGCTCGACCCCGCGTAGTAGCAGAACAGATACAGCGATGACGCCTGCCCCTTGGCCCGCAAGGCGCGGCGGCCGATCCAGCTGCTGGCCACCGAGTGTGCCCCGAAGAAGCCGAAGGTGAACACCAGCATGCCCATGATCACCATGAACAATGGGCTGGCCAGGGTTATCAGCATGCCCCCCGCCATGACCACGATACTCGCCCAGAACACCTTGCGCCGGCCCAGCTTGTCGGCCAGTGCGCCCACCTGCGCCGAGCTGTAGATACCCGACAGGTACACCACCGACAGCAGCCCCACCAGCGCCTGGTTCATGTGGTAAGGCTCCGCCAGCAGGCGATAGCCAATGTAGTTGAACAGGGTGACGAAGGCGCCCATCAGCAGGAACGCTTCGAGGAACAGCCAAGGCAGCCCGGCATCCTTGAAATGCACCACGAAGCCGTCCAGCAGGCTGCGCGGGTTCATGGCCTGGGGGCGGAAGTTGCGCGACTCGGGCAGCACTTTCCAGAACACCACCGCCGCCAGCAATGCCAGGCCACCCACCGTGAGCATCGCCGTGTGCCAGCTGACGAAGTCGATCAGCACGCCGGTAATCAGCCGGCCGCTCATGCCACCAATGGCATTGCCGCCGATGTACAGGCCCATGGCCAGGCCGATGTGCTGCGGGTGAATCTCCTCGCTCAGGTAGGTCATTGCCACCGCTGCCAGGCCGCTCAGGGACAGCCCGACCAGTGCGCGGGTGGCCAGCACCAGCTCCCAGCTCGGCATCACGGCGCTGGCGATGGTGCACAGCGCCGCGCACACCAGCGCGAACACCATCACCGGCTTGCGTCCAATACGGTCGGAGACGGGGCCGGTTATCAACAACCCGAACGCCAGCATGCCGGTTGCGACCGACAGCACCAGGCTGCTCTGCGCGGCATTGATGGCAAATTCCTTCGACAGCAGCGGCATCATCGGCTGCACGCAGTACAGCAGGGCAAAGGTGGCAAAGCCGCCACTGAACAGCGCCAGCACGGTTTTCATGAAGGCTGGCGTGCCTTTCTCGATCCACAGGTCGTTGATGGAGGCAGTCTCAGGTTCAGCAGGCAAGGGAACAGCGGCGGTTTTCACTGGTGGGTACCTCAGGCGCGATGGAAAAAGCATATAGCTGCCTAATGATTAGATCCAATATATTGTTCGACCTATTTAAGACGTTTCACGACCTGTTGGAGCCTGCCCATGGAGCTGCGTCACCTGCGCTATTTCGTTGCCGTTGCCGAAGAATTGCACTTTGGCCGCGCCGCCCAGCAGCTGGGCATTTCACAGCCGCCCCTGAGCCAGCAGATCCAGGCGCTGGAGCACGAGCTGGGCGCCAGGTTGTTCGAGCGTACCAACCGTCGGGTGGAACTCAGCGAGGCCGGGCGGCTGTTTCTGGAGGAGGCCCGGCTGGTACTGGCCCAGGTCGAGAAGGCGGCCGATGTGGCCAGGCGTGCCCAGTTGGGGGAGCTGGGCGAGATGAAGATCGGCTTTACGTCCTCTGCGCCGTTCACGTCGAAGATCCCCCAGGCGATCCATGCCTTCCGCCAGCGCTTTCCGGCAGTGCACCTGAACCTCAAGGAAATGAGCAGCCGCGAAGTCGCCGAAGGGGTGTTCGATGAGTCCATCGAAGTGGGCCTGATGCGGCCGATGCCGCTGCCCCAAGGGTTGGTTGCCACGGAGCTGTTCCGCGAGCCACTGGTGGCGGTGATCAATGCCTCGCATGCGCTGGCTCAGGCCACGGAGCAAGGCGTGCATCTGGCAGCGCTGGCCCAGGAACCTTTTGTGTTCTTCCCGCGCAGCTATGGCAGTGGTTTGTATGCCCAGCTGCTCAGCCTGGCGCGTCAGGCAGGCTTCAGCCCGCACTTTGCCCAGGAGGCAGGGGAGGCGATGACGATCATCGGGCTGGTGTCGGCGGGGCTTGGGGTGTCGGTGCTGCCGGCTTCTTACCAGCGTATGCGCATCGAGGGCGTGGTGTACCGCACGTTACTGGATACCGAAGCCACGTCTGCCGTGTGGCTGGTACAGCGCCAGTGCCAGCAGTCGGCGATGGCCACAGCCTTCGCCGAACTGCTGACCGGGCAGGTTCAGGCCTGACACCAGCCTGCCCCGGTTGCGCCTGGGTATCAGTCTACGCGGGCCAGGTCGCCCTTGATGGCAACACCGGCGATGACCGCGCCGGCATGGCACTCGTAGGTGGCCGGGTCTTTGCGCTCGTTGCGCTTGTAGTAGCTGACGATGTTGGTCACGGCATTGGCGTTGGCCTTGCGCGCAGCGTCCTGCATGGTCAGCAGGGCCGACTGCAGGGCCCATTCGCAGGCCACTTCGTCACTCTTGTTGAAGGCGTTGGTCTTCTTGTTGGTCACGGCGTTGGGGCTGACCACCTTGACCTTGCCGCGTGGCTGTACGCCCGCCAGGTAGAACTTGACCGAGCCATCGAGCTTCTTCTCGGCAAGCATTTGCTGCACTACCTTGTCGAAGGGCAGGAACAGCGCGGTATCACGGGCCTGGCTCAGGCCTGGCAGTGCAGCCAGCAGCAGGGCAGTGGCGGCGGTAAGGGTCTTCAAGCGCATCGGTTCTTCCTTGGTCGGTGGTTAGGGGGTAACGCTGCTTTGTTGCAACAGGCTCTGGCTGCTCACTGTGTTGAGCTCACGCACGATGCTGCGGTCCAGGTTGTAGACCCAGCGGTTGTAGTTGCGGTGGATCTTGCCGTCCTTGTACCCCAGTTCGCGGCTGTCGCGATAGGCGATGCGGAACTGGCTGGCGCTGTAGTGGATATCCACGGCAGCGAAGAAGGTGTTGCGCACGGTGATGTCGGCCTGGATCACGCTCGGGTTTACCGAGCGTGCCGTCCAGCCGCGGTCGGCAATGGCCTTCAGAATGGCCTGTTGCACCTGCTGTTGGGTGTAGGGTGTCGCGGAGGCCAGCTGTTCAGCCGGGTTCAGCACCGGCTTCGACGTACAGCCGGCCAGGCCGGTGAGTACAAGGCCCAGGGCCGCTGCGCGGATCAGAGGGGACATTCCATACTCTCCAGGTTGGGGATTACGGCCAGCGGCGGAAGATCAACGACGTGTTGACCCCACCGAAAGCAAAGTTGTTGTTCATCACGAACTGGTGGTTCATGGTGCGGAACTCGCCACGCAGGTAGTCCAGTTCGCCACAGCGCGGGTCTACTTCGTCCAGGTTCAAGGTGTGCACGTAGCGGTCACTGTTCATCATTTCGATGCTGAACCACGACTCCAGTGCCCCGCACGCCCCGAGCGTGTGGCCGAGAAAGCTCTTCTGCGAACTGATGGGCATGTGGGTGCCGAACAGGCTGCTGGTCGCCAGGGTCTCGGCGATGTCGCCCTGCTCGGTGGCGGTACCGTGGCCATTCACATAGCCGATTGCTGCGGGTGCCAGGCCGGCATCCTCCAGCGCCAGCTCCATGGCGCGGCGCATGGTCGTCTGCTCGGGGCGGGTGGTGTGCTGGCCGTCGGCGTTGCTGCCAAAGCCGACGATTTCGGCGTGTATCCTGGCCCCGCGGGCGCGGGCGTGCTCAAGTTCTTCAAGCACCAGCATGCCGCCGCCCTCGCCAATCACCAGGCCATCACGGCGGCAGTCGTAGGGGCGCGGGCTAAGGTGCGGGGTGTCGTTCATCAGGCTGGTGGCGTACAGCGCATCGAACACCATCGCCTCGGTGGGGCACAGCTCTTCGGCGCCCCCGGCCAGCATCATCGGCAGGCGCCCGTACTTGATCGCCTCATAGGCGTAGCCGATGCCCTGGCTGCCGCTGGTGCAGGCACTGGAGGTGGGGATAAGGCGCCCGGTGAGGCCGAAGAAGATGCTGATATTGGCGGCGGTGGTGTGCGGCATCATGCGCACGTAGGAATTGGCATTGAGGCCGTCGGCCACCGAGTTGAGCAGCATGTTGCCGAACGCCTTGATCTCGTCCGTGCTGCCGGTGGACGAGCCGCAGGCCACCCCCATGCGCCCATCGCGGATGCTCGGGTCATCCAGCAGGCCTGCATCGGCCAGTGCCCGCTCGGCCGCGGCCACCGCCAGGCGTGATACCCGGCCCATGCTGCGCAGTTGCTTGCGGGTCCAGTGGGCGGGCACCTTGAAATCATCGACGGGGCCGGCCAGCCGCGTGTTCATTTCTTCGAAGCGGTCCCATTCGACCATGCGCCGGATGCCACTGCGCTGGCTGGCGAAATGCCCGGCGATGGTCGCCCAGTCGCTGCCCAGCGAGGTGATGCCGGCCATGCCGGTGACGACAACCCGGCGCATCAGCACAACCCCCCGTTCACGGCCAGCACCTGGCGGGTGATGTAGGCAGCCTCCGCCGACATCAGGAAGTTGACTGCACCGGCCACTTCTTCAGCGGTGCCCATGCGCCCGGCAGGGATCATCTTCATCAGCTCGTCCACAGGCACGTGCTCGTCGAGCATGGCCGTGTCGATCAGCCCAGGGGCCACGCAATTGACGGTGATGCGGCGTTTGCCCAGCTCGATCGCCAGCGCCTTTGCCGCGCCGATCAGCCCCGCCTTGGAGGCGCTGTAGTTGACCTGGCCACGGTTACCGATCAACCCCGACACCGAGGTGATGCAGACGATGCGCCCGGGTGCCCGACGGCGGATCATTGGCATGGTCAGTGGCTGCAGAACGTTGTAGAAACCGTCCAGGTTGGTACGCAGCACCTGGTCCCAGTCTTCGTCGGTAAGCGCCGGGAAGGCGCCATCGCGGGTCAGCCCGGCGTTGCACACCACGCCGTAATACGCCCCATGCTGCTCCACATCGCTCTCCAGGGCGGCGCGGCAGGCGGCACGGTCGGCAATGTCGAACTGCAGCACCCGTGCCTGTTGGCCCAGGGCCCGCACGTTCTCGGCCACGGCGTCGGCCTCGGCACGGCCACTGCGGCAATGCAGGACCAGGTCGTAACCGGACCGGGCCAGGCGCAGGGCGATGGCGCGGCCAATGCCGCGGCTCGAACCGGTGACCAGAATGGTGTCAGTCATGGGGGGACTCCTCAGGGCCCGCTTCGGCCAGGTAGCTGGCCGCTTGCGGCGGGCGGTACACGTTCAGGCGGGCACTGGCATGGATGCCGGGGCCGCGCAGGTGGCATTCGAACACGCCCATGCCGTTGTCGTCTTCGAGCGAACGCTGGGCGTGGATGTGCAGTTCGGCGCCGGCGGGGAAGTGCTCGACATCGCATTCGTATTTGCGCGCACCCAGCAGGAAACCCAGTTCGACTGCCTGGCCGTTGCGCCGGGCGCGGCAGCCGGCATAGGCCGCGACGCTCTGGGCCATCAGCTCGATGCCCAGCCACGCCGGCAGGCTGCCGTCGGCGCGGTTGAACAGGCCGCCAGGCTGCACGGTGGTGCGGGTGAAGATCTGCTCCTCATCGCAGCGCTCGATCTGGTCGATCAGGATCATGTCGCCGGCGTGGGGCAGCAGCTCGGCCAGTGGCCAGGGGTTCATGCGGTGTCTCCGAGAATCAGGCTGACATTATTGCCGCCGAAGGCGAACGAGTTGCTCATCAAACGGCGTGGGCCATCAGTACCCAGGCGCTGGCGGCCATCCACCAGGGCCAGGCACGGTAGCGCAGGGTCGCGCTGCTGGTCCCACACATGCGGTGGCAGCAGGCCCAACGGGTTGTGCTCGCTCAGGCTCAGCCAGCAGAACGCTGCTTCCAGCGCGCCGGCCGCACCCAACGTGTGGCCGGTCATGGGCTTGCTCGACGAACACGGCACCGTGGCACCGAACAGGGCATGCACGGCCAGGCTTTCCATGGCGTCATTGTGCGCAGTGGCGGTGCCATGCAGGTTCAGGTAGTCGATTTGCGCGGGCGCGAGGCCGGCATTGTCCAGTGCTTTGCCCATGCACCGCAAGGCGCCGGCACCGGTCGGGTCGGGCGCGGATATGTGGTGGGCGTCCGAGCTGGCACCGGCACCCAGCAGTGCCAGGGTGCGGCCTTGCGCGTTGCGCTGGCGCGTCATCAGGAACAGGGCCGCCGCCTCGCCAATGTTGATGCCATCGCGGTTGGCCGAGAACGGGTTGCAGCGCTGCTCACTGACCGCTTCCAGGGCGCTGAAGCCATTGAGGGTGAGGCTGCACAGGCTGTCGACGCCGCCGCACAGCACGGCGTCGCACACGCCCAGCTGCAGCAGGCGCCGGGCGCTGAGCAAGGCGCGGGCACTGGAGGTGCAGGCCGTGGAGATGACGTAGGCCGGGCCGCTGAGTTGCAGCCAGTCGGCGAGGAAGTCGGCCGGCGCGCTCAGTGCCTGCTGTGCGTAGTGATAGTCGGCAGGGAACTGCCCGCTGTTGATGAACTGGCCGATGGCGGCACTGCCTTCGGCAATGCCGGACGTACTGGTCCCGAGAATGACGGCAACACGATGCCCACCATACTGGGCGATCGCCTGGCGGATGGCCGGCTCGATCTGCAGGGCGGCCGCGTACAGCAGCTGGTTGTTGCGGCTGTGCTGCTCGGGCAGCGGTACTGCGGGCAATGCCGCGGCGACCGCACCCACGGGCGGGCAGCGGTCGGGGATCCAGCCTGACGCGGGCTGCATGCCGGAACAATCGCCGGCGAACAGGCCGGCCGCCACTTCGGCCTGGCCCTGGCCAAGGGCGCAGATCAGGCCTAGGGCATTGAGGTAGGCGGTCATGGTCGGTTCTCGTGAGGCAGGGGGTCGATTACATAACGCAGGCCTTCACCGAGGTTCAAGTCGAAGGCATCCTCGCCCCGATAGGTGACGTGCCAGCGGTCACCCAGCCAACGCTGCCCCGCTTGCTCGCGGGCCTGTGGATAAAGCTGGGCCAGCTGCGCGGGCGGGGTAAGGGCGAACAATACGGCAGCGAACAGCTCCCGGGCTGCCGGGTTGGGCGGCAGCAGCCCATCGGCCTGCCATTGCTGGCCGTCCAGCAGCTGCCGGGCCTGGGGGATGCCCAGCAGGTCGAGCAGCGACCAGCGCAAGCGCTGGTGCTCGTCCTGGATCACCAGCAACCAGTCCTGGCGCTGGCCGGCCTGTTCGCGCTGCACATGCAACTGCTGCGGCAGGGTCAGCCCCGGCAGCCGCTCAGGCAGGGGCGGGCGCGCCGCGCAGGCGCTCAGCAGCAGGCACAGCGCGCATGCCAGGAAGGCTTTCATGCGGGCTCCAGCGGCTTGCGCGCAACCACGTTGACCAGCGTTTCCTCGCGTTCGCCCACCGGTGGCGGCTTGCGCAGGCCCAGGCGCTCGAGCAGGCCGAAGTCCTTGGCCCGGCTCCACCACAGGTAGGGGTAGGAGACATTGGCAGGGCCAAACTCGAAGCCCTGGCTGCGCAGCATCTGCAGGTAGCCCTCGGCACTCTTCTGCACGTGCATGGGGTGGCGGAAGAACCAGCGGATCACCCAGGTATCGATGTACGCCTCGGTGGACTCGGCGAACAGCAGGTAGCCACCCGGCTTGAGTACTCGGTAAAACTCGGCCAGGGCTTTTTCCTGTTCCACCAGGTGGTGAAAGGTCTGGTGACAGAACAGCAGGTCGATGCTGGCGTCAGGGTAGGGCAGCTTGGCACAGTCGCTGCCGCACAGCTCCACATCGATGCCCAGGCGCTGGGCTTCGGCTGCGCTCAGGTCGAGGCTGTGCGGGTCGGCATCGGTGCCCAGCAGGCGAGCGGGCGCAAATACCCGCTGCAGGTGCTTGAACGACCTGCCCTGCCCGCAGCCAGCATCCAGCAGCACTGCGCCCTGGGGCGGTGCACCGTCGAACAGCCGGCGCAGGTCTTCGATGGCCACCCGCAGCACGTGGTGCTGCCAGGTGTGACTGGCGAGAAAACGAAAGCCTATGCGCGTTTCCTCGACATAGGTGTCGCTCAGGAACGGGCGCTCACTCATGCCGGCGCCCTCGCGCACAGTTCGGCCAGGGTGCGCAGGCGGCGCCGGGGTTCGGCCACGAACGGGTTGCGCGTGTCCCAGGCATAGCCAGCCAGGATGGAGCTGATCATGGCGCGGATTTCCGGCGAGCTGCCTGGGTGGTAGATCACGTCCTGGAAACTGCCGTCGTACCAGCCTTCGACATAGACACGGAAGGTGTCGACGCCCTGCTGAAGGGGTTCGGCAAACTCGGTCTGCCAGTTCACCGTTTCACCTTGCAGTTGGCGGTGCAGCAGGCCGGCGGCCATGCTCGCCGAGCGCATGGCGATGGTGACGCCGGAGGAGAACACCGGGTCGAGGAATTCGGCGGCGTTGCCGAGCAGGGCATAGCCCTTGCCGTGCAGCGCCTTGACGTTGGCCGAATAGCCCCCGATGGTGCGCGCCGGGGTATCCCACACTGCATTGGCCAGCACCTTGGCCAGGCTCGGCGCCTGTGCCACGAAGTGCTTGAGGCAGGCGTCGAGGTCCTCGGGGGCGTTGGCATAGTGTTCTGCGGCCGCCACCACGCCCAGTGAGGTGCGGCCGTCGCTGAAGGGGATGGTCCAGAACCAGATGTCACGGTGCTCGGGGTGGGTGGTGATGAGGATCTTGTCGCGGTCGAAGCCTGGGTGGTCGATACGGTCTTCGATGTGCGTGAACACGGCCCGGCGCACCGGGAAGGCCGACGGTGCTTCGAGGTCCAGCATTCTTGGCAGTACCCGGCCGTAACCGCTGGCGTCCAGCACGAAGCCGGCCTGCACGGTGTACTCGCTGCCGTCCGGGCGGCGCACCCGCACCTGAGGCTGCTCGCCATTCATGTCGGCGCTGACGATCTCGTGCTCGTAGCGTATCTCCACGCCCTGGGCTTCGGCCTGGTCGGCCAGCAACTGGTCGAAGCGGGCCCGCTGCACCTGGAAGGTGCTGGGTTTACCCTGGGTGAAGGTCTGGCCGAAGTCGAACGCCGTGTATTCGTCGCCCCAGGCGAAGGCGGCGCCATTCTTGTGCTGGAAGCCTGCGGCTTGCAGGGCCTCGAGCATGCCGGCCTCTTCGACGAAATCCAGGCAGTGGGACAGCAGGCTTTCACCGATTGAAAAACGCGGAAAACGCTGGCGTTCGATGACCAGCACATCGTGCCCCTGGCGCTTGAGCAGGGCCGATGCGATGGCGCCGGAAGGCCCGGCACCGATCACCAGCACTTGGCGTTGTTGTAGGTCAGCGTTTGGCATGCGGGCTCCTTGCCATGGATGGGGCGTTGAGTGGAAGACGGTGCAGGCCGGCCAGCGCCGGCATCAGGGTGGCAACCAGGCTCATCAGCATCAGCGCGAAATACACGGCAGGGCTGATCAGCTGCTGCGACAGCAACAGGTTGAGGAAAACGATTTCGCTGAGGCCGCGAATGTTCAGCAGCAGGCTCTCGCGCCATCTGCTGGCCCCGGGGAATGACGGGGCGGCCCAGCACAGGCCAAGCCAGTTACCCAGCAGCTTGCTGGCGATCGGCAGCGCGACCAGCGCGCACAGTTGCCAGCCGTCCAGGCTGTCGAGGGCGTGGTGTGCATCGATCTGTATCACGCCGTAGGTCAGTATCAACGGCACGGCGAGGCTGTGTTGCACTCGCCGGTTGCAGGTATCGGGCAATGGCAGCGTGGCCGGTATCCTGCGCCAGGCAAGGCAGGCCAGGTAGCCCATGCCGAAGACCAGGGCATTGAGCTTGTAGTGCTCGGCAACGAATAGCAGCACCAGAAACAGCGCCCCATAAACCTTGGGTGCGCGCTGGCCCAGTGCGTGAAGCGGCAGCGGCAGCAAGGCTGCCAGCAACGGCAACGCCAGTGCGCCCGGGTGCAGGCTGCCTTGGCCCAGGCCCAGCAGCAGCCAGCAGGCCACGTCGATCAGGATGGCCGCTTGCAGCAACCGCCGGCTGGCGGCAGCGGGGTAATCGATAGCCCGCAGGTACAGGTACAACACAGGAATTGCGGTAATGGCGAAGACCAGGCCCAAGGCCAAGGCAGCGACGCCGCTCAAACCCATCAGCCCTGTTGCGCAGGCCAGACCGCAGGCAAACGGCAGCAGAAAGCTGGGTACCGCCAGTTTCACAGCCTGGCGGTCTGGCCGCAGGGCCAGCACATCGGTGAGGATGTGCCCGAGCAGCAGGGCAAAGCTGGCGCCGTACAGGGTCTTGACCCAGGCCGGTGCGATCAGTGCGGGGCCGTCCAGCTGCCAGTGCGGGGTTATCCACAGCCCCATCACCGCAGGCAGCGCCAGGGTGGCCAGCAGCAGCTGGCTGACGATGGGGATCAGGCCCAGTCGTTTGCCCAGCTGGCTGGCGAGGGCAAATGCTGCCAACGCCAGGCCCCAGAACAGAATGATCGTCATGGTGGCGTTGGCGCTCCGTCGCGAGGGGCGGCCCAGGGCGCCAGCAGGAAGCTGAAGACCAGGCCCAGGCTTACCGCTGCGCCGAAGTTGCTCACCGCCGGGGTGCTGGACAGGGCCAGCAGCCCGAACGACAGCCAGGTGGTGAGCGCGGCCAGCAGGGTACCCAGCAGGCTCACGGCCGCCCCGCCTATGCGCTCATGCATGAGGATGGCGTAGTCGACGCTGATGGCAGTCACCAGCAACAGCCCGAACAGGCTGAACAGCGTCAGGGGTTGGCCCAGCCAGCCCAGGCTCGCCAGGCTGCACAGCGCGGCCAGCAGCGGCAGTGCAACGATGCGCAGCGAACCACGCAGGCCGAAGGGCATCACCAGCAGCACCAGGATCAGCACGCAGGACAGCAGCTTGAGTTCCGCTGCGCTCACCTGGGTCGCCGCAAACAGCTGGTTGAGTTCCCCCAAGCGGTCTACCAGTTGCACGCCGTCCAGGTCCTGGGTCTGCAACTGCAGCAACGCTGCATCCGACAACCCCTGAAGGCTGACGATGGCAGCTACGCCCTGTGCATCGGCGCCTAGCCACAAGGGCCGCCATGCTTCGCCCAGGGGGCCTGCCAACACGTGTTCGATGGCCTGCACAGGTAATGCCTGCAACTGCTGGATCTCGGCCTGCAAGGCCGCTTCGGGTACGCCAAGCGCCACCAGCGGCTGCCAGTGCTCGGGCAGCACCTCCAGCGCCTTGCGCGCCTGCTGTTGCTCGGCGGGGCTGGCAACCAGCTGGCTGAGGCTCATGAAGCCCTTGAGCTTGCCCAGTTCCACCAGTTCCGTGAGTTTGGCCCCCAGCGCCTGGGTGCGCGCCAGCAGTTGTTGCTGGTCGGCGGCGCGCACCAGGTAGAACTGGCTGGTAGGTTGGTAGCCGGTGATGCGTGCCACGGCCTGGGCTTGCTGCAACAGTTGCGGCGGCGTACCGACCCACTGGCGAATGTCGTTGCGCGTCTGCAGGTGCCAGAGGCCGCCGGCGCAGAACAGCAGCACCAAGGCCAGCAAGGCACCACTGGGCACCCTGCGCAGCAGCGCTTCACGCCACTGTGTGAGGGCCTGGGTGATGCGCAGCGGCCATAGCGCCGGCCTGAGCTGCGCCGACGCCAGCAACGCGGGCAGCAGGCACACCGCGCTCAGGTAGGCGCCCAGCAGGCCGGCGGCGGAAAACGCGGCGATCTGGGTCAGGGCCGGGAAGGGTGTGAAGGCCAGGGCCAGGTAGCCAATGCAGCTGGTCGCCAGGCTCAGGCTCATGCCCGGCAGGGTTAGGCGCACCGCCGGCCAGCTTTGCCAGGGTTTCAGGCTCCAGCTCTTGGACAGGTAGTGCAGTGGGTAGTCCACCGCCACACCGATCAGGCTGGAGCCGAGCACCAGGGTCATGACGTGCATCTGGCCGAACAGGGCCACGCACACCACCGAGCCGAACAGCATGCCCACCAGCACTGGTACGAACGCCAGGAGTGCCCGCCAGTTACGGAAGGCCAGCCACAGCAGCAGCAGAATACCCAGCGTGGCGCCACCGCCTACCCAGCTGATTTCGCGGCTGGCCTGCTGCTGGCCGGCAGCAGCGTGCAGCAGGCCGCTGGCCGCCAGCAGCTGGGCACCGAGCGGTTCGGCCTGCTGGCGGGCGTTGGCCAGAAGGTCGGCCACCTGCAATGGCAGCTGCATGTCGAATGCGTTGCCCAGGGTACGGGCACGCAGCAGCACCCAATAGTGGTCATCAGCCTGGGCGATCAGTGCGCCGCTGGCGGTATCCAGTTCGACATTGGCGGGCTTGGGCTGGCTGTTCTGGACACGCCCCGTGAGCCCCAGCCAGTCGTCCTGGTTGGGCACCAGGCTGAACCCGGCAAACGGGTCGAACAGGCTTTGCACCCGTTGCGCCACGAACGCATCGGGTTGCGCTTCCAGCTGTTGCCGGTCTGCGGGCGCCAGCATGGCCAGCCGGCCCTGCAACAACTGCGTGCGCACAGCCTGCAGGTCGGTCTGCAGGCTCCACTGGACCTTTTCGAACAAGCCGCTGGCTTGCCACTGCCCGGCCAGCTTCTCGGCCAGGGCCAGCGCCTGCTGGCGTTGCGGGTGCCCTACCAGTACCAGCAGCTCGCGGTTCAGCGGCTCCTGCATGCGCTGCTCGGCACGCTGCACCAGTGGATCCTGGGTGGCGCCAGGCACCAGCGACATCAGGTCGGCGGACAGCGGCGCGCCCCGGTGCCACTGCCAGCCGGCCACGGCAAGCATGGCCAGCAGCAGGCAGACGAACAGGCGCGGCAGCAGGCGTTCAGTTGGCAAAGTCGCTGCGCTCCGCGTCGCTCAGGTCAGCAGCGCCGCTGCTTTCGGGCATGCGCAGCACCGTGCTGTCGCCCTGGGTTTCGCTCAATTCGATGCGTTGTACATAGCGCCCACCGGTGATGTCGATGCGCTTGAACACCTGCTTGAGCAGCAGCGAACGGGGGGTGAGCTGCAACTGCCAGTGGGCGGCGTCCCCGGTGAGGGCCAGCTCGAAGTCACGTTGCAGACCGGTGCTGTCGCCTTGCAGCACGGCGAAGAACAGGCGGTTCTGCTCGGCACCGGCGCTACGGTTGGGCAAAGCCTGCCAGCCGCTCGGGTCGCGCCGGGCGATGCCATGGGCATCGATGCGGTAGTCCTGGCGCAGCGGGGTTTGCAGCAGCCACAGCAGCCCGTGGTCGCGGGCCAGCACGAACTGCCCCTGGCTCAGCAGCGGCTGGGGCAGGGCACGCAGGTGCTTTTCCTGCACGAACGGGCCTTTGACCACGGCGGGGGCGCTGAGCTGCTTTTGCAGGTCGTCGA
The DNA here is from genome assembly GCF_000730645.1 of Pseudomonas parafulva NBRC 16636 = DSM 17004. Lineage (GTDB taxonomy): Bacteria > Pseudomonadota > Gammaproteobacteria > Pseudomonadales > Pseudomonadaceae > Aquipseudomonas > Aquipseudomonas parafulva. The sequence goes on along the minus strand of NZ_BBIU01000024.1, from coordinate 61,131 downwards.
GGGTGAAGGCGAAGGTGAGGGGGCTGATAAGCCACAGCAGCAAAGCCAGGACGAGCGGCCCTGCTTTGCAGGCTATTGCCGGCAAGCCGACGCCTGCAGTACGCCGGAGGGCGCGGTTATCGATGGGGTTCATGCAAGCACCTGCTGGACGGCATCGAGCATTACCTGGGGCGAGGCCAGCTGCATTTCGCCACTGGCGATGTGCACGGCGACCTGCACGGTGCTGGCCCGGGTCATGCGCTCACCGGTTTCGGCATCGCTGATCAGGTAATGGATTTTCAGGCGGTTTTCCCACTCCACCAGGCTGGCCCGCACGCTCAGGCGCTGGCCGAAGGTGGCGCCGCGCATGTAGCGCAACTGCAGGTCGATCACCGGCCATGCGTAGCCGCTGGCCTGCATCTGCACGTAGTTGTGCGAGAGGCGGTCGAGCAGGGCGCAGCGGGCCACCTCCAGGTACTTCACGTAATGGCCATGCCACACCACGTGCATGCTGTCGACGTCGAAGAATGGCACGACCACCTCGCTGTCGATGTGAAATACCCCGGCGCTACGCATGCAGCCTCCAGTGGCGCTGGCCGATCCGCTGCAGGCAGTGGCGCAGGTCTTGCTCCAGGGCCCTATCTTCGATCACCGGGGCAAACTCACCCAGCAGCGCTTCGTGCATGTGCGCCAGCGCAGGCGGCAATGGGCGTGCATCGGCATGGCGGCTGCGCAGCCACACACCCTGGTTGGCGGCCAGCAGCGCGGCGGCAGCCACCTGTTCGGTCAGTTCCAGCACGCGCAGGGCATCGCGGGCAGCGATTGTGCCCATGCTCACCTTGTCCTGGTTGTGGCACTCGGTGGAGCGCGAGAACACGCTGGCGGGCATGGTCTGCTTGAGGGCTTCGGCGGTCCAGGCGCTGGTGCCAATCTGCACGGCCTTGAAGCCGTGGTTGATCATCGCCCGGTCGGCCGGCGCGCCGGACAGGTTGCTCGGCAGGCCATGGTTGTAGCGCACGTCCACCAGCAGAGCGAGCTGCCGGTCGAGCAGGTCGGCGACGTTGGCCACCAGGGTTTTCAGGCTGTCCATGGCAAAGGCGATATGCCCGCCGTAGAAATGCCCGCCGTGCAGCACACGTTCAGCGTCACCGTCGATGATCGGGTTGTCGTTGGCACTGTTCAGTTCGGTTTCGATGAAACCGCGCAGCCAGCCCAGGCTGTCGGCCAGCACCCCCAGCACGTGCGGCGCGCAGCGCAGCGAGTAGCGGTCCTGCAGGCGGTGCAGGGTCGGCAGCGGGGCGTCGATGGCAAGGTCCTGGCGCAGCCAGGCGGCGACTTGCGCCTGGCCGGGGTGCGGCTTGGCGGCGAACAGCCGTTCATCGAAGTGTTCCGGGTTGCCCTGCAGGGCGATCACGTTCAGGGCGGTGATGCGGGTGGCCAACTGCAGCAGGTAGTCGGCGCGGCTGTAGGCCAGGCACGCCAACCCGGTCATCACCGCAGTGCCGTTCATCAGCGCCAGGGCTTCCTTGGGCCGGAGCACCAGCGGTTGCCAGCCCAGCTCCCGGTGCACGTCGGCGCTGCTGCGGCGCATGCCCTGGTACATCACATCGCGCTCGCCCGACAGCGTCGCGGCCACATAAGACAGCGGCGTAAGGTCACCGCTGGCGCCCACCGAGCCTTCTTCGGGGATCAGCGGCAGGATGTCGTGGGCGAGGAAGTCGCGCAGGCGCTCCAGCAGCTCAAGGCGCACGCCGGAAACACCATGGCTGAGCGAGCGCAGGCGTGCGGCCAGCACCGCGCGGGTGGCAGGGGCATCCAGCAGCTTGCCGAGGCCGCAGCCGTGGAAGGTGTACAGGTGCTGTGGCAGCGCCTCCACATGTTCCAGCGGTACAGCCACCACGCAGGAATCACCGTAGCCGGTGGTGACGCCGTAGATCACCCCTTCCTTGTCGAGCAGGGTGTCGAGAAACCTTGCACCCCGGGCGATACGCGCTCGGTAGGTGGCGTCGTCCTGCAGGTGCACCTGGGCACGGCGTTCTGCCAGGGCCACCACCTGTTCGATTGCCAGCGGCGCTTCGCCGAACGTGACAGCTTCATGCGGATGCATCGTCATCGGTCTTCCAGAAAGGGTAGAAATTGAACCACTGCAGGGGCGCCTGGGTGCAGTAGTGGCCCAGGCGGTCGGCGTAGCGTGTGGCCCACTCGGCGATTACCTGATCGCGCTGGCCGCGTCGCCATTGCAGGCGCTCGGCAAAGGGTTCGAGGGTAACGTGGTAGCGCCCCTGGTGCTTGAGGCAGAACAGCAGGTTGAGCGGGCATTCGAGCATGCCCGCCAGCAGCCACGGGCCTTGCGGAAAGGCTGCCCGGTGGCCGAGGAAATCCACTTCTACCGTGCGCCCGCCGTGCAGGGGCACACGGTCACCGGCAATCGCCAGCCATTCGCCACGCTCCAGCCGTTCGGACAATTGCAGCATGACAGCTGGGTCCAGTTCGCTGACCTGGATCAGCCTCAGGTTGGTAGCCCCCGCTTCACCCAACAGGCGGTTGAAGCGCTCGGCATGGCGGGTGTGCACCAGCACGTTCATGGTGACCTGCTCGCCGATTTCGGCCAGGGCGCGGCACACTTCAAGGTTGCCCAGGTGCGCCCCTACCAGCATTTGCCCACGGCTGCCGCGCAGTTGCCGGCGCAGTTGGGCCGGGTCGTGGATCTCGATGTCTTCGATACGCAGCTTGCCGTTCCACACGTCCAGCTTGTCCAGCAGGGCCTCCGCGAAGGCCATGAACTGGCGGAACACCTGCCATTGGCTGGGGGCGGTGGTCTGCCCGCCGCTCCACTGGCGCAGCCGCTGCTGGTACTGCCAGGCGCTGCACCGGGCGCGGCGGCCAAACAGGAAGAAGTAGGCGACGATGAGGTGGATCAACGGGCTGAGCATGCGCCGGCCCAGCAGGCGCACCAGGGTGGCTGTGAGTTTCATCAGCCAGAAGCTGCCGCGTTCCTGATGTTCGGCCCAGTGCTGCGACGGTTCGCTCATGCCCGCCACCTGCGCCAGAGTATTGCCGGTGCCCGCAGCAGCATGCCGAAGAACAGCTTGGCGTGCATTTTCGAGATCAGCGCGTTGTCATGGAACAGCCGGAAATGGGACAGGCCGTCCTGGGGGTAGTGCACCCGGGTGGGCAGCCAGCGCATCGGCTGGTTGCGCCAGGCCAGGCGCACCAGGATTTCAGGGTCGAAGTCCATGCGCTTGCCCAGTTTGACGCTGTCGATCATCGCCAGGGTGGCAGGCAGGGGATACACGCGAAAACCGCACATGGAGTCGGGGATCTGCAGCGACAAGCTGTTGATCCACACCCACACGTGGGTGAGGTAGCGGGCATACAGCCTGCCCTTGGGCACACTGGCATCGTACTGGGGGTAACCGCACACCAGTGCCTGCGGGTGGTTGCGCGACTGGTCGAGGAACAGCCCCACATCGAGCAGGTTGTGCTGGCCATCGGCGTCTACCTGCAGCGCATGGCTGAAGCCAAGGCGTGCAGCCTCTCGCAGGCCAGCCATTACCGCGCCACCCTTGCCCTGGTTCACGGCCAGGGTAACCAGATACACATTACGCTGGCAGGCCAGGTGTGCAAGCACTTGCGCGCAGGCGGGATGACTGGCGTCATCGACCAGCACGCAGGGCAGGCCCGCTTGCTGCAGCTCGGCTACCACAGCCGGCAGTGCCTGCTCGTGGTTGTACACGGGGATGACCGCGCAGGGCTTATGCACAGGTGTTCTCCAGCAGGATACGGCCGCTGGAGCAGGGCTGCCCCGCGCAGGTGAAGGCGAAGTACAGTTTGCTGCGTGCCCTGTCCAGGCGAAGGCTCAGTGCCAGCTGGTCGCCGGGGCGCACCAGCTGCTGGAACTTCAGCACTTCCATGCCGGCGAAGTGCAGCCCGGCCTGCAGGTGTTCGGTTGCCAGGGCGATGGCCCAGTCGATCTGCACCACGCCCGGCAGCACTGGCGTACGCGGGAAATGCCCGGAGAAACACGCCAGGTCCAGCGGCACGGCGAGGTTGAACTGCAGTTCGTCGCCCGCGCCCTGCTGTGCCAGCACCTGTGGCGCCATGCTGCGTGGCGCCACCAGCAATGTGTGCAGGGCCGCCTGGGGTAGCTTGCCCTGGCTGTTGAGTGGCAGTTGCTGCATCAGCCGCCAGCGGCGCGGCAACGCCAGCGCCTCGCAGTGGCCCGCCAGGTGTTTACGCAGCGTATCCAGCAGTATCCGGCGGCCCTGGTTGCGCAGCGCGTGCAGGCCCGCTGCGGTGGGTACCAGCAACGCGGCCAGGTACGCCCGGCCTTGTTCGATCATGCCCAGGCGCGCTTCAGCCACCCAAGGGTGGGTGCACAGGGCCTGTTCCAGCATGGGCAGGGAAATGCGCTTTTCTTCCAGCTTGACGATGCGGTCCAGGCGGCCCAGCAGGCGGAAACGCCCGTCTGGCGAAAACTCCGCAGCATCCGCGCTGTGTTCCACATGCCCGGCAGGCAGGTAAGGCGAGGCGATACGCAGCGCGCCATCGGCGCCGTGGCTCAATTGCACGCCGGCAAAGGGCTGCCACAGGGCTTGCCCCTGGCGCCAGGCGATACCGCCGGTTTCCGAACTACCCAGAATTTCTGCAGGCCACTGGCCGAGGCGTTGCTGCAGGCGCTGCGCGGCATCGGCTGGCAGCTCGCCACCGGACGAAAATACCTTGCGCACCGGTTGCAGGGCAGGCCAGTCCAGGTTCTCGCCCATGCGCTTGAGCAGGGCAGGGCTGGCCACCCAGGCGAACGCAGGGTGCTCACGGCTGGCCCGTTGCAGGTCTTCGGGGAAGGGCAGCTGGCGCCGCTCGAAGCCGCGCCCGGCGCACAGGGGCCACAGCACACGGAACAGCAGGCCGTAGATGTGCTGGGTGGCGACACTGCCGATGATCCAGGCCCGGCCCAGGTCGGCTCCCCAGAGTTGCTCGAGTGCCTCTACCTCGTTGGCCAGCTGGCGCAGCTGCTTGTCGATGCGCTTGGGTTCGCCACTGGACCCGGACGTGCACAGGCTGATGCGGCACAGGTCCAGGTCCAGCGCGGCGGGGGGCATGGCTTGGCCCATCAATGCCTCGAACGGCGTATCGCCGGGCTGGTCGCTGAGCCACAGGTCGACATGGCTGTGCCAGCGCTCACGGGTGGCGGGCTGCAGGTCGGCGGGCAGCAGCACCTCGACGCCCGCCCGCCAGGCACCCAGCAGGGCGGCGGCCAGTTGGGCCGCGTCCTCCAGGTGAATGGCCAGGCGCCGGGCACCGCGCTGGTGCAGGCCCCCCGCCAGCCGCAGGGCCTGTTGGCACAGGCCAGCATGGTCCAGGGCGGGGGCCTGGGTCACCGGCCGCGACGCGTCCAGCGCCAGCAGCAGGTGTTCGAGGTTGATCCAGTTCATGAGCGTCCTCGCACACGTTGTCTTATCAGCCACTCCAGGGCGAACAGCACGCCCATGGCGGCATAGGCGATGATGCCGTTGTACAGCGTCCACCACGTCAGGGGTGCCCATAGCGTGAGGCTGGCGGCGATCAGGCCGTTAAGCAGAAAAAACAGGCACCAGGCCTGGGTGACGTGCCGCGTATAGCGCACCGCTCGCGGCGGCAGCTGTGGGTCACGCAGCCGTGCCAGGCGCTCGGCCACCGGCATGCCGTGCAGCAGGCTAGTACCGAACAGCGCCAGCATGAAGGCACTGATCAACACCGGGTACCAGCGCAGCAGGGCCTGGCTGTCGGATAGCCCAAGGACGCAGCAGAATGCCAGGGCGGCCACGGCCATCCACAGGCTGCCGGGGCGGCGCGGTGCGCTGAGCACACGGGCCAGCCACAGGCTGCCAAGCAGCAGGCCGAACTGCCAGGGGGCGAAATGGGCCATGCCGAAGTGCACCGCAAACGGGTACAGCAGGCCGGCCACCAGCAGGCCCAGGCCAATCAGCTGTTTCATGCCGCCGGGTTTACCAGGCGGAACACAGCCTCTACCACGTCGTTGACGGTGCGCACCGACTTGAATTCGTCAGCGGCGATTTTTTTGCCCGTCTGGCGCTTGATGTGATCGATCAGGTCGACGGCGTCGATGCTGTCGATTTCCAGGTCCTGGTACAGGTTGGCGTCGAGGCTGATGCGGGCCGGGTCCAGCTCGAACAACTCGACCAGGGCGTCGCGCAGGATGTTGAAGATGTCTTCACGGGTTTGCATGGTGCGGTCTCAGGCGGCCTGACGGGCAGTGACGAATGCCGCCAGGGTGGCGACGTTGCTGAAATGGTTGCGGGTGTCCTTGGCATCGGCATCGATCTTGATGCCGTAGCGCTTCTGGATCGCCAGGCCAAGCTCCAGCGCATCGACCGAATCCAGGCCCAGGCCTTCGCCGAACAGGGTCTGTTCGTCGTCGATGTCCTGGACGCTGATGTCCTCGAGGCCCAGGGCGTCGATGATCAGCTGTTTGAGGTCACGGTTGAGGTCTTGCTGTGGCGCGCTCATCGGCGGCGAGCTCCTTGAGGAAGTAGTCATGCAGGTAATCGTTCAGCAGGCGAGAGGCCTTGGGCGCCGGGCCCAGGGCGCTGAACACTTGGGGATCGATATCGGCACCTACCTTGAAGGTAAGGTGCACGCGGCGGCTGGGAATGCGGTACCAGGGTTCGTTCTTGGTCAGCGTGGTGGGGCTGACCCTGATGGTGACCGGGGTGACCATTTTCGCGCCACGCAGGGCGATGGCGGCGGCCCCGCGATGGAAGGCCGGCGCCTGGCCTGGCGGGGTACGCGTGCCTTCGGGGAAGATCACCAGCGTTTGGCCCTGCTGCAGCGAGTCGACGGCGGCGTCGAGCATGTCCATGCTGCCGTTGTTGCCGATGTACTGGGCTTCGCTGACCGGCCCGCGAGTGAACGGGTTGTCGAACAGGCTTTGCTTGACCACGCAGTTGGCCTGGCGCACCAGGCCAATCAGGAACACCACATCGATCAGCGAAGGGTGGTTGGCGATGATCATCTGCCCGGGCCGGCCCAGGCGCTCTGCCCCGTCGATCTGGTAGGTGAGTACGCCGGCGGCACGCATGAAGCGCACGAAACGCCAGAACAGCCAGCTGATGGTGCGCCGCGCACGCAGGCGATGGCGGCCGCTGCCCCCAGGCAGGCACGCCAGCAACGGGAACACCAGCAGGCGCAGGGCCAGGCAGCCCAGGCCAAATACAAAGAAGCTCGCGGCGGTTGCCAGCAGGCGCCAATGGTAGGCGTCGCGGGGCCTGCTCACAGCTGACGGTGCCAGTTCCATGTACGACGCATCCATGTGTGGGTGAAAGAATCGCAGCCCGTCAACATGGCCTTGAGCCAACTGAGGCCATGGGGCAATGCCCCGTGCCGTGACGGTTCAGCGGTGGTTGCGGGTGCCAGTTGCCACTGCTTGCCCGGGGTCAGCAACAGGCCCAGCGCATAGGCGAAGGGCACGTCGTCTATCCACGGCCCATACACCTGCGGTGGTTGCTCCTCGGTGACGATCAGCAACACGGCTGGCGCACCTTCGGCCAGCAGCGCGGCCGCTTCCAGAACGCCTTGCTCAAAGCCGTCGCCAGCGGCGGCCAGCGCGGTCATTTCGCACGTGGACCCGCGCAGGATCGACCACAGGCCGATTACTGCGTTGTGTACCGACAGGCTGAACTGGGTAGGCGACAACGGCTGTTTCGCCGCCAGCTCGCTGAGGATCGAGAACGTACGCGGTGTTTCACCATGCCGTGAAACGAACACCAGTGGCAGCTGCGGCTGCCCTTCGGCCAGGGGCCAGCCCACGGCGAAAGCCATCCGCGCCATGTGGCTGAGCCGCCGCCGCTGCATCGCGGGCAAAAAGGCCACGTCGGGTGCCGCGGCATCGCCAGCGGGTGGCTGCTGCCCACAGGCCCAGGCCTGCCAATCGGCAGGCGCCGAAAGGCCCGGAGCCCAGGCACGCCATTGGGTGATATCAAAGGTGATCACAGTGGTTTCTCTTTCCCGCCCCGAGGGACTTCCATGCCGAGGGAATGACTCGGCGCATGCCTGCAAGGGTGGGTGCGTTCGTCGAGTGGCGCGCATTATCCCGGTGCGGCGTGCATGTAGCAATGGATTCGGATCCAAACAGACAACGCCTTCAATCGCGTGTGGCAACGTCTGATCGAATAGTTGCCTGTTTCCGACAGCCGGTGCTGCGTGCTGGCAGGCTGCTATTGCCTGCGACGGTGCTGGTTATTGTCACGTGGCCCGCACATACTCGGGCACTCGTCTACACACGGAGATCAGCCATGCGGCGCGTGGTATTCAATCAGAAAGGTGGCGTGGGCAAATCGAGCATCGCCTGCAACCTGGCGGCGGTAAGTGCCCATGAAGGTTACCGTACCCTGCTGATAGACCTGGATGCCCAGGCCAATTCCACCCAGTACCTCACCGGCCTGACCGGCGATGACATCCCCATGGGTATTGCCGATTTCTTCAAGCAGAGTTTGTCCAGCGGGCCGGTCGCCAAGAAGAACAAGGTGGACATCTACGAAACCCCGTTCGACAACCTGCATGTGGTCACTGCCACGGCAGAGCTTGCCGACTTGCAGCCCAAGCTCGAGGCCAAGCACAAGATCAACAAGCTGCGTAAGTTGCTCGAGGCGCTGGACGAGGACTACGACCGGATTTACATCGATACACCGCCTGCGCTGAATTTCTATGCGGTTTCAGCGTTGATCGCTGCCGATCGGGTGCTTATCCCTTTCGACTGTGACAGCTTCTCGCGCCAGGCCCTTTACGGCCTGTTGGCGGAAATCGAAGAGTTGAAAGATGACCACAACGAAGACCTGCAGGTCGAAGGCATTGTGGTCAACCAGTTCCAGGCCCGCGCCAGCCTGCCCCAGCAGATGCTCGACGAGCTACTGGCCGAAGGCTTGCCCGTGTTGCCGGTCTACCTGGGCAGCTCGGTGAAAATGCGCGAATCGCACCACGCCAGCCTGCCGTTGATCCACCTCGAACCCCGGCACAAGCTGACACAGCAATTTGTGGAGTTGCACGATTTGCTGGAGCGGGGGGAGTAACTGGCTTGGCGAGAGCTTGCTGCGGCGGTAAACTCTCGGCATAATCTCCCAAAAAGGGAGATTGGCCCGGATGCGTATTATTGCCAAGAGCAGTTTGGTGAAATTTTGGGAGTCGCCTGGCCGTCAAGACGCCAAATCGGCCCTCGAAAGCTGGCATGACATCGTGCTCAAGGCAGAATGGCGAACGCCACAGGATGTGAAGAATCAAATGGGTAGTGCCAGTGTCTGTGGCAATAACCGCGTTGTCTTCAACATTGGAGGCAATAAGTATCGGCTAGTCGTGGAGATTCAATACCGTGCGGGTATTGCATGGGTTAAGTTCATCGGTACGCACGAGCGGTATGACGAAATCGACGTGGAGACAGTCAATGAATATTAAACCGATCCGCAATTATGATGATCTGCGAGCGGCATTCGAGAGGCTAGAAGCTATTTTCCAAGCAGAGGCTGGCACGGCTGAGGCCGATGAAATGGAAGTTCTAGTCACGCTGATCGAAGTTTACGAAAGCAAGCACTACCCAATCCATCCTGCTACCCCGATTGAAGCCATTAAATTTTGCATGGACCAACAGGGACTTACTGCACGGGATCTTGAACCCTATATCGGCGCAAGTGGCCGAGTATCGGAAGTGCTAAATGGTAAACGGGGCTTGAGTCTCTCGATGATCAAGCGTCTCCATGATGGCCTCCGCATTCCTTACGAATCATTGCTGGCAGGCGCGTAAGAAGTCACACGTATAGGGCAGTGTTTCAGTAAGCAAGGCCTATTCACTGTGGGGTTTACCCGCGAAGCAAACAGCGCGGTGTATGGCACCGGCTTCGCCGGTGTTCGCGGCTGAAGCCGCTCCCACAAAGTGGATTGCGCCAGCGTTCAGATTTTGTGGAAGACAACTGCTCCCACGGGTTCTTCTCAGATCAACCCATTGTGTGCAGCCCTACCCACAACGCCTGAATCAGGAAGAGCAGCTGATTTCCAGGTGTTTGCCCCACTCCGGCGGGCGTTGGGCATAGGCTTCCATCCCTGGCTGCTCTTCGAACGGTTTGCAAAGCACTGCATGCAGGCGCCGCACCTCTGTGTAATCCCCGCCCTCAGCCGCTTCGATGGCCTTCTGTGCCAGGTAATTGCGCAGCACATAAAGCGGGTTTACCGCATGCATGCGCGCGCGCCGGCCTTCGGCGTTGGCAGGTTCGCGGGCGCAGCGTGCCAGGTAGTCCGCCGCCCAGCCGTCGAAGCCGGCCAAGTCGATGAAGTCGTCCCTTACCCGCTGCAACGCCTCGGCCACCGGCTGGTCGCCCAAGGTACGGAAGAACAGGTTGTAGTCCACGCCGCCGCTCTGCATGCGCTGCAGCAGGCGCTCGACCAGCGCCATGTCGTCATCCTCGGCAGTGGTCAGCCCCAGGCGCCGGCGCATCAGGTCCAGGTAGTGCGCCTGGTACAGCGGCAGGAACAGCCCCAGCGCGTCCTTCAGCGGCTCCACTTCGATCACCGTGGTCAGCGCCTGGGCCAGCGCGCTGAGGTTCCAGTGGGCGATGGGTACCTGGTTGGCATAGCTGTAACGGCCCCGGTCATCGGAGTGGTTGCAGATGAAGTTGGCATCGAAATCATCGAGGAACGCGAACGGGCCGAAGTCGAAGGTGATGCCCAGGATCGACATGTTGTCGGTGTTCATCACCCCATGGCAGAAGCCATAAGCCTGCCAACGGGCGATCAGCTCGGCGTTGCGTTCCACGATGGTGCGGAACATGGCCAGGTAGGGCTGTTCGCTCGTCAGGCACTCGGCGTAGTGCTGCTGCAACACGTGGTCGATCAGCTGGCGCTGCTGTTCGGGCTGCTTGGTGTAGTAGAAGTACTCGAAGTGGCCAAAGCGCACGTGGCTGTGGGCCAGGCGCGTCAGCATTGCAGCGCTCTCGCGGGTTTCGCGCCACACCGGGGTGCTGGAGCCGACCACGCACAGCGCCCGGCTGGTGGGGATGCCCAGGGCATGCAGGGCTTCGGACGCGAGGAACTCGCGAATGGATGAACGTAGCACGGCGCGGCCATCGCCCATGCGCGAATACGGGGTTTGGCCGGCACCCTTGAGGTGCAGGTCCCAGTGCTCGCCGGCATCATTGACCACTTCGGCCAGCAGCAGGCCACGGCCATCGCCCAGGCGCGGGTTGTAGCTGCCGAACTGGTGCCCGGAATAGACCATGGCCCGTGGCTCGGCCTGGTCCCACAGGCTATTGCCGCTGAATACCTCGGCAAAAGCCGGCAGCTCGGCCTGAGCCGGGTCCAGGTCCAGCAGGGCCATGGCTGCCTGGCTTGCCACCACCAGGCGCGGCTCTGCAATAGGCTCTGGCAGCACCTCGGTGGAGAAGGCGTCGCCCAGGCGGGCGAAGCGATTGTCGAAGCTCAGTTGGTCGAGTGCTTTCACAGGCGGCTCCTGAAGTTCAGCGAAGCATAAGGCATTCGAGCCTGCTACACCGCAGCAGTGCCATCGGGTTTGGGTGGGTCCTGCGGGATCAGCTGCTGCTTGCCACCCTTGGTGTCCATCAGGAACACCTCCACTTGGCGTACCGAGATCTTGATGTCGTGGGCCTTGAACTCACGGTTGATGTAGCGGTTGATCTCGTCCAGCGTCGGGTTGCGGTCGCCCAGGTCGCGCACGTGCATGCGCAGTTCGTGGTCCAGCGAGCTTTCGCCAAATTGCAGGAAGTACACCAGCGGCTCCGGGTCCTTGAGCACGCGCGGGTTCTCGTGGGCACCCTTGAGCAGCAGGTCGCGCACCAGGTCCAGGTCGGAGCCGTAGTCGATGCCAAGCTTGAGCGTCACGCGGGTGACCGTGTCGGTCAGCGACCAGTTGATCAGCTGGCCGGTGATGAAGGTCTTGTTGGGGACGATGATGTCCTTGCGGTCGAAATCGGTGATGGTGGTGGCCCGGATGCGGATCTTGCTGACCGTGCCCGACAGGTTGCCGATGGTGATGGTGTCGCCGATGCGCACCGGGCGTTCGAACAGGATCATGATGCCGGAAATGAAGTTGGCGAAGATTTCCTGCATGCCGAAACCCAGGCCCACCGACAGTGCCGCCACCAGCCATTGCAGCTTGTCCCAGCTCACCCCCAGGGTGGACAGGGTGCTGACGATACCCACCCCGACGATGGTGTACGACAGCAGCGTGGTGGTGGCGTAGGCGCTGCCCTGGGCCAGGTTCAGCCGTGACAGTACCAGCACCTCCAGCAGGCCAGGCAGGTTGCCGGCCAGGGCGAAGGTAATGCCCACGATCACCAGCGCGCCCAGCAGGTCGCCGAGGCTGATAGGGACCATGCTGGCGGCCGCGCCAGTACCGCTGGTGTACTCGTACAGCACGAAGTTGTTGAGGTAGGCGAACACCGATATCAAGTCTGCCCATACCCAGTAGAGCCCGGCAATGAACCCGCCGAGCAGGGCCAAGCGGATCAGGCGCAGGGATTGCTGGTTGACCTGTTCGATATCCAGGGTGGGCTCTTCGATGATGACCTCACCGTCCAGCCCCTCCTTGGCCGCCGCACGTTTGCTCAGCGCGCGCTGGTAGGCCAGGCGTCGCGCTGCCACCGAGAGGCCGCGCACGAAGGCGGCTTCGATCACCAGCCAGAACAGCAGCAGGTAGAGCGTGTAGATCAGCCGGTCGGTCAGCTTCAGCGCGGTGTAGTAGTAGCCGAAGCACACGGCCATGAACAAGGCGATGGGCAGCGCGGTGAACGCCACACCCACGGCTTTGCGGAACAGCGAGGTGTCACGGTGTGCCGGGCTGCTCAGCAGCAGGCGGCTGAGCAGCCACGCCATCAGCGCATAGCAGGTCAGCACCACGCCGATGCCCAGTACATCATCCGCCAGCGCCGAGGGCTGATGCTCCGCCACGGCCACCACGCCAACCAGGGCCAGCACCACGGTGCCCAGGCGGCGTACCCAGCCACGCAGGAATTCGACCTGAGGCTTGTGCCACCGGAAGTGCACCTCCGCCACCCCGCCTGGCGACAGGATGCGATAGGCGGTGTAGAACACCAGCCAGGCCTGGGCCAGTTGCCACAAGGCGGCGCCCAGGTTGGCGTTCTGCCCGCGGGCGTCGATCTGCAGGGCGTAGCTGCACAGGGCCAGGCCCAGGCTCACCGGCATCGCCAGCAGGATGTTGATCAGGATTGCCCGCGGTGTATGCCACTGGCTGTCCCGGCGGAAGTGGCCGATATCCTGGTGGACCTTGTCGATGCTGGCGTACAGGTTCTTGCGCCGCCACAGCAGGCCCCCGATCACCAGCAGCAGCGGCAGGAACAGCAGCGGGCGCTGCACCAGGCCGTCCGCCAGCTCGTTCAGCCCCGAGCTCCAGGGCAGGTTGGCTACCTGGTCGGCCAGGCGCTGGGGCACGTAGGTCAGCCAGTCCCAGTCCAGGGGCTTGTTGCTGGGGATCCAGAACATCTGCTCGTCCAGCGTAGTACGCAGGCTCTGTGCCGTACCCAGCAGTTGCTTCTGGTTCAGCTGCAGGGTGATGGACTCGTTGAGCAACGCCGACAGCTCGCGGTTAAGCCGCTCCAGCAGGTCACTGCGGGTGATCGCCACCTCCAGCAGCGCCTTGCGCAACTGGGGCGTCACGTCTTCCTGGGGTTGCCCGGCCAGCAGCTTGTCCACATAGCTCACCGGGCTGCTCATCTGTTCGCGCTGCTGGTTGACTTCGAACTGGTACAGCCGCGTGTCGGCAATCTGGTCAGCCAGGTCACGGTCCAGCTTGAGGTGGGGCAGGGTCTGCTTCTGCTTGTAGAGGATCTTGGACAGCAGCAGGCTGCCCTTGAGCACGTTGATCTGCTCGTCCAGTGCCTGGTCGGCCTGGGTCAGGCTGTCGAGCTGCTGCTTGGTCCGCAGGTTCTGCTGGGTCAGTTCGTTGAGCCGGTCGGTGCTTCTGAGCAGGTAGTCGGACAGTTGCAGGTTGGTCGCGCTCTCGGTTGCCAACAGGCTGCTGCCACCGGCTTTTTGCGCCTCGATCGACTGCTGGGTAACAGTTTCCTGTGACTGGGCCAGGCGTTTGCTGTTGATCAGGGTCTGCAGGTCCTGAATTTCCTGCTCAAGGCGTGCGGCGCGTTCGATCAGCAGGTCGTGGCGGGCATTGCCCAGGTCTTGCAGCAGGCTGTTGCCAGCCAGTTCCTGGCGGCGCAATGTGGTCATCGCATTGAGCGAAGCCAGTTCGGCATTGAGCTGGTTGCGCAGGTCGGCGCTGATCGGTTTGCCGGCGTCCTTGCCGCTTTTGAGGGTGCTGTTGATCTGCTGGGTACGTGCCTGGCTGCTGCTGATCTCGGCCTGGGACCGCTCCGGGCGGGTCTGCGAGTTGATGATCAGGCTGTTGGCTTCGGACAGTGCCTTCTGCAGCTCGCCCTGCTGGGTGGTGCGCTCGCTGAGCATCTGTTCAAGCTGCGGCACGGACAGGCTGGCATAGCGCTGCGCTACCGGTTGCGCCGGGCTTTGCTTGAGCCGGGCCAGTTCTTTCTGGCTGTCGCTGGTTTCCTTCGGGGCATTGGCCAACTGCTGCTTCAATGCGGCCAGCTTGCGTTCGCTGTCTTCCTTGCTGGCCAGCAGGTTCAGGGTCTGTTCCAGCACCTGTTGCAGGGCCTTCTGATCGGCTTCGGGCAGTTTGCGGTCGGCAATTTTGTCGAGGCTGTTCTGCACGCTGGCGGTGGTCGGGGCTTCTGCCGCAGCGGCTGCGAAGGAAAGGGACAGGCACAGCCCCAGCAGGGCTGTGCGCAGGTACACGCGAAAGGACATAGGCAGGCTACTTATGGATCAGGCAGAAACGAAGTTTAGAGGAACAATCCTGGTCCTGGTCGCGTTCCTTCGGGGAATCTGACGCCCACTTTCTGGATGTTGTTCCCGTCCATGGTCGCCACGGTCCAGATCGTGCCGTTCCATTCCACCTGGTCGCCTACCACTGGCGCGCCTCCGACCTTCTGTCGGATGAACTGCGCCAGCGGCATTTGCGCGTCGAGGGTGTCCACTTTCAGGCCGTACAGGGACGCCACCGCGCCCAACTCTGCGTCACCTTCGAGCACAAAGTCACCGAAGAAGCGCAGGTCCAGGCCGCGCTGCGGCGCCTGGCTGAACAGTTTGCCCAGTGCGGGCAGGTTGTGCTCGTGGCCGATGACGCAAAGCATGTCGTCCACCTGCAGCACCGTGCTACCGGTGGGGTGCAGCAGCTGTTCGCCACGGAACAGCGCGGCAATCCGGGTGCCCTCGGGCATCTTGAGTTCGCGCAGGGCTGCGCCAATGCACCACTTTTCTGCGCCCAGGCGGTACACGAACATTTCCCACTCGCTGGTGATGTGCACCTCCAGCGCCGAGCGTGAAATGGGCGCCGGGTCTGGCGGCACGGTTACCTTCAGCAGTTTGGCCATCCACGGCAGGCTGGTGCCCTGGACCAGCAGCGATATCAGCACGATGAAGAAGGCCAGGTTGAAGAACAGTTGGGCGTCGGGCAGGCCGGCCATGAGCGGGAACACCGCCAGGATGATGGGGACTGCGCCGCGCAGGCCGACCCAGGCAATGAAGCCTTTTTCACGCCCGTGGAAGGCCTTGAACGGCAGCAGTGCAGCCACCACCGACAGCGGGCGTGCCACCAGGATCATCCACAGGGCCAGGCCCAGTGCCGGTACCGCGATGGGCAACAGGTCGTGGGGCGTCACCAGCAGCCCCAGCACCAGGAACATGCCGATCTGGGCCAGCCAGGCCATGCCGTCGAGCATGTGCAGGATGCCATGGCGGCTGCGGATTGGCTTGTTGCCCAGCACCAGGCCGCACAGGTACACGGCCAGGAAGCCGCTGCCGTGCAGCGCGTTGGTCAGCGAGAACACCACCAGGCCGCCGGCCACCACCAGAATGGGGTACAGGCCGCCAGCCAGGTTGATGCGGTTTACCAGTTGCAGCATCAACCAGCCACCGCCCAGGCCCAGCAGCCCGCCGATACCGAACTCGCGCAGCAGGTGGCCCAGCAGGCTCCAGTGCAGCCCGGTCTGGCCACTGGCAATCATGTCGATCAGGGTGACGGTGAGGAACACCGCCATGGGGTCGTTGCTGCCCGATTCGATTTCGAGGGTGGCGGTGACCCGCTCATTCAACCCCTTGCCGCCCAGCAGCGAGAACACCGCTGCGGCGTCGGTGGAGCCGACGATGGCACCGATCAGCAGGCCTTGGATCAGGCTGAGGTTGAACAGCCAGGCGGCGACCATGCCGGTCAGCGCCGTGGTGATCATGACTCCCACCGTGGCCAGCGACAGCGCGGGCCACAAGGCGACGCGGAAGCTGGCGACCCGGGTGCGCAGCCCGCCGTCGAGCAGGATGACGGCCAGCGCCAGGTTGCCCACCAGGTAGGCGGTGGGGTAGTTGTTGAAGATGATGCCGCCGCCGTCCACGCCCGCGACCATGCCGACGGCGAGGATGATGACCAGAATAGGTATGCCCAGGCGCGATGACAGCGAGCTGACCAGAATACTTGCGCCCACCAGCAATGCGCCGATCAGGAACAGGCTGTTGATGGTGCTGGCATCCAAAGGCAGGTACTCCGGGATATTGCGGGAAGAATGAGGCTTGATTGGCAAGTCGCGTGCCAATCGATTCTAACCCGATGAATTGCCAGCATGTAAAGCGTTTCTGCAGATGTACAAAAGGCACCTCAGTGGGTGCCTTTATCCATGCTGCCTATGGGCGGGCTTCACAGGTGAACCCGCTGCCACAGGCTGGTCACAAGGACCGAAGGGGATACGCTACCTGTGGGGCCGGCTTACCCCTGCTTCACTTCACGCATCGGCGCGCCTTTCACCGGCGCATCGCCCGCCACGTAATACCGGGCAGTGCTGCGCGGCAATGGCTGGCGACCACGGATCTTGTCCGAGATTTTCTCGGCAATCATGATCGTGGTGGCGTTGAGGTTACCGGTGATGATGATCGGCATGATCGAGGCGTCGACCACGCGCAGGCCCTGCATGCCATGCACGCGGCCCTCGCCATCGACCACGGCCATGTCGTCGGTGCCCATCTTGCACGAGCAGGACGGGTGGAACGCCGTTTCAGCGTGCTCACGGATGAACTTGTCCAGTTCTTCGTCGGTTTGCACGTGCGCGCCCGGGCTGATTTCGCGGCCACGGTAAGGGTCCAGCGCCGGCTGAGCCATGATTTCGCGGGTCAGGCGGATACCGTCACGGAATTCCTGCCAGTCCTGCTCGGTGGCCATGTAGTTGAACAGAATGCTCGGGTGCTGGCGCGGGTCCTTGGATTTGGCCTGCACGCGGCCACGGCTTGGCGAACGCATCGAGCCCATGTGCGCCTGGAAACCGTGCTCTTTCACGCCGTTGGAGCCGTTGTAATTGATGGCGACCGGCAGGAAGTGGTACTGGATGTTCGGCCACTTGAACTCGGGGCGGGTGCGGATGAAGCCACCGGCCTCGAACTGGTTGCTGGCGCCGATGCCGGTGCCATTGAACAGCCATTCGGCGCCGATGGCCGGCTGGTTCCACCACAGCAGCGACGGGTACAGCGAGACCGGCTGGGTGCAGGCGTACTGCAGGTACAGCTCCAGGTGGTCCTGCAGGTTCTCGCCCACGCCTGGCAGGTCGTGCACCACAGGCACACCCAGGGTTTCCAGCAGGGCGCGCGGGCCCACGCCGGAGCGCTGCAGCAGCTGCGGCGAGGCAATGGCGCCGGAGCTTACGATCACTTCCTTGCGCGCGCGTGCTTCGACGCGCTCTTCGCTATCGCCCACCAGGTAGGTCACGCCCACGGCACGCTTGCCGTCGAACAGCACGCGGTCGCTAAGGGCGTGGGTGACGATGGTCAGGTTGGGGCGTTTCTTGGCCTGGTCCAGGTAGCCGCGGGCGGTGCTGGAGCGGCGGCCGTTCTTGGTCACCGAACGGTCCATCGGGCCGAAGCCTTCCTGCTGGTAGCCGTTCAGGTCTTCGGTGCGCGGGTAGCCGGCCTGCACGCCGGCCTCGACCATGGCGTGGAACAGCGGGTTGTTGCCAGCCTTGGGCGTGGCAACGCTGACCGGGCCTTCGCCGCCGTGGTAATCGTTGGGGCCGATGTCGCGGGTTTCGGCCTTGCGGAAGTACGGCAGGCAGTCCAGGTAGGTCCAGTCCTGCAGGCCAGGCAGCTCGGCCCAGCCGTCGAAGTCCATGGCGTTGCCACGGATGTAGCACATGCCGTTGATCAGCGACGATCCGCCCAGGCCTTTACCACGGCCACACTCCATGCGGCGGCCATCCATGTGCGGTTCGGGGTCGGTCTCGTAGGCCCAGTTGTAGCGGCGGCCCTGCAGCGGGAAGGCCAGGGCGGCGGGCATCTGGGTGCGGAAGTCAAAACGGTAGTCGGGGCCACCGGCTTCGAGCAGCAGCACGGTGGTGCCGGCATCTTCGGTCAGGCGGGTGGCCAGGGTGTTACCGGCAGAGCCGGCACCCACGATGATGTAATCGTATTCCATGGGGCTTCCTCCGGAAGCAGTGGCGAGCTTCAAGCTGCGAGCTGCAAGGAACAGCAGCCGTGCGAAGCTCACGGATGGACGAGGCCTGCAAGGGCCGGTTGGCAGGTTGCCAGCCGGCGCTTTCTTGCAGCGAGTAGCGAGCTAGACGCTGTGGATCAGAAGACCGACGCGTAACCGCCCAGTTCGACTTGAACCGACTTGATGCGGGTGTACTGGGCCAGCGAGCTGATGCCGTTCTCACGGCCTACACCCGACTGCTTGTAACCACCCACCGGCATTTCGGCCGGCGACTCGCCCCAAGCGTTGATCCAGCAGATACCCGCTTCGAGCTGGTGGATGATGCGGTGGGCGCGGCTGATGTCGTTGGTGCACACGCCCGCTGCCAAGCCGTACTCGGTGTCGTTGGCGCGGCGTACCACTTCTTCCTCGGTTTCGTAGCTGAGGATGCTCATTACCGGGCCGAAGATTTCTTCCTTGACGATGGTCATGTCGTCGGTGCAATCGGTGAACACGGTCGGTGCCACGAATGCGCCCTGGGCGAACAGGCCGTCGGTCATGCGCTCGCCGCCACACAGTACGCGGGCGCCTTCTTCCTTGCCCTTGGCAATGTAGCCCAGCACGCTTTCCATGTGCTGGAAGCTGACCAGGGGGCCGAAGTTGGTGTTTTCATCTTCCGGGTTGCCAGCACGGATACGTGCCACGCGCTCGACGATCTTGGCTTCGAAGGCAGCTTTCAGCTCGGCCGGGATGAACACGCGGGTGCCGTTGGTGCACACCTGGCCCGAGCTGTAGAAGTTGGCCATCATGGCGATGTCGGCGGCCTTGTCCAGGTCGGCGTCGGCGCAGATGATCAGGGGCGACTTTCCGCCCAGTTCCATGGTCACTTCCTTGAGCGACGAGCTCGAGGCGCTGGCCATGACTTTCTTGCCGGTGGTGGTGCCGCCGGTGAAGGAGATTTTCTCGATGCGCGGGTGCTCGGTCAGCCAGCCGCCGACTTCGCGGCCGCTGCCGGTCAGTACGTTGAACACGCCATCAGGCAGGCCAGCTTCGGTGTAGATCTCGGCCAGTTTCAGGGTGGTCAGCGAGGTCACTTCCGACGGTTTGAAGATCATCGCGTTGCCGGCGGCCAGGGCCGGTGCGGATTTCCACAGGGCGATCTGGATGGGGTAGTTCCAGGCGCCGATGCCTGCGGTAACGCCCAGGGGCTCGCGGCGGGTGTAGACGAAGGACGATTCGCGCAGTGGGATCTGCTCGCCCTCGATGGCCGGCACCAGGCCTGCGTAGTATTCCAGCACGTCGGCACCGGTCACGATGTCGACGTAGCGGGTTTCGGAGTACGACTTGCCGGTGTCCAGGGTTTCGAGCATGGCCAGTTCGTCGTTGCGTTCACGCAGGATGTCGACGGCACGGCGCAGAATGCGCGAGCGCTGCATGGCGGTCATGGCTGCCCACACTTTCTGGCCACGCTCGGCGCTGGCGACGGCCTTCTCGACGTCAGCCTCGGTGGCACGCTGCACGTGGGCAAGCACTTCGCCGGTGGCCGGGTTGATGGCTTCGAAGGTGGCATCGCTGCCAGCATCCACGTAACCGCCATCAATGTAGAGTTTTTGCGTTCCGAAACGGGCCATAGTGTCCTCGCAAGTGCAGTGTGTGGGTTGGCCTGGGGTCACGCTCCCGCCGGGTTGGCAAGGGCTGCGCGCCGTTTTTCAGCCCCTGGGTCAGTGCCCAGGGTGTGCTGCTTGGCCAGTTGTAGATCCATGTATTCGTAAGCAATCCGTATTGCCTGGTCGGTGTCGAAGGCATCCCCCGACAGGGCGCCACGCAGCCACAAGCCATCGATCAGGGCCGCCAGGCCGCGGGCTGCCTTGCGCGCATGGTAAAGCGGCAGGGCGCGGCGGAACTGGCAACACAGGTTGGAGTACAAACGGTGGTCGTTGATCCGTTGCAACCTGTGCAGATCGGGCTGGTGCATGCTGGAAGCCCAGAACGCCAACCAGGTTTTCATCGCCGGGCCATTCACCTGGCTGGCATCGAAGTTGCCCTCGATGATCACTTTCAGGTGGGCGCGGGGCGTATCGTCGGTCAAGGCTTGGCGGCGTGCCCGCACGCCCTCGTTGAGCATGCTCATGATGTAGCCCATCGTCGCTGCGATCAGGCCATTCTTGTCCCGAAAGTAGTGACTGATGATGCCGTTGGACACCCCGGCCAAACGGGCAATCAGCGCAATGCTGGCATCCCCCAGGCCGACCTGATCGACAGCCTGCAACGTGGCTTCGATCAACTGCTGACGGCGGATGGGTTGCATACCGACCTTGGGCATCTTGCTATCTCCTCAGGCCTGCGAGCAGACGACAGGCGGCTGACTCGGCGAAGACCAGTCTATTTTGTTTTGATTGAACGTTCAATCAATAAAGAATAAGCTCTGCGACAATTTGTGCCCTTGACAGTTTTTCAGGCGGTCGAGCAGGCACGGATTGTCACCCCAGAAAATCGCGAAGCCCCCGGCTGGTAAAGTCTGCGCGGGTGCTAGCGATGCAAGACGCAGATGCTGCCGTGCGGTGCTGGACCGTGCGGCAGGCCCTTGGAGCGGGCGGTGTACCTGTGACAAATGCACGCACCGCAAGCCGGCGCGGGGCATTTGCAGCAGGGCCACCTGTGTGTGTTTTGCAGCGGATCGGTTCGGAACCGCGATTCCCAGGGTGCTTTTATAACACCTGATGCAGTGGGGATATTCCACCAATTGCTCGGGAAAAACAGATTAGCCTCCACAGCCGTACTGCCCGGAGCATTCGTGCAATGACTTCTGCCTCACTTACAAACCCTCCTGCCGAGAGGGTACGGGTCAACCGTGTGGTGTTCTTCACCTCCGCGCTGATGATCCTCGTTCTGACTGCCTTGCTCATCGCTGTACCCGAAACTGCCGGCCAGGTACTGGGCGTCGCCCAGCAGTGGCTGACGCGCACCTTCGGCTGGTACTACATGCTGGTGATCTGCGGCTACCTGCTGTTCGTCGTGTACCTGGCGTTTTCCGACTACGGCAAGCTCAAGCTGGGCGGCAAAGACGACCAGCCCGACTTCAGCTACGGCGCCTGGGCCGGCATGCTGTTTTCGTCGGGTATCGGCATTTCGCTGCTGTACTTCGGTGCATCCGAACCGCTGGACCACTACTTCAACCCGCCCGAGGGCACCCCGGCCAGCCTGGAGGCTGCGCGCCAGGGCCTGCAACTGACCTTCCTGCACTGGGGCCTGCACGGTTGGGCGATCTACGCACTGGTCGGCCTGGCAGTGGGTTACTTCGCCTACCGGCACAACCAGCCGCTGGCCCTGCGTTCGGCGCTGTACCCGCTGGTGGGTGAGCGTTGGGTCAAGGGGGCCGCGGGTAACGCCGTGGACATCTTCGGCATGTTCGTGACCCTGCTGGGCCTGGTGACCAACCTGGGTATCGGCTCGATGCAGGTGGCCTCGGGCCTCGAGTACCTGTTCGGCATGGACCACAGCAAGACCAACCTGCTGGTGGTCATCCTAGTCATGGCCGGGGTGGCCACCGTGGCAGCGGTGTCGGGTGTGGAGAACGGCATCCGCCGTCTGTCCAACCTCAACATCGCCCTGTTCAGCGGCCTGCTGATGTTCGTGCTGCTGGGGGGTGAAACCCTGCACCTGCTCAATGGCCTGGTGCAGAACGTGGGCGATTACCTCAACGGTATCGTGCTGAAAACCTTCGACCTGTACGTATATGAAGGCGAAGCCGGCAAGTCCGAGCGCTGGCTGGGCCTGTGGACCGTGTTCTACTGGGCCTGGTGGATTTCCTGGGGCCCGTTCGTGGGCATGTTCATTGCCCGTATTTCCAAGGGCCGTACCGTACGCCAACTGGTCAGCGGCGTGCTGCTGATTCCGCTGGGCTTCACCCTGGCCTGGCTGTCGATCTTCGGCAACACCGCCCTGGACCTGGTTATCAACCATGGGGCGGTGGAACTGGGCAAGACCGCGCTGGCACAGCCGTCCATGTCCATCTACCAACTGCTGGAATACTTCCCGGCGGCGAAGGTGGTGATCGGTGTGGCGGTATTCGTTGGCTTCGTGCTGTTCCTGACCCCCGCCGACTCGGGCGCGGTGATGATGGCCAACCTTTCCTGCAAAGGCGGCAAGGTGGACGAGGATGCGCCGCACTGGATGGTGGTGTTCTGGTCGGTGATCATCACCCTGGTCACCATCGGCCTGCTGCTGGCGGGCAACTTCGAAGCCATGCAGACCATGGTGGTGCTGGCTGGCCTGCCGTTCTCGGTGGTGCTGGTGCTGTTCATGTTCGGCCTGTACAAGGCCATGAAGCAGGATGTGGCCGTTGAACAGGAGCGCGCCGAGCTGGCCGCCCGTGGCCGCCGCGGCTTCAGCGAGCGCCTCAGCCAGCTGGAGCTGCAACCCACCCAGGCCGTAGTGCAACGCTTCATGGACAAGCAGGTAAGCCCGGCACTGAAGGAAGCCGCCGCGCAATTGCAGACACTGGGCTTCGAGGTAGAAACCCGTGTCGGCCAGTCGCGCAACATGATGGGCCTGCGGGTGATGATGGAAGAGGGCAACCCGTTCGTCTATGAGGTCAGCCTTGACGGCTACATGGCCGCACCGAGCGAAGCGCCGGTGGAAGGCGAGCCGGAAGTCAGGCAGCGCTTCTACCGTGCCGAGGTGTACCTGCACGATGGCAGCCAGGAGTACGACCTGATGGGCTTTGCACCGGAGCAGATCGTACGCGACGTACTGGACCAGTTCGAAAGCCACCGCCAGTTGCTGGGGCGTGTCTACAGCTGATCTGACCTTGCCCGTCGCCGGGCCTGCAAACCTTGTTTGCGGGCCCGGCGCGGGGCGCGGGTACCTGTAGGCAGCAATATGTACACCCCGCTGCCAACCCGCTGAAGGCAGGCTCACCCTCCGCTCATCCAGGAGGCGTGACCATGCCGGACCCCTACGCACTACCCACCGATTTCAAAGCCCTGGTGGCTGCCCAGTTCGCCAGCCGCCCCACCCTGCGGCAGGTGCTGAGCACGCAGATCATGCAGCTGCTGATTCAGCACTACCCACTGATCAAGGCGCACCGCCCTGAACTCACTGATGCCGATCGCCTTGGCCTTGCGCTGCCCAGTGCCGATGGGCAGCGCATATCGACCACGCCCCTGGTGGATGTGGCGTTACAGGCCCTGTACGCGGGTACACCGCTGAATTTTTCGCAGGTCGCGGGGCAGAAGCAGTACCTGAAGCTCGATGCTCGACGTTTTTTCGCCATCCCCGACCCGCTGCAGACCGCAGAAGGTGACCAGATCGAACTGGCGCCGCTTACCCAGGCATTCAATGACCTGCTGCTGATCATCTGGGGCTGTTTCAACCAGGCCCAGGTCGACTACTGGCGCGCCGATGGCAGTGCAGGTGTCAGCCGTGATCGCTGGTTACAGCAGATGATCAGGTCGGCCACCCTGCACAACCTGCCATTGCAGGGGTTGGGGCCCCAGCAACAGGCGTGCGTACGCGGCTTGTTGCGCGGGGCAGGGCAACGTCCCATCGTGTTTTTCGTGCAGATCGAAACCACCGTCGACGGCAAGGCGGCCAGCCGTTTTCTGCCCGATTTGCTGGTCTATGGCCAATGGGACGAGGCCGATGTCGTGCTGTGGTGCAAGCCGGCCGGCACCGTGTGGGGCTACCCGGGCTTCGATGCGTTTGCCCAGGCGTTGCAGGCTGAATACCCAAGCCTGGCCAGCCACGACAACATCAGCTGGCACCGGCATGAGCTGGAAGGTGATCCGTTTTCCCAGCAGACGGCAATGCTGCTGGAGTGCATGCTGGAGCAGGTCGGCAGCCTGCGCCGCAGTGCGTTGAACGGTGTTGCCGACCTGGAGCAGGCCTGCCTGGCCCTGACCGACCCTGCACAGTGGTTCATCGAGGGTTACGTCAACCGGCCCGCGCTGGATGGCAAGCCGCCCCGTGGGCTGCTCAGTGTGGCGGCCCCGGACAGTTTTGCCTGCCAAAGGGCCTTTTATGAGTTGGCCCTGGCCCAGGCTGAATCCGACGGTGTTGCAGCCCTTGATGGCGTACTCGACCTGCACGGCTACGCCAGCCAGCAGTTGCGTGAGCAGTTGCTGCACGATCACCCGGTGGATGCCAACTACTTTCCCGACGACCTGCAACTGGAGCTGACCTCGGCATTCGGTGTGCCGGGTGGTGCCGGGGTGGGGGCCGGTGATGGCGCGCTCGAGAAGCGCACCCTCAGCCTGACTCAGTTTGCCATTGCCAACCTCAGCTCGCTGGAGGGCGCGACCATAACGGCCATCACCCACCGCGAAGACCAATTGATCATGGGCTGGATGACCGCCGACTATGCAAAGGCGCTGGTACAGCGTGTGGACGTGGGGGGTAATTATCCAGCCTATGTGGCCAGCAAGCTGAACGAGCCGACGGGGTTGGTGCAGCGGGTGCAGCGCTTCGCCCGGGAATGGCGCTGCGACTTCATGCTGCGCGCGCTGCGGGCCAAGCTGCATGGCAGCTTGGACGAGTCAACCTTGCAAGCGATCTGCGACTATTGCAGCGGGCAAGTCGACCCGTTGCTACCGGCAAGCATGCTGATGCCGTTCGCCCTGCGCCGCGCCCCTGACAGCCAGGCTTACGATGTGGTCCGCGGCATGTACGTGTTGTTCAACGCGGAGCCAGGCAGCGTCGTGCTGTACAGGCCGCTTTATGGCAAGGCGGCCGTTCTGGCGTTCGCCAGCATCGAGGCCATGATGCAGGCCGTGCGCGATGACCAGGCGCTGCAGGCCAGCCTGCTGGCCTGGCTGGCGCCAGAGGCCCGGCATGTGTATGCCAACGGTGGGTTCACTGAACCTCACCTGGGCGGCGCCATCGTGGACACGTCGATCTTGCCCGCCCCGGTGGCGCCCGCGCAGTTCTGGCCGCGCTTCTGGCGCAGCGATGTCGACCTGCAGATGTACACCGCCAATCGCGACCTGCTGGTGGAGCTGGCGGATCGCAACTCGGTATCCAACGCAGAGAGCCGCTGGGCAATCCTCACCCAGGGGGCCTGGTTGCTGTTCGACGTGGCAAGCCTGGTGGTGCGTGGCCCGGCTGCCGTTGCGCTGTGGCTGGTGCAAATGTTCAATGCCGCCAGCGCAGACCTGCAGGCCATTCGCGAAGGCAGCGACTTCGAGCGGTCAGCGGCGGTGGTCGACATGCTGCTCAACCTGGTGATGGTCGTTGGCCATGCTTATGCACCCAGGTTGGCCCGCCACCCGGCTACCCTGCCAGACGCCATGCCCAGCGACAGCCCTGGGCCTGGGTCGGTACGCCCAGTGCCGGCAACTGGAGCCCAGATGCTGCAAGGCAAGGTCTACCTGCCGGGCGCATTGGAAAAAAGCGGTGCACTGCTCGATTTTTCCTTCAGTGGTGGCGAGGGTTTCAACGTGCTACCGGCCCAAATGCGTAAACGATTGGAAGCCATGCGCGTCGATGCATCGCTCGAAGGCGTCGAGCCCCTGCAGACGGGTGATGCGGCAGGGCTTTGCAGGCAGCATGGCCAATACTACGTAAAGTTTCGGGGTGACACCTATCGCGTTGCGCCCGACGAGCACGGCGTGCGCATTGTAGATGCACTGGGCAACCCCGGCCCTTGGTTGCAGCACACAGCAGGGGCGTGGCGTATCGATCATGGGCTGCGTTTGAGTGGGGGTATGCCCAGGGGGCGCGTGGAACTGATGCGCGAGCAGAATGTGCGGCAGGAGGCGCGCATGCGTGATGAGGATGCTCGCCTGACCGAGCAGCGCAAGGGCCTCGTCGAGGCCTATGAGCGGCACAAGAACGAGGTAGACAGGTCCACCGCCAGGATCGAAGAGCTGGAGCGCCTGGCGCAGCCCGACGAGCACCAGCAGGAAATGCTCAGCCTGCAAAAGCAGCTGAGGAGGGGGCAGCGGCAATACCTGGCCAACGACCTCAAGCAGCTCGTTGCGCAGGACACCGAGCACGACAGGGTATTGATGGAGCGCGGGCGCATACGGCTGTCCAGCCAGGTCGTGGAAGACGCCATTCGCCGTCAGCGCAGCACGATCCGTGAAGGTCTCATCGCCACCTGCGAGACGTACTACAACCTGCTGGCCACCATGATCAACGAAGAGGATATCGACGGCCAGCACAATGCAATTGCACTGCTGCCCGAAACCGATGAGGAGAAGCAGCAGTACCAGCGGTTGGTCAAATCCCTGGAGCGCGTGTGGCAATGGGGCAGTGACATGGTGGCGCTGTCGGCACAATTCGACCCGTTGCTGGAGAGTACGCTCAAGGACAACGACATCGTCTTCAGGGATGAACATGGGCGGCAGGTCAATAAACACCATGAGTTGAGCCGCGTCATCCAGGACCGCCGCCTGAATGCCATCGACCTGGAGTTCAGGTTGCTCGAGGACTTGGGTGAGCTGGCGCTCAACCGTTTGAACGGCACCAGTGAAGCGCAGCTGGATGAATATTACGAGATGCTCGCCGGTGACAACTTGCGCAGCGCCGGCAGTGCGCATGGCGAGCTGGCAGGCAGCGGTTTGACCGATGAAGAGCGCGTGGCGGTGCTCAACGATGTGATCGACAGCTATGAAGAAACCATTGGCCGGGCGGAGTACCTGGCCAGTGTCGAGCCGGCTGAGATTCGCCCGGACAAGCTGCAGCTGTTCCTGCAGGTGCTACGCAGGCTCAAGGACCTGGCCAGCGAAGAAATGGCGGCCAGCGTCCGCGAACTGGAACAGGTCGAAGCTGCTCGCCCCCGCACACCCGTGTATGCGGCACGGGGCGGTGTACGTCGCCTGGTGCGCACGCACCGTGGCCGCAGCGTGGTGGGCATCGAGGCGGTGGGCGATGACGGTGTGGCAGAGGTGCAGCAGCGCGACAGCCACGACAAGGTGCTGCGCACGTTCCGCAGGCAGAACAGCCAGTGGTGGGAGGTACAGGGCGCACCGCAGCAGGAGCTGGCACCTGCCAGGCCGCATGCGCCTGAGGTGCTGCGAAACAGGCTTGGCAGGCTGATCGACAGCGTGGGTACAACGTTGGTCATGGCCAAGCGTTTTTTCAGCAAGGATGAGCCTTTGGGGCTGTCCACCGTGATTGATCAACATATCAAGGACCTGCGTGACACGCGGGCGTTGTTGCCGCGCACTGCGTCGGACAAACCCCTGGCCGAACGTGCGCAGGCCGCCGTGGATGAGCTTGAGGACAGCAAGCAGGAACTGCTCAAGACCCACTACCTGACCAGCAAGGCGCCGACGTTGAACGCCCTGAAATTTCTACACGGCATTGGCGAATTAACGGTGGCGAGAGTTGAGCGTCGGGTGGAATTGTCACCCACTGACTACCTGGACACTTACGAAATCAAGCGTGTTTCAGGTAAACGATTGTGGGAGGCGCACTTCCACTACCCTGGCGCGGACACCCCTGACAGAAACTTCCAGCGCGGGCACCTGAAGTTGTGGGAACAGCGCAAACTCGGGCATCAGGCAGTGTTGCGCGCGGCCAGGCGCAATGAGGTGCTGCGGGTGTATCGCGGGCAACTGCGCAAAGGCGATGTCGAGGGCATCATCCCCTTCGAATGACGTGCGTCAGCGGTTGCTGTACCTGCCATGTCGGCCATGGGCCGGCATGGCCTGGTTGCCACGCTCGGCAACCATCTGCTGCAGCTCGATCAGCTCGACACCCTGCTGTTTCAACCGGGGTATCTCGCGTTCGAGCACTTCCAGTGTTTGCGGGTAAGGGTGGCCGATGAGCACGGCCGACCCTTGCCGACGCGCCAGCGCCACGCCCTGTTGCAGCTGCCCGGCGATAGCCTCGGTGGTGCGCACATCGTCAAGGAACACGTCCCGCGACACATGGGCCACGCTTTGCGCCTGGGCCTTGGCCGCTGCCACGGTGGCGGCGCTGGTGCGGCTGTCGACGAAGAACAGCCCGCGCTGTTGCAATTCCCCCATCAGCCAGGCCATGGCCTCGGGCTGCGAGGTCATGCGGCTGCCCATGTGGTTGTTGACCCCCGCTGCGAACGGCACCTTCAGCAGTGCAGCGTCCAGGCGCGAAGCCAGCTCGCCCATGGCAAGGCCGGGGTGCCACGCGTAGGGGCCCGTGGCTGGGTCCATGGGCATGTGCAGGATCACCGTTTTGCCGGCCTTGTGCGCCTGGCGGGCGAAGCCGGTGGCGTGTGGAGTGTCGGGCATGATCGCCATGGTCACCGGCCCGGGCAGAGCCAGGGTACGGTTGTCACGCTCGGTGCTCTGGCCCAGGTCGTCGATGATGATGCTCATGTACGCCTTGGCCGGTGGGGCCGCTTGCGCGGCACCGGCCAATAGGCACAGCAACAGGCACAGCAGGTGCCGCATGGGGCTCATCAATTGCCTTTGGTGATGTTGAGGCCCTTGAGCAGGCTCAGGGCCTGGCTGAGCTGGAAGTCGTCATCCTGTGGCCGCTCCTTGCGCTTGCTGCTGCCGGTGGGGCGGTCGGCGCCGCCGTTGCCGTTGCCCAGGTGGCCCTGCAGGTCGGCTTCCTTGAAGTTGTCGTTGTCGGCCTCGGCCGTGAGTTTGGCCTGGCGCACTTCGATGTCCGGCACGATGCCCTGGGCCTGAATGGAGCGGCCGTTGGGGGTGAAGTACAGGGCGGTGGTGAGCTTGAGTGCGCGGTCGTTGGCCAGCGGCAGCACGGTTTGTACCGAGCCCTTGCCGAAGCTGTCGGTGCCCATCAGCACGGCGCGCTTCTGGTCCTGCAGGGCGCCGGCAACAATTTCCGATGCCGAGGCGCTGCCGCCGTTGATCAGCACCACCAGCGGCACGCCCTCGCTGGCGTCGGCCGGGTCGGCCGAGAAGCGCAGTTCGGAGTTGGCGATGCGGCCCTTGGTGTACACGATCAAGCCTTTGGTCAGGAAGTGGTCGGCCACTTCCACCGCCGACTGCAGCACGCCGCCTGGGTTGTTGCGCAGGTCCAGGATGACGCCGCGCAGCTTCTTGCCGTTGTCCTTGCGCAGCTTGGCCAGGGCTTTGCCCACTTCCTCGCCGGTCTTGACCTGGAACTGGGTGATGCGGATGTAGCCGTAGTCGTTTTCCAGCAACTGGCTCTTCACGCTCTTGACCTGGATCACCGCGCGGGCCAGCGTCACGTCGAACGGGTTGCCGCCATCACGGATCAGGGTCAGGGTGATCTTGTCACCCACCTTGCCGCGCATCTTGTCCACAGCCTCGGTCATGGTCTGGCCACGGGTAGGGGCACCGTTGATCTTGACGATCAGGTCGCCTGCCTGCACGCCGGCGCGGGAGGCGGGCGTGTCATCGATGGGCGAGACCACCTTGATGAAGCCGTCTTCCTGGCCAACCTCGATGCCCAGGCCGCCGAATTCGCCGCTGGTGCTTTCCTGCAGCTCCTGGAAGTCTTCTGGCCCAAGGTAGGCAGAGTGCGGGTCAAGGTTGCTGAGCATGCCCTTGATGGCGTTCTCCAGCAGGGTCTTGTCATCTACCGGCTCGACATAGGCGGCCTTGATCCGGTCCATGACCTCGGCGAAGGTGCGCAGCTCTTCGAGCGGCAGCGGCGCCTTGCTGGTCATCTCGGTGGCCGGTGCTGCTGCCGCCTTGGCCGGCT
The DNA here is from genome assembly GCF_000730645.1 of Pseudomonas parafulva NBRC 16636 = DSM 17004. Classification (GTDB taxonomy): domain Bacteria; phylum Pseudomonadota; class Gammaproteobacteria; order Pseudomonadales; family Pseudomonadaceae; genus Aquipseudomonas; species Aquipseudomonas parafulva. The sequence continues at coordinate 30,998 of NZ_BBIU01000024.1, read as the reverse complement.
CTGCGGCGAGGGCCAGGGGCGTGCCGACCGCCAGGGCGATGGACAGGGCCAGCTGGGTAAGACGAGGCGAGTGCAGCATGTCGAACGAACTCCTGATCCTGTAAGCGCTCCCTGCGGAGCATCGGCGTAGCACCCAGGCTACGCCGCATAAGTTTGACTAGCCACGGCACCATTGCGAAGGGTCGGTAGGCCGGCCCTGCTGGCGGATGGCGAAGTACAACCCGGCAGCCTCCTGGCCACCGCTGTCACCGACCGTCGAGATGGCCTCGCCGGCCTTGACGATATCCCCGGCGTTCTTCAGCAGGCTCTGGTTATGGCCGTACAGGCTCAGGTAACCGTTACCGTGATCGAGAATGACCAGAAGGCCGGCGCCGCGCAACCAGTCGGCAAACACCACGCGCCCGCCGTGTACGGCGCGCACCTGGGTGCCGGGGCTTGCCCCGATCATCACCCCGTCCCACTTGGCCCGGGCATCCGTACCGCGTGCATCACCGAAGCGTGCCAGCAATCGACCATTGACTGGCCAGGGAAGTTTTCCACGGGCTGCAGAAAATGCACCGCCGTAGCTGGCGCCATCACCGGACACCATCGGCCCCAGGGTGGCACGGGCCTTTTTCGGCGGCTCGACCGGTTCGGCAGGCTGATTGCGGGCAGCGGCGGCAAGGGCCTCCTGCTGACGGCGTTTTTCTGCCTCCTGCTGCGCTATGAGGGCCCGCTGGCGCGCTTCTTCGGCTTCGCGGGCCTGGCGAGCCAGGGTTTCCTCGATGGTTTTCAGGACCTTGGCCAGGTCGGCCTGGTCTTGCTCGCGGGCGCGCAGCTTCTGGTCGCGGTCTTTCACGTCACCGTTCAGCTTGGCCAGTAACTGCTGGCGCTTGCTGCGCTCGGTTTCCAGCGCCTGGCGGCGGGTGTCGAGGTCTGCCTGCTGGGCCAACAGCTGCTGCTGTTGCGTGCCGATTTCGCGCTCCACGTTGGCCAGCTGGCGAAGTGTTTCGTTGAAGGTGCGCAGTTGTTCAAGGCGCGCCTTGCTCAGGTAATCGTAATACGTGAGGGTGCGGGCGAATTTCTCGGGGTTCTGCTGGTTGAGCAGCAGCTTGAGGTATTCCTCGCGCCCGTTCTGGTAGGCAGAACGGGCCTGAATGGCGATCAGCCGTTGTTGTTCAACGCGGGCGCTCTGGAGTTTTTTTTTCTCGGTATCAAGGCGCTCCAGCTCGCCCTCGGTCTTTTTTAGTTCTTGCTGCAGGGCCTCCACCTGCCTTTCGAGCTTGCCGATGTCGGTTTCGGTCGTTTTCAGGTCTTTTTGCACACCGGCCTTTTCTTCCTGGAGCTTGCCCAAGGTCTTCTTGAGCTCGGCAATGTCCTGGCGAGTGGCGTCCAGTTGCTGCTGGGTCTGTGCGCGCTCATCGGCGAAGGCCGGGCTGAGCAGGCAAGACAGGGCTAGAAGGATCAGGGCGCGAAGCATGAGGTTTGGCGTACCGGGGATGGAGACTGGGCTAGTATGAAGGAGCTGCAAGCTACAAGCTACAAGCTGCAAGCCGAGCGCGTGTGGCTCTTGATCTTGCTTTTGATCTTTCTTGCAGCTTGTAGCTTACAACTTGCAGCTGTTTCTCAAGCGTCGAGGAGGATCGAGGTGCCGGTCATTTCGACGGGTTTCTCCAGGCCCAGCAGCTTGAGCATGGTCGGCGCGACATCGGCCAGTACGCCGCCTTCGCGCACCTTGAGGGGGCGCTTGCCCACGTAGATGAACGGCACCGGCTCGGTGGTGTGGGCAGTATGGGCCTGGCCGGTGGACTCATCCTCCATCTGCTCGACGTTGCCGTGGTCGGCTGTGATCAGCGCCTCGCCGCCGACTTTGTCCAGCGCTTCCACGATGCGACCCACGCAGCTGTCCAAGGCCTCAACTGCCTGCACGGCCGCCGAGAACACACCCGTGTGGCCCACCATGTCGCCGTTGGCGTAGTTGACCACGATAACGTCGAAGCGCTGCTGCTCGATGGCCTCGACGATGCGGTCGGTGACTTCGGGGGCGCTCATTTCCGGCTGCAGGTCGTAGGTGGCAACCTTCGGCGAAGGGATCAGGATGCGTTCCTCGCCTTCGAACGGCTCTTCACGCCCACCCGAGAAGAAGAAGGTGACGTGGGCGTACTTTTCGGTTTCGGCGATGCGCAGCTGGGTCTTGCCGTTGTTGGCCAGGTACTCGCCCAGCACGTTGTGCAGGCTGGCCGGGGCGAAGGCCGCAGGGGCTGCGATCTTGGCCGAGTACTGGGTCAGGCCGATGTAGGCGGCAACCTTGGGCAGGCGCGCCCGTGGGAATTCATTGAAATCCGGCTCGACGAACACCCGCGACAATTCACGGGCGCGGTCGGCGCGGAAGTTCATGAAGATCACGGCATCGCCGTCTTCTACCTTGACCGCCTGGCCAATGCGGGTGGCCTTGACGAATTCGTCGCTCTCATCGCGTGCATAGGCAGCTTCGAGGCCTGCCAGGGCGCTGTCGGCGGTGTATTCGGCGGTGCTGTCGACGATAAGGTTGTAGGCGGCGCTCACGCGATCCCAGCGGTTGTCACGGTCCATGGCGTAGTAACGGCCGATGAGGCTGGCGATGCGGCCCTTGCCCAGCTTGGCGAAGGTGGCATCCAGCAGCTCGATGGACGACTGTGCGCTGCGTGGCGGGGTGTCGCGGCCGTCGAGAAACGCGTGCAGGTAGATTTTTTCGGCGCCGCGCTGGGCGGCCAGTTCGGCCATGGCCACCAGGTGGTCCTGGTGGCTGTGTACGCCACCATCGGACAGCAAACCGAGAATGTGCACAGCCTTGCCAGCATTGGCGGCTTTGTCCACGGCGCCGGTGAGCACGGGGTTGGTGAAGAATTCACCGTCACGGATGGCCTTGGTCACCCGGGTGAAGTCCTGGTACACCACGCGCCCGGCGCCGAGGTTCATGTGGCCGACTTCAGAGTTGCCCATCTGCCCGTCCGGCAGGCCGACGTCCATGCCCGACCCTGAAATGAGGCCGTGCGGCTGGGTGGCGCGCAGGCGGTCGTAGACCGGCGTATTGGCCGCATAGATGGCGTTGTATTCGGGGCTTTCGCTGTGGCCAAAGCCATCCAGGATGATCAGGACCAGGGGTTTGGGCGTGCTCGTCATCAATCAAACTCACGGTTGTTCAAAGATGATAAAGACACGCATTTTAGGGCAAATGCGCCAGCGCGGGCGAATAATCGTCCCTTCCGCCGACCGGCGCACCTGGCCTGGCCCCATGAAAGCGCTTTGATGGCCGGGCCGTCGGGCTTTGGTGCCACACAGGGGGTGTGTATACTGGCCGGCATTTTCTATCGCGTGGAACACCCCAGATGGTTGCTAACCTGATTCAATTTGCGACAAACCACTACCTACTGGTGGCGATCTTCGTTGTTCTGCTGGTCGCTTTGCTGGTCAATGAAATCCGCCGTGGCGGGCAGAGCCTGAGCAATGGCCAACTCACCGCCCTGGTCAATGCCGACAAGGGCCTGGTCATTGATATCCGCCCAGCCAAGGAGTACACCGCCGGCCATATCGTCGGTGCGGTGAACATCCCCCAGGACAAGCTGGCCAGCCGCATGACCGAGCTGGACAAGCACAAGGAAAAAACCCTCATCGTGGTCGACGCGATGGGCCAGCAGTCCGGCACCGTGTGCCGCGATCTGCTCAAGGCTGGTTACAACGCTGCCAAGCTCAGCGGTGGCGTGTCCAGCTGGAAAGCCGATAACCTGCCTTTGGTGAAGTGATATGAAACCCGTCATCGTCTATTCCAGCGACTACTGCCCCTACTGCATGCGCGCCAAGTACCTGCTCGAGAGCAAGGGCGTTGCATTCGAGGAAATCAAGGTCGATGGCAAGCCACAGGTGCGCGCCGAGATGGCCCAGAAGGCTGGGCGCACATCGGTGCCGCAGATCTGGATCGGCAGCACCCACGTCGGTGGATGCGATGACCTCTACGCCCTGGAGCGTGCCGGCAAGCTCGACGCACTGCTGGCGGCCTGATTTGCACTGCACTCCAAAACACTAGGATAAGGATCTGCCATGACTGACCAACAGACCAACGGCGCTGCTGCAGAAGACAACAGCCCTCAGTTCTCCCTGCAGCGCATCTATGTGCGTGACCTGTCGTTCGAAGCCCCGAAAAGCCCACAGATCTTCCGTCAGACCTGGGAGCCGAGCGTTGGCCTGGACCTGAACACCAAGCAGAAAGCGCTGGAAGGTGACTTCCACGAGGTGGTACTGACCCTGTCGGTTACCGTCAAGAACGGTGACGAAGTGGCGTTCATCGCTGAAGTGCAGCAGGCGGGTATCTTCCTGATCAAGAACCTGGATGCCGCTTCCATGAGCCACACCCTGGGCGCATTCTGCCCGAACATCCTGTTCCCCTATGCTCGCGAAACCCTGGACAGCCTGGTAACCCGTGGCTCTTTCCCGGCCCTGATGCTGTCGCCGGTCAACTTCGATGCCCTGTACGCGCAAGAAATGCAGCGCATGCAGGAAGCGGGCGAAGTGCCTGCTGCGCAGTAACAGCTGCTGCTTCTGAAAAAGCGCCTCTCGGGGCGCTTTTTTAATGCCTGCCCCGGCCTCTTCGCGGGTAAACCCGCTCCCACTGGAATGGTGCTGCCCAGGAATTTCTGTGGGAGCGGGTTCACCCGCGAAAGGGCCCTTGCAGGCTAACCATCAGCTTCCGGCAAAGCCATTCTGCCGCCACGCCTCGTAAACCGTCACCGCCACGGTATTGGACAGGTTCAGGCTACGGCACCCCGGCCGCATCGGCAGGCGCAGGCGTTGTTCGGCGGGCAGGCTGTCCAGCACCTCGCCCGGCAAACCTCGGCTTTCTGGCCCAAACAGAAACGCGTCGCCAGGCTGGTAGGCCACCTCGTGGAATGGGTGCGAACCCTTGGTGGTGAAGGCGAACAGCCTCGGGCCGCCCAGGCTGTCCAGGCAGGCCTCGAGGCTCGGGTGGCGCTTGAGCGTGGCATACTCGTGGTAATCGAGCCCGGCACGGCGCAGGCGTTTGTCGTCCAGTTCGAAACTGATGGGTTCGATCAGGTGAAGGTGGCAGCCGCTGTTGGCACACAGGCGGATGATGTTGCCGGTATTCGGCGGAATTTCGGGTTGAAAAAGGATGACGTGAAACATGCACGGCTCCAGGCATGAAGATGACGGGCATTCTACCCCTGAACCGGATGTACGTTCGAAAGCGTTCCCGCGGGTGATGCTGTCGCTGGCGATTGTCGGCGTCATGGTGGGGCTGATGATCGGCCGCCTCACCGCGCCGCAAGCGCGCGAACTGCAGCAGATCGAGGTTGTGCAGGATGGCCTGGCATTGTGGTTCAACGAAGAACCCAAGCTGCATGGCGAGAACGTCGAGGGCACTGTAGCGCTGCTGTTTCAGGCCACGGGCAAGGCCGGGCAGGGGCGGCTTACGGTACACGGCAAGCCGGCGAGCTGGCGGGTGCAGCAGAGCCAGGAAGGCTTGTTGGTCACCGTGGTGGCTGCGCGTGCCCTGCACGGCGAGTGGGCCGGCGCACCGGCCAGGGGGCGGTGGCGGCTGCAGGTGACCCTGCACGAATAAAAGAGGGGATGTCTCGGCCTGCCTGTACCAAGGTCCCCCGAAAAACAGCATGTCGCGAATAAAAGAGGGGTCACCCGGCCTGCCTGTACCAGGGCCCCCGAAACTGGAGTTACCAAGGCTATTGCAGGGGGCGTGCCAGTTTTGAGAGGCCCGTGAATACTGGGCTTTCAGGGGGAATCTGCCAGGTTTTAAGGGGGATCGTGCCTTTGTGCGGTGCACGGGGCACAGGATCGGTGCAGGCGGGTGCCGGGGCTGCGCAATGGCCCCGGCAGGTGGGTTTCAGTGCTCGTCGCCTTCCTCGTCGTCGGCACCGGCCACGTTCATGCCCAGTTCCTTGATCTTGCGGGTCAGGGTGTTGCGCCCCCAGCCCAGCAGCAGTGCGGCATCACGGCGGCGACCTGCGGTGTGCTTCAGCGCTGTCTCGATCATGATCCGCTCGAAGCTGGGCACGGCGCTGTCCAGCAGGTTCGACTGCCCACGGGCCAGGGCCTGGTCGGCCCACTGGCGTAGCGCCTGCTCCCAGTTGGTCACCGGCGCAGCATCCTGCGGCAGGTTCAACAGCTCCGGTGGCAGGTCGCCGATCAGCACTTCACGGCTGGACGCCATGACCGTGATCCAGCGGCAGGTGTTCTCCATCTGCCGCACATTGCCGGGCCAGGGCAGGTTGCGGATGAACTCCTCGGTCTCCGGCTTGAGCACTTTTGGCTCCACCGCCAGCTCCTGGGCGGCGCGGGCCAGAAAATGCCGGGCAAGGGCCGGGATGTCTTCACGGCGATCGGCCAGCCGCGGGATGTGGATGCGGATCACGTTCAGGCGGTGGAACAGGTCTTCACGAAATTTCCCGGCTTGCACCAGCGATTCCAGGTTCTGGTGGGTAGCCGCGATGATGCGCACATCGACCTTGACCGGTATGTGGCCCCCCACTCGGTAGAATTCGCCGTCCGCCAGCACCCGCAGCAGGCGGGTTTGGGTGTCTGCTGGCATGTCGCCGATTTCGTCGAGGAACAGGGTGCCCCCGTCGGCCTGCTCGAAGCGGCCCCGGCGCAGGTTGGCCGCCCCGGTGAACGCGCCTTTTTCGTGGCCGAACAGCTCGGACTCCATCAGGTCCTTGGGGATGGCTGCCATGTTCAGGGCGATGAACGGTGAAGCAGCCCGCGGGCTGTGGCGGTGCAGCGCGTGGGCGACCAGTTCCTTGCCGGTACCCGATTCGCCGTTGATCAGCACCGTGATGTTGGAGTGGCTCAGGCGGCCAATGGCGCGAAACACCTCTTGCATCGCCGGCGCTTCGCCGATGATTTCAGGGGTGCGGGCCAGGCTCTGTGGCACGTCCAGCCCATGTTGTTCCTGGGCATGCTGGTTGGCACGCTTGACCAGCGCAACCGCTTCGTCCACATCGAACGGCTTGGGCAGGTACTCGAACGCACCGCCCTGGTACGACGCCACGGCGCTGTCCAGGTCGGAGTGTGCGGTCATGATGATGACCGGCAGGCGTGGGTGCTGTTCGCGAATCTGGGCGAGCAGTTCCAGGCCGCTGGAACCGGGCATGCGGATATCGGAAATGATCACGTCGGGCTGCTGGCGTGCCAGCCGGCCCATCACCCCATCGGCGCTGTCGAAGCTCTGGGTGGTCATGCCTTCCTGTTGCAGGGCTTTTTCCAGCACCCAGCGGATGGAGCGATCATCGTCGACGATCCATACGGTTTCACTTCGGCTCATGAGGCGTTGGCTCCTTGTTCCAGGGGCAGGTAAATGGAAAATGCGGTATGGCCCGCGTGGCTTTCGCACTCGATCAGCCCCTGGTGCTGGCTGATGATGTTCTGGGTAATGGCCAGGCCCAGCCCGGTACCGTCCGGGCGACCACTGACCATGGGGTAGAAGAGGGTGTCCTGCAGTTCCGCTGCAATGCCGGGCCCGTTGTCGATGATCTCGACCCTCGCCACCAGCCTATGGCGCACATGGCCGATGGTGAACTGGCGCAGGGCACGGCTGCGCAGGGTGATGCGGCCCAGGCGCAGCTCGTTTTGCGAACTGATCGCCTGCATGGCGTTGCGCACGATATTGAGCACTGCCTGGATCATCTGTTCGCGGTCGATCAAGACGTCCGGCAGGCTAGGGTCATAGTCGCGCACCAGCGTGATGCACCCCTGGCTCTCGGCATCCACCAGGCTGCAGACCCTTTCCAGTACTTCGTGGATGTTGGTCATGGCCAGCGACGGCAACTTGTTGGAGCCCAGCATGCGGTCAACGAGGTTACGCAGGCGGTCTGCTTCTTCGATGATCACGTTGGTGTAGTCGCGCAGGCTCTCTTCAGGCAGTTCGCGCGCCAGCAACTGCGCCGCCCCCCGGATGCCGCCCAGCGGGTTCTTGATCTCGTGGGCCAGCCCGCGCACCAGCAGTTTGGTGGTTTCCTGCTTGCTTAGCTGGGCTTCTTCCTTGGTGATGCGCAGCAGCCGGTCACGGGGGTGCACCTCCAGCAGCAGCAGCGTCTGGCCCAGGTGCAGGATGGGGGTAACGGCGTAGTCCACAGTAATGGTCTGGCCGGTCAACGAGGTGAGCTGGGCTTCGCGCTTGGTGAACGGGTGAGCCTGCTCTACCGCTTGGCGCAGCGAGCCCAGGGCCTCGGCAGACTCGGTAAACAATTCGCTGATGAACTGCCCATGGCTGCGCTGGCCGCTGACGGCCAGCAGCATCTCGGCGGACGGGTTCATGTATTCCAACCGCAACTCGGCATTAAGCAGCAAGGTGGCGGTGGTGAGGTTGTCCAGAAGCAGACGGTGCTGTGCATCACTGATGGTCATAAGGCGTCGTCGACCTCTTTCGGGGCTGTCTGGCAAAACGTGGACCGGGCAAGGCACGGGGTTTCCACTGTTGCAGTCGCCATGAAAATGCAAGAAACAAACCAAGGCCCCGAAAAGAAGCGGAATAAGCCGAAAAACGCCTTATTAGCTTCGACTACGCACCAAGATGTTCGGGTTTATCGTTTCAGACGACCTTTTTTGGGCGACCGCGAAGTACAACGGCACTTAGCGCGCACCATAATGGAGCATAGTGAGTTCACGGCCGATCGCATAGCTGGCCGGTAGCGCGGATCAACGCATGTTGCGCCGCTGGCAGCAGCGGCCTGTTGGCGATGGCAACGGCCAGCTGCGCCGCGCAGCCTGGTACAGGGCGTTGGTCGAAGGCGGCCAGCTTCGCCAGCAAGTCAGCCTGCAGTTCGTCCAGCCGTGGGCGGATGACGTCGGTCAGGTCCAGGCGCTGGGTGTCTAGCGCCTGGCCCGCCAGGTGCCATTGGGACAGCAAGGTGTATTGCACCAGCTTGTTGGCTTCCATCTGGTCGGTGAAGAACGCCTCGGCGCGTTGTGGCGCCAAGCCCAAACCCGGCGAGGCCTGGCGGACACTGGCCAGTACTTGCTGCTCACGCTCGGTCGCTTGAACGGGCTGTTTCTTGTCCCATTTATGTAAAGCAACTGCCTCAGCGGTTGTCAGGCGTTTCTCCACCAGATCGAGGAGTGCATTCAGAGCGGTGTTTTCAGCCGGTCGTTGAGCTGGGCATTGCGCTTCCGGCGTGGAGAACGCCAACGTCTCATCAGCTGCGTGAAACACCATTACCGTCGCTGGTTGCCCCGCCGTGTGCCCGCGATGAACTTCCCCAACCAGCTCAGCCAGCGTGTCGCCCGCGTTCAGGTGGATTCGTTTTCCATCGCGGGTTTCCACTTCCAGGCTGCCTTCAGCCAGGTAGCCGAGGTTGAGCGCTTTGTGGCAATGCCAGTCTAGTGTCGTGTTGGCAGGTATGGTCAGCCTCACCAGGGACAACACAGGTGGCCCCGCCGGGTATTGACGGTAAGGGGTGCCGTCCCAGCTGCCTGTTGCCCGGTGGAGAACCTGTGATTTGACGGCCTCCTGGCCTTGGCTGACGCATCCGGTGAGCAATGCTGCGGTGAGTAGCGCGGGTAGGATTTTTTGCATGGTGACGCCCGTTGAGGAAATGGCCGTCTACCTTGCTGCTGCGTGACACCGCAAAATGTCAGCTGTGTCTGCTTGCCGTGTAGGACACAGTGTGAAATGCAAAAAAAATGGCCTCCATCAAGGAGGCCATCTCGTTTTCCGTATCGGCGAGGTGTGCCGATCAGATCAGCAGCTGTAGTACAGCTCGTATTCCAGCGGGTGGACGAAGGTGCGGACCTTGATCTCTTCTTCGCTCTTCAGTTCGATGAAGGCATCGATGAAGTCGTCGGAGAACACGCCGCCCTTGGTCAGGAACGCACGGCCTTTGTCCAGCTCTTCCAGGGCTTCTTTCAGGCTGCCGCACACTTGCGGGATGTCCTTGGCCTCTTCAGGCGGCAGGTCATACAGGTTCTTGTCCGCCGCATCGCCTGGGTGGATCTTGTTCTGGATGCCATCCAGACCAGCCATCAGCAGGGCTGCAAAGGCCAGGTACGGGTTGGCCGATGGGTCCGGGAAGCGCGCTTCGATACGGCGAGCTTTCGGGCTGCCGACGTAGGGGATACGGATCGAGGCCGAGCGGTTGCGTGCGGAGTAGGCCAGCATTACCGGGGCTTCGAAGCCTGGGACCAGACGCTTGTAGGAGTTGGTGGAAGGGTTGGTGAAGCCGTTCAGGGCCTTACCGTGCTTGATGATGCCGCCGATGAAGTACAGGGCGGTTTCGGACAGGCCGGCATAGCCTTCGCCCGCGAAGGTGTTCTTGCCTTCCTTCCAGATCGACATGTGCACGTGCATGCCCGAGCCGTTATCGCCGTACAGCGGCTTGGGCATGAAGGTAGCGGTGCGGCCGTAGGCGTCGGCAACGTTGTGCACGACGTATTTCAGGGCCTGTACTTCGTCAGCCTTCTTCACCAGAGTGTTGAACTTGACGCCGATTTCGTTCTGGCCAGCGGTGGCCACTTCGTGGTGGTGAACTTCGACGGTCTGGCCCATTTCTTCCAGTGCGTTGCACATGGCAGTACGGATTTCGTGGTCGTGGTCGAACGGCGGAACCGGGAAATAGCCGCCTTTCACGCCTGGGCGGTGGCCTTTGTTGCCGCCTTCGATATCGGCACCGGTCATCCACGAGCCTTGCTCGGAGAAGATCTTGAACATCGAGCCGGAAATGTCCGACTGGAACTTCACTTCATCGAAGATGAAGAACTCAGGCTCCGGGCCTGCGAAGACGGTGTCACCAATGCCGGTGCTCTTGAGGTATTCCTCGGCGCGCTTGGCGATGGCGCGTGGGTCACGGTCGTAGCCCTGCATGCTCGACGGGTCGACGATGTCGCAGGTGATGATCAGGGTGGGCTCTTCGGTGAACGGGTCGAGCACGGCGGTTTCGTCGACCGGCATCAGGATCATGTCGGAGGCTTCGATGCCTTTCCAGCCAGCGATGGAGGAGCCGTCGAACATCTTGCCGACTTCGAAGAAATCGTCGTCCAGCGCATCACGCGCCGGCATGGTCACGTGGTGCTGAGTGCCTTTGGTGTCCGTGAAACGCAGATCAATCCACTTGACGTCATGATCTTTGATGAGTTGAACCGACTTCGACATGTTGTCCTCCGGATGGTCTAGGGCACGGTTGGCCGCGGCCCTGGAAAAAGGGTGTTGCCGGGCGCGGATAGTCGGCCAAGCTTACCTGCCTCACAAGGGAGCAAATTGCATGCCAGTGCCCGAAAATGGCGAGGTCTGGACATAAGGAGGCGTTCTTGGGCATCTGGAGACAGGCTGAGGGCAAGCTTTGCACCATTAAAATGCGTAATGTTTCTGTGGTGCACCGCAATGGTGCGTTACGGCTTTATGTAGGAGCGAGCGCAGCTCGCGATTACGTCCTCCAGGGCGATCGTGTGAGGGCTATCGCGAGCTACGCTCGCTCCTACGCGCTCCTACGATAGAGGTGCATTGCATTAATATTGGCGCTTCTGACCAAAATTTGGTCAAAAGCTGAGCAACTTCCGCTATAATCCGCGCCCCTCATTTTCGGCAGGCCCAGTGCGCGCTGTAGACCAATGAAACTTATCGTCAAAGTCTTCCCAGAGATCACCATCAAGAGCCGGCCGGTGCGCAAGCGCTTCATCCGCCAGCTGGCCAAGAACATCCGCAACGTGCTCAAGGACCTCGACCCTGAGCTCGCGGTCGATGGTGTCTGGGACAATCTCGAAGTGGTCACCCGCATCGAGGACGAAAAGGTCCAGCGCGAGATCATCGAGCGCCTTACCTGCACCCCGGGTATCACCCACTTCCTGCAGGTCGAGCAATACCCACTGGGTGACTTCGACGATATCGTCGCCAAGTGCAAGCACCATTTCGGCCACCTGCTGGCCGGCAAGCACTTCGCCGTACGCTGCAAGCGCGGTGGCCATCACGATTTCACCTCGATGGACGTCGACCGTTACGTCGGCAGCCAGCTGCGCCAGCAGTGCGGTGCGGCCGGTATCACGCTGAAGAACCCCGAGGTGCTGGTGCGCATCGAAATCCGCGACCAGCGCCTGTACGTGATTCATAGCCAGCACCAGGGCATCGGCGGTTATCCGCTGGGTGCGCTGGAGCAGACGCTGGTGCTGATGTCCGGTGGTTTCGACTCCACCGTGGCGGCCTACCAGATGATGCGCCGCGGCCTGATGACCCACTTCTGCTTCTTCAACCTCGGCGGCCGTGCCCACGAGCTGGGGGTGATGGAAGTGGCCCACTTCCTGTGGAAGAAGTACGGCAGCAGCCAGCGCGTGCTGTTCATCAGCGTGCCATTCGAGGAAGTGGTCGGCGAGATCCTCAACAAGGTCGACAACAGCTACATGGGCGTGACCCTCAAGCGCATGATGCTGCGCGCTGCTGCGCGCATGGCCGAGCGGCTGGACATCGACGCGCTGGTGACCGGCGAGGCGATTTCCCAGGTGTCCAGCCAGACCCTGCCCAACCTGTCGATCATTGATTCTGCTACCGACAAGCTGGTGCTGCGCCCGTTGCTGGCCACCCACAAGCAGGACATCATCGACCAGGCCTACGCCATCGGCACCGCCGATTTCGCCAAGCACATGCCCGAGTACTGCGGCGTGATTTCGGTGAACCCGACTACCCATGCCAAACGCCACCGCATGGAGCACGAAGAAAAGCAGTTCGAGATGCAGGTGCTGGAGCGCGCCATCGAGCGCGCCAAGTTCATCTCCATCGACCATGTGATCGACGAGCTGGGCAAGGACATCGAGATCGAGGAAGTGGCCGAGGCACTGCCGGGTCAGATCATCATCGACATCCGTCACCCCGATGCCCAGGAAGACGAACCCATGGTCATCGACGGGATCGAAGTCCAGGCCATGCCGTTCTATGCCATCAACAGCAAGTTCAAGCACTTGGACCCCACGCGCCAGTACTTGCTGTATTGCGACAAAGGTGTGATGAGCCGTTTGCACGCACACCACCTGCTCAGTGAGGGACATGCCAATGTGCGTGTTTATCGTCCGGCATAAGACGCCAGGGCTGTATGGCGGCAGCATCCGCCATCGCCCTCCCGACCTGCGGGCCCGCTGAGCCGCAAAGCATACCTATTCGCCGCCTACACTGGCGGCAACCGAATCCTCTGATCGAGATACAGTTGTGATCGAAAATCTGCGTAACATCGCCATCATCGCCCACGTTGACCATGGTAAAACCACCCTGGTCGACAAACTCCTGCGCCAGTCCGGCACCCTGGAGCGTAACGAGCTCAACGACGAGCGCGTGATGGACTCCAACGACCAGGAAAAAGAGCGCGGCATTACCATTCTGGCGAAAAACACCGCCATCAACTGGAACGGCTACCACATCAACATCGTCGACACCCCCGGCCACGCCGACTTCGGTGGCGAGGTTGAGCGTGTGATGTCGATGGTCGACTCCGTGCTGCTGCTGGTCGACGCCCAGGACGGCCCTATGCCGCAAACCCGCTTCGTGACCAAGAAGGCCTTCGAAGCCGGCCTGAAGCCGATCGTTGTGATCAACAAGGTCGACCGCCCGGGCGCGCGTCCTGACTGGGTTCTGGACCAGATCTTCGACCTGTTCGACAACCTCGGTGCCACCGATGAACAGCTGGACTTCAAAGTCGTCTACGCCTCGGCCCTGAACGGCATCGCCGGCCTGGACCACACCGAAATGGGCGAAGACATGACTGCCCTGTACCAGTCGATCATCGACAACGTGCCCGCGCCTTCGGTTGACCGTGACGGCCCGTTCCAGATGCAGATCTCCGCACTGGACTACAACAGCTTCCTCGGCGTAATCGGCGTTGGCCGCATCGCCCGTGGCCGCGTCAAGCCGAACACCCCGGTTGTGGCCATCGACACCGACGGCAAGAAGCGCAACGGCCGTATCCTGAAACTGATGGGTCACCACGGCCTGCACCGTGTTGACGTCGAAGAAGCTCAGGCTGGCGACATCGTCTGCATCAGCGGTTTCGACGAGCTGTTCATTTCCGACACCCTGTGTGCACCGGACGCGGTAGAGGCGATGAAGCCGCTGACCGTTGACGAGCCAACCGTTTCGATGACCTTCCAGGTCAACGACTCGCCGTTCTGCGGCAAGGAAGGCAAGTTCGTCACCAGCCGTAACATCAAGGACCGTCTGGACAAGGAGCTGCTGTACAACGTAGCCCTGCGCGTTCAGGAAACCGACTCCCCAGACAAGTTCAAGGTGTCGGGCCGTGGTGAACTGCACCTGTCGGTACTGATCGAAACCATGCGCCGCGAAGGCTTCGAGATGGCCGTGGGCCGCCCTGAAGTGATCATCCGCGAAGTGGATGGCGTGAAGCAGGAACCGTTCGAAAACGTGACCATCGACATCCCTGAAGAATCCCAGGGCAAGGTCATGGAAGAGATGGGCCTGCGTAAGGGCGACCTGACCAACATGGTGCCGGATGGCAAAGGCCGTGTTCGCCTGGAGTACAACATCCCGGCCCGTGGTCTGATCGGTTTCCGTAACCAGTTCCTGACCCTGACCAATGGTGCAGGCATCCTGACCTCGATCTTCGACCGCTACGACACCATGAAGTCCGGCCAGATGTCTGGCCGTCTGAACGGCGTTCTGGTTTCGGTCGAAACCGGCAAGGCACTGACCTACTCGCTGGAAACCCTGCAGGCGCGCGGCAAGCTGTTCGTCGAGCACGGCCAGGAAATCTACGGTGGCCAGATCATCGGCCTGAACAGCCGTGACAACGACCTGGGCGTGAACCCGACCAAAGGCAAGAAGCTCGACAACATGCGTGCTTCGGGCAAAGACGAAGTCATCGCCCTGGTGCCGCCGGTTCGCCACACCCTGGAACAGGCCCTGGAATTCATCCAGGATGACGAGCTGTGCGAAGTGACGCCGAAGTCGATCCGTCTGCGCAAGAAGATCCTGGACGAAGGCGAGCGTACCCGCGCTGCCAAGAAAGCCAAGAACTGAGTTAGTTCAGGCTGAATGAAAACGCCCCCGGTCGAAAGGCCGGGGGCGTTTTTTTGTGCCTTCAGAAATTGTGCTGTCGGGGCTGGCCTCTTCGCGGGTAAACCCGCTCCCACAGTGGCTTCACGGGCTCTGGACATTGCAGAGATCCTGTGGGAGCGGGTTCACCCGCGAAGAGGCCGGTCCAGGCTAACGATCAGCGCCCGACCACCTTGGGCTTGTACGCGCAATACCCTGGCCGCGGCCCAACCTTGGGGTGATTGCGGCAGGTGTCCGGGCGCTTGTCATAAATGGTGCACAGGCGGCTCTTACGATCCAGATACATGCAGTCATCATTGCTCATTCGGGTCAGGGTGAAGATCCCGGACTTCTGGTTGAAGCGCTCGATGATGCCTTCTTTCTGCAGGCGCTTGGCCACGTTCTTGGGAGGTTCGTCTTTTTCGAACTCATCCACCACACCGATACGGATCAGATCCTTGATCTTGACCTCTACCGGCAAGGTGCAGCAGGTGGAGTGGCAGCCACCACACATGTGGCTGGCATAGCGCTGCCAGGTTTCCAGGCGGTCGACTTCGGCAGCGGCGATCAGGGTCGTTTTCATCGTTTTATAGGGTGGATCACGGTCTTGGGGCGCGCGATGATACCGGAATCGCTCAATTTATGAACAACCTTTTGACCAAATGCAGTGTGCCTGATGAAAATCGCGAACACTGGCCGTGGTGTTCGGTCGAAGCGTCTAGGCTCAACATTTGCATTCCGCTTTCGTCTACTCGCCCGAGGATGCCGCATGTCCCAGGAACCCAACGCTCGAGACGCTGAAGTCGCGGATTTTCGCGCCGCAGTGCTGGATAAACTCACCTACGCGGTCGGCAAAGACCCGGAGCATGCCTTTGACCACGACTGGTTCGAAGCCATTGCCCTGGCGGCGCGCGACCACATGGTCGACCACTGGATGGACCACACGCGGCAGTCGTACCGACGCAGCCAGAAGCGGGTGTATTACCTCTCCCTCGAGTTCCTCATCGGCCGCCTGCTCTACGACAGCTTGAGCAATCTCGGCCTGCTGGACATCGCCCGTGATGCCTTGGAAGGGTTGGACGTGGACCTGGAGCGCATTCGCCTGCTGGAGCCGGATGCCGCGCTGGGTAACGGCGGCCTGGGCCGCCTGGCGGCGTGCTTCATGGAAAGCATGTCGACCCTGGGCATCGCTGCGCATGGCTATGGCATCCGCTACGAGCACGGGTTGTTCCGGCAGGCGATGGTGGACGGCTGGCAGCAGGAGCAGACCGAGAACTGGCTGGATTTCGGCAACCCCTGGGAGTTCGAGCGCGCCGAAGTGATCTACCCGATCAGTTTTGGTGGCAGCGTCGAAACGCTGCACGACGCCCATGGCAATGCGCGCCAGGTGTGGACGCCGGGTGAAACCGTGCGGGCAGTTGCCTACGACACACCCGTAGTGGGCTGGCGCGGTTCCAGCGTCAATACCCTGCGCCTGTGGCGTGCGCGGGCGCTGGAAGAGCTGCACCTGGAGCGCTTCAATGCCGGTGACCACCTGGGTGCAGTGGCCGAAGTGGCCCGCGCCGAAAGCATCTCGCGTGTGCTTTACCCGGCCGACAGCACCGAAGCGGGGCAGGAACTGCGCCTGCGCCAGGAATACTTCTTCGTATCGGCTTCGTTGCAGGACCTGCTGCGCCGCCACCTGAACATGCACGACAGCCTGCTCAACCTGCCCGATGCCGCGGCCATTCAGCTGAACGACACCCACCCGTCCATTGCGGTTGCCGAATTGATGCGTCTGCTGGTCGACCAGCACGAGATCCCGTGGGATACCGCCTGGGAACTGACCGTAGGCACCCTGGCCTACACCAACCACACCTTGCTGCCCGAGGCGTTGGAAACCTGGCCGGTAGCGCTGATGGAACGCATGCTGCCGCGGCACATGCAGATCATCTACCTGATCAACGCCTACCACATCGATGCCCTGCGGGCCAAAGGCACCCATGACTTCGACGTGTTGCGGGCCGTGTCACTGATCGAGGAAGACAACGGCCGCCGGGTGCGCATGGGCAACCTGGCGTTCCTGGGCTCGCACAGCGTCAATGGCGTGTCGGCGCTGCACAGCCAACTGATGAAGAGCACGGTGTTCGCCGAGCTTCACAAGCTGTACCCCGACCGCATCAACAACAAGACCAACGGCATCACGTTCCGCCGCTGGCTGTACCAGTCCAACCCGCAGCTGACCGGCATGCTGGTGGAGGCACTCGGGCCGGAGCTGCTGGACGACCCCGAGGGACGCCTGGCCGGCCTGGTGCCCTTTGCGGACAAGCCCAGCTTCTGCCGGCAGTTCGCCGCCCAGCGGCTGCACAGCAAGCGGGCACTGGCCAGCATCATCCAGGACCGCCTCGGCATTACCGTGAACCCCGAGGCCATGTTCGACGTGCAGGTCAAGCGCATCCACGAGTACAAGCGCCAGTTGCTCAACCTGCTGCACACCGTGGCGCTCTACCAGGCCATGCGCAACGACCCCAGCACCAACTGGGTGCCCCGGGTTAAGATTTTCGCCGGCAAGGCCGCTGCCAGCTACCACCAGGCCAAGCTGATCATCAAGCTGGCCAACGACATCGCCCGGGTGGTGAACAACGACCCCACGGTGCATGGCCGGCTCAAGGTGGTGTTTCTGCCCAACTACAACGTCAGCCTGGCCGAAAGCATCATCCCGGCGGCGGACCTGTCCGAGCAGATCTCCACCGCCGGTTACGAAGCGTCCGGTACCAGCAACATGAAGTTCGGGCTCAACGGTGCCCTGACCATCGGCACGCTGGATGGCGCCAACGTGGAGATGAGTGAGCAGGTGGGGGCCGAGAACATGTTCATCTTCGGCCTTACCGCGCAGCAGGTGGAGGCACGCAAGCGTGCCGGAGACTTTGGCGCGGAGCAGGACATTGCAGCATCCGGCCGCCTAGGCAATGTGCTGGAGGCGATCCGCGGTGGGGTGTTCTCGCCGGATGATCCGTCGCGCTACGTGGGGTTGATCGATGGGCTGGTGGGTTACGACCGCTTCCTGGTGTGCGCCGACTTCGATGCGTACTGGGATGCGCAGCAGCATGTCGAGGACCTGTGGCACCAGCCGCAGCAATGGTGGCGCATGGCGGTGCTGAACACGGCGCGCATGGGCTGGTTCTCGTCGGACCGCACCATCAGGGAGTATGCGACCGAAATCTGGAAAGCGCTGGAGTGATCGGCTGCTGCCCCGGCCCTTTCGCGGGTGAACCCGCGAAGGCCCGGATGCCGACCACCGGCCTGGCGGCCGCTGAACTACCGACCTGATGTGCCGTCTGACAGCCGTGGCGAGTCTCATGACTCGCTAGCCTGTCACTCTCCCTGTAAACTGCGTGGGTTTTCATCCCCAATCCATTCGGAGCCATACATGTCCCGCGTTACCCTGAGTCGCTATCTGATCGAGCAGACCCGCAGCAACAATACCCCTGCCGATCTGCGCTTCCTGATCGAAGTGGTGGCGCGTGCGTGCAAGGAAATCAGCCACCACGTGTCCAAGGGCGCCCTCGGCGGCGTGCTGGGCAGCATGGGCACCGAAAACGTGCAAGGCGAAGTCCAGAAGAAACTGGACGTGATTTCCAACGATATCCTGCTTGAAGCCAACGAGTGGGGCGGTCACCTGGCCGGCATGGCGTCCGAAGAAATGGACAACGCCTACCAGATCCCGGGGCGCTACCCCAAGGGCGCTTACCTGCTGGTGTTCGACCCGCTGGACGGCTCGTCCAACATCGACGTCAACGTGTCGGTGGGCACCATCTTCTCGGTACTGCGTTGCCCAACCGAGTACCTGAGCCAGAACGAAACCCTGAACGAAAACGCATTCCTGCAACCAGGCACCCAGCAGGTTGCGGCGGGTTACGCCATCTATGGCCCGCAGACCATGCTGATCCTGACCTTGGGCAACGGCGTAAAAGGCTTCACCCTCGACCGTGAGCTGGGCAGCTTCGTGCTTACCCACGAGAACATCCAGGTGCCTGAAACCACCGCGGAGTTCGCCATCAACATGTCCAACCAGCGCCACTGGGAAGCCCCGGTACAGCGTTATGTGGACGAGCTGCTGGCGGGTGAAACCGGGCCGTTGAAGAAGAACTACAACATGCGCTGGATCGCCTCGATGGTTGCCGACGTGCACCGCATCCTGACCCGTGGCGGCCTGTTCATGTACCCGCGTGATGCCCGCGACCCAAGCAAGCCGGGCAAGCTGCGCCTGATGTACGAAGCCAACCCGATGTCGTTCATCATCGAACAGGCCGGCGGCGCTTCCACCAACGGTTACGATCGCATCCTCGATATTCAGCCAGACAGCCTGCACCAGCGTGTGTCGGTGATCCTCGGCTCGAAGCAAGAGGTCGAGCGCGTAACCGCCTACCACAAGGAGTAAGTCATGCTCGCACCTTGGCAGCCGTTGCTGGAGTGGTGGTTCGGTTGGGGCAGCAATGCCCAGGCCGTGGCTGACGAGAAAAGCGCGCAGTGGTTCGGCAAGCAGCATGATGCCGAGGCGCACGCGCTGTTCGGCGAACTCGTGGAGCAGGCCCTGGCGGGCGGGCTCGACGAGTGGCAGCAAAGCCCGCAGGGCTGGCTGGGGCTGCTGATACTGCTGGACCAGTTGCCACGCATGCTCTACCGCGACACGCCGCGTGCCTTCGAGGGCGATCGTCGTGCCCAGGTGGTGGCCATGCAGGGCTTGCAGAAGGGCTGGGATTACCAGTTGCTGCCTATCCAGCGGGTGTTCGTGCTGCTGGTGCTGGAGCATGCCGAAGTGCTGGACTGGCAGAACCTGTGCGTGGAGCGTTATCAGATGCTGCTGGAAGAGCAGCCTGAGCCCAACCGCCGGCTGTTCGAAGGGTTTCTGGATTACGCCGAGCAGCATCAGCGTGTGATCGAGCGCTTTGGGCGGTTCCCGCACCGCAACCTGGTACTGGAACGGCCGAGTACCAGCGAAGAGATGGACTTCCTGCTGGAGCCCGGCTCCCGCTTCTGACCCCCGCCGTCGTAGGAGCGAGCGCAGCTCGCGATGGGGCGCCCAGCGCCCCCCTACCTGGTGCGCACCGCAGCACTGCATCAGGGAACCTGGGACCGTTTTTCCCGTCGAAGGCCACTGCAGGCCACTCGCCTGTGTCCATTGTCAGGAGTGTCCCTCATGTCGTTGCGTTCCCTCGCCCTGTTGTCGCTGTGCGTCGTTCTGGCCGCCTGCAGCAAGATCAACCAGGAAAACTATTCCCGGCTCAAGGCCGGTATGAACAAGGCCGAGGTCGAGCAGTTGCTCGGCACGCCTACCGAGTGCTCCGGCGCGCTGGGCATGAGCAGCTGTACCTGGGGCGACGAGAAGAGTTTCATCAGCGTGCAGTACGCCTCCGACAAAGTGCTGATGTACTCCGGGCAGGGTCTCAAATGAGGCGTCTGTACCTGCTGATCGGTGTCTGCCTGGCCATGTTGCTGGGGGGGTGCGCCGGCTCTGCGCATGATCCGCTGGCGCCCAAGACAGCTGGCAATGTCGACCTCAAGCGTTACCAGGGCAAGTGGTATGAGCTGGCGCGCCTGCCCATGCGCTACCAGGCTGGTTGCGAGCAGTCCGAAGCCCATTACAACCTGAAGCCGGACGGCACCTTTGGCGTACTCAACCGTTGCCGCACGATGGGCGATGAGTGGCTGCGCGCCGAAGGCCATGCCACGGTTCAGGAGCCCGGCCACACCGACAAGCTGTGGGTAGAGTTCGACAACTGGTTCACCAAGCTGGTACCGGGCGTAGCCAAGGGCGACTACTGGATTCTGTACGTAGACGACCGCTATCGCACCGCGATCGTCGGCAGCCCGGACCGCAAATACCTGTGGATTCTGTCACGCACGCAAAGCCTGCCGGCCTGGCAGCGGGAGAGCTTGCTGGCCAAGGCACGCCAGCAGGGTTATGACACCAGCCGGCTGGTCTGGCGCGCTTCCGATCAGCAGATCGTCAAGATGCATTGACGGGGTGGGGCTGCCAGGCAGCCCCGCTGCATTCAACCCAACAGTTCGCGCAACACCTGGGTAAAGGCCTGTGCACTGGCCTCTTCCTGGGCGTGATGGCCCTGGCGCACCACCCACTGGCCGTTGACCATCACGTCCTGTACCTGGCGGTCGCCACCCGCGAACAGCCAGCGGTTGAGAATGGCATCGCCGTTCGCGGTTGCGATGTAAGGGTCGTGCCCATCCAGTACCAGCCAGTCGGCGCGTTTGCCTACCGCCAGTTCGCCAACGGGTTGCCCCAGCGCCTGGGCCCCACCTGCAAGCGCCGCGTAGTACAGTGTGCGGCCCACCATGGGTTGTTCGCGGCCATACAAGCGGTTGCGCCGTTGGTCACGCAGGCGTTGGCCATATTCCAGCCAGCGCAGTTCTTCCACCACGCTCAGTGATACGTGGCTGTCCGAGCCGATACCCAGGCGCCCGCCCTGGGCCAGGTAATCCACCGCCGGGAATATCCCGTCACCCAGGTTGGCTTCGGTGGTCAGGCATAGCCCGGCCACTGCGCCGCTGCGGGCCATGGCGGTGACCTCGTGGGGCTCGGCATGGGTGGCATGTACCAGGCACCAGCGCGGGTCCACCTGCACATGCTCATGCAGCCATTGCAACGGCCGCAGGCCGCTCCAGGCCAGGCAGTCGTCCACCTCTTTCTGTTGTTCGGCGATGTGGATATGTACCGGGCAGTGCGGGTCGCTGGCGGCCAGTACATCGGCGATTTGCCCGGGCGTTACTGCCCGCAGCGAATGGAAGCACAGGCCCAGGCGCTGCGCGGGTTGCGCTGCCATCAGCGGGGCCAGCCGCGATTGCAGTTCCAGGTAGTGCCCGGTGGTGTTGATGAAGCGCCGCTGCCCCTCGCTCGGTGCCTGGCCGCCGAAACCTGCGTGGCTGTAAAGCACCGGCAACAAGGTAAGGCCGATACCGCTGTCGGCTGCCGCTGCGCTGATACGCCGGGACAGCTCGGCCGGGTCGTCGTAAGCCTGGCCGGATGGGGCATGGTGCACGTAGTGGAATTCAGCGACCGAGGTATAACCGGCTTTGAGCATTTCGATGTACAACTGGCGCGCGATGATCTGCAACTGCTCGGGGCTGATCTGCCCGACCAGGCGGTACATCAGGTCGCGCCAGGTCCAGAAGCTGTCATTGGGGTTGCCTGCCACTTCCGCCAGGCCTGCCATGGCCCGTTGAAACGCGTGGGAGTGCAGGTTTGGCATGCCGGGCAGCAACGGCCCCTTCACCTGCTCGGCACCCTCGGGCGATGCCCCTGCCTCGATGCGGGCAATGTGGCCAGTGCTGGCCACCTCGATCAGCACGTCGCGGGCCCAGCCGGTGGGCAGCAGGGCGCGCTCGGCAAAGTAGGTGGACATCGGCAAAAATCCTGTTGTTATTAGCTTGTATATACATATACAGCTGTTTGCCTGCCGGGTAAACTGCGGCAAGCTACCGTTCATTTCTATCGACAAGGATCCACGCCGTGCCGACACCTCCTGTCTCCGCGCTGGTTGCCCAGATGGGCGAGGGCCCGGCGCCGCTGTATGCGCGGGTCAAGCAGATGATCGCCCAGCAGATCGACAATGGCAGCTGGCCGCCGCATCACCGCGTGCCTTCGGAGAGCGAGCTGGTCAACCAACTGGGCTTCAGCCGCATGACCATCAACCGCGCCTTGCGCGAGCTTACCGCCGAAGGCCTGCTGGTGCGCATGCAGGGCGTGGGCACCTTCGTGGCCGAGCCCAAGGGGCGTTCGGCGCTGTTCGAAGTGAACAACATTGCCGACGAAATCGCCGCCCGTGGTCACCAGCACAGCTGCCAGGTGATTACCTTGGCCGAAGAGGCGGCGGGTTCCGAGCGGGCGCTGGCCCTGGATATGCGTGAGGGCCAGCGGGTGTTCCACTCGCTGATCGTGCATTTCGAGAACGGCACGCCGGTGCAGATCGAGGACCGCTACGTAAACGCGGCTATCGCGCCGGACTACCTGAAACAGGACTTCACCCGGCAGACGCCTTACGCCTATTTGTCGCAGGTCGCGCCACTGACCGAGGGCGAGCACGTGGTGGAGGCGATTCTTGCCGAGCCTGAGGAGTGCCGCCTGTTGCAGATCGAGCGTGGCGAACCTTGCCTGCTCATTCGCCGCCGCACCTGGTCGGGTCGGCAGCCGGTCACGGCTGCACGGCTGATTCACCCCGGCTCACGTCATCGCCTGGAAGGGCGATTCAGCAAATGATCCGCTTGCAGGTGTTGCGCGCACGCGACTACCCCCGCATGCCCTGGAAGAACGGCGGCGGTTTCACCGAAGAAATCGCCCGCGACGATGGCGAGGGCCTGGAGGGGTTTGGCTGGCGGCTGTCGATTGCTGATATCGAGGCGTCCGGTGGTTTTTCTGCCTTCGCCGGTTATCAACGGGTCATCACCGTGCTGCAGGGCGAGGGCATGCGCCTGCTGGTGGACGGGCAGGCCAGCCGACCGCTGTTGCCGTTCGATGCGTTTGCTTTCAACGGCGCCAGCCAGGTGAGTTGCACGCTGCTGGGTGGCGCTATCCGTGACTTCAACCTGATCTATGCCCCGCTGCGGTATCAGGCACGGCTGCAATGGCAGGAGGGCACCACCCGGCTGTACAGTTCGGCGTCTGTGATACTGGTGTTCGCCGCCGCCAGTGGGGTGGAAGTGGCGGTCGCGGGCGCGGACACGCAGCGGTTGGATTTGTACGACTGCTTGCGGCTGGAGCCTGGGGAAGGGTTGCAGGAACTGGAAGTGCAGGGGCGGTGTTGCTTGATCGAGCTCACCGGGCGTGACCACCTTTGCCTACAACCCCCTAGGCAATAATTGGCCCGAAACAAACGCAGGAGCGAGCGCAGCTCGCGATGCGCCGCGCGGGCGGCGCTCGATCTCCCAGGCGCTGCACCTGTAAAGGCGAACACCTCCCAGCCCAATCACATTCGTCGATAAAGCACCGTGAGGCCGCTAGCGTCATCTAGAAATATCGGTTGTCCATGCTTGTACATACAAGTAAAGATGTGTTTGTATACCCGCCATGACACATCTGCCCGCGGACGACCGCAGAGGACCTTCCCGTGACTGACAACAACAAATACCGCGACGTTGAAATCCGTGCCCCCCGTGGCAACAAGCTCACCGCCAAGAGCTGGTTGACCGAAGCACCGCTGCGCATGCTGATGAACAACCTGGACCCGCAAGTGGCAGAAAACCCCAGGGAACTGGTGGTTTACGGCGGCATTGGCCGTGCTGCGCGCAACTGGGCCTGCTACGACAAAATCGTCGAAACCCTCACCCGCCTGGAAGACGACGAAACCTTGCTGGTGCAGTCGGGCAAGCCCGTGGGTGTGTTCAAGACCCACAGCAACGCGCCCCGCGTGCTGATCGCCAACTCCAACCTGGTCCCGCACTGGGCCAATTGGGAACACTTCAACGAGCTGGATGCCAAGGGCTTGGCCATGTACGGCCAGATGACCGCCGGCAGCTGGATCTACATTGGCAGCCAAGGCATCGTCCAAGGTACTTACGAAACCTTCGTCGAAGCAGGCCGCCAGCACTATGGCGGCAGCCTCAAAGGCAAATGGGTGCTTACCGCCGGTCTGGGCGGCATGGGCGGTGCTCAGCCCCTGGCCGCTACGCTGGCCGGCGCCTGCTCGCTGAACATCGAATGCCAGCAGAGCCGTATCGATTTCCGCCTCGAAACCCGCTATGTGGATGAACAGGCCACCGACCTGGACGACGCCCTGGCCCGTATCGCCCGCTATACCGCCGAGGGCAAGGCCATTTCCATCGCCCTGCATGGCAACGCGGCTGAAATTCTGCCCGAGCTGGTGAAGCGCGGCGTACGCCCGGACATGGTCACCGACCAGACCAGCGCCCACGACCCGCTCAACGGTTACCTGCCCGCAGGCTGGACCTGGGAGCAGTACCGTGACCGCGCCCAGACCGAGCCGGCTGCCGTGGTCACGGCGGCCAAGCAGTCCATGGCCGTGCATGTGCAGGCGATGCTCGACTTCCAGAAGCAGGGCATTCCCACCTTCGACTACGGTAACAACATTCGCCAGATGGCCAAGGAAGAGGGCGTTGCCAATGCCTTCGACTTCCCGGGCTTCGTCCCGGCCTACATCCGCCCGTTGTTCTGCCGCGGCATCGGCCCGTTCCGCTGGGCCGCGCTGTCTGGCGATGCCCAGGACATCTACAAGACCGATGCCAAGGTCAAGGAACTGATCCCCGATGACGCCCACCTGCACCGCTGGCTGGACATGGCCCGCGAGCGCATCAGCTTCCAGGGCCTGCCGGCCCGCATTTGCTGGGTGGGCCTGGGCCTGCGCGCCAAGCTGGGCCTGGCGTTCAACGAAATGGTCCGCAGCGGCGAGTTGTCGGCGCCCATCGTGATTGGCCGCGATCACCTGGATTCCGGCTCGGTAGCCAGCCCCAACCGCGAAACCGAAGCCATGCGCGACGGTTCCGATGCCGTTTCCGACTGGCCGCTGCTTAACGCCCTGCTCAATACGGCCAGCGGTGCCACCTGGGTATCGCTGCACCACGGGGGCGGTGTTGGCATGGGCTTCTCCCAGCACTCCGGCATGGTCATCGTGTGCGACGGCACCGATGAAGCCGCCGCCCGCATCGCCCGGGTGCTGGCCAACGACCCTGGCACCGGCGTAATGCGCCATGCCGATGCTGGCTACGACATCGCCATCGACTGCGCCCGCGAGCAAGGCCTGGACCTGCCGATGATCACCGGCTGACCGCCACGCTTTGGCTCCCACCCTTCGCGGGTGATACTGAACAACAAGAAGGGGCACGCCGGCGCCGACAGACACGCCCGCCATGCCCCGCGACTGGAGTAGCAACGTGACCCAACTTACCCTCAAACCCGGCGCCCTGACCCTTGGCCAGCTGCGTGCCATTCATGACGCGCCCGTACGCCTGCAGCTCGACCCGGGGGCTGCAGCCGGCATCGACGCAAGCGTGGCCTGTGTCGAACAGATCATTGCCGATGACCGCACCGCCTATGGCATCAACACAGGTTTCGGCCTGCTGGCGTCCACCCGCATCGCCAGCCACGACCTGGAAAACCTGCAGCGCTCGCTGGTGCTGTCCCATGCCGCCGGGGTCGGCGCACCGCTGGACGATGCCCTGGTGCGGCTGATCATGGTACTGAAGATCAACAGCCTCAGCCGCGGCTTCTCGGGTATTCGCCGCAAGGTCATCGATGCGCTGATCGCCCTGGTGAACGCCGAGGTGTACCCCCACATTCCGCTGAAGGGTTCGGTAGGTGCTTCCGGTGACCTGGCGCCATTGGCGCACATGTCGCTGGTGCTGCTGGGCGAGGGCAAGGCCCTTCACCGCGGCCAGTGGTTACCCGCAACCGAAGCGCTGGCCGTTGCCGGCCTTGAGCCCCTGACCCTGGCGGCCAAAGAGGGCCTGGCCCTGCTGAACGGTACCCAGGCCTCCACCGCCTATGCCCTGCGTGGCCTGTTCCATGGCGAAGACCTGTATGCGGCTGGCATCGCCTGTGGTGCCCTGAGCGTCGAGGCTGCGCTGGGTTCGCGCTCGCCGTTCGACGCCCGTATTCATGAAGTGCGCGGCCAGCGCGGGCAGATCGATACAGCAGCCTGCTTCCGCGACCTGCTGGGCGAAGCCAGCGAGGTTTCGCTGTCGCACAAGAACTGCGACAAGGTCCAGGACCCTTACTCGCTGCGATGCCAACCGCAGGTCATGGGAGCCTGCCTTACCCAGCTGCGCCAGGCCGCCGAGGTGCTGGGTGTCGAGGCCAACGCCGTGTCGGACAACCCGCTGGTGTTCGCCGCCGAAGGCGACGTGGTTTCCGGGGGTAACTTCCACGCAGAGCCGGTCGCCATGGCCGCCGACAATCTGGCCCTGGCCATTGCCGAAATTGGCTCGCTCAGCGAACGCCGCATCTCGCTGATGATGGACAAGCACATGTCCCAGCTGCCGCCGTTCCTGGTGGAAAACGGCGGGGTCAACTCGGGCTTCATGATCGCCCAGGTGACCGCAGCGGCACTGGCCAGCGAAAACAAGGCGCTGTCGCACCCGCACAGTGTCGACAGCCTGCCGACGTCTGCCAACCAGGAAGACCACGTGTCCATGGCCCCGGCAGCCGGCAAGCGCCTGTGGGAGATGGCCGAAAACACCCGTGGGGTGCTGGCGATCGAGTGGCTGGGCGCGTGCCAGGGGCTGGACCTGCGCAAGGGCCTGAAGACCTCGGCCAAGCTGGAGCAGGCCCGCCAGGCGCTGCGCAGCGAAGTACCGCACTATGATCGTGACCGTTTCTTCGCGCCGGACATCGAAAAGGCTGTGGAACTGTTGGCCAAAGGCAGCCTGACCGGTTTGCTGCCGGCGGGGGTACTGCCCAGCCTGTAATGCCTGAGGGGCTGCGCAGCAGCCCCGTGCCCTCACGACCACAAAAACAATTCAAGGACGTGACATGCAACACGCTCAAGGTCTCAAACGCGGGCTCAGTGCCCGCCACATCCGTTTCATGGCATTGGGTTCCGCCATCGGTACCGGCCTGTTCTACGGCTCCGCTTCTGCCATCCAGATGGCCGGCCCTGCCGTGCTGCTGGCCTACCTGATCGGCGGCGCAGCGGTGTTCATGGTCATGCGCGCCCTGGGTGAAATGGCCGTGCACAATCCCGTGGCCGGTTCCTTCGGCCACTACGCCAGCACGTACCTGGGGCCCATGGCGGGCTTCATCCTCGGCTGGACCTACGCCTTCGAGATGGTCATCGTGGCCATCGCCGACGTGACCGCCTTCGGTATCTACATGGGCTTCTGGTTCCCGGAAGTAGCCCGCTGGATCTGGGTGCTGGGCATCGTCTTCCTGATTGGCGGCCTGAACCTGTGCAACGTCAAGGTCTTCGGCGAGATGGAGTTCTGGCTGTCGTTGCTCAAGGTTGGCGCCATCATCGCCATGATCCTGGCAGGCCTGGGCATCATGGCGTTCGGCTTCAGCCAGGTGGGTAGCGGCCATGCGGTTGGCCTCGGCAACCTGTTCGACCATGGCGGCTTCATGCCCAATGGCGTAGGGGGCCTGATCGCTTCTTTCGCGGTGGTGATGTTCGCGTTTGGCGGCATCGAGATCATCGGCGTGACCGCAGGCGAGGCCAAGGACCCGCAGCGGGTGATCCCCAAGGCGATCAACGCGGTGCCGCTGCGCATCCTGCTGTTCTACGTGCTTACCCTGTTCGTGCTGATGTGCCTGTACCCCTGGCCGCAAATCGGTAGCCAGGGCAGCCCCTTCGTGCAGATCTTCAGCAACCTGGGGATCGGCTCTGCAGCAGCGGTGCTGAACATCGTGGTGATCTCGGCGGCGGTGTCTGCCATCAACAGCGATATCTTCGGCGCGGGCCGCATGATGTATGGGCTGGCCCAGCAAGGCCATGCACCACGCGGGTTCAGCCACCTGTCCCGGCACGGGGTACCCTGGATGACCGTAGTGGTGATGGGCGCTGCGCTGCTGATCGGCGTGCTGCTGAATTACCTGATCCCGGAAAACGTGTTCCTGCTGATTGCTTCCATCGCGACCTTCGCCACGGTGTGGGTCTGGCTGATGATCCTGGTGACCCAGGTTGCCATGCGCCGGCGCATGAGCCGTGAGCAGATGGCCCAGCTCAAGTTCCCCGTTCCGTTCTGGCCCTACGGCCCGGCCATGGCGATCGCGTTCATGGTGTTCATCTTCGGTGTGCTTGGCTACTTCCCCGACACCCAGGCGGCATTGCTGGTCGGGCTGGTGTGGCTGGTGTTCCTGGTGGCGTCCTACCTGCTGTGGTGCAAGCCGCGCGCCGGGCAGGGCAGGCCGGTTGCGGAACGTGCCGAACTGCACCGTTAGCAAAGGAGACTGTACATGAGAACCCTCTGGCAGCACTGCCACGTGGCAACCATGGTCGACGGCCATTATTCGGCGGTCGAAGACGCAGCCATTATCACCTGTGATGGGCTTGTGGAATGGGTGGGCCCCAAGGCCGAGCTGACCGCACCCATGCCCGAGCGCACGGTGGACCTGGGCGGCGCCTGGGTGACGCCTGGGCTTATCGACTGCCATACCCATGCCGTGTTTGGCGGTAACCGCAGTGGCGAGTTCGAGCAGCGTCTCAAGGGCGTGAGTTACGCTGAAATTGCCGCCCAGGGCGGGGGGATCGCCAGTACGGTGCGGGCCACCCGGGCGGCCAGTGAAGAGGCGCTGTTCGCCAGCGCCCGTCAGCGGGTCATGGCCCTGATGCGCGACGGCGTGACCACCCTGGAAGTGAAGTCCGGTTACGGCCTTGACCTTGCCAGCGAGCGCAAGATGCTGCGCGTGGCCAGGCGCCTGGGGCAGGCGTTGCCGCTGACCGTGCGCGCTACCTGCCTGGCCGCACACGCACTGCCGCCCGAGTACAGTGGCAGGCCTGATGATTACATCACGCACATCTGCGAGCACATGCTGCCGGCGTTGGCTGCCGAAGGCCTGGTGGATGCGGTGGACGCCTTCTGTGAACACCTGGCGTTCTCGCCCGCCCAGGTAGAGCGCGTGTTCATCGCGGCGGGCGAACTGGGCTTGCCGGTCAAACTGCATGCCGAGCAGCTCTCATCGTTGCACGGCTCCAGCCTGGCAGCCCGCTACCAGGCGCTGTCGGCCGATCACCTGGAGTTCATGACCGAAGAGGACGCCATCGCCATGGCGGCCGCCGGAACGGTCGCGGTGTTGCTACCCGGGGCCTTCTACTTCCTGCGGGAAACCCAGTTGCCGCCGATGGCTGCATTGCGCCGCCACGGTGTGAAGATGGCCCTGGCCACCGACCTGAACCCGGGTACTTCGCCCGGGTTGTCACTGCGCCTGATGCTGAACATGGGCTGCACCTGCTTTGGCCTCACACCTGAAGAGGCCCTGGCCGGTGTCACCGTGCACGCCGCCACCGCGCTGGGCCTTGGCCACAGCCATGGCACGTTGCAAGCGGGCAAGGTGGCCGACTTCGTGGCCTGGCACATCGAACGCCCCGCCGACCTGGCCTACTGGCTGGGCGGCGACCTGCCCAAGCGCATCGTGCGCAGCGGGCAAGAAATCACCCACTGAGCGAGGCCCCATGGAACAGGTACTGAGTTTTCACCAAGGCCGCCTGCCGCTGCTGATCAGCATGCCCCATGCCGGCCTGCGCCTGAGCAGCGCGGTGCGCGACGGGCTGGTCGATGCAGCGCAAGGCTTGCCGGACACCGACTGGCATATCCCCAGGCTGTACGGCTTTGCCCAGGAAATGGGCGCCAGTGTGCTGGCGGCGGAGTACTCACGCTTCGTTATCGACTTGAACCGCCCGCAGGATGACAAACCGTTGTACGCCGGGGCTACCACTGGCCTGTTCCCCGCGACGCTGTTCGACGGCCAGCCCCTGTTCAAGGACGGGCTGGCACCTACCGCCGAGCAACGCCAACAGTACCTGGGGCAGATCTGGCAGGCGTACCACGGCACATTGCAGCGCGAGCTTGAGCGCCTGCGCGCGCAGTTTGGCTACGCCCTGCTGTGGGATGCCCACTCGATCCGCTCGTGCATCCCCCACCTGTTCGATGGCACGCTGCCGGATTTCAACCTCGGCACCTTCAATGGCGCCAGTTGCGATGCCACCCTTGCGCAACAGCTGGAAGCGGTGTGTGCACAAGCCCAAGGCTACAGCCATGTGCTCAATGGCCGCTTCAAGGGCGGGCATATCACCCGTCACTATGGTGACCCGGCCGGGCATATCCATGCGGTACAGCTGGAGCTTGCGCAAAGCACCTACATGCAGGAGCACGCGCCTTTCGGCTACCGCGAGGACCTGGCCCAGCCCACCCAACACGTGCTGCGTGACCTGTTGCAGGCCATGCTGGACTGGGGCCGTGCGCGATACGGGCGTTAGCCGCGCCGCGCTTTCTAGGCTGCCCCACAAAAATGGGATAGGTGTCCAACTTTTGTGTGGCAGCCCATTCTGTGGGA
>NZ_BBIU01000025.1 GCF_000730645.1 Pseudomonas parafulva NBRC 16636 = DSM 17004 | reverse complement strand
TGACTGGCAGTTTGGGTGCCACTGTGGGAGCGGGTTTACCCGCGAATGCCTGAAGTCATGACTCAGAGCCATACCGCATCCCAGTGTGGATAGTCCCCGACACGCCTTGCCAAGCCAGCCCGCAAGGGGTTGGCGACGATGTACCGGGCCACATGCACGATGCTTTCCTCCCGTCGCAGAGCTCGATCCTGATACCCAGGTTGCCACACTGGATCATGCTCAAGCCCTGCCTGGTGCAATGCGCGACTGGACCTGGATTTGAACCTGCGCATCAATGTACCTAGCGTTGCGTTCTCCAATTGTATGAGCCAATGCAAGTGGTCTGGCATCAACACCCAGGCGAGGGAACGACAGCTTTGCTCCTTGTCCGACTGGTACAGGTGCTGGATGACCAGCCTCGCATGAGCGAAATTGTGAAAGAGGGGCTCACGCCCGTGGGTGACCGTGGTCAGCAGATACAGCCTGCCAGGTTCTGAGAAACGGCCGCGACGAAGCAGTTGGGAGTTAGCCCTGGGCAATCTGTTCTTCCTTGCAGGGTGGCTCGCTGTTCAAGTTAGTGCAGGCCAGAACCAGGCGCGTAGTAGAGCGTTTCTGAATATGGCCAGATAACCCGCCAGCAACATGCCGATGATCTTTATCGAACCCTGACCTACGCTAACAGTCGCATGCCAAGAATCTTTTGCGCGCAAGAAAGGAGCCTGCATGACGTTGACGCGTGCGCTATCGGTGGTGGGCCTGGGGCTGCTGTGTGCGCTTGCCGGCTGTAGCCAGGAAGAACTGCCGCCAACGCTGCCCCGGGTAGGCGTGCAGCAGGTGCAGCCTGCAGACTTCGCTGCGCGGGTCACCCTGACCGGCGATGTACAGGCGCGCGTGCAGACGGACCTGTCGTTCCGCGTGGGTGGCAAGATCATTTCGCGTAGCGTGGATGTGGGGGACCATGTCAAGGCCAACCAGGTATTGGCGCGGTTGGACCCTAAAGACCTGCAGAACAACGTCACCTCTGCCAAGGCCGAGGTGTTTGCTGCCCAGGCGCGGGTCACCCAGACGCAAGCCGCTTTTGTGCGCCAACAGAAACTCCTGCCCAAAGGCTATACCAGCCAGAGTGAGTACGACGCCGCCGAGGCCGCCCTGCGCAGCAACCAGAGCGCCCTCAAGGCCGCCCAGGCACAACTGGCCAATGCCAACGAGCAGTTGAGCTACACCGCGCTGGTGTCTGAAGCGGACGGTGTAATCACCGAGCGCCAGGCCGAAGTCGGGCAGGTGGTGCAGGCGACCATGCCGATTTTCGGCCTGGCCCGTGACGGCGACCGTGATGCCGTGTTCAACGTCTACGAATCCCTGCTGGCGGCCGAGCCAAGCGATGCCAGCGTGGTGGTAAGCCTGCTGGACGACCCCAAGGTCCAGGCCAGGGGCGCCGTGCGTGAGATCACCCCGACCGTTTCTGCCCAAAGCGGCACGGTGCAGGTGAAGGTCGGGCTGAAGGATGTACCAGCGGCCATGCAGTTGGGGGCACCGGTGACGGTCAGCACCCAGGGCCGGGGCAAATCCAGCGTGGAGTTGCCTTGGTCGGCCTTGACCAAGGGCATCAAGCAGCCAGCGGTATGGGTGGTAGGCGAGGGCGACAAGGTGCAGTTGCGTGAAGTGGAAGTCAGCCGCTATCTCACCGGCAAGGTGGTGATCGGCAAGGGCCTTGAAAGCGGCGAAACCGTGGTGGTTACCGGTGGGCAATTGCTGCACCCCGGCATGCAGGTGGAAAAGGTGGCAGCCGATGCTGCGGAGAGCCCGCTATGAAACCGCTGCTGTGGATGATGTGTGCAGGCCTGCTGCTGGCCGGCTGCAGTGAAGATGAGCCGCCCGCCGACCCGGTCCGCCCGGTACTGTCCGTGGTGGTGCAGCCCCAGGTGGAAGCCTTGCTGGGCCGGTTCGCCGGGGTGATCGAGGCGCGTTATGAGAGCACCCTGGGCTTTCGTGTCGGCGGCCGTATCGCCCGCAGGTGGCTGGATGTAGGCGCACAGGTCAGGCCTGGCGACACCCTGGCCACCCTGGACCCGACCGACCAGCAGAACCAACTGCGCGCAGCCGAGGGTGACCTGGCCCGGGTTCAGGCGCAATGGATAAACGCCCAGGCCGATGCCCGTCGGCAGCAGCAGCTGTACGACCGGGGCGTGGGGGCCCAGGCGCAGCTGGACATTGCGCAGACCAACCTGAAAACCGCCGGTGCGTCGCTGGAACAGGCCCGTTCCTCGGTCAACCAGGCCCGTGACCAGCTGGGCTACAGCACCCTGCGCAGTGATCACGGCGCCGTTATCACCGGCTGGCAGGCCGAAGCGGGGCAAACCGTTACTGCCGGCCAGGCCGTGGTCACATTGGCCCGGCCCGATGTGAAGGAAGCCGTGATCGATTTGCCAATCGGCGTTGCCGAGCAGTTGAACCCCGACCTGACCTTCATCGTCGCCTCGCAGCTTGACCCTGCGCTCAGTACCACAGCCACCTTGCGCGAGCTGGAACCCAGGGCCGATGCCACCACCCGTACCCGCCGTGCGCGGCTGACCCTGGCCAGTACCCCTGCGGCGTTTCACCTGGGGACGGCCATCAGCGTCACCCTGAGCTCGCAGGTCACCCCCCGCAGCGAACTGCCCGCCACCGCATTGCTGGAGCGCGAGGGCAAAACCCAGGTGTGGGTCATCGACCCGCAGCAAAAAACCGTTGCCCTGCGCGATGTGACCCTGATCGACCGCACCCGCGACAGCATTATCGTGTCCGCCGGCGTACAGCCTGCCGAGCGAGTGGTGATCGCCGGCGTCAACAGCCTCAAGCCTGGCCAGAAAGTCGCCTTCGACGAGGACGCGCAATGAAAGGAAGCTTCAACCTGTCCGAGTGGGCGCTCAAGCATCAGTCGTTCGTCTGGTACCTGATGTTCGTTGGCCTGCTGATGGGCATCTTCTCGTACTTCAACCTGGGCCGTGAGGAGGATCCGTCCTTCACCATCAAGACCATGGTCATCCAGACCCGCTGGCCAGGCGCTACCCAGGACGAGACCCTGTTGCAGGTCACCGACCGCATCGAGAAGAAGCTCGAGGAACTGGACTCGCTCGACTACACCAAAAGCTACACGCGCCCCGGGGAGTCGACGGTATTCGTCTACCTGCGCGACACCACCAAGGCCGGCGACATTCCGCAGATCTGGTACCAGGTGCGCAAGAAGATCCAGGACATCCGCGGTGACTTCCCCGATGGCATCCAGGGGCCTGGCTTCAACGACGAGTTCGGCGACGTGTTCGGCTCCATCTATGCCTTTACCGCCGACGGGCTCAGCTTGCGCCAGCTTCGCGACTACGTGGAGCGGGCGCGGGCCGAAGTGCGGGAAGTGCCCAACATCGGCAAGATCGAGATGGTCGGCATTCAGGACGAGGTGCTGTACCTGAATTTCTCCACGCGCAAGCTGGCCGCGCTGGGTATCGATCAGCGCCAGGTGATGCAGGCGTTGCAGGCGCAGAATACGGTAACGCCGGCCGGGGTGATCGAGGCCGGGCCGGAGCGCATATCGGTGCGCACCACCGGGCAGTTCGCCTCTGAGAAAGACCTGCAGAACGTCAACCTGCGCATCAACGACCGCTTCTTCCGGCTGGCGGATATCGCCGACGTGGAGCGCGGCTACGCCAACCCGCCGTCACCGATGTTCCGCTACAACGGGCAAACGGCACTGGGCCTGGCCATCGGCATGAAGGCCGGCGGCAACATCCAGGTATTCGGTACAGCGCTCAAAGAGACCATGCAGCGCATCACCCATGAGCTGCCCGTAGGCGTTGACGTGCACACGGTGTCCAACCAGGCGGTGGTGGTCGAGAAGGCGGTCGGCGGCTTTACCAGTGCGCTGTTCGAGGCGGTGATCATCGTGCTGGCGGTGAGCTTCGTCAGCCTGGGCGTGCGCGCCGGTTTGGTGGTGGCGTGTTCGATACCGCTGGTGCTGGCCATGGTGTTCGTGTTCATGGAGTACAGCGGCATCACCATGCAGCGCATCTCGCTGGGGGCGCTGATTATCGCGCTGGGGTTGCTGGTGGACGATGCCATGATCACCGTGGAGGTCATGGTCACGCGCCTGGAAATGGGCGAGACCAGGGAGCAGGCGGCCACGTTCGCCTACACCTCCACTGCATTCCCCATGCTCACCGGCACCTTGGTGACCGTGGCAGGCTTCGTGCCCATTGGCCTCAATGCCAGTTCGGCAGGGGAATACACCTTCACCCTGTTTGCAGTGATTGCCGTGGCGTTGCTGGTGTCTTGGGTGGTGGCTGTGTTCTTCGCGCCGGTGCTTGGCGTGCATATTCTCAATGCCAAGAAAATGAAGGCCCATGACAACCAGCCGGGCAGGGTGGGCCGCGCCTTCGAACATGGCCTGTTGTGGAGCATGCGCCACCGCTGGCTGACCATCATCGGCACGGTGGTGCTGTTCGCGCTGTCGGTGTTCTGCATGCGTTATGTGCAGAACCAGTTTTTCCCGGCCTCGGACCGCCCGGAGATCCTGGTCGACCTCAACCTGCCGCAGAACGCCTCTATCGAAGAGACGCGCAAGGTGGTCGACCGCCTGGAAGCGACGCTCAAGGACGATGAAGACATCGACCACTGGAGCACCTATATCGGCGAGGGCGCGGTGCGCTTCTACCTGCCGCTGGACCAACAGTTGCAGAACCCGTACTACGCCCAGTTGGTCATCGTCAGCAAAGGCCTGGAGCAGCGCGGCGAGCTGATCGCCCGCTTGCAGAAGCGCCTGCGTGAAGACTTCGTGGGCATTGGTTCCAACGTGCAGTCACTGGAGATGGGCCCGCCTGTTGGCCGCCCCATCCAGTACCGGGTCAGTGGCAAGGACATCGACCAGGTGCGCAAGCACGCCATCGAGCTGGCTACCTTGCTGGACAAGAACCCCAATGTTGGCGAGATGATCTACGACTGGAACGAGCCTGGTAAGGTGCTGCGCATCGAGATCGCCCAGGACAAGGCACGTCAGCTGGGGCTGTCTTCGGAAGACGTGGCCAACGTGATGAACAGCATCGTCACCGGTGTGCCGGTCACCCAGGTCAACGACGATATCTACCTGATCGACGTGGTCGCCCGTGCCGTGGACAGCGAGCGTGGCTCGCCGGACACCTTGCAGAACCTGCAGATCCTCACCCCCAGCGGCACCTCCATCCCGCTGCTGGCGTTCGCCACGGTGCGCTACGAGCTGGAACAGCCGCTGGTGTGGCGCCGTGACCGCAAGCCCACCATCACCCTCAAGGCGTCGGTCAATGGCGATATCCAGCCAACCGACCTGGTGGCGCAACTGAAACCCGATATCGAGAAATTCGCCAGCGAGTTGCCGGCCGGTTACGAGGTGGCAACCGGCGGCACGGTAGAGGAGAGCGGCAAGGCGCAAGGCCCGATCGCCAAGGTGCTTCCGCTGATGCTGTTCCTGATGGCGACCTTCCTGATGATTCAGCTGCACAGCGTGCAGAAGCTGTTCCTGGTGGTCAGCGTGGCACCGTTGGGGCTGATTGGCGTGGTGCTGGCGCTGGTCCCCACGGGTACGCCAATGGGCTTCGTGGCGATTCTCGGCATCCTGGCGCTGGCAGGCATCATCATTCGTAACTCGGTGATTCTGGTGACGCAGATCGACGAGTTCGAAGCGCAGGGCTTCTCGCCGTGGGACGCCGTGGTGGAGGCTACCAACCACCGTCGCAGGCCGATCCTGCTGACGGCAGCCGCCGCGAGCCTGGGTATGATCCCGATTGCCCGGGAAGTGTTCTGGGGGCCGATGGCCTACGCCATGATCGGCGGCATCATCGTCGCCACCTTGCTGACGCTGTTGTTCCTGCCGGCGCTGTATGTGGCCTGGTACAAGATCCGCGAGCCTGAAAATACCGATCAAGCACAGCGCCCAACCTGACATGAAAACCTGTGGGAGCGGGCCAGCCCGTTCCCACAGGGATCAGGTTTCTCACCTGAGAACTGGCCTAATATTTTGGTTATATAAACATTCTTAAACAGTATTTTTAAGAATATCCCAGCCTCACTACTATTGCCCTCAAGCCAGGCGCATTCCCCTTCCCATCTCTCAGCCCGGCACCTCACTCCAAGGAGAACGAGCATGAGTGCATCGCTGCGCAGTATCGACGGTCAGGACGAAGCCACCATCCTGCGGGAAATCCAGAGCGCCCTGCGCGACCTGCGTTTCGGTGCGGTGGAGATCACCGTGCACAACGCCCAGGTGGTGCAGATCGAACGCAAGGAAAAATTCCGCCTGCAACAGCCTGGCAACAAGCCCAGCTGAACCCGCCTTACCCTTCAGAACTAGAAAAATGCCAATCGGGAGCTTCACCATGTCCATCCGCCGCTATGCACTCGCCGCCCTGGCCAGCGCTGTTTTTGCCGGTTCCGCCGTCGCCAAGGACTACGAACTGCTGAACGTGTCCTACGACCCCACCCGTGAGCTGTACCAGCAGTACAACGCCGAATTCATCAAGCACTGGCAGCAGTCCCACCCGGACGACAAGGTGAAAATCCAGCAGTCCCACGGTGGCTCGGGCAAGCAGGGCCGTGCGGTGATCGACGGGTTGCGTGCCGACGTGGTAACCCTGGCCCTGGCCGGTGATATCGACGAAATCGCGAA
The DNA here is from genome assembly GCF_000730645.1 of Pseudomonas parafulva NBRC 16636 = DSM 17004. Lineage (GTDB taxonomy): Bacteria > Pseudomonadota > Gammaproteobacteria > Pseudomonadales > Pseudomonadaceae > Aquipseudomonas > Aquipseudomonas parafulva. The sequence goes on along the minus strand of NZ_BBIU01000025.1, from coordinate 63,149 downwards.
ACTGGGCAAGACCCTGCCCGAGGACTGGCAGAAGCGCTTGCCCGATGCCAGCACCCCCTATACGTCCACCATCGTGTTCCTGGTGCGCAAGGGCAACCCCAAGGGCATCAAGGACTGGGGCGACCTGATCAAGAAAGACGTCTCGGTGATCACTCCCAACCCGAAGACCTCCGGCGGCGCACGCTGGAACTTCCTGGCGGCCTGGGCCTATGGCCTGAAAACCGGTGGCAGCGAAGAGAAAGCCAAAGCCTATGTGCAGGAACTGTTCAAGCACGTGCCGGTGCTGGATACCGGGGCGCGTGGCTCCACCATCACCTTCGTCAACAATGGCCAGGGCGATGTGCTGCTGGCCTGGGAAAACGAAGCGTTCCTGGCGCTGAAGGAAGACGGCGGCGCCGATAAGTTCGACATCGTGGTGCCGTCCCTGTCGATCCTGGCTGAACCACCGGTTGCGGTGGTGGACAAGAACGCCGAGAAAAAGGGCAATACGGAAATTGCCACCGAGTACCTGAAACACCTGTACAGCCCGGCTGGGCAGAAGATCGCCGCCGAGAACTTCTACCGCCCGCGTGATGAGAAAGTCGCGGCCGAGTTCGGCAAGCAGTTCCCGAAACTGGACCTGGTGACGATCGACAAGGACTTCGGTGGCTGGAAAACTGCGCAACCCAAGTTCTTCAATGATGGCGGTGTGTTCGACCAGATCTATCAGGCACAGTAAGCGGCCAGGATGATGCGGGGCTGTGTGACAGCCCCAGAATCGAAAGCCAGCACCGGCCCGGCATGACTGCCGGGCCTCGTGCGTTCAACCAGGGATATTTATGTCACGTCGCATTTCCCCCGTCATACCCGGCTTCGGGCTGACGCTGGGGTACACCTTGGTGTACCTCAGCCTGATCGTGCTGATACCGCTGGCCGCCATGTTCGTGCATGCCGCCCAGCTCACCTGGGAGCAGTTCTGGACCATCATCAGCGCGCCGCGAGTGATCGCCGCGTTGAAGCTGAGCTTCGGCACTGCCCTGTTCGCGGCCATCATCAACGGCGTGATTGGCACCCTGCTGGCCTGGGTGCTGGTGCGCTACACCTTCCCCGGCCGCAAGATCATCGACGCCATGATCGACCTGCCGTTCGCCCTGCCCACCGCGGTTGCCGGTATCGCCCTGACCGCCCTGTACGCGCCGGCCGGTTGGGTCGGCCAGTTCGCCACTGACCTTGGTTTCAAGATCGCCTACACCCCGCTGGGCATCACCCTGGCGCTGACCTTCGTCACCCTGCCGTTCGTGGTGCGCACGGTGCAGCCGGTGCTGGCCGACATTCCGCGCGAGGTCGAGGAAGCCGCTGCGTGCCTGGGTGCCAAGCCGCTGCAAGTGTTCCGCCATGTGCTGGCGCCGGCATTGCTGCCAGCGTGGCTCACCGGTTTTGCCCTGGCGTTTGCCCGTGGCGTGGGTGAGTACGGTTCGGTCATTTTCATTGCCGGCAACATGCCGATGAAAACCGAGATCCTGCCACTGCTGATCATGGTCAAGCTCGACCAGTACGACTACACCGGCGCGACTGCCATCGGCGTGCTGATGCTGGTGGTTTCCTTCATCCTGCTGCTGCTGATCAACCTGCTGCAGCGCCGCATCGAAACCCCTTGAAGGAGGCCGGCATGTCCAGTTCATCCCTGAATGCAACCGCCGCTGCCAATGCCGCCCGCCGCGGCAGCGCCACCTCGCGCCGGGTGCTCATCGGCCTTGGCTGGCTGGTGTTCGCGCTGTTCCTGCTGCTGCCGCTGGTGATTGTGGTATCGCAGGCGCTGAAAAACGGTTTCGGCACCTTCTTCGAAGCCATCTTCGAACCCGACGCACTGGCGGCCTTGCGGCTCACCCTGCTTGCAGTGGCGATCTCGGTGCCGCTCAACCTGGTGTTCGGCGTCAGCGCGGCATGGTGCGTCAGCAAGTACAGCTTCCGTGGCAAAAGCATCCTGGTCACCCTGATTGATCTGCCGTTCTCGGTATCGCCGGTAATCGCCGGCCTGGTCTACGTGCTGATGTTCGGCGCCCAGGGCCTGCTCGGCCCGTGGCTGCAGGACCACGACATCCAGATCGTCTTCGCCCTGCCGGGCATCGTCCTGGCCACCATCTTCGTCACCGTGCCGTTCGTGGCCCGTGAGCTGATCCCGCTGATGCAGGAGCAGGGCACGCAGGAAGAGGAAGCCGCACGTTTGCTGGGTGCCAATGGCTGGCAGATGTTCTGGCACGTGACCCTGCCCAACATCAAATGGGGCCTGATCTACGGCGTGGTGCTGTGTACCGCGCGGGCAATGGGCGAGTTCGGCGCGGTGTCGGTGGTGTCCGGCCATATCCGCGGTGTGACCAACACCTTGCCGCTGCATGTGGAGATCCTCTACAACGAATACAACCACGTGGCGGCCTTCAGCGTGGCCAGCCTGTTGCTGATCCTGGCGCTCTTCATCCTGCTGCTCAAGCAGTGGAGCGAGAACCGTATTAACCGCCTGCGCCACAGCGCCGCGGAGGAATGATTCATGTCGATCGAAGTTCGTAACGTCAGCAAGCGCTTCAACAGCTTCCAGGCCCTGGACAACATCAACCTGGATATCAACAGTGGCGAGCTGGTCGCCCTGCTTGGCCCGTCGGGCTGCGGCAAGACCACCTTGCTGCGCATCATTGCCGGCCTGGAAACCCCTGACCAAGGCAGCATCGTGTTCCATGGCGAGGATGTGTCCGGCCACGACGTGCGTGATCGCAACGTGGGGTTCGTCTTCCAGCATTACGCGCTGTTCCGCCACATGAGCGTGTTCGACAACGTCGCCTTTGGGCTGCGCATGAAGCCCAAGGGCGAGCGCCCGAGTGAAAGCCGCATCGCCGAGAAGGTGCATGAACTGCTGAACATGGTGCAGTTGGACTGGCTGGCCGACCGCTACCCGGAACAGCTGTCCGGTGGCCAGCGCCAGCGTATCGCCCTGGCGCGGGCATTGGCGGTGGAGCCGAAGGTACTGTTGCTGGATGAGCCGTTCGGGGCGTTGGACGCCAAGGTGCGCAAGGAGCTGCGCCGCTGGCTGGCACGGCTGCATGAGGACATCAACCTGACGTCGGTGTTTGTCACCCATGACCAGGAGGAGGCCATGGAGGTGGCTGACCGCATTGTGGTGATGAACAAGGGCGTGATCGAGCAGATCGGCTCGCCAGGTGAGGTGTACGAGCAACCGGCCAACGACTTCGTCTACCACTTCCTAGGTGATTCGAACCGCCTGGCATTGAGCGAGGGCCACCATGTGCTGTTCCGCCCGCACGAAGTGTCGTTGTCGCGGCACGAAACCGAAGGGCATCAGGCCGCCGAGGTGCGTGACATCCGGCCCTTGGGTGCCACCACGCGGGTCACCCTGAAGGTGGAAGGGCAGAGCGACCTGATCGAGGCCGAAGTGGTCAAGGACCACGACAGCCTGACCGATCTTGCCCGTGGCGAAACCCTTTTCTTCCGGCCGAAGCTGCCGTTGTAGGGACGCGTAGGAGCGCGTAGGAGCGACCGCCAGGTCGCGATGGGGTGCCGTAGGAGCGACCGCTAGGTCGCGATGGGCTGCGCAGCAGCCCCGTACGGGTTATGCACTTAGGGCTGCTATGCAGCCCATCGCGACCTAGCGGTCGCTCCTACGGTGGCATCTTCCATGCCGTTGACGAATAGTTTTAATGCCTACGTTGCATCATTTCAGCCCCCCCGCCAGCAAAGCCCCGTGAAACCGGGCCCCTCCTGCAACCCTACCGAATAAATATTCAATAAAGTTCTAACAATAAGTTTAAACATTACTTTCAGAGATATGCCTCTGGCCCGATGATTCAGCCACTCACCTGAATCCAGCCCCAGGAGTTTCATCAATGGGTAATGCCCACTCGGCCGTCAGGGCCTACGACCTGCCATGGCGCCCAGCACCGGGCGAACTGGTCGAGCTTGGACGCACTGCGCGCCTTCCCCTTGGGCAACTGCGCCTGCAACGCTCACCCGTCAGCGGCCTCAAACGGCGGGACAAACTGGCCTTGGGGCTGCTGGTGCTGGCCTTGCACGGCGCTGCCGCTTACTGGGTCAGCCAGGCACCCACACCCGAGCTGCCTGTGGTGCCGCCACAGGTGCCGCCCATGACCATCGAGTTTGCGGCGCCCGCACCGCCTGTGGTCGAGCCCCCGCCGCCTGCACCTGCACCGCCGTTGGTCGAGCCACCACCACCGCCGCCTGTGATTGACGAGCTGGCTGCCAAGCCCAAGCCAAAACCCAAGCCCGTGCCCAAACCCGTGGTCAAGCAGGCGCCCAAGCCGACACCCAAGCCCAAGCCGATGGAGGCTCCACCACCAGCTCCGGTCGCGGCCCCGGCTCCGGCCCCGGCCACACCAGCACCACCTGCGCCGGTTACCCCGGCCTCGGCCAACGCCGCATACCTGAAGAACCCGGCACCGGACTACCCGCAGATGGCCCAGCGGCGTGGCTGGGAAGGCACGGTGCTGTTGCGTGTAGAGGTGCTGCCCAGCGGCAAGCCCGGGCAGATCCAGGTCCAGAAAAGCAGTGGCCGTGATGCGCTGGACGCCGCAGCCCTGGCTGCAGTCAAGCGCTGGAGCTTCGTCCCCGCCAAGCAGGGGGACGTTGCCCAGACCGGCTGGGTCAGTGTGCCCATCGACTTCAAGCTTCGCTAACTCCCCCTTTGCAGAACACAGGAAGACATCCCATGAGCGTGCTGGCATCCCCTCTCGAGTCCGTAGAAAGCGCCGTCATCTGGCTGCTGGTCGGCTTTTCCGTCGTTACCTGGGGCCTGGCCCTGGTGAAAACCTTGCAGTTCGTGCGCCTGAAAAATCAGGACAGACGCTTCCATCAACAATTCTGGGCGGCGTCCAGCCTGGACTCGGCTGCCGAACTCAGCCACGAGCTGCCAGGCCCTGCGGCACGGGTGGCGCAGTCCGGTTACGCTGCCATCGCAGTAGGCGATGCCCAGGCCAGTGACCTGAGCCACGCCATCAATCACCAGGACCGCCTGGAGCGGGCCCTGCGCCAGCAGATCGTGCGTGAGCGGCGCTCGCTGGAAACCGGCCTGGCGGTGGTGGCGAGCATCGGCAGTACCTCACCCTTCATCGGGCTGTTTGGCACCGTGTGGGGCATCATGGAGGCGCTCAAGGGCATCAGTGCGGCCGGCTCTGCGAGCCTGGAAACCGTAGCCGGGCCGATTGGCGCTGCGCTGGTTGCTACCGGCGTGGGCATCGCCGTGGCCGTGCCGGCGGTGCTTGTGTACAACTATTTCCTGCGCCGCCTGAAGCTGACAGCCGCTGACCTGGACGATTTCGCCCACGATTTCTACAGCCTGGCGCAGAAGAGTGCCTTCCGCGTATTGGTACACCCTGCTGTACACAAGCCTCAGGGTGGTTTTACCCAGCCCGTGAAGGAGGCCTCCTGACATGGCGTTCTCGACCCAGGACAGCGACGAAGTCCTCAGCGAAATCAACGTGACGCCGTTGGTGGATGTAATGCTGGTGCTGCTGGTGGTGTTCATCGTCACTGCACCGCTGCTCACCAATGCCATCCCCATCAACCTGCCCAAGACCGAGGCCGTGGCCCCGGTGGAGCAGAAGGACCCGCTGGTGGTCAGCATCGATGGCAGCGGCAAGCTGTTCATCAACAAGGACGAGCTCCAGCCTGACGCGCTGGAAGGCAGCCTCAAGGCCGCCAAGGCCAAGGACGCTGACCTGCGTGTGCAACTGCAGGCCGACGACGGCGTGAACTACGGTGAGGTGGCGCGCGCCATGGCCGCCATCGAACGTGCCGGCATCAGCAAATTGGCGGTCATCACTGCGCGCTGATGCCATCAACCTCTTCAGGCAATGCTTATGGGCCATATCTCTTGGCAGGGGATGGCCCTTTTTTTTGCCCCGCTGTGGATAAAAGGCTTCGCGGGTAAACCCGCTCCCACAGCTTAAACTTTTTGTTATTAACAAATATCTTCTTATTCCTTTACGAATATAACCCCCACCCTATACTGGTCTCCAAGCACGCAAACACCCCTGGAGGCGTCCCATGCGCAATGAGTCAATTCGTTACCTGATTGTGCCGGGCTGGCAAGGATCGCCAGACAACCATTGGCAGAGTCACTGGCAGCGCACCCTGCCCAACAGCGCGCGGGTGGAGCAGCACGACTGGCTCACCCCGCAACGCCAGGACTGGGTGCAGGCGCTGGAGCAGGCGATTGCCGCCGAGCGCTCGCCCGTTATCCTGATTGCCCACAGCCTTGGCTGCATCACGGTTGCCCACTGGGCCGCGCAAGCCACCCCCGGCCTGCTACGGCGGGTACGGGGGGCATTGCTGGTAGCGCCGGCCGATGTGGAGCGGCCAACCTGCGCGGCGGCGCTGCGCAACTTCGCGCCCATCCCCGGCGCGCCACTGCCGTTTCCAAGCCAGGTCGTCAGCTCCGACAACGACCCGGCGGTGAGCGTACCGCGGGCGCTGTCGCTGGCTCAGGCCTGGGGTGCCGAAGCGGGGTTGCTGAGCAATGCGGGGCACATCAACGTGAAGTCAGGCCATGAGCGCTGGGAGGGCGGTTTCGCTTACCTGTACCGCCTGCAAAGCCGGGTGGAGCAGCGCGCACTGCGCCGTGCCTGACAGCCTTTTCTGTTTATTGTCGGCGTGAAGCCGGGCCCAGCAGGGCCGGTGTGGGAGTTTGTCATGACGTTTCAAAACCCGTTTGGCCAGCCGCTGCTGACCTTTCCCGAACTGGACAAGAGCCCACTGAGCATTCGTGCCAAGGCCCTGGTGTTCATCGACCCCCGCTCGCAGCAACTGCGTGAGGACCTGGAACGCCTGGCACCACTGCCATTGCCAGTGCTCATCCGGGGTGAAACAGGTTCGGGCAAGGAACTGCTGGCCCGCCAGATCCACCGCACCAGTGACCGCAGCGGCCTGTTCGTCTCGGTCAACTGCGCCGCCATCAGTGCGACCTACGCCGATGCCGAGCTGTTCGGCTACAGCGCCGGCAGCCAGGGGGGCACGGCCAGTAGCCGCGCCGGTTGGTTCGGCTCGGCCAACGGCGGCACGCTGTACCTGGACGAAATTGCTGACCTGCCGTTGACCATACAGGGCAAGCTGCTGGCAGCCTTGGAGAACCGTGAAGTGACGCGGGTAGGCGCGCAGAAGCCGCAGCCGGTGGATGTCCGCCTGGTGGCTGCTACCAGCATCGACCTGGCCCGGGTGGTCAAGGCCGGGCGGTTCAATGAGCGCCTGTATCAATACTTGCGCGAAGGTGCGCTGGAGTTGCCACCCTTGCGCGAGCGGCCCGGCGATATCCTGGCGTTGGCCGAGTATTTCGTGGGGATCTACAGCGTTCGCCTGCAGCGGCCGGTACCGCTGGTGAGCGAGGCGGCGCAGCAGTTACTCGAGGCCCACCCCTGGACGGGCAATACCCGTGAACTGGAGAACGTCATCCACTTCGCCTTGCTGGTCAACGACGGGGAAGAGATCCTGCCCCAGGACCTCGATTTGCCGAGCGCTGCGCGGTAGCAGGCGCTAATAAGCAAATAGGTAGGTGGCATTTTGATTTTGGAATAAGCAGCTAATTAAAAGATATTGTTCCGGCATAAAAAATCTAGGTATTGTCCGCCTCACGCCCGCTGAATCGTCGGTAGGCACACATATCTGCCATCGCCGATGGCCCGCATTCAGAACAAGGATCACCATGAAGAAGACCCTGCTGACCACCGCCCTGGCTGCCGCCCTGTCGTTCGCCGGCCTGGCCGCTGCCGCCGAAAAACTGGTGGTTGCTGCAACCCCCGTACCCCATGCCGAGATCCTGGAGCTGATCAAGCCGACCTTGGCCAAGGAAGGGGTGGACCTGCAGATCAAGGTCTTCACCGACTACGTGCAGCCTAACGTGCAGGTGGACCAGAAGCGTCTGGACGCCAACTACTTCCAGACCCTGCCGTACCTGCAGAGCTTCAACGAGGGGAAGGGCACGCACCTGGAAACCGTGATCGGCGTGCACGTGGAGCCCTTTGGCGGCTACTCGAAAAAGGTCAAGAGCCTGAACGACCTGCCAGAAGGTGCCACGGTTGCCATCCCCAACGAAGGCAGCAACAGCGGCCGTGCGCTGCTGCTCCTGCAGAAGGCGGGCCTGATTACCCTTAAGGATCCGAAAAATGCCCTGGCAACGCCAAAGGACATCGCCGAGAACCCCAAGAAGTTGAAATTCCGCGAGCTTGAGTCGGCCATGCTGCCCCGCGTACTGGACCAAGTGGACCTGGACATGATCAACACCAACTACGCCCTTGAAGCCGGCCTGAACCCGGCCAAGGATGCGCTGGTAATCGAAGGCAGCGACTCGCCTTACGTGAACTTCCTGGTAGCCCGCCCGGACAACAAGAACAGCGACGCCATGCAGAAACTGGCCAAGGCCCTGACCAGCCCCGAGGTGAAGGCCTTCATCGCCAAGAAGTACCAGGGTGCTGTGCTGCCAGCGTTCTGATGCGTTTGCTGCTGGTAGTGTGACCTGACGCCGACACTGATGTGTCGGCGTTTTTGTGTCCGGCGGCAGATGTTCCGCTGCCGCAGTGGGTCGCAAACGCAATCAACCGCCAGGCACGAGCCTCAAGGTACTGTGCGCCGGAATGGCCCCCATCTGTGTTTTCTGGTAATGCCCCTGCACATACCCCTCGGCCTGGTCCGCGTAGTGCTTGTCGAAAGGCACGCCGCTTTGCCCGACCGGGTTACTGGTCAGTGCCTGGCCGGCATCGGCGAAGTCGATCAGGCGCCGGGTGGACGGGCCGTAGGTGACCGGCCACGGCGCGGGGCCGATCTTGGCCGATAGATTGTTGGGCACTTCGTGGGTGCCTGGGGCCGGGAACGGGCCCACGTTGAACAGTAGGTTCAGGGGCTTTTGCACACCCAGCGGGTGGTTGTGGGTGAGGGTATGCGCCTTGCCCCACTGCCAACTGGCAGGGTCGTCGCCCAGGGCCTTGCGCAGGTGCTGCACCGTCTGTTGCCAGGCCACCCGCACAACCCCGGTGCGGTCGGTGGGCTGGCTGGCGCCGCGGGTGTTCCACCAGGGGGAATCGGCGTCGGCGGCCAGGCGTGGCAAGGCAGCGTCGATGGCTCGGGTGCTGATGAGTACCGGGAACCAGGCGTCACCCAGTTCGTCATGCATGGCGGCAAATGCCAGCTCATACAAGAACTGGTTGAACACCGTGGCGTTGATGGAGCCCAGCGGGTAGTCGCCCTCCCAGGCCGCCAACTGTTCCACCAGCTCCTTTTCCTCATCACCCTCGGCTACTGCGCGCAGTGTCGCCAGCAGTGGCGCCAGGGTGCGCGGGCCGTAGTCACTGGAGGTGTCCAGCTGCAGGGCCTGGCTGTTGGCGGTGTCCCATTGTGTTTGCGTGTCTGCCAGCAGGCGATCGAGCTGGCGGCCCCGGTCTGGCAGGTTGTAGTAGCCGGGTATGGGCATGGCGCCCGGCGGCTGGTAGTTGGCCGAAACGATGTACCCACTGGCAGGGTTTTCCTGTTGCGGGTTGGCGCTGAAGGGGTAGAAACCCAGTTTGTCCGCCTGGGTACTGCTGCCATCGAGGATGAATGCCGGGTTCACGCCGTCAGGGCGGATCGGCAAGCGCGCAGCCGCCCACCAGCCGATATCACCACGGGCGTTGGCCCACACGAAGTTCAAACCGGGTGCATGCACCTGGGCGGCGGCCTGGCGCATCTTGCCCAGGGTGTCGGCACGGTTGAGCTGGTAGAAACCGTCGAGAATGGGGTTTTCGGTTTCCAGAAACGCCCACCACATGGCAATGGGCGTGTTGCCCGCCGACTCCCCAAGCACATCGTTGACGATCGGGCCGTGGGGGGACCGGCGCAGTTGCAGGGTGACCGGCTGCCCGCCCTTGACGGCGATGGTCTGTTCGCTGTGCTCCAGTGGCTGCCACTGGCCCTTGACCAGTACCTGCTGGGCATCGGCTGGGTTGGGCCTTTCTGCGATCAGGTCGATGTCATCGTTCTGGAACATGGTCAGGCTCCAGCCGAAATCACGGTTATGGCCCAGCAAGGCGAAAGGGTTCAGGGCCTGGAAGTACCCGTACAGGTTGAAACCCGGTGCCGACAGCTCCGCTTCGTACCACACTGCCGGCGCCGCAAAGCCGATATGCGGGTCGCCGGCCAGCAGCGGCTTGCCGCTGCGGGTGCGGCTGCCGGCCACTGCCCAGGCATTGCTGCCTTCGAACTGCGGCACCGCCAATGCCGTCAGCGCGTTGTGGCTGACCGTGGCCAGGGTTTCCAGGCTGCGCCAGTCGGCAGCCGCCAGCGGCGTGCCCAGTGCGCCGCCTGGTTGCCAGGCGAGGTCGAAGATGCCCAAGTATTCAGGCCCCAGTTGGTCGCGGATGAAGGTTAGTGCAGGCTCGGTGCGGAATGCGGCGGCAAAGCTGTAGGCCAGGTACCCGGCGATGCTCAGGGTGTCCTCGGCGGTGAAGGGGCGCGGGCTGATGCCGAGCAAGTCGAACTCCACGGGCTTTGGGTGGCTGGCCTGCCAGCTGTTCACCCCGGCGAGGTAGGCCTGCAGCGCGCGCCAGGCAGGGGCCTGGTGGTCTTGACGCTGGGCCATCAGGGTGGCCTGTTCCCGGATGCGCAGGCTGCGGAACAGGGTGTCTGTGGGGACCAGTTTTTCACCCAGCACTTCAGCCAGCTCGCCCCGTGCCAGGCGGCGCAGGATCTCCATCTGGAACAGCCTGTCCTGGGCGTGCACGTACCCCAGTGCCCGGTACAGGTCAGGCTCGTTCTGCGCCTGCAGGTGCGGCACACCCCGGGTGTCGTAACGCACGCTCACGGGGGCCTGCAGGCCGGAAACCGCTACCTCGCCGTGGCGGCGCGGCAGTTTGCCCTGTACGTATACGTAGCCAGCCCCGACGGCCAGGGCGATAACGACAACCAACAGGGCCAGGCCGCGCTTCATGCAGTCTCCTTTGAGTGATTGGGCAGATTGTGTGGTCCGATCATCGACACATTCGCGAAAAGAGCATAGCCCCCAGGCAGGAGTTTCCATGTCACTCAGCGAAAAACAGAAAATGCTGACAGGCCAGCTGTACCACGCCACCTGTCCAGAGCTGCAGGCCGAGCAAAGCGCCAACCGGCAGTGGATGCTACGGTACAACAGCGGTACAGAGATGCCCTCGCAAGCCCGCCATGGGCTGTTGGCCGAGCACTTTGGCCACGTCGGCGACAACACGGTGATTCGCCCGCCGTTTCACTGCGACTATGGCTACAACATCAGTGTGGGCCGTAACACGTTCATGAACTTCAACTGTGTGATTCTCGATGTACTGCCCGTGCGCATCGGCGACGATTGCCAGGTTGGCCCCAACGTGCAGATCTACGCGGCTGACCACCCCCTGGACCCCGAGGTGCGTCGCACCGGCCTCGAGAGCGGGCGCCCGGTGACCATCGGCAATAATGTATGGATCGGCGGCGGGGCGATCATCCTGCCTGGCGTGACCATTGGCGATGATGCGGTGGTGGGCGCTGGCAGCGTGGTCACCCGTGACGTGCCGGCGGGCGCTGTGGTGGTGGGCAACCCGGCGCGTATCCGTCAACCGGCCCACGGGCAGTAGCAGCCAACGGCCAAGGTATTGGATGCCTGGACCTGGCGGCCGTCGAGCAGTGCCTTGAGGATCGGCTCGATGAAGCTGTTGCTGGCATTGCACACCGCCCCCTCGCTGTAGGGGCCAAAGTAGGCCAGATGGCCTTGGCGGTCCCAGATGGCGACCGCCGGCGAGGCCGGCAGCCGTTCGCTGCCCGGCAGGCTGGCCAGGGGCTGCAAGGCGGTCAGGTCTGCAGGCATGCGGCCTTGGCTGCCAGGCTTTTGCAGCACATAAAACCTCACGCCCTTGCCTGCGAACTGGCCAACCAGGTCGGCCAGGTGCTGTTGGTTGCCAACGTTGCAGGGGCAGGCCGGGTCGCGAAAATGCACCACGCGGATGGGCCCGGGGCCCGCCAGCGCTGCAGGCAACTGCAGCTGGCTGCCATCGAATACCGTGGCCTGGTTGTCGAACGGGCGCAGGTAGCGGGCCTGGAAACTGCTGTAGGCTTGCCACAGGATGGCTGCGCCCACGATCAGGCCAAGCGCCAGGCACGACGTTTTGAGGGTTCGGGTATTCATGAACCGGATGCGCGCTCGTGTGGGGTGAACGGCAAGCTTGCCACGGCGCGGCCATGAGCTGAATATCCCAAGTCAATACTTGTTGCACTGTGGATGTACCCGATGCCCGCTGCCTTTCACCCCGACCTGTTGCGCACCAGCCTGGCCCCGCTCGGCGCGCGCCAGCCGCTGTCGGCGCATGCCCAGCATTATCAACGCTTCTATGGTCTGGATGTGCCCGTGCACAGCTGGCTGGGCAGCTTCCCCGTTGCTGGGTTCGAGGTGGTGGGGCAGGTGTGGTCGCCCCTGCAGCCGAAGGCAACGCTGTTTCTGCTGCACGGTTATTACGACCACATGGGCTTGTACCGGCATGTGATTGCCTGGGCGCTGAAACATGGGTTTGCGGTGATCAGCTGCGACCTGCCGGGCCATGGCTTGTCCAGCGGCGAGCGTGCCAGCATCGATGACTTTGCGGTGTATCAGCAGGTGCTCGACGCCCTGTTCGAACAGGCTCGCGCACTGCGGCTGCCCCACCCGTGGCACCTGTGCGGCCAAAGCACCGGTGGTGCAATCGCCGTCGACCACCTGTTGCACCAGGCTGAGCACAGCCCTGTGGATGGCGAGGTCATCCTGTTGGCACCCTTGGTGCGCCCGTGTGCCTGGGGCTGGTCGAAGTTCAGCTACCAAGTGCTGCGTCACTTTGTGAACGGTATAGAGCGGCGCTTCAGCGACAACACCAATGACCCGGCATTCCTGGCGTTTCTTCAGGCCGACCCGCTGCAGCCCCGTCGCCTGCCCACGGCCTGGGTGGGCGCGCTGATCGCCTGGATCAAACGCATAGAAGCCGCGCCCTGCAGTGCCCGGCACCCGGTGATCGTGCAAGGGGAGAACGACGGCACTGTGGACTGGCCGTACAACCTCGCCGTGCTCAAGGCCAAGTTCGACACGCCAAGGGTGCTGATGCTGCCCGGGGCCCGCCATCACCTGGCAAACGAGCTACCGGCTATCCGCCAGCGCTATTTCGATTTCCTCGACCTGCAGATAGGCTGATCAATTCAGCTGGTTGGCGTCCTGGCCAACAGCCAGGCCCGCGCGCACGGCGGTGAGGGCAGCCTGGTAATACGCCTTGCCATCGGCAGATTCGGCGAAGGTGGCGAATTCTTCCAGCTCGGCATCCGACAAATCACGGTAGACGTAGAGCAGGGTGTTGTTCAGGTCTTCGCCAATCTGGTTCATCAGGCGCTGGCGCTGGCCGTCGAGCAGGCCCTGGGCCTGACCACCGCCGAACAGGCCGGGGATCATGGAGCTGAGGCTGTCGGCTGCCACGCCTGCGATGGCCAGGCTGACCTCGGCACCGGCTTCCCGGGCCGGCAGGGCCTGGGCGAGGTGGCCGATGATCAGCTGGCGAGTGTCGCTGGCCTGAATCTTTGGCAGGCCCTGGGCATTGCGTGCCAGTTCATCCTTGCGCGTGGCCTTGAGCTCGGCGGCCACCACCTTGCGGCCCAGGGGCGACTGGAAAAACGCCAGGGCCGGCGCCGGGTTGGGCAAGGCGGTGCGCAGTTGGGCCTGGGCACGCCGGTCCATGGCCTGGGCCTGGAAGCGCTGGTTGCTGTTGCTGACCAGCGCCTGGTAAACGGCCGGCGGCAAGCTGTTGCGGTAGCGCTGCTGGGCGGCGGTGACGGCATCGGTGAAGTGGGCGCGCTGGTCGGGCCAGCCAGCGACCTTGTACAGCTGACCCAGGGTATCTGCCCAGACAGGTACGGTGCAGATCATCAGCAGAATCAGGGAAAACAGACGGCGCATTCAAGACTCCTGTCGGCAGGTGGCTATTGTCTGTGTGGCAGCGGCTGTTTGTCGAGATATGTGCGTGGTTCTCGGCCAAGTGGCGCTGTGCGCCGATCTGGCGAATGGATATGATGCGCCATGCAAAATTCCCCTGAAAACCCGATGCTAGCGGCCGTCGTCGACGATCTGGCCACCCGTGGCTGGTCCCAGCAGGCGCTGTTTTTACCCGGCGACCTGGTGCGGGCGCTTGCGAGCGAGTGCCGGCGGCGTAATGCCGAAGGTGAGCTGAACCCTGCAGGCGTAGGGCGCGGCGCCTCCCAGGAGGTGCGTGAAGCCATCCGCGGCGACCAGATCCAGTGGGTCGACCCGGGCCAGGCCGATGCCTGCGACCAGTACCTCGCTGCGATGGACCAATTGCGCCTGGCGATCAACCAAGGCTTGTTCCTCGGCCTGGAAGACTTCGAGTGCCATTTTGCGCTGTACCCGCCGGGTGCGTTCTACCGCCGCCATCTGGACCGCTTTCGCGACGATGACCGGCGTACGGTGTCGGCAGTGCTGTACCTCAACGAAGGTTGGCAGCCCGAGGACGGCGGCCAGTTGCGCATGTTCCTGGCCCAGGGTGTTGAGCATGATGTCGAGCCTGTGGCCGGCTGCCTGGTGGTGTTTCTGTCGGGCGATGTGCCCCATGAGGTACTGCCGGCAGGCCGCGACCGGTTGTCGTTGACCGGCTGGTTCAGGCGACGCGGCAATGACCCGTTCTGAATTGCCCGAGGTGCTGGTGAGCGCCTGCCTGCTCGGCCAGCCTGTGCGTTATGACGGGCGTGCCAGCGGCCACCCTGACCTGTTGCAGCGTTGGCAGGCAGAGGGGCGAGTGGTGCCGTTGTGCCCAGAGGTGGCTGGCGGTTTGCCCACGCCGCGGCCCGCTGCCGAAATCCCCGGCGGGCAGGGCACGCAGGTGCTCGATGGCCAGGCGCAGGTGGTGACGCTGCTGGGGGAGGATGTAACCGCTGCGTTTCTCGCAGGTGCACACCAGGCATTGGCGCTGGTGCAACGGCATGGCATTCAGATGGCGGTGCTGAAGGCCGGTAGCCCATCGTGCGGCAACCTGCTGACGTACGATGGGTCCTTCAGTGGGGTGAAGGTAGCCGGGCAGGGGGTGACTGCTGCCCTGTTGCGGCGGGCCGGGGTGCAGGTGTTCAGCGAGCTGGAGCTGCCGGAGGCGGAGCGGGCACTGGGGTGTGGGCTATCGCGAAGTGCGCCCCGCCGCTGACCGGTGCGGCTGCCGCTCAGGGGCTTGGGCTAAACCATTTTTGCTCGAGCTCGGCGGTGCGGCCGCTGTCCTTGAGGCGCTGCAGGGCGTTGTTGAGCGCGCTTTCGAACGCGGGGTTGTCTTGCTGGAAGGGGATCACCAGCTTCTGCTCGCCGCCGAATGACTGGCTGGCGTCAAGCGGGCTATCGGCCTTGGGGGCCTCGCTGGCAGGCGTGAGCGCTACGTCGTACTTGCCGCTTTCCACACCTGGGATCACGTCCGGTGCCGGGGCTTCGATGAACTCGGCGCGCAGGTCCAGCTCTGTAGCCAGTGCCTGGCCGAACTCGATGTCGAAACCGGTCAGGTGGTCGTCCTGCTTGAAGGCATACGGCGAGTTGTCGGCTTGCACGGCAATACGCAGTTCACCGCGGTCGGCGATTTCGTCCAGCAGCTCTGCCTGAGCCAGTGGGCTGATCAGTACTGCCAGCAGTACTCCTATGGTCGAACGCATGCTTGCCCCTTTCTTTCAGCTAAATGAGTACCTGTCGTCACGGCTTTCTTCCTCGCCGTGATCGAGCGCAGCCTATGACATTGAAGTCTCGACGATGTTTGACCACAGGCCAAAATTTTCTGCACAGGCAGGTATGTCGCAGACGGTTATCGGCGACCCTCAGCCGTGGCAAATCCGGCCCCTAAAGTCGCGAAGATCAAGCTACAAAGCAAAAGCCCAGGTTGCTGACGGGTGTCAGCAACCTGGGCTTTGCTTGCCGCGGGGGCAGCGTACTTAGAACAGCACGCGGGAGCGGATGGTGCCCTTGACCTGTTGCAATTTTTCTTGCGCCAGGTCGGAGTATTCAGCGTCGACGTCGATCACCACATAACCCACTTTCTCGTTGGTTTGCAGGAACTGACCGGAGATGTTGATGCCGTTCTCGGCAAACACCTTGTTGATCTCGCTGAGCACGCCCGGGATGTTCTCGTGGATGTGCAGCAGACGGTGTTTGCCAGGGTGCGCCGGCAGGGCCACTTCAGGGAAGTTGACCGAGGATACGGACGTACCGTTGTCGCTGTACTTGACCAGCTTCTCGGCGACTTCCAGGCCGATGTTGGCCTGGGCTTCTGCGGTGGAGCCACCGATGTGCGGGGTAAGGATCACGTTGTCCAGGCCGCGCAGCGGGCTTTCGAACTCTTCATCGTTGGAGCGCGGCTCTACCGGGAACACGTCGATGGCGGCGCCGATCAGGTGCTTGTCCTTGATCGCGGCGGCCAGGTGGTCCAGCTCTACGACGGTGCCGCGGGCGGCGTTGATCAGGATCGAGCCCTTCTTCATCGCGCGGATTTCCTTTTCGCCGATCATCCACTGGGTGGAGGGCAGCTCAGGTACGTGCAGCGACACGATGTCGGCCAGGCCCAGCAGTTCGTGCAGGCTGGTGACCTGTACCGCGTTACCCAGCGGCAGCTTGGTCAGCGGGTCGAAGAAATAGACCTGCATGCCAACGCTTTCGGCCAGTACCGACAACTGAGTGCCGATGGAGCCATAGCCGACGATGCCCAGCTTCTTGCCACGGATCTCGAAGGAGTTGGCCGCGCTCTTGATCCAGCCGCCGCGGTGGCAGGATGCGTTTTTTTCCGGGATGCCGCGCAGCAGCAGGATGGCCTCGGCCAGTACCAGCTCGGCCACCGAGCGAGTGTTGGAGTACGGGGCGTTGAATACCGCGATACCGCGCTGGCGCGCAGCTTCCAGGTCGACCTGGTTGGTACCGATGCAGAAGCAGCCAACGGCGACCAGTTTCTTGGCGCAGTCGAAGATTTCTTCAGTCAGTTGGGTGCGTGAGCGGATACCGATGAAATGGGCATCGGCGATCTTTTCCTTCAGTTCGGCTTCGGGCAGCGAACCGGTGAGGTATTCGATGTTGGTGTAGCCGGCAGCCTTGAGGGTATCGACCGCATTCTGGTGTACACCTTCAAGAAGAAGGAACCGGATCTTGCTCTTTTCAAGAGAAGTCTTGCTCATCTGCGTAAACCTGTATCCCGAAGAAAAATGGCGAGAGGCAGCCCCGCTGGGGCGGCCCTAGCATGAACAGAAGGAGCGCTATGCTAGCATACGCGACACACTCTGAGCTTATCCCGACAGGTGAAGTGTGCTCAGGGTGACCATGAATAGGTCGAGAGTTCAGGCGATGATCCAGCGCGCTTCACTAGATGAGCTGATGACCCTTGTCGACCCTGGCAAGGTGCTGACCGACGCGGCCTCCCTGGAGGCCTACGGCAAGGATTGGACCAAGCATTATCCGCCTGCGCCCAGCGCCATCGTGCTGCCCAGAACGGTCGAGCAGGTGCAGGCCATCGTGCGCTGGGCCAATGCCCACAAGGTGGCGCTGGTGCCCTCTGGCGGGCGCACCGGGTTGTCTGCGGGTGCGGTTGCCGCCAAGGGTGAAGTGGTGGTGGCCTTCGACTACATGAACCAGATTCTGGGTTTCGATGCCTTCGACCGCACCGTGGTCTGCCAGCCTGGGGTGATTACCCGGCAATTGCAGGCCTATGCCGAAGAGCAGGGCCTGTATTACCCGGTCGACTTCGCCTCCAGTGGTTCCAGCCAGGTCGGTGGCAATATCGGCACCAATGCCGGCGGCATCAAGGTGATTCGCTACGGCATGACCCGCAACTGGGTGGCCGGGCTGAAGGTGGTCACCGGTACTGGCGAGCTGCTGGAACTGAACAAAGGCCTGGTCAAGAACGCCACCGGCTATGACCTGCGCCACCTGTTCATCGGTGCCGAGGGTACCTTGGGGTTCGTGGTGGAGGCCACCATGCGCCTGGACCGCGCGCCGCGCAACCTCACCGCCATGGTGCTGGGCACGCCTGACTTCGACTCGATCATGCCGGTGCTGCACGCGTTTCATGGCAAGCTGGACCTGACGGCGTTCGAGTTTTTCTCCGATAAGGGCCTGGCCAGGATACTCGCGCGTGGCGATGTGCCTGCGCCGTTCCACACGCCTTGCTCGTTCTATGCATTGCTGGAGTTCGAGGCCAGCACCGAGCAGGTGGCCGATGAAGCCCTGGCCACGTTCGAGCATTGCGTGGCGCAGGGCTGGGTGCTGGACGGGGTCATGAGCCAGAGCGAAACGCAGCTGAAGAACCTGTGGAAGCTGCGCGAGTACCTGTCCGAAACCATTTCGCACTGGACCCCTTACAAGAACGATATTTCGGTAACCGTATCGAAGGTGCCGGCCTTTCTGCGCGATATCGATGCCGTCGTCCAGGCCCATTACCCCGACTATGAGGTGGTGTGGTACGGCCATATCGGGGATGGCAACCTGCACCTGAACATCCTCAAGCCCGAGCACATGAGCAAGGACGCGTTTTTTGCCTCTTGCGCCCGGGTCAACAAATGGGTGTTCGAGATCGTCGAGCGCTACAACGGTTCCATTTCCGCCGAGCACGGCGTCGGCATGACCAAGCGTGACTACCTGGGCTACAGCAGGTCGCCGGAAGAGATCGCCTGCATGAAGGCAATAAAGGCTGTGTTCGACCCTAACGGCATCATGAATCCGGGTAAGATCTTCGCACCTGAATAAAAAGCAGTATCCAGAGGAGTCGGCCATGAGTTACCAGCACCAGTACGTAGACGGCACGCGCATCCACTTCCCGCTGGGCAAGGTGGTGTGCATCGGTCGCAACTACGCCGAGCATGCCAAGGAACTGGACAACCCCATTCCGACCGAGCCGTTGCTGTTCATCAAGCCCGGCAGTTGCGTGGTGCCGGCCGAGGGCGGTTTCAAGATCCCGACCGATCGGGGCTCGGTGCACTACGAAGTGGAAATTGCCGTGCTGCTGGGCAAGTCGCTGTCCACCCGACCAACCCCGGAGGAAGTGCTGGACGCCATTTCCGGTTACGCCCCGGCACTGGACCTTACCCTGCGTGACCTGCAGGCCAAGCTCAAGGAAAAAGGCCTGCCCTGGGAGCTCGCCAAGTGCTTCGACGGCGCCTGCGTGTTGCCGCCCTTCGTGTCTGCCTCCAGCTTCGAGGACACCACGGCCATCCCCGTACGCCTGACGGTGAACGGTGAAGTGCGCCAGGATGGCAGCAGCGCCATGATGCTCAACCCCATCGTGCCCATGATCCAGCACATGGCCGCACAGTTCTCGTTGCAGGCCGGGGATGTGATCCTGACCGGCACGCCGGCTGGGGTAGGGCCATTCATTGCGGGTGACGAGGTGGTACTGGAGCTGCCAGGCGTCAGCCGCTTCGAAAGCCGCGTGCTCTGACCTGGGCGAAGCCCCACCGCGGCGGCGGTGGGGTTTTGTTTACCGATTTTTTCACACCCTATCTGGATAATGCGCTGATCCCCGCCCATCACACAGGATCCTGCTCGCATGCCCTCTTCAGCCACGGCCCCGGCGGCCACGATGCGACGCTTCTACCTGCGCTGGCCTTTCGCCCTGGCCGTGGTGGCGGCAATCGCTTATGGCGTGGCATTTCTCATGCACTGGGATGACCGCGGCATGCTGTGGGTCAAGGAGCACTTCGAGACCACTGCCGAACGCGGCGAAAGCGTCTGGTTACCGGACTACAAAGTGGAAATCGACGCGAAACCCCTTCCTGGCATGGCGGATGACGAAGCGTCAGACCTCGCCTTCAATCCCAGTACGCGCACGCTGTTTTCTGTCATGGGCAAGAAGCCGATTTTGACCGAGTTGAACCTCGACGGTGATGTACTGCGCAACATCCCGCTCAAGGGTTGGGCCAACCCTGAAGGTGTCACGGTGATGGAGGGCGGCTACATGGCCATCACCGATGAGCGTCTGCATGACCTCACTGTCGTCAAAGTGGATGCGAGCACCACGGAGTTGAACCACGCCGATTTCCAGAGCCATGACCTGGGCCTTTCTGAAAATGGCAACAAGGGTTTCGAGGCCGTGGTCTGGGACCCTCGGCGCCAACGCCTGGTGATCGGCGAAGAGCGCCCGCCGCGGCTTTATGAATGGAGCAGCAACGGCCAAAGCCCGCTGAGTGGTGGCAAGACGGCGCTGCCCACCGACCCGCTGGACCTGCGCAACCTCTCGGCACTGGGCATCGACCCGCGCACCGGGCACTTGCTGGCGCTCTCCGCCGACTCGCACATGCTGCTGGAGCTGAACCACAAGGGCGAAAAGATCAGTTTCATGACTGTACTTGGAGGGTTCAACGGCCTGCAAAAAACCATCCCCCGTGCCGAAGGGGTGGCCATGGATGACCAGGGCACCCTGTACATCATCAGCGAACCCGCGCTGTTCTACCGGTTCAAGAAAGGCTGAACACGTGCTCGGCGATGGATAATCGAATGATGGCATTAAGCTTTATTTCAGTTGTCTGTGCTTAAATTCGCCATCCTTCGTCGAGCCTGCCCGCATGCCCCGCTACCTGCGTTTGTCGTTGATCCCCGTGGCCCTGTGCCTGCTCGTGCTCGGTTGGGCAGGGCAGGAGCTGCGCCTGTTCGAGCGCGCCTGGTTCAACCTCAAGGCCTGGTGGCACCCTGCCGAACAGGGCATCGGCCTGGACCGTTACCGGGTAGCGGTGGAAGCCCGGCCGGTGGAGGGGCTGGACGACGACCTTTCGGCGCTGACCTATGACCCGGACCGCAAAACCCTGTTTACCGTCACCAATGCCCGTTCCGAACTGATTGAGTTGTCGCTTGAGGGGCGCATTCTGCGCCGCGTGCCGCTGACCGGCTTTGGTGACCCTGAGGCGGTCGAGTACGTGGGGCCCAACAGCTACGTCATCACCGATGAACGCCAGCAACGGCTGATCCGCGTGCGGCTGCAGGATGACACCCCGTTCCTGGACGCGGCCGATGCCGAGCAGCTTACCTTGGGCATTGGCCTGAATGGCAACAAGGGCTTCGAAGGGCTGGCCTACGACTCTGCCGGCAAGCGCCTGTTCGTGGCCAAGGAGCGGGACCCGATGCTGATCTACGAGGTGCACGGGTTCCCCCACGACAACCCGCAGCAGCCTTATGCCGTGAACGTGGTGCAGGACAGCAAGCGCGATGCGCGGCTGTTTGTACGCGACCTGTCCAGCTTGCAGTTCGATGAACGCAGCGGGCACCTGCTGGCGCTGTCGGACGAGTCGCGCCTGCTGCTGGAACTGGATGTACAAGGCAAGCCGCTGAGCACCCTGTCTTTACGCAAGGGTGCCCACGGGCTGAAGGCGACGGTGCCGCAGGCGGAGGGCGTGGCGATGGACGACGCCGGCACCCTTTATATGGTCAGTGAGCCGAACCTGTTCTACGTGTTCAAGCTGCCGGCCCCATGAGCCGGCGGGGCCCCGCCGCAGCCCCACCCAGGCTTATTCGGCTTTCAGGCTCTTCACGCCATCGGCGGTGCCCAGCAGCAGCAGGTCTGCCGGGCGAGCGGCGAACAGGCCATTGGTTACCACGCCGACGATGGCATTGATCTGTGCTTCCAGCTCGACCGGGTTGGTGATCTGCAGGTTGTGCACATCGAGGATCACGTTGCCGTTGTCGGTAACCACACCCTCACGGTACACCGGGTCGCCGCCCAGCTTCACCAACTGGCGCGCCACGTGGCTGCGGGCCATGGGGATGACCTCGACCGGCAGCGGGAAAGCGCCCAGCACAGGCACCAGCTTGCTGCCATCGGCGATACAGATGAAGGTTTTGGCGACCGCCGCGACGATTTTCTCGCGGGTCAGGGCTGCGCCACCGCCTTTGATCAGGTTCAGGTGCTCGTCGCTTTCGTCGGCGCCGTCCACGTAGAACTCCAGCTCGCTGACGCTGTTCAGCTCGAATACCGGAATGCCATGGCCCTTCAGGCGCTGTGCGGTAGCCTCGGAGCTGGCGACGGCGCCATCGAAGGCGGCCTTGTGCTGGGCCAGGGCGTCGATGAAGAAGTTGGCGGTGGAGCCGGTCCCGACGCCGACAACGCTCTTTTCATCCAGCTTGGGCAGAATGAAGTCGACAGCGGCCTGGGCGACGGCCTGTTTGAGTTGGTCCTGGGTCATGCGGGCTCCGAAATGGGGCAGGGCGTTTTCAAAGGGGCCTAGTATAACGGCTTGCAGGGCTTTGCTGTGGTCGCCCGACGTAGCGCTGGGGTAGACTTCCAGGCCTTGTCCCGCGGCCCAGTGATGCTTTCCAGATGCTCGAACAGTACGTCAAGAAGATCCTCACCTCGCGCGTCTATGACGTTGCCGTCGAAACCCCGTTGCAGCCTGCCGGGCAGCTCAGCGCACGCCTGGGTAACCAGATCCTGCTCAAGCGCGAAGACCTGCAGCCGGTGTTCTCGTTCAAGATCCGCGGGGCCTACAACAAGCTGGCGCAACTGACCCCGCAGGAGCTGGCCCGGGGCGTTGTCACGGCATCGGCTGGCAACCACGCTCAGGGCCTGGCCCTGGCGGCGCGGGAAATGGGCATCAAGGCAACCATCGTGATGCCCAAGACCACCCCCGAGATCAAGATCGAGGGCGTGCGCTCGCGGGGTGGCAAGGTGGTGCTGCACGGCGACTCGTTCCCCGAGGCACTGGCCTACTCGCTGAAACTGGTCGACGAGAAGGGCTTCGTCTACATCCACCCTTACGATGACCCGCACACCATTGCCGGGCAGGGCACCGTGGCCATGGAAATCCTGCGCCAGCACCCTGGCCGGCTGGATGCCATCTTCGTGCCCGTGGGCGGCGGGGGCCTGATTGCCGGCATCGCCGCCTACGTGAAGTACCTGCGCCCCGACATCAAGGTGATCGGCGTGGAACCGGACGACTCCAACTGCCTGCAGGCGGCGATGGCTGCCGGTGAGCGGGTGGTGCTGCCGCAGGTGGGCTTGTTCGCCGATGGCGTGGCGGTGGCGCAGATTGGCCAGCACACCTTCGATATCTGCCGTCACCATGTGGACGAAGTGGTCACCGTCAGCACCGATGAAATTTGCGCCGCCATCAAGGATATCTACGACGATACCCGCTCCATCACCGAGCCTGCCGGGGCACTGGGTGTGGCTGGTATCAAGCGCTACGTGGAAATGCATGGCGTGACGGGCCACACGCTGGTGGCCATCGACTCAGGCGCCAACGTCAATTTCGACCGCCTGCGCCATGTGGCCGAACGTGCCGAGCTGGGTGAAAAGCGCGAGGCCATCATCGCCGTGACCATCCCGGAGCGGCCAGGCAGCTTCAAGGCGTTCTGCGAGGCGATCGGTAAGCGGCAGATCACCGAATTCAACTACCGCAAGCATACCTCCGACGAAGCCCACATCTTCGTCGGCGTGCAAACCCACCCGGAAAACGACCCGCGTGCCGCCCTGGTGCAGCAACTGGTGGACCAGGGCTTCCCGGTGACCGACCTTACCGACAACGAACTGGCCAAGTTGCACATCCGCCACATGGTCGGCGGCCATTCGGCGGGCGCCAGCGACGAAATGGTACTGCGCTTCGAGTTCCCGGAGCGGCCAGGCGCGCTGTTCAACTTCCTCGACAAGCTGGGTGGGCGCTGGAACATCTCCATGTTCCACTACCGCAACCACGGGGCGGCAGACGGGCGCGTGGTGGCGGGGCTGCAGGTGCCGGAAGAGGAACGTCACCTGGTGCCTGCGGCGCTGGCCAAGATCGGCTACCCCTACTGGGACGAAACCGAAAACCCGGCCTACAAGCTGTTCCTGGGCTGAACGGCTAAGCTTGGGCGTGCACCGCAGGCCAAAGGACACACGAGATGGAACACCTGACCACCCTCAAGACGCTCCATGTGATCGCCACCGTGCTCCTGCTGCTGGGGGCCGCAGGGCTTGCCTTGTGGACCCTGCGTGCTTACCGAAAGGGCGACCCACAGCCCTGGGCCAGGTTGTTGCAGCGCCCGCTGATCTGCGTCTGGCTGGTCATGGCCGTGTGCCTGGTCAGCATGCCGTTCACCGGCTGGTGGCTGGTGCACCTGGTTGGCTGGCCGCTGGGGCAGACTTGGCTGCTGGCCTCAAGCGTGCTGTATACCTTGGGCGCTTTTGCCGCAGCCTGGCTGTTGCTGCGTCTGAACCGCCTGCGCAAGGCGCAGGCCGTGGGTTTGCGCTACACCTTGGCGCTGTCGCTGTTCAGCGGGCTGTGCTTCCTGTCCATCGCCGGGCTGATGGGCGCCAAGCCGGTCTGAACGGTACCTGTGAGGCAACTGGGCAGGTTGGCAAGCACCCAGGCGGACGCTCCCGCAGCCCTTGCTGCATATAAGCCGGGCAGGCGCGTTGCTGCGCTCGCAGGCTTTGTGGAACAATGCGGTGACATGCGTTTGCGAGGTTGCTGCCGTGATCGACCCGGATGGTTTTCGCCCCAATGTAGGGATCATTCTTACGAATGATTCCGGGCAGGTGTTATGGGCTCGCCGGATCAACCAGGATGCCTGGCAATTTCCCCAGGGTGGTATCAACCCTGACGAGACGCCGGAAGATGCCCTGTACCGCGAGCTGAACGAAGAAGTTGGCCTTGAACGCGACGATGTAGAAATTCTTGCCTGCACCCGTGGCTGGTTGCGTTATCGTTTACCCCAGCGGCTGGTGCGTACCCACAGCCAGCCCCTGTGCATCGGCCAGAAACAGAAGTGGTTCCTGCTGCGGCTGATCAGCAATGAACAGCGGGTGCGCATGGACCTGACCGGCAAGCCGGAGTTCGACGGCTGGCGCTGGGTGAGTTACTGGTACCCGCTGGGGCAGGTTGTGACATTCAAGCGCGAGGTTTACCGCCGCGCCCTGAAAGAGCTAGCACCGCGTCTTCTGACGCGCGACTGACGACGGAGTTCGACCCCGAGCCATGCTCAATACGCTGCGCAAGATCGTCCAGGAAGTGAACTCCGCCAAAGATCTCAAGTCGGCGTTGGGGATCATTGTCTTGCGTGTCAAGGAAGCCATGGGCAGCCAGGTCTGCTCGGTTTACCTGCTCGACCCGGAAACCAACCGCTTCGTGCTGATGGCGACCGAAGGCCTCAACAAGCGCTCCATCGGCAAGGTCAGCATGGCGCCCAACGAGGGCCTGGTGGGCCTGGTGGGCACCCGGGAAGAGCCGCTCAACCTGGAAAACGCCGCTGCCCACCCGCGCTACCGCTACTTTGCCGAAACCGGCGAAGAGAAATTCGCATCGTTCCTTGGCGCCCCCATCATCCACCACCGCCGTGTGGTGGGGGTACTGGTCATCCAGCAGAAAGAGCGGCGCCAGTTCGACGAAGGTGAGGAAGCCTTCCTGGTCACCATGAGTGCCCAGCTGGCGGGGGTAATCGCCCACGCCGAAGCCACTGGCTCCATCCGCGGCCTCGGCCGACAGGGCAAGGGCATCCAGGAAGCGCGCTTCGTCGGCGTGCCGGGCTCGCCGGGTGCTGCCGTGGGGCGTGCCGTGGTCATGTTGCCGCCCGCCGACCTGGAAGTGGTGCCGGACAAAACCGTAGAAGACATCGACGCTGAACTGGCCCTGTTCCACAACGCCCTCGAGGGCGTGCGTGCCGACATGCGCAAGCTGTCCGCCAAGCTGGCCACCCAGCTGCGCCCTGAAGAGCGGGCGCTGTTCGATGTGTACCTGATGATGCTCGAGGACGCGGCCCTCGGTGGCGAGGTGCGCGATGTGATCCGCACCGGCCAGTGGGCCCAGGGCGCCCTGCGCCAGGTGGTGGGCGAGCACGTCAACCGCTTCGAGCTGATGGACGATGACTACCTGCGCGAGCGTGCCTCTGACGTCAAGGACCTGGGGCGGCGGCTGCTGGCCTACCTGCAACAGGCGCGTTCGCAGTCGCTGGTGTATGCCGACAACACCATCCTGGTGAGTGAAGAGCTGACCCCGGCCATGCTGGGCGAAGTGCCCGAAGGCAAGCTGGTGGGCCTGGTTTCGGTACTGGGTTCGGGCAACTCCCACGTGGCGATTTTGGCCCGGGCCATGGGTATCCCCACGGTGATGGGCCTGGTCGACCTGCCGTACTCCAAGGTCGACGGCATCGAGCTGATCGTCGACGGTTACAAGGGCGAGGTGTACACCAACCCCAGCGAGGTGCTGCGCAAGCAGTACAGCGATGTGGTGGAGGAGGAGCGCCAGCTGGCCAAGGGCCTGGACGCCCTGCGTGAGTTGCCGTGCGTGACCCCGGACGGCCACCGCATGCCGTTGTGGGTGAATACTGGCTTGCTGGCGGATGTGGCGCGAGCGCAGCAGCGCGGCGCCGAAGGGGTAGGCCTGTATCGCACCGAAGTGCCGTTCATGATCAACCAGCGCTTCCCCAGCGAGAAAGAGCAGCTGGCGATCTACCGCGAGCAATTGGCGGCGTTTCACCCGCTGCCGGTCACCATGCGTACGCTGGACATCGGCGGCGACAAGGCGCTTTCGTACTTTCCGATCAAGGAAGACAACCCCTTCCTGGGCTGGCGTGGCATCCGCGTCACCCTCGACCACCCGGAAATCTTCCTGGTTCAGACCCGGGCCATGCTCAAGGCCAGCGAGGGCCTGAACAACCTGCGTATTCTGCTGCCGATGATCTCGGGCATCCACGAGCTGGAAGAGGCCTTGCACCTGATCCACCGGGCCTGGGGCGAAGTGCGTGACGAAGGCACTGACGTGCCGATGCCACCGGTGGGGGTGATGGTAGAAATCCCGGCCGCGGTGTACCAGACCAAAGAGCTTGCGCGGCAGGTGGACTTCCTGTCGGTGGGTTCCAACGACCTTACCCAGTACCTGCTGGCGGTCGACCGCAACAACCCGCGTGTGGCGGATTTGTACGACTACCTGCACCCGGCGGTGCTGCAGGCGCTCAGTACCGTGGTGCGTGACGCACACGGTGAAGGCAAGCCCGTGAGCATCTGCGGCGAAATGGCCGGTGACCCGGCTGCGGCGATCCTGTTGATGGCCATGGGGTTCGACAGCCTGTCGATGAACGCCACCAACCTGCCGAAGGTGAAGTGGATGCTGCGTCAGGTCGACATGGTCAAGGCCAGGGAGCTACTGGCCGAGGCAATGAGCCACGACAACCCGCAAGTTATCCACAGCTCGTTGCAACTGGCCCTGAAAAACCTGGGGCTGGCGCGGATGATCGGGCCTGGGGCTGACAAGACCTTGTGATAGGCCACCGCGCCATGCGCCAAGGCGTTCGCGCGGCCCCCTCACACGTCCAACACCACCTCACCCAAATGCCCCCCAAAGGGCCCGAAACTGCGCTCGACCATCCGCCGCCTGCCCTCGGCATCCACAATCAGCACTGTGCTCGCCCGGGTGCCGTAGGTCTGGCTGGCGATGAACACGCTGGACAGCAACCTCTCTGTTGCCACCCCCACGCCTGTCTCCGGTAATTCACCGTCAGCAGCAGGCTGGTTATCCGCCAGCAATGCCAGCAGCACATCCGGCTCTGCCGTTTCCAAAAGATTTTCCAGCCGGCTGCGTGCCTTCACCAACTTTGGCCACGGAGTATCCAGACCTGCATTGGAAAGCCCGTAGACCCCAGCCCCCAGCAGGCGCGGTGCAGCCTCCCTGGCGTTCACATAGCCCAGCCGCGGCCCATCACCTACCAACAGGTTGAACCCGGAATACTGGCCGCTACGGCCGGCCACCTCGTCCAGGTATGCCTCAACCCCCAGTTCACCCTGCAGGTAAGCCGCTACCAGCTCGCCCCGTGAGCGGGGGCCAAGGGGCTGGCCGGGGTCACGAATGTTGGTCAGCGCTGCGAACCGCCCCCGGGGACCCACACCCAACCAGGTTCCACCCGCTTCCAGGTCGCGGCCCGCATGCACGCCGGGTGCGTCACCCCATGGGGCAAGGGCCTGGGTAGGGCGGGCATAGAACTCGTCGCGGTTGCCCGCCACGATCAGCGGCAGGGCATGCCCTGGCCGCCAGGCGAATACGATCAGGCACATGGGCCCCCCTCCTGTTTTCTCCCACTGTACCCAGGGTAACAATGCAGATCCATCGTGATGCAGAGTTCACTAGAGCGCCAAGGCCGGCTTCCGTTACCATGCCGGATTGATTTTTCGGGGGATGCCGAATGGAATTCGTGCTCTATCTGCTGTTGGGTGCATGCGCCGGGGTACTGGCCGGGCTGTTCGGCGTGGGGGGCGGGATCATCATCGTGCCCGTGCTGGTGTTCAGCTTCACCTTGCAGGGCTTCGATGCCTCGGTGCTGACACATCTGGCGGTCGGCACCTCACTGGCAACCATCGTCTTCACCTCGATCAACGCCGTGCTCGAACACCACCGCAAGCGCGCGGTGCAGTGGCCGATCTTCGCCTGGATGACATTGGGTATCCTGCTGGGCGCCGGTATCGGCGCCAAGACTGCGTCGTTGATCCAGGGGCCGATGCTGCAGAAGATCATCGGCGTATTCGCCCTGGTCATCGCTGTGCAGATGGCGCTGGACCTCAAGCCCAAGGCCAGCCGTGGTATCCCGGGCAAGCCTGGGCTGATCGCGGCCGGTGGCGTCATTGGCTGGGCCTCCGCCATCTTTGGCATCGGTGGGGGCTCACTGACCGTGCCGTTCCTCACCTGGCGCAGCCTGCCGATGCAGCAGGCGGTGGCCACATCGTCGGCCTGCGGCCTGCCCATTGCCGTGGCCAGTGCGCTCAGTTTCATGCTGTTGGGCTGGCACGAGGCAAGCCTGCCGCCCAACAGCGTAGGGTATGTGTACCTGCCGGCACTGGTGGGTATCGCAGTCACCAGCATGTTTTTCGCACGTTTTGGCGCGCGCCTGGCTCATAGGCTGTCGCCACGCCTGCTCAAGCGCCTGTTTGCGGCACTGCTGTTCAGTGTCGGCCTGAGTTTTTTGATTTGAACCAAGAGGAAGTTACATGCTGCCTTACCCGCAGATAGACCCCGTGGCGGTGGCCCTGGGGCCATTGAAGATTCACTGGTACGGGCTGATGTACCTGGTTGGTATCGGCGGCGCCTGGCTGCTCGCCACGCGGCGCCTGAACCGCTTCGATCCCACCTGGACCCGGGAAAAGCTCTCCGACCTGGTGTTCTGGCTGTCGATGGGGGTAATTGTGGGTGGGCGGCTGGGCTATGTATTGTTCTACGACCTGCACGCCTATCTGTCCAACCCCACCCTGATCCTTGAGGTGTGGAAGGGCGGCATGTCGTTCCACGGCGGTTTCATCGGCGTGATGCTGGCGGCGCTGTGGTTCGGTAAGCGCAACAACAAGTCGTTCTTCGAACTGATGGATTTCGTTGCCCCGCTGGTACCCATCGGCCTGGGCGCAGGGCGCATTGGCAACTTCATCAACGCCGAGCTGTGGGGCAAGCCTACCGACGTGCCTTGGGCGATGATCTTCCCGCCGTTCAGCGACCCGGCGCAGCTGCCGCGCCACCCGTCGCAGCTGTATCAGTTCGCGCTGGAAGGCGTGGCGCTGTTCGCCATTCTCTGGCTGTTCTCGCGCAAGCCACGGCCAACCATGGCGGTGTCCGGTATGTTCGCCTTATTCTACGGCATCTTCCGCTTCATCGTGGAGTTCGTACGTGTGCCGGACGCCCAGCTGGGCTACATCGCCTGGGGTTGGCTGACCATGGGTCAGATTCTCTGCGTGCCCATGATCCTGGCTGGCATTGGCCTGATCTGGTGGGCTTATAATCGCAAGCCCACGGCGACACCCGCCTGATTAATCCCACGGCAGGGGCGATCCCCCTGCCGTATTTGCTACAGGTAAGCCATGAAACAGTATCTGGACCTGGTCCGCGACGTCATCGACAACGGCACGCTGCAGGAAAACCGCACCGGCATCCGCACCATCAGCCTGCCGGGTGCCATGCTGCGCTTCGACCTGCAAAAAGGCTTCCCCGCCATCACCACCCGCAAGCTGGCGTTCAAGTCGGCCATCGGTGAAATGGTCGGGTTCTTGCGCGGCGTACGTAACGCGGGTGAATTCCGTGAACTGGGTTGCAAGGTCTGGGACCAGAACGCCAACGAAAATGCCCAGTGGCTGGCCAACCCATTCCGCCAGGGGCATGACGACCTGGGCGAGATCTACGGCGTGCAATGGCGCCAATGGCCGGGCTACAAACGCATCCCGCTGAGCAACCCTGCAGCCATCGAAAAAGCCGAGCTGGCAGGTTTTCGCCGCATTGCCCAGGACGAAGAAAACGGTGTGGCGTTTGTCATCCTGTACAAGGCCATCGATCAGGTGCGTCAGTGCCTGGACACCATCGCCAACGACCCGGGCAGCCGGCGCATCCTGTTCCACGGCTGGAACTGCGCCCAGCTGGATGAAATGGCGCTGCCGCCGTGCCACCTGCTGTATCAGTTCCACCCTAACGTCGAAACCCGCGAGATTTCCCTGACGTTGTACATACGCTCCAACGACCTGGGCCTGGGCACACCGTTCAACCTGACCGAGGGCGCGGCGTTGCTGTCGCTGTTCGGCCGACTGACCGGTTACACCCCGCGCTGGTTCACGTATTTCATTGGCGATGCCCATGTGTATGAAAACCACCTGGACATGCTCAACGAGCAGCTCAAGCGTGAGCCGCTGGAGGCGCCCAAGCTGGTGATCTGCGACCGCGTGCCGGCGTTTGCCGAGACTGGCAAGTACGAGCCGCAATGGCTGGAGCAGATCGAGCCGGGTGATTTCTGGCTGGAAGGGTACGAGCACCATGCGCCGATGACAGCGCCGATGGCGGTCTAGCGTACAGAATCAGTGGCCGTGGCTTCGGCCGACATGTGAATGCTCCACATCAGGCACTGAAACCGCGCCATTGGTCTCCAGCTGTTGCAAGATCGCGCATTCTGCCCCCTGCCTGTTACAGCGGCGGCGCAGGTCCACCAGTTGCTCCTGCAACGCTACCAGGCCGTCGATGCGTGCCTGGACGTGCTCGATATGCTCGTCGATCAGCGCGTTCACGCTGCCACAGGAGGCCTGGGGGCTGTCGCGCAGTTGCAGCAGGCTGCGTATTTCTTCCAGGGTCATGTCGAGTGTGCGGCAGTTGCGGATAAACGTCAGGCGCTCCACGTGGGCCTGGGTGTATAGCCGGTAGTTGCCATCGGTGCGGGCGGGCTCCGGCAACAGTTGCTCGCGCTCGTAATAGCGGATGGTTTCTACCGCACACTCGGTTGCCTTGGCCAGTTCGCCGATTTTCATCACTCATCCCCCATAATGGCTTGACCCTATAGTGGCTACAGGGTGTTCACTTGGCAACAGGCCATTTAAGGACACCCCATGAACCAGCCTGTCAGCCACAACCACACGCATGATCACGACCATGATGGCGATCACGCCCATAGCCATGCCAGGCACAACCATGCCCCGCATGCGCACGCTTGCTGTGGCTCGCAAGCGGCGCCGGCCCTGGTACAGCTGACCGACAAGGCCAGCGACCAGGCGCAACTGAGCCGGTTCCGCATTGATGCCATGGACTGCCCGACCGAGCAGACGCTTATCCAGGACAAGCTGGGCCGCTTGGCCGGCATCGAGCAACTGGAGTTCAACCTCATCAACCGCGTGCTGGGTGTGCGTCATACCTTGCAGGGCACCGCCGAGATCGAGCGGGCCATCGACAGCCTGGGTATGAAAGCCGAGCCGCTGGGCGACGAGGACGACGGCGCTGCCACTGCCGCCCAGCCGGCGAAGAGCCGCTGGTGGCCATTGGCGTTGTCAGGCGTGGCGGCGATTGCCGCCGAAATCGTGCACTTTGCTCAACTGGCCCCGCAATGGGTGGTGGCGGCATTGGCACTGGCGGCCATTCTGGGGTGCGGCCTTGGCACCTACAAAAAGGGCTGGATCGCCCTGAAAAACCGCAACCTCAACATCAACGCCCTGATGAGCATTGCCGTGACCGGCGCGTTGTTGATCGGCCAGTGGCCTGAAGCTGCCATGGTGATGGTGCTGTTCACCGTCGCCGAGTTGATCGAGGCTCGCTCACTGGACCGCGCACGCAATGCCATCAGCGGGTTGATGCAACTGACGCCGGACATGGCCACGGTGCAACAGGCCGACGGCCAGTGGCGTGAGGTTGATGTGCGCGAAGTGGCCATCGGCGCGTTGGTCAGGGTGCGTCCTGGTGAGCGCATCGGCCTGGATGGCGAGGTCACCAGTGGTCAGTCGAGTGTCGACCAGGCGCCGATTACGGGCGAAAGCCTGCCTGTGGAAAAGGCCGTGGGCGACAAGCTGTTCGCCGGCACCATCAACCAGGCCGGGGCGCTGGAGTTCCGCGCCACGGCGGCCGCCGGCCAGTCGACCCTGGCACGCATCATCAAGGCTGTCGAACAGGCCCAGGGCGCACGGGCGCCTACCCAGCGCTTCGTCGACCGTTTCTCGCGCATCTACACCCCGGTGGTATTCGCCATCGCCCTGGCAGTGGCGATTCTTCCGCCGCTGTTCACGGGTGGCGCCTGGTTCGACTGGATCTACCGTGCGCTGGTGCTGCTGGTGGTGGCCTGCCCCTGTGCCCTGGTGATTTCCACCCCGGTGACCATCGTCAGCGGCCTGGCCGCTGCGGCCCGCAAGGGCATCCTGATCAAGGGTGGCGTGTACCTGGAAGGGGGCCGACACCTGGACTTCCTGGCGCTGGACAAAACCGGCACCATCACCCACGGCAAGCCGGTGCAAACCGACGCCACCGTGCTGCAGCCGCTGTTCGAAGGCCGGGCTCAGGCACTGGCCGCCAGCCTGGGCGGGCGCTCCGACCACCCGGTGTCGCGTGCCATTGCACAGTTTGGCCAGGCACAAGGCGTGGCCACCCAGGAGGTGCAGGACTTTGCCGCACTGGCTGGCCGTGGCGTGCGCGGTACCATCGAGGGCCAGGTGTATCACCTGGGCAATCATCGCCTGGTGGAAGAGCTGGGGTTGTGCTCGCCCGAGCTTGAAGCTCAGCTGGACGTGCTGGAGCGCCAGGGCAAGACCGTGGTGCTGTTACTGGACAGCTCCGGCCCGCTGGCACTGTTCGCGGTGGCCGATACCGTCAAGGAAACCAGCCGTCAGGCCATTGCCGAGCTGCATGAACTGGGCATCAAGACCGTGATGCTGACCGGTGACAACCCACATACTGCCCAGGCCATTGCCGCGGTAGTGGGGATCGACCGTGCCGAGGGTAATCTGCTGCCTGCCGACAAGCTCAAAAGCATCGAAGCGCTGTATGCCGAGGGCCATCGGGTGGGCATGGTCGGTGACGGGATCAATGATGCGCCGGCCCTGGCGCGGGCCGAAGTGGGCTTCGCCATGGCCGCAGCAGGCACCGATACCGCCATCGAAACCGCCGATGTGGCGCTGATGGACGACGATTTGCGCAAGATCCCGGCCTTCATCAGGCTTTCGCGGCAAAGCGCAGCCATCCTCATGCAGAACATCGTGCTGGCATTGGGCATCAAGGCGATCTTCCTGGCCATTACCTTCGCGGGCATGGCCACCATGTGGATGGCCGTGTTCGCCGACATGGGCGTGAGTTTGCTGGTGGTGTTCAACGGTCTGCGCCTGTTGCGCAAATAGAGGGTCCTGACGGCCGGCGGAGCGTCAGAGCTGCTGGGCCAGCGCGTCCAGTTGCTCTTGCCGTTGCGGTTGGTTCACTTTCGCCCCCGGGTTGAGGGTGGACCACTGCGGATGGGCACGGGCACTGACCAGCGCCTCTGGCAACTTGCCCTGCCGCCAGGCCTTTTCATCCAGCTCACCCAGAAGAATGCTGTGCTGGGCCGCATGCCCCCGGTTTTCCAGCGCCACCAGCAGCTGCTGCTGACGCAGGGCCAATAAGCGCAGCACGGTATCGTCCACCGTCAGCTCACGCTTGCCCTTCAGTTTGCCCATCAGCCGTGAACCATAGCTGCGGGCTGTTTGCAGCGCGCCGCCGGCGATGGCCCCGGCCAACGCTGCAGCACCTAACGTCAGGCCGCCGACCAGCAGGTCGACCCCGGCGCCAGCTGCTGCCCCGGCCGCTACGCCACTGCCCAGGCGCACCCCCAGCAGCTTGAGGGTTTCAGGGTTGAA
Organism: Pseudomonas parafulva NBRC 16636 = DSM 17004; assembly: GCF_000730645.1. Classification (GTDB taxonomy): domain Bacteria; phylum Pseudomonadota; class Gammaproteobacteria; order Pseudomonadales; family Pseudomonadaceae; genus Aquipseudomonas; species Aquipseudomonas parafulva. The sequence continues at coordinate 29,097 of NZ_BBIU01000025.1, read as the reverse complement.
CAGGTCGTCACCCCAGCGCCCATCGAGCAGCGGCAGGTCGTTGGCATGGGCATCCTCGCGGCGAAAGGCATACAGCTTCAACAGGGCCTCGACGCAGCGCTGTTCACGCTGGCGCACATCATCACGTAATGCCCCGATGGCCTGGGCTTCTGCCGCAGGCTCGGCCGCGACGCTGCGCCGGCATGCAGCGCAGTCCAGCAGCAGTTCGGCGATCAGGCGTTTGGCGCTTTGCCGGCGGGCCAGGCGCTGCGCCTGCTGGTCGTCGATCAGCCGCTGCAGGTTGGGGCGGGCGTTTTCCAGCAGCAGGGCCAGGCTTTCGTAGAGGCGCCGCTCACCATCCTCGGGCGGGGCCACGCTGTCGAACCGCACCAACGCGTGAAGCCCAAGCCTGGCAAGGGCTTCACGCCATTGGGGCTCGCGGTGTTGCTGGCTGGCGACAAAATTGAGCACCGGCAGCAGCGGCTTTCCGCAGCTGGCCAGTACCTCAAGCTCGTCTCGGTACTTGGCCAGCACCGGCTCGCGCGCATCAATGACGTACAGCCCGGCATCGCTTGCCAGTAATTGGCGCAGCACCTTGGCCTCCTGTTCGAAACGCTGGCGTGCTTCGCTGCCCTGCAAAAAGCGCTGCAGCCGTGCCGGGCCATCGAGCCGTTCACCGGGGCGCTCCAGGCGCTCGAGGTAGTCGAGCAGGGCGATGGCATCTTCCAGGCCGGGGGTGTCGTACAGCTCCAGCAGGGGTTCGCCGCCCACCGACAGGCGCGCCCCTTCCACGTGACGGGTGGTGCTGGGGCGGTGCGATACCTCGCCAAAGCCGACGTCGCGGGTAAGCGTGCGCAGCAGCGAGGTCTTGCCGACGTTGGTGTGGCCAACCACGGCCAGTTTCAGTGGCTCAGTCATGGCCAAGCTCCAGCCAGGTCAATGGAGGCGTCTCGCCATGGTGCAGGCCAAGGCGATCAAGGGCTTCGTGCCAATCGCCCAGGCGTTGGGCGTCCACCGTCAGTCCAGGGGTTGCTGGCAGCAGCCAGACCCGCGTGCTACCGGCCGTGCGCGCCAGCTCGGCCAGCAGGGCCAGGCTACCGCGGTCAGGGGAGCGGCTTGGGTCGCAGGCGATGGCCAGGCGCGCCGGGGGGAAGCGGCCCAACTGTTCAAGTAGATGGTTGCGCGACTCACGGCTGTCGAGCACGCCGGCGTCGGTCACGCCTGCGGGTAGCGCGGGTGGCCAGGGCCGCTGGTCGTCCAGCTCCAGGCCGACCAACAGGCCGCCGCTGCCGTCGCCTGGCATTTGGCCTGCCGTGAACGCCGGCAAGCTTTCAGGGGCGTCGTCCTGCACGCCCATGCGCTCGCTGTGGGGCATCAGTGCCTCGCGCAGTGACGCATAGCCGGGCAGGTTCAGGTCCAGCGCCAGGCGGCTACGGCCTTGTCGCCAGCGCCACAGGCACAGCCCGGCCAGCAACAAGCGCGGGAGCAGCCCGAACACCAGCACCACACCCAGCAGCCAACTGGCCCAGGCCTGGCGGGTCAAGGCCAGCGCCGGCAGCGTGTCGCCACTGGCGCGGACCATGGCCGGGTCGGGTACCGCAAAGCCCAGTAGCCCAGGCAGCACCCCCAGTGCCTGGGTCAGGGAGATGAACGGGTCGGCGGCCAGCAGGGTGGTTTCCCACACAAAGCCGTAGCGCCGGGTGGCAAGCAGTGCCAACATCACCCCCATGGCGCTGAGCATCGCCACCAGCCACAGACTGTTGACCAGCAGGCCCAGCACCCAGCGGTTCAGGCGCTGGCGTTGCAACAGCACCAGCAGAGCCGGCGCCAGCTGCGCGGCCTTGGCATCCCTGGCAAAGCGCTCACTCAACCACAGCCAAAACCGGCCAAGCACCGCACCCTGCTCGCCGCTGAGCATGAAGCCAGCGGCCCAGCCCAGCAGCATCAGCAGGTTCAGGCCAAGCAGGCTGCCCAAGGCCCAGAACACGTTCACCGGGCGTTGCCCGTCGCCCAGGGCTGCCAGCGCCAAGCCTGCACCACTGAGCACCGCCATCAGCAGCAATGCCAGCAAGGCCAGACGGGCGCCTTGCTTCCAGTGGCGCAGCGCCGTGGTCATGCCATCGCGGTCTGCCAGCAGCAACGCACGGGTTTCCACACGGGTCGCCAGCTCGCCGCCTTGCTGGCGGGCGCGGCGGTTGGCTTCCTGGTCTTCCAGAGGGCCGGCGTGTTCCTCGCGCAGGCGTACTGCTTCAGTAAGCCAGCGCTTGTCCAAGGGGGTGAGGGCAGTCACGAAGTCTTCCATTGCACAGGTCTGGGCAGAAGCATAACCCACCCGGCCGGTGCTATTCTCGCTGGCATGAATACATCACTGCCCCTCAGCCTGATCGCGGCGTATGCCGAAAACCGCGTGATAGGTATCGACAACTCCATGCCCTGGCACCTGCCGGGGGACTTCAGGTATTTCAAGGCCACCACCTTGGGCAAGCCGATCATCATGGGCCGCAAGACCTGGGATTCGCTGGGCCGGCCACTGCCAGGGCGGCTGAACATTGTGGTCAGCCGGCAACCGGGCCTGGCGCTGGCTGGCGCCGAAGTGTTCGGTTCGCTGGAGCAGGCGCTGGTGCGTGCCGAGCAGTGGGCGCGTGAGCAGGGCGTCGACGAGCTGATGCTGATCGGCGGTGCGCAGCTGTATGGGCAGGCACTGGAGAAAGGGCTGGTCAGCCGTATGTACCTGACCCGGGTGGCGTTGTCGCCCGAGGGCGACGCCTGGTTCCCGGCGTTCGACCCGCAACAGTGGGCACTGGTGTCCAGCGAGGCCCAGGTGGAGGAGGGGAAGCCTGGGTATCAGTTTGAGGTGTGGGACAGGGTTTGACAGCCGGCGGTTGAGTGGGGGCCGGCGAGCCCGCCCCCACCTCTGTGAACCTCAGGTATGGCTCAGCTCGGCGTGCTCGTCGTCTGCCAGCACTGCCTTGTCGGTTTCTTTCAGCAACTGGCTGGTCACCACGCCTGCGGTCATCGAACCGTTGACGTTCAACGCCGTGCGCCCCATGTCGATCAGGGGTTCCACCGAAATCAGCAAGGCCACCAGCTCAACCGGCAAGCCCATGGCCGGCAGCACGATCAGTGCGGCGAACGTGGCGCCACCACCTACACCTGCCACCCCCGCAGAGCTCAGGGTGACGATGGCCACCAGAGTGGCGATCCACAGTGGGTCGAAGGTGTCGATGCCCACGGCCGGTGCCACCATTACCGCCAGCATGGCCGGGTACAAGCCGGCGCAGCCGTTCTGGCCAATGGTGGTACCGAACGATGCACTGAAGCTGGCAATCGACTGCGGCACACCCAGGCGGCGTGTCTGCGCTTCGATGTTCAGCGGAATACTGGCTGCGCTGGAACGGCTGGTGAAGGCAAAGGTAAGCACCGGCCACACCTTGCGGAAGAAGCGCAGCGGGCTCACGCCGGTCGAGGCCAGGATGATGGCGTGCACCACGAACATCAGCCCCAGGCCCAGGTAGGACACCACCACGAAACTGCCCAGCTTGAGGATGTCTTCCAGGTTGGAGCTGGCTACCACCTTGGCCATCAGCGCCAGCACGCCGTAGGGCGTGAGCTTCATCACCACGCGCACCAGGCGCATTACCCAGGCCTGCAGGGTATCGATGGCCGACAGGGCGCGCTGGCCCTTTTCGGCGTCGTCCTTGATCAGTTGCAACGCTGCCAGGCCGATGAACACGGCAAAGATCACCACGCTGATGATCGACGTTGGTTTGGCCCGTGCCAAATCCCCAACCGGGTTGCTGGGGATAAACGAGAGCAGCAGTTGCGGGATGTTGAGATCGGCGACCTTGCCTGCATAGTCGCTGTGGATAACCTGCATGCGTGCGCTTTCCTGCGCACCGGCCACCAGCCCCTCGGCGCTCAGGCCGAACAGGTTGGTCAACACGATGCCGATCAGTGCAGCGATGGCCGTGGTCAGCAGCAGCGTACCGATGCTGAGCACACTGATGCGCCCCAGGGACGATGCATTGTGAAGGCGCGCTACTGCGCTGAGGATGGAGGCGAAGATCAGCGGCATCACGATCATCTGCAGCAAGCCGACATAGCCATTGCCGACCAGGTCCAGCCAGCCGATAGTGGCCTTCAGCACCGGGTGGCCGGCACCATAAATGCTGTGCAGCACCAGGCCGAACGCCACGCCCATTGCCAGGCCCAGCAGTACTTTCTTGGCCAGGCTCCATTGCGTGCGGCGGGTTTGTGCCAGGCCCAGCAACAGGGCCAGGAATGCCAGCAGGTTGAGTGACAGCGGCAGGTTCATTGAAGCTCCAGCGAGAAAAGCGATAAGGGGCATCGCCTCTGTGAGCGATTGCGAACGGAAATGCTAACAGCCTGAAAACAAACGAATTTATACCTAAATGGAATGTGCATAGTCGTTTTTGGAATAAAGGGTTGTCGTACACAGTGATGCGCGCGGCGTTCGGGGCGGCTTTGGGGTCGTTATCCGGGGTTTGCCAATTGCAGCAGTTGCACTAGCGTTGCTGGGTCACTTCAGGAGATTCGTACATGACGTTCGCGCCGAAGACCCTCGCCTTTTTCCTCGCCTCGCTGGTGAGTATCGAAACCATGGCCACCGAGCTCACCCATTGGCCCCCTGAGGCGGCCAAGCAACTCGACAGCATGATTGCCGCCAACGCCAACAAAGGTAATTACGCGGTGTTCGACATGGACAACACCAGCTACCGCTACGACCTTGAGGAGGCGCTGCTGCCGTTCATGGAGAACAAGGGCCTGCTGACCCGTGAAAAGCTCGACCCCTCTTTGAAACTGATGCCGTTCAAGGATACCGCTGAGCACAAGGAGAGCCTGTACAGCTACTACAATCGGCTGTGCGAGGTGGACGATATGGTCTGCTACCCCTGGGTCGCCCAGGTGTTTTCAGGGTTCACCCTGCAGCAGTTGAAACAGCAGGTGGATGAGCTGATGGCCAGCACAGCGCCCATCCCCGCCACCTACTACGAGGGCGACCAGGTCAAGACCCTGGACGTGCAGCCGCCCAAGGTATTCAAGGGCCAGGCCGAGCTGTACAACAAGTTGATGGAAAACGGCATCGACGTCTACGTGATATCCGCAGCGTCCGAGGAACTGGTGCGCATGGTCGCGTCAGACCCCAAGTACGGCTACAACGTCAAACCCCAGAACGTGATCGGCGTCAGCCTGCTGCTCAAGGACCCCGCCAGCGGCGAGCTCACCACCGCGCGCAAGCAGATCAGCGCCGGGCACTATGACCCCAAGGCCAACGAGCGTCTCGAACTCACCCCTTACCTGTGGACGCCGGCTACCTGGATGGCCGGCAAGCAGGCCGCCATCCTGACGTACATCGATGAGTGGAAGAAACCCGTGCTGGTAGGCGGCGACACGCCCACAAGCGACGGCTACATGCAGTTCCATGGGGTGGATGTTGGCAAGGGGGGTATCCACCTGTGGATAAACCGCAAGGCCAAGTACATGGACCAGCTGAACGGGATGATCGCCAAGCAGGCGGCAGCCCAGGCCAAGGAAGGGTTGCCGGTGACTGCAGACAAGAACTGGGTGATTGTGACGCCGGAGCAGATTCAGTAGGTCTGGCCGCAAAAAGGGGCCGCAAAGCGGCCCCTGTAACCAACCCGAGCAACTGCAGCTTCAAAGCCCGTCCAGCATCGCCTTGTTCCGCACTGCACCCTTGTCGGCACTGGTCGCCAAAAGGGCATAGGCCTTGAGGGCGGTGGTTACCTTGCGTGGGCGCACTTCGGCGGGTTTCCAGCCTTTCTTGTCCTGCTCGATGCGGCGGTGTGCCAGTTCTTCATCGCTGACCTGCAGGTTGATCGAACGGTTGGGGATGTCGATCAGCACCTTGTCGCCGTCGCGCACCAGGCCGATGGCACCGCCTGCTGCGGCCTCCGGTGAGGCATGGCCGATGGACAGGCCCGAGGTGCCGCCCGAGAAGCGGCCGTCGGTGAGCAATGCGCAGGCTTTGCCCAGGCCCTTGGATTTCAGGTAGGAGGTGGGGTACAGCATTTCCTGCATGCCCGGGCCACCTTTGGGGCCTTCGTAGCGGATGATGACGATGTCGCCGGCCTTCACCTCGTCGGCGAGAATGCCACGCACGGCGCTGTCCTGGCTCTCGAAGATCTTCGCATTGCCCTCGAACACCAGGATCGACTCATCGACGCCGGCAGTTTTCACCACGCAACCGTCCTGGGCGATGTTGCCGTACAGCACGGCCAGCCCGCCCTCTTGCGAGTAGGCGTGCTCGGTGCTGCGGATACACCCCTCGGCGCGGTCCAGGTCCAGGCTTGGCCAGCGGGTGGACTGGCTGAACGCGGTTTGGGTCGGGATGCCGGCAGGGCCTGCCTTGAAGAACGTGTGCACTGCCTCATCGTCGGTCTGGGTGATGTCCCATTTGGCGATGGCTTCTTCCATGCTGCGGCTGTGAACGGTCGGCAGGTCGGTGTGCAGCAAGCCGCCACGTGCCAACGAACCGAGGATGCTGAAGATGCCGCCCGCGCGGTGTACATCTTCCATGTGGTACTTCTGGATGTTCGGCGCCACTTTGCACAGCTGCGGCACCTTGCGCGACAGGCGGTCGATGTCCCGCAGGTCGAAGGCCACTTCGGCCTCCTGGGCGGCTGCCAGCAAGTGCAGGATGGTGTTGGTCGAGCCACCCATGGCGATGTCGAGCATCATGGCGTTCTCGAACGCCTTGAAGTTGGCGATGTTGCGCGGCAGCACCGACTCGTCGTTCTCGCCGTAATAGCGTTTGCACAGCTCGACGATGGTACGGCCAGCCGTGAGGAACAGCTGCTCGCGGTCGGAGTGGGTGGCCAGGGTCGAGCCATTGCCCGGCAGTGCCAGCCCCAGGGCCTCGGTCAGGCAGTTCATGGAGTTGGCCGTGAACATGCCGGAGCAGGAGCCGCACGTCGGGCAGGCGCTGCGCTCGTACTCGGCGACCTTCTCGTCGGACGCCGTGCTATCGGCGGCGATGACCATGGCGTCCACCAGGTCCAGGCCATGGTTGGCCAGTTTGGTCTTGCCGGCCTCCATCGGGCCGCCGGACACGAAGATCACCGGGATGTTCAGGCGCAGGGCAGCCATGAGCATGCCTGGGGTGATCTTGTCGCAGTTGGAGATGCACACGATTGCGTCAGCACAGTGGGCATTGACCATGTACTCCACGGCGTCGGCGATGATTTCGCGGCTTGGCAGCGAATACAGCATGCCGTCATGGCCCATGGCGATGCCGTCGTCGACCGCGATGGTGTTGAATTCCTTGGCCACGCCACCGGCGCGCTCGATTTCGCGGGCAACCAGCTGGCCCAGGTCCTTCAGGTGTACGTGACCTGGGACGAACTGGGTGAACGAGTTGGCGATGGCGATGATCGGCTTCTTGAAGTCGTCGTCTTTCATGCCGGTGGCGCGCCACAGGGCACGGGCGCCGGCCATGTTGCGGCCGTGGGTGGAAGTCTTGGAACGATAATCAGGCATGAAGCACTCCTGGCGGCTTAATCAGGTCACAAAAAGGGGAGTGAGCTTCTCTTGTCCTTTGTACCGCAGGCCGGTTGCCACAGGCACGGATGGGGCCGAAGACCGCGCGGGATCGCCGCGTGCTTGACCAGAGCTCATAAACCCGCCGGGGATGACTGGCGATGAATAGGCCGATTCTACACCGCTGAGACGGGGAGGGAACGACGATGTGCCTGGACGGCGGTTTTGGGCTTGTTACCGGTGCCTGTAGGAAACGTCTGAAATGCCCTGCAAAGGGCTGACCTTGCTGCCACCTATCACTATCATCCGGCCGCCGCATGTGCGGTTACACGAGATACATCCTCAATGGACCTTCCCAGTTACCGGTTCCCAACGAACTGCAATCTGGCACTGAGCGCGCCGTCGCCAGGGCTGCCGAAGGCTTGAGCCCGTGTGGTTGAGGTCTGCAGGCGCCTGCATCGGCGCCTGGAGAACTTCATGCAACAGCAAATCGAAAAAAACACCCCAGGTTCGGACGTGAACGCGGCGCTCGAGGCGCAACGCCGCGAAGCCACCGAAGACTTCCACAAGGGTGCCTCCATCACCAACCACATAGGCAACCTGCGGCATGCCACGCTTGGCCTGCTGTATCGCAAGCGCGTGCTGTGGCTGGTGTTGCTGGTGTTCGGCAACCTGTTTTCGGGGGCCGGCATCGCAGCCTTTGAAGAAACCATCGCCGCCAACATCGCGTTGGTATTCTTCCTGCCATTGCTGGTAGACAGCGGCGGCAATGCCGGCTCCCAGTCGGCAACGTTGATGGTGCGCGGGCTGGCCACCGGCGAAGTCATGCTGCGCGACTGGGCACGCATGCTGGGCCGGGAGTTCGGGGTAGCGTTGCTGTTGGGCTGCACCATGGCTGTTGCCGTGGCGGCGCTGGGGCTGCTGCGCGGTGGGCCGGAGATTGCACTGATCGTTGCCAGCAGTATGGTGGTGATCGTGATGGTGGGCAGCCTGATCGGCATGAGCTTGCCGTTTCTGCTCAGCCGCTTGCGGCTGGACCCTGCAACGGCCAGTGGCCCGTTGATCACATCGATTGCCGATGCGGCGGGTGTGCTGGTGTATTTTGGCATCGCCACGCAGGTACTGGCGCTTTAACCTGCAAGGGCATGGATGAGGGGCCGCCGAGCGGCCCCTTGTCGCGCAGGTCAGCTGTTGGGCAGCAACCGGCAGGTGATGCTCTTGATGTAGCGTGTTTCGGCGATGGCCGGGTGCACCGGGTGGTCCGGGCCCTGGCCGCCGCGTTCCAGCAACTGCATATTGCGGTCCAGGTGGCGGGCGCTGGTCAGCAGGATGTTGTGCAGGTCGTCTTCCGGCAGGTGCATCGAGCAGGAGGCGCTCACCAGAATGCCGTCCTTGCTCAGCATGCGCATGGCCTGCTCGTTCAGGCGCCGGTAGGCCGCTTCACCGTTTTTCAGGTCTTTCTTGCGTTTGATGAAGGCGGGCGGGTCGGCGATGATCACGTCAAAACGTTCTTCGGCCGCTTTCAGCTCGCGCAGGGCCTCGAACACGTCACCCTCGATGCAGGTCAGCTTTTCGCTGATACCGTTCAAGGCCGCGTTACGTTCAACGCCGTCCAGGGCGAAGCCAGACGCATCCACGCAGAACACTTCGCTGGCACCAAAGGCACCTGCCTGTACACCCCAGCCGCCGATGTAGCTGAACAGGTCCAGTACGCGCTTGCCCTTCACGTAGGGCGCCAGGCGCGCACGGTTCATGCGGTGATCGTAGAACCAGCCGGTTTTCTGGCCGTCGCGTACCGGGGCTTCGAAGCGAACGCCGTTTTCTTCCAGCGGCACCCAGTCGGGTACCTCCCCATACACCGTGTCCACGTAACGCTGCAGGCCTTCTGCATCCCGTGCGGCTGAGTCATTCTTGAACAGAATGCCGCTAGGCTTGAGTACCTGCACCAGTGCGGCGACCACCTCGTCCTTGTGCGCTTCCATGGTCGCGGAGGCCAGTTGCACCACCAGGATATCGAAGAAGCGGTCCACCACCAGGCCCGGCAGCAGGTCGGAATCGCCGTACACCAGGCGGTAGCAGGGCTGTTCGAACAAGCGCTCGCGCAGGGACAGGGCTACGTTCAGGCGGTGTACCAGCAGCGATTTGTCCAGCGGCAGCTTGGCGTCACGTGACAGCAAACGGGCGCAGATCAGGTTGTTGGGGCTGACGGCGACGATCCCCAGGGGCTTGCCATTGGCAGCTTCCAGTACCGCCTGCTGGCCGGCCTGAAAACCCTGCAGCGGGCTGGCGGCCACGTCGACCTCGTTGCTGTAGACCCACAGGTGGCCTGCGCGCAGGCGGCGGTCGGCGTTGGCTTTGAGGCGAAGGCTGGGCAGGGACATGACGTCGCTCCGGGAAAAAGAGCGGGAGTATAACGCCTGTCCGGCCTTCGCGCTGCCTGCCAGCTGTCAGGCCGACAGGGCCTTCACCAATTGCGCGTTGAAGGCGGGGATGTCATCTGGCTGACGGCTGCTGATCAGGTTGCCGTCCACCACCACCTCTTCATCCACCCATTCGGCGCCGGCGTTGCGCAGGTCGTCCTGCAAGGTCTTGAAGCTGGTCATGCGCTTGCCCTTGGTCAGCCCGCTGGAAATCAGCAGCCAGCCGCCGTGGCAGATCACGGCCAGCGGCTTGCCGGCCGCATCGTGGCTTTTCACCAGTTGCTGCGCCCCGGCAATCAGCCGGATGGTGTCGGAGTTCTGCACGCCGCCTGGCAACACCAGCGCATCGTAGACCGTCTGGCCGGCTGCATCGAAGGTGGCGTCGACCGGGAATTCATCCGCCGGCTTGTCGTGGTTCCAGCCACGCACCTTGCCCTCTTTCTCGCTGAGAATGTGCACCTGTGCGCCGGCCTTGGTCAGGGCCTCGCGAGGGCCGGTCAGCTCGACCTGCTCAAAACCGTCGGTAACCAGAATGGCCACGCGCTTGCCGTTCAGTGCTGTGCTCATGGTCTTGCTCCCTTACTCGATGAATATGAGAAACAGGCCAGTGGCGCTAAAGGAAAGTTCCAACGCACCGATTCAATGGTTAGTTTCCTGGCCGCCCGCCGCGTTAGAATTGGCGGTCCCATACGAGTGTGCACGCATGTCCCAAGAACTCAGCGCCGAACAGATCCAGCAAGCCTTGCAAGGCATTACCATTCCGCCGCAGCCGCAGATCATGGTCGATCTGCAGTTCGAGCAGTACATGCCCGACCCGGACCTGGAAACCATCGCCAAGCTGATATCCCAGGACCCAGGGCTCTCCGGTGCCTTGCTCAAACTCGTCAACTCGCCGCACTTCGGCCTGAGCAACAAGATCGGCTCGATCCAGCGCGCGGTGAACCTGCTGGGCAGCCGTTCGATCATCAACCTGATCAACGCCCAGTCGATCAAGGGCGAGATGAGCGACGAAACCATCGTCACCCTCAACCGCTTCTGGGACACCGCCCAGGACGTGGCGATGACCTGCCTGACCCTGGCCAAGCGCACGGGCATCCAGCCGGCGGACGAGGCCTACACCCTGGGGCTGTTCCATGACTGCGGCGTGCCGCTGATGCTCAAGCGCTTCCCCCACTACATGCAGGTGCTGGAAGACGCCTATGCCAAGGCCGACGAACACACCCGCGTGGTCGATACCGAAAACCGCACGCTCAATACCAACCATTCGGTGGTGGGGTATTTCACGGCCAAGTCCTGGCGCCTGCCCGAACACCTGACCGCGGCCATTGCCAACCACCACAATGCCCTCTCGGTGTTCCGCGACGACAGCTCAAGCAATAACCAGGGCCAGATGAAGAACCTGCTGGCGGTGCTGAAAATGGCGGAGCACATCTGCGCGTCGTTCCGTGTACTGGGCAACCAGGCGGTGGATCACGAATGGAACGCGGTCGGGCCGTTGGTGCTCGATTACATAGGCTTGTCGGAATACGACTTCGACAACCTCAAGCAGAATATCCAAGAGCTGGGTGGGCGCTGACACATGCCGGAACTTCCTGAAGTAGAAACCACCCGGCGCGGGATCGCGCCGCACCTGGAGGGCCAGCGGGTCAGCCGTGTGGTGGTGCGTGACAGGCGCCTGCGCTGGCCTGTGCCGGAAGACCTGGACGTCCGCTTGTCCGGGCAACGTATCGTCACTGTCGAGCGGCGGGCGAAATACCTGCTGATCAATGCCGAGGTCGGCACCCTCATCAGCCACCTTGGCATGTCAGGCAACTTGCGGTTGGTCGAGCTGGGTCTGCCGCCCGGCAAGCACGAGCACGTGGATATCGAGCTGGAATCGGGCCTGATGCTGCGCTACACCGACCCCCGCCGCTTTGGCGCGATGCTCTGGAGCCAGGACCCGCTCAATCATGAGCTGTTGCTGCGCCTGGGGCCTGAACCGCTGACCGACCTGTTCGATGGTGAGCGGTTGTTCCAGCTTTCGCGCGGGCGGTCGATGGCCGTCAAACCGTTCATCATGGACAACGCCGTGGTGGTGGGGGTGGGCAACATCTACGCCACCGAGGCGCTGTTTGCCGCCGGCATCGACCCACGCCGGCCGGCCGGTGGCATCTCGCGGGCGCGTTATCTGAAACTGGCGATCGAGATCAAGCGGGTGCTGGCCGCCGCCATCGAACAGGGCGGGACGACCTTGCGGGATTTCATCGGCGGCGATGGCCAGCCCGGGTATTTTCAGCAGACCCTGTTCGCTTACGGGCGCGGCGGCCAGCCGTGCAAGGTGTGCGGTACCGAACTGCGGGATGTGAAACTGGGCCAGCGGGCCAGCGTGTTCTGCCCACGCTGCCAGCGCTGAGCACCCGCTGCTGCCCGCCCGGGCTCAGGCCTTGCCGGTAATCCTGAGGTACTTGGCCATCAGCTGTTCTTCGCTTTCCGGGTGGGCTTCATCCAGCGGGATGCAGTCTACCGGGCATACCTGCTGGCACTGGGGCTCATCGTAGTGCCCTACGCACTGGGTGCACAGGTTGGGGTCGATCACGTAGATCTCTTCGCCTTGGGAGATGGCCTCGTTCGGGCACTCGGGTTCGCAGACGTCGCAATTGATGCAATCGTCGGTGATGATCAAAGACATGGGGGCTCCGGCCGGGGCTCCTGGCCCGGGCATGTTCAACGCAAGGGCACAATTGTGCCGCATTCGCGCCCGCAGTGCACGCGGGCGCGACAAACTGGCAAACGTGGCTACTGCTTGAAGCGCTCGGTCAGCGCGTCTGCCACCGCCGGGTGGACGAACTTGCTGATATCGCCGCCCAGCGCTGCGATTTCCCGCACCAGGGTCGAGGAAATGAACGAGTAGCGCTCGGAAGGTGTGAGGAACAGGCTTTCTACATCCGGCGCCAGTTGCCGGTTCATGTTCGCCAGCTGGAACTCGTACTCGAAATCGGACACCGCGCGCAGGCCACGAAGAAAGACGTTGGCGCCCTGTTCCTTGGCAAAGTGCGCCAGGAGCGAAGAAAAGCCGATGACTTCGACATTGGGCAGGTGCTTGGTGACCTCACGCGCCAGCGCTACCCGTTGCTCCAGTGGGAACAGCGGGTTTTTCTTGGGGCTGGCTGCCACCGCGATGATCACGGTGTCGAACAGCCGCGAGGCGCGCTCCACCAGATCGCCATGGCCTTTGGTAATGGGGTCGAAAGTACCCGGGTACAACACTCGGTTCATCGCGTCATCCTGGCTGGAGTGCGTTGGGGAGTCGGATGGTAGCGCAGCGACTGCGCCCGGCCAAGTCATGTGGCCGGCTGGGGCCACTATACTTCTCCCCATGCTGCGGCGCGAGGTTTGTGCGCCTTCGCCAGGTATTTCATGTACCGTTCAACCAGGCCCTGCAGACCTGGCACGGCTTGGCGTCATCGACTAGGAGATTGTCATGCCACTTGCGCAACTGATCACCCCACAGCAATTGGCCGAGCGGCTGGGCTCGCCCGGGCTGGTGATCCTCGACTGCCGCTTTGCCCTTGAAGATGTGGACTATGGCCAGCGTAGCTACGCCCAAGGGCATATTGCCGGGGCCCACTTCGCCGACCTGGAGCGTGACCTCAGCGGCCCGATCAGCAAAGGAGTGACCGGCAGGCATCCGTTGCCCGACCCGGCCAGGCTGGCTGAGCGGCTGCGCGACTGGGGTATCGACGACGATAGCCAGGTGGTGCTTTACGACGATGGCCCCGGGGCTTTCGCTGCCCGGGCCTGGTGGCTGCTGGCCTGGCTGGGCAAACGTAGTGGCGTGGCGATTCTGGACGGGGGGCTGAAGGCCTGGCACGCCGCCCATTTGCCATTAAGCCTCGACCCACCGCCCAAGCGGGAGGGAGCGTTCGTTGGCAAACCCGACGGCAAGCTGCTGATCGATGCCGAGCACCTGGCCAGTCGCCTGGGTGCGAGCGACGTGACCCTGCTCGATGCCCGCGCACAGCCACGCTTTCGCGGTGAGGTAGAGCCGATAGACCCGGTAGCGGGGCACATCCCTGGCGCCCAATGTGCGGCCTTTACCGACAACCTGGGGCCTGACGGGCGTTTCCTGCCGCCTGAGCAGCTGCGGCAGCGGTTTGACCAGCAGTTGGCCGGGCGTGCGCCGGAGCAGGTTGTGGCGTACTGCGGCTCAGGTGTAACGGCGTGCCATAACCTGTTTGCCCTGGCGCTTGCCGGTTACCCGTTAGGCAAGCTGTATGCCGGCTCGTGGAGTGAGTGGATCAACGACCCGGCACGGGGTGTAGCGACTGGCAGCTGATCGCGGCTCATTGGCCCTGCATCAGCCACTGCGGTATCCGGCGTTCGAGGTAGTACCCCGGGCGCCGCAGGCTGCCCTCCACAAACCCCACATGGCCACCTCGACCGTGCAGTTCGAACCGGGTGTTCGAAGCCAGGTCCCCAGGGCCCGGCAGGCTCCGGGTCGAAACGAACGGATCATCGTTGGCGTGGATAATCAACGTGGGCGTACAGTTCTGCTTGAGGAAGAAGTGGCTGGATGACCGACGGTAGTAATCGTGCACGTCGCTGAAGCCGTTGAGTGGCGCGGTGACCTTGGCGTCGAACTCCCAGAACGTGCGCAGGTTGCCCAGTGGCCCCAATTGTTCCAGGGTTGCCAACCGGTCGTGATGGGCATTGTCATGGAAGTGACGTTGCTTGACCTGCACATAGGCCAGCATCTCGCGCATGAAGTGGGCCTGGTACACCTTGGAAAACCCCTGGGCGATGCGGTCGGCGCAGTGATCAAGACGAAACGGCACCGAAACCGCCACCGCGGCCTGCAACTGGCTGGCCGCGCCGCATTCGCCCAGGTACTTGAGCAACACGTTGCCACCCAGCGAGTAACCTACCGCATACAGGGGCGCCAGTGGGCGCCGCGCCCTTACGTGGCTGACGACTTCAGCTAGGTCTTCGCTGGCACCGGAGTGATAGCTGCGTGGCAGCAGGTTGGGTTCACCCGAGCAACCTCGCCAGTTCACCGCTGCGCTGGCCCAACCACAGGCGTGCAAGGCTTGCTGCAGCCCTTTTACGTAATGTGACTGGGACGAGCCGGTGAGGCCGTGCAGCACCAGTACCAAGGGGGCGTCTGGCTGGTGTGGGCCGTGCCAGTCCAGGTCGATGAAGTCGCCATCGGCCAGCCACATACGCTCCCGCTCGCGCTGCAAGTCAGGCATCTTGCGCCACAGCGGCCCCCACAATGTCTGCAGGTGCGGATTGGAAAGGCCGGTGGCGGGGCGAAAGGTGGCGTCAGGGTTGGGCATGCTGGGCGGCTCATGAGGTGCCCGCCTAGCATGCCACGAACCGCGCCGCCCTGCCCGGGCTAGCGCTCGCCTGGCGTGGGCTGCGAGAGCGGCAGTTGCTCGACGGCAGGGCCGCTGGTAACGAACACTTCTGGCGCCTGGCCCAGCCATACCTGAGCGGCTTCCAGCAGGTTGGCAGGTGTCAGCGCCGCCAGGGTGTCCACGTAGGTAGTCAGGTGGTCGGCTGGCAAGCCTTGGTGGCTGTAGGTGGCCAGTGCACTGGCCAGTTTGCCGTGGTCGGCCAGGTCATGGTGCAGCCGGGCGGCGATCTGGTTTACCGCCATGTCACACTCGGCCTGGCTGGGCCCATGCTCGCGCAGGCAGTTCAGCATGGCCGATACCAGCGCACCCGATGCATCGCGGTGCTGGGGCACTACATCCCAGTGAATCTGGAACAGGGTGGTTGCATCGAGCGGCCTGAGAAACGCCGACACGGCGTAGGTAAGGCTGCGCAGGTGGCGCAGTTCCTGGGTAAGGCGAGCCTCGTAACTGCCCCCCAGAATGGCGGTGAGCAGCACCAATGCAGGGTAGGGCGGGTCCTTGGGGGCAACCCTGGCCGCTATGGTCAGCATCGCCTGGGTAGCGCTGCCAGCGAAATCCAGGTGTTGCACCAGGGGTAGAGGGTCGACCGGGGCGGGCGGGGTTTGCGCCGCCCACTGCTGCGGTAGCGCCTGCACCAGCATATTTACCAACTGCTCGGCCTCAGCGCGGCTCACATCACCGACTAGGCCGATGTCCAGGTTGTTGGCCGAGTAGGCCTTCTGGTGGAAGGCGCGAACCTGCTCGGCACCCAGGTCATCAGCCGGTCGTGCGGCCGGCTGCGCAGCGTAGGGGTGGCCGTGGAACACATGGCTCATGGTGGCATTGGCCATTCGCAGAATGGGGTGTCGGCTTTGCCGGGCCTGATTGAACGCTATGCGTTCGCGGATCTTCGCCACCTCAGCCTCGCGCAGTGCTGGCCGGGCCACCATTTGCGTCAGCAAGCCGATGGCTTGTGCCCGTAACGTGGGCATGCTCAGGCATCGCAGGGCAATGGAGGTGCTGTCCTCGCTGATTTTCCTGCTCAGGGTTGCACCCAGCCCTGCCAGCCGTTGGGCGAACTGTGCCGCGTCCAGGTCTTCGGTGCCTTGGTCGAGGCTGTACAGGGCAAGTGCTGCCAGGCCTGGGGTGTCACCGTCCAGCATGCTGCCGGCCCTGAAGCGCAGCACCAGGTCGATCATGGGGCGACCCTGCGCTGCAATGAAGCTGACTCTTGTCCCCTCGGCCGTTTGCCATTGCTCGGCGGTCGCCTGCACGGAGGGCGCCCTGCCGAGCTTGATAGCCTGCATGGACTCCAGGTTCGCCATCGCGGCCAATGCCGGGTCTGTGGTGGGGCCTTGGCAAAGCAGGGGGTGATGAGGTGGCAACTGTTCGTGCGTCATGCTTGCGCTCCTGGCCGAAGGAAGGTGATGGTCAGGCGTTCACGCCCCAGGTAGGTATTGGCCACTTGTTGCAGGGTGCTTGCGTCGATGGCCACCAGCCGAGCTGCTTCGCTGTCGACCAAGCTGGCGGGTTGACCGGCCGCAGCTACCGAGCCAATGCGCTCGGCCTGCGAGGCGGGGTCTTCAAGGGTGAACAGCCGCCTTGCCAGCATGCCCAGCTTCAGGTGCTGCAGTTCACTGCTGGGCAGCGTCAGGCTGCGTAGCTGGTCAATTTGCTGGTACACCGCCTCGGCGGCCTGCTCGGGGGTGGCGTGGGTGGTATTCACGTAGGCGGCAACGGTGAGCAGCGTGTCCCCGCGTACCAGGGGGTCGTAATTCACTCTTACACCAGTTAGTACATGCTGGTCCCGCACCAGTTCGCTGTAGAGCCAAGAGCTGGCGCCTTGGCCAAGCAGCTCTCCGATCAGTTCGAGGGCCGCGGTGGTGGTTTCGTCGGGTGCGGTGGCGCAGCCAGGAACGTTGAACGACATGAACAGGCCATGGGCGAGCCCCGGCAAGCTGACGGTGTGCGTGCGCGCCTGTAGCGCGTCGTCGTGCCTGGGTGCCGGGCAGTCTGTGACAGGCCCACTGATCAAGGGTGAAAAGTACTTGTCCACAGGCCCGCGCAGCGTTGCCAAGTCGATATCGCCGACCACCACCAGGGTGGCGTTGCTCGGGCGATACCAGGTGCGGTACCAGGTACGCAGTTGCTGCAAATCTAGGCTGCCCAGGTCGGCTGCATTGCCGAAGCTTGGGGCTGCATAGGGGCTGTTACCGTGTGCCAGTGCGTGGTGGTGGTCGAGTGCTTGCTGGGCTGGCTGTGTATCGAGCTTGAGGCGGCGTTCGTCGACGATCGCCTTGGCAGCCCGGGCCAGGTCAGGGGCGTCGAAGGTCGCGCTGTGCATGGCATCGGCCATGATCTCCAGCGCCACTGGCAAGCGTGAGACGGGTAGCGAGATCTCGTAAGCGGTCGCATCCAGGCGGGTGCTGGCATTGGCCCGGCCGCCCAGCCGTGCGACGACGCGGGAATAATCCCCGGCCGCGAGCTTGCTGCTGCCTTCGAAGATCAGGTGTTCGAGCAGGTGTGACAGGTTGGTGTGGCCTGCCGGTTCGTGGCTGGTGCCCACGTGGTACCACAGTTGCACAGCGGCAAGCGAGGTTCCGTGCTGCTGGCGAAGGTAAACGGACAAGCCGTTTTCCAGGGTGAAATGCTGAAGGGGGGAAGGGGTGGCAGCTGCAAGAGACGCAAGTGCCTCGGGCACCCCTTCGAGAGGGGCCGGCGCAGGTGAGGGTAGTGGCATGGCTGAAGTGCTCGGGTGGTTGGAAACCCCAACAGCTTCAGCCAATGGCGCGCCCTGCCTGCGCTAGATAACTAGCCCCGCTGCCACAGTGCGTAATGCACCTGGCCGGTTTTTTTCTCACGGTGCAGGCGCCAGCTGGCAGGCAGTTGCAGGCTGGACGGCGCCGCTTCGCTCTCGGTGTATACCCATGCCTGCTCGCGCAACCACTGGTTCTGCTCCAGCAGGTTGCAGGTTTCAGCCAGCAGTTGCTGGTGGAACGGCGGGTCGAGGAACACCACATCGAACTGCTGTTTGGCCGGTGCCTGCAGGTAGCGCAGGGCGTCGGTCTGCAGGATCTGCCCCCGTGGGCAACGCAGAAGCTCCAGGTTGTTTTTCAGGTTGGCGATGGCGGCCGGGTTGCTGTCCAGCGCCACGGCATCCTCGGCCCCGCGTGACAAGGCCTCGAGCACCAGGGCGCCGCTGCCCGTGAAGGCATCCAGTACCCGGGCCCCTTCGATGTAGGGCGCCAGCCAGTTGAACAGGGTTTCACGTACCCGGTCGGGGGTTGGGCGCAAGCCTTCGCCGTCAGGCACCGCCAGGCGCCGGCTGCGCCACTGGCCGGCGATGATGCGCAGGTGGCCCGAGCCTTTGCTCTGGCCCGGCTGTGGGCGGGCGGGAGGGGTGGATCTTGGCATTAGTGCTCCGGTACCCCGAGGGCTGGCTCGGTGGGTTTGTCGGTGGGGGCAGGCAACGGCTTTTGCGGCACGTTCGGGCCGACGGTGACGATCACCAGTTTGTCAGCGGCCAGGTGCCGGTTCATGGCGGCCTTGACCTGCTCGACGGTCAGCGCCTGGGACTGCTGCATGAAGTCCTCCAGCCACGTCAGCGGCAGGTTGTAGAAGCCAATGGCGCCCAACTGCCCAACAATGCTTTCGTTGCTGGCATTGGACAGCGGGAAGCTGCCGGCCAGTTCGCGTTTGGCGTCGTCCAGCTCCTGCTGGGTCGGGCCCGTGCTGAGGTAATCGGCAAGAATACCCTGAACCAGCTTCAGCGTCCCTTCGCTAAGCTCGGCACGGGTTTGCAGGTTGATCATGAAGGGCCCGCGCACCTGCATCGGGCTGAACGCTGAATACACGCCGTAAGTCAGGCCACGTTTTTCCCGCACTTCGCTCATCAGCCGCGTACCGAACGCGCCACCGCCCAGGATCTGGTTGCCCAGCGAAAGCGCCGGCCAGTCCTTGTCCTGGCGGTCGATGCCCAGCTCGGCAAGCATCAGGTGGGTTTGCTTGGAGGGGAAGTCGATGTGGGTGAGCCCGGCCTTGGCGTCGGCTGGCTGGGCCGGGGCGGGCAATGCAGGGCCTTTCGGCAGGCCGGCGGACACCTGGGCGGCGATGGCTTCGGCTTCGCTGCGGCTCAGGTCGCCGACCAAGGCGATGACCGCGTTGCCTGGGGTATAGGCCTTGGCATGGAATGCACGCAATTGTGCAAGGCCAAGGCTGTTGATGCTCTCAGGGCTGCCGTCGCTCGGGTGCGCGTAGGGGTGGGTACCGTAGAGTTTTTCGAACAGCGCCTTGCCTGCAATTTTACCCGGGTTCTGCTTGTCGTACTCGAAGCCCGCCAGCATCTGGTTCTTGATGCGTTTGAGGGCCTCTTCAGGGAAGGTGGGCTTGCCCGCGACCTCAGTGAACAGCTTCAGTGCAGGTTCACGCTTGTCCTTGGCACTGAGGCTGCGCAGCGAGGCCACGGCCATGTCGCGGTAGGAACCATTGCCGAAGTCCGCGCCCAGGCCCTCGAAGCCCTGGGCGATGGCGGTCACGTCCTTGCCGGCCACGCCTTCATTGAGCATGGCGTTGGTCAGAGCTGCCACCCCGGGGGTGGCGCCATCCTGGCTGCTGCCAGCGGCGAAGGTTACGCGCAGGTCGAACATGGGCAGTTCGCGGGCTTCGACGAACAGCACGCGTGCGCCCTCGGCCGTATTCCAGTGCTGAATGTTCAGCTGACGACGGCTGGGGGCCTTGCCGTCGAGCTCAGCCAGCGATTGCAGCGTATTGGCCGGGCGGGCCGCCGCGGTGTCGGGCTTGGCCGCCTGGTCGGCCAGGGCCGGGGCGGCCAGCACGGTCGCCAGCGCCAGGGCACGGATGCCCGTGGCCAGCAGGGTGGGGCGTGATGCGCGGCGGTCACTCATGGGCGGACTCCTCGGGCAGTACATGTGCAACGCTCAGGCGTTCGCGGGTGAAATAGGTGCGCGCGGCGTTCTGGATGTCCTGCGGGGTGACGCGCTTGAGCTCGTCCAGCTCGCTGTCGATCAGCTTCCAGGACAGGCCGACGGTTTCCAGCTGGCCAATGGTGGTGGCCTGGCTGCTGATGGAGTCGCGGTCGTAGACCAGGCCGGCAATGACCTGGGCGCGTACCCGCTCCAGTTCCTCGGCGGTCGGCGGGGTGGTCTTGAGTTCATCCAGCAATTGCCAGATGCCTTTTTCGACGTCGGCCAGGGTCTTGTGCTTCTGCACGTTGGGGGTGGCCGAGATCAGGAACAGGCTGTCGCCGCGGGTGAAGGCGTTGTAGCTGGACGATGCGCCAGCCACCAGCTCCTGGCCGCGCTCCAGGCGGGCAGGCATGCGCGCACTGTAGCCACCGTCAAGCAGCGCCGAGATCAGGCGCAGGGCATGCACCGTGCGCGGGTCCTGCGCGGTGGGCAGGCCTGGCACGTTGAAGCCGTAGATCAGGCTGGGCAACTGGGTGCGCACATGCAGGGTCAGCTGGCGCTGGCCAGGTTCGGCCAGTTCCAGTGGCAGCTTGGCGGCGGGTACGGTGCGCTTGGGGATGGCGCCAAAGTACTTCTGCGCCAGGCCTTTCACCTCATCGGCGGTGACATCGCCCACCACCACCAACGTAGCGTTGTTGGGGGCGTACCAGGACTCGTACCAGTGGCGCAGCTCTTCGACCTTCATGCGGTCAAGGTCGGCCATCCAGCCGATGGTGGGGGTGTGATAGCCGCTGGCAGGGTAGGCCATGGCGCGGAACAGCTCGAATGCCTTGGCATTGGGCTGGTCGTCGGTGCGCAGGCGGCGTTCTTCCTTGATGACCTCGATTTCACGGCTGAACTCGTCGGCCGGCAGGCGCAGGCTGGCCAGGCGGTCGGCTTCGAGTTCCAGGGCCACCGGCAGACGGTCGCGGGCCAGCACCTGGTAGTAAGCGGTGTAGTCGTCGCTGGTGAAGGCGTTTTCTTCGGCACCCAGGTCGCGCAGGATACGCGAGGCTTCACCCGGGCCGATTTTGGCACTGCCCTTGAACATCATGTGCTCAAGCGCGTGGGACAGGCCTGTCTGGCCGGGGGTTTCGTAGCTGGAGCCAACCTTGTACCAGATTTGCGAAACCACCACCGGGGCACGGTGGTCCTCACGCACGACCACTTTGAGGCCGTTGTCGAGGATGAATTCGTGGGTGGGTTGCACATCGGCGGCGAAGGCCGCGAGCGGCAGGCACAGTGTGCCGAGCAACAGGCCTGCGGCGCGGCGGGCTAGAGCATTCATACGGTGTTTAACCTGTTCGGCGGCCCGCTGGGTTTAGCGTCGGCAGGCCAGGAGGTGCTAGGATACTGATCCGGTTGCCTGGCGACCATGCCTGTCGCCGTTCTGGCTTGCAGGACATCAAGACAAAACGTTGCGCATGAACCAGCCGGCTTCAAGATAGTCTGTTCTGCGTAGAAAGAATTCCCGATGCGCCATAGCTGGCCCATCGCTACCCTGAGATAGCCGTCTCCATGTTTGGTTCCAACGACGACAAGAAAGCGCCGGCCGAGGCCAGCGAGAAGAAAGGCCTGTTCAGCTGGTTTCGCAAGAAGCCGCAGCAACCTGTCGCCGAACAGCCGCAAACCCCAGAACCGCCGTCCGCCGAGCCGCATGCTGGCGAGCCGGTAGCGCCTGCCCCGGTTGCCGAGCAGCCACAGGAAGCGCCGGCCGAGCCCGTCGCCCCGGCGCCGCAGCCTGCCACGCCCGAACCGCAACCTGTCACCCCCGCACCGGTCGTTTCACCGCCTGCGCCAGCGCCCGTGACTCCCCCCAGCGTGCCCGAGCCTGAGCAGGTTGAACCCGTTGTGCCTGCGCCGGTTGCCCAGCCAGTTGTCGAAGCGCCTGGCACGCAGCCCGTCGAGCAGGCCGCGCCCGTCAGCAACCTGGTGTTGCCCGTGGCCGAAGAGCCTGTGGCGCTGGTGCCGGACCTCGAGCCCAAGGCCCCGCCTGCCATCCCCGAGCGCCAGGCCCCCGAGCCTGCCGCCCCCCTTGCCGTCGAAGTGGCTGAAGCCCAGGTAGATGCGCCTGCCGAAGTGGCAGTGGCCGCCCAGGTGGAAGCCGCGAAGCCCGGCTTCTTCGCCCGCCTCAAGCAGGGCCTGTCCAAGACCAGCGCCAGCATTGGCGAAGGCATGGCCAGCCTGTTCCTGGGCAAGAAGGTGATCGATGACGACCTGCTGGATGAAATCGAAACCCGCCTGCTAACGGCCGACGTGGGTGTGGAAGCCACCTCCACGATCGTGCAGAACCTGACCCAGAAGGTCGCCCGCAAGCAGCTGGCTGACGCCGATGCGCTGTACAAGTCGCTGCAGGAAGAGCTGGCTGCGCTGCTCAGGCCGGTTGAGCAGCCGCTGGTGGTGCAGGCGCAGAACAAGCCCTACGTGATCCTTGTGGTCGGTGTGAACGGCGCCGGCAAGACCACCACCATCGGCAAGCTGGCCAAGAAGCTGCAACTGGAAGGTAAAAAGGTCATGCTGGCGGCGGGTGACACCTTCCGCGCCGCTGCCGTGGAGCAGCTGCAGGTGTGGGGTGAGCGCAACAAGATCCCGGTCATCGCCCAGCACACTGGTGCCGATTCAGCTTCGGTGATTTTCGATGCCGTGCAGGCTGCCAAGGCCCGTGGCGTCGACGTGCTGATCGCCGATACCGCCGGCCGCCTGCACACCAAAGACAACCTGATGGAAGAGCTCAAGAAAGTGCGCCGGGTCATCGGCAAGCTTGACCCCGAAGCGCCTCACGAGGTGCTGCTGGTGCTCGATGCCGGTACCGGCCAGAACGCCATCAGCCAGGCCAAGTACTTCAACCAGAGCGTCGAACTGACCGGCCTGGCCCTGACCAAGCTGGACGGCACGGCCAAGGGCGGCGTGATCTTCGCCCTGGCCAAGCAGTTCAAGCTGCCCATCCGCTTCATCGGTGTCGGTGAAGGTATCGATGACCTGCGCACCTTCGAAGCCGAGCCGTTCGTCAAGGCTCTGTTCGCCGAGCGAGACTGACCATGATCCGATTCGAACAGGTTGCCAAGCGCTATCCCAATGGTCATGTGGGGCTGCATGAGCTGAGTTTCCGGGCGCGCCGGGGCGAATTCCTGTTCGTCACCGGCCATTCGGGCGCCGGCAAGAGTACCTTGCTGCGCCTGCTGCTGGCCATGGAGCGCCCCACCAGCGGCAAGCTGATGCTGGCCGGCCAGGACCTGGGCCAGATCAGCAACTCGCAGATCCCGTTCCTGCGCCGCCAGATCGGCGTGGTGTTCCAGAACCACCAGTTGCTGTTCGACCGCACGGTCTTCAACAACATCGCCCTGCCGCTGCAGATTCTTGGCTTGTCCAAGCCCGAGATCGCCAAGCGTGTGGATTCCGCGCTGGAGCGTGTTTCGCTGTCCGACAAGGGCGAGCTGTACCCGGCGGACTTGTCCACGGGCCAGCAGCAGCGTGTAGGCATCGCCCGCGCCATCGTTCACCAGCCAGCCCTGCTGCTGGCCGACGAACCCACCGGTAACCTCGACCCGCGCCTGGCGGCAGAAATCATGGGCGTGTTCGAAGACATCAACCGGCTGGGCACTACTGTTTTGATTGCCAGCCACGACCTGGCACTGATTGCGCGCATGCGCCACCGCATGCTGACCCTGCAGCGCGGCCGCTTGATCGGCGATGGGGAGGCCGGGCAATGAGCACTACACGTACGCCGAAGGTGTCCGAACGGGTGGCGCCTAAACCGGCCGACCCGCAAGCGCCTAAAAAACGCACCGCCGACGATGACGGGCCAGACCTGCGCACGCTGATGCATGCCTGGCTGGAAAGCCACCGTGCCAGCCTGGCGGACAGCTTGCGCCGCCTGGGCAAGCAGCCGATTGGCAGCTTTTTCACCTGCATGGTGATGGCGGTGGCCCTGAGCATGCCCATGGGCCTGTCGTTGCTGCTCAAGAACGTGGAGCAGCTGGGCGGCTCGTGGCAGCGCGCGGCGCAGATTTCCCTGTACCTCAAGCTCGATGCCAACAGCCGTGATGGCGAGGCGTTGCGCGATGAGATCAAGGGCATGCCCGGCGTAGCCGAAGCCCAATACGTCAGCCGCGAGCAGGCACTGCAGGAATTCCAGCAGCAGTCCGGGCTGGGTGAAGCCCTGCGCGAATTGCCCGATAACCCACTGCCCGGTGTGGTGGTGGTCACCCCTACCGAGGTCGACAAGCCAGCCCTCGAAGCGCTGCGCCAGCGCCTGTCGGAGCTGCCGCGCGTTGACGTGGCCCAGCTTGACCTGGTGTGGGTGGAGCGCCTGGCGGCCATCCTCAAGCTGGGCGACCGGTTCGTGTTCGGGCTGGCCGTGATGCTGATTTCTGCATTGTTGTTAGTAATCGGTAACACAATTCGTCTACATATCGAAAACCGCCGTATCGAGATCGAAGTCATCAAGCTGGTCGGCGGTACCGATGCCTACGTGCGCCGGCCCTTCCTGTACATGGGCGCCCTGTACGGGCTGGGCGCGGGCCTGCTGGCGTGGGCCATCCTGGCGTTCGGCCTGAGCTGGCTGAACGAGGCCGTGGTTGGCTTGTCCGGCCTGTACGGCAGTGACTTCGCCCTGGGCGGGGTACCGCCGTCCGATGGTCTGTCGCTCTTGATCGGAGCGGTGCTGTTGGGGTATATCGGTGCATGGATCGCAGTGGCCCGCCACCTGAACGAGCTGGCACCGCGATAGTTTTCTGTGCCTCATTGACGTGCTGTTCACGCAGGAACTTGTACCGTGGTTCCAGGTCAATGTAGGCAGCGCCCAAAACGCGCGAGTTTAGTAAGTCGGAGGTTCTTGAATGACCACATCGTTGCAACCTGCCTATGCCCTGGTACCCGGTGCAAACCTGGAAGCCTACGTGCACACGGTCAACAGCATCCCGCTGCTGACGGTCGAGCAGGAGCGTGATCTGGCCGAGCGTCTCTACTATGAGCAGGATCTCGAGGCCGCTCGGCAGATGGTGATGGCCCACCTGCGTTTCGTCGTACACATTGCCCGTAGCTACGCAGGCTACGGGTTGGCCCAGGCTGACCTGGTGCAGGAAGGTAACGTCGGCCTGATGAAGGCCGTGAAGCGCTTTAACCCCGAAATGGGCGTGCGCCTGGTGTCGTTCGCCGTGCACTGGATCAAGGCTGAGATCCACGAGTTCATCTTGCGTAACTGGCGCATCGTCAAGGTGGCTACCACCAAGGCGCAGCGCAAGCTGTTCTTCAACCTGCGCAGCCAGAAAAAGCGTCTGGCGTGGCTGAACAACGACGAGGTGCATCGGGTGGCCGAAAGCCTCGGCGTAGAGCCGCGGGAGGTGCGCGAGATGGAAAGCCGCCTGAGCGGCCACGACATGGCGTTCGACCCGGCTTCCGAGGCGGATGACGACAGTGCCTTCCAGTCGCCTGCGCACTACCTGGAAGACCACCGTTACGACCCGGCCGTGCAATTGGAGGATGCTGACTGGAGCGACAACTCCACCAGCAACCTGCATCAGGCCCTGCAAGGCCTGGACGACCGTAGCCGCGATATCCTGTACCAGCGCTGGCTGGCCGAAGAGAAGGCCACCCTGCACGAGCTGGCAGACAAGTACAGCGTATCGGCCGAGCGTATTCGCCAGCTGGAGAAGAATGCGATGAACAAGGTCAAGGCGTTGATCGCTGCCTGACCCTGGTTCACGTCGCAAAAAAAAGCCGCTGCCCCGCAAGGGACAGCGGCTTTTTCATGGCAGGTATTCAGAGCTTGCGGGAAGTGTTCAGTTGCATCAGGTAGCTGGGGCCGCCCAGCTGGCTCATCTGCCGGCTGATCCAGCCGGCGCGGCTAGCCACATAGGCACTGGGCCGGCCCGCGTTCCATTTGATCGGGCTTGGCAGCACCGCCGCCAACTGCGCGGCCTGCTGGCGGCTCAGGCGGCTGGCATCCACACCGAAGTGATAGCGTGCTGCAGCCTGCGCGCCGAATACCCCAGGGCCCCACTCGGCGCTGTTCAGGTACACCTCAAGAATGCGCTCCTTGGACCACAACAGCTCCATCAGGGCGGTGAACCACGCTTCCAGCCCCTTGCGCAACCAACTGCGCCCCGACCACAGGAACAGGTTCTTGGCTACCTGCTGGGTAAGGGTGCTGGCGCCACGGATGCCGCCCCCGCGTTCGTTGTAGGCCAGCGCAGCCTGGATGGCGGGTATGTCGAAGCCCCAGTGGGTGGCGAATTTCTGGTCCTCGCCGGCGATTACCGCCACTTTCAGGTCATCGGAAATGCGCGCCCACGGCACCCAGTCACGCTGCAGGTCGATGGGCTCGCCGTCTACCCAGGACTCCACCTTGCGCTCCACCATCAATGCCGTACCCGGTGGCGGTATCCAGCGGAACACCAGCACCAGCACGATACTCCCGGCGGCGAACCAGAGCAGGGCGCGGTACAGGCGGCGTAAGAGGTTTGGCAGCATGGGGATGGCTTGGCCGTACGGATGGAAGGGGCCATTATACAGACCCGATACGAGGAGTCGTCCCATGCTTCGAAGCTTCCTGATGCTTGCCGCCTTTTTCGGCTTTACCGGTGTCGCGCTGGGCGCCTTCGCCGCGCACGGCCTCAAGAACAGGCTCAGTGCCGATTACCTGGCGATTTTCCACACCGGTGTGACCTACCAGCTGGTGCACGCCCTGGCGCTGTTCGGGGTTGCGCTGCTGGCAGCGCACTTGCCCGGGCGGCTTGTCGGTTGGGCCGGCGGCCTGTTCGTGCTGGGTATCGTGCTGTTTTCCGGCAGCCTTTACCTGCTCACCCTCAGTGGCATCGGTAAGCTTGGCATCATCACCCCTATCGGCGGTGTGTGCTTCCTTGTCGGCTGGCTGTTTCTGGGGCTTGCCGCGTGGCGGCTGGGCTGACTGAGCGGCCCGCAATCGCGACTAATGGCGTGTGGCGGCCTTGGGTTGCAGGCCCTTTCGGGGCTAGAATGCGGGCCCCAAAGAACAATGGTGGCCGTGAGCATGCGCATTCAACTCAATGGTGAGCCTTACGAATTGCCGTCGGGCGAGAGCGTCGCGGCCCTGCTGGCTCGCCTGGACCTGGCTGGCCGCCGCGTGGCGGTAGAGCTCAACCAGGACATCGTGCCGCGCAGCCAGCACGACAGCACTGCGCTGCACGAGGGTGACCAGGTCGAAGTGGTGCACGCCATCGGCGGTGGCTGATCGCTGCCGGCGAACCCCCTGCAAGCCCAGCAACCTTTTCCCGAGGAACAACCATGAGCAACGTTCGCAGCGACAAGCCCTTCACCCTGGCCGGCCGTACGTTCCAGTCGCGCCTGCTGGTCGGCACCGGCAAGTACCGTGACATGGAAGAAACCCGCCTGGCCATCGAAGCCTCGGGTGCCGAAATTGTCACCGTTGCCGTGCGCCGCACCAACATCGGCCAGAACCCGGGTGAGCCGAACCTGCTCGATGTGCTGCCGCCAGATCGCTATACCATCCTGCCGAACACCGCAGGCTGCTATGACGCTATCGAGGCCGTGCGCACCTGCCGCCTGGCCCGTGAGCTGCTCGATGGCCACAACCTGGTCAAGCTGGAAGTGCTGGCCGACCAGAAAACCCTGTTCCCCAACGTGATCGAAACCCTCAAGGCCGCCGAAGTGCTGGTCAAGGATGGTTTCGACGTGATGGTCTACACCAGCGACGACCCGATCATCGCCCGTCAGCTCGCCGAAGCCGGCTGCATTGCGGTCATGCCCCTGGCAGGCTTGATCGGCACCGGCCTGGGCATCTGCAACCCGTACAACCTGCAGATCATCCTTGAAGAATCGAAGGTGCCCGTGCTGGTCGACGCCGGTGTAGGCACCGCATCGGATGCCACCATCGCCATGGAAATGGGCTGCGAGGCTGTGCTGATGAACTCGGCCATTGCCCACGCCCAGCAGCCGGTGCTGATGGCGGAGGCCATGAAGCATGCCATTGTCGCGGGCCGCATGGCCTACCTGGCCGGCCGTATGCCCAAGAAACTCTATGCCAGCGCGTCTTCACCGCTGGAAGGTCTGATCAAGTAAGAGCCCCTGATGACTGAATCGCACGATACGCCGACCACCCCTGACGGCGACGCCCGCCCACACCGTCGCATCAAGAGCTTCGTGATGCGCGCCGGGCGCATGACCGAAGGCCAGCAGCGTGGCCTGGACCAAGGCGGCCCGCAGTTCATCCTGCCGCTGGCCGACAGCCCTGTGGACTACGACCAGGTGTTTGGCCGGTCGGCGCCGCGCACGCTGGAAATCGGTTTTGGCATGGGCCATTCCTTGCTGGAAATGGCGGCGGCCGCCCCAGATCAGGATTTCATCGGTGTAGAGGTTCATCGCCCGGGTGTGGGTGCGCTGCTCAACGGTGTGCTCACCCAGGGGCTGCAGAACCTGCGGGTGTATGACTGCGATGCCATCGAAGTGCTGAACCGCTGCGTGGCCGACAACAGCCTCGACCGCCTGATGCTGTTCTTCCCCGACCCCTGGCACAAGGCGCGTCACCACAAGCGCCGTATCGTGCAGCTTGAGTTTGCCGAGCTGGTGCGCCGCAAGCTCAAGCCCGGTGGGGTGTTCCACATGGCGACGGACTGGGAGCCCTACGCCGAGTACATGCTGGAAGTGATGAACGCCGCGCCGGGCTATCGCAACCGCGCGGCGGATGGCGCCTATGTGCCCCGCCCGGAAGAACGCCCGATCACCAAGTTCGAACGCCGCGGCGAGCGGCTGGGGCATGGGGTGTGGGACTTGAAGTTCGAGAAGGTCGACTGATCGGCTTTCGCAAGCTGTGGGAGCAACTGTCTTCCCCAAGATCTCAAAGCT
>NZ_BBIU01000026.1 GCF_000730645.1 Pseudomonas parafulva NBRC 16636 = DSM 17004 | reverse complement strand
TGATTGCGCCAACTTTTAAAGCTCGTGGAAGACAGTTGCTTCCAGAGGGGCTCTGCTGAATCAGCAAGTTATATGCAGTGCGATACTCCAAGCCGATCAGGGCTTCTCGAGGTTCCCCAGGATCTTCGCGTGCACGCGCATGCACACCTCAAGGTCAGCCTCGTCAACGCCACTGAACAACTCCACCCGCAGTTGGTTGGCAATGGTTTCGATCTGCTCGATCAGCGGCCTGGCGGGCGGGCATAGCTGGATCTTCTTCGCCCGCCGGTCCTCCATCACCGCCTGCCGACGCACCAACCCCTGCCCTTCGAGGCTGTCCAGCAGCCGCGCCAGTGTCGGGCCTTCCACACCCACGCTCTGGGCCAGCTCACGCTGGGTGGGGGCCTCTGCAAAGCGGGCCAGGTGCAGCAGCACCAACCAGCGGGCCTGGGACAGGTTGAGCCCGGCCAGGCGGCGGTCGAGCTCAGCGCGCCAACCACGGGACATCTGGGCCAGCTGCATGCCGAAGCGGTGTTGGTTGTCAGTCAGGGGCATAAGCAACTCGTTGAAAAGATCTAATTATTAGGCAGCTAACCATGACGCGCCCGGGGAGGCAAGCCGATGGGCGGGACGAATGCCCGGCAACCGTGCGAACACATGACACGGGTCAGCGGACGGGCCAAATGCCAGCGCCGTTATCGGTAATCACAACTCGAACTCCGCCGCCAATGCTGCACGCACGCAGTGCAACACGCCCTCCGGCACTCGCGGGCCAAACAGAGGGGCGATGGCCGAAACCGGGGGCAGTTCGCCTTCGCCGTCAAGGAAGGCATCCTGGATTTCGGCCAGCAGGTCTTCAGGCAGGTCCAGTGCCTGCTCAAGGTTCAGCTCCTGACGCCCCAGTGCCTCGGCCAGCAGGCTGTAGACGTTTTTCTCGCTGCAGCTCAGCTGGCCGGCGATCTGGGCCGGGGTCATGCCAGCGCGGGCCAGGCTGACCAGTTCATGGCGCAGGTCCAGTACCACCTTCGGCGCCTCGTCAGTGCCGCCACTGCCGTTGAGCACCTCCAGGAAAGCCTGCCCGTAACGTTCCAGCTTGCGCGCGCCCACGCCGCTGACCTGGGCCATGTCGCTGAGGGTGGCAGGCTGGCTGCGCAGCATTTCCAGCAGCGTGGAATCGGGGAAAATGACATACGGCGGCACGCGGTGTTCTTCTGCCAGCTTGCGCCGCAGGGTGCGCAGTGCTTCCCACAGTTCGCGCTCTTCGGCACGCACCAGTTGGCTGGCCGGGCTGCCGCCACCCGAGGACGCGGTGCGGGCGACGGTTTGCGGCTTGAGGTCGCGCCGCAGCTGCAAGGTGACCTCGCCGCGCAGCAACGGCCGGCAGCTGTCCGAAAGCCGCAGGCCGCCATAGCCTTCAAGGTCGATGTCCACCAGCCCCCGCGCCACCAGTTGGCGGAACAGTGACCGCCACTCGGCCTCCGGCAGCGCCTTGCCCACCCCGAACACCGAGAGTTTCTCGTGCCCGAAGTTGCGCACTTTTTCGGTGTCCTTGCCGAGCAGTACATCGACCAGATGCCCAACGCCGTAGCGCTGGCCGGTTCGGAACACCGCCGACAGCGCCTGGCGCGCCGGCTCGGTGGCGTCCCAGGTTTGCACGTTGTCTACGCAGTTGTCACAGTGCCCGCAGGGTTGCTCGAGGGTTTCGTCGAAGTAGGCAAGCAGGGTCTGGCGCCGGCAGCGGGTTTCTTCGCACAGGGCCAGCATGGCGTCGAGCTTGTGCTGCTCGATGCGCTTGTGACGCTCGTCGCCCTCGGAGTTCTGCAGCATCTGCTTGAGCATGACCATGTCTTGCAGGCCGTAAGCCATCCAGGCATCTGACGGCAGGCCGTCACGCCCGGCTCGGCCGGTTTCCTGGTAGTACGCCTCCATCGACTTGGGCAGGTCGAGGTGCGCGACGAAGCGCACGTTGGGCTTGTCGATGCCCATGCCGAAGGCAATGGTCGCCACCATGATCAGCCCTTCCTCGTTGAGAAAGCGGTGCTGGTTGGCCGAGCGGGTCTCGGCGGCCAGGCCTGCGTGGTAGGGCAGCGCAGGGAAGCCCTGGTCACACAGGAATGCGGCGGTTTCATCGACCTTCTTGCGCGACAGGCAATAGACGATGCCGGCATTGCCGCGGCGCTCGCCCAGAAATGCCATGAGCTGCTTGCGCGGTGCCTCCTTGGGCACGATGCGGTAGAAGATGTTGGGCCGGTCGAAACTCGACAGAAAACGTTCGGCGCCCTGCAGGTGAAGGCGCTGAACGATTTCCTCGCGGGTGCGCATGTCGGCGGTTGCCGTCAACGCGATGCGCGGTACATGGGGGAACAGTTCGGCCAACTGGCCGAGTTGCAGATACTCCGGGCGGAAGTCATGCCCCCACTGGGATACGCAGTGGGCCTCGTCGATGGCGAACAGGGAAATATCCAGCTCACGCAGGAAGTCGAGCATGCGCGGCTGCACCAGGCGCTCTGGCGCCAGGTAGAGCATTTTCACCTCGCCACGGCGCAAGCGGCCAGCCAGGTCACGCTGCTGCTCGGCGCTGAGCGTGGAGTTGAGCGCCGCAGCCGCCACCCCCAGTTCATCCAGCGTGGCCACCTGGTCGTCCATCAGCGCGATCAGTGGCGAAACCACCACCGTAAGCCCCGGGCGCAACAACCCCGGCACCTGGAAGCACAACGACTTGCCGCCGCCGGTGGGCATCAGTACCAGGGCATCGCCACCATTGGCCACGCATTCGATGATCGCTGCCTGGCGCCCCCGGAAACTGTCGTAGCCGAAGATATCCTTGAGAACGCGCTGAGCCTGTTCGAGCATGTGCAACTCCACAAAACGCCGTACCATCCTGGACACAGGCTGGACGAAAAACCCGCTCCGCACACGCCGAATGCGTAAGCGGTTTTTTCCAGAGGTACGGCAAAGCCCGCCCCTGGATTGGAAACCGTCAAGTATACCGCAGCACCACCCCGCACAGGCACCGCCGCGATGGACGTTCCTTTGCCCCGCCACCGTCGCAAGGTGCTAGAATTCGGTATCGTTTATTCCCAAGGTAGCCCTGTAATGCCCTTCGCCGAGCAACTGACCCGCCTGCAAGCCTTCCTCGACGCCGACGAGCTGCACGAAGAAGCGTTGGACTATGTCGCCGCCCACGGCTACCTGACCGCCTTGTCGATCAATGCCGAAGACGTGCCTGAGCGTGAGTGGATCGACGCCCTGTTCGCCGAGGAACCCCGCTACGCCAGCGACGCCCAGCGCACCGAGATCGAAGCCACGCTGGTGGCGCTCAAGGCCCATATCGCCCGCCAGTTGGCCAGCGACGATGAGTTCGAACTGCCCTGCGACCTCGACCTCACCGACGAGCCAGACGACTCCGACCTGCGCGGCTGGTGCATCGGCTTCATGGAAGGCGTGTTCCTGCGCGAGGAAGCGTGGTTCGAAAACGCCGAAGAGGAAGTGAGCGAAATGCTGCTGCCGATCATGGTCGGTTCGGGCCTGTTCGATGAGCAACCGGAGTTCGCCGACATCGCCGCCAATGCCAGCCTGCAGGACGACATGATCGTGCAGATCCCGGAAGCCCTGACGGCGCTGTTCCTGCTGCTGCACGCCCCGGAAGAGAAGCCTGCCCTGCTCAAGCCACGTCACCACTGAGCCCTCTGTGCGCTACCTGCTGCTGGCCATCGGCTGGCTCAGCGTAGCGCTGGGCGTGGTGGGCATCTTTCTACCGGTGCTGCCTACCACGCCTTTTCTGCTGCTTGCCGCAGCCTGCTTCGCCCGCAGCTCCCCCCGCTTTCATCACTGGCTGGTGCATCACCCCAAACTGGGGCCATGGATCCACGGCTACTTGAGTGGTGAAGGTATCCCACTGAAGGCCAAGGTGTACGCCATCGCCTTGATGTGGGCCAGTATCGGCCTCTCCTGCTACCTCGTGCCCCTGCCGTGGGCGCGTGTCTTCATGCTGGCCAGCGCCCTGTTGGTGAGCCTTTACATCCTCAAACAGAAGACGTTGCCACCCAGGGCGTGACAATATTCTGTCGCCAAATATCAATATCGCCTAGCTCCCCGTCCTCTTAGCGGCTTTCGTTCTGGAACCGCCCGCAACCCTTATTTCACAAGGATCTGAACGGGAAACCGAGGACAATTCGGTCGATAAATTACATTGTCGTTAGACAAAATAGGTCGCACATGGCAGTTTGATATGAATAAATCTTCTTATATATCGCGCTGAATGTACTTAGCTGTGGGATTAAAAACCTGCAACACTATACGACATCACGATATAGTCATTTTTTTGGCGAAAAGCAGGATCAACCCAGGATCAGGGAGAGGTACCCATGCGCGTTTTGAACCCCATCACCAGTGCATTACTGTTGGCTCTGGTAAGTGCCAACGTACAGGCGATGTCGATCACCGAAGCTGTGCAGAGCGCCGTGGACTACCATCCCCAGGTCAGCTCCAACCGCAACAGCAAGCTGTCTGCAGACGAAGACGTGAAGTTTGCCCGCGGTGGCTACTACCCGTCCGTAGACCTGGTCGCCGGCTATGGCCGCCAGCGTTCCGATAATGCCAACACCCGCGCCCAGGGCAGGCATAACAAGGAAACCCTGAACTACACGCAGTCCGAGCTGCGCCTGCGGCAGATGATCTTCGACGGGTTCAACACTTCCAACGAGGTAGGCCGCACCGAAGCAGTCTCCACTTCGCGCGCCTACTACACCCAGGCCGTGGCCCAGGACGTTGCCCTGCGTGCCATCGAGGTCTACCTGGAAGTGCTCAAGCGCCGCGAACTGGTAACCCTGGCCAAGAACAACCTGCAAGCCCACCTGCGGGTCAATGACCAGATCGGCCTGCGCAACGAGCGCGGCGTGGGCAGCACCGCTGACCTTGACCAGTCTCGCGCCCGTCGCGCACTGGCCGAGAACAACCTGGACACCGCCGAAGTCGACCTGGCCGATGCTGAAGCCAACTTCTTCAGCGTGGTAGGCCGGGTGCCCGATGAGCTGGAGGACCCGCAGTCGATCAATGTGCAGATGCCGGCCAACCTGGAAGAAGCCCGCGAAGGCATGCGCCAGAACAACCCGTACATCAAGTCGGCCCAGGCTGACGTGAACGCTGCCGAGAAGCAGTACGAAGTCGGCAAGTCGACCTTCTACCCGCGCTTCGACGCCATTCTGGCAACCGGTGCCAACAACAACACTGGCGGCGAAAAAGGCCACAGCAACAACGACTGGCAAGCCGGTGTTGAAATGAACTACAACCTGTTCCGCGGCGGCAGCGACAGCGCACGCCTGCGCTCCGACTCGCACAAGATCAACCAGGCCCTGGACATTCGCAACAATGCCCTGCGCGAGCTGACCGAGAACCTGAGCCTGGCCTGGAACGCCATGACCAACGCCAGCAAGCAGCTGCCAACCGCACGTGAATACGCCGACACCACCAAGCGTGTGCGTGCCGCGTACCAGGACCAGTTCGGCCTGGGCCAGCGTACCCTGCTGGACGTGCTGGACAGTGAGAACGAACTGTACAACGCTGACCGCCGCTACACCGAGGTGCGCTATACCGAGGAATACTCGCGTTACCGCGTGCTGGCGACCATGGGCGAGTTGCTCAGCAAGCAGCGGATCTCGCTGCCGCCAGAAGCCTACGCCACCACCGAAGTGCGCACCGACGCCCGCCTGCCAGACATGCGCTGACCGCAGCCCGCAGCATGGCGCCCGGTAGGGGCGCCATGCGTTCAACCGGCGCCGTGGTTGCGCTGGTAAGTGGCGTCACCCATCGCCTTGATCTGCCCGTCTATCAACGCGTCGAAGGGTGCCAGCAACCCGTCGAAGCTGTTGGGGCATTCGAGCTCATTCAATGCCCGCACCACCGCTTCGAGGGTGGACAAGGCGCCTTCCTTGGGTGCCTTGCGCAGCCTGTAGCGGGATACCCCACCGGCCTTCAGGGTTACCTTCGGCAGCGTCGCCAGCAAAGGGTTGAGGTACAGCAACTTGCGGGCCTTGCGCCAGGTACCGTCCGGCACCACCAACAGTAACGGCCTGTCGTCCTGTTGGCCGCCCGCCGTCAGCGGCTGGGCATCATTCCCCGGAAACAGCAACACCGGCCGATAGCCGGGGGCAGCCAATAGTGTGCCCAAGTCTTCGAACACCTCGCCAACCAGCAACTGGGCATTCTGCAGACCGAGCGCCACCAGCCGTGCGGTGTTCAAGGCATGGGAGGCTTCGCTGGTGTGCTGCAACAGCAGCACACGGGTGCGACTGCCCAATGTGGGAATCAACGGGCAGAGGCAGTGCTCGCCGGGGCGCTGGCACCGCTCGCAACGGGGTCTGGGCATGGGGTTCTCCTGGGCGGCGCAGTGTGCCACAGAACCTGCGCCGCGGGCGCGATCAGCGGTTGAAGCGCTCGGCCAGGCTGTGCAGGTAATCGGCCATGCGCTCCAGGTCCTGGCTGATCTGCGCGCCCTGCCGGGCCTGGCCGGCGCTTTGATCACTGAGCTGGGCGATGCGGGTGATCTGCTGGTTGATATCCTCGGCAACGTGGCTCTGCTGCTCCGACGCCGTGGCCATCTGCTGGCTCATGCCTGTGATGCGGCTGACGGCCTGGGCGATGCCGCTGAGCGCAGCCTGCACGGCTTCGACACTGTACACACTGTCCCGCGAAATCTGCTCACCCCGGCTGGCTGAGTTCACGGCCCGTTCAGCACCTGCGCGCAACGAATCGATGATCTGGTGGATTTCCTCGGTCGAGGTACGGGTGCGCTGGGCCAGCGAACGCACCTCATCGGCCACCACGGCGAAGCCGCGGCCCTGCTCGCCGGCACGGGCGGCCTCGATGGCCGCATTGAGTGCCAGCAGGTTGGTCTGCTCGGCGATCGCGGTAATCACGTCCACCACGCTGCCAATCGACTGGGTCTGCTCGGCCAGGGCGTTGACCGCCTGGCCGATGTCGTTGACCGCGTCGCGCATGCTGCCCATGGCCTGCAGGCTTTTAAGGGCCAGCGCGCTACCCTGTTGCGCCAGCTGGTCGGCATCACCTGCCGCATGTGCAGTGCTTTGCACGTTGTGCGTGACCTCCTGGATGGTCGCGGCCATCTCGGCGATGGCCGTGGCGGACTGGTCGGTTTCGCTGCGCTGGCGTTCCAGCATGCGCGCCTGGTCATCGGACAGCGCCGACGACTGTGCCGCTCGGGCCTTGACGCCTACACCGGCATCCTCCAGCCGAGTCAGGGCGGTTTGCAGGCGAGCCTCTTCGCTAAGAATGGCCAGGTCCAGCTGGCCATGCAGGCCGGGGTTGCTGCTGTAGGTCAGCGCCACCAGCGGGCTGGTGAACGCCTTGGGGTGTTCAGCCAACGTGCGGCGAATCGCCTGCCGCTGCTGGCGCTGCACCAGGCCCCACGCCATCAACAGGCTGGCGCCGAGCACCCCGAGTGCAGCCTGAGGCGGTAGCCACAGGTAACCCAGCCCCGACGCCAACCCGGCACCGATCAACGGCAGGCCCTGGACCAGACCGTGGCCGATGCTGGCCGCCAACGGCACAGGGGCACGGCCGGCACGCAGGCGCGCGTACAGCTGTTCTGCGCGGTGAATCTGCTCACGGGTGGGTACCGAGCGTACCGACTCATAGCCGCTGATGTGACCGTGCTCGTACACGGGCGTCACGTAGGCGCTCACCCAATAGTAATCGCCATTCTTGGCGCGGTTTTTCACCACGCCCATCCAGGGTTTGCCCTGCTTGATGGTGTCCCACATATGCGCGAACACCGCAGGCGGCATATCGGGGTGGCGCACTAGGTTATGGGGTTGGCCGACCAGTTCGTCGTAGGTAAAACCGCTGATGGCCACGAAGGCATCGTTGCAATAGGTGATGCGGCTGTTCAGGTCGGTGGTGGAGATCAGGCGTTGATCGCTGGAGAAAGTTCTTTCGTGCTCGGTAATGGGCAAATTCATGCGCATCTTCGGCGATCCTTGCAGGATGAATAAGAGGAAATCATCAGCGCACCTTGATGTGTAGCAGAGCGCTTTCATAGTGGGAGGCGGTAGCTGTAGGAAATATCGGCCGCCCGACGAAGTGCATGAACGCGATGTGAATCAGCCCACGTTCAGTTGGCTTTTCAGCAGATCGCGGAAGGTTTGAATCAGCGGCTCGCGGCTGCGCCCACGGCGAGTGATCATGGAGAACGGCGCCTGGTAGCCAAAGGTGGACGGCGAGAGCACCCGCAGGTCGCCCTTGTCTGCCCAGGCCTGGGCATAGTGCTCGGGCAGGTAGCCGATATAGGCACCCGACAGAATCAGGATCAGTTGCGCCTCCATGCTCTCCACCGTGGCGGCGCTGTGCTTGAACCCATGTCGCGCCAGCTCGGCCTGGCTCCAGTAACCACGCCCCACCATGCGCTGTTGGGTCACCACCTGTTCGGGAATGCGCCGTTCGGCGTACAACGGGTGGCGGCTGCTGCAGTACAGCCAGTGCTGCTCCCGGTACAACGGCTGGTACACCAGCCCGCTCATGCGCGAGGAAAACGCCCCGATGGCCAAGTCCAGGCGGTTGTCCTGTACGCCCAGCTGCAACTCGTAAGGGCTGGACACGGACAGGTGCAGGTGCACAGCCGGGTGTTCCTGGCTGTAGGCGCCGATGGCTTCGGCCAGGGGCAAGGCGCGGTCGCCGACCGTGGAGTCGATTACGCCCAGGTTGAGGGTGCCGCGCAGCTCGCCCTTGAGCGCTGCCGCGTATTGCTCGAAGCCGTCCAGCTCAGCCAGCAAGCGCAAGGTTTCCTGGTGGAACAGCTCCCCCTTGCTGGTCAGGCTGAAGCCGCCGCGGCCACGGTGGCACAGCACCAGCCCGAGGGCGCCTTCCAGCTGGCTCATGTAGGTGCTGATGGCGGAGGTGGACAGGTTCAGTTCGCGCTGTGCGTTGGCGAAGCCCTGGTGGCGCACCACGCTGACGAAGATGCGCAGCAGTTTCAGGTCGGGCAGTGTCGAGGCCATGGATAAACGATTCCGCACAGGGTTGGCGCGAAGTCTAACCGCTAGGCGGCCTTTAGTTTAGAAATTCCTGAACTAAGTTTTTGCCGGTAGCGATTCTTCCCCTGCCCCCCGTTGCGCAGACTTGGCCGAAATGTCCCTGGCCGCCGCCCGCTGCACACCGGCAAGACCACGCGGCACAGGTTCGAACAAACACAACAATCGACCGACTGATGAGGCCCACCGTGGACAAGATCCTCCACCAACCACTGGGCGGCAACGAAATGCCGCGTTTCGGCGGCATCGCCACCATGCTGCGCCTGCCCCACCTGCAAACCGCTGAAGGCCTGGATGCTGCATTCATTGGCGTGCCGCTGGATATCGGCACCTCGCTGCGCTCCGGCACGCGCTTTGGGCCACGGCAGATCCGCGCCGAATCGGTGATGATCCGCCCCTACAACATGGCCACCGGCGCCGCCCCGTTCGATTCACTGTCGGTGGCTGATATCGGCGACGTGGCCATCAACACCTTCAACCTGCTGGACGCCGTGCGCATCATCGAAGAAGCGTACGACGAGGTGCTGGAACACAACATCATCCCCCTCACCCTGGGTGGCGACCACACCATCACCCTGCCTATCCTGCGTGCCCTGCACAAGAAGCATGGCAAGATCGGCCTGGTGCACATCGACGCCCATGCCGACGTCAACGACCA
Source organism: Pseudomonas parafulva NBRC 16636 = DSM 17004 (assembly GCF_000730645.1). Taxonomy (GTDB): domain Bacteria; phylum Pseudomonadota; class Gammaproteobacteria; order Pseudomonadales; family Pseudomonadaceae; genus Aquipseudomonas; species Aquipseudomonas parafulva. The sequence continues at coordinate 80,132 of NZ_BBIU01000026.1, read as the reverse complement.
CATGTTCGGCGAGAAAATCGCCCATGGCACCACCTTCCGCCGCGCCGTGGAAGAGGGCCTGCTCGATTGCGACCGTGTGGTGCAGATTGGCTTGCGTGCCCAGGGCTACACCGCCGATGACTTCAACTGGAGCCGTCGCCAGGGCTTTCGCGTGGTGCAGGCCGAGGAGTGCTGGCACAAGTCGCTGGCGCCGCTCATGGCCGAGGTGCGGGAGAAAGTCGGGGGCGGGCCGGTATACCTGTCGTTCGACATCGATGGCATCGACCCGGCCTGGGCGCCTGGCACCGGCACACCGGAAATTGGCGGTTTGACCACCATTCAGGCGATGGAGATCATTCGCGGCTGCCACGGCCTCGACCTGATCGGCTGCGACCTGGTCGAGGTCTCCCCGCCCTACGACACCTCCGGCAATACCTCGCTGCTGGGCGCCAACCTGCTGTTCGAGATGCTGTGCGTGTTGCCCGGCGTAGTGCGCCGCTAGGCAACTGACCCAACGTTCGTAGTTGCAGTACAGAGGTACCCCCGGCAGGAGCCATGAGGGAGGGCCATAGAGGCCCGCCAACACCTACAAAGGCTGCCGGGCGAACACCGCCCGAGCCGCCGATCTCGCCATAATAAAGATAATCGGGAGACCCCCAATGGCCTTGGACATCATTGTTGTAATGATCTATACCGCCGCCATGCTAGGGCTTGGCTGGTACGGCATGCGCCGCGCAAAAACCCATGAAGACTACCTGGTGGCCGGGCGCAACCTGGGGCCTGTGTTGTACATGGGCACCATGGCCACCACCGTGCTGGGTGGCGCATCCACGGTCGGCACCGTGCGCCTGGGTTACGTACACGGCATTTCGGGCTTCTGGCTGTGCGCAGCGCTGGGCCTGGGCATCATCGCCATCAACCTGTTCCTGGCCAAGCCGCTGCTGCGCCTGCGCATCTTCACCGTGACCCAGGTGCTGGAGCGCCGTTACAACCCCACCGCGCGCCAGGCCAGTGCCGTGATCATGCTGGCCTACGCGCTGATGATCGCCGTGACCTCCACGCTGGCCATGGCCACTGTGCTGCAGGTACTGCTCGACCTGCCGTTCTGGGCCTCGCTGCTACTGGGGGGCGGTGTGGTGGTGCTGTACTCGACCATTGGCGGCATGTGGTCGCTGACCCTCACCGACATCGTGCAGTTCGTGATCAAGACCGTGGGGCTGATGTTCATCCTGCTGCCGGTGTGCCTGTACAAGGCAGGCGGCTGGGACACGTTGATGGCCAAGCTGCCGGCGGCCAGCTTCCAGCTGACCACCATCGGCTGGGACACCATCATCACCTACTTCCTCATCTACTTCTTCGGCATTCTGATCGGCCAGGATATCTGGCAGCGGGTGTTCACTGCCCGTGACGAGAAGGTTTGCCAGCGTGCCGGCACCACCGCCGGGGTGTACTGCGTGCTATATGGCCTGGCCTGCGCAGTGATCGGCATGGCGGCCCATGTACTGATGCCCGACCTGGCCAACCCGAACAACGCCTTTGCCGAGATGATCAAGACCACCCTGCCCGACGGCATTCGTGGCTTGCTGATGGCGGCGGCCCTGGCGGCGATGATGTCCACGGCCAGCGCGGGCCTGTTGGCAGCATCCACGACCCTGACCGAAGACCTGCTGCCACGGCTGCGGGGTGGCAAGCAATCCAGCCTGGGCATCAGCCGCCTGTTCACGCTGATCACCGGGCTGGTGGTGCTGGGCATCGCACTGGTGGTCAACGACGTGATCAGCGCACTGACCCTGGCCTACAACCTGCTGGTGGGCGGTATGCTGGTGCCTTTGATCGGGGCCATTTTCTGGAAACGCGCCAGCACCGCGGGGGCCATCGCCAGCATGACGCTGGGCTTCGCGACCGCGCTGCTGTTCATGTTCAAGGATGGCCTGGAGGCGAACACGCCGATCTACTACAGCCTGGCCATTGGCCTGGTGAGCTTTGTGGTAGTCAGCCTGCTGTCTCGCCGGCCGTTGGCAGCGGTGAAGCTAGCCTGACCCGCTGGCAGCACCAACGAAAAGGCCGCTGTACCCACCCTGGTGCAGCGGCCTTTGGCGTTTTCAGCGGCGCCGTGGCTGGCGCTTGCGCTGCTCTTCATCAGTCGGGATGGGCACCGGCTGCAACGGTGGAGGGATCAGGCCCAAGGCAACGGCCAGGTCGTGGAGCCAGTTGTACAGTGCTTTATTCATAATGCCCCCTTGACGGGTCAGCCTCACGGCGAATCAGTCCTGCGATGCGTCATACAGATCATAGCCCTATGAACTACAGTGCGCATGCTCATGTACTTACAGATAAGGGTGATTGTGCCCCTAATCAAGCGCTTGCTGGGGATTCCGACGGTTGGTTAATCGTTTCCCTTTGTTGCTGCAGCGCCGAACAGTGCGTTAACAACCTGCCAAGCTTCACCCCACCCACCGGCGCAGTTGCTGCTTTACCCAGGGTTCAGCGCTGACCAGCACCACTCCCAACAGCACCAGCAAGGCGCCCGCCACAAAATTCACGCTCAGGGGCTCACCCAGCAACACCACCCCGAAGGTGACCCCGAACAGCGGCGTGATGAAAGAAAACACCGCCAGGTTCGACGCCAGGTATTTGCGCAGCAGCCAGAACCAGGTCAGGTAACTGATAAACGACACCACAATGCCCTGGAACAGCACGCTGCCAATGGCCAGCGGCGTCAGCACAACATTACCGATCTGACCACTGAACAGCGCGATCAGCAGCAAACCGGCAAAGCCCACGCCCAGCTGATAGAACAGCGTCAGCGTGGCCGGCGCCTCGGACAGCCTGGACCCCCGCACCACCACGGTCGTCGCGCCCCAGGCAAGCCCTGCCAACACCCCGAACGCATCCCCCAGCAGCATGCGCCCATCCATTTCAGCGAAAGACAGGCCACCGGCAAAGGCCAAGGCGATACCGCCGAAGGCCAGCAGAATACCCAGCCACTGCAATAACCTCAGGCGCTCGCTGGGCAGCATGAAATGCAGCCCCAGGGCGGTAAACACAGGTGCCGTGTAGAGAAACACCGACATATGCGCCGCCGATGTCAGTTTCAGCCCCTCGGCAATGAACAGAAACTCCAGCCCGAACAGCCCACCGGCCAGCAGGCCAGCGCGCCAGGTACTGCCCACCTGCTCCCAGCCGCCTCGCCAGCACACCATAAGGCCCACCAGTACGGCAGCGATGCCGTTGCGCAGCGCCGCTTGCATCACCGGGGCAATATCCACGGCAGCCGTCTTGATCAGTACCTGCTGGCAACCCCAGATCAGGCACAGCAACAGCATCACCTGAAAGGCGAATGCATCGGGGTTCTTGCGGACCGCGCTCATGGGCGGGCCCCGGCTGAGGATGTAGGCATGGGTGTCAACTCACCAGAGCAAAAGGGCCGACGATTATCGAATCACCCACGCCCGCATGACCAGCCTTTTAAATGGCACCACCCGCGATCTGCGCCTTGGATGACACCTGTTCGAACGTGATTTCGTCCAGCGCATCCGCCTGCTCATCCAGCACCTGCCGGGGGTGCTCGAAGCCTGGGATGCTGCTGTCGATCAGGCTCATCAGCCGCGAGCCACGCTCGGTCAGCACGAAGTTCTCGCCATTGCCGCCTTCTTCCTCGGGCCGGGTTTCGATGAAACCACGCTGCAGCAGCAGCTTTTCGTATTCGCAGGCACGGGTTTTGAGGTGGTCCAGGTCCCCTACCGGCTCGCCCTTGGCGGCCAATGCTGCAGCATGTTGCTCGGCATAAGGGCGTGGGGTGAAGCTCTGACCGTCGCCGTTCTGCACTTCGTGCAACAGCCGCTCGATCAGGTCCCAGTCGTAGGTATTGCTCATGGTGAAGCCTCCTGCTGTGGACGTGAGGTACACAGGGTCGGACTCACCAGACGCCGGGTGGGTTCAGCGGAATGTCACAGTGGGGAACGGTTAGGCCTACATGTATGGGGGCAGGATTAGGGTTATGTTTTTTTAGCCCGTTTCACTTGTCTATTCCAGTGAACCATTGCAGCCCGCCGCCTCTCCACCCCTCAACACCATCACCGGAGGTAGAAAGGATGAAACCGCTGCTGAACATCGCCTGTGCCGCTACGCTGTGCTGCGCCCTGCCCGCTTGGGCCTGCACGCCGGACGAGGCCACACAGAAACGCGAAGAACTGGCTGGGCTGGTCACTCATCTGACTGAGCAGAACCCGCAAAAGGCCAAGGAGATCAACGAAGAGTTGCAAGGGATGGAGTTGGGCACGGCGAGCAAGGACCTGCCCGACAAGTGTCAACTGATCGACAAGCGAATAATGGAATTGAAAGCGGCCGAGAAGAAAGCGGGCTAATACAGGTGGCGTATCGCGCCCGGGCACGGGTGACCTGGCCGGGTCACCCGTGAAACCCTAGGCGTGATTACTCGGCGGCGGGCTTGCGCTTTTTCAGCGGTGCCAGGCCGTCGGAACTGCTCAAAGGTGCATTCGCCTTGGGCTTGGCCGTAGGCTTGCGCTTGGCAGCAGCCTTTTTGTCACCGGTCTTTTTCTCGGTCTTTTTCTTCTTGCTGCCGACCGCCTTGCCCGATGCCTTGACCTTTTTCGGGCCGCTGTAAGTGCCCTTCACTTCCTTGATCACCCGGCGCTCGAACTGCTGCTTGAGGTAGCGTTCGATGCTGGACATCAGGTTCCAGTCGTTGTGGGTAATCAACGAAATGGCCAGCCCTTCGCCACCGGCCCGGCCGGTGCGGCCCACGCGGTGCACGTACTCGTCACCGCTGCGGGGCATGTCAAAGTTGATGACCAGGTCCAGGCCGTCGATGTCCAGGCCACGGGCGGCAACGTCAGTGGCGACCAGTACCTTGGAGCTGCCTTCCTTGAAACGCTGGATGGCCAGCTTGCGGTCTTTCTGGTCTTTCTCGCCGTGCAGCACGAACGCCTTCACGTCCTTGGCCACCAGGTGACCGTAGATGCGATCGGCCATGGCGCGGGTGTTGGTGAAGATGATTGCCTTGTCGAACGTTTCGTTGGCCAGCAACCACTGCGCGATCTGCTCTTTATGCTGATCGTGATCGGCGGTAATGATTTGCTGGCGCGTGCCTTCGGCCAGTTGCGAAACACTGTTCAGCATCAGGTGTTCCGGGTCTTTCAACACCTTGCCGATGATGTCGCGCAGCGCCGCACCGCCGGTGGTGGCGGAGAACAGCAGGGTTTGCTCACGGTTCTCGCATTCCTTGCACAGGCGCTCCATGTCCTCGGCAAAGCCCATGTCCAGCATGCGGTCGGCTTCGTCGAGAATCAGCACTTGCACATGGGACAGGTCGAGGTTGCCTGCATTGAGCTGCTCCAGCAGACGACCCGGGGTGCCGATCAGCACGTCCGGCACCTTGCGCAGCATCGCGGCCTGTTCCTTGAAGTCCTCACCACCGGTCACCAGGCCCGACTTGATGTAGGTGAACTGGGAGAACAGCTGCACCTGCTTGAGGGTTTGCTGGGCCAGTTCGCGGGTAGGCAGCAGGATCAGTGCCCGGATCTCCACCCGGCGCTCACGCAGGTCGACCAGGCGGTTGAGCAGCGGCAGCACGAATGCCGCCGTCTTGCCGCTGCCAGTCTGCGCCGTGACGCGCAGGTCACGCCCTTGCAACGCCAGGGGGATGGCCGCAGCCTGCACCGGGGTTGGCTCGACGAATTTAAGCTCGGCCACGGCTTTAAGCAGGCGTTCGTGCAGGGCGAATTGGGAGAACACGGAGGTAACCTCAGGCAAATGCGGGAAATTCAGCTGCATAGGGTACCGTTTTCTGCCGCTTTAGCCGAATTTCTTTTGGCAACTTCGCCAGCTTCCGCGCTCTAATGGGGCTTCGTTTGGCAACAAGACTGCAAGCAAGCCCATGGATATCCAACGATTCTGGCGTGACTCCCTCGACCTGTGGGGCACCCTCGACCAACACCCCATGCTGCACGCGGCCATCGGCCTGGCGGTGCTGCTGGCGATTTCACTGATTGTCGGGCGCCTGGCGCGGTTTCTGGTGCTGCACGGCGCGCGCCTGCTGGCCCGCCAGCCGGCGCTGAAGTGGCTGGATGACCTGCGCCACAATAAAGTGTTCCACCGCCTGGCGCAGACCACGCCCTCGCTGGTGATTCAGTTCGGCCTTAAACTGGTCCCCGAGCTTTCTGACACCGTTCAGCACTTCCTAGGCAACTTCGCCCTGGCCTTCACCCTGCTGTTCATGACCATGGCCCTGTCGTGCCTGCTGGATGCCCTGCTCGACATCTACGCCCGCACCGAACACGCCCGCACCCGTTCCATCAAGGGCTACGTGCAGTTGGCCAAGATGATGCTATGGATCTTCGCCGCCATCGTCATCGTCGCCACCCTGATCGACCGCTCGCCGCTGTTGCTGCTGTCCGGCCTGGGCGCGATGTCTGCGGTGCTGCTGTTGGTATACAAGGACACCTTGCTGTCGTTCGTCGCCAGTGTGCAGTTGACCAGCAACGACATGTTGCATGTGGGTGACTGGATCGAGATGCCGCAAGTCGGTGCGGACGGCGACGTGGTGGACATCACCTTGCACACGGTGAAAGTGCAGAACTTCGACAAGACCATCGTCTCCATCCCCACCTGGCGGCTGATGAGCGAGTCGTTCCGCAACTACCGCGGCATGCAGCAGTCCGGCGGCCGACGCATCAAACGCAGCCTGTTCATCGACGCCGCCGGCGTACGCTTTCTCACCCCTGAAGAAGAACAGCGCCTGGGCCAGGTGCAATTGCTGGGCGAATACCTCACCGGCAAGCGTGAAGAGCTGCAAACCTGGAACGCGGCACTGGGCGAAGTGGCCGAGCTTGCTGCCAACCGCCGCAAGCTGACCAACATCGGCACCTTCCGCGCCTTCGCCCTGGCCTACCTGCGCAACCACCCCAACGTGCACCCGAACATGACCTGCATGGTGCGCCAGATGCAGACCACCGCCGAAGGTGTACCGCTGGAAATCTACTGCTTCACCACCACCACGGTGTGGGCCGAGTACGAGCGTATTCAGGGGGATATTTTCGACTACTTGCTGGCCGTGCTGCCGGAGTTCGGGTTGAGCCTGTATCAGCAGCCGAGTGGCAATGACATGCGCGTGGGGCTGGCTGGGCGGGCAGTGCAGGCTCCGGAACATGCGCCGCGCAGGCTGGAGCAGATGACTGAGGCGTGACCGCTGGCGTCGCTCCTTCACTAAAACAGGCCTGCAGCCAATGCCAGGCAGGCCTGGGCATCTTTTGGAAATGGACTACAAGCTAGGAGCGGAATCTGATTTTTTCCGCATAACGCCTCACAGTATTCCTAAAACTCCACCCTCCCCCGCCCCGCCTTCACCGTACTCCGCTTGGCCTTGCTTTCCAGCCGCCGCGTCTTCGACCCCAGCGTCGGCTTGGTAGGGCGGCGTTTTTTCTCCACCTTCCCGGCACCAATAATCAGCTGCGCAAGTCGCTCCAGCGCATCAGCGCGGTTCTGCTCCTGGGTGCGGTACTGCTGCGCCTTCATGATCAACACCCCGTCGCCGGTAATCCGGCTATCGCGCAGCGCCAGCAGACGCTCCTTGTAGAACTCGGGCAGCGACGACGCCTTGATGTCGAAGCGCAGGTGCACGGCACTGGACGCCTTGTTGACATTCTGGCCCCCCGTGCCCTGGGCGCGGATGTAGGTCAGTTCGATATCGGCATCGGGGAGCTGCACGTTGTTGGAGATGGTCAGCATGACTGGGCCTTTTTTGGTTGCGGGCATTATCACACCGTTCAAGGGGCTGGGTCGCCATTGGGTGTTCAGTCAGGGGCGCGGCGGCCTGGTGGGGCCATGCTGACGCTGCGCATACTCAATGCGGGCACCTGTATGCGCTCACACCCTGCTCCCGCCAATCATTCGGCAAAGCGCGCGCGTAGCGCTCAAACAGGTTGATTCACCCGCCCGCCCACCCGGCTCAGCCACACCGAGGCCAGAATGATCGCGCCGCCAATGAACAGCCGCCCCAGCGGCTCGTGCTGGTTCCAGATCAGCAGGTTCAGCAGCAGCCCCACCGGCACATGCAGGTTGTTCATTACGGCCAGCGTGCCGCCGGAAACCAGGCACGCACCCTTGTTCCACCAGTAAAGGCCCAGGGCTGTCGGGCACAGGCCCAGGAACAACAGCACCAGCCACTGCACCTGGGTAGCGGGCAAGTGCTGAGGGTTGCCGAACAGCAGGAACGCGGGCAAGGCCACCAGCAACGCGCCTAGGTAAAAGTAGCCAAAGCGCGCATAGTGCGGCAGCTCGCTGGGGTTGCGGGCCACCAGATGCCGATACAGCACCTGGCCAGCGGCATAGGTGAAGTTGGCCAGTTGCAGCAGCAGGAAGCCCATGAAGAACTCACCGCTGATGCTGTCGAAACGGATCACGGCAGCCCCCGCCACTGCCACCAGTGCTGCCAGCAACGCCCAAGGGTTGAAGCGCCGGTTCATGGCGTCTTCGATCAGGGTCACGTGCAGCGGCGTCAGGATGGTGAACAGCAGCACCTCCGGCACACTGAGTACGCGAAAGCTCAGGTACAGGCACACATAGGTGATGCCGTACTGCAGCGCGCCGATCAGCAGCATCGAACGCATGAAGCGTGGCGGCACCTGGCGCCAACGGGTCAGGGGCAAAAACACCAGCCCCGCCAGCAGCACCCGGGCCAACACGGCGAAATAGCTGTCGACGTGCCCGGCCAGGTACTCGCCGATCAGGCTGAAGGAAAACGCCTGGATCAGCGCGACGATAATCAGGTAGCCCATGGTTGCCTCTCTTGGATAAGGTCGCGACCTTAGCGGCTTGCACCGGCCCAGTTCAACCACTGGGAATGGAGGGATAACCACCCTTGCGCGGGTCGCCCCCACCTGCGCCCTTTTCGCACCCCATAAAAAAGCCCGGCCAATGGCCGGGCAGGTTCACCCAAAGGAGCTAAAAACGGGTGCAAGGGTTGGGAATTCGGTACGCCTCAGGCGATCGCGGCCATCTGGGCCTTGGCCTGGTTCAGGCCCTTTTCGTGGAAATCACCGCTCATGTTCAGGCCTTCGGCGTGGATGAAATCAACATCGTGGATACCGATGAACGCCATCACCTGGCGCAGGTAGGGTTCCTGATGATCGCTGGTGGCGCCGGCATGAATGCCGCCACGGGCGGTGAGCACAATGGCGCGTTTGCCGGTCAGCAGGCCCTGTGGGCCGGTTGGCGTGTACTTGAAGGTGACGCCGGCGCGCAGCACGTGGTCCAGCCAGGCCTTCAGGGTGCTGGGGATGGTGAAGTTGTACATGGGCGCGGCCATGACCAGTACATCGGCAGCCAGCAGTTCATCGGTCAGCTCGTTGGAGCGTGCCAGGGCGTCGAGCTCGGCGGCGCTGCGTTGCGCTTCTGGCTTCATCCAGCCACCCAGCAGGTGGGCATCCAGGTGCGGTACCGGGTTGGCCGCCAGGTCACGCACGGTGATCTGGTCAGCGGGGTGGGCAGCTTGCCATTGCTCGATGAACTCCCGGGTCAGCTGGCGGGAAATCGAATCCTGCTGACGTGCACTGCTTTCGATGATCAATACGCGGGACATGGGTGCCTCCATCGGCAAAAAGGGATGCGAGTCGATGGAGGGAAGACTAAAGCTTGACCTATCGATTAAAAAGCGTAAAAAGTGGGTGTAACATATCGATTAATTTGTTTATTCAGCCGAGCAGGCAACCGTGACACGCAGCTTGATGATCTGCCGGTTGAACTTGGCCGTGACGTCGGCGCGTTTGCCTGCCGGCACATTCACACGCCGCACCCTGGGCGCCTCGGGGCCATTGCGGAAGGTGACCTTGCAGGCAGCGGGCACCTGGCCATAGTTGTCCAGGGTGATGGCGCCGATATCGTAGGCGGTGTCGTAAGCCGTGGCATCGAGCTTCACCCCGTCGATGTGTTTTTCCACCTCGATGGGGTAGGCAAACGCTGCAACTGGCAGGCACAGCAGCATTGCTGCACATAATTTTTTCATCGGCGCTCTCCTTGAAAGAGCGCAGCTTAGGACAACAGGAGCACCACATGAAAGCGCCGCGCGTGACCCTAGACCAGTGGCGGACCCTGCAGGCGGTGGTCGATCACGGCGGCTTCGCCCAGGCAGCCGACGCCCTGCACCGCTCACAGTCGTCGGTGAGCTACACCGTGGCGCGCATGCAGGAACAACTGGGCGTGCCGTTGCTGCGCATCGATGGGCGCAAGGCCGTGCTCACCGAGGCCGGCAACGTGCTGCTGCGCCGCTCGCGCCACCTGGTCAAGCAGGCCAGCCAGCTGGAAGACCTGGCCCACCACATGGAACAAGGCTGGGAAGCGGAAGTGCGCCTGGTGGTCGATGCCGCCTACCCCAGTGCCCGCCTGGTACGCGCCCTGGCTGCCTTCATGCCGCAAAGCCGGGGGTGCCGCGTGCGCCTGCGCGAGGAGGTGTTGTCAGGGGTGGAGGAAGTCATGCTCGAGGGCATCGCCGACCTTGCCATCAGCAGCTACAGCATCGGGGGCTACCTGGGTGCGGAGCTGAGTGCGGTGGAGTTCGTGGCGGTTGCCCACCCCGAGCACAGCCTGCACCGGCTGGGCCGTGAACTGACCTTCCAGGACCTGGAAAGCCAGTTGCAGGTGGTGATTCGTGACTCCGGCCGTGCCCAGCCCCGTGACGTGGGCTGGCTGGGCGCCGAGCAGCGCTGGACGGTAGGCAGCCTGGGCACCGCCACCACCTTCGTCAGCAGCGGCCTGGGCTTTGCCTGGCTGCCGCGGCACATGATCGAACGCGAGCTGCGCGACGGCGTACTGAAACCTCTGCCGCTGGACCAGGGTGGCAGCCGCCATCCGCTGTTCTACCTTTATTCGAGCAAGGAAAAGACCCTGGGCCCGGCCACACAGATCCTCATCGACCTGCTGCGCAATTTCGACACGGCTCCACTGGACGTGCCCTTCGCCGCCCCCGCCCAAGCCTGATAGGACCGCGCCCATGGCTTATTTCGAACACGAAGGCTGTGCACTGCACTACCGCGAGTACGGCCAGGGCGAGCCACTGGTGCTGCTGCACGGCCTGGGCTCCAGCAGCCAGGACTGGGAACTGCAGGTGCCGCTGCTAAGCCAGCACTACCGGGTCATCCTGATGGACATCCGCGGCCATGGCCGGTCCGACAAGCCCCACGACGGTTACCACATCGCCACCTTCAGCGCCGACCTGCTGGCCTTGCTCGAGCACCTGCACACCGGGCCCGTGCACCTGGTTGGGCTGTCCATGGGCGGCATGGTGGGTTTCCAGTTTGCCGTCGACCACCCCCAGTGGCTGCGCAGCCTGTGCATCGTCAACAGTGCGCCCGAGGTCAAGCGCCGCACGCGCAGCGACTGGCTCTGGTGGCTGAAACGCCGTGGGCTGGCCACCGTGCTCAGCGTCGAAACGGTCGGCAAGGCCCTGGCCGAACGGCTGTTTCCCAAGCCAGAGCAGGCCGCGCTGCGCCACACCATGGCGCAGCGCTGGGCCCGTAACAACAAGCGCGCCTACCTCAAGAGTTTTGACGCCATCGTGGACTGGGGCGTACAGGAACGCATCGGGCAGATCCACTGTCCCACCCTGGTGATTGCCGCCGACCACGATTACACCCCGATACAACTCAAAGCGGCGTACGTCGCCCTGATGCCCCAGGCAACGCTGGTAGTGATCGAAGATTCCCGGCACGCTACCCCCCTTGATCAACCCCAGGTTTTCAACCAGACCCTGCTGCAGTTTCTTGCTGCGGCTTGCTCCCCTGAAGGATCTTTGCGCCCATGCTGAAAAAACTCCTGCTTACCGCCTGCTCCGTTGCTTTCGCCACCAGCGTCATGGCTTCGGACAAGACGCCGCACGTGCTGCTGGACACCAGCTTCGGCCAGGTAGAAATCGAGCTCAATGCCGAGAAAGCCCCGGTCAGTACCAAGAACTTCCTGCAGTACGTCGACAGTGGCTTTTACAACAACACCATCTTCCACCGGGTAATCCCGGGCTTCATGGTGCAGGGCGGTGGCTTCACCGAGCAGATGGTACAAAAGCAGACCAAAGACCCGATCCGCAACGAGGCCAACAACGGCCTGATGAATACCCGGGGCACGCTGTCGATGGCGCGCACCTCCGACCCGGACTCGGCCACCAGCCAGTTTTTCATCAACGTGGCTGACAACGACTTCCTCAACCCCGGGCGTGACCGCGGCTACGCCGTTTTCGGCAAGGTGACCAAGGGGATGGAGGTGGTGGACCAGATCGTCAATTCGCCTACCACCATCAAGAAAGGCATGCGTGACGTGCCTGCCGACCCCGTTTTCATCAAGTCGGCCAAACGCATCGACTGATCGCGAGTCTCACAAGGACGTGCGCCGCTTCGCGGCTGGATGAACAGGAGTTGCATCGCCCATGCTGTACCGTCGTTTCGAACAACTGATCGATATTTTCCGCGACGCCCCGAGCGAGGCACCTCCCAGCCGCGTATGGCCCTTCTACCTGTATTACCTGCGCCAGGTCTGGCCCAGCTTCCTGGCGCTGCTGGTGGTGGGCCTGGTGGCCTCGTTGATCGAGGTGGCCATGTTCAGCTTCCTCAGCCGCATTATCGACCTGGCCCAGGGCACACCGAATACCCGTTTTTTCAGCGAGCACAGCGGCGAGCTGGTGTGGATGCTAGTGGTGGTACTGGTGTTGCGCCCGCTGTTTTTCGGCCTGCATGACCTGCTGGTGCACCAGACCATCAACCCGGGCATGACCAGCCTGATCCGCTGGCAAAACCACAGCCACGTGCTTAAGCAGAGCCTGAATTTTTTCCAGAGCGACTTCGCCGGGCGCATTGCCCAGCGCATCATGCAGACCGGTAACTCGCTGCGCGATTCTGCGGTGCAGGCAGTGGATGCACTGTGGCACGTACTGATCTACGCCATCACCTCGCTGGTGCTGTTCGCCGAGGCAGATTGGCGGCTGATGCTGCCGTTGCTGGCGTGGATCGTGGGGTATATCGCGGCGCTGTTCTACTTCGTGCCGCGGGTGAAGGAACGCTCGGTGGTTTCTTCCGATGCCCGCTCCAAACTGATGGGGCGCATTGTCGACGGCTACACCAACATCGCCACGCTCAAGCTGTTCGCCCATACCGACCATGAACAGCAATATGCCCGCGAGGCCATCAGCGAACAAACCGAGAAAACCCAGCTGGCATCACGGGTGATCACCAGCATGGACGTGGTCATCACTACCCTCAACGGCCTGCTGGTGGTGGCAACCACGGGGTTGGCGCTGTGGTTGTGGAGCCAGTCGCTGATCACCGTGGGCGCTATCGCCCTGGCCACCGGCCTGGTCATCCGCATCGTCAACATGTCGGGTTGGATCATGTGGGTGGTCAATGGCATCTTCGAGAACATCGGCATGGTCCAGGACGGTTTGCAGACCATTGCCCAGCCGGTCACCGTCACCGACCGCCCCGATGCCCCGCCCCTGAAGGTTAGCCGGGGCGCCGTGCGCTTCGACAACGTGGGCTTCCACTATGCCAAGGCGGCCAATGTGATCGAGGGGCTGAACCTAGATATTCGCCCTGGTGAGAAGATCGGCCTGATTGGCCCCTCCGGCGCGGGCAAGTCGACTCTGGTCAACCTGCTGCTGCGCCTGTACGACCTGCAGGCCGGGCGCATTCTTATCGATGGCCAGGACATCGCCGAAGTCAGCCAGGCCAGCCTGCGAGCTCAAATCGGCATGATCACCCAGGACACCTCGCTGCTGCACCGCTCCATCCGCGAGAACCTGTTGTACGGACGCCCCGAGGCGAGCGACGCCGAGCTGGACGAAGCGATGCGCCGCGCCCGCGCCGATGAGTTCATCCCGCAACTGTCGGATGCCCAGGGGCGCACCGGGCTGGACGCGCATGTGGGCGAGCGCGGGGTGAAACTGTCTGGCGGCCAGCGCCAGCGCATTGCGATCGCTCGGGTGCTGTTGAAGAATGCGCCCATCCTCATCATGGACGAGGCCACTTCAGCGCTGGACTCGGAAGTGGAAGCGGCCATTCAGGAAAGCCTTGAAACGCTGATGCAGGGCAAAACGGTCATTGCCATTGCCCACCGCCTGTCGACCATTGCCCGCATGGACCGGCTGGTGGTGCTGGACAAGGGCCGTGTGGTCGAGGTGGGCAGCCACAGTGAACTGCTACAGCAGCAGGGCTTGTACGCGCGGCTGTGGCATCACCAGACCGGCGGCTTTGTCGGGGTCGACTGACCCCTTCACCCCTGACGAAACGGCAACATGCCTCGCGCCTCTTCGGCATAGGCCATCACACCCGCACGCTCCTGCACCAGAAACTCGTCCACCGCACGGCGCAACCCCGGGTGCAACAGGTAGTGCCACGAATGGGTCAGCACAGGCTCGAAGCCACGTATCAGTTTGTGCTCACCCTGCGCCCCGGCATCGAAGCGTTGCAGGCCCTCGGCAATGGCGTAGTCCATACCTTGGTAGAAACAGGTTTCAAAGTGCAGCCGGTCGAATTCGTCCAGGCAACCCCAGTAGCGGCCAAACAGGCTGCCTCCGCCCACCAGGCTTAGGGCCATGGCCACGTCCCGCCCACCTTGGCGCGCTATCACCACGCGCAGCGCCTGGGGCATACGTGCGGCCAACAGGCTGAAGAATTCACGGGTCAGGTACGGCGCGCGGCGGCGCACCGCGTAGGTGTTGGCGTAGCACAGGAACACGAAGTCCCACTGGGCTTCCGTCAGCTCATCGCCCCGGTACCAGCAGAAGTCGATGCCTTGCCCTGCCACCTGGTCACGCTCCTTGCGCATCTGTTTACGCTTGCGCGAGCTGAGGCTGTCGAGAAAATCCTGAAAATCACGGTACCCCTTGTTCTGCCAATGAAACTGGCACCCCAGGCGCTCCAGCCAACCGGGCAGCCCGGCAAATTGCTCATCCAGCGCGGTGTCGGTGAAATTCACATGCGCGCTGGATAGCCCCGCCTTGCCCAGGTACTCCGGCAGCGCCTGCAACAGCAGCAAGCCGTCGGCCGCATCCGCCGCCAACAACCGCGGCCCGCTTACCGGGCTGAACGGCACGGCGCCCAGCAACTTGGGGTAGTAGGCAATGCCCGCCCGTTCGCAGGCATCTGCCCAGCCGTGATCGAACACGTATTCGCCAAACGAGTGCCATTTACGGTAAGCCGGCAGCAGAGCCCGCACCTGCCCGTCGCGCTCCAGCACCAGGTGTTCGGCGGCCCAGCCGGTGGCACGGGCGACACTGCCACTGTCTTCCATGGCACTGAGAAACGCGTGGCTTAAAAACGGCTGGCCATCGGGCACCAGGGCATCCCAGGTGGCCGCAGGCAGATCACGCAGTTGAGCAAGGCTGTACAGGCTGGTCACGATTTTGGCTCACGGCAGAGAGGTACCCAGTATCCCCAAGGCAGGCGGACGACTCAAATGGTGAACGCCCGGCAGACCGTAAAACACCTGATCACTTAACAACAGTGCCACCATTCCGACATTAATCTGTCACCCGCCCCCGCAATACTTGCGCCTGTTTTCCGGAACACCAGAACCTGTCTATTCAGGCTCTTTCCGGGGACATGCCAACACAAGGGCGGGCGCTTGGGCGTCCCCCATCTTATTCAGTAGGGAGAACCTTATGCGTCTTGTTTCTACACTTACCGGAGTGAGCCTCACCGGCATGATGCTGGCTCTGAGTACTCCGGCCAGTGCGGCCGTCGACGCCAAGCTGCTCGAAATGCTCCGCGCCAACGGCTCGATCAACCAGGCGCAGTACTCCGAGCTGCAGGCGGACCTGGCTCAAGAAACCAAGGAAAAGGCCGCTCAGAAAGCTCAGTCCGACCGGATGAGCTCCTTTGAACAGAAAGTGGCATGGGCCGCCAAAACCCAGGTCAAGGGTGACGTTCGCCTGCGTTACGAAGACGTCAACGTTGACCACCCGATCTCGCGCAGTGGCAACCAGGACCGTGAGCGTGTGCGCGCCCGTATCGGCTTCTACAGCGAGATCAACCCACAAGTGGATGCAGGCGTGCGTGTGGCCACCGGCAGCAGCGCCGATGCCCGCTCCACCAACCAGAGCCTGGACAACTACTTCGAGAAGAAATCGCTGTGGGTCGACCTGGCCTACCTCGACTGGCACCCCACCGCCGTGCCTAACCTGCACCTGATCGGCGGCAAGATGATGCAGCCGTGGGTAAGCATGGGCGACATCATCTGGGACAGCGACATCAACCCAGAAGGCGTGGCCGCCACCTACAAGACCAACCTGGGCGCCGCCGAAGTGTTCGGCAGCATCGGCCACTACAACCTCAAGGACAACGTAGACGGCGACGGCGTGCAGTTCAAACACGACGCCCAACTGTACGCGGCCCAGCTGGGTACCAAGTTCAACGCGGCTGATACCGTCAAGGTCACCGTGGGCGGCAGCATCTACGGTTACGACAACGACAAGGCCTCTGCTGCCCTGCGTTCGCTGGGCAACACCACCAACGAGTTCAACCTGGTGGAAGGTTTCGGCCAGGTGGACTTCACCGGCTTCGCCATCCCGCTGTCGGCCTACGGCCAGTTCGTCAAGAACACCGAAAGCACCGATGGCAAGGACAAGGCCTGGCTGGCTGGCTTGAAGAGCAAGATCGGCGCCTGGAGCCTGGACTACAACTACCGCGACGTGCAGCGTAACGGTGTGGTGAGCCTGTTCACCGACTCGGACTTCGGCAACGGCTTCACCGGTTCCCGTGGCCACAAGTTCAAGGTGGGTTACGAAATCGACAAGAACTTCGCCCTGGGCGCGGCCTACATGATGGCCAAGACCGACTACTCCAACCTGCCCAACAGCAATGCTGATGTAGACACCCTGCAGGTAGACCTGGAAGCCAAGTTCTAAACCGAATGCCCCTCTGCTTCACTTGAAACGGGAAACACCGAACCCCATCCGGTGTTTCCCGTTTTTTTGTGTGTAACGCCTGTGCCGGGCTTGGTCCGCGACAGGCGTAGCAAGCGCAGAAAGGATCAGCGCTTGCGCAAGATCACGCTGCCAATCGAATACCCCGCCCCAAACGAACTCAACACCCCCAGCGAGCCCTTGGCCAGGTCGTCCTGATACAGGTGGAAGGCAATCACCGACCCTGCCGAACTGGTGTTGGCATAACGGTCCAGAATCACCGGCGCGTCTTCTTCGGCCACTTCACGCCCCAGCAGCTTCTTGACGATCAGGTGGTTCATGCTGAGGTTGGCCTGGTGCAGCCAGAAGCGCTTCACATCGCCGGGCTGCAAGCCATTTTCCTGCAGGTGCTCCCCTACCAGCTCAGCCACTTTAGGGCAGACCTCGCGGAACACCTTGCGCCCTTCCTGGATGAACAACTTGTCGGCGGCACCCTCGCCCTCGTCAGCCGCACGGTTAAGGAAACCGAAGTTGTTGCGGATGTTGTTGGAGAACTCGGTCCACAGCTTGCTGCTGACCACATCGAACTGGTGGTTGGAACTGGCCTGGTCGGCACGCTCGAGCAGTACTGCAGTGGCCGCATCGCCAAAAATGAAGTGGCTGTCACGGTCGCGGAAGTTCAGGTGCCCGGTACACACTTCCGGGTTCACCATCAGCACGGCCCGCGCTTGCCCCAAGGCCACGCTGTTGGCTGCCGTCTGGATACCGAATGTGGCGGAGGAACAGGCCACGTTCATGTCGAAGGCAAAGCCCTGGATGCCAAGGGCCTGCTGCACCTCGATGGCGATGGCCGGGTAAGGCCGCTGCAGGTTGGAGCAGGCGACGATGACCCCGTCGACATCGGCCGGTGTACGCCCGGCACGCTCCAGTGCCTGGCGCGCTGCCGCCACCGCCATTTCGCAGAGCACCGACGGCTCGTCGTTGCTACGCTCCGGCAGGCGCGGCTTCATGCGTTGCGGGTCGAGGATGCCGGCCTTGTCCATGACGAAGCGGCTCTTGATGCCAGAGGCTTTTTCGATGAAGGCAGGGTCCGACAAGGGCGCCGCTTCGACCTCACCGCGCTCGATGGCAGCGGCGTTGTCCTGGTTGAACTGCTGCGACCAGGCATTGAAGGACGCCACCAGTTCTTCGTTGGAAATGCTCTGGGCCGGGGTGTACAGGCCGGTGCCGCTGATCACGACATTATGCACGGTGGTTCCTCTGGTCGAAGGCCACCGCCACTGGGCGCTGGCTGGAAACATGACAGGTAGTGGCACTTTAGTGCCAATTATAAAACGAGGGCTTTGCCTCAAGGGGCCGCGGGCGGCCCCAAATTGCCTCAATAGTGCCACAAGTCTGGAAGTTTAGCCTTCCACCTGGCTCCATTGCTTGCTCAGGCGCTTGTCAGAAATCGGCACCTTGGTACCCAACTGCTGGGCGAACAGCGACACGCGATATTCTTCCAGCCACCACCGGTAAAGCGTCAGCTGTTCGTCGCGCTTGCCTTCCTGGGCATGCTTGTCGGCCCGCGCCTTGTATTGCGCCCACAGGTTGGCCAGCTCACCGCTCCACACCCGGTCTTTCTGCACCTGCGAGCCGAGTTTCTCCAGGCGAAGTTCCACCGCCTTGAGGTACCGGGGCAGTTCCTTGAACCAGGCCGACGGTGTTTCGCGAACAAAGCCTGCGTACACCAGGTTGCCCAGTTGCTGCTTGATGTCGTTCAGCGCCACAGCCTGGCTCAGGTCAATCTTGCCCTTGAAGCGCTTCTGCAGCCCGTGCCACAGCTTCAGCACCTCCAGCGTCTGGCGTGCCAGGCGTTCGGCGTGTTCGGCCCAGTTGCCACGCTTGCGTTCAGCCAGCGCCGCCAGCGCGGCGCCATCACGCGGCAGGGCCTGCTCACCCTCAAGCACGCAGCTGTCCAGGCTCGCCAGCAGGATGTCCTCGACCAGCGCTTCCACCCGGCCCAGCTCGCGGTACAGCAAGCCCAGTTCGGTCAGCCCCGGCAGCTTGCCGCGCAGGAACTTGGCCGGTTCGGCCAGTTGCTGCAACAACAGCCGCTGCAAGGCGCGACGGTGCTGGAACTGGGCTTCGGCCTGGGTCGAGAAACGCCCTTCGCGCACCGCGCCCTGCTCCTCAACCAGCGCGGGGTAAACCGTCATCGACAGGCCGGCGATGTTCTGCTGGGCCGTTTGCTTGACCTCATTGAACGCTTTGGCCTGCACCGGTTGGTCACCCTTGGCGTCACGCGGCACGGCCAGCGCAGCCTGGCTGGCGGCGGCAAAGCGTGCCGTCAGCTCGGCCAGGTCACGGCCTTCGCCCAGGAACTTGCCCTGGCCGTCGACCACTTCGATGTTCATGCGCAAGTGGCCTTCGACCAGGTTGATCGACTCCTCCCAGGCCTCGTCCGACACCCGCGCACCGGTCATGCGCAGCAGTTCATGGCCAAGGGCCTGGGGCAGCGCACCCTGGCCGAAGGCCATGCGCGCCAGCGCGGCCTTGACGAAGTCGGGCACCGGCACGAAGTTCTTGCGCAGGGCCTTGGGCAGGTTGCGCACCAGTGCCACGCACTTGGCCTCCAGCAAACCGGGCACCAGCCATTCCAGGCGCTCGCCCGGCAGGCTGGGCAGCAGCGGTGCCGGCACCCGCACGGTCACGCCATCGCGGGCGTGGCCCGGCTCGAAGTGGTAGCTCAGCGGCAGGCGCAGTTCGCCCACCTGCAGGCTGTCGGGGTACTGCGCAGCGGTAACTTCACTGGCCTCACGGGCCAGTACGTCTTCCTCGCGCATGATCAGCAGGTTGGCATCCTTCTGGCTGCCCATGCGGTACCAGCTGTCGAACGTGGCGGCCTGGTGGATCTCGGCTGGCAGGCGCGCTTCGTAAAACCCGTACAGCGTTTCTTCGTCTGCCAGAATGTCCCGGCGCCGGGCCTTGGCTTCCAGTTCATCCAATTCTTCAAGCAGGCGCTTGTTGGCCGCCAGGCACTTGGCCCGGGACTGGATCTCGCCGCCCACCAGGCCCTCACGGATGAACAGCTCGCGCGATGCGACAGGGTCGATGGGGCCAAAGTGAACCGGCCGGCGCCCTACCAGGATCAAGCCGTACAGGGTGATCTGCTCGTAGGCCACCACTTGCCCGCGCTTCTTCTCCCAATGGGGTTCGAAGTGGTTCTTCTTGATCAGGTGCCCTGCCAGGGGTTCGATCCAGTCCGGCTCGATACGGGCAACCACCCGCGCATACAGCTTGGTGGTTTCCACCAGCTCAGCCGCCATCACCCACTGCGGGCGCTTGCGCCCCAGGCCCGAGGACGGGTGCACCCAGAAGCGCCGCTGACGTGCCCCCTGGTAGTCACCGTCTTCGGTCTTGTGGCCAATCTGGCTGAGCAGGCCACTGAGGATGGCCTTGTGCATCTTCGGGTAGTCACACGGTTCTTTGTTTACCGTCAATTGCAGCTCGCGGCAGATCAGCGCCAACTGCCGATGGGCATCGCGCCACTCACGCAAGCGCAGGTAATTCAGGAACTGCTTGCGGCACCAGTTGCGCAACGGGTTGGCGGTCAAGGCCTGGCGTTGTTCCTCGAACCCGCGCCACAGGTTCACCAGTGCAGCAAAGTCCGAATCCACATCCTTCCACTGGGCGTGCGCCTGGTCTGCCGCTTGCTGGCGCTCAGGCGGGCGCTCGCGCGGGTCTTGTACCGACAGCGCACTGGTGACGATGAGCACTTCCTGCAGGCTACCCAGGCGTGCACCCTCGAGCAGCATGCGGCCCAGGCGCGGGTCGATGGGCAAGCGTGCCAGCTGGCGGCCGATGGGCGTGAGCTGGTTCTCGCGGTTGACCGCCGACAGTTCCTGCAACAGGTTGAAACCGTCGCTGATGGCCTTGCCATCGGGTGGCTCGATGAACGGGAACGCATCGATGGCGCCCAGGCGCAGGTGCAGCATCTGCAGGATCACCGCCGCCAGGTTGGTGCGCAGAATCTCCGGGTCGGTAAACGCCGGCCGGCTGTTGAAATCCTCTTCGCTGTAGAGGCGCACACAGATGCCTGGTTCCACCCGGCCACAGCGGCCCTTGCGCTGGTTGGCGCTGGCCTGGGACACCGCCTCGATGGGCAGGCGCTGCACCTTGGCGCGGTAGCTGTAACGGCTGATACGCGCGGTGCCGGTATCGATCACATAGCGTATGCCGGGCACGGTCAGCGAGGTTTCCGCAACGTTGGTGGCCAGTACCACCCGGCGCCCGGTGTGGGGCTGGAAGATGCGCTGCTGCTCGGCCGGCGACAGCCGGGCGTAAAGCGGCAGAATCTCGGTGTGGCGCAACTGGGCCTTGCGCAGGATCTCCGCGGCGTCGCGAATCTCCCGCTCGCCCGGCAAAAAGATCAGCACATCGCCTGGCCCCTTGCCTTCGGCGCGCTCATGCTGGGCCAACTCGTCCAGGGTGGCGAGGATGGCCTGGTCGACGGTGAGGTCGTCCTCGATCCGGTTGCCTTCCTCGTCCTGCTCACTGGTCAGCGGCCGGTACCAGGTGTCCACTGGGTAGGTGCGCCCGGACACCTCGATGATCGGCGCACCGTCGAAGTGCCTGGAGAAGCGCTCCAGGTCGATGGTCGCCGAGGTGATGATCAGTTTCAGCTCGGGGCGGCGGTGCAGCAGGGTCTTGAGGTAGCCAAGCAGGAAGTCGATGTTCAGGCTGCGTTCGTGGGCTTCGTCGACGATGATGGTGTCGTAGCGCTCCAGAAAGCGGTCATGCTGGGTTTCAGCCAGCAGAATACCGTCGGTCATCAGCTTGACCAGCGTGTTGGCATCGCTCTGGTCCTCGAACCGCACCTGGTAACCCACCAGGCCGCCCAGCGGCGTGCCGAGTTCCTCGGCCACCCGGGCCGCCACACTGCGCGCAGCAATACGGCGCGGCTGGGTGTGGGCGATCAGGCCATGGCTGCCGCGGCCCAGTTCCAGGCAGATCTTGGGCAACTGGGTGGTTTTGCCCGACCCGGTTTCGCCGGCAATCACCAGCACCTGATGCTCGGCCAGCGCCTTCTTGATTTCATCGCGCTTGGCCGCGATGGGCAGGTTGTCGTCGTAGCGCACCGTAGGCACGCTTTGCTGGCGCGCGGTGGCCTGGGCGCAGGAGGCCTGCACTTTGTCCACCCATTGCGCCAGCTTTGCCTCATCGGGGCGCTTGCGCAGTTCGTGCATTTGCCGGCGCAGGCGATGGCGGTCGGCAATCATGGCGTGGTCGAGGTTTTGCAGCAGTTTGTCGATGGCGTGGTCAGTCATGGGGCTTTTGAGTGATGCAGGTGAGCCTGCTTTTTCATGATCGGCATGCGGAAAGTGGGTGGATTGTCGCAGATTTGCGGGTTTTCTGCTGCCTGTACAGGCCCTTTCGCGGCTGAACCGGTCCCCACACGGTGCCGCCCAGCCAGCCTGAATGTTTAGCCATGCCCAACGTAAAGGTCGCCATTCACTGCTTTAATCACCCCAACACCGCATGTGAGTATCAAAGGCATGACCCCGTTCCAGCCCAGCAACCCGCCATCGCCCCGCCCTTCGCTGCCGAAGGCCAGGCGCCGTGCCGGGGAAAATCCGCTGGTGCATGTCATCCTCGCCTTCTGGGCCTTGTGGCACTGCCGTCACGCCCGCCCGCCGGATACCTCGCTTACGCCTCTGTGACCCAAACCGGCCACACCCTGGCCGATTGACTCAGTTGGGCCGCTTGCCAGCGCGGCGGCCCCGTGCGCCCGCGAGCGACTTCATCATGCACTTTGCCCCTGTAGAGCAGGCCAACCGTTTTCTGGCCGACAACCCCGATATCGAACTGTTCGAGCTGTTCATCCTCGACGCCAATGGCGTGCCCCGCGGCAAGCTGCTGCACCGCGATGAACTGCTGGCCGTGTACCAGAGCGGCCGCCCACTACCCAGCACTATCCTGGGCCTGACCCTCAATGGCGATGACGTGGAGAACTCCGGCCTGGTGTGGGACGTGGGCGACATCGACTGCCGTGCCTACCCCCTGGAGAACAGCCTGGTGCGCCTGCCTTGGCGGCGCATACCCACCGCTGCGGTGCAGGTGAGCATGCACCCCGACGACGGCCTGCCTGCCAGCGTCGCCGACCCGCGCCATGTGCTGGTACGCACTGTCGAGGCACTCAAGGCCGACGGCTATCACCCGGTGATGGCCTGCGAACTGGAGTTCTACCTGCTCGACCAGCAGCCCGATGCCCAAGGCCGCCCCCAGCCTGCACGGGACACGGACGGCGGCCGACCGCGCACCACGCAGGTATACGGGCTGCGCGAGCTGGAGCAGATCGAGCCGTTTCTGGCCGACCTGTATGCAGCCTGCAAGGCCCAAGGCATTCCGGCGCGTACAGCGATTTCGGAGTACGCCCCTGGGCAAGTGGAAATCACCCTGGAGCACGGTGAAGCGCTGCAGGCCATGGACCAGGCGGTACGCTACAAACGCCTGGTGAAAGGTGTGGCCCATGCCCACGGCATGCAGGCCTGCTTCATGGCCAAGCCGTTCGCGCAACTGGCCGGCACCGGCATGCACATGCACCTGAGCCTGGCCGATGACGCCGGCCATAATCTGTTTGCCAGTGAGGACAAGGCCGGCACCCCACTGCTGCGCCAGGCCATCGCCGGCATGCTGCGCCACCTGCGTGATTCGCTGCTGCTGTTCTGCCCCAACGCCAACTCGTTCCGGCGTTTTCAGGCCAACAGCTATGCGCCGCTGGCCCCTACCTGGGGTGTCGACAACCGCACAGTGAGCCTGCGGGTGCCGGGAGGCCCTGCGGCCAGCCGGCACGTGGAGCACCGGATCTGCGGTGCCGATGCCAACCCCTACCTGGCTGCCGCGGCGATCCTCGCCGCCACCCACTGCGGTATCCGCGAGCAGCTCGACCCGGGCGCGCCGGTGCAAGGCAACGGCTATGCCCAGGCCACCGAACACCTGCCTACCGACTGGCTGACCGCCCTCGATGCCCTGCAGCATTCACGTTGGGCCCAGCAGGCGCTTGGCGAGCAGTTCCTTGACGTGTACCTGAAGGTCAAGCGCGCCGAGTACCGCCAGTTCATGGCCGAAGTCAGCGAGCAGGACTGGCGCTGGTACCTGCACCAGGCCTGAGCCCCCATCAAACAAGGAATTGCCATGAATGCAGCATTGAACAAGGGCCCGGCGCAGCGCGCACCGTCCTACTACAGCGCCACCCTCAACGACCACACGCAGTACCCCCAGCTTCAGGGCACGGTGCAGGTGGACGTGGCGATCATCGGCGGTGGCTTCACCGGTGTGGCCACCGCCGTGGAGCTGGCCGAGCGCGGCCTGAAGGTCGCCATCATCGAAACCCACCGCATTGGCTGGGGCGCCAGCGGGCGCAATGGCGGCCAGGTCACTGGCAGCCTGTCTGGCGACGAAGCCATGCGTTCGCAAATGCGCCAGCACCTGGGCGCCGAGGTGGACGACTTCATCTGGCACCTGCGCTGGCGCGGGCACCAGATCATCGAGCAGCGCGTGGCGCGCTACGGTATCGATTGCGACCTCAAGCATGGCCACCTGCACGCGGCCATGAAGCCATCGCACCTGCGGGAGTTGCATGCGTTCCAGGCCGAGGCCCAGCGCCGGGGCATGGGCGATCAGGTGCACATGCTCGACCAGGCCGCCGTGGCAGACCACCTGCAAAGCCCGCTGTACCTGGGGGCGCTGAAAAACCTGCGCAACCTGCACCTGCACCCGCTCAACCTGTGCCTGGGCGAAGCACGGGCTGCCCATGGCCTGGGCGCGCTGGTGTTCGAAAACTCCGAGGTGCTGGACATCGTGCACGGCCCGCGCCCGGCAGTGGTCACCGCCCATGGCCGGGTGGAAGCGCGCCAGGTGATGCTGGCCGGGGACGTGTACCACACGCTTGAAAAGCGCCAGCTCAAGGGCAAGATTTTCCCGGCCATGGGCGGCATCGTCACCACGGCGCCGCTGGGCGAGCTGGCCGAGCAGATCAACCCGCAGGACCTGGCCGTGTATGACTGCCGCTTCGTGCTCGACTACTACCGGCTGACCGCGGACAAACGGCTGTTATTCGGCGGCGGTGCCAATTATTCCGGGCGGGACTCGCGGGATATCGAAGGTGAGTTGCGGCCTTGTATCGAGCGCACGTTCCCGGCGTTGAAAGGCGTACCCATCGAGTTCCAGTGGAGCTGCGCCATGGGCATTGTGGTGAACCGCATTCCACAACTGGGCAAGCTGTCGGGCAACGTCTGGTACTGCCAGGGGTACTCGGGGCACGGTATTGCCACCAGCCACATCATGGGTGAAATCATGGCCGAGGCGTTGACCGGTACGCTGGAACGGTTCGATACCTTTGCCCAGTGCAAGCATGTGCGTGTGCCGATGGGGGACTTGCTGGGCAACCCGCTGCTGGCAGCAGGCATGTGGTACTACCAGATGCTGGAGAGATTGCGCTGATCGAAGGGCGATGGGCTGCGAAGCAGCCCTCGATCCCCATCTGCGCCCTGAGCCGTTACCCTACCAACGGCGTTTAAGGCTCAGGCGGTCTTCTTCAAACCTTGTTTTTTCAGCTCTTCGTCACGTAACTCGCGGCGCAGGATCTTGCCCACGTTGGTGGTAGGCAGCACATCGCGGAACTCGATCTGGCGGGGCACTTTATAGCCGGTGACATTGGCGCGCATGTGCTCCATCACCTGCTCCTTGGTCAGGGTCATGCCCGGCTTGACCACGATGAACATCTTGATCACTTCGCCGGACTTCTCGTCCGGTATACCGATGGCCGCGCACTGGGACACGCCCGGCAACGCCACCAGCACGTCCTCCAGCTCGTTGGGGTAGACGTTGAAACCCGACACCAGAATCATGTCTTTCTTGCGGTCAACGATACGCATGTAGCCGTCTGGCTGGATCAAGGCGATGTCGCCGGTTTTCAGCCAGCCTTCGCTGTCCAGTATTTCGGCAGTGGCGTCTTCGCGCTGCCAGTAGCCCTTCATTACCTGCGGGCCCTTCACACACAACTCCCCCACCTCGCCCAGCGGCAACTCATTGCCCGCGTCGTCGATGATCTTGCACAGGGTGGACGGTACCGGAATGCCAATGGTGCCCACCTGGTTGGCCTGGGCCGGGTTCACCGCCGCCACAGGGCTGGTTTCGGTCATGCCGTACCCCTCGCAAATGGCGCACCCCGTAACGGCCTTCCAGCGCTCGGCCACGCTCAGTTGCAAGGCCATGCCGCCAGACAGGGTAATTTTCAGGGCGGAGAAGTCCAGGCTGCGGAAGGCATCACTGTTGCACAGGGCCACGAACAGGGTATTGAGGCCGACAAAACCGGTGAACTTCCATTTGCCCAGCTCCTTGACCATCGCCGGCAGGTCCCGCGGATTGCTGATGAGCACGTTGTGGTTGCCGATGAGCATCATGGCCATGCAATGGAAGGTAAAGGCGTAGATGTGGTACAGCGGCAGCGGGGTAATGAGGATTTCGCAGCCTTCATGCAGGTTGGCCCCCATCAGGGCCCTGCACTGCAGCATGTTGGCCACCAGGTTGCGGTGGGTGAGCATCGCACCCTTGGCCACGCCCGTGGTACCGCCGGTGTACTGCAGCACCGCCACGTCATGGGCCTGCGGGTTGGCTTCAACCACCGGCTGGCCCTTGCCCAGGGCGATGGCGTCGTTGAAGCGCACGGCCTGAGGCAGGTGGTAGGCCGGCACCATCTTCTTCACATACTTGATGACGCTGTTGATCAGCAGCCGCTTGATCGGTGGCAGCAAGTCGGCCACCTCGGTGACGATCACGTGCCTGACCTGGGTCTTGGGCACCACCTTCTCGGCCAGGTGGGCCATGTTGGCCAGGCATACCAGCGCCTTGGCACCGGAATCGTTGAACTGGTGTTCCATTTCCCGCGCGGTGTACAGCGGGTTGGTGTTGACCACGATCAGCCCTGCACGCATGGCACCGAACACGGCCACAGGGTACTGGAGCACGTTGGGCAACTGCACGGCGATACGGTCACCGGGCTTGAGGTCGGTATGCTGTTGCAGCCAGGCCGCGAACGCACCTGACAGCGCATACATTTCGCCATAGGTGATCGTCTTGCCCAGGTTGCTGAAGGCCGGTTTGTCGGCGAAGCGCTGGCAGGATTGCTTGAGTACCGCCTGGATACTGGGGAATTCGTCCGGATCGATATCCGCCGTTATCCCGGCTGGGTACTTATCCTGCCAAAAATGGTCGATCATTCAAGCCCACTCCTTCAGCAACAGCGAAGTTCGATTCGCGCATCGAGGCGCTTATTATTGATATGAGATGACGGCGCGTTGCAAACCGGATCATCTGAAAACGGGGCGAGATTAGCAGCTTTGCCTGGGGTCGACCAGAGGCTCCGACAGGCCGAAAGGTCACAAAAATGACTATTTTGGTAATTATGGTCACATCCAGAGCGAGTGACTTTAGACAGCCTTCTGAAACCTGTATGCGGCAGCCTAGAGCATCCAAGCCGCCCTAACCTGCCGCATGCCTGCGGTTCAGCCGGCGTCGCGCAGTTCCCGGCGCAAGATCTTGCCAACCGGCGTCATCGGCAGCGCGTCGCGCAGCACAATGTGCTTGGGCACCTTGTAACCGGTGAGGTTGGCCTTGCAGTAGGCCTTCAGCTCATCCACGCTCACGCCACCCTCACGGGGCACTACGAACAGCTTGACCGCCTCCCCGGAGCGCTCGTCGGGCACACCGATGGCCGCGCAGCTGGCAACCTGCGGGTGGGCCATGACCACATCCTCCACCTCGTTGGGGTACACGTTGAAGCCCGAGACGATGATCATGTCCTTCTTGCGGTCGACGATGCGGGTAAAGCCGTCCGGGTCGATCACGGCAATGTCGCCTGTCTTGAACCAGCCATCGGCATCCAGCGCCTGGGCCGTGGCTTCGGGCTGCTGCCAGTAGCCCTTCATTACCTGCGGCCCCTTGATGCACAACTCGCCCCGCTCACCCAGCGGAAGTTCGTTGCCCTCGTCGTCGATGACCTTGAATGCAGTACCTGCCACCGGGATACCCACCGTCCCCAGCCGCGCCAGTTGACCATAAGGGTTGGTACTGGCTACAGGGGAGGTTTCGGTAAGGCCGTAGCCTTCGACGATGCGACACCCGGTCAGTTGCTCCCAGCGCTCGGCCGTGGCCTTGACCAGGGCAGTGCCGCCAGAGTTGGTGACTTTCAGCGCCGAGAAGTCCAGTTGGCGGAACCCAGGGTGGTCCATCAGGGCAACGAACAGGGTGTTGAGGCCTAGCAATGCGGAAAACCGCCACTTGCCCAACTCCTTGATAAAGCCGGAAATGTCCCGTGGGTTGGTGATGAGTACGTTGTGGTTGCCGGTTACCATCATGCACATGCAATTCGCGGTGAACGCATAGATGTGGTACAGCGGCAAAGGGGCGATCATCACTTCCTCGCCGTCCTTGAGCAGCTTCTGGCCGTCTGGCCCATGCTGTGAGAAACACGCCAGTACCTGCAGCATGTTGGCAACCAGGTTGCCGTGGGTGAGCATGGCGCCCTTGGCCAGGCCCGTGGTACCGCCTGTGTACTGCAGCACCGCGATGTCGTCCAGGCCAAGCGGCACAGCCTTCGGTGAACCACCGCGCCCTTGGCGCAGCGCCTGTTTGAATGACAGGGCCTGGGGCAGATGGTAGGCCGGCACCATCTTCTTCACCTTGTCCACCACCGTATTGACCAGCCACCCCTTGGCCGTAGGCAACAGGTCGCCCATCTTCGCCTCGATCAGGTATTCGATACCGGTATCGGGCAACACCGCCTGAACGCGCTGGCCAAACATGTTCAGGTACACCAGCGCGCGGGCACCGCTGTCCTTGAACTGGTGGCGCATCTCCCGTTCGGTGTACAGCGGGTTGGTGTTGACCACGATCAGCCCGGCGCGCAGGGCGCCGAACACGGCGATCGGGTACTGCAACACGTTGGGCATCTGCACCGCGATACGGTCGCCAGGTTCCAGGCGGGTGTGTTGCTGCAGCCAGGTGGCGAATGCCGCCGATAGCCGCTCCAGGTCGCCGTAGGTCAGCGTCACCCCCAGGTTGCTGAAGGCGGGGCGATCGGCAAAGCGCTTGCAGGAGCGCTCGAAGACTTCGAGCACGGAGCTGTAGGCGTGAAGATCGATGGTGGAGGGCACGCCCGCCGGGCGTTTGTCGTTCCAGAAGTCGGCTTGCATTTATTATTGTTCCTCTGCCGGGACCTGCACTGCGTCCTTTTATCCAGGTGCCCGGGCGCGTAGCGGCCAGGCGTTGATTCGACGTTAGCAGGTAAGCGCAGCGCGGCCCACACGCCTGATGCCGCCATTAACATTGTGAATCTTATTTGTGCCCTTCCTGCAATCTGGCCCGCTGGGCATACACTGTGTTGGGCGCGAATGTGATCCGGTCGCCACCGGCAAGCGTCTCACCCGTCTTGGCCGACGCCCCGTGCGCGACCACCACCGACATGTACTGCTTAAGGAAGCCCCGATGTCCCAGGTCAGCAACACGCCTTACGAAGCCCTAGAAGTCGGCCAGAAGGCCGAATACAAGAAGTCTGTGGAAGAGCGCGATATCCAGCTGTTCGCCGCCATGTCCGGCGACCACAACCCGGTGCACCTGGACGCTGAATTCGCCGCCAAGAGTATGTTCCGCGAGCGCATCGCCCACGGCATGTTCAGCGGCGCACTGATCAGCGCGGCAGTGGCCTGCACCCTGCCCGGCCCTGGCACCATCTACCTGGGGCAGCAGATGAGCTTCCAGAAACCGGTGAAAATCGGCGACACCCTGACCGTGCGCCTGGAGATCCTCGAAAAACTGCCGAAGTTCAAGGTGCGTATCGCCACCAACGTGTTCAACCAGAACGACGAGCTGGTCGTTCAGGGCGAGGCCGAGATCCTGGCGCCGCGCAAGCAACAGACCGTAGAACTGGTATCGCCACCGAATTTCGTTGCCAGCTGAATCTGACTTGCGGCATGGCCGGGGCTGCCTGCGCAGCCCCTGCAAGCGCGCTTAGGCGGCGCGCCCGAGGATGAATTCCTGGTAACCCGATACGATCACGTACACCGCGAAA
The DNA here is from genome assembly GCF_000730645.1 of Pseudomonas parafulva NBRC 16636 = DSM 17004. GTDB lineage: Bacteria > Pseudomonadota > Gammaproteobacteria > Pseudomonadales > Pseudomonadaceae > Aquipseudomonas > Aquipseudomonas parafulva. Next base: position 50,139 of record NZ_BBIU01000026.1, on the reverse strand, counting down.
TAACAGAAGATCAGCGCAGACAGCACATACGACCACGTCAGCAGGCGATCACCCAGCAGGCGCCCGCCGTGGCTGGCAATGCCGCAGATGCCCATGCACCATACCAGCCCGGCCACGAAGAACCCTGCCAGAAACAACCCCGCGTCCACCATGCTGCCGCCGCCAGAGCGGGATATCAGCACGCCCCCTACTGCCGCGAACCACAATATGGCGCTGGGTGAGGACATCGCCAGGAAGATGCCGCGTAAAAACTCGCGCCAACCGGACTCCACGGCCACGTTGGTGCTCGCGTGCATATGCCCGCCGCGCCAGGCGGCCAGCACCATCTTGATGGCAAACCACACCAGCAGCGCCGAACCGCCCAGCCACAAGACCCAGCGCACGGCTTCGAATTGCAGCAACACGGTCATGCCCGCCAACGCGGCGATGGCATATAGCAAATCACCCACACACGTGCCAAGGCCAAGCCAGAACCCTTGCAGAAAGCCACGCTGCATGGCCAGCGTAATCATGGCGATGTTGGCTATACCGATGTCCAGGCACAGGGACAGGCTAAGGAGAAAACCATTGGAAAAAGGCATGTGGGGCTCTGCGAAGGTGTAGATGGGCGGCGTAGAGCCTGCCACGACTGCGCAGTAGCTGGGAAGCGCTAACAGGTGGAGTGGGCACTGCCTCCCCACCCGTTTACGCCGAGGCGGGTACCTGAGCCGTCAGCCCTGCTGGCAGCCCCCGCCCATGGCACGGTATTGAACGGTGTGCACCTGGCCCTGGTGGTCTTCATAGGTCATGGTGGCAGGCACCACTTCGCACACGTTGGGGATGGTCGACAGGTTGATGACGCGCTTGATGTCGAGGTTCATGGAATAGTCGTACTGCTGCGCCACCGGCTCATTGGAAGCAGGCGCAGAAGGGTCTGCGAGGGCGAATGAGGACATACCGACCAACGCAAGTATCAGTAATGGTTTCATGTTGAATGCCTTCATGTTTCAAGCTGATCGATTGACTTCTGATGCCGTCGCCGGCCCGGAGAAGTTGCCATCGGGCTACCGATGGCACGAAGTACCGATCCCGCTTCTTACTACAGGGGGGATGAGGAAATTCTACGCCTGCCAGGTAATAGTTGAACCCCGCAGTCGGATATTCACCCTTGCCGTATTTGCAACAATCTGCGACAACGTACGCGCCATCTGTCACCGCCTTTTCCAGGAGCGCGCTATTTCACAGCCTCTCGCTTGCACACAGCTTTGCCACACGCAACGCCGGCTTCTCGACCATTTCTACCGCCAGCAGGGCTCACGCATGCGTGCCTCTGGCGAGGGTCAACTGTGGGTGGCGAGGGCGCCAGAGATCGTTGCGGGGCTAAGCCTGTCCTGTATCGAGGGTGGCTGGTGGCTGACTGGCCTGTTCGTGGCGCCACAACGGCGGGGTACGGGGATCGCACGTGCGCTGATCGAAGCAGCATTGTGCCAACCGTATGGTACGGCCTGGCTGTTCTGCCACCCGACACTGCGGCCGTTCTATGCAAATGTTGGCTTTGGGCCCGCCGAGCACCTGCCGGAGGCGCTGGCGAGCCGGCTGCAACGCTACCAGCGCAGCAAGGCGCTGGTAGCGTTGCAACGCCGCCAGTATGGCGACGCTGTCAGCGTGGTTGAGGCTGGGCAGTAGCAGGCTCTGTGGGCGCCGGGTGCTCATGCCCCAGCACTTTCACGTTCTCTTGCGACTTCTCACCGTCGAAGTCCTTCTCCCCAGGGTCCTTGCCCTCGGCAGACATGTGCTCGATTACCGCATTCATTTCAGCGCCAAGCAGCAGCACAGCGGCTGAAATGTAGAAGTACAGCAGCAGCACGATGATCGCCCCAATGCTCCCGTACATGGCGTTGTAGTCGGCGAACGTTTTCACGTAGTAGGCAAAGCCCAACGAGGCCACGATCCACACCACCACCGCCAGTACCGAGCCTGGGGTAATGAAGCGAAACTTCTGTTTCACATCCGGCATCACGTAGTAGATAAGCGCCACTGCCACCATCAGCAGGATGACGATCACCGGCCAGCGCAGAATGGTCCACAGCGTAACGATGAACTCCTGCATACCGATTTGCGAGGCGATCCACTCCATCACCTGGGGCCCCAGTACCATCAGTGCTGCTGCGGCCAGCAACATGCCGGCCAGGCCGACGGTATAGAAGATCGACAGCGGAATACGCTTCCATACCGGCCGCCCCTCGGGCACATCATAGGCGGCGTTCATGGCGCTCATCATCAGCCGCACACCGGCCGACGCGGTCCACAAGGCAATCACGATACCCACCGACAGCAAGCCACCCTTGGACTGCTGCAACTGGTCGATCACCGGGTTGACCTGTTCCAGTGCCTGCGGTGGCAGCACCAGCTCGGACTGCAAGCGCAGCCACGAGAAAAAGTCAGGCAGGTGCAAGAAGCCGATGAGGGCGATCAGGAACAGCAGGAAAGGGAATAACGAGAAAAGCGCCTGATAAGCCAGCGCGGAGGCGTAGGTGGACATTTCGTCATCAAGGAACTCCTTGACGGTGCGCACCAACACGCGGTGCAGGGGCAGGCCCTGCAGGGCGGAAAAAATCATAGCGTCTCCTTTCGCCGCTCTATCGATGTGACTGTTAAGTCTAATAGACCATGCGCTGAGCGCGCTGCTCCCGGCAGTGTTACAAAAAATGCAAAAAACTCACCCAGCTTGTTGCCGCCCCCTGCGCACTGGCATGAAGGCGGCCAAGCATCGGGCATTACTTGTCGGTTGCTTTTTTAACAGCGTCCTTCACATCGCCTTTGACCTGCTGCGCTTCACCCTTGAGTTCCTGCGCCTTGCCCTCGGCCTTGAGCTTGTCATTGTCGGTCACCTTGCCGATGCCCTGCTTGACGTTGCCCATCGCTTCGTTGGCCAAGCCTTTCGCTTTATCTCCAGTACCGCTCATGGCAAAACTCCTGTGATGTGACACGCGTATCGTGCCGACAAAAGGTGGACTCGGCCGCTTGCGCAAGAGTTTCAAGAAATTTTGCACACAATGCCAAGCGGTAGGCGTAGCGCACGTGCATCACACCACAGCCCCAAGCCTTGCCGCGCCCGGTGCCACCCCTCACAATGCAGGCTTTCAAGGCTTCAACCCGCAGGAACCTGCATGAAACTCGACAAACCCGCCGCCATCGCGCGGCGCAACGATGCACTGGCCCGGCCTGTGCTGACCAGCGCCAACACCCTGTTCGCCATCCTCGACCACAAGCGCAACCTGTGGTGGTTCGACGTGCCGGTGGCACTGCTGCGCAAGGGCCAGCCAGACTGGGTCAACCTGCTGCTGCACACCCCGGAAAGCGACGAGCTGCAACACCTGAAAGTGCCCGTCAACTTCCTGCGCGCGCATCAGGAGCAGATGGAGGTGCGCAACCCTGGCAAGCGCCGCTCCACCATCAGCCTGGCCCTGAGCGCCGACCGCGATTCACTGCTGCGCGACACCCGCCCAGGCGGCGAGCAGCTGGATTTCCGCAGCTTCGTGCAGGGCTGATCAGGCTTTCTCGATGCGGTCGTCATGGATGACGATACGGCCCTGCTTGAACAGGCCACCAATGGCTTTCTTGAAGTTGCCCTTGCTGACATTGAACAGCTTGCTGATCAGCGCCGGGTCGCTCTTGTCAGACACGCCCAGCACCCCACCTTCGGCCTCCAGGCGGGCCATGATCTGCGCCTGCAGGTCGTCGGACAGCGCCGCACCCACTGGCTGCAGGCTCAAGGAGATCTTGCCGTCGGCACGTATTTCCTTGATGAAGCCTTTCTCGTGCATGCCAGAGCGCAGGAACTTGAACACCTCATTCTTGTGGATCAGGCCCCAATGGCGGTTGTTGATGATTGCCTTGAACCCCATGGGCGTTTCACCGGCAACCAGCAACTCCACCGGCTGGCCTGGCTTGTAGTCCGCAGGCGCGACGTCCAGGTAGCGGTCCAGGCGTGAGGTGGCGGTGATGCGCCGGGTGCGTTTGTCGAGGTAGACGTGCACCACGCAGTAGTCGCCGATCTTCAGCGGGCGGGCTTCTTCGGAGTACGGCATCAGCAGGTCCTTGGAAAGACCCCAGTCCAGGAAGATACCTGCACCGTTGATGTCCTTGACCTTGAGGCTGGCGAACTCGCCCACCTGCACCTTGGGCTTTTCGGTGGTCGCGATCAGCTGGTCTTCGCTGTCCAGGTAGATAAACACGTTGAGCCAGTCGTCCACCTCGGTTTCTGCGCCTTTCGGGATGTAGCGCCCCGGCAGGAGAATTTCCCCGTCGGCGCCGCCGTCCAGGTACAACCCGAAGTCCACGTGTTTCACAATTTGCAAACTGTTGTAACGCCCAAGCAGAGCCATTTCGGTACATCCTCAAGTCAAGGGGGCTATTTTCCGGATAGACAGCGGGTGGTGTCAAAGCTTCCGGACGGTTACCGGCCTCCCATGCTACAGGCAGATGACCCGGTTGAACCGTCGCCACCCTGCTGCGTCTACCGATTGGCCGCCACTGCAAGGAACAGCTTATGCCGCTTCGCCTGCTCAAGACCGCGCTTGTCACGCTGGGGGTGGTTCTGGCCCTGGGCGCCTGCAGCCGGATCGACCTGGCCTACCGCAACCTCGACCGCCTGGTGCCGTGGTCGCTGGGCGACTACCTGGACATGAACCGTGACCAGAAGACCCTGCTCGACGATCGGCTCAGGGAGCACCTGGCGTGGCACTGCAAGACCCAGCTGCCTGGCTACCTCGACTGGCTCGACCGGCTGCGCGACATGGTGGCCAACAATCAGGTCACCGACCAGGCCTTGCAGCAGCGTACCCATGAGGCCCGCGAGGCGATTGGCCGGGTGGCAGCCGAAATTACCCCCTCCGCCACTGAACTGCTGCGCGGCATGAGCGATGCGCAAGTAGCAGAGATGCGCGAGGCTTTTCGTGATGACATCGCCGAGCGCCGCAATGAATACGTAGACACTCCCCTGCCCCAGCAAATTGCCGAGCGGGCCGAACGTATGCAGAAACGCCTGAAGCCCTGGCTGGGTGAACTGAGCCCCGGCCAGAAGCAGCGCGTGGTCGCCTGGTCGCAAGCGCTGGGGGACCAGAACCGCGAATGGATTGCCAACCGCGCCCACTGGCAGCAGCAGCTGCTGTTGGCGGTGGACCAACGCAACGATGCCAGTTTCCCGGCCCGTATGGCCACGCTGCTGCAGAGCAAGGAGAGCCTATGGACGCCTGAATACCGCCAAGCCTTCCAGAACACCGAACAACAGGCCCGCAGCCTATTGGTAGACCTGCTACAGCAGAGCACGCCGCAGCAGCGCCAGGTGCTGCAGGCCCGGCTGGCAAAAGTGCGCACCGATTTCAGCACGCTGAAATGCCTGAAGGACTAAGGGCCAGGCTACGTTCAACGTGCCTTGCGCCGATAGGGGAACACGTCGATCACCTTGCCATCGCGTATCGCCGCCTGCAGGCCTTGCCAATAGCTGGCATCGAACAACTCGCCATGCAGGCGGGTGAACAGGCGCCGCTGGCCCAGGTCGGCAAACAGAAAGGGCGGGAATTCCTCGGGGAACACATCATGGGGCCCAATGGAGTACCACGGCTCGCCTGACAGCTCGTCTTCCGGGTAGCGCGGCGGCGGAATATGGCGGAAGTTGACCTCCGTCAGATAGCTGATCTCGTCGTAGTCGTAGAACACCACCCGGCCATGACGCGTCACACCAAAGTTCTTCAGCAGCATGTCACCAGGGAAGATGTTCGCCGCCGCCAGTTGCTTGATGGCCAGGCCGTAATCCTCCAGTACCTCCAGCACCTGGGCCTCGCTGGCCTGTTCCAGGTACAGGTTCAACGGCGTCATGCGCCGTTCGGTCCAGCAGTGGCGGATCAGCACTGTATCGCCCTCAAGCACCACGGTGGAGGGCGCCACCTCAAGCAACTCGGCCAGGCACTGCGGCGCGAACTTCGCCGCGGGGAAGCGGAAGTCGGCAAAGGCCTGGGTATCGGCCAGGCGCCCTACCCGGTCGATGCTCTTCACCAACCGGTACTTGTCGATCACCGTGGCGCGATCGACGGTTTTTGAGGGCGAGAAACGGTCCTTGATGACTTTGAACACGGTGTTGAAGCCCGGCAGGGTAAACACGCTCATCACCATGCCACGCACCCCAGGTGCCATGACGAAGCGGTCGTCACTGCTGGCCAAGTGGTTGATCAGGGCGCGGTAGAACTCGGACTTGCCCTGCTTGTAGAAACCAATGGAGGTATACAGCTCGGCCACATGCTTGCCCGGCAGAATGCGTTTGAGAAAGCCCACGAATTCACCCGGCACTGGCACATCGGCCATGAAATAGGAGCGGGTGAAGGAGAAGATGATCGAGACTTCAGCCTCATCGGTGATCAAGGCATCGGCCTCGATGCCCTGCCCCTCCCGGTGCACCAGGGCAATCACCAGCGGCCATTGTTCGTCGCCGTTGTATAACCGGCCGACCAGGTAAGCGCCCTTGTTGCGGTACAGCACCGGCACGAACAGCTCCACCGCCAGCGCTGGGTCGCGGCACACCCAATCGGGCAGGCATTCACGAAGCTGCGCCTCCAGCCGCAGCAGGTCGCCGTCGAGGTCGGCGTAAGGGATGTGGAACCGGTAGTCGGCGAAGATGGCCTGCAACAGCCCGGCGAGGCCGCCGTCGGGGCGATAGGTACGGGTTTGTGCGGCGCGCCGGCGCAAGGTTGGGCGTGTGCTGTGGATGAACATGCAACGGTCGCTGATCAGGTCATGGCTGAACAGGCTGCAGAACACCGAGTTGTACCAGGTTTCGGCCAGTTCATCGTCCAGCCGCGGGTCAATCAGCTGGACATAGGCGCTTTTAACCTGCGGCCACTGGGCCACGTCCAGCAGAACCTGCGTGGCAAAGCTCTCGCGCAGCCGCTGGTTGGCCACAGCGACCTGTTCCTCGTAGAGGTTGATGCGCGCAGCGGCCGTGTGCTGGATCTCCTGCCAGCGGGCTTGTTCGAAGCGCTCACGAGCGCCTAGGGTGATGCGCTGGAAATGCTCGCGATAGCCGTCGAAGCCGGTGAGCATCAGGCGGGCGATGGCGGCTGCAGGCCAGGGATGGGGCATACCGGGCACCTCGGTGGCGGGTGGAGATACACAGCTTAGCCGCTCGCCCTGGCGTGTGAGGCCCCTGCCTGCAAATGTAGCTGGCCAGGTTACAGCGCAAGAAAGCACAAGAAACCCCCTGCTGCCTCGCGTACACTCGCGCCCCCAGCCACGCCCCCGGAGACTGCCGTGAGCCCCATCGCTCTAGCCCGCCTGCTAACCCTTGCCGCCGTCTGGGGCGCGAGCTTCCTGTTCATGCGTATCATCGCGCCCGAACTGGGCACGGTGCCCACGGCGTTTTTCCGCGTGTCCATCGCCTGCCTGGGGCTGATCGCGATTGTGTCCGCTGCAGGTGTGCGCTGGGATTTCCAAGGCAAACTGGGCGCTTGCCTGGTGCTGGGCATGATCAACTCGGGCATCCCGGCAACCTTCTACTCGGTCGCAGCTCAAGTGCTGCCAGCCGGCTATTCAGCCATTTTCAATGCCACGACACCGTTGATGGGTGTACTGATCGGCGTGCTGTTCTTCAAAGAGCCCATGACCCTCTCCAAGCTGTGCGGCATTTTCCTGGGCCTGCTTGGCGTCGCCATTTTAAGTGGCGCCGGGCCGGTGGCACTGGACGCGGCCCTGCTGCAAGGTGCGCTGGCCTGCCTGGCGGCGACCACCTGCTACGGGTTTGCCGGTTTTCTGGCCCGGCGCTGGGTCGGCGGCCTGGACAGCCGCCTGTCGGCGCTGGGCAGCATGCTCGGCGCCACCTTGCTGCTCAGCCCTGTATTCGCCTGGAGCGCGCTCAGCCAGCCCCCTGCCAGTTGGGGCGGCTGGCAGGTGTGGCTGTCGCTGCTGGGCCTGGGGCTACTGTGCACCGCCTTCGCCTATATCCTGTACTTCCGGTTACTGGCGGAAATCGGCCCGGTCAAGGCCAGCACCGTGACCTTCCTGATCCCGGCGTTCGGGGTGCTGTGGGGGGCTTGGCTACTGGATGAGCCGCTGTCCATGGCGCACCTGTACGGCGGCCTGCTGATCGGCGCGGCGCTGTGGCTGGTGCTGCGCCCGGCCCGCCGATGAGCAGCGGCTACCGCAAGGTGCTGTTCCGCCTGGCACAGGACGAGAGCGGCTACCCACCGGCCTCGGTGGAAGGGCTGTGGGCACGGCCAGAACAGGGTGGCTACCGGGTCGACAGCATCCCTTTTCATGTCTATGGCGTCGCACCGGGCGACCTGGTCGCCGCCCGTGAGGAAGGGGCAGATGCCTGGTTCGAGGGCGTCCTGCACAGTGGCGGTAGCTCAGTGTTCCGAGTAATTGTAAGGCCGCCGGAAACCCTGCAGCAGGTGCAGGCCGCACTGGTTGAGTTCGGTTGCGTGTGCGAGGCAGAAAAGGCCGTGAGGATGCTGGCGGTGCACGTGTTGCCGGAGCAGGTGCCCGATACCCTGCTGTACTACCTGGTGACCCAGCGCGAAGCCGGCGTGCTCGATTTCGAAGAAGGCGTACTGCGCCATCGCATCCCTGACGATTTGCGCTAACCGCCGGCACTGGCCATCAGGTATGGCCAGGGCCGGCTGCGCGAGGGCTTAGAACAACCAGCGGTACAGCAGGTAGGCCACCACCACTGCCAGTACCGGCCGCAGAATGCGGTAGGCCTTGGGGTTGGCGCGTTTGAACTGTTTCACACGGGTGCTGATGCGGTTGCTGAAGCGCTTGCTCCAGGCGTAGGCCTGGTTGATCCCGCCCACACGTTCTTCATCGGTGTTTTGCGGCGCCGTGGCGCGGCCCAGGAAAGCACTGACCTTGCGGTTGATACGCACCATCAGCGGGCTGCTGAGCGGGCGTTCGATGTCGCAGAACAGGATCACCCGGGTGACGTCGGTTTCGTTCTTGACCCAGTGCACGTAGGTTTCATCGAACATGACGTCCTGGCCATCACGCCAGGCATAAGGTTCGCCATCGACGTAGATGCGGCAGGCATCGGAATTGGGCGTGGACAGCCCCAGGTGATAGCGCAGCGAGCCGGCAAACGGGTCGCGGTGCGGGTTGAGGTGGCTGCCACCCGGCAACAGGGCGAACATGGCGCCCTTGACGTTGGGGATGCTGCTGACCAGCTCCACGGTGCGTGGGCACAGGGCTTCGGCCGAAGGCAACGGCTTGTCGTACCACTTCAGGTAGAAGCGCTTCCAGCCCTTCTTGAAGAACGAGCCGAAGCCGGCGTCGTTGTCCTTTTCGGCGGCGCGGATGTAACCCTCGTCGAACAGGCGCATCGCCTCCTCGCGGATTTCCTGCCAGTTATCCTTGAGCACGTCCAGTTCCGGGAAGCGCTGGCGGTCCAGGTACGGCTTGGATGGCACACCGGAAAACAGATACATCAGGCTGTTGTAGGGTGCGAACAGCGCTGAATGGTTGACGAACTGGCGCAGCACCGGCAGGCGCGCCTTGCCTCGCAGGTGCACATACAGCACGCTGCCGAAGAACACCAGCAAGACACCCGCCTTGGCTGCAAAGGATAAGGTCATGCATCACTCCTAGGGGAAGGGACCGGCCCGGGCGGCCGCCCTCCTTAAAATCATCCCGCCATCATAAACCGATCCCGCCGAGGTAAAAACAACCTGGGCGGGATCTCACTCATGAAGATTGTGCAATGAAGCGCGCGAGAAAGTGTTGCGCCGGGTCAGCGCCAGGCGGCCTTACTGCTGGTTTTCCTGCTCGCTGAACATATCGCTGAACAGCATGCTGGACAGGTACCGCTCGCCGGAGTCAGGCAGGATCACCACCAGGGTCTTGCCCTGCATTTCGGGTTTTTCCGCCAGGCGCACCGCGGCAGCCATGGCGGCGCCGCAGGAGATACCACACAAAATACCCTCTTCCTGCATCAGACGAATGGCCATGGCCTTGGCTTCTTCGTCAGACACCGTCATCACCTGGTCGACGATGGACAGGTCGAGGTTCTTCGGCACGAACCCTGCGCCGATACCCTGGATCTTGTGCGGCGTTGGGGTCAGCGTTTCACCCGCCAGCGTCTGGGTGATCAGGGGTGACGACACGGGCTCGACGGCTACAGAGGTGATGGCCTTGCCCTGGGTGTGCTTGATGTAGCGCGACACACCGGTGATGGTGCCGCCCGTGCCCACGCCGGCGACGATCACATCCACGGCGCCGTCGGTGTCGTTCCAGATTTCCGGGCCGGTGGTCTTTTCATGGATGGCCGGGTTGGCGGGGTTTTCGAACTGCCCTGGCAAGAAGTACTGCGCCGGGTCCGAAGCCACGATTTCGTTGGCTTTCTCGATGGCGCCCTTCATGCCTTTTGCAGGTTCTGTGAGTACCAGTTCGGCGCCCAGCGCCTTGAGCACCTTGCGCCGCTCCAGGCTCATGGACGCGGGCATGGTCAGCATCAGTTTGTAGCCACGGGCGGCGGCGACGAAGGCAAGGCCAATGCCAGTATTGCCAGAGGTGGGTTCGACGATGGTCATGCCGGGCTTGAGCTTGCCGCTGCTTTCGGCGTCCCAGACCATGTTGGCGCCGATGCGGCACTTGACCGAGTAACCCGGGTTGCGCCCTTCGATCTTGGCCAGGATGGTCACACCGCGCGGGGCGATGCGGTTGATCTGCACCAGCGGCGTGTTGCCGATGGAATGGGCGTTGTCTGCGTAGATACGGCTCATGGCAGGGGTCCTTGGCATGAAGAGGCACAGAAAGGCTTCAAGGGTAAGCCGGTGCCGGCAGCCCGTAAAGCCTGTTCGAACTCCCCTGCGCAGGCTGCGGTCAACCGCACATCCCGCCCTGGAGACACTGCCATGAGAGCCCGTTATCGCTGGCCGCTGATCGGCCTTGCCAGCTTCATCGTGCTGCTGGTGGCCCTGCACATTGCCCTGCCCTACCTGGTGCGCGACTACCTCAACCAGAAACTTGCCGACATGGGTGACTACCGCGGCCAGGTGGCCGACGTGGACCTGGCCTGGTGGCGCGGTGCTTACACCATCAATGGGCTGCAGATCGTCAAGACCACCGGCAAGGTGCCGGTGCCGCTGCTGGATGCCCCGGTCATCGACCTGTCGGTAAGCTGGCACGCCCTGTGGTACGACCATGCGGTGGTGGCGGAAGTGGCGTTCGTGCGCCCCGAACTGAACTTCGTCGACGGCGGCAACAAGCAGAACTCCCAGACCGGCCAGGGCACCGACTGGCGCCAGCAGCTGGAAAAGCTGCTGCCGATCACCCTCAACGAAGTACGCATCAACGACGGTGTGCTGACCTTCCGCAATTTCAACTCCAAACCCCCGGTCACCCTCAAGGCCACGAGTCTGCAGGCCAACGTGCGCAACCTCACCAATATTCGCGACGAAGCAGGCCGGCGAGATGCCAGCTTCCAGGCAACGGCGCTGATTGCAGGGGATGCCAAGGTGGAAAGCCGCGCCACGTTCGACCCCTTCAGCGACTTTGACGATTTCGAATTCCGCCTGCGGGCTACCGGTATCGAGCTGCGCAAGCTCAACGACTTCGCCAGTGCCTACGGCAAGTTCGACTTCAAGGCCGGGCGCGGTGACGTGGTGATCGAGGCCCAGGCCACCAATGGCCGGCTGAGCGGGTACATCAAGCCGCTGCTGCGCGATGTGGAGGTATTCGACTGGCAACAAGACGTGCAGAACAAGGACAAAGGGGTGCTGCGCTCGGTATGGGAAGCGCTGGTCGGTGCCACGCAGACCGTGCTGAAAAACCAACCCAAGAACCAGTTCGCCACCCGCGTGGAGTTGAGCGGCAGCGTGCGCAAACAAGACATCAGCGCGTTCGAGGCGTTTCTGCAGATTCTGCGCAACGGCTTTGTCCAGGCATTCAACGCGCGCTACGAACGTGGCGCTCCGGATACCGACTGAGCGCCCGTGACTGGGCATTCAAGGGCTGAATACCGGGTGTGCATTTGCAGCCGGGTAGCCCCGCGTTATAGTCGAGGGCTAATCAAATATTGGTGTTGCCGGTACCAACACAGGGCCGGCCACCCGCAGAGGACAACCCCATGAAGTTCGAAGGCACCCGCGATTACGTCGCCACTGACGACCTGAAACTGGCCGTGAACGCGGCGATTACCCTCGAACGCCCGCTGCTGGTCAAGGGCGAGCCGGGCACCGGCAAGACCATGCTCGCCGAGCAACTGGCGGCCTCATTCGGTGCGCGCTTGATTACCTGGCACATCAAGTCCACCACCAAGGCCCAACAGGGCCTGTACGAGTATGACGCGGTCAGCCGCCTGCGCGACTCGCAACTGGGCGTGGACAAGGTCCACGATGTGCGCAATTACCTGAAGAAGGGCAAGCTGTGGGAGGCGTTCGAGGCCCAGGAGCGGGTCATTCTGCTGATCGATGAAATCGACAAGGCCGACATCGAGTTCCCCAACGACCTGCTGCAAGAACTCGACAAGATGGAGTTCTACGTCTACGAGACGGATGAGACGATCAAGGCCACGCAGCGGCCGATCATCATCATTACCTCGAACAACGAAAAAGAACTGCCTGACGCCTTTCTGCGTCGCTGCTTCTTCCATTACATCGCCTTCCCCGACCGCAGCACCCTGCAGCAGATCGTCGATGTGCACTACCCCAACATCAGCCAGTCGCTGGTCAGCGAAGCGCTGGATGTGTTCTTCGACGTGCGCAAGGTGCCAGGCCTGAAAAAGAAGCCGTCCACCTCCGAACTGGTGGACTGGCTCAAGCTGCTGATGGCTGACAACATCGGCGAAGCCGTGTTGCGCGAGCGTGACCCCACCAAGGCCATCCCGCCGCTGGCCGGTGCGCTGGTCAAGAACGAGCAGGACGTGCAACTGCTGGAGCGCCTGGCCTTCATGAGCCGGCGCGGCAACCGCTGACGGAGCCGGGCCATGCTGCTCAACCTGTTCAATGAAATGCGCGCGGCCAAGGTGCCCGTGTCGGTACGCGAACTGCTCGACCTGCACCAAGCCCTGCAGCGGCACGTGGTGTTCGCCGACATGGAAGAATTCTACTACCTGGCCCGCGCCATTCTGGTGAAGGACGAGCGCCACTTCGACAAGTTCGACCGGGCCTTCGCCGCCTACTTCAACGGCCTCGAGAACCTCGACAGGCACATCGAGGCGCTGATCCCCGAAGATTGGTTGCGCAAGGAATTCGAGCGTTCGCTGAGCGACGAGGAACGCGCGCAAATCCAGTCGTTGGGTGGCCTGGACAAGCTGATCGAAGCGTTCAAGCAGCGCCTAGAAGAGCAAAAGGAGCGCCATGCCGGCGGTAACAAGTGGATCGGCACCGGTGGCACCAGCCCGTTCGGCTCGGGTGGCTACAACCCCGAAGGCATCCGCGTGGGCGATGCCGGCAAGCGCCAGGGCAAGGCCGTGAAGGTGTGGGACCAGCGCGAGTACCGCAACCTGGACGACCAGGTGGAACTGGGTACCCGCAACATCAAGCTGGCCCTGCGGCGGCTGCGCAAGTTCGCCCGGGAAGGTGCTGCAGAAGAGCTGGATATCGACGGCACCATCGACCATACCGCCCGCGATGCCGGCCTGCTGAACATCCAGATGCGCCCGGAGCGGCGCAACACGGTGAAGCTGCTGTTGCTGTTCGACATCGGTGGGTCGATGGATGCCCACGTCAAAGTGTGCGAGGAGCTGTTCTCGGCGTGCAAGACCGAGTTCAAGCACCTGGAGTACTACTACTTCCACAATTTCGTCTACGAGTCGGTGTGGAAGAATAACCTGCGCCGCACCTCGGAGCGGTATTCAACCTTTGATCTGCTGCACAAGTACGGCGATGACTACAAGGTGGTGTTCGTGGGGGACGCCGCCATGGCGCCTTATGAAATCACTCAGCCCGGCGGTAGCGTGGAACACTGGAATGAAGAGGCCGGCTATGTGTGGATGCAGCGCTTCATGGAGAAATTCAGGAAGATCATCTGGATCAACCCGTACCCCAGGCAGGCCTGGGACTACACCGCGTCCACCCACCTGGTACGGGACTTGATCGAAGACAAGATGTACCCGCTGACCTTGCAGGGGCTGGAAGATGGGATGCGGTATTTGTCGAAGTGAGCATTGGGGCTTGTGGCATGTGTTCGCTGCAACACGGTTTACGCCTATGAGATCGAGCGCAGCCGCGCGGCGCATCGCGAGCTGCGCTCGCTCCTACATTTTTTGAGCCAATTACGCTGCAATAACCGTAGGAGCGAGCAAAGCTCGCGATAGGGCCACAAGCCTTACAACCAACGGCCCAGGTAACGCTGCTGCTCACGCCAGGCCTCATCCTGCACCACCGGCCTGAACCGCACGCCCGCCCCTGGCATGCACTGCGCCAGCTGGGCCAGCGCAAGGGGTGTCAGCGCGCCCAGCCGCGGATACCCGCCAATGGTCTGCCGGTCATTGAGCAACACGATCGGCTGGCCATCCGGCGGCACCTGCACCGCACCCAGTGGTATGCCTTCGGAAATCATCGGCGCGCCCTGATAGACCAGTTGCGGGCCTAACAGGCGAATACCCATGCGGTCGGCCCGGCTGTCCAGCGTCCACTCCCGGTTGAATGCCTCGAACAGGCTGGTACCACTGAAATCGCCAATTTGCGCGCCTATCACCATATCCAGCACAGGGTTTTGTGCAACGGGTGGGCGCTGCGCCAGCGGCACCTCGCGCAGCGGGGCGACAGTACCGGCAAACGTCAGGCACTGGTCTTTCACCAGTGCAGCACCCTGCCCGTCCATCCCCCCAAGCCCCTCACGCACCACGGTGGCACAACTGCCCAGTACCGGCGTGCCGTGAAAGCCGCCTGGGGCTGCCAGATAGGCCCGCACCCCGTGCCCGGGGTGTTTGAAGCTGAGCCGCTGTCCCTTGGCCAGCGCGAAGCTGCGCCAAGGCTGCAGAGGCTCATCATCGATGCAGGCATGCAGGTGGGCGCCGGCCAAGGCCAGTACGCAATCCTGCCGGGCCTCGACGCAAAAGCCACCCAGCGCCACCTCGACCACCGGCGCGCCGAGCGCATTGCCCAGCAGCCAGTTGGCCCAGTACAGGGCCACCCAATCCAGCGCGCCGCCTTGGGTCACGCCCAGGTGGCGCACCCCGAAGCGCCCGGCGTCTTGCAACTGGCACAGTGGCGTGCTGGCGTGGATCTGCAAATGATTCATGGCTGCGCCTCGTCATCGCCGCCCAACGCCAGGAACTGGCTGCGCGAAACCGGCACGAAACGCACGCGGTCACCGGGTTGCAGCAAGCTGAAGCCTCCACGCTCGCGGTCGAACAACCGCACCGGGGTGCGCCCGATCAGGTTCCAGCCACCTGGCGACACCGCCGGGTACGCCGCCGTCTGGCGCTCAGCAATACCCACGCTACCCGCCGCCACCTGCTTGCGCGGGGTGCTCAGGCGCGGGCTGGCCAGGCGTTCGTCCACCAGGCCCATGAAGCCGAAGCCGGGGGCAAAGCCCAGGGCGAACACAGGGTAATCACGTTCGCTGTGCACGCGAACCACTTCGGCCTCGCTCAACCCGCTGCGGGCTGCCAGCACGGGGAGTTCTGGGCCGACACTGGCGTGGTACCACACCGGAATTTCATGCCGGCGGCCACCACTCCCGGCGCCTGGCTGCAGGCCTTCCAGCGCCTGGGCGATCAACGCCCTCGCCTCGCTGGGTGGCAAGGCGAACTGCACCATCAAGGTGGTGTAGGAAGGCACGAGGTCCAACAGGTGCGCGCCAAATGCCGTACTCAGGCGCTGGCTGGCGGCTAGCATCCACGGCATGTTGGCCTCGTCGATACGCTGGAACAGCCGCACCATCAGGGTGTCGATGGCGACGACCTCGATGCGCGGCGTCACCGAGCCCCCAGCGCATCGAGGGCCTGACGTATCTGCCGCACCGCTGCCACCGAACTGTCGTTGTCGCCGTGCACGCAGAGCGTGGTGGCCTCCAGGCACAGGGTGCTGCCATCGTTCGCTACCAGCGTGTCGCCCCGGGCCAGGCTAACCGCTTGCTCCACCACCCGCACCGGGTCGTGGTGCACAGCACCGGGCAAGCGGCGCGACACCAGATGGCCGCTGGCCGTATAGCCGCGGTCGGCGAATGCCTCGAACCACAATGGCACGCCGAGCTCATCACCCAAGGCCTGGGCGGGGCGATTGTCGGCGGTGGCCATCAGCACCAGCGGCAGGTCGCCGCTGTAGGCCGCCACAGCTTCCAGCACGGTACGCAGAACAAGCGGGTCGGCCATCATGTCGTTGTACAGCGCGCCGTGGGGCTTCACATAGGCCACACGCCCGCCCTGCACCTTGCAGATGCCGCCCAGCGCGCCGATCTGGTAGTGCAGCAGGTCGCGGATTTCTTCCGGGCTGCAGGCCATGGAGCGGCGGCCAAAGCCGACCAGGTCCGGGTAGGCCGGGTGGGCGCCGATGCTCACCCCATGCTCCAGCGCCAGTGCCACGGTGCGGCGCATGGTGCCAGGGTCGCCAGCGTGGTAGCCGCAGGCGATGTTGGCGCAATCGATGTAAGGCATCACCTCGGCATCCAGGCCCATGCGCCAGCTGCCGAAACTCTCACCCATGTCACAATTGAGCAGCATGTGAAGCCTCCCGATACCTGACCGTCAGCGCCAACTCTCCTTCACCACCCGGCGGCGCCCACCCACTATCAACCAGCCTATGCCCAGCAACACGCTTTCCACCAGGAATGCGAGCACGAACCCGCCCCCCACGCCCCAGCCGATCGCCTCAGGGACCAACACGATCTGGTAGGTGTAGCCATTGAGGGTTTCTTCGCGCAGCTGCGGGTCGGCCTGCACCAGCACATGCCAGGTGCGCTGCGCCCACGACCCTTGCAGGGCCTGCCATTCGGTTTCCAGCAACTGGTTGCGGATCATCAGGCTTTCGATGCTGTTGGCATCGCTGTTGAACACCGGGTCGTCGCTGCTGCGGTAGTGCCGCAGCAGGGCTTGCAGGTCGCCATTGAAGAAGCGCTCGGCTGTCTGGCGGAAGCCGTCCAGCGCCTCGCGGGACTCGAACAGGTGCGCCTCGACACGCTGGCTGTAATCCTTGACCAGCCCCGGGACCTGGATACCGACCAGCAGGCCGAAGGTGAACAGCAGCAACCGCAGGTAACTTCTGAACATGCAGCGTCCTTAGCTTTGGCCGTGCGCGGTGCACTCTCCGTGCCGCCACAGGGCCCATTGACCTGGCTCGTAACGGTTCCAGGTCTCGTTCTCGGTCAAGGCCTCGGTGGCGATCACCGTGACCACGTCATTGGGGGTGGTTTGGGTATGGAAATCGACGATCAGGTCGACATCCTTCAACCGCGCCGCACCAAAGGGGGCCCGGCGGGTTATGTGCACCAGCTTGGTGGAGCAGAAACAGAACAGCCAGTCCCCGTCGCTGAGCATGCAGTTGAACACCCCCAGGCTGCGGTAACCGGCACAGGCTTCGACCAGCACCGGCAACAGCTGTTCAACCGGCACGGGGTCGGGGAAGGCGCTGCGCACGCGGTTGAGCAGGTCGCAGAAGGCCGCTTCGCTGTCGGTGTCGCCCACTGGCCGATAGAAGCCATTGCCGCCCTTGAAATCACCCAGCTGACCGTTGTGCGCAAAGCACCAGTTGCGGCCCCACATCTCCCGCACGAAGGGGTGGGTATTGGCCAGGCATACCTTGCCAACATTGGCCTGGCGAATGTGGCCGATCACCACCTCGCTCTTGATCGGGTAGCGCTGCACCAGGTTGGCCACCTCCGACTCGCTGCTGGCGGCCGGGTCCTGGAACAGGCGCAGGCCACGCCCTTCATAGAAGCCAATGCCCCAGCCGTCACGGTGCGGGCCGGTACGCCCACCGCGCTGCATCAGGCCGGTGAAGCTGAATACGATATCGGTGGGAACGTTGGCACTCATGCCCAGCAGTTCGCACATGGCTGTGTCTCCGCTTACAAACGGGGCTCGACCCGGCCACCGCCCTGGGGGGCGGCTGGCGCAGGGTCGCGGTAACGGTCGTGGCGCTCCGCAGCCAACGGTGCCTGCGCAGCAAGCTGCTCGTCTTCGGCCGCCTCGCGCTGGGCAGCCGCTTCTGCGCGCAGGCGGCGCTCACGGGCGCGTTTTTCCAGCGGCCAGCGCAGCAGCACGAAGACGCCATACAGGATAAAGGCGATGAGCCCGTACATGGCGAAGTCCGACACCGCCCGCCAGGCGTTGTTGCCGACCTTGAAGGCGACGTCCAGGGCGGTGATGGCGATGGCCGGGGCGAAGTTGTCCTTCACCGGGTCGACCACGGTCGGGGTGAACAGCAACACGGCCAGTACTACCAGCAGCGGCTCGCGCAGCCAGCGCCACATCCAAGCGGTGAGCTTGAAGCCCACCAGCAGGCAACCCAAGGCCGCCACTGCGTACAGGCCCCAGGCAAGGGTGTAGTCGTTCTCGATCATGGTGTGGGTGCAAGCCAGGCAAATAGATGCCTATGATAAACACTTTTCCGGGCGCAGACAGCGTCTCCCTGTTTCGGCCAAGAGATCCCCAATGCCCAGCAAGCCACAGCCGCCCATCGCCCGCGCCGACCATGCCGCCGACCCGTACGCCTGGCTGCAACAGCGCGACACCCCTGAAGTGCTCGCCTACCTGCACGCCGAAAACGACTACCAGCAAGCCTGCCTGGCAGACCAGGCGCCCCTGCGCGAGCAGCTGTTCGAAGAAATAAAGGGCCGCATCCAGGAAACCGACCTGTCGCTGCCCACTCCATGGGGGCCGTACCTGTACTACACCCGCACCACGGCGGGGGATGAATACCCACGCCACTACCGCTGCCCGCGCCCTGCCGACGACTCCAACACCGTCGACCAGGCCCAGGAGCAACTGCTGCTCGACCCCAACGCCCTGGCAGGCGGTGGCTTCCTGTCGCTGGGCGCCTTCAATGTCAGCCCGGACCACCGCCTGCTGGCCTACAGCCTGGATACCAGCGGCGACGAAATCTACACCCTCTACGTGAAGGACCTCGCCACCGGCGCGCTCACCACCCTGCCCTTCGAAGAGTGCGACGGCAGCCTGACCTGGGCCAACGACAGCCAGACGCTGTTCTTCGCCGAGCTTGACGACACCCATCGCCCCTGGCGCCTGCGCCGCCACACGCTGGGTAGCGATGCTGCGCACACGGTGTTCGAAGAGCCAGACGGGCGGTTCTTCCTGCATTGCTACCGCACCAGTTCCGAACGCCAGCTGGTGCTGCTGCTGGGCAGCAAGACCACCAGCGAAGCCTGGGTGCTGGATGCCGATACCCCGCAGCAGCCGTTCACCTGCCTGGCATCACGCGAGGAAGGCCACGAATACTTCCCCGACCACGGCCAGCTGGACGGTGAGTGGCGCTGGTTCATCCGCACCAACCAGGACGGCATCAACTTCGCCCTGTACCACGCCCCGTCTACGCCAGTGCCTGGCCGTGACGCCTGGCAGCAACTGGTCGCGCACCGTGACGACATCATGCTGGAGGGGCTGAGCCTGAATGCCGAGGCGCTCACCCTGAGCCTGCGCGAGGGCGGCTTGCCCATCATCGAAGTACGCCCTCAGGGCCTGCCTGCCTACCGGGTGCAGTTGCCTGACGCTGCCTATAGCCTGTACGTGCAGGACAGCCTGGAATTCGCCAGCCCGCGCCTGCGCTTGCGCTACGAAGCACTCAACCGCCCGGCCCAGGTGCGCCAGCTGGAACTGGCCGACGGTGCCCAGGTGGTGCTCAAGCAAACCCCGGTACTGGGGCGCTTCGATGCTGACGACTATGTCAGCGAACGCCTGTGGGCCACCGCAGCGGACGGTACCCGGGTGCCGATCAGCCTGGTGCGTCGCCGTCAAGACCTGGGCCGCACGGTACCGTTGTACCTGTACGGTTATGGCGCCTACGGCGAGAGCCTGGACCCGTGGTTTTCCCACGCGCGGCTGAGCCTGCTCGAGCGCGGCGTGGCCTTTGCCATTGCCCACGTGCGCGGCGGCGGTGAACTGGGTGAGGCCTGGTACCGCGCCGGCAAGCAGGCGCACAAGCACAACACCTTCAGTGACTTCATTGCCTGCGCCGAACACCTGATTGGCGAAGGCGTGACGGCCAGCGACCGGCTGGCCATCAGTGGCGGCAGTGCGGGTGGCCTGTTGATCGGTGCTGTGCTGAACCTGCGCCCCGACCTGGTGCGTTGCGCCATTGCCGAGGTGCCGTTCGTCGACGTGCTCAACACCATGCTCGACCCCGAGCTGCCGCTGACGGTGACCGAGTACGATGAATGGGGCAACCCGCAGGAGCCGCAGGTGTACGAGCGGATCAAGGCCTATGCCCCCTACGAGAACGTGAAGGCACAAGCCTACCCCGCCATGCTGGTGGTGGCCGGCTACAACGACAGCCGCGTGCAATATTGGGAGGCCGCCAAATGGGTGGCGCGCCTGCGTACCTGCAAGACTGACAGCCACCTGCTGCTGCTCAAGACCGAGATGGGCGCTGGCCACGGCGGTATGAGCGGGCGCTACCAGGGGCTGAAGGACGTGGCGCTGGAATATGCGTTCGTGCTGGGTGAGCTGGGGATGTAGCCGGCACCTGCCGGCGCTGTGATCACTTGCCGGGCGTCACGGGTTTGTCTGCCTCCTGGCGCAAACCTGGCAGTGGTTGGTCCTTCGGCGGCCCGGGCACGGGCATCGGCGGCAGCAGCGGCGCCCCTGGTTCAGGGTCGTAGGCCTTGGGCGGGCTGCTTGGGGTGATCTGCGGGTAGGGCGTTGGGGTTGGCGTGCCGGGTGCACCGGGCACCGGCGTGCTCAACCTGGGCGGTGTGCTGGCGGCTTCGGCCAACGGCACGCCTGCCAGCATCGTCATGGCGAGGATCGCAGCGAGCATCAGCAACCTCCTGTCTAGAAACTTCCTACAGGCTACGCTGATATTGCGGTTTGTGCCTGTCCGTCAGCCCCGCAAGCGCGCTAGACTCGATGGCATAACCGTCACCTGCCTGATAAGAACGAAGGAAACACCATGACCTCCTCCACTTCCGCCGCCACTGCGCGCCTGGACCGTATTCTGGCCGATGCCAAGCGCGACAAGGAAATGGGCTACCGCGACAAGGCCCTGAGGATGTACCCCCACGTGTGCGGCCGCTGCGCCCGGGAATTCGCCGGCAAGCGCCTGAGCGAGCTGACGGTGCACCACCGCGACCACAACCACGACAACAACCCGCAGGACGGCTCCAACTGGGAACTGCTGTGCCTGTACTGCCACGACAACGAACATTCGCGCTACACCGACCAGCAATACTTCAGCGAAGGCTCCACCAGCACCCCCAGCATCGCCAAGGCCACGCATAACCCGTTCGCCGGCCTGGCTGGGCTGCTGAAGAAGGACTGACCATCGAGCCCCCGCTACGGCCGGGCAGCCCGTATAATCGCGCTTTTTTGCGAAGGGCCCCGGTACGTGGCTAACAAACGATACAGTTGCATTGGCCTGTTCAACCCCAAGTCGGCCGAAAACGTTGGCTCGGTCATGCGCGCAGCAGGCTGCTACGGGGTCAACTCGGTGTTCTATACCGGCAAGCGCTACGAGCGCGCCCGTGACTTCGTCACCGACACCAAGCGTGTGCACTACGACATCCCGCTGATCGGCATCGACGACCTGCAACGCATCATCCCACTAGGCTGCACGCCTGTTGCGGTCGAACTGGTGGAGGGCGCCCGCCCGCTGCCCGAATACACCCACCCAGACCGCGCCCTCTACATCTTCGGCCCCGAAGACGGCAGCCTCAGTGCCGAGGTACGTGCCTGGTGCGAAGAAACCATCTACATCCCTACCGAAGGCTGCATGAACCTGGCGGCGACCGTGAACGTAGTGCTGTATGACCGCCTGGCCAAAGGGCTCAATACCCGCTCGGGGCCCAAGTTCAAGTAGGTGCACGTGCCGCTGGCGAGCCTGCCCGGCAACCCGACTGAACGACGCCAAGGGCAGGCGGGTCAGCTGCATACACTTCACAAGGAGGGCTTGCCATGCTTGATAACCATGCTACTGCGCCATCAAAGGACCAGAACGTTCACGGCATCGAGCGCGTCAGCTCGCTGGCGGGTGGGGCGCTGATGGTCACCCGGGGGCTGCGTCAGGGCGGTGTGCTTGGGCTGCTGAAGGTAGCTGTGGGCGGCCTGGCGCTGGCCCGGGGTCTGAGCGGCCACTGCGCCACAAAGGCCTGGCTGCAGCGCAACCGCCAGGAGTACAACCGGCTGCGTACAGACCTGCAACGCAGCGGTGCCGAGCTGGAGGCCTTGAAAGACAGCGCCAAAGCGGCTACTGAAGGCGTTACGGTGACCGGCAAGGACCCTGTGGCTGATACCTGATGCGTCGGGCGTGGAGCCTTTAACGCAAGGCTTTGCTCTGTAACACGTCGGAGCTGCGCCCCAGCACGTTCTCGCTGATCTTCACGAACTCCTCCGTGCTGACGCTTGGCAGGCGCATCAACCCGCGCGCCACGTCATCGAGAGAACGCTTGGCCTGGGTATGGATGCGGATTTCCTTGTCCAGGGCCTGCAGCAACATCACGCCCCGCGCTACCTGAGCGGGGCTGGCCTGGTCACCCTTGAGTGTGGTGACCTTGGCGCCCTGCTTGCTGAGCCGCGCCTGCCAGGCCTGATAACGGTCGTCGCTCATCCCACCAGACCTGCGCAGCAGTTCGCTGGCGTAATAATCCGTCAGGCTCTCCACCAGCCAGTCACTGCCGTCGCGTGCGCGAATCTGGGTAAACAGCTGCACGACCTCGCGCAACAATGGGCTGCTGCCGTTCTCGCTGACCATCGGCCTGCCGCTGTGCAGGTACAGCGAGCCATGGGCCGCCATTGCCCCGCGCCACATGCCGTCCCGGGCACCGACCACCAACAGTTTGGGTGGGTTGCGCGGGAACGTCGCCTGCAGCTGTGGCCATACGTAGGTAAGCAAGGTCAGGCTGTCCATGCGCCGCATACCCTGCCCCACGGGCGCTGCCACGGTCACATCGGTGTCGCCCAGGCGGGCGCGGCGGCTGCCTAGGTCGCCGGCCAGTATCCAGCCTGTCGGGCGGTCGAACAGCCGCGAGCTGTCGTCGATACGGAACTTGTCCTTGCCGATACGCGGCCAGGCGGTTTCGACGCTTTTCCAGCCCTCGGGGAGGTCGAAGGTGAGCCGCGCGACCAGTTCGGTGCCGTCCTGCTGGTCGAGATGCGCAGGTGGAATCAGCTGATCGCCCTGGAACAGCGCCCAGTGCGGGGTGATCCTGGTGCCATAGGCGCCCTTACTGTGCTTCTGGTCCAATTGCACGCGGTAGCTGAGGCTGGTCTTGCCGGAGGCCGGTTGCCACACACCGTGCTGGCCACGCAGCTGCCACTGGCCGTCGGCCTGGAAACCGCTGTACGCGCCGAGCTTGCCCAGGTCGAAGTCCAGGCTGCGCACAGCACTGCCGTCAGCCAGGGTGACGCGAACTTCGGCCTGGCCGCTGGCGGGCATCAAGCGTACCTGGTAGTCCAGGTCGACCTTTTTCGCCCAGGCGGGTGAGGCGGCCAGCAGGCCCAACAGCAACAACGGGTGGCAACGCATAACACAACTCCTTGTCCCCCGCCGCAGCGAGGCGCACCGTTAACTGGCGCGGAAAATCAGGTGGTCTTCCCAGTCATCTTCGTGCACGGCCTGCTCACTGAGCATACGCCCAGCCTGGGAGATGCGCTGTTCGTGCACCTGCTGGCGGTCGCCGCAAACCAGGTGATGCCATGCCGGCAGGTCCTTGCCTTCGCTGACCAGCCGGTAACCGCAGGTGCTGGGCAGCCAGCGGAACTGGTCGGCCTTGCCCGGGGTAAGCTGAATGCAATCAGGTACGTGGGCAAAGCGGTTGGGGTAGTCGCTGCACTGGCAGGTGTTCAGGTCCAGCAACTTACAGGCAATGCGCGTGTAATAGACGCTGTTGTCGTCTTCATCCTCGAGCTTTTGCAGGCAGCACAGCCCGCAGCCATCGCACAGCGATTCCCACTCTTGCGGGCTGAGTTGTTCAAGGGTTTTACCACGCCAGAACGGCGCGTTTTCAGCGTTCATCCCACGGTTTTCCTGCATTAGGGCAGCTACAAGCTGCAAGCTAGAAGCTGCAAGCAAAGGCAACGCGTACGGCTTTTTCTTGCCGCTTGCAGCTTGTAGCTTGCAGCTGCGGTCAATAGCCGCGAGCGAAGTCGACTTCACCGCGCAGCGCCTGGCCGGTGCCATAAGCTCGCACATTTTCGACGAACAACCGCACCATCGCGGCAGGCGAGGTCGGCGCCGAGCTGTGGCCGGTCAGCAACAGGCCCCAGGCGGTCCAGAATGGGTGCTGCCGGGGCAACGGCTCCTGGCGGCACACATCGATCACCGCACCGGCCAGGTGGCCCTGCTTCAAGGCCTCCACCAGGTCGCCATCGACCACCGACACACCGCGCCCGGCGTTGATGAACAACGCCGTGGGCCGGAAGCACCTGAACATGGCTGCGTCATAGATATCATGGGTGGCCGGTGTATCTGGCAGCAAGTTCAATACATAGTCCACCTCGCCCACCAGGCGTGGCAGGTCCTCAAGCGCTGCAACCTCGACGAACGGCGCCTGCTCCCGGGCGCTGCTCGCTACGCCGTAGAGCACCACACCAAACGGCTGCAGAAACGCCGCCACGCGCTGGCCGATATCACCGGTGCCCACCACCAGCACCTTGCGCCCTTCGAGGGAGCAGCCCTGACGGTCATCCCAGCGCCGCTCCACCTGGCTGACCAGGCGCGACAACACCTCCCGCTCATGCCCCAGCATGTAGGTCAGCATGTACTCCGCCATCACCTGGCCGAAAATGCCCACTGCCCGGGTGAGGCGGTAGCTGCGTGGCAGGCCCGGCGCCAGCAGCGGCGTGATCCCGGCCCAGGTGGTCTGCACCCATTGCGGCACATGGCCCTGGCGCAGCAGGCTGGCCAGCAGGTCCGGCTGGCCCAGCCACACCGGGCACTGCGCAGCAAAGCGCGACAGTTGCGCGGAGTCACCGCTGGTCAGCACTTCTAGGTCAGGTGCGGCCTGGGCCAGCAGTTCGGCATAACGCGCATGCTTATGCTCGGCAATCAGTACACGCATGATCAGGCCGGGTCGTTACGGCGCAGCAACTCTTCGGGCAGGTGCTCGATGTAGTCGTCGTCCGGTGGCGGCATTTGCAGGTGATAGCCCTGGTTTTCCAGGTTCTCCAGCACCTTGGCGATGTCTTCACGGGCCAGCTTGCGCTCTGGGGTCAACACCAGGTCAAAGGCATGCTGGGGGGTGCCGAAAAACGGCAGCAGGGCTTCGGGCACGCGCTCCAGGCCATCGGCCTTGAGCAGGTACAGGTACATTTCGCGCTTGCGCGGGCTCTTGTAGATGGAGCAGATACGTTTCATCGGGTTTCTCCGGCGCCGGCCAGGCTGTTCAGCAGGGCCTGGCCCATGCGCTCGCGACGCCAGCCGCGCAGCGAATCGGGCAATTGATAAGGGCCATTGGGGTAGCCGCTCTTGAGCAACGCCTCAAGGGTTTTCTTGCGCAGCATCAGCTCGGGCGCAATGCCCAGGCGCTCACCTTCGGCCTGCCCCACCGCGCGCAGCTGTTTCAAAATGCCAGAGGCTTCGATGGGCAACGGCTCGGGCAGTACCGGCGGCCACTGCTCCGGGGGCAGGCTGGCCGCACGCTTGATCAGCTGGACGAGAAACTCGCCGTCCTGGCGGATGGTGCGCGGGTGCATCTCGTCGATGCGAGCCAAGGCGGCCAGGTTGCTGGGCTGGCTCTTGGCCATGGGCCACAGCGAGTGCTCCTTGAGGATGCGGTTGCGGGGCACGTCACGCTGGCGCGCTTCGCGCTCGCGCCAGGCGCACAGCTCGCGCAACACCGCCAACTGCTGAGGCGCCAACTTCCAGGCCAGCTTCACATCGCGGTACAGGCCCTCGGGCTCCACGTCGCGGCGCAGCTGGGCCACCAGCTCAGCACCGTCCTCCAACACCCACGCGTACTTGTCGTCGGACAGGCGCGGGCGCACGGCAATGAACAGCTCCGCCAGGTGCACGGCATCTTCGGCGGCGTAGCTGACCTGGGTATCGGACAGCGGGCGCTGTAGCCAGTCGGAGCGCGTCTCGCCTTTCGGCAAGTCGATGCCGAGCACCTCCTGCACCAGCCGCGAATAGCCCATGGAGAAACCCAGGTTCAGGTAACCCGCCGCCAACTGGGTGTCAAACAACGGCTGCGGCAAACGCCCGGTCAGGCGCAGCAGCACCTCGAGGTCTTCGCTGCAGGCATGCAGTACCTTGACCACACCGTTGTCTTCGAGCAGGTCGGCAAGGGGTTGCCAGTTGCCGATGAGCAACGGATCGATCAGGAAGGCGCGCTTGCCGTCGCCAATCTGGATCAACCCGGCCTTGGGGTAGAAGGTGTCGACGCGCATGAATTCGGTGTCGACGGCGACGAAAGGCAGTTGGCGCCAGTCGCTGCAATGTGCGGCCAGGCTCTGGTCGTCACGGATCCAGTGTATTTCGATGGCCACGAGGCTCTCCCACTAACATTGGCGCGCAGTATATACGGCG
The DNA here is from genome assembly GCF_000730645.1 of Pseudomonas parafulva NBRC 16636 = DSM 17004. Lineage (GTDB taxonomy): Bacteria > Pseudomonadota > Gammaproteobacteria > Pseudomonadales > Pseudomonadaceae > Aquipseudomonas > Aquipseudomonas parafulva. The sequence goes on along the minus strand of NZ_BBIU01000026.1, from coordinate 23,533 downwards.
CGGGCACTGCGGGTGAAACCCAGGCCATCGTCATTACCGACCAAGGGTGCTATTGGCCGTTGGCAGCGGCAAGCCAGGGGCGGCAGCCGGCAAACAGGTCCAGGGACCGCTGATACACCCCGGTATGCACCTGCAACAGGCCGAGCATCGAGTGGAACAGGTTGTCCTGGGACAACGGCGCATCGCCCAGTTTTGCCAGGCAACCGGTGTCCACACCGAAGTCCTGCTGGTAGCTGTCGGAGAACCAGGCCAGCAACGGTACGTGCTTTTGCTGTTCGGGGGCGATGGCGTAAGGGGTGCCATGCAGGAACAGGTTGTACTCGCCCAGCGACTCGCCATGGTCCGACAGGTAGATCATGGCCGTGTCCACCTTGTCCTGCTTGCTGCGCAGGGTATCGATGAGCGACGCCAGCACACGGTCGGTATAGGCCAGGGTGTTGTCGTAGCCGTTGATGATCTCCTGCTGGCTGCACTGGTCCAGGGCGTTGCTCTGGCACACCGGGGTGAAGCGCTGGTCGGCTTGCGGGTAGCGTTTGAAGTAGTCGGGGCCGTGGCTGCCCATCTGGTGCAGCACCAGCACGGTGTCTCTGTCGAGGTTGTCGATCAGCTCGCCCAGCCCTTGCAGCAGCACCTGGTCGTGGCACTCGCCGCCTGCGCACAATTGCGGGTCTTTCAGGTTGGTGAGGTTGACGTACTGCACACGGTCGCAGGTGCCCTTGCAGCCGGACTGGTTGTCGCGCCACTGCACGTCCAGGCCGGCACGTTTGAGGATGTCCAGCAGCCCTTCACGGTTTTTTGCCACGCGGGCGTCGTAGTCCTTGCGCGCCATGCCAGAGAACATGCACGGCACCGACACTGCCGTTTCGGTGCCACACGAGTGCACATCGGAAAACGCCAGCAGGCCCTGTTCCTTCGCCAGGTTCGGCGTAGTGTCGCGGTCGTAGCCCAACACCCCAAAGTGGTCTGCACGGGCGCTCTCCCCGACCACCAGCACGGTCAGCGACTTGCGCTGGTGGCTGTGCCAGGCAGCGTCGCGGCTGGCATCTTCACCATATGGCTGGAACGGCCGCGAGGCTGTGGACACGCGCTCGCTCACATAGGTCATGGATGCGCCGACGATATTGCTGGGCGTCAGCATCAGGCGCAATTCATGGTGGTTGCGCAGCAGCGACGACAGGCCCTGGTAGTTGGCCAGGCCCACCGAGCCCAAACCCACCACGCACGCCGCGCTGACCACCAGCTTGCCCAGCAGCTCACGCTGCCAGGTGCGGTACACAACAGGGGCCTTCCACAGCAGCAGCGAAGGCACCACACCCAGCCCGAGTATGTACAAAGCGAACTTCAGCGACATCAGGTCGCGGACTTCGGCCACGTTGGTTTCGGCCATGTTGGCGAACATGCCGGCGTCGATCAGCACACCGTAACGGTTCATGAAGTACGCCACACCCGCGCCGCTCATGAACAACACGATCAGCAACGGCTTGAGCACGTAGCGGAAGGCGCACAGGGTCAGTATCAGGTTGAAGGCGAACAGCATCAGCACGGCGAACGCAAGGCTCAGCCACAAGCCCGGCAAGCCAGGCGGCACCACTTGTTCGAGGTGCTGCCAGAGAAAGAAATTGAAGCCGATCAGCAGGTACAGGCTGGCCAGCAGCGTGACCCATTCGGTCCGCAGGGGTTTGATGTTGGGCATGGGCGTTCACAACCAGGCATGAGACCTCCCGGGCCGGATGGCACCGGGAGCAAACTGCGCGAACTCTAGAAAGCGTGCCATCAATTTTATGTGAAAAATAACGTTACAATTCCGTGAGTCGCCTGTTTTCATGTGCGCAATGCAACTTGTTCAGCTGGCGTTCAGCCAACCCCGGCCGCCAGAGCCGGCCAAAGGCAGCTATCCTCAGTGGTCAGGACCTTACCGACCAACCTGACCGAGGTGAAGAAATGCCAGTTCCGCATGACCTGCTCGCTGACTTGCACGTAACCGCCGATGCCTTCCAGGCGCTCATTGACAAGGACCAGACGCTGCACGCACTGCACAAGGAATACAACGCCAAGGACAAGGAGGTGCTCGCTGCAGAAAGCAATGGCACCAATGACGATGTGGTCAACCGGCTGCGCAAGGAGCGGCTGTTGATCAAGGACAAGATCGAGCGCGTCATTCACGCACCGGGGGCTTGAGCAAGATTGAGTGAGTCCAGGGCCTCTTTGCGAGTCAATTGTTCCTGCGGTGAACATTGCACTCGCCAGGAGGCCCTGTCTTTATCCTGCAGCCAAAGCGTTCAGAGCACCGTTCAGGTCTTCGATCAAATCGTCATGAGCCTCAATCCCCACCGACAGCCGTAGCAGGTTTTCGCTGATCCCCATCACACCCTTCTGCTCGGGGCTGAGGGAGCAGTGGGACATGGTCCACGAATGGTTGATCATGCTTTCCACCCCGCCCAGCGAATCGGCCAGCACAAAAATCTGCAACGCCTCCACCAGGCGGTTCATGGCAGCTCGGTCGCCTTTTACCTTCATGGCCACCACTGCCCCGCCACTGCGCATCTGGCGCTTGCACAGTTCATGCTGCGGGTGGCTTTCAAGGCCCGGGTAGTACACCTGCTGCACCTGGGGGTGGCGTTCGAGCATGCGCGCCACGCGCAACGCATTGGCGCATTGGCGCTCCATACGCACGTCCAGCGTCTTCAGGCCACGCAGCGCCAGGTAGCAGTCGAACGGGCCCTGCACCGCACCGATCGCCATGCTGATACGGCGCAGGCGGTGCAGCAGTTCGTCGCTGGCGGCCACCACCACGCCGCCAGTCAGGTCGGAGTGGCCACCGATGTACTTGCTGGCCGAATGCATCACCAGGTCTACACCCAAGGTGATCGGGCGCTGGTTCCAGGGGGAGCAGAACGTGTTGTCGATGCAGGTGAGGATGCCCCGCGCGCGGGCAAGGTCGCACACCGCCTTGATATCGACCAGGTGCAGCAGGGGGTTGGTGGGCGACTCGATCCAGATCAGCCGGGTTTCCGGCTTGATGGCCGCAGCCACAGCCTGCAGGTCGTTGAGGTCGACATAGGTAGTGGTCAGGCCTGAGGTGTGGCTGCGGTAATCTTCCATGATGCGGAAGGTGCCGCCGTACACGCCGTTCATCACCACCACGTGGGCGTCCTTGGGCAGCAGTTCCAGCACGGTGGCCGTGGCGTTTACCCCGGACGCGCAGGCGACCGCGCCGGCGCCCTCTTCCAGGGCCGCCACGCAGGTTTCATAAGCGTGCCGGGTGGGGTTGCCCACGCGGCTGTAGGAATACTCGGGCTTGTCGTCCAGGCCGCGCTTGATGAACGAGCTGGCAGTGACGATAGCCGGGAAGATGGCATTGTCGGCGACGCTGAATTGCTCGCCGGCATGGATGGTTCGGGTGGCGAAATGGCGCGGCTTGTCGGACATGGTCAGGCCCATTGGCAGAGGTGAAGCTGCCACTATCGCACAACCCCAAAGTGCTGGCCTTGGGGTAACCTGTGAAAACTTCTTCGCCAAGGCCTGCGCCTGATATGGACAGCTTCGACCAACACATTCTCACCCTGCTGCAGCGCGATGCCTCGGTGTCCCTCAAGGACCTGGCCGAGGCGGTAAACCTGTCCACCACCCCCTGCTGGAAGCGCGTCAAGCGCCTGGAAGACGAGGGTTACATCGTGGGCCGCGTCGCCCTGCTGGACCCTGAACGGCTAGGGCTGGGGCTGACGGTGTTCGTGCAACTGAAAACCCAGCGGCACGACAGCGTCTGGCTGGAGCAGTTTGCGGCAACCGTGACCGCGTTCGAGGAGGTAATGGAGTTCTATCGCATGTCCGGTGATTGGGACTACATGCTGCGGGTGGTGGTGGGGGACATCGCCGCGTATGACCGGTTCTACAAGAAGCTGATCAACAGTACCGATGGGCTATCGAACATCACGTCCAGTTTTGCCATGGAGCAGATGAAGTACACCACGGCGTATCCGGTGCATCGTTCCTGATGCTGAGTGACTGTACTGGGCCTGCCGCCGTCAATCAGCCGCCAGCACCGCCTCGATCCGGTTGCCCGCCTTGGCCTTCTCGACCTTGATTGCCACGAACTTGGAGGTCGGCGTGTAGGTGCCGTCGCCGTAACTGTCCAGCGGCACCAGCGGGTTGGTTTCAGGGTAGTAGGCTGCGGCCTGCCCCTCAGGCACGTCATAGGCCACCAGGCGGAAGCCCGATACGCGACGCTCCACGCCATCCTCCCACAGCGACACCAGGTCTACCTGCTCACCGGGCTCGAAACCCAGGCGGCGGATGTCGGCTTCGTTGACGAAGACCACTTCACGTAGCCCGAATACACCGCGATAGCGGTCGTCCAGGCCGTACAAGGTCGTGTTGTACTGATCGTGGGAGCGCAGCGTCTGCAGAATGAGGTCAGGCGTGTCACCCCGGGCCAGCACCTTGGCGTTGACCAGTTGCTCAGGCAGTGCATGCGGGCTGAAGCGGGCCTTGCCGGTAGCCGTGCGCCAGGTGCGTTGAGCGGCGGCATTGCCCAGGTGGAAGCCGCCAGGTGCTTGCAGGCGCTCATTGAACGCGGCAAAGCCTGGGATCACGTCGGCAATCATGCTGCGGATACGGCCGTAGTCTGCCACGGCGTATTCCCAGTCGATTGGCTGCTTGCCCAGGGTGGCCTGTGCCATGCCGGCGACAATCCACGGCTCCGAGCGCAGGTGCGGCGAGCGCGGCCGCAGTTGCCCATGGGAGATGTGCACCATGCTGAAGGTGTCCTCCACCGTTACCCCTTGCGGGCCGTTGGCCTGCACGTCGATTTCGGTCCGGCCCAGGCACGGCAGGATCAGCGCATCGCCCCCAGTGACCAGGTGCGAACGGTTGAGTTTGGTGGAAATCTGTACGGTCAACGCGCATTTGCGCAGCGCCGCGTGGGTGCGCGGGGTGTCTGGCGTGGCTTGGGAGAAGTTCCCGCCCAAGGCGATGAAAACCTTCGAGCGCCCCTCTTCCATGGCCTTGATCGCCAGCACAGCGTTGTGGCCGTGGGCACGGGGCACGCGGAACTCGAAGCGCTTCTCCAGAGCATCGAGCAACGCCGGCTTGGGCTTTTCGTCGATACCCATGGTGCGGTCACCCTGCACGTTGCTGTGACCGCGCACCGGGGAAAGCCCAGCCCCCGGTTTACCAACGTTGCCCCGCAACAACTGCAGGTTGACGATTTCCTGCACGGTAGGCACCGAATGCCGGTGCTGGGTGACGCCCATGGCCCAGCACATGATCACCCGTTCGGCCTTGCGGTACATGCGCGCAGCCAGCTCGATCTCGGCCTGGGTAAGCCCGGACTGCTCAACGATATGCGCCCAGGGCGTGGTATCCACGGCTTGCAGGTAGGCGTCCACGCCGCTGGTGTGCTCGGCGATGAACGCGTGGTCGAACACCGCCGGCGCACCGCTGGCCTGGGCCTCGCGTTCCCATTGCAACAGGTATTTGGCGATGCCGCGCATCACTGCCATGTCGCCGCCCAGGTTCGGGCGGAAATACGCCGTGTTGGTGGGCTCGGAGCCGTTGCTGAGCATTTCGAACGGGTGCTGGGGGTGCTGAAAGCGCTCCAGCCCGCGCTCCTTGAGGGGGTTGAAACACACCACCTGCGCGCCGCGCTTCACGGCCTCGCGCAACGGTTCAAGCATGCGTGGGTGGTTGGTCCCGGGGTTCTGGCCGATCACGAAGATGGCGTCGGCCAGTTCCAGGTCGTGAAACACCACCGTGCCCTTGCCCACGCCGAGGGTTTCGGACATCCCCACGCCGCTGGCCTCGTGGCACATGTTGGAACAGTCGGGGAAGTTGTTGGTGCCATAGGCGCGCACGAACAGCTGGTAGAGGAAGGCGGCTTCATTGCTGGCGCGGCCTGAGGTGTAGAACTCGGCCTCATCGGCCGAACCGAGTGCGCGCAGGTGCCGGGCGATCAGGGCGAACGCCTCTTCCCAGCTGGTTTCCACGTAATGGTCAGTGGCAGCGTCGTAGCGCATGGGGTGGGTGAGCCGGCCCTGGTACTCCAGCCAGTAGTCGGTCTGTTCGGCCAGGGCGCTGACGCTGTACTTGGCAAAGAAGGCAGGGTCCACCGAACGGCCGGTGGCCTCCCAGTTGACGGCTTTGGCCCCGTTCTCGCAAAACTTGACCATATCGCTTTCCGGCGACTCGCCCCAGGCGCAGCCGGGGCAGTCGAAGCCACCGTTCTGGTTGGTCTTGAGCATGGCCCGCAGGTTCTTGAAGGCGTTGTCGCTGCCCAGCCAGCTTTTGGTGACGCTCTTGAGCGCCCCCCAGCCGGCGGCGGCGCCTTTGTAGTCCCTGATGTGGTCGTCTTGGCTCATGCGGTGAATCCTCACGCTACGGTGCTTTCATTCAGCCTACGGAGCGTGGTGCTGGGGCGTCCAATCGAAAGATCTTACGGAGTGATAAGCGGTTTCGATGATGCGCCCCAAGCCGCGATAGAGCCTGTTTATCATACGGTCGGGCAAAGCAATTTGACTGCCCTGCCCCCAGGTTATAGCTTGGAGGCGTACCCCACCCATTCGAGTGTGCACGTGGAACAGAACAGCCGGGCCCTGATCGACGGCTTCAACCGGAAAATCGACTACCTGCGGATGTCCGTGACAGACCGCTGCGATTTCCGCTGCGTGTATTGCATGGCCGAAGACATGCAGTTTCTGCCGCGCCAGCAGATCCTGAGCCTCGAGGAACTGTTCCAGGTGGCCGAGCGTTTCGTGGCACTGGGCACCCGCAAGATCCGCCTGACCGGCGGGGAGCCACTGGTGCGCCAAGGCATCGTCGGCTTGTGCGAGCGCATCGCCGCCCTGCCCGGCCTGCGCGAGCTGTGCCTGACCAGCAACGGCTCGCAGTTGGGGCGCCTGGCGCAGCCGCTGTTCGACGCGGGCGTCACACGCCTGAACATCAGCCTCGACAGCCTGAATGCTGCGCGCTTCAAGCAACTGACACGTACCGGCGACCTGCATCAAGTGATTGCGGGCATAGACGCGGCGCGTCTGGCGGGCTTTCGCCGCACCAAGCTCAACTGCGTGGTGCTCAAGGGCCGCAACGACCATGAGCTGGTAGACCTGGTGCGTTTTGCCATAGACCGCGAGCTGGACATTACCTTCATCGAAGAAATGCCCCTGGGCGTGATCAACGAGCATGAGCGCGGTGAGTCGTTTTGCTCCAGCGACGAAGTGCGCGAGCGCCTGGCCGAGCACTTCAGCCTAATCGAATCTACCGAATCGTCCCAAGGCCCTGCCCGCTACTGGCGGCTGGCCGAAGCGCCGGGCACCCGGGTGGGCTTCATCTCGCCCCATAGCCACAACTTCTGCGCCACCTGCAACCGGGTGCGGCTCACCGTGGAAGGCCGCCTTTTACTGTGCCTGGGCAACGAGCACTCCGTTGACCTCAAACACGTGCTGCGCGCTCACCCGGGCAACCCGCAGCGGCTGGAAACAGCCATTCGCGATTCGTTGCACCTGAAACCCTATCGCCACCATTTTGAAGTGGGTGGCGACGTACAGATCCTGCGTTTCATGAACATGACCGGCGGCTGAGCAGCCGTCTCTGGATTTCCATGATCGTTCATCCCACCCATGGTGTGCTGCGGGTGCTGTTCACCCTCAAAGGGTCGATCCTCAAGCGCATCGCGCTGCGCTGCCTGATGGTCACGCTGTTGGCGGCGCTGATTGTATTGGCCGAGCGCCATTACCCGGCATTCTTCTACCCGGTCAGCGCCACGCCCTTCACCCTGCTGGGGCTGTCGCTGTCGATCTTCATGAGTTTTCGCAACAACGCCTGCTACGACCGTTGGTGGGAGGGGCGCAAGGCCTGGGGCAAGCTGATCATCGAAACCCGCTCGTTCGTGCGTGAAAGTGTGGTGATCACCGATGCCCGGTTGCGGGCCGAGCTGCTGCGCAACCTGTGCGGTTTTGCCCATGCCCTGAATGCGCGGTTGCGCGGGGAAGATGATATGGAGGCCGCGCGCCGTTGGCTGGCGCAGCCCGAAGGGATCAGCACGCACAACGTGTGCGACGGGATTCTGCGTGAGGTCGGTGCGCAGTGCTCGCACCTGGCCGAGCAACAACAGATCAGCGACTGGCGCTACAGCCTGCTGGAACAGCGGCTGGTGGGCTTGAGCGAGGTACAGGCCACCTGCGAGCGTATCAAGGGCACGCCGTTGCCGTTCCCCTACACACTGTTGCTGCACCGCACCATCTACATCTTCTGCCTGTTGCTGCCCTTTGCCCTGGCCGAACCGCTGGGCTGGCTGGCGCCGTTGTTCACCACCATCGTGGGGTACACCTTCTTCGGGCTGGATGCCATCGGCAACGAGCTGGAAGACCCGTTCGGGCGCGATGAGAACGACCTGCCCACCGACGCCATGGTGCGCACCGTGGAACGCGATGTGCTGGCTGGGCTGGGGGAAACGCCGTTGCCACCGGCGTTGTTGCCGGTGGGGTATGTGTTGAGTTGACGGTGCATTGGCGCACGGGTGGGTATCGGGTGATTAAAACTCAGCCGCGGGTCTCGCAGGGCGCGATCGGTTTCAGATGCTTGACGAAATTGCATGGCCGGTGGCGTGCGTCCAGCTGTTCGGCCAGGATGCCCTCCCAGGCCGTGCGGCAAGCCCCGGTGGAGCCAGGCACGCAGCACACCAGGGTACGGTTGGAAAGCCCTGCCAGGGCACGGCTCTGAACCGTGGAAGTACCGATATCCAGAATCGACAGCGCACGGAACAACTCGCCAAACCCGTCGATGCGCTTGTCCAGCAAACACTCCACCGCTTCCGGGGTACTGTCACGCCCGGTAAAACCGGTGCCGCCCGTGATCAGCACCACCTGCACCTGCTCGTCGGCAATCCAGCTGGCGACCTGCGCACGGATCTTGTAGAGGTCATCCTTCAGCAGTGCCCTCGCCACCAGGCGATGGCCAAACTCCACTGAGCGGCAGGCCAGCAGCTCACCCGAGGTATCGGTGTCGAAAGTACGGGTATCGCTGACGGTCAGCACAGCGATGTTGAGCGGTACAAAGGCCGCATCAGGTTGAACACGCACGGTAAAGCCCCCTCGAAGTCAGTATCGCCACGCTAGAGGCCGGCGCTGCAGGCGTCCAATCGATATCACGTACTGGCCGATCAATAGCATCTATCGCAGACGTGGGTTAAGGTCTGTACACCCCGTTACCAGGCAAGCGCATGGACATCAAGCAGCTGAAGTTTCTCCTCGCCCTCGACCAGACCCGCCACTTCGGGCAGGCTGCGGCGTTGTGCCACATCACCCAGCCGACCCTGTCCATGCGCTTGCGCAACCTTGAAGATGAACTGGACCTGGTGCTGGTCAAACGGGGCCAGCGATTCGAAGGCTTTACCGAGGCCGGCGAACGCATCCTGGCCTGGGCCCGCACCCTGCTCGCCGCCCACGATGGCCTGCAGGCCGAAGCGGCCAATTGCCGGGGCCAGGTGGTAGGCAGCCTGCGCCTGGGGACGGTACCGTTGGCCAGCTTCAACCCCATGCAATTGTTGTTGCCGCTGCGGGCAAAATACCCCGGGCTGCACTTTCAACTCAGTTCGCTGAGTTCGGAGCAGGTGGTCGATGGCCTTAGCCGCAACCAGCTCGACCTGGGCATCTGCTACCTGGACCAGGTCAATACCCGGTTCTTCGAGGTCATCGAACTGGGCATCACCACCATGGGCCTGTTGCATGACACGCGGCACTTCCAGTTTACGGGCGATGCCTTGCGCTGGGACCAGCTGGGCGACACGCCCCTGGGCCTACTGAGCAAGGGCATGCACTACCGCCAATCACTGGACCTGAGCCTGCGCAGCCGGGGCCTGGAACCCAATGCGGTGCTGGAAAGCGACTCCAGCTTCCAGCTGATCCAGGCCATCAGCAGCGGCCTGTGCTGCGCAATCATGCCGCTGGGCTGCGGCCTGGAAGCCTTCAGCGAGCACTTGCGCATCCTGCCGGTGGTGGATGCCGCCATCCACAGCCCCGTGGGCCTGCTGCTGCGCCGCAGCGAACCGCGTTCGGCCATTGCCGAGCAGTGCTTTACCGAGGCGAAAGCACTGTTTCAAGCGCCCTGAACACTGGTCGCCTGGCGGTACTGGCGCGGGGTGAACCCGGTCAGTTGCTTGAACTGGCGGCTGAAGGCGCTGTGGTCGGTGTAGCCGCAGCGTAGGGCGACCTCGGTAATTGGCAGCTCGGAATGCAGCAGCCGGTGGGCCTGTTCCAGGCGCGCCTTGTGAATCATCTGCCGGGGGGTGAGGTGAAACACCCGCTTGCAGTAACGCTCCAGCTGAGCGACGGATATGCCCGCTATGCGCGTCAGCTCCCGCATGCTGATCGGCTGCTGGAAGTGGCGACGAATGTGCTCGTCCACAGCGGCAAGGCGCTGATAGGCGGGGTGCGTGTCTGCCGCTGACTGCAGGTCCACCGAAATGCCGATCAGGCCAATGATGGCCCCTTCCACGTTGTGCAAAGGGCGCTTGTGGGTCAGGCACCAGCCGGCTTCGCGGCTGCCATACAGGTGCAGCTCCAGCTGGTCTTCGAGCACCAGGCCCTCTTTCAGCACGCGGCGGTCCTGCTCGGTGTAGCCAGGGCCCAGCTGCGCCGGAAACACCTCGGCGCTGGTCTTGCCCAGCAACGGCGCCAGCCCTTTGAGCCCACAACGCTGCACCAGGGTAGTGTTGGCCAGCACATAACGGGCAGCTTCATCCTTGATGAAGATCGCCGCGTTGGGGATGGCGTCAAGGATGGGCAGCAGCAGCGATACGCCGCCCAGCAGCGCCTCAAGGTTGGCTGGCCGGTACCGCTCCAGCGCCGGGCACAGGGTAGCCAAGGGGGTAGGCATCATTTCTAAAGCCCATGTTCAGTGAGGCTTCGAGCCTATCTCCACGGCCTTGCGGCACGCCAACGGTTTTTCGTGACTGTGCCGATTTCGTCATGCCCCCTGCAGAAAACCATCAAGAACCGCCCCGCCGATCGGTTCACTCTATGCCCCATGCAAGCCGCCCATGTTCCACAAAAGCGCGGCCGAAACGCCGCACCTCGTGACATCAGACCTGCCTATCCAATAACCAACAAAAAGGCGAACCCATGTCAGGCAAGTTCAAGAAACAGCTGTCATTGCTGGACCTCACCTTCATCGGCCTAGGGGCCATCTTCGGCTCCGGCTGGCTGTTCGCTGCCAGCCACGTATCCGCCATTGCCGGCCCTGCGGGCATTCTGTCGTGGTTTCTGGGCGGCTTTGCCGTGCTGCTGCTGGGCATCGTGTATTGCGAGCTGGGCGCGGCCCTGCCGCGTGCCGGCGGCGTGGTGCGCTACCCGGTGTATTCCCACGGGCCACTGCTGGGCTACCTGATGGGGTTCATCACCCTGATCGCCTTTTCCAGCCTGATCGCCATCGAAGTGGTCGCCTCGCGCCAGTACGCCGCGGCCTGGTTCCCCGGGCTGACCAAGGCCGGCTCCAGCGACCCGACCGTGCTGGGCTGGCTGGTGCAGTTCGCGCTGTTGGGGCTGTTCTTCATCCTGAACTACCGCAGCGTGAAAACCTTCGCCAAAGCCAACAACCTGGTCAGCGTGTTCAAGTTCATCGTGCCGCTGCTGGTGATCGGCGTGCTGTTCACCTTCTTCAAACCCGAGAATTTCCAGGTGCAGGGTTTAGCGCCGTTTGGCCTGTCCGGGGTGGAAATGGCGGTATCGGCCGGCGGCATCATTTTCGCCTACCTGGGCCTCACACCGATCATCTCGGTGGCCAGCGAGGTCAAGAACCCGCAACGCACCATTCCTATTGCGCTGATACTGTCGGTGCTGCTGTCCACCGCGATCTACGCCCTGCTGCAACTGGCATTTCTCGGCAGCGTGCCCACTGACATGCTGGCCAATGGCTGGTCGGCGGTAACCCAGGAACTGGCCCTGCCCTACCGCGATATCGCCCTGGCCTTGGGTGTGGGCTGGCTGGCCTACCTGGTGGTGGCGGATGCGGTGATCTCCCCAAGCGGCTGCGGCAACATCTACATGAACGCCACCCCCCGCGTGGTGTATGGCTGGGCGAAGACCGGCACGTTCTTCCGGTACTTCACCCGCGTCGATGAGCAGTCTGGTATTCCGCGCCCGGCCCTGTGGCTGACGTTCGGCCTGTCGGTGTTCTGGACCCTGCCGTTCCCCTCGTGGGAAGCGCTGATCAACGTGGTGTCCGCTGCACTGGTGCTGAGTTACGCCGTCGCCCCGGTGACCGTTGCCGCCCTGCGCCGAAACGCGCCCGACATGCCGCGCCCGTTCCGGGTCAAGGGCATGGGGGTACTGGGCCCGCTGTCGTTCATCATCGCCGCACTGATCGTGTATTGGTCGGGCTGGGGCACGGTGTCCTGGCTGCTGGCGCTGCAAATCCTGATGTTCGTGCTGTACCTGGTGTGCGCGCGCTTCGTGCCCACCGAGCACGTGTCGCTGGCCCAGCAGGTGCGCTCGTCGGCGTGGCTGATCGGCTTCTACGCCGTGACCATCCTGCTGTCCTGGCTGGGCAGTTTTGGCGGCACCGGGGTGATCGGCCACCCGCTCGACACCGTGATCGTCGCCGCATGTGCGCTTGGCATTTACTACTGGGGCGCGTGCACCGGGGTGCCGGCACATCTGGTGCGCCTGGAAGGCGAGGATGAAAGCGAAGCCAGCCAAGCGCCGTTGGTCGCCCAACGCCCGGCGGTAGCGGCGCCCTGACGGCCCGCACCCACAGTGCAAAACTTGGCCAACCACACTACGGACACGACCATGAAACAGATCCACATCATCGACTCGCATACCGGCGGCGAACCCACGCGCCTGGTGATGAAAGGCTTCCCGCACCTGCACGGTCGCAGCATGGCCGAGCAGCGCGACGAACTGCGTGAGCGGCACGACGCGTGGCGCCGGGCCTGCCTGCTGGAGCCGCGGGGCAACGACGTGCTGGTGGGGGCGCTGTACTGCCCGCCGGTGTCGGCTGACGCCACCTGCGGGGTGATCTTCTTCAACAACGCCGGTTACCTGAACATGTGTGGCCACGGCACCATCGGCCTGGTCGCCTCGCTGCAACACCTGGGCCTGATCGCACCCGGGGTGCACAAGATCGACACCCCGGTCGGCCAGGTCAGCGCCACCCTGCATGAGGACGGCGCCATCACCGTCGGCAACGTGCCCGCCTACCGCTACCGCCAGCAGGTGGCGGTGGATGTGCCCGGCCATGGCGTAGTGCACGGCGATATCGCCTGGGGTGGCAACTGGTTCTTCCTGGTCAGCGAGCATGACCAGCGCCTTGAACTGAGCAACCGCGAAGCCCTCACCGACTACACCTGGGCCATGCTCAAGGCCCTCGAAGCCCAAGGCATTACCGGTAAGCACGGTGCCCCCATCGACCATGTCGAGCTGTTTGCCGAAGACGCCGCAGCCGACAGCCGCAACTTCGTCATGTGCCCGGGCAAAGCCTACGACCGTTCGCCTTGCGGCACCGGCACCAGCGCCAAGCTGGCCTGCCTGGCGGCAGACGGCAAGCTGGCCGAGGGCCAGGCCTGGGTACAGGCCAGCATCACCGGCAGCCAGTTCACTGGCCGCTACGAGCGTGACGGTGAGCGGATTCGCCCGTTCATTACCGGCCGCGCCTACATGACCGCCGACAGCACGCTGCTGATCGACGAACAGGACCCCTTCGCCTGGGGCATCTGACCCCTGTTTTCCTTTACCACCCGACACCGCCAGGAGCACTAACAATGACTGACAACATCTTCACCGGCACCATGCCCGCCCTGATGACCCCCTGCACCGCCGACCGCAAACCTGACTACGACGCACTGGTGCGCAAGGGCCGTGAGCTGATCGAGGCTGGCATGAGCGCAGTGGTGTACTGCGGCTCGATGGGTGACTGGCCACTGCTCAGCGAGGCCGAACGCCAGGAGGGTGTGGCGCGGCTGGTAGCAGCGGGCATCCCGACAATCGTCGGTACCGGCGCGGTGAACACCCGCGAAGCCGTCGCCCACGCTGCCCACGCGGCCAAGGTGGGCGCCGCGGGCCTGATGGTCATTCCACGGGTGCTCAGCCGGGGGGCATCGCTGATTGCCCAGAAGCACCACTTCGCGGCGATTCTGGCCGCCGCGCCTGCGCTGCCGGCAGTGATCTACAACAGCCCGTACTACGGCTTCGCCACCCGCGCCGACCTGTTCTTCGAACTGCGCCAGCAATTCCCCAACCTGATCGGCTTCAAGGAGTTCGGCGGCGGCGCGGACCTGCGCTATGCGGCCGAGCACATCACCTCCCAGGATGACGGTGTGACGCTGATGGTGGGCGTGGATACCCAGGTGGTGCATGGCTTCGTCAACTGCAACGCCACCGGCGCCATCACCGGCATCGGTAACGCCTTGCCACGGGAGGTGCTGCAACTGGTGAGCCTGAGCAAGCAGGCTGCCAAGGGCGACGCCCGAGCCCGCCGCCTGGCCCGTGAGCTGGAAGCGGCACTGGGGGTGCTGTCGTCGTTCGATGAAGGTTGCGACCTGGTGCTGTATTACAAGCACCTGATGGTGCTCAACGGCGACACGGAGTACACCCTGCACTTCAACGAAACCGATGCCCTGACCGATGCCCAGCGCAACTACGCCGAGCAGCAGTACGCGCTGTTCCGTAGCTGGTATGCGCACTGGTCGACCGAGCAGAACGTGGCCTGACCGCAGCCGCCCTCTCCTGCACCTGCATTGCATTCACAAGGAGTCACCATGCCCCTCACAGGTAAACTGCTGATCGGCCAAACCCCGGTAGCCGGCACACGCCAAGCCCTGCGCGCCATCAACCCGGCCAGCGGCCAGGCACTGGAGCCGGCGTACCCGGGCGGCACGGGCGAACACGTGGCCCAGGCCTGCGCCCTGGCCTGGGCGGCGTTCGACGTCTATCGCGAAACCACACTGGAACAGCGTGCCAGCTTTCTGGAAGCAATCGCCGTACACATCGAAGCCCTCGGCGATGCACTGATCGAGCGCGCCGTCGCCGAAACGGGCCTGCCCACGGCGCGTATCCAGGGCGAGCGCGGCCGCACCTGCACCCAGTTGCGCACTTTCGCCCGCGTGGTGCGGGCCGGTGAGTGGCTGGACGTAAGGGTCGACCCGGGCCTGCCGGAGCGCCAACCCCTGCCCCGCCCCGACCTGCGCCAGCGGCACATCGCCCTGGGGCCGGTCGCGGTATTCGGCGCCAGCAACTTCCCACTGGCGTTCTCGGTAGCCGGTGGCGACACCGCCTCGGCGCTGGCGGCCGGCTGCCCGGTAGTGGTCAAGGCGCACGGCGCTCACCCTGGCACCAGCGAACTGGTAGGCCAGGCCGTGGCAAACGCCGTCCAGCAGTGCGGGCTGCCTGAAGGGGTGTTCTCGCTGCTGTACGGTTCGGGCCGTGAAGTGGGCATCGCGCTGGTCAGCGACCCCCGCATCAAGGCCGTGGGCTTTACCGGTTCACGCAGCGGCGGCCTGGCCTTGTGCCAAGCCGCCCAGGCTCGGCCCGAACCTGTTCCGGTGTATGCGGAGATGAGCTCGATCAACCCGGTGTTCCTGTTCGATGCGGCCTTGCAGGCACGCGCTGAAGCCATGGCCCAAGGGTTCATTGGCTCACTCACTCAAGGTGCAGGGCAGTTCTGTACCAACCCAGGGTTGGTGATCGCCAAGCAGGGGCCTGATTTGCAACGCTTCATCCAGGCTGCCAGCCAGCATGTAAGCCAGGCCGCAGCGCGGACCATGCTCACCCCCGGGATTTTTGCCGCCTATCAGGCAGGCATCAGTGCCCTGGCTGAAAACGGAGGTGCCTCGCAGGTGGCCAGCGGCCTTGCGGCCGAGGGCGTCAACCAAGGCCAGGCGCACCTGTTCGTGGCCGAGGCCGAGGCGTTTCTCGCCGACCCGACACTGCAGACCGAAGTATTTGGTGCCACATCGCTGGTGGTAGCCTGCGCCAGCGACCAGCAGATGCGTGAAGTGGCCGATCACCTCGAGGGCCAGCTCACAGCTACCCTGCAATTGGACGACGCTGACATCGACAGCGCCCGCGCCCTGCTGCCCACCCTGGAACGCAAGGCTGGGCGGATCCTGGTCAACGGCTGGCCGACCGGTGTAGAGGTGTGTGACGCCATGGTGCATGGTGGGCCATTCCCGGCCACGTCCGATGCCCGCAGCACGTCGGTGGGCACCGCGGCCATCCAGCGTTTCCTGCGACCAGTGTGCTACCAGGACTTTCCTGACGCGCTGTTGCCTGAGGCGTTGCAGCACACCAACCCGTTGCAACTGCGGCGCCTGCTCGACGGCAAGCGGGAAGGCTGAGCATGGAGCACACCCCCGCAAACGATATCGTGGTAGTGGGTGCCGGCATCATCGGTGTGGCCTGCGCCCTGCAGCTGGCACGCCAGGGCCGGCAGGTACTGCTGGTTGACCGCCAGCTCCCCGGCCAGGGGGCATCCTGGGGCAATGCGGGGCACCTGGCTACCGAGCAGGTGTTCCCCATCGCCGACCTGTCGATTCTCAAGCGCCTGCCGCGCATGCTGCTGGACCCGATGGGGCCACTGCGCCTGGACTGGAAGTACCTGCCCAAGGCGATGCCCTGGTTCACCCGCCTGCTGCTCAACCTGCGCCCGGCACCGTTCCAGCGCAGCGTCGCGGGTATTCGCGCGCTCAACGAAGCCAGCCTGGCGGCCTGGCAGCAGCTGCTGGGGTCGATCGGGCGCAGCGACCTGTTTCATCAGGACGGCTCGCTGCTGGTGTTCGAGCGGCCAGAATCCAGTGAGGCGCTGGCGGCGTTGCGCAGCCGCATGCAGCAACAGGCCGTACCGGTGGAGCTGTGGTCTGCGCGGCAGGTACAGGCCGCTGCGCCCCAGCTGAACCCAAGCCTGCTGGGCGGTTTGTTCTTCCCGTCCACTGGCCACTTCATCGACCCCTATCGGGTGCTGTGCGAGCTGTTCGAGGCGGCCCAGGCCGAGGGCGTGCGCTTCATGCAGGCTCAGGTCGACAGTGGGCGGCTGCACAGCGCCGGGGTAACCCTTGCCAGCAACTGCGGTGCGCTGCATGCCCGCCAGGTGTTGCTGAGCTGTGGCGCGCATTCGGCGCACCTCACTGCTGCGCTCACGGGCAAGCAGGTGCCACTGGACACCGAACGGGGGTACCACCTGATGCTGCCGGCCGAACACCAACGCCTGCCGTTCGCCGTCACATCCCTTGAGCGCAAGTTCATCATGACGCCCATGACCGGGGGGTTACGCCTGGCCGGCACGGTCGAGTTCGCCGGCCTGCAAGCTCCCCCGAGCATGCAGCGGGCGTGGCAACTGCATCGGTTGAGCAAGGGGTTGTTCAGGGAAGACTTGAGCACCGAGGGTGCGAGCCCCTGGATGGGGATGCGCCCGTCGTTGCCAGACTCATTGCCGGTGATCGACCGGGTGTGTGAAGGTCGGGTGCTGCTGGCTTTCGGGCATCAGCACCTGGGCTTGACCCAGGCAGCGGTCACAGCGCAATGGGTGGGTCGGCTGGCCGAGGCGCTTGGAGGCCCTGAAACGCGGGCATACCGCCTGGACCGCTTCTGATCACCCGATACCACTGCAGCTAAGGCGCCTCGGGGTAGCTGTACTCAAATACCCGAACCACTTCGGAAGCATGCCAGGACGCTGCCTCCATGCCATCGACCGGGCCCGAAAAGCGACCCAGCTTTTCGACGCATTCGAAAAACCCGGTACGGGGCAGCCGGCTGGCACCCTGGCTGATCACCAGTGAACTTCGCAGTGGCTGCTCGGCCCGGGCATCCAGCACCGCCAGGTACTCCAGCGCTGCGGTCAGTGTCTGCATGGCCGGGCTGGGCAATTGCAAGCGCTCGATCAGCGCACGGTAGGTCAGCAGGTGGCGTTGACGCCTGGCCAGATCAAGCTCGCCCAGCAGGTTATCCCAATGCTGGCGGCTGATCCTGACGTGGCTCATGACACCTCGCTCCAGCCAGCCACGCCCAGGTGCCACGCCAATGCGCGGCGGATGGCAGCATCAGGCTGGCGCTCGCCGGCTTCAATCATGGCCAGGTAAGCGGGGCTTACCCCTACATTTCGGGCCAACTGTTCGGCAGCAATCCCTTTGGCTCTGCGGATATCCCCCACCTCACTGAAGGCGGGCGCCGGTGCAGGTGGCAGCTGCTCGCCGCTTTCGTCGCCGGTGACAGGTGGCGTTGCCGGGGCCTGCCCTGCAGCCTTCAGCAACGCCTGATAGTGCTCCCACGGAACGACGGCGTACTCTGGCTGACCGTCCCGGCTGATGACCTGAATACCCATTACGAACCCCTCAAGAGGATTACCGCATGTAATCCGTTGGCATAATCCTTATGCCAATTATATGACCAAGTCCGCGATCTGTGCAGCCAGGCACCTTCGCGGCCAGGCTGAGGGGCCGGTATCAGGGCGCAGGACGCTCCAGGCGCAGGGCTTCGGGGGTAGCTGGCAACCGCTCCACCACGCGCAGGCGCTCGGGGGCCTGGCAGTCGCGCCACGCCTTGAACCGCGCCAGCTCATCGGCCACGGTCTTCATTACCCAGCCCAGCACGGCAATGTCATCCAGGAAGCCCACCCCCAGCAACCAATCGGGGATGGCATCGATGGGGCTTACGAAATACAGCAGACCTGCCACGATCGTGACCAGCGCTTTGGGGCTTATGGCACGGTACTCGCCGCGCCACCATGCCAGGCACAGTGACTGCATCAGCTTCACGTCTTCACGCAACTTGCCCAGCCGCGGGCCTTTGCGAGCCACAGCAAACAGCAGTGCAGGCAACCGACCGCGGCTGAGCAGGCGCTCGGCCAGCGGCAGAAAGCGAGCGAAATTCCAGGGTGCATTCATGGAGCCTCCAGGACGGAAGAGGTTATCCACATTTATTGTGGATAACCTTGTGAACAGGGCGGTGTTTCTGACGTCAGGTGCCTATCAGACAAGGGCCAAGGTCAGATCGGGCGTTTTTTACACAGCCGTTACAGCCCCGCATACGCGTACGGGCCAAACGGCTCAGGTTAGACGCTTCCTGCTTCTACACGCTGCATGTCCTCGGACACTATCAGCACTTGCCGGTTCGACCAAGCACTCTGCACAAACACGAACGCCCCGTCGGGACGGGGCGTTCAGGTTGCAGCAAACGGCTTTTACTTGGCAGGTGCTTCAGCCGGGGCTTCGGCTGGGGCGTCTGCTTCAGGTTCGGCGCCTTGCAGCTGAGCCGGGTCCTTGATGGCGATCAGCTCAAGGTCGAACACCAATACCGAGTTTGCCGGGATCAGCGGGCTTGGGCTCTGTGCGCCGTAGGCCAGCTCAGCCGGGATGAACAGCTTGTACTTCTCGCCCACGTGCATCAGTTGCAGGCCTTCGACCCAACCTGGGATCACGCCGCTCACCGGCAGATCGATCGGGCTGCCGCGCTCGACCGAGCTGTCGAATACCTTGCCATCGATCAGCTTGCCTTCGTAGTGAACGGTCACCACATCGGTAGGCTTGGGCTGCGGGCCGTCGGCCTTCTTCACCACTTCATACTGCAGGCCCGACGCCGTGGTAACCACGCCCGGCTTCTTGGCGTTTTCTTCCAGGAACTTCTTGCCGGCAGAGGCCGCTTCTTCGCTGGCCTTGGCCAGGCGTTCTTCGGCGCGTTTCTGCAGCGCGGTGAAGGCCTCTACCAGCTCTTCGTCCTTCAGGCGCTGCTCTTTCTTGCCAACGGCGTCTTCGATACCCAGCGCGACTGCTTTCGAATCAAGGTCATCCATGCCTTCCTGAGCCAGGCTCTTGCCCATGTTCAGGCCGATACCGTAGGAGGCTTTCTGCGCGGGGGTCTTCAGTTCGGGGCTGCTGGCCTGCTGGTCGCAACCAGCCAGTACCAGGCCTACCAGGGCAACCGCAGCCGCCAAACGATGCTGTTTCATGCTATTTCCTTGTTCATGCGCCATAAGGGCAATCAGGGTGTAGGCCGCGAGCTTAGCAGGCGGTCGTCACCAATGGCTACCGGCATAGGAGCGGGTTTCACGCAATAAGTTCAGCAGGCCACGGGCGGCGTCGCCTGTTGCCAAGCCGGACGCCAGTATTGGTCATTCTCTTCGTTGAAGCACCGAGCAAAAAGGTGTGGGCGCGCACGAAAAAGCCGGCCAAGCCCGCGACAAAACTGATAATTCTGACAGTAGCGCACCACAAGCGCCTGCCTTCCAATGGCTGACAAGGCATTCGCAAGAAAGCCTGACCTGAGTTTGCCACTACGAAGGATAGGTTATGAACATCTCACGCAAGCCCAACCGCTCGACCCGCGTGCCACCGTCCGTAAACAACGCTGACAGAGAAGTGGCCGCCGCACCCATCGATACACGCTATGGCGTGGAAGGGCTGGGCTATTTCTTACCCCAGGAAAGGGGCAGCCGCAGTACCAGCACAGGATTTATCAAAAGCCATACCCAGCCGGGGCGGACCTATGGCATTGGCCGCAGCACCAACCTGGAAACGTCGCACACCACGGTATTCGTAGCCTGCCTCACGGAGTACGGCCAGCTGGACAAAAGCTTCCATGCGGACGGGATTTTTGATTTCAACACAATCGGCGACACCCGTTACGCAGCACTCAACAGCATCATCGAAGACAGGCAGGGCAACCTGCTGGTCATCTTGAGCCTGGATGGCGAGTCAGCCAGCCACATATGGAGGCTGACAGCGAGCGGTGAGCCCGACCTGAGTTTCGGTCAGGGGAAAGGCTATGTGGATACCCGCGGCCTGATCGACGAGGCGCTGGTGCTTGAGCGCCTGGCACTGGTTGGGCAAGGCATCTTCGTCGCCGGCCTGCGCCGAGGGCCTGAAAAATTCGAGCCGGTGATTGTAGCCTTCGATAACGACGGCAGACTGCGCAGAGACTTCGGCACTGACGGGATACTGGATGGCACTCAACTCATTCCTGACACCAGCCAGCACATCATCGATGGCATTGTCGCTTTCGCTCCGCAAGCAGGCACCGAGCGCCTGCTCGTCACACTCTACCTTCTGCGCGATGACGTGATCTACAGCGTTGCAATGGCACTGACCACCGAAGGTAAATTCGACACCTCGTTTGGTGATGACGGCCTGTATTGGTCCGATGACAATGTGATCCTTTACGGCCTGTCCGTCGACGTCAAGGCCAAGCGCATTTCCTTCTACGGCAGCATAATGCCCGACGAGGATGGCCCGGAATTCCCGGCCATTTACCGCATAGACTACGCCGGTAAGCCGGCAAAAGAGTTCAACAACGGCAACATGCTTGTGTTCGAGCGCCCAGGTGCCTGGACCTCAGGCATGGAAGATGGAAACGGGCTTGTGGGCTATGGACAGTTCTATACCTACACACTCGCTTTTCGCCTGACTGCGGCTGGCACGTTTGATGACACCTTTGTTCCACCCCGAGGCTATGGGCAATACGGTGCCCGAGGCGACGACGGTTTTTACTCATCTGGTGCGCCGCCTGTATACGACGCCGCGCATAAGCGCCTGTTGATCAGCGGCAATATGGAGGTAACGCCTGGCTTCAACGTTCCAGGCGTAATCGCCATATCCATGCGGCCCACTTGATCAACCAACAATCGCTGATTGGGGCGCTGGCCAGCCTCAAGCGCTCCCTCGCAGCGAGGCTCAAGGGTATACCCGCTCCCGATACTGCGCGGCCACCTCACGCAACACGTCGCACACCCACTGCCCCGGCAGGCTCTGTGCCAGTGCAGCATTGCGGCAGATGCCCACCGAACCGCCAGGTTCGCGCACGCCCAGGTCGAGTTCGACCAGGTCGCCACGGCGCAGGTCCAGCAGCACAGCGTCGCGCGGGGCTACCCAAACCGCGTCGCTGCCCTGCACGTAACGCCGGCTCAGGACCAGCGACAAGGTTTCCAGGCGCTGTGCGGGCATCTGGATGCCGCATTGCACGAACAGGCTGTCGGCATGCTGACGGATCGTCGTACCGGCCGGCGGCACTACCAGTGGGTACTGCCCTACACGCGCCCGTTCGAGCGGTGCAACAGCCAGCAGCGGGTGACCGGCGCGCACCACCAGGGTCATGGACTCGCTGTACAGGTGCTCGAACGAAAGGCCCTGTATCTGCGGGCTGTCGGTCATCCGCCCCACCACCAGCTCCAGTTCACCCACGCGCAACTGGCCAAGCAATTGCGCACTCACGCCGGTCACCACGTTGATGACCAAGGCCTGGTGGCGCTGATGCAGGCGGCACAGTACCTCGGGCATCAACAGGCTTTCGACCGTGGACAACACACCGATGCGCACCTGGGACGGCACCTGCGCCTCGCCGCGCAGGCAGCTGACGCCATCGCGCAGGGCCTGCACACTGGGCCCTGCATAACGCATGAAGCGTGTGCCAGCGGGGGTCAGTTCAACGCCCTGGCGGCCCCTCACGAACAGCCTGGCCTGCAGAAGGTCTTCGAGTTCCCTGAGGGTCTTGGAGATCGCCGGCTGGCTGATGGCGAGCACGTCTGCCGCCCTGGCCAGGCTGCCCTGTCGGGCAATCTCCAGAAAGCACAGTAGGTGGCGGTACTTGATACGGGTGTCGAGGTTCATGACGCCAGCTTACCGCATTGTCGGCAAGGCCGTGCCCCCTGTGGCCCCGCCGCATTGGCAACCTGGGTGCGGCAAGCGCTATGCTTGAGCAAATTTCCGCATGAGCAACTGCCCTCCCCCATGTCCAAGGTCATCATCAAGACCCCCGCCCAACTCGACCTGATGCGCCGCGCCGGCCAGCTTCTGGCGCAAGTATTCGCCGATCTCGACAGCTTTATCCGCCCGGGTGTCACCACCCTGCAGATCAACGACCGGGCCGAGGCGTTCATCCTCGACACACTCAGGGCACGCCCCGCCAGCAAGGGGCAGTATGGCTTCCCCTATGCGCTCAACACCTCGGTGGATCACGTGGTGTGCCACGGTATGCCCAAGGCCGATGAGGTGCTTCAGGCGGGGTCCATCATCAATGTCGATATCACCCTGGAACAGGGTGGGTACATTGCGGACTCCTCGAAGATGTACAGCCTGGGGCCGGTAAGCGAAGAGGCCCGCCATCTGGTAGCGACCACCTACGATGCGCTGTGGAAAGGCATCGCACAGGTCCGCCCGGGGGCCACGCTGGGTGATATCGGCCACGCTATCCAGGCTCACGCCGAGGGCGCAGGCTACAGTGTGGTTCGGGAGTACTGCGGCCATGGCATCGGCCAGCAGATGCACGAGGCGCCCGAAGTGCTACACGTGGGCCAACGCGGCATGGGCATCAAGCTGAAACCTGGCATGGTGTTTACCATCGAACCGATGATCAACCAGGGTGGGCGCGGTACCCGTACGTTGAAAGATGGCTGGACGGTGATCACCCGTGACCACAGCCTCTCGGCCCAGTGGGAGCATACCGTGGCGGTAACCGAAGAAGGCTATGAAGTGCTGACCTTGCGCGATGAAGAGCGTGGCCGCCACTGAACGTGCGGTGAAAACGCCAAAACGAAAAAAGCGACCCTAAGGTCGCTTTTT